>NZ_NJCX01000018.1 GCF_002632875.1 Xenorhabdus kozodoii
CTGATGCTGTTCACAATACTGTTTTCGGGTCAGATCACTGTGCCGCCATTGGGTCACATGGCGCTGTTTTTGTTCGGGGGTGTATCGGTTACGGCGCATGATGGGCTCTCCAAATGAAAAATCAGAAGCCGTAGCGTGCATGAGCTGAATGGACGGAACAAGGTGAGATCACCGGACGGTTACAAGGCACCGAAATTTTTGAAGGGCCTGTGGGTTATCAAGGAGGGGTATATCTAGGTGGGCAAGATAAAATGCAAATCTTTATTAAAGAACCTTGGAAAATAGATGGCGTCAAGGTATTACAAGATTGGCCTTTGAGGTAATACATGGATTCTATTGAACGATCAGAAAAATTAAGAGCCCTCTTTTTTTCACTATGGGAAATTATGCGTGATAACGGTGGAGGAAATTGGATAAGGGGTATTGAGAACATAATTGCGTTGCTGACACCCCCAACGTATGGAGGTGTGAACGATGCAAGAGCTGCGATTGAAGATGCCCGCCATGCATATAGTTCTATGTTCAGAGGCTATGGTGGTTTTTCTGAATATTTTATCTGGAGAGATGATTTTAATGAACGAGTTAAAGCTAATGATGCATTAGATAAAATAAAAAACGATATCAATGAAATGCTTAATTAAGATAGAGCCGGAAAGATCCCTGTGATCTTCCGGCTTTGTTCTTTTTTAGAGCCGCTCAGTCCCTGCCCTTAGTTGCTGTTGTAATTACCTATTAGCTCCCGCATTCTCAGCTTAATTTCACTGAGCTGCTCTTGCTGGCGCTGGTACTGTTGTTTAGTAACCGTCCGGTGATCTCACCTTGTTCCGTCCATTCAGCTCATGCACGCTACGGCTTCTGATTTTTCATTTGGAGAGCCCATCATGCGCCGTAACCGATACACCCCCGAACAAAAACAGCGCCATGTGACCCAATGGCGGCACAGTGATCTGACCCGAAAACAGTATTGTGAATGTAACCGTCCGGTAATCTCACCTCGCTTTATCAGATAAGAACGAAGTGAGACTACCAAATGCTTACATTCATCGTTCTTCTATCCTCAGTTCAAACACCATCCCCACCATGACCTCCTGATTGACCTGGATATTTTCCATCCCCGCCATTGGGACAATCGCTATCAGGTACTCCGTTTTGACCCGGTTTTCCATTTAATGCTGCACAATCAGTGAGTTTTGTCATGTTTGTTTTTTCGTGGAGTTACTTTTAGTCTCAGCATGTCATGATGAAAAAGGAAAACTTAATAGGGATGCGGCGATAATGATTTTGCTGAGTTTCATTTGAATTTCTCCCACAAGATATTACAAAAATGAAATAACTTAACTTATTAAATTACTGACTCAATCCCCCCAACACGCCACGTATGGGTGTATGCTGTTTAATCAGCTCCTGCAAAACTTCTTTTAATAGCTGGCTTTTACTATCGCCCAATGGCTCCAGCACACTTTTTTCATGCAATTCAGCCTCAACCAGCAACCCTGCTACCACGTTTTTTCCTGTTTCAGTCAGGCGTACCAATGTCACACGGCGATCATGACCCCCATTGGAAAAACGCACGACATACCCCTGTAATTCCAAACGCTGTAAGACGCGGGTAATCGTCGGCTGTTTACTGACCGTTTTCTGCGCCAACAAACTGATACCAATCGGGCCACTTCCTGCCAATGTCGATAGCACCCGCCACTCCAGCACTGACAACCCTTGCGCTTCAACGATGTCATGGAATTCAGAAGAGACTAGCATCCATGCCTGCCCAAGCAAGGCTGGCAAGTAATTGTCAACAAACACTTTTGAATCTGGCATAAGTTGAACAACCTTTTTATCTCAGGAAGTTTTTTTGTCTTCCAATACTAAAAGGTTCACCCATGAAAAACACGCCCACAACAGCCATTCAGTCAATATTTTCCTGATAATAGTGAGCCAGCTCCCGGAACGGATGTATTTAGCCCAAGCTGTTTCAGTATCATGTAGGTTGTCGCCACAGATGAAGACATAACCGGCAATCCCACCCGATCTTCGATCAGCGGTACTGACGCCAGGGAAGGCATTTGTACACATGCGGAAGCAACAATCACGTCCACATTGCTGTTCAACCGTTTGGTAATCTCCACGGGAGCGAGGGGATCTTGCCGCCCAACATCAAGGTTATCGGGGATCTCCAGCGAAATGCTGTCGATCACTTCAATTCCCTCATTTTCAATATAATCAATGACTAACTGAGTCAGTGGCTTCATATAAGGTGTTAATATGGAGATCCGTTTCGCCCCCAAAGCATGTAACCCATCCACCAGCGCACCTGCGCTGGTCACAACCGGCGCCGGATAGCCATTTTCCGCTGTCCGCAGATGGAGCCGTTTTTCAGAGCTCCGATGATACCCCTTTCCCATGCTCATAATCGCCACTAAACAGGCATATCCCAGCACATCGACCGCCGCATCTGACAGTTCAAGTGCACAGCGATCACTGTCGGCATCCATTGCCGCGAGTTCCGTTTGGGTGACCGTTTTCATTCTCATGCGGCTGGAATGAAAGGTAAAACGTTCGGGGCTTATCGCTTCACGGGCACGCAGGATAGCAGGGATTTCTGTTTCCATTGTCGTATTTGAAGAAGGCACAATCAGCCCGACCCGAAAATGCTGCGTTTCATTCATGGAAGATCCTCCGGTGTGAGATCGCCCCAATCCGCCTCTGCCTGGGATCTGGCCTGATCGGATGGCAGATCAGCAAACCGGATCGCAGTCAGCGGGCGACGATTCACTTTGAGATCGAAAATATCAAATCGATTGTAATGCCCGGTGATATCGTGCATCTGGCGAGGCTGGATACAGCGGTTCAAGTCAATATCGGCATAAACGATCCCCTCTTTATCAATCAGGGGAGTGCCAATCACACGTCCATCTGGCCCGATGAACCCGGTAAATGCACTATTAGTGCGCGCCAACAACGCCTCAGCCTCAGGATGGCTGGCTGACATGGCGTTGATAATTTCCGGTGAAATCGTGGAGCAGGAAACGATGGTAAACACCTTGCCCTCAAAACAGTGAGCCGCTGCGCGTAAACGGATCGCCTCCGCCATGTCATAATCCGGCGGGGCAACAGGCAGGGAAATATAGCTGGCGACATGGACCAATTCCCCCTGAGACAACAGGGAAAAACGGGCCAACGTATTGGTATTTTCACCACAGGCCAACACGCCCAGTGGCCCGATACTGGTATCATGCACTTTTAACGCAGACGCATCGCCATTCGCCCAGGTCAACTTCTCCGCCCAGGTCGGCACCAGCTTGCGATGTCGCCCCAGAATTTGCCCTTCATCAGAAAGGGTCACCAAGGTGTTATAAAGTGTTGCGATACCCTTGGGATTGCGTTCATTGACCCCAATCACAACATTGATGTGATGACGTGCCGCCACCTGTGCGATTTTGTTGATCTCCGGCCCCGGTACTTCAATGGCCGATTTGCACAGTTTTTCAAACCACGAGCTACCTTGTATCGGGTTCATTACCCAATTCCAGTAAGGATACCCAGAAACAAACACTTCGGGAAAAGCCACCAAACTGGCTCCCTTATCTGCGGCTTCCTGGATCAAGCGACAAACGAGATCAACCGTTGCCTCCGTATCCAGAAAGATGGGGGCAGCCTGTACCGCAGCCGCCTTGAACTTGGGAAGTTTCAGCATTATCGGGCTCCTGTTTTATCTATTTTGGATTTACACCGCAACCACGGGGTGACGTAAATCACCAATCTTTTCAAGGTGCGCTTCAACCACATCCCCAGGCCATAGCCATTCCTGGGGAGCACGCCCCGCCCCAACACCTTCCGGCGTGCCTGTGGCAATGATATCCCCCGGCTCCAGCGTGATGCCTTTGCTAATATCTGCAATCAGGGTATTGACCTTGAACAACATATGGCGGGTATTGGAATCCTGTTTGGTCACCCCATTGACTTTCAGGCTCAGCGCCAGATTCTGGGGATTGGGAATTTCATCCGCGGTGACAATGCAAGGTCCAAAAGGTGCATAGGTATCCTGCCCCTTGGAGTAGATCCACTGACCAGCTCGGCGGCAATCACGGGCGCTCATGTCGATAAGCAGGCTATAGCCAAACACATATTTCAATGCCTCCGCTTCCGATACGCCTTTGGCGCGCGTTCCGATAATAACCGCCAGTTCCACTTCCCAATCCAATTGCTGGGTGATCGCACTGTTATGTTCAATCGCCTCGCCAGGGCCAATGATCGTCGTTGGCGGCTTGGAGAAAATAACCGGTTCTTTGGGCAGATCTTTTGCCGTATCCAGCGAGCGGCTGGACTCAGCCACATGCTCAACATAGTTCAGGCCGATCCCAAAGATATTTTTCCGCGGGCGAGGGATCGGGGCAAGAATGTTCACATCCTGCAATGGCTGTGAAACCCCCGTAGGCCACAATCCCTTGAACGAATCTAACAGCGCTGTTGTGCTGCTTATCGCCAACGGCCCCAGCTCAATAAACTCCAGCATGTTATCCGGCAATTTTTTCCCAGCATGAACAGCCAGTTTTGCCAGATCGACGACGTGATTATTGACAATTGCCCCTAAACGCGCGGCAGCCGTTACTTCTGAACGGTAAGTGATTAAACGCATCTCTTATCCTCTCACTTGTTGGTGCCCATCGTTATCAGTCAGGGCTTCTTCGTAATACAATTGCAATGCCTGCATCACGGGTAGGTCGTTGAAGCAGAACAGGCAAGCATCATCTGTTTGCGAGGTATTCACATGCTCATGAAATGCCCATGATGGTACGCAGAAAATATCCCGCTCCTGCCAATCAAACCGTTGGCCATCAATCACGGAATAGCCTTGCCCTTTCGCCACTTGGTAGATGAAACTGCCAGTATGACGATGTGCCTTGCCAACAAAGCCCGGACGCAGCAACTGCATACTGGCACCCAGGGTTGCCATGACATGACCACCGGTGAGGGGATTGGTGTAATGCATCAGCGTGTCATCGAAGGGTGATCCATCCGAGACGCGGGCGTAACGCTGCAAGGCTTCATAAGTGGGTCCCCATTGGTATCTGAACAAGGGAGAATAGGGTTTATCCCAGCCAACATTTTGTGGACGCAAGGCAGGCGCCCCCCAGAGCGCAATGGCAGCATTCACCGGTTCAGTCACCGCCTGGCGTAAGTCAGGATGAACCTTATAAAACCCCGCCTCCAATACGTTAACCAGGGGGATATCCAGGCCATCCTGCCAGATACATTGCGATCCCGTAGGTTCAACGCCATGTTCATGCCAGGTGCCATTGGGGGTTAAGACGAAATCATTCGCTTCCAGCAACAACTTCTGCCCATCAACAATGGTGTAAGCACCACGCCCTTCCATGATAAAACGCAGGGCAGAAGAGGAGTGGGCATGTGCCGATGCCGCTTCGCCTGGCCGCATGGTCTGGAGACCGGAATAGAGCAAGCCAACCGCGGTTGACGCTTGTGGATCGCCGGAGTTGTTCAGGTAGACCACACGGCGCCCGGCTTTTTCCGGTGTGACTAAATCAGCCGATTTGATAACGTGCTCACGCAGCTCACGGTAACGCCAAAGTACCGGAACCGAAGCGGACTTAGGTTGCCAGGGTTCTATTTTGTTGGCGATTGTCCAAAGTGCCCCTGTCCGGTATTTTCTCAACTCCCGGTAATACGCCAACAGCTCAGGGCTATCGGCAACGTTGGCACGGCCATTAATCTCTTCCCGGTATTGATCATGGGCCTGGATATTTTCTTGTTGAGACATGGATATCTCCTATACGGATAGCGGTAAAGTGACTAACTGTTTTTACCGAAGGGTTTTTTAATAAATTTGTTTTTTAATAAGCTGCGCCTTGCCGTAAAGATAAGGTTTCGGCCAATCAATCCCTGTCCAGCCATATCTGGCACATTCATGCAGTAGCCAGGCCGCATTGGCTAAAAATGGGCGGGATAAGGCACAGAGATCAGCACGCCCCGACGCGATAATGCCGTTGATTTGATCCGCATCGGTAATCGCACCGACAGCAATTACCGGCACGTTTCCTTCATTACGAATGCGATCCGCCATCGGAGTCTGGTACATTCGCCCGTAAACCGGTTGCTGCTCAGCAGAAACTTCGCCGGTGGAACAATCCACCATATCCACCCCGGCTTCATAGAAACGACGGGCAATTTCTACGCCTTCATCAACCGTCGTGCCTCCTTCCACCCAATCCGTCGCAGAAATGCGCACAGAAATGGGCAAATCAGCCGGCCAAACTTCACGTACAGCTTCAAAGACGGCCAACGGGAAGCGAAGTCGGTTTTCCAGCGAGCCACCGTATTCGTCATCGCGCTGGTTCGTCAGCGGGGAGATAAAACTGGAAAGCAGGTAACCGTGCGCGGCCTGGATCTCCAGCCAGTCAAAGCCGGCTTGCATGGCACGCTGGGTTGCTGCGACAAATTGCGCAATAATCTCTTGCATTTGTGCCTGAGTCAGCGCGGCCGGCACGGGTGAAATCCCCGCTAAATAGGGCAGTGCCGAAGCGGAAACCAAGGGCCAGTTGCCCGCAGGCAAAGGGTGATCCGCGTGTTCCCAGCCTAGTTGGGTTGAGCCCCGCCGCCCGGCATGCCCCAATTGCACTCCGACCAAGGTGTCAGAATGCTGATGGACAAAATCGGTGATCGTCTTCCACGCCTGTACCTGTTGATCGTTCCACAATCCCGTACAAGCCGGGGTGACGCGCGCTTGTGGAGAAATTGCCGTCATTTCAGCGATCATCAAACCGGCTCCGCCCAATGCCCTGCTGCCAAGATGAACCAGATGGAATGGTCCCGGTACACCTTCTTCTGCGCTATACAACAGGGTAGGCGAGATAACGACCCGATTTTTCAAAGTCACGCCCCGTACCTGATAAGGCGTCAGCAACGGTGGGGTGAGCGGTGAGAGGGGGTTAATTCTTTGGGCAAACCCGCGTTCATAATTTTCCAGCCATGCCCTGTCCCTCAAGCGCAAGTTTTCATGGGAAATGCGCTGTGAACGTGTCAGCAGTGAATACGCGAATTGTTCCGGCGAAAAACGTTCATAGCGGGCGACATTTTCGAACCACTCCGTTGAATTGCGGGCGGCATTTTGGATTTTCAGCACTTCGACACTCCGCGATTGCTGATAATCGGCTAAACCCGACCGCCAATCCCCCTGATGAATTTTCAGGCTATTGGCCAGTTCAATCGCGTCTTCCAATGCCAATTTTGTACCGGAGCCGATGGAAAAATGGGCGGTATGGGCGGCATCCCCCATTAATACAAGCGGAATATTTTTGCCGTTATCACCCTCGGCTTTGATCCAGTGCACCCAATTCGCGCAAATGATGCGCGGGAAACGTATCCAAATGGCGGCACCACGTAAATGGGTGGCATTGGAGATTAATGGGTGTCCATCCAGCCACGGGGCGAAGAGTTTTTCACAATAGGCAATGCCCTCTTCTTGTGACATTTTGTCGATACCCGCCGCCAGCCAGGTTTCTTCCGTTGTCTCAACAATAAAAGTCGATAACCCTTCCTCAAATTGATAAGCGTGAACCTGAAACCAGCCATATTCGGTTTCAACAAACAAAAACGTGAATGCATCAAAGATCTTGCGCGTCCCTAACCAGACAAAACGGCAATGGCGTTGATCGATATCGGGCCGGAAAAAATCGGCATAACGGGTGCGGATCTGGCTATTGATGCCATCAGATGCGATCAGCAAATCCGCTTGATATTGGCGGGCAATCTCCTGTTCATCCTCAACCTGGGTTTCAAACAGCAGCTCAACCCCAACTTCCTGGCAGCGATCTTGCAAAATATTCAGGAGCTTTTTACGGCCAATACCAATAAAACCATGACCGCCACTACGATTTACCGTTTCCTTGAAGTGGATATCAATATTATCCCAACGGCTAAATTCCGCGCTGATCGTGTTAGCTGACACCGGATCAGCCAGGTGCAGGTTTTCCAGCGTGGCATCCGAAAACACCACGCCCCAACCAAACGTGTCATAAGGCCGATTGCGCTCGATCACCACGACGCGATTATCCGGATTTTGCAGTTTCATCAGCAGACCGAAATACAAGCCAGCCGGTCCACCGCCAATACAGACGATATTCTTACCCGTTACGGTCATTGCATTTTTACTGATAACTGCATTCTTACCTCTTACATTCATATTTTTCTCCTGCCGCACGATATCTACCCCATGCGATAACCCAGCTACAGTGCCTGTTTAACTGACTAAGGCATCAGTTCAGTTAACGCATAGTAAAACTCATCGGGTATGGGGATAGCTTGATGGGTATCCAGTGAAGTCGTGACATAAGTCTGAGTGGCACTCATCCTCAACTCACCTTCTTTGCTGACGCAGCGCTGGAGCAGCGTCAATGATTTTTTGCCAATTTTCTCAACATTTAATTCCAGCCAAACCTGATCCCCCATCCGGCTAATGGCCTTAAATTCCGCCTCCAGATGAACGGTTGGCAGTCCAAAACGGTGTTTGGCGATGTAGCTGGCATATCCCATTGGCGTTAATTCATCGAACCAATCTTCCAGCAAGTTATTGAACATCACGAAATACTGGGGATAAAAGACGATCCCCGCCGGATCACATTCGGAAAAGCGGATCTTATGGGGCTGTATAAATCTAAGCAGACTCATTGCGGGTTCCTTAGGATAAGTTCTTTAATATAAAGAGAGACGTCGTTGGCACTCACGTAATCGATCACCCTGCTCATCCGCCAATGCCGCTTCACACAGTTGCCGCAGGCTGGAGGGGGATAAATCATGCGGATGGTGGTCAACAATCCTCATCAGGGTTTGAAAATGGCTCAAACCACGGGATTGCGTTTCGCCATATCCCTTGAGCAAGCGCTGGCATTGAGCGATGGCCAAAGCCAGTTCGGGATCACGCTTTGCCGCGATTCCAATGCGCCGCAGCCACGCTTCAATGCGTACCGTTTCATGCTGAAAGCGCAGCGTATGGCGGCGCATGTGGCGCCAACTCGCCAGCAGATAAAGCAACGAATATCCCCGAAGAGAGCTGGTGGTAATGACACGCCCACGGCTGAATAATTTTGCCAATACACGATGAAAAAAATGGGGACGGGACAACCAGCGCCCGATATTGGCAGGCAAGGTGTCACAGATTTCTTCCATCCTGGGATGCAGAAAGTCATTGATCTCGACAAATTGATCGCCCTTCACCCGCATTTCTTGGCTAACACGTTCGAACCGCCCGGCACGGATTTTGAGATCCGCCACCCGCATGGTGTCTTCGTACGCCATCCACAGCGCCAAATGACGGGCGGTTTCACGCAATAATGGCTCCTCAGGCTTGACGATTTGCTCGATCAGGTGTTGCAGTCGATCAAGATACAGGCGGGCGTAAGCGAGATCCTGATAATCAATCAGCCGCTTGATACCTTCAATCACAATGTCATGGATACTGGAAGGGAACGTCTGCCGGAGATGCAATAGCAGGGCATTCACCTTGTTGTTGTGGGAGATCCGGCTATGGGAGATCCGGCTGTGGGAGAACCGGCTGTGGGAAAGATGACGTCTCTTGGGCGGAACAGGGGTTTCTGGCGCGATGTTTAATTCTGCCGCCAACTGTACCTGACTCACTCCCAGATTAAAGGCTTGCAAGCTGGGTTTGATCCCCACTTTTTTCTTGATGATCGCCGCCTCAAACTGGTTACGGCTGAAGGGTAAAGCCGCCGTGCCACACAATGCACCAAACAAGACGGCACTGATCACGCTATGACTTTTCTCTGCCATCTTCGCCATATCAAAATGGATAAAGCGCAAAGCAGCCTGGCGGCATTGCCGGATCAGCACCTTGTTATTGACCCGCCCATCCCCCATTGCCGAACGCTCTGCCATCGAAAACACCCGATGGCTTGACGCGATCAGTGTCGTGCGATCAGGGGTGGCAAAACCGCGTTGGACAGCACGGCCGGCTTCCATCAATTCAGAAGCCAGCACAATATCCACATCACCGGCCGTCGGCATCAGTGCCAGCACCGGGGCTAAAACGTTCGGATCATCAGCACCAGGAAATAACTCAACATAATAAATGGTGGCTCCTGTTCGCTGGGCGACGCCAGGGACTGACGTCGTTTGGGCAAAATAGCCATTCTCTTCCCCCAACGTCACGATCCAATCGGCCAGTACGCCCCCCCCTTCACCGCCCATCGCCAGAATGGCAATTTTGATCGGCTGTTTGGGTGAGTTCATGAGCGGGGAGTGGGTGGATAATGACATAGACATGACTCCTTATTAAAAATCATATTGCTGACGCCGTCTGGCATCACGACGTTGCACATAACCGATGAGTCTTTTGCGAATAGGGTGAAGCCACCGCTCCCAACGATTGGGGTTGGTAATGATCCGTGCCTTAAAAAAAGAGGGACACAGCACTGCCGCATGGGATAATTCCCCGCACAACCCACAGCCCACACAACTACTTAATACCGTTGTGACCGGATCGGTGCGTAAGGGATCAGGATTCGGCTTAATCGACAGGGAAGGACAGCCGGACAAGCGGATACAGGAGTGATCGCCCGTGCAGGTATCAGGATCAACGCCAAACTGCTCACGGACGACCCGCTTTCCTGCCGCAATTGCCCCTTTCGTCTTTACCTTCTCGCGCCGCTGTTTATTCAACATGCACTCACTTTGCGCGACCAGGACTTTTGGCCCCGGTTCGCCGGTTGTCAGCGCCTCACGCAACGTTTTGATCATCGCCTTGAGATCGTAAGTCCGCTTGATCTTACGTACCCATTTCACGCCAACCCCTTTGACCGCTTTTTCAATGTCATGGCCGGTACTGCGGTGGGGATTCAGCGCGGTTGAAGAGGGAATATCCTGCCCGCCGGTCGCGGAAGTGTAGCTGTTGTCCACAATAATGGTCAGGTTGTCGCTGCGGTTAAAAACACTGTTCGCGATGCCGCTGGTTAAGCCGTTGTGCCAAAATCCCCCATCCCCCATCACTGAGATTGCCCGCTTATTCGTCAGCGACGTATTCAGTGCGGCCGCACTCGCAGCCCCCAATCCATATCCCATTGTGGTATTGCCCAAATTAAAGGGGGGCAAAATGGCAAATAAGTGACAACCTATATCGGCACTGACATGGTGTTGCCCCAACTCCCGTTCGAGCAACTTCATCGCCGTAAAGATTGGGCGTTCCGGGCAGCCGGTACAAAATCCGGGGGGACGGGCATGAACCGCCTCTTCCAGTGGATCTGGTGGCGCGGCATTGATATTGCGTGCCTGATCCTTATTTTCCTCGCTCGGTAAAGTGACGGCGGGAATGCGCACCTGACAGGCAGACACCGCACTTTCCGCCGCAATTTTACCGTAACGTTCAAGGAAAGCCCGGAGTCCTGCTAACACGGTTGCCGTATTGTATTCTCCCGCCATTGGCAATAAATCCTTGCCATGTAACCGGGTCGCTATCTCACGCTGGCGCAAAATATTCGCGACATTCTGCTCCACAAAATTGGGCTGGCCTTCTTCCAGCACTAAAATCCCCCGCTTGCCACGGCAAAAACGTTCAAACTCGTCGTCAATCAATGGATAGGCGACATTCATGACATACAGCGGGATTTGGCTATTGCCAAAAACATCCGCCAGGCCAAGTAAATTCAGGGCGCGGATCACGGTGTTATAGCATCCACCTTGCAGGGCAAGGCCAACATCGTCAGCTTGTTCGGCGAAAAACTCATTCAAGGCGTGCTGCTGGATAAAACGCACGGCCGCCGGCCAGCGATCCTGGATTTTTTCTTTCTCATGCAAAAAGCTGGCGGGAGGCAGCACGATACGGCTGAGATCGCGCGCCGGATTTTCCAGCGCATCTTTAATCATGAACGTGGATGCGCGATTTTTCTCACACACAAACTGGCCATGCACATGGCAGGCACGAATGCGCACCTGTAACATCACCGGCGTATTGCTGGCTTCCGACAGCTCAAAACCGGTCTTCACCGCCTGTACAATCGAGGACAAGTTAGGGCGTGGATCGAGCAACCAGATCTGGGATTTCATCGCGAAAGCATGGCTACGCTCCTGCATGATGGAAGAGCCTTCACCATAATCTTCACCGACGATAATCAGGGCGCCGCCCACCACGCCGCCCGATGCCAGATTTGCCAACGCATCCGAGGCAACATTTGTACCCGCCGTCGATTTAAACGTGATGGCGCCACGCAGTGGATAATTAACGGAAGCGGCCAATGTCGCAGCAGCAGTAGCTTCGCTGGCACTGTTTTCAAAGCGAATGCCATATTCAGATAAGATATCCTGTGCATCCAGCAGCACATCCATCAGATGGGAAATCGGCGCCCCCTGATAGCCCGCCACATACGCCACACCGGATTCCAGCAGGGCTTTGGTGACGGCCAGTATGCCTTCACCCCTGAAAATCTCGCCCTGATCCAAACGTAGCTTTTTCACTTCCTCGACAAATGATCGCTCAGCCATGCTCACCTCATCGTGTTCGCCTTACGCTTTTTCGTTATCCCTTATGTAATTCGGCGATGAGTTAACGGTCAATGCATGATTTGTCATGTAATTGGGATTTATGCAGTGTTTGGATAAAGCGTGCAGCAAGCGGATAAATTTGGGGTAGGGGTGGGGAGGAAATGTGGCCGTTCAAGATCCGCTATCGTTGTGAAAAATCATTTTTGTTCACAACAAGGTTAGCCAGACATTTAGCAAGATACGCAGTGACCACCATAAATATATTCATAATCATATATATTTCATTTAAGCAACATGTGGATACTGTTATCAGACAATAGAATAAGGACAAGACGAATACTGTTATTTTTAATTAAGTTATTTCATTAACCATCTTAAAAATATCCCAAATAATCAAAACAGGGAATAAGAACGTTATTAGCGGGATATCTCACACATTATAACAATTATGTGACTGGATAGAGGTATCTGAAATTATGAGCAATTCGTGGTCTAGCGACTATTCTGGAACCCAAAATTATTCTGGAAATAAAGGCACTGAGCAAACAAGCCCTGCTCTAAAGCACATTGGCTCAGGAAGAACAGAATCAAGGTATTCAACTTCAAACTGCGCAGATCCCAAATACGCCGTGACGAAAATTGGGGTGCATTTCAATTCCCCGAAACATCTGCTTTTTTCATCCAACGATCTTGATGAAGTTAAATCGATGGTCGGGCGGGTCATGCAGCCCCACCAGCTAACGATATTGGGCAACAATCAAAAATTGGATGCGAGGATGCACTATATTCCACTGGGGGATATTTCCATCAGCCGGCTACGTTACGGCGCCAACGTTGCAATCACGCCAGGAGAATTGAATGCGTTCTTTCTCGTCCAGATGCCACTGGCAGGCTGCGCGGGTATTGAAAGCGGGGAGCAGTGCCTTGATTCCACGCCTCATCTGGCTTCCATCCTCAGCCCAGACCAACCCACCGCCATGCGCTGGAATGCCGATAACGACCAGTTTATGGTCAGGATTTCCCGTTCCTTGCTGGAGAGAACCCTGGTCGGGCAATTGGGGCATCCTCTGGATCAACCGCTGGTCTTTGAGCTGGGATTTGAATGGCAACGCTGTCAGGCCTGGCGCTGTTTGATGCCCTATCTTCTGGAATGTACCACGCAGGTGCCGGATATCTTGCAACACAAGCTGATCACCAGCCAGATAGAGCAATTAATTTCCGTTACCCTGCTCTCCACCCATCAGCATAATTACAGTGAAACCCCCGCCAACCGCCGATGCTCTATTCGACCGCGGCATGTACGGCGAGTGCAGGAGTATTTGCAGGCTCACGCCCACGAACCCATCACCGTGGAACAGCTTGCCCAAGTGGCAGGGGTCAGCTTGCGCAGCCTCTACGCCGGCTTTCGGGCGTTCCTGAATATCAGCCCGATGCAATACTTACGTGACCTGCGTATGGAACATGTCCGCACGGAGCTATTGGCCGGCGAAGCTACCAGTGTCACCGGCGTCGCCCTGCGTTGGGGATTCGCCCATATGGGACGCTTTAGCGCAGAATATAAAGCCCGTTATGGTGAGACGCCAAGTGAAAGCCTGAAACGTGGGTGAAGCATTGCTTTCATATTTTCATATCTCCTCAGAAATATTCAGCCTATCGCCGCCCCTGGTGACATCCCAAACTCACCCATTCAAAAATCATAAAATGATTTCACGACAACGAAAAACATTAGGTTGAATACCCTGATGGTGATTAATATCGTAAAAAACAGACCCTACACATTTAAAAAGGACATCATGTATGGATCTTCAAGCAGGACAGAATATCGTTTTATCTAAAACTTTGCTTCGAATCACCCTCTCTTACCCAACAACCCCTTCTTTTCGCAGTGAAGTCGATACCTCCGCTTTTCTATTGAATGCGAATGGGAAAGTCAGGGGAGATAGTGACTTCTATTTTTACAATCATCCCACCGCCGCAGATCACAGCCTGGTGTTGGAAACCGCTCACCAAAGCAGCACGATCACCGTGGATCTGACCAAAATGGCGGCCAGTGTGAGCAAAATGGCGATCACGCTGGTGATCGATGGCCCAGATTCAGTCGCTGGTCTTCAACAGTTGAAATTTGACATGCAAGATGTTGCCACCTTTACGGTTTCAACCGCAGGCAGAACGGAAAAGGCCATGATTATT
Source organism: Xenorhabdus kozodoii (assembly GCF_002632875.1). Taxonomy (GTDB): domain Bacteria; phylum Pseudomonadota; class Gammaproteobacteria; order Enterobacterales; family Enterobacteriaceae; genus Xenorhabdus; species Xenorhabdus kozodoii. The sequence goes on from NZ_NJCX01000018.1 coordinate 14,698, forward strand.
GCGGAAATTTATCGACATTCCGGTAGCTGGAAACTCCGTGCCCTCGGCCAAGGGTTCAATGGTGGGCTGGAGCCTCTGGCGGTGAATTTTGGGGTTGATGTGGAACAACCGGTATCCCCAACTCGCCTCACTATCAGCCTTGAGAAAAAACTCCAGGATAAAGCACCACGCCTCGTCAACCTTGCCAAGAATGCCACCGTCAGCTTGAGTAAACATAACCTGCAATCCATCAAAGCCAGGGTGGCATTTGTGCTTGATGCTTCAGGATCAATGAAAGGCCAATTCAAGAAGGGATATGTTCAGGCAGTCCTGGATCGTATTGCGGTATTGGCCGCGCAATTTGACGATGACGGCTCCATGGATGTCTGGGGTTTTGCCGATAAGCACAAAAAATATCAGGACGTCACCCTTGATAATCTTGATGACTATGTCCATGCAATCCAAACCACGATGAAACGCTCCAGATGGGAAATTCTCCCCGGCCTGGGTGCGACAAACAATGAACCACCCGTCATGGAAGATATTATCGACTATTTTAAAGACAGTGACCTCCCTGTCTATATCGTGTTTATTACAGACGGGGGGATCAGCAAGACTCGTCAAATTAAGGAGGCCATCCGACGTTCAGCAAATTATCCTATTTTTTGGAAGTTTGTTGGCCTGGGGGGAGCGTATTATGGCGTACTCGAAAAACTCGATAACTTTACCGATCGTCGTCTGGATAACACCCATTTCTTCGCCATCGACAATTTTGCCACGGTAAAAGATGAGGTGCTGTACGATTTATTGTTAACCGAATTTAAAGAGTGGCTAGATATTGCGGCGGCTGAACAGATCCTGTCGTGATAAATAACGGTCAGCGCCCCAATCGGGGCGCTGGAATTTATCCCAATATTTCATAAAGTCTCTCAATTTCCTTTTTCCAACTTGCCTGATTTTGGGGTTTCTGGTGCTTCGGTTTTCTTGCCAAATCCTGCGCCAGATTTTGCTCCAATACCACAATACGTTGCAGGATCGCTTCCTCATCTGCCAATACTTGTGGTTCATCAGGCGCGCTTTCCTGAACTTTAATCACCTCTTTTGGATATAGGGTCACATTTTCATTCAGAAACTGGTAATACCCTTCGCTGGATGTCACTTCTTCCAGTTTGCCATTTTTAATCAGCCAAAAACGATTGGCGACGTTATCAATAAATACCCTGTCATGCGAAGTGATGAATATCGTCATTCCGTTATTCATTAATTCATTCTCTAATTCCATTTTGCCAAAAATATCCAGATGGTTTGTTGGCTCATCAAGGATCAGGAAATTGTGCTTATTTAATTTCAAGATCAAAAACATTAATCTGGAACGTTCTCCACCACTTAATCGCCCCACCCGTTGATGAAAATCCGCATATTGAAAGCCTGTCGCAATTAATTGTTGTTTACAGGTAATATCATCAATGTTCGGCGTGTTATTTTTGACCGCATCGAAGATGGATTCGTTCAGCGAAATTTTTTCCAATTCCTGATCGAGATAACCCATATTACACTGCGGGGAGAAGGTGATATTCCCGGTATCATAGGCCGAAGTCGCCAATTCTCCATTATTCACATTTCTGGCCTTGTTATAGGCATCAACAAGCGTATGGATCAAGGTGGATTTCCCGACACCATTATCACCGAGCAGGGCAATCCTGTCGCCTGGCCGGATATACAAGCCATTCATTGAAAATAAAGAATTAAACTGCCTATTTTGGTGATAGCCAATCCATTTTTCCCCAATTTGCAGCATATTTTTCGATTTGATCGTGTCGGCATCCAACGATAATCGATAGGTTTCCCCTTCGGTTATTTGGGTTTTACTCTTTTCGAGTTTTTCCGCCCGTTTTTCCATCGATTTGGCTTGTCTGGCTAATTTTTCGTTATCGTGGAGTTTTCCCCACAATGCCAGACGCTTGGCACTTTCCTGTATGCGTTGAATATTCTTTTCTTCCGCTTTCAAACGTAAAGCGTCCGCTTCATCTTTTTCCTGCAAAGCCATAAATGCCTGACTGAATGGCAGGGAAAATGTTATCAATTGTTGGTCACGCAAGAAAATCGTTTGGTTGGTGACGTTATCCAGAAAGTTTCGATCGTGGGAAACGATAATAAACGCGCTCTTTAGGCTTTTATTAAAGAAATCCTCGAAAAATTTCAGGGTATTGGCGTCCAAATGGTTACTGGGTTCGTCAAATAAAATGATATCGGGTTCCACGGCCACACTCATGGCAAACATCAATTTTGTTTTTTGCCCACCACTGAGATCAGCCACTTTCGTCGTAAAGTCAGCATCCTGAAAGCCAAAATCATAAAGCAGGGATACCGCTTTATAATCACCATATTCATCGATTTGTTTGACTTTCTGGGAAATAGAGTCAAGCAAGGTCATCTCAAGTAATGCGTCATCAATAAACTGGGAAACCATCTCCAACCTCAAACCATTGGCATATTCAATGACGCCATCATCCGGCTTTTCAATACCCGCCAATAATTTCAGTAAATGGGTTTTTCCCGTGCCGTTATAACCAACCAACGCAATTTTGTCGTTTTCTTTAATCGTTATAGAGAGGTTATTAAATAATGGTTTTGAATGAATGCTAAAGTTAACCTTATTACACTGAATCAGCGTTGACATTTTTATGTCCCTATCATAAGACTTTTATTAATCTCAGGATGATGATTTTCAGTCAAAACTTATATATTCAAAGAACGGTTGGGTCAAGTTGTTACCCGAATAAATGGAGATATCACCACGGTATTTTAGTGTATTAATGTCATTATTTACTCGATTAATTAATTGATAAAAATAAACGCCGCGCATATTAATGGGCGGCGTTTATTTCTTATTGGTAACCGTACCATTTTATTTCCCCGCTGCGCGGGGAGATATAAAACGCATCTTGAAAGGCGATGGGTATATACGCATTAAACTTCAAGTTGCAATTTACAACACGATATGAAACCTGATTTCTCCCCGCGAAGCGGGGAGAAATCACACGCATCTTGAAGTTAGATTGGTATAGTTCACTTCCTTAAAATGGAATGGCCGCTTTAACGAAAATTTGGGAACCCGCTGGGCGATGGCTGACGATAAAGTCTTTTTGCCATTTCAACGTCACCAGCCAGCCTTTATCATTGGCATAGCGAAGGGAGGGACCCAAACCCACCGCGCTGGCTTTACCTCCGGCTGAGTTTGTCCCACTATCATTGGTAACCTGCTGGAAGACATAACCGCCAACGCCTACGACAAAACCATTGCCAAATCCCCACCCCAGCGCATAATCCGCATGCAGTGCCTGACCAGAGGTCGTCTTGGTGGCTTTGTTGCGGAAGTTGACATCATACATCACTTTTAAATCGGCATTGATGCCGTAAGCCGGAAAATAGCTGATCGCCCCAACCGGTTGGGCTGTCCAATAATTTTTTCCCAGGTTGGCAAGATCGTGGCGGTTATAGTGGCCTGTTGGTGCGTTAACATTCACGCCAATAACATAAGCTAAATCCGGTGCGGGGTGGTAACCCAAAGCAGGACCCAAGGTGATATCCCCGATCCCCTTGCTGTTGCTGTGTTTGCCAGCGGCATCAGCGGTAACATCCAATAACGGCACGATCGCATGGTAAGCCAGTTGGCCGCCAAAAACCTGTTTTTCCGTCACCCAGACCAGCCGAGGGGCAAGGACGTTGACGTTGACTTTAAAACCCGGAACCGGGATCACATCGCCATGCGCGCCCTTAAGTTTGTTGTAGTGAATATTGCCACCATAAAACAGGGCGTGAATGCCCGCTGGCGGTAACGCACCGGAGAGATAGTTATCCAGCCCATCGGGATAGGCTCCAACTCCTCCTTCTGTCGCCATCGCGCCATGACTGACCATCGCCAGACCACCGGGCAGTGATAAAAGCGCAACATAAATGAGTTGTCTGAATTTTGACGTCATAAAATTTTCCTCTCTGTAAGAGATGAATTGATAAAAAATGAAAGGATTGGCTAAGTTGATCAGCGCCGCACAAGCCGGCGAGCGACAAGGTAGCCGGAAGTCCCGCTTAATCCGGGGCCTGGGTGGGTTGAAGCCCCAATGTGAAACACGTTACTGACTGGCGTTTGGTGCGCCTTTGCACCTTGCGAGGACGCAAATGGGCGTAGCCAGAAAAATTGATCCGGTGAACAAATCCCCGAATAGGGATCGCCGCCTGACAAGTTGCAGTTCAATGCCTGTAAGTCCGCCGGTGAATAGGCTCTGCGACCCACAATCGAAGCGGAAAAACCCGCCATCACCGTTTCCAGACGTGCCTGAATGCGATCCGCAACCGCTTCGCGGATCGTGTCATTCCATTTGCCATCTGCCGGAATTGGAATTTCGCCCAAAGCATCACCTTTAAGCTGGGTGGGCAACTCCTGCATTTGAATCCACAAGATCCACCCCCCTTCTGGGGCGCGGGAAGGATCAAGGGCGATTGGCTGCCCTATTGCCAGTGTCGGGTGGCTTGGCAGATAACCGTTGTTGGCTTGTGTGACGGATAAACACACGTGTTCCATGCTTTCTGTCAGGTGGACAAGGGGGACATGGCGTAATTCAGGATCACACCACGGGGGCGGCGTGCTCAAGGCAAAATGAATCTGCATTCCCCCACGCCCATAACGATAGTTTCGCGCCTGTTGCAAGACAGGTTCGGGGATCCTATCCAGCAGGTGACCATAAAGTTGTTGGGGCGTTACATTACAGACCACCGCTTCACTGGCGTGGTAAACCTGCCCTGCGACTATCACCCCCGAAGCGCGGCGTTTTTTCCCCTGCCCTTGGCTGATGATGCGGTCAACCTGAGCCTGGGTGATAAACCGACCACCGTGTTGCTCGGTGATCTGTTTTAGCGCCTCGACAATGCGCATACTCCCGCCTTTCACCACCGGCATCCCGCCTGCAATCACGGCGGCAAAGGTGAGTTTACCTATCAGGGCGGAGCTGGCATCATCCGGCCCCAACCCGGTATGCAATACCCACGGCGCTAACAGGGCGCGACTAAAATCAGACTGTAATTCACGTTCAGCCCAGCGCCGGAAAGTTTCCAATGAACGACCGGCAAACCCGGTCAATCCCTCCATGCCGCGTTTGCGCCATTCAGAAAACAGTAGCTTGGCTATGCCGAAGCTATAGGGATTTTGCCCAAGCAAGCCAAAGATCAAACCGGCATCATCATGAAAGATTTGCTGGGCCATGCGCGTTAATGCTTCGCCATCACCTGCCGCCATTTCATCGAGCCGCAAGGCAGAGGCCAGAATATCCCGTTTTAAAGCAATGCTTTTGCCATTGGGTTGAACCAGCCCGGTCGCATAATCACTTTGCATGAATTCCAGGCCGGCCTGTTCCAACGCCGGCCTGAGTTCTTGATAAGCCGGGCTACCCAAAAACAGCGGATACCAGCAAGAGAGCACATCATGGGTATAACCGGGAAAAAGGGCTTCCGTGCGAATACAACCCCCAAGAACGGCATTACGTTCCAGTACCAGTACGGATTTGCCCCATTTTGCCAACAAAGCGGCACACACCAGCGAGTTGATGCCACTGCCGATAATAATCACTTGTGGCCTGGACGCTGTCATGATGCCGCTCCCGAAAAGGATTCAACTAATGCCAGAACACGCAACGGGCTGCCCGATCCGCCGCCGATTTTGAGGGGAGCAGCAATAATGACCGCGCCAGTCGGTGGCAACAAATCAAGATTTTTCAAACACTGTAAGCCATATTTATTCGCCCCATGCATCAAGGTATGGCAGGGATAAGCCACAGGCCAGGCGTAAGATTGCCCCGCATCCGTATTAATGGTTTCGACCCCAAATCCTCGGATGTCACGCTCATGGATCAACCACTCCACCGCTTCCTGACTTGGTCCCGGCGTGTGGGCACCATCATCACGCATATTGAGGAAACGAACCGGATCGTCTGCCCGTTTTGACCAATCGGTTCTCAGCAGTAACCATGCACCGGCGGGAATCGTCCCATGCTGCTTTTCCCAGCTTTGTAAAAACTCAACCGTCAATATCCAGTCTGGATCTTGTGCCACCGGTTGACTGGCATCCACCACCACCGCTGGCGCTACAAAATTGTGCACGGGGATGGTATCGACGGTGTTATCTGGCTGATCTTTGCCACTGACCCAGTGTATCGGTGCATCAAAATGGGTTCCGGTATGCTCACCACAACTAAAATTGTTCCAGTACCAACCTGGACCATTTTCATCATAGTGAGAAATGCGCTCCATTTTGAATGCCCAAACCTGGCCAAATTGCGCCGGCAACTGCAAGGCCGGAAAATCCGCCGTTAATGTCTGTGTCAGGTCGATGATTTTTACACTGCCCTGATTTAACGCAGCAACAAACGCAGTTAACGCACTGTTCATGAGTCATGTTCTCCTGAATGTTTTCCCAACAGAATAAGGCTGTTATATCTCATGAACATCATGAAGTCCGGTAAACATGCCACTATGAAAAACCAGTGGCTTACCTTCGATACTGGCAATGCGTTTGACTTGTCCAATCACCAACAAGTGATCCCCCAAGTGCGTTTGCTGGTGATTGGCGCAAACCAGGGTTGCTATCGCGCCCCCAATGGAGGGGATACCTTCAGGCGTTTCCTGCACCGGAATATCCTGAAATTTATTTTCCACCCGTGAACTGGCAAAACGCAGAGCCAGCTCCCGATGGTCACAGCCAAGAATGCTGATCGTAAAATATTCACAGTCACGGAATACGGCAAGATTCGGGGAGTGTTCCACCAGACTCCAGAGCACCAAAGGCGGCTCCAGCGAAAGCGAAGCAAATGAGTTGATGGTCAACCCCACATCACGCCCTTCGGCAGTACGTGTCGCAACAATGGCAACGCCGGTCGGATACTTTCCCAACAGTGAGCGCAACATCCTGCCTTCAAACTCGGTTGCGCCCCACTCACTCTCAAGCAACGACATTTGGGTATTGATATTCAGGGTATTCATGTAGTTTTCCCCCGTTTATGCCCGAATTTCTTCAATCATCTGTGAATGAATATACTCTTCACAGGCGTGGGGATCTTCCCACCACGGAAACAGTACCGGAGGATGGTTGAAAGCATTGGCAATGGTGCTGGCGAGTGTCGGCAAGCGTTGGGCGGCACCCAGTAAATCCAGAATGTGTGGCTTTGGTGGGATAAGCAGACTGTTTGTCCACTCGACAACGTAGTGACCGTATTGCCAGAATTGTTCGAAGGTATCGTGCATCCATTCAGCCGTGAAAGGCTTGTCACCACGGGCAAGGATCGCCTCGTAGTAGACTTTGCTGGCTTTTGTTGCATTATTCGAACCTTGCCCGGTGATGGGGTCATTGGTAACCACCGCATCCCCCAACCCAAAAACCTGACGGCCAGAAGGCAAAGTCAGCACCGGCTTACGAACCACGGGGGCAAAGCGTCCCGCCAGAATACCGTTTTCATCGGTCAGCTCCACCTGTTCACAACGTTCAGACTCCCACGGCAGGAAAGTCTTAAGGATCTGCTTGCTATAGGCCAGATGTTCCTGCGGTGTTCTGGCCTCTTGCCAGCCATCCATTGCCCCACCGGGAATACCTTCAAATACCATGATGTCGCAGGGACCATTCAGGGTCAGGGCAGGGAAAACAAAATACTCGCCCACGCCTGGGATCAAGTTAAAAGAAACACGGGAATATTCTGGCGTTGGCAACATACCCTTGACATAAGTCAGTGCCAGTGCGCGCCGGGGTTGATCATAGGGAGAGCGTGAAGCATCGCGCTCCATTAATCGCACAATTTCCCCTTTCCCTGCGGCCAAAATGACCAGTTCATGGCGGGCAGCCAGGCGTTCCAGTTCAGCAACCCCGACATCGCTAATTTCCAGCTTGCCGCCACGGGAAACAAATGACTCCAGCCAAAATGGCATCTTAATACGTTGATCGACCGCTTGCGCATAGTTGTCGAGCCGTGCACTCCAGCCAATTGCCTTGTCATTGGGAAATTCGGGATGTGGCACAGTAAAACCGATACCTTCAACGGGCGGACATTGGGTTTCCCACTGATTCAAGCCTAAATCACGTTCAAATTGCAAAGAAGAATCGAACATGCACTGACTCGACAAAACCCGACCATGGCGAATATCATCAGGCGTACGGTTGGTGACCACAGTGACTTGATAGCCCTTGTCAAGCAGACCAAGGGCCAGAGGTAGTCCAGCTTGGCCACCTCCTACGATTGCGATATGACGCATAGTATGTTCCTCTTTCGTTTTACTTTGGATAGGTGCGCTTGCACCTACTCCGCCAGCCGCGGAATAGCGGGTTTTGCCTGTTCGGGTCCCATGGCTGAATAACCACCATCAACGGCATAATCCGCACCGGTGACAAAACTCGCCAAATCGGATAAGAGAAATGCCACGACCTGAGCCACTTCTTCTGGGTGACCGATACGGCCAAGCAGGTGATAATCTGCGGCAACGGTATCGGCTTTCTGTCGATGCCCTTGGGTTAACTCATCCATAACTCGTGACCAAATCCACCCCGGTGAAACCGAGTTAACGCGGATATGGTCAGCGGCATAATCCATTGCCATACTGCGGGTGATTTGCAGTAATGTGGCTTTTGAGGCGGGGTATAACCAACGGCCTGTCTGGGCAATCGAGGAGGAAATGCTGGTGAAGTTAACAATGGCCCCCCCTCCGGCGGCAATAAGATAAGGGCGAACAAATTGAGCGGCTCTGACGGCACTGATCACATTGGTATTTAAAGCCGTTAACCACGTTTCACGGCCAGAATTGGCGCCATCATCCAGATAAGTGGCGGCAAGGTTGATGAGGTAGTCCAGACGGTCATAATAAGCAACAACGTCATGTATTCCTGCAGAAAGCTGTTTGTCGTCAGTAATATCGACGCGCCAAAAATGGATGGATTCCGGTTGCAGGCTGGCCACTTTTTCCCCACCGGCCTGATCAATATCGAAAATCGCGACCTTAACCCCATATTCACTCAATACCTTGGCAACGGTCGCACCAATTTTGGTCGCCCCGCCAGTGACAATAGCGACTTTATTATTTAAGCCCTGCATAAAGGGTTCCCCTTTTGTCATATGCCCGACCTGAGTGATTCAATAAATCATGAGGGGGTATCATTACGTGAAATAAGGAGATTCAAATAGCCGCTATATGCAGAAAAGATCCATCCAGTGCAGATATATACTTGTCGCCTTTCAGGAACAGCAGGTTGTCGGGCTGATTGAGCAGCATCGCTGGACTCGCGATATTCAGACGTATGGCAAGAGCCGGCAATGTGATACGCGTCCTTCTTTGTTAGCCACTAGTCATATACAGCAGAGAGACAGCGCTTCCTCTGCTGTTTTAATAAATATTTTTCGTAGTTTGGGTGGCTCATGTGGTACTGCTATGTTGGGCACACTTTTTATTTCGTATTTCAATATTCACATTTATGATATTAAAATATCTCTACTATCTAGTAACCGTGTGTTTGTTTATTATCTTAACAGTATCAAGAACATGATGATTAATCATGGTTTGGAAACTAATTTTCAGAATATTAAACATACAGCGATTGTTATATACCAATCGCCTTTCAAGATGCGTCTTATATCTCCCCGCTACGCGGGGAGATATAAACACTCTCGTTGGTTTGCAAGCGGCAACTTGAAGTTAGATTGGTATATTGGAGCAGAAGATAGTACAACAAACCCAAATTATGGTTTTTAATGACTTGTTTTTGATCATGGGAGGAATAATGCTGATCACAGTTTTTTTAGTCTTGTTTTCCACCTATGATTTCAATTTATATTTGATTAAGAGGTAATCATAATGAATCAACAAAAATCAATGACTATTTATCATTATTTATTATCGCGTGATGCGATAATGACTCTTATCATTCCTATTATTCTTTACAATATCATGTATTGGATAATGGGAGTTGGTATTGCTGTGCTGACAGTAGCCCTTTATTCTGGAGGTCTACAGTTGGTTAGCCGGCAGAGAAATTCTTTATTCATAGTTTTTTTTATAATGGCATCAGGGGGTAGTCACTACCTTTATCTTCATGGATATACTTTGTTTAATATTAATAAGGAAAGTGTCTTTTTATCTGTTAGTGGTGCTCTTTCTGTAGTAGTAATATTTGGTTTTTACTCTGTAATAAAGCAACCAATCATACGGACAATAGCTGAACAAGCTATGCCAAGATTGAAGAGTATCCCTGCATATGGTACCGCATTGTATACTAGAGCTTGGCATGAAGTTACAATAGCTTGGATTTTGATCTTTTCATTGAAAGCGGCGGGGGTCTATATTCTTTCTTTTCAAAGCAATGTGCCTATTGATGTAATTATTTTTATTAGTGGATGGCCATTAACAATTTTGATGATATTGTTTAGTTTTCATTGGCCAAAATATCGTTGGAAATCCAATTTAAATAATATAAACGATAAATAAAAAATATAAATACATTAAATATTTCAATTATTTTTTACTAAACAGCACTTAACCCTATGTTATTAAAATTAATTATTATGAATATTAATTTTTTGTAACAAGTGGATAATTTAATGGAAAAATTTGGAATGATTATGATAAAAAACATTAAGATAATTATTGTTATTTCCATTATTCTCCTATCGGGTATTTATTTTTATTGGTATTTTTATTGGCGTTTTTTTCAAACCACAAATAATGCTTATGTGCAAGCAAGCATTACAAATGTTAACTCCCGATTAAGCGCTATACCAATCTAACTTCACGATGCGTGTGATTTCTCCCCGCTTCGCGGGGAGAAATCAACACGCTCATTGGTTTTCACGCTGCAACTTGTAGTTGGATTGGTATAGATTTGAGGGAGAAGAGGAAAAAGAAGATTTAAAGTTTATTCAATAAGGCAGCACTTCGGTGGGATTTTATATCCGCCGCCGCAATGATCCCCAATACCTCAGTATCGCCTATTGCTGGCGGCATTCTTACATTAGAAACGATAACCTAAACCGACATTAAACCCATTGATACCCTGATCTTTGCTACTGTATTTCGCGGATGAGCCTTCATAACCGGCATAAAGGCTGAGGTTTTGAATGGGGTTGAATTCCACTCCCGCACCATAGGCGAAATGAGTCGATTCTTTATTTATATTCCAGGAATAATGGCTAATTTTACCCTTTATTTCTTCATATTCGTTCTCAAAGAGATCAATTTTAGAATGGGAAAAACCCAATAAGCCATATATACTCACGCCATCGTCAATGCGGTATGCTGGGCCAACCATCAATGAATAATATTTCAGATCAGCACTGCCTTTCCAGGACTGGTTATTATTATTGTAACTGCCATTTTTACTGCCTTTCATATAGGTAAATGAACCCATAATAATAACCGGAGAATCCCATTCATAGCTGTAATGAAGATTGGCGCCACGAATAGTTTTAAAATCCTGAACCTGGCTTTGCGCATAACCTACAGCCACAGTCTGAGAATCTGCATAAGTGACGGAGCCATATATAAAGCTGGATACGACTAAAGTGGCAAGAAGCGCATTTTTCATCACCATCAAGAATTACCTTTCATGTTTATTAAACGTTTTAACCGTTTAAAGTATAGATAGCTTCTGTCAGGCAATCGGATAAAATGCAACAAATGTGAGTCATATTGGATTATTGATAGCATCACCATGACTTATATTGCGCCGGTGTATTGCCATTTTTAAATCAGGGTTATTTTTTGATATCAACCAAGTCGAAAAAAACGCGTTACTATTTTTGATTGTCAGTCTCAAACGCGAGTCCCACTCTACCTAACTAAAGGAAGTGACAATGAAATTAGAAACCTTATCCATCCACGCAGGTTATTCACCCGATCCAACGACCAAAGCCGTTGCTGTCCCTATTTACCAGACAACCTCCTACGCTTTTGATGACTCCCAACATGGTGCCGATCTGTTTGACTTAAAAGTGGAAGGTAACATTTATTCCCGCATCATGAACCCAACCAATGATGTACTGGAAAAACGTATCGCCGCCTTGGAGGGGGGGATCGGTGCACTTGCGGTCGCTTCTGGCATGGCGGCTATCACCTACGCCATCCAAACCATTGCTGCTATCGGGGATAATATTGTCTCTGTCGCAAAGTTGTATGGCGGAACGTATAACCTGATGGCACACAGTTTCCCAAATATTGGGATTGAAACCCGTTTTGTTGATCATGACGATCTCGCAGCCCTTGACGCCATGATCGATAACAAAACCAAGGCGGTCTATTGCGAATCCATCACCAACCCCAGTGGCAACATTGTTGATATCCAGGCACTGGCAGAGATTGCCCATCGACACGGCATTCCCCTGATTGTCGATAATACCGTCGCAACGCCTTATTTATGCCGCCCATTTGAACATGGCGCAGATATTATCATTCATTCCCTGACGAAATATATTGGCGGGCATGGCACCTCAATTGGCGGAATAATCGTTGATTCAGGCAAATTCCCGTGGACAGCTCATCAAGATCGCTTTGCCATTTTAGGCACGCCAGATCCTTCCTATCACGGCATCACCTATACCGAGCATTTTGGCGCGGCAGCCTTTATCGCTCGCTGCCGTGTTGGGCCGCTGCGTAGCACAGGTGCGGCCTTATCGCCATTCAATGCCTTCTTGATCTTACAGGGGCTGGAAACCCTGGCGCTACGTATGGAGCGCCATACTGAAAATGCCCTCAAGATCGCGCAATATCTGGAAAAACACCCCCAGGTATCCTGGGTGAAATATGCGGGATTGTCTGCACATCCTGAATATGATTTGGCTGTCCGCTATACGGGGGGCAAGCCAGCGTCTATTCTCTCTTTCGGTATTAAAGGCGGGGAAAAAGCAGGCATCCGCTTTATTGATGCCCTGCAACTGATTGTACGTTTGGTGAATATTGGCGATGCCAAATCACTGGCCTGCCATCCGGCATCAACCACCCATCGCCAACTCAATGATGAAGAAATGGTCAAAGCGGGGGTTTCACGGGATTTAATTCGCCTGTCCATTGGTATCGAACATAGCGATGATATTATTGCCGACCTTGCGCAAGCACTGGAGGCGGCAAAAACACCGTAAAATCGTGGTGAAACGCTTCGCACCAGAATATTGAAAATGCGTTGTCCGAGAATAAGCACAGGCTTAGTGATTTTGAGCCTGTGTTTTTATGTAAAAAATAAAACAGCGCAATCCGCCATTTCTGATACGATTGCGCCGTTTTAATCCGTTCAATCATTCTCCAACGCCCCAACTTACCCCTTCTTTCGAATAATCCGGCGACGCTTATTAAACAGATCCGGCAATATCGTCTGCGATACGCATTGCCACTCAATTTTATCGACATCCACCCCTTGTTTGGCAAAGTAGTCTGACAGCGCTGACTGGCAGTGCAGGAGGGCTTCAACAGCACAATCCCCTGCCAATGTCAGCAACCACTCCGTCTGGGTTAGCCGGTAATCACTGGTCAGCGGCAGGGTATTGGCAATGATCCGCGAACAGGGATCAGCAAAAATACTCACCGTTCCGCCAGCCAGTGCTGGCAAAATTAATTGATCATCATTGCGCCCTTCAATGCGTTCTATCGCTAATGCCGGATTACCGCAAGCGCACGGCGTTTTCTTCACCACCAAAATATCATCAAGCTGATAACGCACAATGGGCTGCGTTTCCCGGGTAAAATCGGTAATGATCGGGTTAAAACGCGATCCATCAAGCCAGTTGGGTTCAATATGCAGAAACTCTTCATTAAGGTGCAGCGTCCCATGCGGGCAAGTACACGCCAGAAAACCTTCTGTTGCCTGATAGATTTCACCCACCTCCCTGAATACCGTTGCCAATAACTGGCGATCTTGCGGTTCCAGCACTTCTGCCACCGAGATCACTTTAACCGCGGGCAATAACACTTCACCTTGTTGGATCTTCAATGCCAGCGCCCGCAATACTTGAGCCGGTGCGACGATAATTGTTGGTGCATACGCGACTAACGCTTGTAACTGCTGATTAAAGTCGGCGAACAAATCAAAAAAACGGAAGGATATCCAACGGTTCTGGACACTATCGTAGAGATTGTTTCCTGCCCGTAAAAACAGCGCCACGCGTTCACCGTGAAATAACCCCTTTGGCAGCATTTTGGCGAGCATAATGCCTGCCCAGATGCTCCGTTCTTTAGGGCTAATGACAAAAATGCCTCGCTGCCCCGATGTCCCCGATGACATGCCAACGCTGAATTTGCCGACCGTTGATTTGAAGTTTCGTGACTGTTCGCTTAAACGTGCACATGCCAAAAGTGCATCGCGTTTAAGACCGGCGGTATTCATTTGGTCAAAATTTTCCATCATGATGGCTTTATTCATCAGCGGATATTCCGCCAACGGTAAATCACCGTAGGCGGAAAAATAAGGGCTTTTCGCCAGAACCTTATGCCGGAATCTCGCCAATTCTCTCCGTTGATGCTGTTCAAGCTGCTGTCGATTGGCAAATTTCCACCGTTTCTTGGCACGCCAATAGTACCAAAGCGTTTTTAATATCATTCCAAATCTCCCTCATGGCATAGCTGGATCGGGATCTGCTTTTGGTCAATTTGGTGGAGCTTATTCAATGTTTCATAATAGGCACGGCTGTCATCCATAATGATATTGGCTAACTTGGCAGGCCCACGCCGTTCGCGGTAATTGGTTGGAGTCCAGGCGGCATCTCCCGCCAACAACACCCAACCCTGTTCGGTCAAGACACAAAGGCCAAGATGCCCTGCCGCATGACCTGGCAGCGGAACAATCAGTATCTGTTTTTGGCTCCCAGGCACCACATAACCGTCCCCCAATACCGCTAATTCTTCCGGTAACGGGCTGGTTGCAAACCCTTCATAAAAACGCACTCTGGATTCGAAATCTTCCGGGATTAATCCGCGCACAAAGGCTTTTTGCAGTGCAGCAATGCCGCGTAAGTGGCGGGTTTGCTGCCAACCTTCTCCCGAACAGATAAATTTGGCCTGCGGAAAATCCCGTAATCCCGCGATATGATCACCATGAAAGTGAGAAAGGATAATGCCATCAATATCACGCGCCTGAATGCCTTCCTCTTTGAGTTGCATCACCAATGAATCTTTGGTGTCAAAGTGGACGGGCGTGACCCTGCGATATAACTGAATGATCCCACTGCGAGTGTGATCATAAAAATGGCTGGCGTATCCGGTATCCAGTAGCCAACGCCGGTCATGACACTCTAACAACCACGCACGGGCTGGAAATTTGCAGACACGCAAACTGGCGCCTTTCAGTACCATACAGCCAGGGTGAGTGCAGTATCCCACTTCAAAAATACGCATCTTAACCATGTGGACTCACCTGATCATCGGCCTGTTTTAGCCAATTGGCCGTTAAATGAATGCCTTCTTCTAGGGTATAAATCGGCGAATACCCTAATTCTTCTCGTGCCTTTGTGTTATCCAATGTCATGGAATAATAAGCCGCGCCAATACCGTAACGGGTGAGCAATGGCTCTTTTCGGGTGAGCAGGGCAATGCCTTCCAAGATTGCCGCAACACTATACAAAAGTGGATAAGGCAATGATTTTATTTGATAATCAAACTGCATCTCATCAAATAATTGCCCCAAGGTCTTCGCCAATGGCTGGGGTTGTTGATTGGTAATGTTATATATCGCCCCACTTGGTAATCCTTCGCGTTGAGTTGCCAATGCCATAGCATGCACAACATTCATGACGTAAGTCAGATCCAAGGCATTCCTTCCCCCCGCAGGCAAGGCCATAGCGCCCTTGCTGGCTTTCACCTGCGCCAGCAAACGCGGCAACAACACCCTGTCATGCGGGCCAAATAACCCACGCGGGCGCAGGATGATATAAGTTGTGTCAGGATGGCGATGGATCAGTGGGCGTATGTTCTCTTCAGCCAGAAACTTGGTTCGGGCGTAATCATTGGCGAAACGCTGGCTGCGCTGATTTTCAGTCACATGCTGTTGGTGTGAAAAATTAAAGTATACGGCTGGGGTAGAAATATGGACAAATCGCCGGATACCCGCTATTCCTGCCGCCTGCGCCAATACCTTTGTCGCCGTCACATTAATACGTTCAAACTCCTCAGGATCTCCCCAGGGGGAGGATTTTGCAGCACAATGCCAGACGGCATCACAACCTGACATCAGCGATATGGCTTCGTCCACCGTTAACGTTGCCAGTTCAGCACGGCGAAACTCCGCGCCCAATTGAACCAATGACTCCCCCGCTTGCGGGTCACGTCCGGTTGCCACGACTTTCTTGTTATGCGCTAACAGGTAATCAACCGCATTACGTCCCAGACCGCTTGTCGCTCCAGTTACAAGAATTTTCATGGCCTTAAAATCATCTCACTTAATGAAAGCCCGGCCGCTGTACCCAGTAACATCACATAATCACGACCATAATAGCGATCGGTAATGATGGCTTCATGCAGTGCACTGGGAATGGATGCCGCGACCTGATTACCGCGATGACGATAGATATTCACAAATCGGTCATTCTTGATATTTAATCGCTTGAGAATATGTTTCAATCCCAAATGGCTCGCCTGATGGGGGATCACGGTATCAATATCAGACATTTTAAGATTGGCGCTGGCTAATACGCGCGCGTTAAATGCTTCAATCAATGAAGCCGTCAGTTTAAACAGCGGCTTACCCTGCATCTGAAACAGGAAGTCACTCTCTTCCATCCCGGTACGCAGATTTTTGCGCGTCCCACCTGCCCGGATCTCACATAATGCGAGGCCTTCTGGGTAGGTTTCATGTTTGTGGGTCACAATGCCGCTTTGCCCATCCCCCCTTTCAACAATCATACAAGCCGCCCCATCACCAAAAATCAGTGAAGATTCTTGATGCGACCAGTCAATCCCACGGGAAGCCATCTCTGCGGAGACAATGGCAATACGCCGATATCGTCGGGTTGCCAACAATCCTCCCGCAACATCCAAGGCAGAGATAAAGCTCACACAGCTTGCATTAATGTCAAAACAGGCAGTCCCTGCTGTTAATCGGCTCGCTTTTAAAATATGTGCGGCAGAATAAGGTAGGGCTTGGATCGGGACGGCGGAAGCAGAAATCAGCAGGTCAATGGAATCGGGTGAGATTTGGTGGGTTTCTAGCGTATTATGCAATGCATCTGTGGCCAATTTAGTTGGGGGAGTTTCATAATCAGCATGATAGCGATACTCTATACCTGAATGTTTTTCTACAAAACCATTCGGTTTATTTAACTTCAGGTCTAAATCGGACGAATACACTTTTTTTTCTGGTAAAGCAATACCAGATGCAATGATCTTTAATGGGATCAATTCATTTGCGTTTTTCATTTTATGATGACTTCCAGATGTTAGTTTTTTGTTTAATTTTATTTTCAGAATATAAAATGAATTCTGAGTAGGGTAAGCATTAAATGAGTATTTATCAGATAGCCGATTAAACAGGAAGTCTATATTTATGATACATCACATTACTAAATTGAAATACCGAATACAGGGATATGATAAATAAAAAGTTTTCCAAATTTATCATTTCGATATCATGAAATTTTTTTAATCCAGGAAACCTGTCATGAGATTTAATCATAGAGCTTGTTGTATCGATGTAACATAAAGGTCAATTTTGGTTTACCAATAAATCAACTTGATTTGATTATTGATAAATAATCATTTGGAGTTTTTATTTCATTATAGAATTATATGAATATTGTAGGAGACGTTTTTACTCCTCGCTCTTCGAGGAATAAGGGCTGTTCATAAATATCAGTGTCTCATTATTATGGAAAGGTATTCACTTAAGTTTTTAAAAAAATCATCAATTATGCAATATATATACCAGTCGCCTTTCAAGATGCGTCTTATATCTCCCCGTGTAGCGGGGAGATATAAGCACTCTCATTGGCTTGCAAACTGCAACTTGAAGTTGGATTGGTATATCTTGTAAAAAGATCGATATTATTTTTATGAATAAAACAGGATTTATTCGGATAAATGAAGTGACTGTTTTTTTCAGCCATATATACCAATCTAACTTCAATTGCAAAACAACCCATTTTACGTCCCCAGAACAAAGACTATTATCCGTTGGAAAGTTTTATTGCCTGGCATCGCAAACAGGTTTTTAAGGAATAATCGCCAGAGCGATTAAAAAGGGGAAGCCCAGGCTTCCCCCATCATTCAATGTGATTTCAGATCACTGGCTGGCTTTTAGTTTTTGGAAGTACTCTTCGTACAGGATATTGGCATTGCCAACATCACTCTGCCATTCGCCCTTCTTGATCACGGCGGCATCGGGATACAGGGACTTGTCTTCTGTCATGGATTTCGGCAGTAATTTTTTCGCTGCCAAATTCGGGGTTGGGTAACCAATTTTTTGGGCAACCTGCGCCGCAATTTCCGGGCGCAACAAGAAATCGATCAGCTTCATCGCACCATCGACATTCTTGGCATTCGCCGGAATAGCCAAGCTATCCATCCAGAAAATTCCGCCTTCTTTCGGCCAAATAATCTCAACCGGAGTGCCCGCCTGACGCGCAACATAAGCCGAGCCGTTCCACATCATACCGATATCTGTCTCGCCTTCCATAAACGGGTTGGCGGGGTTATCAGAGTTAAATGCCAGAACATTTGGCATCAGTTTTCTCAGTTCCTGATAAGCCGCTTCAATCTCTTTTGGATCAGTGGTATTGCCGGAATACCCTAATTTCAGCAACGCCATCTGGAAGACTTCACGCGCGTCGTCAGTCAGTACTAAGCTGCTTTTGTACTCCGGTTTCCAAAGATCCGCCCACGAAGAGAGAGACTTGGGATCAATATTATCGCCATTGACACCAATGGCCGTTGCCCCCCAAATATAGGGGATAGAGTAATCGTTGTTCGGGTCAAAAGACTTATGAAGCAGGTTAGGATCAAGATTATGGAAGTTGCTCAATTTACGGGTATCGATTTTTTGCAACATCCCTTCTTTACTCATCTTTGAGACAAAGTAAGTGGATGGAACCACTAAATCATAAGCGCCATCTTTATAGGTTTTCAGCTTGGTGTACATGCTCTCATTGGATTCATAGGTGGAATAAATCACCTTAATCCCAGTCTCTTTAGTGAATTGGTTGAGCAAACCAGGCGGAACGTATTCAGTCCAGTTGTAGAAATACAGCGTCTTGCCATCATCAGCGGCAGCGGCATTCACCGAACCCATGCTTATTGCCATCATCCCAGCGGCTAACAGACAGAACCACTTTTTCATGTTGTTTTTCATGTCATGTTTCCCCTCGCAGTTGGTGCGTTAATATCGTATAGGTTCGGCGTGAACCTATCCCCGAAAAAGGGGCTATTATAAAAGCCGCGTTTTATAGGGTAAAGCCACTTGTTACGGTGCAAAGAAAAGCGTGGTCAACTCGCAACCACGCTTACAAGAAGATTAAGACTTACCGATGCGATCACGCATCACAAACTGGCTAATCAGCACCAACACCAACGACATCAGTAATAAAATCGTGGCTAATGCGTTCACTTCCGGCGAAATTCCCACTTTGACCATCGAATAGATCTTGAGTGGCAAAATTTCATAGCTTGGCCCTGTCACAAATGAGGAAACCACCACATCATCCATCGATAGGGTAAAGCTCAGTAACCAGCCCGCCATGACAGCCGGCATTGCCAGCGGCAGGATGATTTTTCGCAGGATGGTCAATTCACTTGCGCCCAAATCCCGCGCCGCTTCCAGCATCTTAACGTCGAAGTCTTTCAGGCGGGAATACACTGTTATCACCACAAACGGCAGGCAGAAAGTGATATGCGAAAACAGCAGTGACCAAAATCCCAGTGAGACACCAAGCAGCATAAACAGCACCAGCAATGAAATTGCCATGACGATATCCGGCGACATCATCACGACAAACAGCATCCCACCCACAAATTTTTTGCCACGGAACGAGTAACGATACAGGGCGACCGCCGTCAGGGAACCAATTAAGGTCGCAAACGAGGCTGACGCGACCGCCATCGTCAGGGAGTGGCCGGCCGCTTGAAGCAGGCTGTCATTAGAGAACAACAAGCTATACCATTCAGTGGTAAAACCCTGCCAGCTAATGCCAAAGCGTGATTGGTTAAACGAGCTTACCAGCAGGATAATAATCGGGATATACAGGTAAGCGTAGACGGTGGTCATGAAGCCACCGCGCAACAGGCGTCCGATCATTCCAGTTCCACCTTCTTGTTCAGCAACTTAGCCGCACGATAATAAACCAACAGCATCAACCCCATGACCAGCGTCAGGCAAATGCTGGTCGCCGCCCCAAACGGCCAGTCACGGATGTTGAGGAATTGGCTCTTGATCACGTTACCGATCAGCAGGTTTTTCGCCCCGCCCATCAAGTCAGCCACATAGAACAGCCCCATCGCTGGCAGCAATACCAGCAGGCAACCGGCGATAATCCCCGGCATGGTCAGTGGCACAATGATGCGGATAAAAGTTTGCAATTTCCCCGCCCCCAAATCGCGCGCCGCTTCCAGACAGGGTTTATCCAGCTTCTCAATACTGGAATAGAGCGGCATCACCATAAATGGCAGCAAGATGTAGACCAGCCCCAGCACAACCGCTTCGGGGGTATACATGATGCGCAACGGCTTATCGATAATCCCTATCCACAGCAGAAGATCATTCAAATACCCACGGGTACTGAGAAACATCTTCAAGCCATAAATACGAATTAACGAGTTCGTCCAAAACGGTACGATCAACAAAAACAGCATCAGAGGGCGCAGTTTCTCCGGCATACGAGCCAGGAAAAAAGCGAACGGATAGCCAATCACCAGACAGCACAGCGTCGCGACAATCGCCATATTCAGTGAATGCAGCAGCACTTCGCCATACAGTGGATCGAACAATCGGGTATAGTTATCCAGCGAGAAGACCATCTGCACTAAATTGGCATCATCACGGGTCAGGAAGCTGGTTCCGATAATCATCAGGTTCGGCAAAAAGACGAACAGCATCAGCCAGGATACGATGCCCGTAATGACGATATTCTGGAATAGTTTACGCGTCTTCTTCATCGACCAGCACAACCTCCCAGCTTTCTACCCAAGTCACGGCAATCTTCTGGTTCAGGGAGTGATCAACGTCGGGATCGTCTTCGTTGAAGAATTCGCTAACCATGACCATCTTGCCATTTTCCATTTCGACCACTGAATCCAGCGTCATCCCTTTGTAGTTACGCTCACGGACATAACCAATCAAACCCGATACTTGCTCACCGTTATTGATCTCTTCCACGCGCAAATCTTCCGGGCGCAGCAACACTTTCAACGTCTGCCCAACCGTCACGGGCAGCGATGTGAAAATATCACACTCGTGGCCTTCAACATTGGCGCGTATCCGCTGGTCATCAATACGATGCAGCACTTCGGCATCAAAGATATTGATTTCGCCGATAAAGCGGGCAACAAACAGGTTTTTCGGCTCTTCATAGATTTCACGTGGAGAACCATCCTGTTCAATGCGTCCGTCACGCATAACCACGATGCGGTCTGACATGACCAGCGCTTCTTCCTGATCGTGGGTCACAAAGATAAAAGTGATGCCGAGCTTGCGCTGGAGCGCCTTTAGCTCATTTTGCATCTGTTTGCGTAACTTATAATCGAGTGCGGACAGGGATTCATCCAGCAGCAAGACTTTCGGTTTATTCACAACCGCACGGGCAATCGCGACACGTTGCTGCTGGCCGCCGGAAAGCTGGGCGGGTTTACGCTGGGCAAACGCTTCAAGCTGAACCATGCGCAAGGCTTCCTCAACACGCGGGGCAATCTCTTTCTCCGGTGTTTTCTGCATTCGAAGCCCAAAAGCGACATTTTCAAATACGCTCATATGGGGGAACAGGGCATAACTTTGGAAGACCGTATTAACGTGACGGTGTTCGGCGGGGATCTCGGTAATATCCTGCCCTTCCAATAAAATTTTGCCGCCGTCTGAATCTTCTAGCCCTGCAATCAGACGGAGTACTGTGGTTTTGCCACAACCGGATGGCCCAAGGATGGTCAGAAACTCGCCATCATTGATTGTCAGATCGAGCTGTGAAATAACTTGTTTGCCGTCGAAGCCCTTACTCAAGGCTTTCAACTCAACGAGTGGTGTCAGAGAGGTGTTCTCAGTCATTTATGCTATCATCTATCCCTTGGAATAATGCAGATAGAACCGCCACGGGAAAAGACTGTGTCAGCTAGAGGAGGCATCATTTCTCCGCTAAAGCTCAAAGCCAGTGGCGCCGGTTGAAAATACGAAGCGCGCATAATAAACGCAGACAGCCCAAATTGAAAGCCGAAACAATGACAATATGTCATTTTTTATTACTATTTCACGAAGGGTAACAACAATGTTTGATTTTGCGCCTAATTTAATCGCTTGGAAATAATTTACTACCGGATGCTTTTAATCTATTTTATTTTCAATGAGATCCTAACGCGTATTTCTGTTGGTCAATAACGATTGTTAGTTTATCCCCATGTGTATGGGGAACACGCTTTACTAAAATCTATCCTTAGATAATTTTCCGGTTTATCCCCATGCATATGGGGAACACTGAGCCAATGCTACAACGGGACATTTTAATTCCGGTTTATCCCCATGCATATGGGGAACACAGGAATCCAATCATTCGGATTATCCCCGTAATCGGTTTATCCCCATGCATATGGGGAACACCCTCCCTTTCACCGTACCCTCGTGAACGACTCCGGTTTATCCCCATGCATATGGGGAACACTTCAGTAATAATTTTCTGCGTAGCATGTAAATCGGTTTATCCCCATGCATATGGGGAACACTATTTTTGCTCCTTTCGATATAAGGGAAAGTACGGTTTATCCCCATGCATATGGGGAACACCTGACTCGGCTCTAGATGGATAGTCATTGGCCCGGTTTATCCCCATGCATATGGGGAACACAAATCATGCATGAGGCGATGGAGGAGTTAAGCCGGTTTATCCCCATGCATATGGGGAACACCATCATTGCCCGGCGATATAAATTTCTAACGGCGGTTTATCCCCATGCATATGGGGAACACCAATATTACAAAAGACAATACCCCTATATCCCCGGTTTATCCCCATGCATATGGGGAACACTTCGAATTGGGCCATCTCCAAGCCCCCAGAATCGGTTTATCCCCATGCATATGGGGAACACAAATAGTCAGTTATATCGTTGCGGAACTCGGTCGGTTTATCCCCATGCATATGGGGAACACAAAAAGTAGAACATTAACAGCAAGGTGAATAACGGTTTATCCCCATGCATATGGGGAACACGAATGAGACTGAGTGGGCGCGAGAGCGATTAGGCGGTTTATCCCCATGCATATGGGGAACACTAGCCATTATTTATCTCCTATTATTTTTATAACGGTTTATCCCCATGCATATGGGGAACACGCAAATACGAATCAGTCGGGACGCGTGAACCTCGGTTTATCCCCATGCATATGGGGAACACTCAGTAGCGGAATGCCATCTTCTGCTCGAATACGGTTTATCCCCATGCATATGGGGAACACCGATGAAATTGAACGTGTCAGTACAGACAAAACGGTTTATCCCCATGCATATGGGGAACACAGTAATTGCCATAACGTGTCGTTTACTCCATGCGGTTTATCCCCATGCATATGGGGAACACTTTTTATTAACCCGATCACTTTCATACACACCCGGTTTATCCCCATGCATATGGGGAACACTAAAATGATGCGACTGAAATAGCGATTGTTAACGGTTTATCCCCATGCATATGGGGAACACAAGTTG
Source organism: Xenorhabdus kozodoii (assembly GCF_002632875.1). Taxonomy (GTDB): domain Bacteria; phylum Pseudomonadota; class Gammaproteobacteria; order Enterobacterales; family Enterobacteriaceae; genus Xenorhabdus; species Xenorhabdus kozodoii. The sequence continues at coordinate 38,571 of NZ_NJCX01000018.1, forward strand.
ACCGGTTTGAAGATGCCATTGGTTACCGGTTTATCCCCATGCATATGGGGAACACCCAAGAAGAAAATGTTCATGGATTAAATTTAACGGTTTATCCCCATGCATATGGGGAACACTACGTGTGCCTTATTTCCCTAAAAATGGAATGCGGTTTATCCCCATGCATATGGGGAACACGAAATTACAAATCACACCAGCGGGAATACTGGCGGTTTATCCCCATGCATATGGGGAACACATTGGTGTAGTCATTGTCGCCATATTTATTTCCGGTTTATCCCCATGCATATGGGGAACACTACATAAACTGCTATGTCATCGTAATTTTTTTCGGTTTATCCCCATGCATATGGGGAACACAACCCCACAGTAGCCGCCAAACACGCTAATACCGGTTTATCCCCATGCATATGGGGAACACCAGGTTAAAACCGCAAAAAATCAGTTGGCAGACGGTTTATCCCCATGCATATGGGGAACACTCTGCCAAACTCTGAGGGGATGAAGCATCCCACGGTTTATCCCCATGCATATGGGGAACACGCCCCAGACCTGACCGACCACATAGTCCGTCCCGGTTTATCCCCATGCATATGGGGAACACGGTCATTGCGAATTGAATAGCCTGTTTTTGAGGCGGTTTATCCCCATGCATATGGGGAACACAAATATGTTTTGATACAGAAACCCTGAATAATCGGTTTATCCCCATGCATATGGGGAACACGGTATGCGGATGAGGAAGCTGAACTCAGCATTCGGTTTATCCCCATGCATATGGGGAACACCTATACATGATTGATGTTGGAGTGAAATATATCGGTTTATCCCCATGCATATGGGGAACACCCAATTCCAGTATTAGAATAACCATCGTCACGCGGTTTATCCCCATGCATATGGGGAACACTATTTGGTCATTCTTTAGCCTCTTCTTCATGCCGGTTTATCCCCATGCATATGGGGAACACCTCAGTCAAACGCTCTTTGTTGGAGTCCAAATCGGTTTATCCCCATGCATATGGGGAACACGGGCTCATTTTCATCGGACAATATTTTTTTGACGGTTTATCCCCATGCATATGGGGAACACGAAACCAGATTTTTTCAGTATTTCCAACGATTCGGTTTATCCCCATGCATATGGGGAACACATCCTCAGATTGTGACTCTTTAAGTAAATTTTCGGTTTATCCCCATGCATATGGGGAACACCAAAACCATCATCGTTGGGTAAGTTTTCAACACGGTTTATCCCCATGCATATGGGGAACACATTATCGATTATGCGGATTCAGTCGGCATGGACGGTTTATCCCCATGCATATGGGGAACACATATTCATAATCACCAGTATCCCTACATCTTACGGTTTATCCCCATGCATATGGGGAACACAAATTGGCATGCGTCAGTGAGTCGAAAAGTGCCGGTTTATCCCCATGCATATGGGGAACACCGTTTATCGATGAACGTCACGGGTTGGACTGGCGGTTTATCCCCATGCATATGGGGAACACATAGTTTCATTGTGTTTATCCTCTAATGTTTTCGGTTTATCCCCATGCATATGGGGAACACGTGTGACTAATGGTTGTTGGATACATAATTACCGGTTTATCCCCATGCATATGGGGAACACTCTAACTATATTCTTTTGTTTTTAAAGAACTTTTTTGGCAGGAAAAACTCTACCACGTTTTCCCCTTAAAAATCACATTATTAACAAATATAAAAACACATATTTTTCAATGTGTTAAAAAAATAGAAATGTAATCCATTACAATCTACCGAAATTATCCGCACGAAGTATAAAAGAAATACGCGATAACATTGTCGGCAGTGTTACCTCCAACGGCTTAAACTTTTCCAATCCCCAAACAACAAAAATATCAACCCGGCGCTAAAGAGAGTAAACCACACCCCATCGCTTTAGCCGGCCCAATCCCTTTATTTAAAAGGGCAATAAAGGCATCACTTTCCTGTACAATGAGTTGCCCCTCAAAGCATATTGGCTGGATTTTCCCCCTGATATCATCTTTGCAAAAATAGATTGGGGATTCCGGTGTGGCCCAAGCCGTCGATAACAACGCCGCTCCTGCTAATTTGCGTGATAACCACTGCAACTGCTCCTCCTCATGGATAAGCGGCACTCGGCAACATTTGATCTTACCGTTACGATCCCGGCGCTGCTCCCCGTCTTTAATCGTCTTAACCGGATTAGCCCGTAGCTTAAAACGTAGACTGGCGCCAGTGGGAATACGCCATTGAATGGGTTTACTCACGATAACCTGAGCCACTTCCGCTGATAAAGGTGCCTGTGCCGATTGCAATAATGCTTCTGCACCGCGACCCAAATTCTTCCTCTCAATCCGAAAGAGAAAATCACGTGCATCATCAGGTCGATGAGGAAAAAGCTGCCACAAAGCCCGATGCAGTTGATAGGGATCTTTCGCCCATCGCCAGTTGATCCAGACTTTGCTTAAGAACATGGTGAATCTCCCTGAATAACAAACCAATCATGGGTCGAAAATTGACGAGGCAAGGCAACAATAGGCTCATCCCGGACACGCAAAGGGCGCTCTTTGGGATTGAGAGCCTCTTCACTATAAATAGTTCCTCCCTGACCAAATTGATTTAATGCCAATCGGGGATTATCCGCCTCACATTGTCCCAAATAGAGTGGATGGCTCAGAGGACAACTACGTCTCCCCAAATAGGGTGTAAACCAAGGCTTCTGTACTGCGGCAACCAAGTTCGCTACTTGATAATGGCTGTTGGGTACACACCAGACTGCTACGGTAAAATGCGCATCACAAAGGTATTCACGCCAGGTTTGGATAGTGTTATGGCTTTTCAGGCCAACGTAATCGACTCTGGCATCCTTAACAGTATGGTAATCCGTGATTTTGCTCAGTTTGACAGGCTGCTTACCATTCAATTGATGTTCATCACAGCGTACCGCAAAGCGTACGCTGTCAGACAAGGCTTGAAGCGCATCCTTATCATTTCGACGTATCCCCAGACAGGCGCCGAGCAATCCCAGTAAACCGCTGCGAGTGGGAAAATTAGCAGTAGGGCGCATACCTTCAAATGTAGGCTGCCCCCAAAACTGCATGGGACCGGAAAGGCGTAATAGGAGATAAGAAACCATATTTAACCCTCGCCGTTATTACGGATCCAGTTTTTCAACTCTTCCAACCCTGACTTAGATACCACACCTTCCGGGGGTGTTGTATCCAGCAAAGAAAATTGTGCCGCCGGTCCCGTTAGCCCGTAAGCCTGGGCAACACGGTTCCAGTAGTCTTTGAAAGCGTCAACCGAGGGTTTGAGGTAACCATCCTGTTTTGCTTCGACCGGTGCCTCAAAAGCATTGGCCATAGAGACTGGCACATCAGAAAAGTTGATTATCACCAGGTCCGCTGGATTAAACGCTGCAAATGTACGCTGTTTAGCGTTCGGGGTTTCCGTCGCCAACATATGCGCCAGATGAGCGGCAATATCTAACGCTTTATTGCGTTCGACACCGCCCAGATTCTCCTGTAATTGCGCAAAATTCAGGCTGGCATAACGGTAGAATACCCCAGCAGAAAATTCCTGAGTCCCCAAATGCGCGGAACCCAGATCTTTTAGATCATCAACGGCAGAAAACCAATCAATATCCGATTCCACGGCATGTGTAGTGATAGCATGAGCGATGGACATCGCACCATCCACTTTACCCAGTTCGCTCATCAAACCGCTCGTCGCCATGCGGCCACTTAACGCCACATCAACGCCGTTTTGTAAGTTAGCACGCATCGCCGCAATGTGCGGTTTTAGGTGCTTTGCCAGTTTTTTGTCATCCATTCCCTCAGCCTCTGGCTGAGTAATTTGCTCACAGAACCAGGCGACTTCTTCTGTGACCCAGGGAGAGACAGCATCGCTAATTATCTTCTCTGCATCATCAATTTTTTTGTCCGTCAGCAGCGCTAATGAACGATCAATCAGTGCTGTTTCAAAGCGTGACCCTAAACGTTTATGTAAAACATTCCGCAGCTCAGCCAGTTGAATAGTTCGAATACTGGGTTCACCCAAATGCCGCATGTAGTAGTCACTTTTACGTATTGCTCGTTTAAGGCTTTGGCTGGAAATACGAACCCGACGCTTGCCACCAAAGATGACGTCTTTTTGCATGTTCATATCATCACGGTTCAGACAAGCCGGACTGTGGGAGATTAATACGTGGAAGTTAATGAAATTGTTCATTCTGTTATATCCTTATGCGGTTTTCTTTTGGGGAAGAGCAATGATGAAATCTTCTAAGATCTGACGGCGATCACATTGACTCCACCGGGTTAATTGCTTTGCCAACGCTGGCCAGTAGAGTTTGGGTTCTGCATGGATGAGCAAACGGCGCAACTGCACCATATCGTTAGGCCAATCCGCACGCAGCATTTGAAATAGCCGGCGTTCACTGATACATCCACTATCTGCCAGCGCTTTACCCAGACTAATACCTTTGGGATTTTTTTCATCCGGTTTGACATGTTTGATAACGTCTTTCCCGGCACTCAGACAAAACACCATACGGAGCAATGGCCATTGGTTCTTTGTCTCCTGCCAGCCAAAAGGCTGCACAAAACGGTAAAAGGCGGGGATATCTCTTAGTTTCTCAGGTTCAGTCACGCGTCTAAGTTGAGCACTGGCACCGTTATCCAGCAGATTCCAGGCGTTATAGAGAGCAAGTGGATCAAACGACATATTTTTATTCTCCTTAGGCCAGCGCAAGGCATCGAGGTGTTTGTGTAAGATACGGCGTGAAATAGCGAGCGTTTTGACCAGCTTCGGATGATGGCTATAAGGCGTGGTAATTTGTTCAAAAAGATCATTACACAACGTACATAGGTCCCGCTTTAATTGCACCAAGTACTCATCTGCCTGGGTAAAATCGATAGATGCCAGCAAGTGAGGGATCAATAAATCACTCTGTCGGTAATACTCCCGCTCTCCCTTTTCATGCACTGCGACGCCAGCCCCTTTGATATCACTATCATTCCCTTTGATGCCTTCCGCAAAGACATAAAGCGCCTTACGCAAAGCGGTCTTATACTCAAGGCCAATATCAACAACTTGATGGATCACTTCAGGATGTGTTTGCCAGCCCTGATTAACAGCCATGACATCATGCCGACGTTCCAGAATTGACGCCTGATTATTGCGATAACCACCAACAATAAATTGCATCCTGACCTTGTTAAACAAGATCTTACTTTGCTCCACCACAGCGGCAGGGCGATGGCCTTCTTTTTTATCCACCTCACGACTGACTAGCAAGCGGCTGATTTGTGTCCATGACGGCGCAGAGGTTGTAAAGGCCAGGAATTTATCTTCCCTTTCTCCTTGTTTTACCTGTAAGACACGCGGAGAGTGAGGATGTGGCCATACGCCTTCCAGAGAGAAAGTGAATTTTTCTTTCAGAAAGCCAGCATAGCGTTGTGTGGCTTGTTGCCCGCAACCGCTGCACTGACCGATACCCACTGGCGGGCATAATTCAATTCGGTTGGGTTGCCAGAATAACCCTCTTAGTAAACCAATATGTGTAGCAGGAATGGTTGCACCTGACTGGATCGGCTCTTGCCATACCGGCAGTGGGTTAGCCTGCAAGTTTCCGTTAAACCATTCTTGTAGATAAGGTTGTGTCAGTACGTTTAACCAGATCGTCGTGCGTAAATCAGCCCAGCGGTTATCTATTGCCTGCAACAAAGTGGTAATGGGGGCCGCGCCACGTAAGCCACTTTTAAATCCGCCACCAAAACCAGGCGCGTTATTCGCTTTGTTAAACAAGGCAATGGCGGTACACCCACCACACAATGCATTTCCCTGCCCAGGTTCATTAATGAAGGTACAGTTGGTGGCTCCCGTTAATCCGGCGAATAGCTTATCCATACCGGTTACATCCTTGGCTGACACACCTTTAAACTGCATAAATGGCGTATCGGGATGATCGAGCTGAAAGGTATCATTCCAGGCAGAAACGCCCTGAACGAAGTCGTCAGATGTCAACGGCTGTTTTATACGCAGGCGCAACGTCTGATCATCTTGCGGTGTCCAAATTACTTGAGTAAGGCAAATCAGCAACTGGAGTGCGGCCAGCTCCATATCGTCTCTGGGTAAACACAAAACCCACTGTTCGCCTGAACACAACAATGTTTGCAAAGAAATTGTCGTGGGAGATCCACCCGCTAACGAGCGAACAGGTATCCAACTATGAACCAGTAAATCCATCCACTTTCCCTCCTTCAACCAAAAATTTTTGCTATCTCCCCAACAATGCCAACGCTGCCACTGAAAGAGCGACAATCGCAATCCCCATTGGGTTAACCGAATTTATCGCATTGATTAATAACCGGATATTTCTAACAAAACCCCGCATACCCAAACCTCACTCTCAATATTTAGAGTTCAGGGTACTGAAGAATCGTATAAACAGCAACAAAAAAACCAAGTCATTATGTATAAGTCATTATGTACTACTATATAGATGTCATAACCAGTTATTGTTCTTGCAAAAACAAATTCATTGCTTGTTACAAACCACAACGTATACTGTTTTACTGTCTTCCTCGCGTATGCGGAGGATAATTGGCATTATTATTCGCAGCATTAGCTGCATCTCTATGTTCCCCGCGGATGCGGAGGATAAACCGTCATTCTGTATACGGGTGATGCTTGTCATCAAGTTCCCAAATTCTTTTGGGATTTATTGGGGGATGGCTAATACCATCCCCACTTCATGACTGTAACGCAATTTGCCATCCTGACTCTCCCAATCCCAATCGATAATATCGCTGTTTCCTTCCAGCCAAACTCGGTTCCGTTTATCCCGAACTAAGCCCAAATTTCGCGTCCACCATACGGGAATATTGACTTGATTATGGTTCAATGCTTCCTGCTGCTGGAATTCCCCCAGTTGTTCATAGATACGGCCATCTAACAACCGCCTACCGGCTTCTGTTGCAACAAAAGGCACCACAGGAACACTCATAGCACCATCACGGGTAACAGCGATTTCATTACTTTCATTGTCCCGTAACCCAATCCGTTCAGCCCAATCCAGCATTTGTTTCGCTTTCATATTCTGAGTGAAGCGATGACTTTCAAACGATTTCATACCTTCAGTCACCCAGTGTGGTTCAGGCTCTGAAATGTCTTCCCGATAGATAGGCTCAATCCATTTGCGATAAGCATCGGGAAAATAGAGTGGTTTACCTTGTAGCGCTTCAATCTTTTGTTGGGTACGCCACATCACGCGGGTATGACTATAGATTTTGCCAATTCGGCCATAACCTTCGGTCGTGGGGAAGAGCACCACAGCCCTGGGATGAGCAAAACCTTGAGGACGTATTGCGCGCCAGTGACGGTGCAATCTGCCCAGCCGCTGAAACAAAAGATCCACTGGACAGTGTTGAGTGATCATCCAGTCAAAATCGACATCAAGAGATTGTTCAACCACCTGGGTGGCGACCAAAATACGCCCAGTACAACGCTGCCCCTCTTTACCAAAGCAACTCAGCACAGCACTCTCTTTAGCCTGTCGATCCGCCAGGCTAAAACGGGCATGAAACAACATAACCTCAGCCCTGCCCGCGGCCAGCACTTTAAGTTGCCGCCAGACCTGCTGAGCCACATCGACTAAATTACAGATCAGGCATACCTGTGCTCCATTGCTGGCAGCATCAACCATCCGTTCCAATAAGGAATCATCAGGCACAGCCTCTTTTGTGTAATAAGGTTCAAGGTGAAGAGAGAACGTGGCAGGATATTGTTCAGGCTGATCTTGTAAGTCAAAAAACGTCTTCTCACCATTTCCCACCCAGCTCACCAGAGGATAAGGCATGTCTTCTGCTGCTACGGTTTGCTGATGATTAGCATCGGGAGAATAGCCGGTTAGTAACTGCTGTTTTTGCTTTTGTGGTAACGTGGCCGACAGTAATATTGCCGGGCTTCCAGCAAGTGATTGATTATGTAAAACCGCATCCAGCAAGCCATACATATATTGATCGTACGCGTGTATCTCGTCGATTATCAACACACTACGACCAATACCGAAACCACGGATAAAACGATGACGGATCGGCAATACCGAAACCAGCACCTGATCAATAGTACAGACTCCTATTTGCCCTAAAAAAACCCGTTTTCGTCCCTGAGATAACCATTCACAACACTGACTCCAGGCATCTTCCTCTTGAAGATTAGTCCCACGCTGCTTGATCGCCTGAAAAGTCGAATTAAAGCGCGCATTGCCATGAGCAAGGATCAGATTCGGGGCAGTAAAGAGTTTTTCCGCCAACTTATCCATACGCTGCAACATAGCGTTAGCGGTGGCCTGAGTCGGCAATGCAAAGATAATGCTATCGGCCAGATTATGCTCCAACAATCGCCAGGCATAAGCGAGAGCCGCTTCTGTTTTACCGGAGCCTGTGGGCGCTTCGATCAGTGTCAACCCTGAAGCAACAGGGAGCTTATCAACCAGAGTCTGTATTTGCCGGGGTTGATAACCGGGATCAAGCAACGCCTGCATTGACGCGTCTTGTTTCGCTTGACCGATTAAACCACTACGCGTCACGACACGCATGGCATCTTCCTGATAACGCTGCTCGAAATAATCTCGCAGCTCCGCCACATCGGAAGCCGCCGCCGCACGATAGTTAAAAGTATCTTCGGTTGACCAGGAGCCTAGCCAGTCCGCTATTGAACAAAACCCCGCCATCAAAACGGGACAATCCGGCGGAGTGTCCTGCAACGAAAGACCGACTGGCGCTAAAAACAATTCTGCTGCAATATCCAGCCAAGCGAGCCTGGCCGATTTATCACGCGCTGCGTAGTGACGTAATAAAAATGGCAATGAGTGACCAGCAGAGTGGGATACGTCCTTTTTCCGTCTGATAGTGCCGTGGTGACCACATACTGCTTCTACCCAGGGTAACCAATCCTCAAAAGGATGTGCTGTAGGTTCAGTAAATCCAAAACCGCCATCATCTTCAGGTGATTCTGGCTGGTAGTCATTAATAAACCAGTAAAGCCCTGTGGCACCGTGATCGTAAGTTTGATATTCATTGATTGAAGGTCGTTGGGATTGTTTATCTTCCGGGTTTAAAGATAACCATGCTTGGGCGGATTTGTATTGAAAGCGGATATCTAATTTACCCAGATCATGTAAAGCAATAAAGAAGAGCACCCATGCCCTCACTTCACGCTCACTTCTATTCTGATGTAAACAAAACAGGCGTCTTAAAGCCGGGCTATGATCCCACCAGTACGCAGCGACACTGACCACATCCAGACTGTGGAAAGGTAACAGATGATATTTATCTCCCTCTGAGGCTTTGAGTTTCCGTGCTTTTCCCCAATATAGATATATTATTGTCATAGTCATTTTTATTAGAATGTTATTAAACTGCCATTCAAAGAATGAAATATTATCTTTTATCCGCTAATAAAATGACAAAATAATAAACTGTCATTATCTCAAAATCTGCGCTATCTCATAAAAAACGAATCCAAACTTGCATATAGGCCGAAAAGTGAGTAATTCCGCAAGCCATTTAAGACGTGATGTGATGATGTATTTTCATTGATAGCGTAAACCCACAATACCTCAACGCACACCAACCAGCTCCACCGCATGCAACAATTTGTGGGATAGCAAGATAATCGCGAATGTGCTTAACACTGATCCCACCTGTTGTTTAGTCTGGCGCAAACGTCCCATCATCTCTCGCATCTTTATTTCCTTCGATGTCGTTTGAATTAAAAAAACGGGCGGTCACTTCTTGCGTTGCCACCTGCGGGACAATTGCACCTTTATGCTGGATCACCACTCCTGCGAGCTGATGCCCCATTAATGCTGAATCATGAATGGATTTTCCGTTTAACCACCCTGCGATAAATCCCGCATTAAACGCATCACCTGCCGAAGTGGTATCAACGACCGGTGTCACCACCTGCGCCTTAATATGCTGTGTGGCATTTAAGTCACGATAAAAACAACCTCGTTCCCCCGCTTTGATAATGGCTTGTTTCACCCCCATGCTTTGCAGGCGATGAAAACTCTCCCTAATTGACGTATCGCCCCAGAGCCGTGCTTCATCATCGTCAGTGACTAACGCGATATCCGTGATGGCATACATTTGCTGATAACACTCACGGGCTTGTGTTTCATTTCCCCATAAAGCCGGGCGATAATTACTGTCAAAGAAAATCACTTTCCCTTCAGAAGATAACTGTTTCAAATCAATTAGCAGCCATTGGCGATCAGTGTCAGGCAAAATCGCCAGACTGATCCCGCTGAGGTAGAGCACATCCATGTCCTGCAATTGCCGGCGCAATCGGGGGTAATCAGGATGCTGCAAGAGATAACGCGCCGCCGAATTATAGCGCCAGTAAAGGAAAGTGCGTTCACCTTGTTCATCCAGTTGGATCAAATATAAACCGGGCTGGCGTGCGTTATCACGCAACACGAACGACGTATTAATGCCCTCTTGCTGCCAGCGTGAGATCATGCCTTCGCTCAAGGGATCCGTGCCCATCGCCGTGACAAAATGGACATCAAACCGAACGCCGCCGGCGCGAGCCAGATACACCGCACTGTTTAGCACATCCCCGCCATAGCTTTGGGTCATGGCACCGAATGGGATGCCATTGAGTTCAATCATACCTTCGCCAATCAGGGCGATTTTTCTCATCGGCATCCTTTAATCCTTCACGGCCTGAAAATAACGTTCAGCATTATTGAAGCAGATATCCTGGACTACCTGCCCCAGCATTTTTTCATCATGGGGGATTTCGCCCTTTTCGACCCAGTTCCCCAGCATATTGCAGAGAATGCGACGAAAATATTCATGGCGGGTATAGGATAAGAAACTGCGTGAATCTGTCAGCATACCGACAAACTGGCTTAATAACCCTAACTGGGAGAATTGCTCTAATTGGCGCTGCATGCCGTCTTTTTGATCGTTAAACCACCAGCCCGAACCAAATTGGATTTTGCCCCCGGTACTTTTCTGGCCTGCTGCAAGGCTTCCGCCCTGAAAATTACCCATCATGGTCGCGATCACTTCATTGTCACGCGGGTTTAAGCAATAGAGAATGGTCTTGGGTAATTCATCGGTTTTATCCATCTCATCCAGCAAGCGTGATAATGGGTAAGCGATATGGCTATCCCCAATGGAATCAAAGCCGCTATCCGGCCCTAACCGGTTAAACATACGGGTGTTGTTATTGCGCAAAGCACCGATATGCATTTGCATGACCCAGCCGCGTTTTGCATACTGCTTACCTAACCAAACCAGCACCGCCGTTGTGAATTGCGCGATTTCTAATTCACTGAGAAATTGCCCTTGGCGGCGCTTTTGCAAAATAATATCCAACCTTTTTTCGTCGGGCGGCGGCGCATAACGCAAATGTTCAATACCATGATCCGATGCCACACAACCGTGCTGCTGAAAGTGTTCAAGTCGGCGCTCTAATGCCCGCAATAAATCAGCAAAACTTCCGATAACGACATCTGAGACTTCGCCTAAGCGTTCGAGATACTCACAAAAACCCGCTAACTCAATTTTGAAGATTTTATCTGGCCGCCAGCTTGGTAATACTTTGATAGAAAACGCTTTATCTTTTGCGATCTGCTGATGATAGACAAGAGAATCAATGGGATCATCCGTCGTTCCTGCCATCCGCACCTGCATTTGCTGCATAATGCCACGGGCAGAAAATTCATCTTGCGAGAGTTTTTCGTTCGCCTCATGCCAGATAACTTCTGCGGTATCAGGGCCAAATAATTTTCCGCGAATGCCAAATGGGCGTCGCAATTCCAGATGTGTCCAGTGATACAGTGGATTGCCGATCGTCAGGGGAACGGTTTTTGCCCAAGCAAGGTATTTTTCGTAATCACTGCTGGCAGTACCGGTAATCAGCGACTCTTCAATCCCGGCGGCACGCATCGCACGCCATTTATAATGGTCGCCTTCCAGCCAGATTTGCCCAAGATTGTGGAAACGGCGGTTTTGCGCAATCTCTTTGGGATTGAGATGACAGTGATAATCATAGATAGGCATCGACGCCGCGTAATCATGATAAAGACGGCGGCCAACGTCATTATTTAACAGGAAATCTTCACACATAAAGGTTTTCATTGTGTTTTCCTCTATGGTCAAAGGGCAGCAACCGCCTGACGTGCACCAACATGCAGTAAGTTCTGGTAAACCCTGGTGACGTTATCGACAAAGTTACGGTTTTTTACTAATTTTTGACCGAAGATCGATTCAATGGCCAGTAGCGCTTTCACCACATCGCCCACCACCGCAACAGAATGACCATATTCGGCATAGATGGCAGCAAAGGTTTCTTTTAAGGGATCACGCACATCAATCGGTTGGCCTTGTTCATCCACCCCACTGACATAACGCATCCAACCCGCCACACCGAGGGCTAAGTGGCGATAATCACTGCCCTGCCTGAGATGCCATTCAATGGAATCAATCATGCGCTGTGGCAATTTCTGGCTGCCATCCATCGCAATTTGCCCGGTCTGATGTTTTAACGCTGGGTTAGTCAACCGTTCGATTAACTTATCTGCGTAGGCCATTAAGTCAATATTTTCCGGCATCGACAGGGTTGGGGCTTGTTCATTTAGCATCAGTGCATACACCGCCCGACGATAATCGGCATTTGTCATCGTATCGGAGATATGCGCATAGCCCCCCAAATAACCCAGATAGGCCAGAAATGAATGAGCGCCGTTTAACATGCGCAATTTCATCATTTCAAATGGCGCCACATCGTCCACAAACTGCGCACCGGCAAGCGCCCAATCTGGGCGCCCATTGACAAAGTTATCTTCAATCACCCATTGACGGAAAGGTTCGCAGGCGATGGCACAAGGATCGTCAACGCCCAGCCGTTGGGCGATTTCAGTTAACGTGTCTGGTGTAGCTGCCGGCACAATACGATCGACCATCGTGCTGGGAAATGTCACCTGGGTTTCTATCCATTGTGCCAATTTTTCGTCCTGCAAACGCGCCAAACCCAAGACGGCTTCACGGGTAACCTGTCCATTTGCCCGCATGTTGTCGCACGACAAAATCGTCACAGCCGGTAATCTTCGTTCAAAGCGCAATTTTAATGCCGTAGTTATATACCCTATGGCTGATCTCGGCACAGCCGGGTTAGCAATATCGTTAATAATCAAATTATTATTGGGATCTAAACGCCCTGTCGCGGCATCGGTACAATAGCCTTTTTCGGTGATTGTCAAAGAGATGATAGCGACATCAGGATCGGCCATTTTTTCGATAATCGCCTGAGTGCCATCAATGGATGGGTGCAGCCCTTCTTTCATTGAACCCATCATTTTTAATGTGACACCTTCCCGCCCTTTCTCTGCAACGGTATAGCGCATAGATTGTTTTTTAAGATTTTCAATCAGTGAAATACCGTTTGGTGTCAGATTAATTTCGCAGTATCCCCAATCACTGTCTGTTTGTTCTAATACATGATGCGTATAAAGCGCCTGATGTGCCCGATGAAATGCCCCGCATCCTAAATGAACGATACGGGAAGTCAGGCGTTCGGTTGTCCAGCTTGGACATGGAACAGAAGTTATCGTATTGACAAGATTTTTTTCCATGATGGACTCACCAATAAGCGGTAGCGAGTGATACTCATCCACTACCATGTAGGGTTAGCTCAGAAATTATTTTGGGTAAAATGCGCGATGAATACCCAACTCAAGGCCACGAATTTCAGCCAGCCCTTTCAGGCGGCCGATGGCTGAATAGCCGGGGTTCGTTTTCTTTTTCAAATCATCAAGTATCTGATGACCATGATCAGGTCGCATTGGAATAAGGTGATGTTCACCCGCCGCCAGACGACGATATTCTTCTTCCGCAACCGCTTTGATGACTTCATACATATCCACATCCCCCGCCAGATGTGCCGCCTCGTGGAACGTGGCGGGGTTTTCTTCACGTAAGGTTGAACGTAAGTGGAGAAAATAGATACGGGAACCCAATAATTTGATCATCTTCACCAAATCATTATCCGCACGCACGCCATAAGAGCCGGTACACAGCGTATAGCCATTGGCATCGCTGTCTACTGTTTCGGCTATCCAACGCATATCCTCTATCGTAGAAACAATGCGCGGTAAGCCTAATATCTCACGAGGGGGGTCATCAGGATGAACCGCCATTTTGATGCCGATTTCTTCCGCAACCGGAATGATTTTTTTCAGGAAATAAGCAAAGTGCTCACGCAATTTGGCCTTATCAATTCCGGTATAACGTTTTAGGTGCTGGCGAAGTTGTTCTAAGGTATAGCCTTCCTCTGCACCAGGCAGACCCGCGATGATTGTGTTTATCAGTTTTTGTTTTTCTGCTTCTGTCATTGACGTAAAGCGTGATTGTGCTTGCGCAATTTCATCATCGGAATAGGCTTTTTCTGCTCCACAACGTTGCAAGAGATGGATATCAAAAACAGCAAATTCGATTTGATCAAAACGCAGCGCTTTTGAGCCATCCGGTAATTCATAGGCGAGATCAGTACGCGTCCAATCCAAAACAGGCATAAAGTTATAGCATATTGTTTTGATCCCACAGGCAGCGAGATTACGCAAAGTTTGTTGATAATTTGCGATCCATCGATCGTACTCACCGGTATGCGTTTTGATCTCTTCATGGATGGGAACGCTTTCTACCACTGTCCATTCAAGTTGATGGGCTTCAATCAATGCCTTACGTTGTGCTATCTCTTCGATAGGCCAGATTTCGCCATTGGGAATAGGGTGTAACGCCGTCACAATTCCGGTTGCGCCTGCCTGACGGATATCCGCTAATGAAACAGGATCTTCAGGCCCATACCAACGCCAGGTTTGTTTCATCATTCCCCCTATCACTCATTCAAGACTAATTCAGGTAACCACAAACTCAATTGCGGCAGATATGTCACCAGCGCCAGCGCCAAGATCAGCGCGATATACATCGGTAACAGTGGCTTCATTACCTTATCAATACTCACCTCTCCCACAGAACAACCGACAAATAAAGCGCTACCGACGGGCGGGGTACAAATTCCAATGGCTAAATTAAACGTCATAATGATGCCAAAATGAACCGGGTCAATCCCCATGCTCATCGCAACGGGCAAGAAAATCGGCGTGAAGATCAAAATAGCCGGTGTCATATCCATAAAGATCCCCACAACCAGCAAGATGATATTAATGACAAGCAGGATGGTCAGTGGATTATCAGAAACTGCCATCAATGCATCTGCAATCATATATGGCAGATCAGCATTCGCCATCGCCCATGACATCCCCATTGATACGCCAATCAGCAGTAACACAATCGATGTGGTGACCGCTGAATCCAGAATAATTTTTGGCAGTTGTTTGACACTCACTTCACGATAAATCACCACGGCGAGCATCAAACTGTAGAGCACGGCAATAGCTGAGGCTTCTGTCGCCGTGAAGATCCCCGCAATAATCCCGCCCATCACCATCACAATCAATATTAATGGCGGTAGCGCTTTCCACACTGTCGCCAAAAATTCGCGTCGTGTTGGCCGGGGTACAACAGGATAGCGCTTTCGCTTGGCGATAATGGCAGACACAACCATCAGTGAAATCCCCATAATAATGCCAGGGATGTAACCCGCCAAGAACAAGGCGGCAATCGATGTCCCCCCCGAAACCAATGAGTACACAATCAAGGTATTACTGGGAGGGATCAACAAGCCAGAAGGACAAGACGCGATATTCACAGCAGCAGACAGCTCAGGATCGTATCCTTCTTTTCTCTGCATCGGTGCCATGGTTCCCCCGACCGCAGCAGCCGATGCCACTGCCGAGCCTGAAATTGCCCCAAACAGCATGTTCGACATAATATTGACGTGCAGTAATGATCCCGGTAAACGGCCGCCAATCACTTGAGCCAGCTTGATTAAACGCGCGGCGATCCCACCCTGGTTCATAATATTCCCCGCAAGGATAAAAAACGGGATCGCTAATAAAGAGAAGTTATCGACTCCCGCCGCCATCCGTTGCGCAACAACGGTGATCGCAGATTCCAGCGGCAATGTCATCATAATCGCGACTAACGAAGATAAGCCGATGGCAAAAGAAACAGGAACACTCAATACCAGTAATATGGCAAATGTGCCAAAGAGTGCGGCAATGACATACCAATCCATACCCTAAACCTCTTATCTTCACAGATTAACGATTCTCAGACACAACGGGCGGTTGACCCGTGAACTGCCGAAGGATCGCGATCACATCAACGAGCGCATAGAAAATCATCAAGATCCCGCTAATCGGCAAACATAAATAGATGTACCCCATCTTCCAACCCAATGCCGGTGTGATTTGACCATTTTCCAGTGTCGATGATACAAGCAGGCTGCCACCATAAAGCAGCACAACGGAAGAAAACAAAATGATGGCAGACTGAATAATCAGACCGATAATACTTTTCTTTACGCCGGTTAATTTCATCATCAGCAGATCGATAGCAAGATGACGATGCTGTCCGGTTGTATAGGCAGCGCCAATCATTGCGACCCACATAAACAGATAACGAGCTAATTCATCTGTCTCAGTACTTGGCACCCCCAAGAGATAGCGTGAAATGACTTGCCATGACACACATAAAACCAGAAAGGCCAGCAGGCAGATGGTCAAAAATGCCAAACTTTTATTGGTAATCGCTACAAGGTTTTTCATTAACTTGTCCTTGCCATTTTGGTTAACCAATTAAAATCAACACAGAGATTAAAGTCTATACCGAATGCACTAAAAGCACTGAAATAACAACTTGAAAGAGAGTAAACCTCTCATTAAGCCAAAAGGTCAACCAATGATGCATTTTTTTGCGAGTCAGATCGACCAATTGAATTTTGCCCTTTGCCTAATAACAGAGATCTGATTATTGTTTGCCCACAAAATAATAAAAACCGACACTTACCTCTGGAGAAACAATCATGCAGAATAGTCAACGCGTTTTAGGCATAACGTCGGGCGTCATATTGATGCTGGGGGCGTTCCAGGCTTTCGCTGTGACAACACTGAAACTTAGCCATAACCAGAACCGGGATCACGCTGTTCATCAGGCCATGACCCAATTCGCTAATGAAGTGAAAGAAAAAACCAACGGGGAAGTCTGCATCCGCATCTATTCTGATTCCCAATTGGGCAACCAACGTGAATCCATCGAATTGATGCAAAATGGCGCCCTGGATATTGCTAAATCCAATGCAGCAGAATTGGAAGCCTTCTCCCCGGCTTATTCCATTTTCAACCTGCCCTATTTATTCCGCGATAAAGCGCACTATCAAAAAATCATCAATAGCGATATCGGTAAAGAAATCCTCAGTTCAAGTCAGGCGATGGGGTTTATTGGTCTTACGTACTATGATGCGGGCGCCCGCGGTTTTTATGCGAAAAAAACGATTAGAACGCCTGAAGACCTCAAAGGGTTAAAAATTCGCGTCCAACCCAGCCCAACAGCAATTGCGATGGTGAAAGGGCTGGGAGCAAATCCAACCCCATTAGCTTACGGTGAACTCTATACCGCCTTGCAACAGGGAGTGGTGGATGCGGCGGAGAACAACATCATTTCCTTTACGCTAAGCCGCCATAATGAAGTGGCAAAATTCTTTTCGCTGGACGAGCACACGATGATCCCTGATGTCCTGTTAATATCAAACAAGTCATTGAAGAAATTAACGGCTAAACAGCAAGAGATTGTGAAAAAAGCGGCGCTGAACTCCTCAAAATACATGGTTCAACTTTGGGAAAAATCAGAAAAGGCAGAGCGAGCCAAAGCAGAACAACAAGGCGTTGAATTTATTGTTGTGGATAAAACTCGCTTCCAAAACGCGGTTAAGCCCATGTATGACGATATTGCTAATACTCGACCGGAATTATTCGAAATGGTAAATAGGGTGCGTAAAGTAGAATAATTTTCTCTCAACACTCCCTATTGCAACAAAAATAGGTGGTTATATTTCTGGCATTGATGTCTTAGAATAACATCATTTTTAGTCGTTCCACTTAAGTCTATTAACTTACGGCGGCATTAATGATGAACTTTGCAGAATCCAAGCGCCCCTATCATGAAGTAGCCCAATCGTTACGTCAGATGATTATCGATATGGGTTATTCTCCAGGTGATCGTCTCCCTACAGAACGTGAAATTGCAGACAAGTTCAGCGTTTCGCGCACACTTATTCGTGAAGCGTTAATTGTATTGGAATTGGAAAATCTCATTGAAGTACGCAAAAGCTCAGGGATTTACCTCATCCGCCTGCCGCGTTCTTATTCAAGCAACACCACCATCAATGCCGCAGGGCCTTTTGAGTTATTACAAGCACGCCAATTATTGGAAAGTAATATTGCTGAATTTGCGGCGCTCCAGGCGACTCCGGTCGATATTGCCAATATGCGCAACGCATTGGAAAAAGAGAAAAGTGATCTGATTTCGGGAGAAAGTGAATCCGGTGACAGGGAATTTCATTTAGCTATTGCGCAGGCAACGCATAACAGTATGTTAGTTGAATTACTTAAACAATCTTGGGCATGGCGTGAGAATAACCCCATATGGATAAAGTTACATAGCCGAATTACCAATACTGATTACCGTAAAGCATGGTTGAGTGATCATCAGGCGATTTTAGCGGCTATGATCAAAAAAGATCCCGCCGCCGCAAAGCAAACGATGTGGCAACATTTAGAAAATGTGAAACAGAGTTTGCTTGAATTATCCGATGTGGATGATCCTAATTTTGATGGGTATTTGTTTGAGTCTTATCCGGTTGGTATTGGGAAGTGAGTTTTTGACGACTGAGCTGGCTGGGGATTTCAAAATCCGGGAAGATCTGAGCCAGATCTTCCGTTTTCTAAAACAACCGTGATAACGGGTGGTAACCACTACAGCCTTTTCCATCCCTTTAACATTTTTTATTTTGTGGCAATAACAACAATTTTAGCTATATTTCACTCATTCCTCCGTAGCATCAATATCCCCTCCTTGATATTGCCATTGACACCAAAATAAGTTAGATCACCAAGTCACCTTGGATAAACCCCTGGCCCAATCGGTAATCCGGCAAAATACCATCCTACCAATAGCAGTATCCAAACAGCGTAAAACGCCAAAGGGTAAGGCAGTATTAACGTGTAATAAGTGCCTAACTGGGCATTTTTATAATAGCGCTGGAGAAACCCTAAAAAGAGCGGCAGAAAGGGGGATAGTGGTGCCAAAGGCAATACGGCGGAATCAGAGATACGAAAAACGATCTGTGCAAAAGCAGGATGAAAACCAAGCAAGACAAACATCGGCACGAAAATCGGCGCCAGTATCGACCAAATGGCAGAGCCACTCGCAATAAACATACACAAAAAGGAAGATAAGAACATTAACCCGATAAAAGCCGGAACACCTGTCATCCCTAAACTTTCCAGTATGTCGGCTAACCCTATCGCCATAAACTTGCCCATGTTGCTCCAGTTGAAAAAAGCAACAAATTGCGCCAGCGGGAAGACCATGATGATAAAACCGGCCATGCTTTTCATGGGATCAACAAGCAGTTCAGGAATATCATTGGGCTTTTTTATCTGCTTTGTGGAAATGCCATAGGTAATCGACACCACAAAGAAAAACAGAATAATAACGGGTACGATCCCCCTAATAAATGGCGATGGAATGATTGAACCCGTTTGCGGATCACGCAATAGGGCATTTTCAGGCACGACCAGTAACGCAGCCATGCCGATAAAAACCAACGCCGATAGGCCGCTCATCAGCAACCCACGATCCTGCTGCGGGGTGAGCTTTTCCAGCGTCTCATCATGAGTGCCTTCCCACGCGGGAAGACGTGGCTCTACCACTTTATCCGTTAAAATAGCCCCGGTAATCGTCAAGACAATCACCGAAGTTGCCATAAAATACCAGTTATCAATAACACTGACGTGTAAATTGGGATCAAGTATTTTAGCTGCCTCTGTGCTGATCCCCGATAACAGAACATCCGTTGTGACAATCAATAAGTTCGCCGTAAATCCCGAAGCAACCCCCGCAATCGCAGCCAATAACCCCGCAACAGGATGCCGGCCAACCGCAATAAAGATCAGTGCCCCTAACGGCGGCATGATAACCAGCGCGGCATCTGATGAGATGTGACTAAAAAAAGCGATAAATAGCACCATATAGCTGGCATAACGTCTATTAATGCCGGAAGCCATCTTGTACATCAGGGCTTGCAACAACCCCACCTTTTCCGCTAGCCCGGCACCAATCACTAAGGCTAATATGGCACCCAGTGGGGCAAAACTACTGAAATTTTTAATAATATTCGGAAAAATCCATTGTAACCCTTCAGCACCCAGCAGATTTTTAACTGTGACGAATTCACCATTAGTGGGATTTTTTACACTCAAATCAAACCAGGAAAAAATAGCTGTCGCGATCATTAAGGCAGCCGTTAAATAGACGAATAAAACAAAAGGATTTGGTATTTTATTGCCGACTCTTTCAACCCAGCCAAGAATACGTCCTGGGCGCTTATTGACAGGCATAGTTGCTTCACTCATGGTGTTTTCCTTGTATTTGCTGTGACTATTATTTTTAATTAGGTCGCGTCGAAATAAGGGAGATGAAGGGCGATAGTTGCCAAGGTTTTTACTGCGGTTGTCATCACATTTTCATCAAAATCAAACCGCTCATTATGGTGACCAGCGCTGAGTTCTGCGCCGAAAATAAGGTAGGTCGCTTGGCCACCATTCGCTTTGACACGCTCCATAAAATAAGTCGCGTCTTCCGAACCCGTAGGTTGCTGGTGGCTTTTAACAACAGATGAAAGCTCTGGAATATATTGCTGGGCTTGTTGATAAATAAAATCGACCCACGCAGGGCTGGATGGGCTATTTTGTGCGGCTCCCATTAATTCTATTTCATATTCAACACCCTGCATTTTTGCCGCCCCATCAATAATATTCAAGGCTCGCTGGTAGATAAACTCATTGATCTCATTCGTTTTACCACGTGTTTCCACTTTCATTAATGCATGGTCAGGAATGACGTTACGGCCAATACCTGCCTGCAACACGCCGACGTTAATGCGTGAACTTCCCCCACTATGGTGAGCAATCGCATGTAACCCTAAGGTGGCATGAGCGGCCGCTAACAACGCATTTTTTCCCTCTTCGGGTTTTGCGCCAGAATGGGCGGCAACCCCCCGATAAGTGACATCGATTTTGGTCGTGGCAAAAAAATTATCATTCCCACAAACCAATGCTCCTTGAGGTACGCCAAGGCCAATATGGAGAGCAATAAATAAATCAGCGTCGTCGACAACTCCCGCCTCCACCATTGATTTTGCCCCTCGCGTTCCCTCTTCCGCCGGCTGAAAAATCAGTTTTATTTTTCCTGTCAGTTGGTTTTCATATTCTTTCAATATGTTGGCAAGCCCCAAGCCGATTGCGGTATGACCATCATGCCCACAGGCATGCATCATGTTTGCGTTACGCGAGGAAAACCCTTCAGCGTAAGGGAGATGTGCATGAGTTTGCTCTTCATTCAGGTCAAGGGCATCCATATCAACCCGAATAGCGAGCGTTGGCCCAGGTTTGCCGGTATCGAGTGTCGCCACAATGCCTGTAAACCCACCCGAAAAATGCGGTAGCCATTTAGTCAAAGCGCCTTGCTTAATCGCACGCTGTTCCTGTTCCCGTAATGCCTGCTCTGGAGGCAAGCCCATGCGGGCATCTGCCTTGATGACGGCTTTCCCCATTTCCAGGCTATAACCTAAGCGATGCAATTCATCTGCCACGATAGTTGCTGTCCTGAATTCGAACCAACCTGATTCAGCAAAATGGTGAAAATCACGGCGCCAGTTTTGTAATTTTCCGCTAATTTGCTGAATAGACTCGCTAAGTAAAATAGTCATAATAATGATCTCTTTTTATTATCTAAGAAAATGAATTTTCTTGGGTTAATTTCATCAATATTGATTTTCGTTAATAAATTAAGTTAGTTTAATTCCAATAACGTTATTTTTATTTAATTACCTGAACAATTAAAAAAATCCAATATTTAATGCAGGGCTATTTTTATTGCCAATATCCACTGTAAACAGTAAATTGTTTTTAAATAAGATATCATTAACTTTATCTATATAATTAAAAGTTATCGCAAGAGAAAAAAATGACGACACCAATAAAACTCAATCAACTGCGTGCTTTTGTTGAAATCAACCGGCATGGCAGTATCAGGGCTGCCAGTCGTTTCCTGTCACTCTCCCAACCTGCTTTAACTAAAGCAATACGCGAGTTGGAAGATGCGCTCGGTACAAAATTATTTATCCGCAGTCACCAAGGTATTCATTTAACCGAATGCGGTAAAGGTTTTCTACAACGGGCAAGTTTAATACTTGAAGAGCTTCGCATTGCCCAGGAAGATATTCAACAACGTATTGGCTTAATGGGGGGTATCGTTAATATTGGAGTTGCAGGCAGTATTGCACGCACTATTATGCCAAAGGTCATTACACAGTTTTACCGTGATTACCCCACAATAAAATTAAGGATTGTGGAAGGGCAATTATTGACGATGCTACCCCAACTCAGGCAAGGTGAATTGGATTTCACCGTGAATACCTATTATCCCGGCAAGCTGGATGCAGAATTGAGTTTCGAAAAGCTAATGGAAAAAGAATACAAAGTTATTGCACGCAAAGAGCATCCCAAAGCGAATGCGACTTCTTTGGAGGAATTAGTGGACTGTGACTGGACTATGCCGACACCAAAGGACACTTATTATCGCCGGCTATTTGAGAGTTTTGCAGCACTGGATAAGCCTCCTGTCTTTAGTGTTACCTGTGAAACATTGATGTCTTGCATGAGTTTAGTCGCCGAAAGTGATTTTTTGACGATTGTGGCAATAGATGTGGTTAATGAGATTTTATTTGACCAACAGTTTGTCGCTTTAGATCTTAAAGAACAACTGCCCTTTGCGACTTTTGGTCTTGTTCAGCGCAAAGATACGAAATTAACGCCCGCAGGAGAACATTTGGCGAGACTTTTTCGGATCTATTGTCGTGATTGAATTTTAATGACATCAGCTATATTGGCAGATAACACGGTTAGTTTATCCATTTAATGTATTTTTCTTCACATAAATAAAATAATTTATACCCGTCTAACTTCAAATTGCAGATTGCAAACCAATATGAATGTTTATATTTCCCCGCGGTGCGGGGAAATATAAGACGCATCTTGAAAGGTAACTGGTATATATAGATAACTACCGAGTTAATTCCCATTTATTAAATTGATCTTTAATTTCTTTAATGGATATCAGTTTGATTTTGGGTATGGTTAATTGTTCAAACAAAGCCGAATAACATTTTCTACTTTTTGGTGTCACTGCAATGATATGATGGATCATTTTCCATTTAATGCTATCCTTATTACCTGCCAAACTACCATAGCGATGGTGTTGAAATAGCGTTCTGTTTACATAACGCAGCAGGCTTTATGTTGTTGAAATATCTAATAAAATGACACCTGTTGCTCTGGAGAGACGTTGTGACAGGTATTTTCTATAATTCCCATCGATAACCCAGTTATCTTCTTTTATTGCCATCTCATGCAATGAAATGAATTCATCAATCGGGCGTTCCTGCCAGTCGGTATGCGGTAAATGAAAAAGCAAATCCAGATGAATCGCTTTCAAGTTAGATTTCCTTGAAATTGCATTAGCAAGCGTGGACTTACCGCTATTTGACGGCCCCATAATACAAATTCTATTTCCTAAATCTGAAAGTTCCATGCCCCTCTCCAGTAGTCATATCGCCAGTTTTTGTTATCGAGGTGACGTTTAGAAATAAAAAAGACGCTCTTTTTATTTAGCGTCTTAATTTAGATGTTGAAGCCCATATTTTCAAGTTAATTCACCGAATTTAACGAATATGCTTAAATATCCGAGCCTGATTAAACAATCACATCGAATCTTTAGCCGTCTAATGGCAAGAAATATTTTACCTGATATTTATACCCGTCTTCTTTCAGCGAAAAAAACACCAACCAAACTATGGTTAGTTTGAACTCTCTTAGCGGAATTTTCAGTCACCTATTCCGTCATCTTTTCTGACATCAATCGCAAGTGAGAGTAAAACGTTGTCACTTAATCTTTTCTACAAAAGTCTTTTCTACAAAAATTTTTTTGATATATTAACACCTAATAAATTTAATTAGGTAAAGGCATATAAAAGCGTTTACCCTATGAGCGGTGTTGCTGGTGGGTTTCTATACTGATAAAGGCTCCCTTAGATACACCGTAACTAACATTGTGATAATGCACAGAGAAAGCATGATTCAGATGACAAATGATGGTCTGAAACACAAGGCTCAATTAACAAAGTTGCCTCAGGCAACCAGAGATCGCATCGCGCACATAGATTTCATCCTACTATTCAAGGGTGAAGCGGTTCGAGCTGATTTGATTGAACGTTTTAGCATTTCGGCAGCACAGGTGACGAAAGACTTTGCGTTATACCGAAAGCTCGCGCCGGGTAATATCGAGTACGACCAGAAACTTAAAGTCCATAAGCGTGGCAAGCCGTTCGCACCGTTGTTCGAGTACGACGTCGTACGCACACTCGCGACCCTTAGCCAAGGGTATGGTGATGGATTCACTAGAAAAGCCAAACCGCCTGTGGCCTGTGAAGCGCCTTATCATCTGAATAAACCAAACTTATTTATTGTGGCCAAGGTGACAGAAGCGATTCATAAAGGTAAGGCCTTGAGTATGACCTATGTGTCGTTGTCCGGTGGTGAAACCACGCGTGAGATTGTGCCGCATACGCTAGTGGATAATGGCTTACGTTGGCATGTACGAGCCTTTGATCGCAAGCAAGCAAAATTTAGAGACTTTGTGCTAACCCGTATTAAGTCGACGCGGGTGTTGGAAGCCTCCGTGTTAGCCGATGCCGAACGTGAAACCCAAGACAGGCAGTGGAACCGGTTTGTCGAACTGGACTTGGTGCCGCATCCACGCATAACCCACAGCGAAGCCATTGCGCTGGACTATGGTATGGCCGATGGTGTGATGAAGGTGGAAGTCAGAGCGGCGACTGTGGGATATTTACTTCGCCAGTGGCATGTTGATTGTTCTAAAGAACATAGGCTTGACGGGCCTGAGTACCACCTTTGGCTAAAGAACACGCCAACATTATACGGTGTAGAAAACCTAAATTTAGCCCCAGGCTTTGAGGAGCTGGTCGAATGAGTAAAGCCAGTAACGTTATTGAGTGGGACAAATGAAATAGAACCAAGGGTTATTGACCCTATGCATCAAAAGCCATTCGACAAAATATTTAATCACACATACCTAACGTATTAAAACAGGAATTAAACCATGACAAGTATTCAACAACGCGCCGCACTGCAACGCCAGATCTGGCAGATTGCCAACGAAGTCCGCGGTGCCGTCGATGGCTGGGATTTTAAGCAATACGTATTAGGTACTCTGTTTTACCGTTTTATCAGTGAAAACTTTGCCAGTTACATTGAAGCGGGTGACGACAGCATTAACTATGCAGAGCTCCCCAATAGCGTCATCACCCCAGAAATTAAAGACGATGCCATTAAGACCAAGGGCTACTTCATTTACCCTGCCGATCTGTTTGCTAACATCGCCGCTGATGCTAATACTAACGAGAGCTTAAACGTGGACTTGGCTGACATCTTTGACGCCATTGAAACATCTGCCAGCGGTTACCCTTCAGAGGGCGACATCAAAGGCTTGTTTGCCGATTTTGATACCACCAGTAACCGCCTTGGTAACACGGTGAAAGACAAAAATGCCCGTTTGGCGGCTGTGATCAAGGGCGTGGCAGAATTAGATTTTGGTGACTTTGAAGGCAGCCACATCGACCTGTTCGGTGATGCCTACGAATTTCTTATCTCCAACTACGCCGCTAATGCCGGTAAATCCGGCGGCGAGTTTTTCACTCCGCAACACGTGTCGAAGCTGATTGCGCAACTGGTCATGCATAAGCAAACCAGCGTCAATAAAATTTACGATCCTGCGTGTGGTTCGGGTTCCTTGCTGCTGCAAGCCAAAAAGCACTTTGACGCCCACATTATTGAAGAGGGCTTTTTTGGTCAGGAGATTAACCATACCACCTATAACTTGGCGCGTATGAACATGTTTTTGCACAACATCAACTACAGCAATTTCAATATCCAACTGGGCAACACCCTCATCGACCCGCATTTTGGCGACGACAAACCCTTTGATGCCATCGTCTCTAACCCGCCCTATTCGGTGAGATGGGCAGGCAGCGATGATCCCACCCTGATTAACGATGACCGCTTTGCCCCGGCCGGCGTATTGGCGCCTAAGTCCAAAGCTGATTTTGCTTTTGTGTTACATGCGCTCAGCTACCTTTCCAGCAAAGGCCGCGCAGCGATTGTTTGCTTCCCCGGTATTTTTTACCGTGGCGGTGCCGAGCAGAAAATTCGCCAATATTTGGTGGATAATAATTACGTTGAAACGGTCATCTCGCTTGCACCTAACCTGTTTTATGGCACCACCATTGCGGTGAACATTCTCGTGCTGTCTAAACACAAAACCGACACCACGACCCAGTTTATTGATGCCAGTGGCCTGTTTAAAAAAGAAACCAATAACAACGTCCTGACGGATAAGCACATTGAAGACATCATGCAGGTGTTCGATAGCAAGGCGAATGTTGATCATTTTGCTAAATCCGTACCGTTTGAGGTCATTGCCGCCAACGACTACAACCTCTCCGTCAGCAGCTATGTCGAAGCCAAAGATACCCGCGAAGTTGTTGATATTGTCCAGCTCAATGCCGAACTGAAAACCACCGTCGCTAAAATCGACCAACTGCGTACGGAAATTGATGCCATTGTGGCGGAAATTGAGGGCAAAGGTGTGAAAGGATGAGCAGCAGTATGAACTTTATGGAAAAGCTGCTGGATGGGGTTGAGGTAGAATGGAAGGCGTTGGGGGAAATTGGTGAGTTAGTTCGTGGTAATGGATTACAAAAAAAAGATTTCACTGAAATCGGTGTACCCGCTATCCACTATGGACAAATTTATACTTATTACGGTTTCTCTACGACAGAAACTAAATCATTTGTTTCACCAGAGCTGGCCAAAAAATTAAGAAAGGTTAATACGGGTGATGTCGTAATAACAAATACAAGTGAAAACCTCGAAGACGTTGGTAAGGCTCTGGTTTATCTAGGGGTTCAACAAGCGGTTACCGGCGGGCATGCTACAATTTTCAAACCAAGCGGAACTATCATAGGGAAATATTTTGCCTATTTTACCCAAACAACCACATTTTCAAATGAAAAAAGAAAATATGCAAAAGGGGCAAAGGTTATTGATGTTTCAGCAACTGATATGGCGAAAATCCAAATCCCCATCCCATGCCCTGAAAACCAAGAAAAATCACTTGAGATCCAAGCCGAAATCGTCCGCATTTTAGACGCATTTACAGCGCTCACCACAGAGCTCACCACAGAGCTTACCGCACGCAAAAAACAATACAACTACTACCGCGACCGGTTGTTGAGTTTTGAAGAAGGGGGAGTGGAATGGAAGACTTTGGGGAAAGTTACTTTACCCACAAGTAATATTCGCTGGCGGGATACAAACAGAACATATCGCTATATTGATTTGACATCTGTTAGTCGTGAAAACAACGCGATCATAGAAACATCTAAAATTACAGCTCAAAATGCACCAAGTAGAGCACAAAAACTGGTTGAAAAAGATGACGTTATTTTTGCAACAACTAGACCAACTCAATTACGTCTTAGTTTAATTGACGAAGAATACTCTGGCGAGGTTGCCAGTACGGGCTATTGTGTACTAAGAGCAAAAAGCTGTGAGGTATTGCCAAAATGGATTTATTACTATCTATCTTCAACCGAATTTGGAAAATATGTTGAAGAAAATCAAAGTGGCTCAGCATATCCCGCAATCTCTGATTCCAAAGTGAAAGAATTCAAGTTGCCGATACCCTACCCAAGCAATCCTAAAAAATCGCTTGCCGAACAAGCCCGCATCGTCGCCATCCTGGATAAATTTGACTCCCTAACCCACTCCATCAGCGAAGGTTTACCGCGCGAAATTGAATTGCGCCAAAAGCAATACGAATATTACCGCGATTTGCTACTGAGCTTTCCCAAACCAGAAGAGGTAACGGCATAACATGAGCCAGACGCTAACGGAAATAGCCCAGCAATTAAAATTAAAAAGTGCCAATAAAAAAGTGCAGTTGATTTATGCCTTTAATGGGACGGGTAAAACCCGCCTATCGCGGGAATTTAAGCAGCTTATCGCACCCAAAAATGAGCATAATGACGCTGGCAACAATGAGGAGCTCATATTACCGCGGACTAAGATCCTGTATTACAACGCTTTTACCGAAGATTTGTTTTATTGGAATAACGACTTAGCGCAAGATGCTGGGCCAAAGCTAAAGATTCAACCCAACAGCTTTACCGAAGTCACCTTCTCATTTGAGCGTGGCAATGACGAACGGTCAGACAATGTGAAAATTTCAAAAGGGGAAGAAAGTCACTTTGTTTGGAGCGTTTTTTATACCTTGATCGAGCAAGTTATCAGCATTCTTAACGTTGCTGAACCCAATGAACGAGAAACAGATCAATTCGACCAATTAGAATATGTTTTTATTGATGACCCTGTGAGTTCGCTGGATGAGAATCACCTTATTCAATTAGCTGTAAACTTAGGGCAGTTGATTCGAGCCAGTGAATCTGATCTCAAATTCATCATATCAACGCATAACGCACTGTTTTACAATGTCCTTTACAATGAAGTAAAAGCTAAGAGCGGCTATATCCTTAGCCGATTTGACGATGGTACTTTTGATCTTGATGAAAAAAAAGGCGATTCAAATAAAAGCTTTTCGTATCATTTGCATATAAAAAAATTAATTGAACAAGCAATAGAACAAAATAGCGTACAGCGATACCATTTTGCACTGCTTCGTAATCTATATGAAAAAACGGCTAACTTTCTTGGGTATCAGAACTGGTCAGACTTATTACCCGGCGACCAAAAAGCTTACGCCAGTCGGATCATGAATTTTTACCCCCACAACACCTTGTCCAACGTGGAGATTGCAGAACCGACACCGCCTGAGAAAGAAATGGTTGGCCTTTTACTTAGAAACCTAAATGAATATGGCTACTGGCAACAGGAAGAACAGCATGGTTGATTACACCAACCCCATTGTCGAATCGAACAACTTTATCGTTCTGGACAAATACACTAAAGAATGGCAAGTCAACGAAAGCTACCAAAGCGAAGGCGATTTGGAACGGGAGTTTATTGATGATTTGAGAAAACAAGGCTATGAATACGTGCCCGGTTTAAATAACCGTGAAGCCATGCTAGCCAATGTGCGTACTCAGTTGCAAGCCCTGAATAATATGCAATTTGCTGACAGCGAATGGCTACGGTTTGTCGAAACCTATCTGGATAACCCCAGCGATAGCATTATCGATAAAACCCGCAAACTTCACGATGACTATATTCATGACTTTGTGTTTGACGATGGCCGTATCCAGAACATCTACCTGCTGGATAAAAAGAACACTGCCCTCAATAAGGTGCAGGTGATCAAGCAATTTGAACAAACCGGCAGCTACGCCAACCGCTACGATGTCACCATTTTGGTGAACGGTTTACCGCTGGTACAGGTTGAGCTGAAAAAACGCGGCGTGGCGATCCGTGAAGCCTTTAATCAGGTACACCGCTACAGCAAAGAGAGCTTTAACAGTAAGCATTCGCTGTATAAGTATTTGCAGTTGTTTGTGATTTCCAACGGCACCGATAGCCGCTATTTTGCCAACACGACGGTGCGCAATAAAAACAGCTTTGATTTCACCATGAACTGGGCGAAAGCCAACAACAGCCGGATTAAAGACCTAAAAGACTTTACGGCGACGTTCTTCCAAAAAAATACCCTGCTCAATGTCCTCCTGCATTATTCGGTATTTGATGTCAGCAATACCCTGTTAGTCATGCGCCCTTACCAGATTGCCGCCACCGAGCGCATTTTGTGGAAGATCAACAGCTCGTATAAAGCTAAAAACTGGAGCAGGCCCGAAAGCGGGGGTTTTATCTGGCACACCACTGGCTCCGGTAAAACCTTAACCAGCTTTAAAGCCGCGCGCTTGGCTACCGAGCTGGCGTTTATCGACAAGGTCTTTTTTGTGGTAGACAGAAAAGACCTCGACTACCAGACCATGAAGGAATACCAACGCTTTTCGCCCGACAGCGTCAACGGCTCTGACAGTACCGCCGGGCTCAAACGCAACCTGGATAAAGACGACGACAAGATCATCGTCACCACCATCCAGAAGCTCAACCACCTGATGAAAAATGAAAGCGACTTGCCAATATACAATAAGCAAGTGGTGTTTATTTTTGATGAATGCCACCGCAGTCAGTTTGGTGAAGCGCAGAAAAATTTGAAGAAGAGGTTTAAAAAGTTTTACCAATTTGGTTTTACCGGCACACCGATCTTTCCGCAAAACGCCTTGGGTGCAGATACCACAGCCAGCGTGTTTGGCCGTGAATTGCACTCTTACGTGATTACCGATGCCATTCGCGATGAAAAGGTGCTCAAATTCAAGGTAGATTACAACGATGTACGCCCGCAGTTTAAGGCGATTGAAACGGAGCTGGATGAGAAAAAACTTAACGCGGCGGAAAACAAACAAGTCCTGTTGCACCCTGAGCGTATTCGGGAGATATCGCAGTACATTTTGAACAATTTCCGGCAGAAAACCCACCGCTTGCAAGCGGGTGCCAAAGGCTTTAATGCGATGTTTGCAGTGAGTAGTGTGGATGCCGCCAAGCTGTATTATGAGTCGCTGAATAAACTGCAAAAACACAGTGATAAGCCATTGAAAATAGCGACTATCTTTTCGTTCTCCGCTAATGAAGAGCAAGGTGCGGTGGGCGAGATTCCGGATGAAAGTTTTGATGTCACAGCCATGAACAGCAGTGCCAAAGAGTTTTTAAGCGCTGCCATTGCCGACTACAACGCTTTCTTCAAAACCAATTTCAGTGTGGAGAGTAACAGCTTCCAAAACTACTACCGCGATTTGGCCAAGCGTGTCAAATCAAAGGAGATTGATTTGCTGATTGTGGTAGGTATGTTCCTCACCGGTTTTGATGCCCCCACACTCAATACTTTGTTTGTCGATAAAAACCTGCGTTACCACGGTTTGATGCAGGCCTATTCGCGCACCAATCGCATTTACGATGCCACCAAAACCTTTGGCAATATCGTCACCTTCCGTGATTTAGAGCAGGCTACAGTGGATGCCATTACCCTATTCGGCGACAAAAACACCAAAAATGTGGTGTTGGAAAAGAGCTACAAGGAGTACATGGAAGGCTTTACCGATGTGGTGACTGGTGAAGCGAGACGCGGCTTTATGGACGTCGTGACGGAGTTAGAGCAGCGCTTCCCCAACCCCGATGACATTGTTTTAGAAAAAGACAAAAAAGACTTCGCGAAGTTATTTGGCGAATATTTGCGTGTGGAAAATGTGCTGCAAAACTACGATGAATTTGCCAGCCTGAAAGCCTTGCAAGGCGTCGATATGGGCGACGCTGACGCAGTTGAAGCCTTCAAAGCGCAGCACTATTTGAATGATGACGACCTGGCAGCACTGCAAACCCTCAGAATGCCTGCCGAGCGAAAAATTCAGGATTACCGTTCCACTTATAACGACATTCGCGATTGGCTGCGCCGAGAAAAGTCGTCTAGCGAAAAAGATAAATCGACGATTGACTGGGATGATGTCGTCTTTGAAGTGGACTTGCTAAAGTCGCAAGAAATTAATCTTGATTACATTCTTGCGTTGATTTTTGAACACAACAAAAAGAATAAAAGTAAAACAGACTTAATTGACGAAGTCCGTCGATTAATCCGCGCTAGTCTTGGTAACCGAGCCAAGGAAAGTTTGGTTGTTGATTTTATTAACCAGACTAACCTGGATGAAATGAGTGACAAGGCTAACATTATCGAGGCTTTCTTTACTTTTGCACAAGCAGAGCAACAGCGTGAGGCGCAAGAATTAATTAAGAGCGAAAGTCTGAATGAAGAAGCGGCTAAACGTTATATCACCACTTCGCTCAAGCGCGAATTTGCCAGCGAGAATGGCACAGAACTCAATGCTGTTTTGCCCAAAATGAGCCCACTCAACCCGCAATATTTAACAAAAAAACAAAGTGTTTTCCAAAAAATTGCCGCGTTTGTTGAAAAATTTAAGGGAGTGGGTGGGCAAATATAGGATTTTTTAACTCGCTTGTTCATTGCCTGTTCCTCCCCAGAGCGGTTTTTGGCGTGCACCAAAACTTTGCTCTTGGAACAGGCACTTCGTCAATTCCTTATCCAGAATTCGGGTTAATTACGCTTTTATTAGGCTAATCCAATACGTTGATTATTTTCCGCCCCCTGTGAACTGGTGGAAGTGAGCGGATTGATCAAAAACAGGATCCCACCTTCGTGTTCTGGACAGATGAGGCCACGACACAATATCTATGAATTAAATGCTTAAAGCGTGTATCTTGTCCCTGGGAATGTTTTATTGATATTACCTTTAACCACTTTATATGCCTGACGTCTGTCACCCCGCACATATTTTATAAAAGGATTATTCCAGACCACGCGGTCGGTGGGACCTGCCATATAAGCAAAATTGATTCCTTTATCGATAAAAACATCTCGCGCTCTTTCTAGCCAGTTTCCTCTCCCGATATAACATGCTTGGAATTTAATCACGCCAACCCGGAGAAGCCCAAATTTTTTCAGATCGTTAGCCAGTTCTCCCGGTTGGTTGTAACCGCCTACGCTGCTCGTGCAGGCATGAGCAAAAATATCTACGCGGTCATTTTCCGTTACCCACCGAAGATAATGGAAATTATTATAAATATACTTTCTTTCCTCATAATCGGACTCTCGCCCCACCAGTTCAAGTATGTCCTTATATTTTGACTTTAAGTAGATATACTCTTGTGGACTGCGCTTTTTAAAGTCGTAAGCTAAGACAATTTCTATCTTACCAAAAGGCCATTCATGGGACCTAATTAACGGTATTCTCCCCGCAGCTTTAAATATTTTATTTTTTAAATTCATTTGCTTACCCCTTTTTCTAAACACGGCCATATGAGTCAGAATACCACCTCGTATAGCGTCTGGCTGAGATGAACATGGCGATTCGTCGCATTGACTTTAACCTTAGTACACAGAAAGTCGATACCTTTCTGAACTACTAGCGCCAGACTTATAGCTGGCGCTGTTCCAGGCTGGTATAAATCGTTTTGATTTCACCTTGTAAGCTTTCGCCACAGTACACCATCGACGTGTCGTACCGTTGATATTTCTCTTCTCGCGTGGCACTGAACCAATTAAATGACCCTATACAGAGTAGGCCTTCATCCCCAATCACAATTTTACTGTGAACGCGCTTGACCAGTTTTGTGGTGACGCCCATCTCGTTCAACTTTTCCAGCGCGGCGTGAAGACGCTGCCGTTTCTCTTTGCGCTTTTCGTAATCGGCGTGTTCGGTATTAAAGTTTCTGTCCGTAACCACGGTGATATCAACGCCACGCGAACGTGCCTGAATCATCGATGTCAGAAAGCCGGTTTGTTCCAGCTTTTGCCAGGTCAACCAAGGGGACACAATGGTAATGCTCTTCCCGATAGTGCCGAAGGTCTGGTTCAGGAACGCATCATGTTGCTCCACGCCATGCAGAGTAAAGATCTGCGTTTGCGCGGCGCTTAAGTCCTTGCGTTCTTTATACTCAAACTGCAAGGCGTTAGATTCAGAGGCGAAAAGGTATTTTGCCAATAATCCTCGTGGAGAAGAGCCGGGCTGGATTTCAAACAGATCCATATCGCCGAAGACCAGAAAGCTGTCTTTGGCTCGCGAGACGGCGACGTTCAGCATGCTGCTGTCGCTGTCGATAAACCCGCCATCCTCATGTTTGGAATAAACCGGGGAGAAGAGCACGATTGCTCTTTCTGCCCCCTGCAGGGCGTGCACCGTGCCGATTGTCAGCGAATCTTCATCGTCGCTACAGTTAATGCCGAGCTTACGCAATGCCGCTTTGATGACGTTGACCTGCGCCGAAAACGGGGTAACGATCCCCACCACTTTATGCAGCGGTTTGTCGTAATAACGCTCTATTTCCCCTTTGTGTGCCACCAGCCATGCAGCTATTGTCTCAGACTCAAAGGTGTTGTAACGGCTCCCGCCGTTTGCCTGCATGCCTTTACCATCGATATGCAGATAACCCATTGCCGGAAAAAGCGGCTCTTTTTCAGCACCCCGTTTGGGTTGTAATTTGCCGTGGTAGCACAGCGCGTTACAGTAGCCGATGATGCTGTCAAAGCAGCGGCGGTGCTCATACAGGTACATTCCGCGGGATAAGTCCGGGTCATACTGATAGCGCGAATTAAACTGGGCAACCTTCATAACACTGCCTGACGCTGCGCTTTTACCTGAATTACACACCGATGCATAAGCATCCGTGAGTTCTTCTTGAGTACCGCCGGGGAGGATGTTCTCCTCCACCATATTGCCCATATCAATACCGGGCAAACTGTTCCAGATAGGCGCGATTTGTTCCGTATCGCCAATCACTAACGCTTTTTTCGCCAGCGCGAAGGAGGCTGCGGCCACCTCCGGAAGTACCTGCCCCGCTTCATCGACGATCAGCAGATCGGCAAAATTATATAAATAGCTGTCATCAAATTTCTTGGCTCCACCAACATGTTCCCTAATGACCAGATGGCGAGGCAGCATGTGACAGGTCATCACCACACAGGGGGTGAGTTTCATTCTGCGCTGCCAGCGAGCCCTAACAGTTTTTGCCCCGTTACGTTTTTTTTCTTTTTGAAGATCGTCAATAGCGGCCATATCCATCAGCCAACGACCTTCCCAGTAATGGGTCGCTAGCAGGAACGCTGGGAAACGGATCTGCGTATCGGCAAGTTCGTCAGCTTCGGCCAGGCTTAGTTCCTCTTCGCCTGTATGCCCCAAAGCCTGAGTCAGGCCGCGCCATTGCTGGACGGCCTCGCTTTCGCGTCGGGAAATATCCTGAGCAAGATCGATTTGCTGCTGATACTCACCTTGCTCTTTTCGCGCCTGCGCAATCAGGCCGTCGATATACGCGTCGATGCCTTCCGGCACAATACCCTGAAATGCGGCCATTCTTGTACCAAAGGTGGCGTCCAGGAAGAGGTTAATCTGACAGTGGCGCTTAGTGCGAACGGCGGGGATCCAGGAGAAGAACGCATACACCATCGACTCATCGGCGCGATACTGCTGCCACTGCTTTTTGCCCTGGGATAACAGCGCGATGTCATTCGTGCTGTCGAGCAGCAATGCCTTTTTGTCCTGAATATACTGATCGAGATCTTCGCTAATAGCGCTCCGTTCTTGGCGGATACGATTCAGGCCGTCCCATACGGACTCGATTTGCGCAAGCTGGGTGAACCGTGCCTTTAAACGTTCATGCAATAAACCAACAACGCGCTCAGGTGAACTGCATTCCTCTGGCGGGAAGGCCGCCCTTGCCTTCTCAAGATAATAAGTCAGTGCATCTTCAACGTACTCCATGGATTCAACACGGTTCAAAAAATCATCCGTCTGGTATCTTTTCGCGGCGTCAGCCTTACGGCTTTGGGACGGGAAGTAAGCGCCATAACTTTTCAGCTCCGGCAGCCAGCGCCCAGCCATTGCGCCGGTGCCGGTGGCAAAATCTTTACCGAACGCTCCAATAATGTTGGTCACGGCCTGATTGTTGGTCGAGGTAGCTATCACAACAGGTGGTTCGGTTTTATTAAGGGCGGCCCTTACCCACTCGGTAGCAATGATAGAGAGAACTAAGGTGGTTTTCCCGGTTCCCGGCGGGCCATTAACAGCGAGAATATCGCCCATCTGCTGCGTAAGATAATGGCTCAGGGCATCACGCTGCGCCGCTGCCAGCGGGAACTTATCCCCGGAATGCCCCAACCGCTCTCTGAATCTCGCATTAGTGGCAAGAAGCGGCTCTATGGGTGGTCTTACCGTCGAGGCAAAGCGCGCCAGCAACGGAACCTCTTTTTTACACACCAGCAGATGATCGTACAGGGAGAGGATGTGGCGACTGGCTCCGCCGGGCTGGTTCGCTTTGATAACGTAGCCATACCCTGCCGGTTCGTATTGCTCGTGGGTGGCGAGCCATTTTCCGGCCACGTTTTCCAGGAGATTGTTTGTCTCAGTCAGGTACTTTTGCCATTGCTGCTGATGCTTTTCATAACGCTTAGCCCGCTGCTCATCATTTTCCGCGCGGCATTGTTGTTCGCCATCCGCACCAAAGGTGGTCGAGTTATGCTTGGTTTTGTATTCGTCATATTGCGCCATTTCGCCAATTGAGAAGGTGCCTTTGGGGAGGGGTTCGAGCAGGTCACGAGGGACGGTGGTGGGTGCCGTGGGGAATAAAAATCCTTCGCGGTTCAGGAGAGCAGAAGTTACTAACGGTGTTACGATACCGGGCGCGCCTGCTGTCCGCTCTTTGCCATGCTGTAGCAGGCGGATCCAAGCTTTTGGCCGTAACAGCACCTCGACTGTTTTAATCGCGTCGCCTTCCCCCTCAAAGAAGGAGCGAACAATCTCCTCATCCAGCCGTCCCGTGGTGATGTCCATCCATCGGGTGAATTTATCTGCATCTTTACGCTCAAACGCCCCTTTGCCAGACTCGGCATCTGCTAAGGAGTTACGCCAGTATGATGCAAACCCCTGAGTGTTCCTGTCCATTCCCCGTCCCGTGATTTAATAAAAGTTATTAATTTCGTTGATATAAACGCAGTACATGGTTAAGCATTTTCCACGATGCGAACGCGATCGCAATAATTTGTTTGTGTTGGGAAGGGTATTGGATTCTTTAGGGGCGCAGGGTCATTCCATACAGGAGATTCGCTCCGGCTCGGATTCAAGTATTATTCAAAGTAATCCATGTTCAGTTTGGGAACTTTAACCAAACGGGAGGAAACGCCGACTTCGTTTTCAATCATCAGATGAACAAGGCGTTCGCCATCAACCAGGACCATACCTTCTACGGAGTGGGCAAAATCTCGCGCCTGCGAAGTAAAACCGGAGGTTGTAATAAACACGCCACGCTTGGCTTTTTGACCGGCCAGCGCGCCATAAAATGCCTGAAGCTCCGGGCGGCCAACCGTGTTCTGCCAGCGTTTGGCCTGCACATAAACCTTTTCCAGTCCCAGCTTATCAAGCGAAATAATACCGTCGATACCGCCATCACCGGTGCCCCCTACGCGTTGTAGGTCATCCCGGTGTCCGCCATAGCCCAAACGATGCAGAACATCCAGAACGATAACCTCAAAACGTGTCGGGGAGACTTGCAACAGATTTTCAAGCAGCTCATCAGCAACCGCGTCCCGTAGCTCTTTTAACGCCTGATCAAGACGATCGTCCGGGCTGCCCTTTGCCAACTCTTCCTGGTTAGGCAGCGATGGTCTTGGGTCAAGATCAACAGCATCCGGCTGCTGCTTTAGCTTGATGTTCATGAAATCAAACGCCAGATGGTTCACTTCCTCTTCAGTCAGTGGCTGGGAATGAGCTTGTACCCAGTTAACCCCTTCTGGCGTCAAACACCACTTTCCTCTGGATAAACTTTGAGATAACCCCGCTCGCTTCAGGCGATCGTGTGCCCAAGAAGCCCGATTTTTATACACTAAATGACCGCTGGCAATCACTTCAGTTCGCTGATTATCATCAAGATTAAGTGCGTCAGCGGCGGCTTCGTGTGCATCACGAGCCGGTACGCCATCAGGTTTACCAGCCAGGAAACGTAACACTGGTTCAATAAATTTATCGTAGGTTGGTACGGCCATAGAAACATCCCTGATAATATTTTTGGTGGGTTAACAGTCCAGAAAATGTGCCAACACTCATCTTTAAATTAGTTAGTGACTCAGTATCCGAGCATTCTTCTATTCATCTCGCGGGGACGCGGGGAGATGAGTATGTACACCATTTCTATCAATTTTATCGACCAGAATAAAATATGTCTCGTCTCATCGTAAATCGGAAAATATCACCCCCGCCATCTTATCCAGCCGCGTTTTTACAATTTCCCACTCCGGCATAACCTGCCCCATTAGCCGGTAAAAGCGCTCGCTGTGGTTATGTTCGGCGATATGGCACAGCTCATGCGGGATCACGTAATCGATGCACTCACAAGCGACTTGATGTGGGTTGACTCAGATTGACTTCTGTTGAAAGGAAAATCGCGGAAAGCCTTGCGGATACTGGATTTCAGGCACAAAAAAAGACGTTCGTTGACGTCTATTGATGTTCCGATGGTGCCGAAGGCCGGACTCGAACCGGCACACCCGAAGGCGGTTGATTTTGAATCAACTGCGTCTACCGATTTCGCCACTTCGGCACTGAAATGATTCGGAGAACGGGGGTCATTATACCTGTCAGAAGCGCATTCGCAACACTTATCCTTTCGATTTCGTTCAAGTGACGAAAAAAGAATCGCTTAATCTGTTTTTTCACCACACTTGCTTAAAACCCAACCACTATTTCCAGCATATCCCGCCAATCCCTTCTCACATAATTCCTTCCTGCCAATAGACAACCGATAAACTCCTTATATAATTCAAAACAATACACTGCTATGAGGTAAATTATCATGACTATTATCAGTTGGATTTTTACGGGTATCCTGTTGGGTATCTTTATTGGCGCCATGATGGCGATATTTAAGAAAAACAAATAACGGCTTTATTTCCCCACTCGAATGCTCCCTGATTGGTTAATCCAAAAATGAAAAAACGGCTCTATAAACTGTGTGCAGTTTCAGTCATGACATGGGCGATTTCAGCTTGTGCGGATCCTGGTCATCCACACCAGAACAAATTTCGGCAATCCAATGCGCAACCTGTAAAGTGGGAGGTGTTCGAGGGTAATGACAATATCAAAAAAATAGCGACTGCATTGGTCGATCAGTATTCTCAATCCATCTTTGAAGAGGGCGATCCTTTGGGAATGGCGATGGTGGTCATCGATAATAATCAGGTGATACATCGCAGTTTTGGGGAAACGTATCCAGGGAGCGGCGTTCGGCCTCGGCAAGACTCATTAATTCGCATTGCTTCTATTACTAAATTGATGACCAGCGAGGTCATGATTAAGTTGGCACAGAAGAAACATCTTAAGATTACTGATCCGTTGCAAAAATACACTTATTACGGTGTCAATGTGCCGAATTATGGCGCAGGCCAACCAATCCGATTGTATCATCTGGCAAGCCATACCAGCGGGTTACCACGGGAACAACCCGGTGGAAAATGGGGGCGCCCTGTGTTTATTTGGCCGACGCAATCGAACCGCTGGGCTTGGCTGAAAACCGCAGAAATAAGTGCCGCGCCCGGCACAACGGCTTCGTATTCCAACCTGGCCTATGATTTATTGGCGGATGCCCTCTCCAATGCCACGAAAAAATCCTATCCCCGTCTACTGCAAGAGGAAATTACCCGCCCTTATCACATGAAGGATACAACGCTGACGCCCACGCAATCCCAATGCGCCCGTTTGATGGCAGGGGTTAAATCCAGCCCTTGCGTCAATACCATTGCCGCCGCAGGGAGTGGCGGGATTTATTCTACTCCGGCGGATATGCAGCGCTGGATGCAACAGTTTTTATCTTCCCATAATCAGTTGAGGAAACAGACTGCCAGCCGTGAACAAAGTATCTACTTTAAGCGTACTGAGCTGAAATCTATCAAAGGAATGGATGTGGCCGGTCTGGCAGATGGTATCGGACTTGGCTGGGTATATATGGATGCCAAAGACGATGTACCTGGTATTTACCAGAAAACCGGCGGCGGCGGCGGGTTTAATACCTATATGGCGATGGTTCCTGAAAGAAATATTGGTGTATTTGTGGTAATGACCCGTAAGGAACAAAGTAAATTTAGTCGCGTGACGAATGGGATTAATGAATTAGTGGCAGCATTGGCGCGTAATCATAATCAAATTTAATTTGGCATAAGGAACAATAGGCTGCATGGGACTTTCAAGGAATTTGGCTTTCATCAACCACCCTCACACCACCATGATACCATACGGCATTATGGGGCGTATCCGGATCTAAAGGTTCATAAGTGTCTATATTATGACGCAATACATTGACGGCATGATGAAACTTATCTGTAATTTCCTGGGGATAACCAGAAGCGTTCATATTACGGACAAACCCTACTTGAAAAAGGCTGTTCATTACCCTAGGGGTATTGGGATTTATATCAATGTTAAATTTCTCTCCCGTTACGTTATAAACAATCCTTCTTGTCCTGACATTACCGATATAGCCTTCTACATAGCTATTCGGGCACAATTTAGAGAAATGACAGGCAAAAGAATTTTCATCCCCATCAGCAGAATTGCACAGGAGTAAACGAATATAACGAAATCTTTTCAAATTAAGGGGAAGCAGGATCTGAAATATGCCTTGGGCCGTTTTGCCAATCTGATGCCCATTAACATCAAGACATAACATAAAACCATTTTCATAATATACGCTATGCCCATATATATTTAACCGTTTGATATTACGGTATTTATCTTCAAAGGTATAAAAATCCTCTGGATAATACTTTAGCTCCTTCATTTTTATTCACCGTCCGTTTCAGTTAGAAAATACGTAAAATGAGTTACAAAAAAACACGGGAAGTAACATTTTATGTAAGCCAATTAGCCATCAAAGTAAACTCATTTTTCATAAAGTGGGCGCTACCGATGATACAAAAAAGCCGCCTCCACTCTTGAAGGTGGAGGCGGCGGCAGATAAGTTTACTGAGAGATCAGTGTGTTATTTTCTATATAATAGTAAGTAAACACTCACTGCAAAAAACAACAAACTTGGCAACAGCGCCCCTAATATCGGCGGCATACTATAAACTAGGCTAAGTGGCCCAAATATCTCATTCAAGACATAGAACACAAAGCCCATGCTGATACCCACCACAACCCTGAATCCCATCGGTACGCTACGCAGTGGCCCGAAGATAAAAGAGAGAGCCATCAGCATCATCACCGCAACCGATAAAGGCGCGAAGATTTTTTTCCACATATTAAGCTGGTAACGTCCGGCATCCTGTCGACCCTGTTTCAGATAGGTAATGTATTGATGCAGGCCACGTATGGAAAGCGCTTCGGGATCGAGAGAAACCACGCCCAACTTTTCTGGCGTCAGCCGGCTTTTCCACTCCGCAGAAATACGTTGTGAGCCAGTGATCCGACCATCCCTGGTTAAATCGGATTCTTCAACCTGAGATAACTTCCATTGATGGTTATCTTTGTCATACAACGCTGAATCTGCATATCTTATGGATAACAATTTTTGGTTGTCATCAACATGATAGATGCTGACGCCATTTAGGGTGTTATCCTTCCCGACACTCTGGATATAGACAAAATCGTAGCCATCTTTCGCCCAAAGACCTTTGGTCGTGGACATCAATGAACCACCAAACATTTTTTGGGAGCGATAATTACGGGCGAGCTGCTCTCCTTGTGGGGCAACCCATTCGCCAATGACCATCGTCAGCAAGACCAGTGGGATTGCCGTTTTCATCACCGCCCCCGCCACTTGCAGGCGGGTAAAGCCAGAAGCCTGCATGACCACCAGCTCACTGCGTGTTGCCAATGTGCCCAAGCCCAATAACGCCCCAAGCAGAGCAGCCATGGGGAAGAAGATCTGAATATCTTTGGGTACACTCAGCAAGGTATAAATGCCAGCGGAAAGTGCAGTATATTCACCCTGCCCGACTTTACGTAACTGATCGACAAACTTAATGATGCCGGAAAGCGATACCAGCATAAACAACGTCATCAGGATGGTTTGCAGGATTGTCCGGCCAATATATCTATCCAATACCCCAAACATCATGACGCTCCTTGGTTCTTAAAGCGTGAACGCAACTTACGCATCGGGACGATATCCCACAAATTAAGCGCCACAGCCAAAGCAAAATACACGCCATTGACCAGCCACATCCAAAACAAGGGTTCAAGTTTGCCTTTACTGCCATTGGAATGCAGGGAGCTTTGCAGCAGGAAGAAAATCAGGTAAAGCAACATCGCTGGCAGCATACTGAGTATCCGCCCCTGACGCGGATTGACAACACTTAACGGTACGACCATCAACGCCATAATTAGCACCGAAGCAATCAACGTCAAACGCCAATGGAATTCTGCACGGGAGTCGTTATCGGTATCATGCCAAAGTTGTTCAATCGATTTTTGTTCAACTTTGTTATCGATATCTGCTTTTTGATGCCCAATCACTGCCTGATAATCCGTGAACTCAGTAATGCGGAAGTCACGCAACAGTGCCGTACCTTCATAACGCGTTCCTTGGTGGAGTACTGCCACCTGATTACCATTCGGGCGCTCTTCCATATGCCCGCCATCGGCAATGACCACAGAAGGGCGCTGGTCATTCGCCGGCCGAAGCTGGGCAAGGAAAACATTCTCAAAAGTATTGCCCTTCACGTTACCAATATACAGCACCATATTGCCATCATTAGAAGGCCTAAATCGCCCTTCCACGATCGCCGCAATGCTTGGATTGGCTTTTGCATCCGCCAATACTTGCGCTTTATATTTGGCAGACCACGGTGTGATCCAGATAACGTTGGCCGCCGCCAACGCGGATGTGAATAGAGCCAGAATAAGCGCTGATTTCACCAAGACATTTTTGCCCAACCCGCAGGCATGCATGACGGTGATTTCACTTTCGGTATAGAGTTTGCTGAATGTCATTAATACCCCAAGAAATAAACTCAGGGGCAAAATAAGTTGCGCCATCTCTGGCACACCTAAACCTAACAACGATAAAACCAAATTTGCGGGAATATTTCCTTCTACCGCCGCACCCAATACGTCAACTAGTTTCTGGCTGAAAAAGATCAGCGATAAGATGAACAGTATTGCGATTTGACTTTTCAGGGTTTCCCGTACTAGATATCTAATGATGATCACGCTGATTACGCCTGTGAAAACTTGTCTTTTTGCAGGAAAGTCGCTAACTTCGTCGTATATCTACCATTTATATGAATCAGTTTGGCTTCCCCATCGCTAAAATGATACCAAAGCATTCCATATATTGGTTCCCAATTAGAACATAGTTATCGGTATCTAAGTACCAAAAAATAATACGCTTAGCTTAACATAACAGCTAATTTTCTTTGGGATGAATTAATGCGGAACGCGGTATTTTAGCGATTGTATCCGTCTTTGTCTTTAAGATTCAGGAGAACGCATGGAGTTTAGTGTAAAGAGCGGTAGCCCGGAGAAACAGCGCAGTGCCTGTATTATTGTCGGCGTGTTTGAACCCCGCCGTCTTTCCCCTATCGCAGAGCAACTTGACAAAATAAGTAACGGCTATATCAGTGCCTTATTGCGCCGTGGTGAACTTGAAGGCAAGGTGGGTCAAACCTTGTTGCTACATCATGTTCCTAATGTACTGTCTGAGCGTGTCCTGCTGGTTGGATGTGGTAAAGAGCGTGAACTGGATGAACGCCAGTATAAGCAAATTATCCAGAAAACGATCAGTACCCTCAACGAAACCGGTTCAATGGAAGCAGTCTGTTTCTTGACAGAACTGCATGTGAAGGCGCGCAACAATTACTGGAAAGTGCGCCAAGCGGTCGAAACAGCCAAAGAGTCACTGTATGTTTTTGATCAGCTCAAAAGCAGCAAAAATGAACTGCGACGTCCATTGCGCAAAATGGTGTTTAATGTCCCCACCCGCCGCGAGCTGACCAGCGGTGAACGCGCCATTGTGCACGGTCTTGCGATTGCATCAGGTATCAAGGCGGCGAAAGATCTGGCCAATATGCCACCGAATATCTGTAATGCAGCATACCTGGCCTCACAAGCCCGTCAGCTTGCTGACAATGCCGCCAATCTGACCACCAAAGTCATTGGTGAAGAGCAGAT
The DNA here is from genome assembly GCF_002632875.1 of Xenorhabdus kozodoii. GTDB lineage: Bacteria > Pseudomonadota > Gammaproteobacteria > Enterobacterales > Enterobacteriaceae > Xenorhabdus > Xenorhabdus kozodoii. The sequence continues at coordinate 82,722 of NZ_NJCX01000018.1, forward strand.
GAAAGAGTTGGGTATGAATTCGTACCTGGCGGTGGGTCAAGGTTCGCAGAATGAATCCTTGATGGCAATCATGGAGTATAAAGGCAGCCAAGACGCTACCGCTAAACCCATCGTGCTGGTGGGTAAAGGGTTGACTTTTGATTCCGGGGGCATCTCCATCAAACCAGCCGAAGGCATGGATGAGATGAAATATGATATGTGCGGTGCAGCTTCCGTCTACGGCGCGATGCGTGTTGTTGCCGAACTGCAATTGCCAATCAATGTCATCGGTGTCCTGGCTGGCTGTGAAAATATGCCGGGCGGGCGAGCCTATCGTCCCGGAGATATTTTGACGACCCTGTCCGGCCAAACCGTTGAAGTGACAAACACCGACGCGGAAGGCCGTCTGGTACTGTGTGATGCGCTGACTTATGTTGAGCGTTTTGAGCCGGAATCCGTCATTGATGTCGCAACCTTGACCGGCGCCTGTGTCGTCGCTCTGGGCGGCCACTATACTGGCCTGATGTCTAACCATAATCCACTGGCACATGAACTGCTGAATGCTTCAGATCAAGCAGGCGATCGTGCATGGCGTCTGCCGTTGGGTGATGAATATACCGAACAGTTAGAATCCAATTTTGCGGATATGGTCAACGCGTGCGGCCGCGCCGGCGGTGCCATTACTGCGGGCGCTTTCCTGTCCCGCTTTGCCGCCAAGTTCCACTGGGCACATCTGGATATCGCAGGTACAGCCTGGCGTTCAGGTAAAGCAAAAGGAGCAACAGGTCGCCCGGTTGCGCTCCTGTCACAATTCCTGTTAAATCGTGCAGGATTAAATGCTGATGATTAATCCCCCCTGCCGCCTGTTTTGAACGATAAAATGTGGCACAAAGGTATTGAGGGAATAAATGGAATTAAGGGTATTGCAATTGCAATACCCTTTTCCGTCGCAGTTTCCCGTCATCTTGCAACGAAGAAACTATGAAAAACGCCATCTTCTATTTATTAGAAAAACTGCCATTAGAAAAACTGTCACCGGAAACGCTGTCATCGGAACCCTCATCGCCAGATGCTTTACAGCCACATGAATGGCTGGCATGCCAGCTTGCTGCTGACCAATGGCGGGCAGGGAAGCGGGTTCTGATTGCGTGTGAAAGCCAGCAACAGGCCGAAAAATTGGACGAAGCCTTATGGCAACGAGAGCCGAATCAATTTGTACCGCACAATCTTGCCGGCGAAGGCCCCCGTTATGGCGCCCCCGTGGAATTGTGCTGGCCCCAAAAAAGAGGTAATGCTCCCCGTGATGTGTTGGTGACACTGCTTCCTCACTTTGCAGACTTTGCCACGGCTTTCCATGAAGTGATAGACTTCGTTCCTATTGATGAAAATCTGAAACAGTTAGCGCGCGAACGATATAAATCCTATCGTAGCGTCGGCTTTCATTTGACCATGGCAACCCCACCAACCTATTAAATATCAAAAAATACAATGGAAAAGACACCCGCTACTCAAACGCAATCTGAGCCATCTCTCGATAAAACATACAATCCGACAGAGATAGAGCAACCCCTTTACAACCACTGGGAACAGAGTGGTTACTTCAAGCCGAATGGCGATACAAGCCGTGAAAGTTTTTGCATCGTCATTCCACCCCCCAACGTCACTGGCAGCCTGCATATGGGGCACGCATTCCAGCAGACCATCATGGATACCATGGTGCGTTACCAACGGATGCAGGGCAAAAATACCCTGTGGCAAGCAGGGACTGACCACGCGGGTATCGCGACCCAAATGGTTGTTGAGCGCAAGATCGCCGCAGAAGAAGGCAAAACCCGCCATGATTACGGCCGTGAAGCCTTTATCGACAAAATTTGGCAGTGGAAAGCAGAATCGGGTGGCAATATCTCTAACCAGATGCGCCGTCTGGGTAACTCGGTAGATTGGGAGCGTGAGCGCTTCACGATGGATGAAGGTTTGTCCAAGGCCGTTAAAGAAGCCTTCGTTCGCCTGTATCAAGAAGATCTGATTTACCGTGGCAAGCGCCTGGTGAACTGGGATCCGAAACTACGCACCGCGATTTCTGATCTGGAAGTCGAAAACCGTGAAGTGAAAGGTTCCATGTGGCACCTGCGCTATCCGCTGGCTGATGGCGTTAAGACCGCAGAAGGCAAAGATTACCTGATCGTTGCCACCACCCGCCCAGAAACCATGCTGGGAGATACCGGTGTTGCCGTTAACCCCGAAGATCCACGTTATCAGGATCTGATTGGCAAAGAGATCCTTTTGCCACTGGTGAACCGCCGTATCCTGATTGTTGGCGATGAGCACGCCGATATGGAGAAAGGCACCGGCTGTGTAAAAATCACCCCAGCCCACGATTTCAATGACTATGAAGTCGGTAAGCGCCATAACCTGCCGATGATTAACATCCTGACCTTCGACGGCAATATCCGCGAAGCCGCAGAAGTCTTCGACAGCAACGGCGAAGTTTCCGCTCACTACTCAACCGAACTTCCTGCCGAATACCGTGGCATGGAACGTTTCGCTGCCCGTAAAGCGATTGTGGCTGAATTCGAAAAACAGGGTCTGCTGGTTGAAATCAAACCTCATGACCTGACTGTGCCTTACGGCGATCGTGGCGGCGTGGTGATTGAACCTATGCTGACCGACCAATGGTATGTTCGCACTGCACCACTGGCAAAAGTCGCGATTGAAGCAGTTGAGAAGGGTGATATTCAGTTCGTGCCAAGACAGTACGAAAACATGTACTACTCCTGGATGCGTGATATTCAGGATTGGTGCATTTCCCGTCAATTGTGGTGGGGCCACCGTATTCCGGCGTGGTATGACGCACAGGGCAATGTCTATGTTGGGCGCGATGAAGACGAAGTTCGCCGCGAAAATAACCTGAATGCCGATATCATCCTGACCCAAGACGAAGACGTACTGGATACCTGGTTCTCCTCCGGCCTGTGGACATTTTCTACCCTCGGCTGGCCGGAACAAACCGACGCGCTGAAAACCTTCCACCCAACCGATGTACTGGTCAGCGGCTTCGACATCATCTTCTTCTGGATTGCCCGCATGATCATGATGACCATGCACTTCATCAAAGATGAAAACGGCAAGCCACAAGTGCCGTTCAAGACGGTCTACATGACGGGGCTGATCCGCGATGAAGAAGGCCAGAAGATGTCAAAATCGAAAGGGAACGTGATCGACCCTCTGGATATGATTGACGGTATCTCGCTGGAAAGCCTGCTGGAAAAACGTACCGGCAATATGATGCAGCCACAACTGGCTGAGAAAATTAGCAAGCGTACCGAAAAACAGTTCCCGGAAGGCATTGAAGCCCACGGTACTGACGCCCTGCGTTTCACACTGGCAGCGCTGGCGTCTACCGGTCGTGATATCAACTGGGATATGAAACGCCTGCAAGGTTATCGCAATTTCTGTAACAAACTGTGGAACGCCAGCCGTTTCGTGCTGATGAATACAGAGGGACAAGATTGCGGCCAAAACGGCGGTGACATGTCGCTGTCACTGGCCGATCGCTGGATTTTGGCTGAATTTAACCGGACAGTGAAAGCCTATCGTGAAGCGCTGGATACTTACCGTTTCGACATCGCCGCGAACATTCTTTATGAATTCACGTGGAACCAATTCTGTGACTGGTATCTGGAGCTGTCCAAACCGGCGATCAACAAAGGCACAGAAGCGGAAGTCCGCGCGGCTCGCCATACCCTGATTGACGTTTTGGATGGTTTGCTGCGTCTGGCACACCCCATCATTCCATTCATCACTGAAACCATCTGGCAGCGTGTGAAAGTTGTCAAAGGCATCGATGCAGATACCATCATGCTGCAACCTTTCCCTGAATTCGATCAGGCGAAAGAAGATGAACTGGCATTAAACGATCTGGAATGGATCAAGGAAGCGATCATTGCGGTACGTAACATCCGTGCAGAAATGAACATCGCGCCAAGCAAGCCGCTGGAAGTTTTACTGCGGGATGCAAATGACGATGCACAACGCCGCGTCGCTGAAAACCTCAATTTCATTCAGGCAATGGGTCGTCTTTCTTCTGTTAGCGTATTGGCAGCCGGAGAAGAAGCCCCGGTTTCTGTCACCAAGCTGATCGATGGGGCTGAAGTGCTGATCCCAATGGCCGGTTTGATTAATAAAGAGGCAGAACTGGCACGTCTGGATAAAGAAATCGAGAAGCTGGATAAAGAGATCAACGGTATTGAAGCTAAACTGGCTAACGAAGGTTTTGTCAGCCGTGCACCGGAAGCCGTTGTTGCCAAAGAGCGCGAACGCCTGATGGCCAACAGTGCCGCGAAAGAGAAATTACTCGCGCAAAAAGAAACGATTGCGGCATTGTAATTTTTCTTAGTTGAAATTTATTCATATAAGCCACTGTAATTTAGGTTGCAGTGGCTTTTTTGGTAATCTGTTTTTTTAATTAAACCACCATTGCACCGAAACAAAAAACAACAGAGAAAGTGCCAAACTCTTTAATATTGATTGCGTATATTTACTGATAAAATAAGCCAAAACCACCGTAATCAGGGAAAATAGGTATTTAACATCAAACTGTTCAATTAATTCACTTAGGGATAAATTATTCAATGAGATATTAACAATAATCGTTCCCAAAATAAAACAGATGGCATAATCCAGCGAAATAATCAGCAACCCTTTTTTCTTTAAAAAGCGATTATTATTCATCAAAAAAGGCGCTATCCTTAATATAAAACTGATTAACCCCATCAATACGATTAATAGCATCATGCTCTTCTGCCCTTTCTGATTTTCCGCTCAATAAATGCAATGCCTAATCCACATAAAACAGGCACTGCCAGATCAATTAATTTCATGTTCACTTCATTCAATAAGGGTGCGCAAATGCCGCCCATCACTGTCGCCAGAACAGACATATCCTTGCCCGAACGCTTGGCCGTCAGGGAGGCAAAATGAATCGGCACCAACATGACAAGAAACAGTGAAAGGGAACTATAATCCAGATATTCTGCCGACATATACCCCAATAAAGTGGCGCAGAAGGTAATCACAAAACAGGGAAGAGCAACGCCCAGATAAAAATGAAATTGGGATTTTCCATCCGTGATATTTTCCGCAGAAAGATGTGAATGCGTCACCGTATAAGTGCTGGCACTAAACCCTAACATCGACAGCAAAACATGTCGCTTGGGGACGCCATGAAAATATTGTGCCATCACCATCCCCATCAAGAAAAAGCGGAAGTTGATCAGCAATGCCAGAATGATGACAGATAGGATCGCCCCATCCGCCAGATAACCGACCGCAGCCACTTGTAACGGTGCGGCATAGACCAACAATGATCCCACCAACGTTTCCATTAATGGAACACCCTGACTTTGATAAAGCGCACCAATCGACGTAAAAATAAAGAAAAAGGAGATACAAACAGGCAAAGAATCAACCATGCCTTTTCTAAACAGTGAATTCAGCACTTGACACCTATCGTTAGCATTGTATTTAGGGTAACGGAAAGCCAATATATTTCATGATAAATATTATTAAGCAATAATCAATAGAAAACCCAGTTAAGCCCATTTATTATGCATAATATCAGGATATGATATAACTTTATTTTATATATAAGGCTTATGATATTACCGTTATAGTAGAAATAATTTAAAAAACAATAATTCCCTCTCGGAGAAATAACATGAAAGCGGTACTCAATATCTTATTAGCGGGTATTATTCAATGGGGTTTCACCTCTCTTGCCTATGCACAATCCACCCTTGATCACATTCATGCCACGGGAATATTCAAGATTGGCACGGAAGGTGCCTATGCTCCATTCAGTTATCATGACGCCTCTGGAAAGCTGACCGGATTCGATGTGGAAATTGGCCGTGAAATTGCGTTGCACATGAAAGTGAAACCTGAATTTGTTGAAGGCAAATGGGATGGCTTGATTGGTGGCCTTGATGCCGGGCGTTTCGATGCCGTGATGAACCAAATTGCCATTACACCGGAGCGCGAGAAAAAATACCGTTTCTCCCTGCCTTACGTGATTTCAGAGGCGGTACTGATCACCCGCAAAGAGAACAACGATATTAAGGCATTTAGCGATTTAAAAGGGAAAAAATCGGCGCATACCCTGACCAATAACTTTGCCCAGATCGCCAGACATTATGGCGCAGACATCATCGGGACTAATGGCTTCAATCAGGAAGTGGAACTGGTGAGTACAGGCCGTGCCGATGCGACGATCAACGATAAACTTTCTTACCTCGATTATAAAAAACATCGCCCAGATGCACCGGTAAAAATTGTTGCCGCAGATACCCAGGCAGCAAGGACAGCCGTACTGTTACGTAAGGACGACACTGAATTAAAAGCCGCCGTCGATAAAGCCATTACTGAAATAAAAGCAGAGGGTACGTATCAAAAAATTTGGGATAAATATTTCGCGGAAGGGACTGAACATTAATTAAAAATAGAGCCTGATGGAATAGGCTCTTAATAGATTATACCAATCTAACTTCAAGTTGCCGTTTGCAAACCAACGAGAGTGTTTATATCTCCCCGCGTAGCGGGGAGATATAAGACGTATCTTGAAAGGCGATTGGTATAAATCTATTTTCCATTCACCAAGTTCGAAATCACATTAATACCAATAGAATTGATGATTTCAATGAGAAAGACAGCAATATATCCAGCACGCCAGGGAGTTCTAAGCTATAACTTTATAATATATAACGTTCACCTTTTCTTGCCATATCATCATTCAAACAACCCTATAAAAAATAAATATATCTTTAGTCTCTATCAGGAAGGTTCTATGACCCCATCATGGCTCAATTTAGCGCTGGATTCCCTATGGCCGATGATTTACGCCGGCCTGACATTCACTATCCCCCTCACGCTGATTACATTCGCACTTGGGATCGCATTGGGGTTTATCGTTGCATTAATCAGGTTGTATGGCCCTAAGCCGCTGGTGGCTGTCGCTCGGTTCTATGTCTGGTTAATTCGCGGCACACCTCTACTGGTACAACTGTTCCTGATCTTCTATGCCCTGCCCAGCGCAGGCATTACACTGGAAGCCTTCACCTCCGCGATTATCGGCTTTACCCTGAATGTCGGCGCCTATACCTCAGAAGTGATCCGCGCCGCACTCACTTCGGTCCCCAAGGGACAATGGGAAGCCTCTCATTCTATCGGCATGAGTTGGTGGCAATCATTGCACCGGATCGTTTTGCCACAGGCGGCACGGGTTTCCATTCCGCCTTTATCTAATACCTTTATTTCCCTGGTAAAAGATACCTCGCTGGCTTCCGTCATTACCGTACCAGAAATGTTTCTGGCGGCACAGCGCATCGCTGCCGTCACCTACCAGCCGTTAATCCTGTATACCGAAGCGGCTATTCTCTATCTCCTCTTGAGTTCGGTGTTGTCAGCACTGCAAGTACGGTTGGAAAAGAAATTCGCCCAACAAAGCGGCAGCAATAATAAGGAAGCCAAAAATGATCCAGCTTACCAACATTGAAAAAAGTTTTGACGGACAGAAGGTGCTGAAAAATATTCATCTGACCATTAAAGAAGGCAGCCTGACGGCACTTATTGGCCCTTCCGGTAGCGGAAAAAGTACCTTGCTGCGTTGCATTAATCTGTTGGAGATCCCGCAAGCGGGTACGTTGGAAATTGGCAAAGAGCAAATTACCTTTACGGGTAAGGAACGATTGCCACACCGGGAAATCCAGCGTTTTAGCCTGCAAACTGGCATGGTGTTCCAGAACTTCCAACTTTTTCCGCACCTGACGGTGATTGAAAACATTATGGAAGGGCTGATTTGGGTACAGAAATGGTCCCGCGAACGCGCCAGAACACGGGCGCTGGCGTTGCTGGAAAAAGTCGGCTTATCCCACAAGGCGGACGTTTGGCCGTCTACCCTGTCGGGCGGTCAGCAGCAACGTGTCGCCATCGCCAGAGCGATGGCACCTTCTCCCAAGGTGTTGCTATGCGACGAGCCAACCTCGGCGCTTGATCCGGAGTTATCCAAAGAAGTCGTCTCGGTTTTAAAGCAATTAGCCAAAGAAGGCACCACCATGTTAATGGCAACCCACGATTTACGCCTGGCGGCCAATCTGGCCCATGATGTGATCTTTCTGGAATCTGGCGAGATTATTGAATCGGGGACGGCAAAAACCCTCTTTACCCATCCCAGTAAGATGCGTACTGTCGAATTTATCTCAACCCTGACAGAAACCTTACCGGATTGGGAAATATAGCGAGCAGTCACGTTTAATATCAGCAACATGAGTGATTTGGAGAAAAGCGATGAAAAAAATTTTGAGCCTGTTACTGGCGAGTGCGACTGCCCTTGCTATTTCTGCCCCTGGCTATGCCGGCAAAGATTTTGATGCCATAAAAGCCTCTGGCGTCTTTAAAATTGGTACGGAAGGCACTTATCCTCCTTTTACCTACCACGATGCCAGCAATAAATTAATCGGCTTTGACGTGGATATCGCGCGTGAAATTGCCCGACGTTTGAACGTCAAACCTGAATTTATGGAAGTCAAATGGGATGGCTTGATTGCAGGATTAGATGCCAAGCGTTTTGACGCGGTGATCAATCAGGTAGGCGTCACCCCAGAGCGGGCAGCGAAATACAGTTTTTCCATTCCCTATACGACTTCCCAAGTCGTGTTGATCACCCGTAACGATAACAGTGATATTAAAAACTTTGCTGATATTAAAGGCAAACGCTCAGCCCAATCACTGACCAGTAATTACGGGCAACTGGCAACTTCTTACGGCGCTAATTTGGTCAGTACCGATGGTTTTAATCAGGCCATTGATCTGGTCGCGACCGGACGTGCCGATGCCACACTGAATGATCGCCTGTCATTCCTTGATTTCAAAAAACAGCGCCCTAATGCACCAGTCAAAATTGTCGCCCAGCAAACGGATGCGAGTAAGTCAGCCGTCTTACTGCGTAAAGGGGATGCTGAATTACTGGAAGCGGTGAATAAAGCCTTGCAAGAGATAAAAGATGACGGTACGTATACCCGTATCTCAGATAAATATTTTGGCGTGGATATTTCCAAATAATTTTTACCTCTCATAATAATATGGCGGTGTTTTTATCAGGCCGCCTTATTCTCATTTTAAACGATGACCTTTCTGGATATTCGCCCTCTCCATGACAACGCCCTAATGAAATAGGAACCGATCGCGATTATCACTTTTATTTCATACTTTGAAATATTTTTGGGTAACGTCCATTTATTAAAAATAGCTTCTCCAAATTATATTCAGGCAATAATAAAACAACCATGACTAAAAATTAAAACGACAAACCTTACGCTAAAATCATTATTTATTGATAACAAGCAATACATTTAAACACACTAAAACATTTAACTAAATGTTATAAAAACTTATGATTCAGCCTATTCTGATGAAACTCAAAATATTAACAAAGGAAATTTACCGTTCATTATCAATGAGTTGAAAAAGAATAATTAAAAATATCAAACCAATGAATCATTCACCCTGCAAAAGGGAAGTTATTTAAAACATTTGAATAAGGAAAATAAATAATGCTATTGGAAATGATCACTGCTTATCGCAGATCTAATGCGCTGTTTGCTTTTGTCGAAAGCAAAGCACCACTGTATTTAAGCACTCAAGATGGCAAAACTGCGGAACAACTTACCCAACTATGTCACGTTTCTCAAGATAGATTCCATCGGTTATTAAATTATATGCAATCACTTAATGTATTAACAAAAAAAGAGGATAAATTTTACCTCACTGAGCAATACTCATCACTCAGTGATCCAGACAGCCTCGAAACACTACACATAAAATTCGAATTAAGCCCAACCTGCTGGAATGCTTGGTCACAATACAGCGCTTCCTTGAGTAAAATGAATAGTAAATCTGCTTTTGAACTTAACCATTATGAGACGTTTTTTGATTATTTAAGTCATGAAAATAATGAAGCCCTCAAAAATACTTTTGATCATTTAATGACAAAAATCACCAATGCAATGAATAAACATATTATTGAGCATCTGCCCCTAACTGGCATTTCTTCATTCATTGATATAGGCGGTGGCCAAGGCTCCTTAGCAAAAAATATAAAAATTCACTACCCACAGATTCGATGTCACGTGATGGATCAGTATGATTTTACCCGGCGAGAATCAGAAGGAGTCACTTTTATCAATGGTGATTTCTTCTCTGTTATTCCACCAGAATATGATGTTTATTGCATTAAAAATGTTTTGCATAATTGGCCGGATAATCAGGCCATTGATATTCTCAAAAATTGTCATAAAGCAATGAATGAAAATTCCGTTCTATATGTTATCGATATGCTTAAAGAGCAAAACGATGCCGATGCTGAGTCATTTGATTTACATATGGATACCCTTTTGTCAGGTAAGGAGCGGTATCGTTCAGAATTTGAATTCATTGCCAAACAGGCTGGATTCGCTATCACAGATACACACAACTTGAATTTTTCCCTAACGGGAGGCAGCCAATATCTTATTGAAATGAAAAAACAAAATTGAAATGAAAAAATTATCAATCACCCGAATGCCGGATAGAAATTTGGGTTAACCTTCTGTCACAAAAGGCAAAATGTCTTTTGTGACAGTCGTTGAATACCGACCCAACCAATAACCGAATTTATCATGTGAAATCTTTCATTATTCTTTCTAATTCATCACTGGGATTATAAATAAAAAACTCACCTTTCATAAGAACTTGGGCATTTCGCGGTACACTGGCATACTTTATATCTTCGCCATCATGCGTGATACTAAACTCAGATATTCCAGACAAGTGTTCAATACTCACCGTCGAATTACCATTAATCCTATTAGGATAATAGATATGACTGGCAACAGTACCAGAAAAACAGCAAGCAGCCGCTAAACAGCACCCACCTGATACGGCAATAGATAAATGGACATTTTTGGGTGTAAGATATCGGATACTAATATCACCTTCGGATAATGGCGGAGCAACAATGGCTATTTTAGGTTGGGTAATAGAACCTTTTAAATCCTTTTCATCCATCACTCCGCCATTTCTCTTACGGATGCCCATTTTAATCCCCATATCCACCCTGATTTTCATGATTTTTTCTTGTAATAGTTTATTATTTTTAATCTCATCGGGATTTTCATAACCGGTGATCCCTAAACTTTCTGCGTTAACAATGATCATCGGTACGGCGACATCGATACAAGTGACCGGAATACCATTCACTTTGTCAATCAGTCTCCCTGTCGGAAAAAGGGCTTTTGTTTTTGAACATGCCGGATCTTCAAATGACACATTAACTTCCGGGAAATCACCAATAACCCCCGGCATAGGTGCCAATTGGTATTTAGGCGATACATTCGCCATTGTGCATAAAATATTTTTATTGGTATTTGTATTATAAATCCTTAACTTTCCATCAGGCATTAACAACTTCTCTTCTGGGAGATCTCTTATCACCAAAGGTATTGATGATGTCATATTTCCGCAATTAACCTCCCACGATACAGTATTGCTCCCCTTCTCAAGTTGGGCAAAAGTACTCATCACCTTTTTATCTTTATAATCTATATCAATGATAAAGGCTTTATTGCTCGTTGTAGTTTCTCTACCCAAACCTTGAAGTTGTTTATTATTTTCATTTCTCCCTTGAAGGGAAACGCCCATTATATGCCTGAGAATCTCTTCTTTTAGTTCTTTTTTTTCTGGTAAATGTTTTTGTAGTAAAACGACGCCGGTTGAAGTCCCTCCTCTAACATAATAGAGAGGGATTCGAATGGGGAAAGATAATTTTTTCATATGATTACCATAATTAAGTTAGTTTTACTTTAATGGCCTTAATATAGATTGGAACATATCCACATCTCGTTGATAGGACAAACCATAATACCAGTCTCTCTTGAAGGTTTCCTTATGGTAAGTTTTAAATAATCTATCCCAAACCGGAAATATAAAAGAATAGTTAGAGTATATCCCAATAGGAGATATTTGATATTATAGTCAGCCTGTTTTTTTACATTTAGGGGATTTTTTCATGAATAAGAAATCAATAGCCCAATGGTTCATTTC
>NZ_NJCX01000019.1 GCF_002632875.1 Xenorhabdus kozodoii
CTGTATCTCCTCTTCCCGGCCTGTCTGATAACGATTGCCAATGGATTCAGGCGTTGAACATCCCGCTGAAATTAATCCTTGTTTCTTGCCTTTGAGTGATAAGTAGATAACGTGTGACATCTTGTCTCCTGTGATCTGACTGCCGATAAATATCAGATGAATGAAACAGGATACAACAGGATTATTTATGGATTCCAGTCTGAATAAAAGTCCATCAATGAAATTGTGATTAACGTCTGTTCTTAAATAAAACCAGATAATTACATCATTTAAATTTCAGGTAATACCAAAAAATAAAACTGATACACTACTTATGCTTTCTCTGATTTGTCTGGCTTTTATTTACCTGCCAAAGAGAGTCCCCTAAAAATCTTTTTACGCCCTTCAACTGTGCACCCTATCCACAAATCAGTTAATAAATTGAAAATAAATGATTTTTTAAGTTGGATACCGTGTCCATCGACTATCCGTACTATGCTCCTTTAATTATTCAGAAAAATGAACAGGGTGAATAGTGGGTGTATAGTTAAAGGATAACTATTAACCCTGTTTTTATATTTAAATTCAACAAATTATGATTTTTGTTGCATAGGGTGTACAGTTAAGCATAAAAAGTTTATACAGGGCAGGTTATTTATTCGCTGGTTCAGGCACAGCCGGAAGCCATTCATTCGCCTCGTCCGTTAAATCAATATTGTAATAATAGCCTTTTTTGGTTTTGAATTTCCGGTAGTCCTTCTTATATTCCTGCATTACTTTAGGCAGGGAATCCCCGAATTTCGTTAATGTGAGTGGCCTGTCAAACCCATAGGCTTCCATAAAAGACAAGTAGGCATGGTAAAGGTATATTCTGGGTGCTCTGGGATGAATATTTTTATTCCCCATCTTCATGCCTAGCTCTTTCCCCAACGAGACCAAATAAGCACAGAAATTATACAGCGGATCGGAGTTACTTTTCACCAAGAGTGCTTCGTTAGAATCGCGTTGCGCCTGTAGCAGCTTTTTAGCCTTATTCTGGTCGGCAAATTTGTTCAATAAATGACGGATAATCACAGGCAGTTCCCGGCTGATTTTCTCCGATAATTCCGGGTCTTTTTCTGATTCTTTGACCGGAATATTAAACGGGAATATCACCCGCCGCCGTGCAATCCCGCCATTACGTTCTGTAAAGCTCATCGGTTCGTTATTGGTGGCTAATACCACGGCTTTAATAATGGTGGAAAATTGTTTTTCATATTTCCCGTCAACTTCAATCAGATCGCCGCCTGTAATTGCCTTGATGCCTGCGCCCTCACCGACATATTTAACCTGATCAGGCAATGTAATCAGGCTCTTCCCGACAAACTGATAACGCCCTCTGGCTTCATCCAGCGCTTTCATATTCCCACTGGCGGTATTGTGTTCACCTGCTAATAAAGTCGCAATATAAGTAAACACACTTTTACCGCTACCGCCTTCACCTGTGACCTCAATAAATAACTGCCAGTCATAACGGTTTGCCAGGATCATAAATAAACCCGCATTGATACGCGCCATTTTTTCATTATTATTTCCAGCCGCATGAGACAGCCATTGATAGAAATACGGAGCGTGTTGCCGGATATTTTCCCCGGCTACCGATTCTGTGAATGCTATCCCATTATGGTTCATAAGCCAATGCTCAGGGGCGTGGGGTTTAAACGCCTGTACCGATAAATCATACACACCATTACTGAATCCGATTAACTCCCGTTTCGGTTCACCAATGACAGGAATTTGTAATTTCATCGCACTGATCGCGTTATTAATGCCGTTCGGGCTGTAAGGTGTTTCGTGCTGGTCGAAGATGGCAACCATTGCGCGACGCAGTTCGCTATCCGACACGCTTTCCCATGTTGCACCGTTATAACGATAGGCCATTTCACTTTCAGGATTGACCGCAATTTTTCTGTAATATTCAACCAACAGCGCCCCGCGTTGGCTGGCTGCCATTTGTGCCAGATTGTTATTGGTCTTCTTTGGCTTCGTTTCGTGAATAACCACCGCTTCTGCTTCCATGAGTTTTTTCTCCCCAACCTGATATAACCCGTTACTGAATGCCTGCTTTGCTGCCTTAATGCCGTGATGCTGGCGATAATCGTCCCAATCAGATTTTAATTCCGTAGGCGGTAGTGTTACCCAGCCGTTAATCGCTATAGCGGTCTTTTCTGCCGCTATCTTGCCGACATTCTTTTTTAGCCTACCGTTTTTGTCCTGTTCGCCTTGCTCATGCCAGTCATTATCAGCGGCAAGAATAATTTTTGCGTCTGGCCACTGCGCTCTGACCAGTTCGGCAACCGTGAGTAAATTGCTTTCATCAATTGCCGCCAGTACCATGCCTTCATGTAACTGACTGACAGTTAACGCCGTTGCATAACCCTCAGCAATGATAAAGGTATCGGACGTTCCGGTAATCTCTGACACGGGAATAAAACTGCCTTTCTTCTGAGTCCCTGAAACAAGTCGTTTTTCACCGTTTGGCTTGATGGTCTGCGCACCCGTGATTGTGCCGTCCAGCATCTGAGTCACCAGCAATAAAGCACCATCTTTCAATAACCGTTGATTGGGGCATTGCAGCCCCTTTTTCACCAGATATTGAGATTCGCCCGTAATAGCTGTAGCGAGCATTGTTGCGATGCGTTCAGCAATAGATTTCACTGTTCGTGGTTGTGCTTTGGTGGGCTTAGGTTCAGGTAAAGGCATTACCAACACATTCGCCACCAGCTTAGCCGCTGCAAAGACCGTGATCCCTTTGGTTCTTGCCACCAAATCCAGCCCATCACCGTAACTCGGCTCATCACACTGGCGACAATGCCAATCGCCATGATGGTTATCATCCATAAAGTGAAAACGGTCTGTACCGCCGCAGATTGGGCAAGCGCCGTGTTTGCCTTTTGCCGGAATATCAACACCACAAGCAGGCAACAGGCTTTGCCAACGATTGATGGCTGATGTCTTCACTGTTCGAATAACATCTAATGGGCGGCTTTTCTGATTATTATTTCCCTGACTCATGATCACTCGTCCTCACCATTAACCGCTGCATAAAGCGAATAGTAGACTTCCTGATTAATATCACAGGCCAGTGAAAGCAAATCGTGTAACTCTTCCGAACAGTGTTGGCTGGCCTGTTCAAGAATAACCTCATATAAAGAGGTACATAATCCCGCACGAAATGAAGCCTGACCTAATGGGTCGGATTTCCTGTATACAATGCAATTTAATAATTTATTCATCGGTGGCTGCGGAGCATGTTTCAACAGGGCGCGGTGAACCTCCTGATGAATGCCGTGCGCCAATGCAATCAGATTATTTAAATTGATTTCGCATTCACCTTTGGCTTTTTTGGTAATGAACGTGAACAGTGAAATACCCAAACCTGCACGATATAGCGCCTGTTTTAGTGAGATAGGTTTATTACTCATGGTATGCCCCCTGACGTAATGCGAAGATCAAAGAGGACATATTAGCCAGCCGCTGAGTGCCGGATGCAATTAAGAATGTAAATTTAAGGCGAGTTTGGTTATGCTGTATGTCAGCCATAGCGTAAGTCTCTTTTACGTTGTGGTTAGACGCCTCGACAGTGTTCCAGCACTTCGAGGCGTTGTTATTTTCACTAATCAAATAATTCTTAGTGCACAAACACCTTACACTTTGGTGTACAAACACGTCAAGTGTTTTAATTTCAATTTTTTCGGGTATAGTGTTAGTACACCAACTATGAGAATTCACTATGGCTACGGGATATAAAAATAATCGTTCAACAACAAAAGGCATCCGCTTTCCGCATGAGTTACTTGATGAAATCAATACATATGTGGATGGTGATAAGTCTATAAATCCAAATTCTAATTTCTCAGCATGGGTTATTGATGCCTGTGAAAAAAAGATCAAATTAGAGAAGCGTAAAGTTAAAAGTTGAATCAATCTTTTCTCTTTCAAAGAGGGCAAATAGATCACACCAAGGATAGCATTCACGGTGCTATCCTTTTCCTTCCAACTAATCACTATAGAAATAATTGAAATATCACTTTTCTTATTTTTGGCGTAGGGATATCCGTAACGGTTATTATCCGTCTTTTTATTTTTCATGATTTTTCTTTATTTACTGTGCTTTTCGGCTATATGGGTTGTTTACGTTTTCTACTTTTGGAGGATTGCGTATCCACCATAAAATATCACTTAAAAGCCACGCACAGGAATTACGCCCAAAATGACAACGTGGAGGAAATAAACCCAAGGCTTCTAATTTATAGCAATGTCCTCTTGATATACTCGTTAATCTTTTTCGTTCTGTTTCCCTTATTCTTCTTTCAGATTCACCATAAGCAGAAAGAATATATTTCCTCTGTTCGTCGGTTGGTGAGATGTATTTTTTCATTACATCATCTCACCGCGAGATTCAGCGATACGTTGAGCTATCCAGCTATCAATTTCTGACTCAATAAAAGCTATTGAGCGAGTGCCAATTTTGACTTGCTTCGGAAATTTATCTTCTTCAATGAGTTTGTAAATCCACGCTTTACTGTAACCCGTTCTGCGTTGAACCTCGGACAAGCGAATAAGACTTTCTTTAGATGTGGTAATTGTTGACATATAGTTTCCCCTGTTAGTTTGTCCATATTTGATGTTTCTGGATGTTATTAGAACAGGAGTAATTAAACCGAATTTATAATGTGAGATCATCACGTTGGAATAGTAACTTGCTTCATACAAAGAATGTAATATATCTTACAGTTTACAGACATAACTACTTATGATTAAAAATAACCTTAAGTAGTTATATATTGAACGACAACTATTGTTGTTTATTCACCCAATTAAGCGCGCTTCTTAAATTCGCCATGTAATACATTTTCGCCTTGTTCGAGTACATCCATATAGTCGGCATACCATTGCAACATTTCCCTACGACCATCCAAATATTGGGCGTGATTGTATGTTCCTCTGATACTGTTCTTATCAACATGAGCAAGCTGTGTCTCAATCCATGCGGTGTTATAGCCCTGTTCATGCAAAATTGTACTCATAGTGTGGCGGAATCCGTGGCCTGTTGCCCTGCCATCATAACCAATACGCTTAAGAACCTGATTAATGGCGGCTTCACTCATTGGCTTACCCGCATCATTACGACCAGGGAAAACATATTTCCCGCGCCCTGTAATAGCGTGTAACTTAATAAGAATAGCTTTAACCTGATTTGATAGCGGTACGATGTGAGGACGGCGCATCTTCATACGTTCGGCAGGTATTTGCCAGATATCTTTATCTAAATCGAATTCAGTCCATTCTGATTCTCTCAATTCGATGGTACGCACTCCAGTAAGCATCAGCAAACATGTAGCTGATTGAGTAACCTTACTTCCACTATAATCATTCAAGGCTATCAGGAAGTCATTCATTTGATCTGCTAAAAGGTGTGGGAAGTGTTTTTGCTTTGGTGCCTTAAGCGCGCTGGCAAGATCAGTAACGGGATTGAATTCTGCTCGTCCTGTAATAACGGCATATGTGAAAATTTGCCGACATGCTTGTCTGGTTTTTTTCAATTTATCTAACACGCCGCGTTGCTCCATCTTTCGGAGAACGGCTAACATGTCAGCGGGTTTGATATCAGTAATAGCACGTTTCCCAACATAGGGAAAAATATCTTTTCGCAGGTATTCCAGAATGTCTTCGGCATATCCTTTTGACCAATTAGGGCGCTTATGTTCGTGCCACTCAATGGCGATGGACTCAAAACTATTATTGACCGCAAAAGCTCTGGCGACTTTTTCAGCTTTCTTTTCCTCAAGCGGATCACTACCACCTGATAGCGTTCTCCTTGCCTCATTTCGCTTATTTCTTGCTTCTGCGAGAGATATATCAGGATATACCCCCAATGCGAGCAATTTTTCTTTGCCTGCGATCCGATACTTTAACCGCCAATAACGAGAGCCATTTGGGTTAACCAATAGATATAATCCGCCGCCATCGGCAAGTTTGTAGGGTTTTTCTTTCGGCTTTGCAGTGTCCACCTGTCGGGCTGTTAGCTTCATTTGGGGGTATCTCACTTCATTGAACCTGAACGTACCCCTAAATATACCCCCATAAGATCGTAGATTTCAACATACCTTACTAGACTACGGGAGAACGAAGAATGGCTAATACTGCGTATTTACTGGAGTTTTGTGGACTTTGGAAGACGATAAGATATTAAAGGATGGTACGCCCTACAGGATTCGAACCTGTGACCTACGGCTTAGAAGGCCGTTGCTCTATCCAGCTGAGCTAAGGGCGCATTAGGGGATGCAGAATAAGAAACATTATTAATGCCTTAATGCAGCACCGGATTATACGGGCATAATGGAATGAGTCAATGCCCTTTTCGCTCATATGTTCATTTTATGATTATTAATAAAACTGACAGGCGGTTCATGTTCTGACAAAATAGCACCCATTCCTATACTTAATAATGGAATCTTAACTACATGTCAGCAAAAATTATTGATGGGAAAACGATTGCGCAGACAATCAGAAGCGAAGTTGCAGAAAAAGTCAGGCTGCGCGTTGCCAGCGGAAAACGAGCGCCAGGTCTTGCTGTCGTTTTAGTGGGAGAAAACCCTGCTTCCCAAATTTATGTCGCCAGCAAACGCCGCGCTTGTGAAGAAGTTGGGTTTATGTCCCGCTCTTATGATCTACCTGATACGACCAGCGAAGCTGAATTACTTTCCCTGATAGATGACCTGAATGCCGATGCGCAAATCGATGGTATTTTGGTTCAACTCCCTTTGCCTGCCGGCATTGATAATGTCAAGGTACTGGAACGTATTCGTCCCGATAAGGATGTCGATGGTTTCCACCCCTATAATATCGGCCGTCTGTGTCAACGCGCGCCCAGGCTGCGCCCTTGTACTCCCCGTGGCATTGTCACTCTGCTTGAACGCTGCAAGATTAATACCTATGGGCTAAATGCAGTTATTATCGGTGCTTCCAATATTGTTGGCCGCCCAATGAGTCTGGAATTGCTGTTGGCGGGCTGTACAACGACAGTCACCCATCGCTTTACCAAAAACTTACGTCAACATGTTGAACAGGCTGATTTACTGGTCGTGGCTGTTGGCAAGCCAAACTTTATTCCTGGTGAATGGATTAAGCCGGGTGCGATTGTCATTGATGTTGGCATTAATCGGCTGGAAAATGGCAAAGTCATTGGTGATGTGGATTTCGATAAGGCGTCCGAACACGCAGCTTGGATATCCCCTGTACCGGGTGGTGTCGGTCCGATGACTGTTGCAACATTGATTCAAAATACCTTGCAGGCTTGCGAGGAATATCATGATGTGGATACAACTGAAGGTTATTAATGGAAATTTTTTATTTAGATGGTCACCCTTATGTCGAGTTATGCGATTTACTGAAATTTCAAGGGTGGTGTGAGAGTGGTGCTGCGGCGAAAGCCATGATTGCAGAGGGTTTGGTACAGGTTGATGGTCAACTCGAAACTCGCAAACGCTGCAAGATTACCGCCGGTAAGGTGGTTACCTTTAATGGTGAATCTGTTCGCGTTGAAGAGTCACTCAGTGAATAAACATTACCACTAATACTACACTGTTCGGAAAGACAGCACCTGATGTATTTATATATTTAAGGTGCTGTTTTTTTATAAATAGAATTTAATTCTCTTTTATTTTTCATTTATATCAATCAGCACAAGGTGATATATACCCGTCGCCTTTCAAGATGCGTTTTATATCTCCCGCGCAGCGGGGAGATATAAGCACTTCCATTGGTTTGCAAACTGCAACTTGAAGTTGGATTGGTATATAAATATTTAGGCAATATGATGTCAATCATAACGCCGATGTTATTAGTAAATATCGTTACCATCCTGATTTACAACTTATTTTAATACAAAAAACCAGACAAATCCCACAAGCACATAATACAAGGGTAATAATAGGTGTCGTCGTATTAATGATTCAGGCGGCAAATTTATCTGGGTTTATCTACAGGATATGTGACATTGTCGATATATTGATAAACAATCATATCAATTTTCTAATGAGTTGCTATACTGGGGATCTTATGTACAACTGAAACGGAGTTAATTATGTTAAGTAATAGAGCTGCAAGAAGGTTGTTAGGTTTGTCTTATAAGTTAAGTAATGCTAAACGCAGAGTAAAGATTTCTCTTCTTAATCCGGCTTCCAGTGATAACACACATCAAATACCCGAGCACCTGAGTAATACTTCTTTTATTGCAATGAAACGGGATGCTGTTTCTGGAAAAGTCACCTATCACGCTGGAAATGCTTTCTATCCTGAGCATCTCAATAACCATCGATAAAACTCTCAGTTTTGATTCTGCTCACTGATACAACTCAGTATTCCAACTAAAAAATTTCGCTGTGAAAGCGCAAATACGATAAAAATTGAACCGCCCATCGAAGGGGCGGTTCTGGTGTTCAATAAAGCCAAAATCGATTACTTACGGCGCCATGTTGTTCCTTGGGAACCATCTTCCAACTCAATTCCCATTTCATTTAACTGGTCACGCGCCGCATCAGCCAATGCCCACTCTTTATTTTTACGGGCATCGTTACGCTGTTTGATGAGTGCTTCAATTTGGGCGACGTCGTCGTCCGCCTTAGCCCCACCTTGTAAAAAGTGTTCTGGATCTTGTTCCAACAGACCGAGAAGCCCCGCCAATTGACGCATGCTGGCGGCCAGACCGTTAGCCGCAGCCATGTCTTCTGTTTTCAGACGATTAAGCTCACGCGCCATATCAAACAAAACTGAATACGCTTCTGGTGTGTTGAAATCATCGTTCATCGCTTCAATGAAACGGGCTTCAAACGCTTCTCCACCAGCAGGCTGGGCGGATTTATCCATGCCACGCAGGGAAGTATACAGACGTTCAAGAGAAGTGCGGGCCTGTTTCAAGTTTTCTTCCGTATAATTCAACTGGCTGCGATAGTGACCGGACAACAGGAAATAACGTACGGTTTCAGCATCGTAGTATTCCAGCACATCACGGATGGTGAAGAAGTTGTTCAACGACTTGGACATCTTCTCTTTATCCACCATGACCATGCCGGAATGCATCCAATAATTGACGTAAGGGCCATCATGGGCACACGTTGATTGGGCGATCTCATTTTCATGGTGCGGGAACATCAAATCTGCCCCCCCGCCGTGGATATCAAAGTGGTGACCCAGCGTCTTGCCATTCATGGCGGAACATTCAATATGCCACCCCGGCCGACCGGCACCCCACGGAGAACGCCAGCTCGGCTCACCCGGCTTGGACATTTTCCATAGTACAAAATCCATTGGGTTACGTTTTACATCTGCCACTTCAACACGGGCGCCAGCCTGTAATTGATCCAAATCCTGGCGAGACAGCAGCCCATAATCAGGGTTAGTGTCAATGGAGAACATGACATCACCATTAGCGGCAACATAAGCGTGTCCACGTTTAATCAGTTCTTCCGTGATAGCAATAATCTCTGGGATATGTTGTGTTGCGCGAGGTTCTAAATCAGGACGCAGGATATTTAATGCATCAAAATCGCTGTACATTTCTGCCAACATGCGTGCAGTTAAATCGTCGCAACTTTCATTATTTTCGATTGCACGTTTGATAATTTTATCATCCACGTCCGTAACATTACGGACATACGTCAGATCGTACCCCAGATAACGCAGATAACGGGCAATAACATCAAATGCCACAAATGTCCTACCATGACCGATATGGCATAAGTCATAAATGGTAATGCCACACACGTACATGCCCACTTTTCCTGCGTGAATCGGCTTAAATTCTTCTTTTTGACGACTGAGAGTATTGAAAATTTTTAGCATCAGTGGGTTTTCCGTAAAAATGACTGTACGTGTAATAAAATCAAATGAATTGACTGATTATAGGCTTCTTTATCAGCAAGATAAATAAACGAAAATGTAGAGAAGCCAGACAAGGTATTTCACCCTGATACGCAATGCTTTGCAAGTGCCACAAGCTACCTTGTTCTGATACCGCCTCCAAGTACTGACTCGAAATCTGAGATATGATATAACAGCGGTTGTTCAGAACCCCCTAGATACAGGGTTAACCAAAACTATTATTAGGATTTCTATTATGGTGACTTTCCACACCAATTTTGGCGATATCGTAATCAAGACATTCGCTGATAAAGCGCCTGTAACTGTTGAAAACTTCCTGAGTTATTGCTCAGAAGGTTTTTATGACAACACAATTTTTCATCGTGTTATCAATGGCTTCATGATCCAAGGCGGTGGCTTTGAACCCGGCATGAAGCAGAAAATGGTTAAGTCCCCTATCAAAAACGAAGCCAACAATGGCCTGAAAAATAGCCGTGGCACCCTCGCGATGGCACGTACCAATGATCCACACTCTGCAACTGCCCAGTTCTTCATTAACGTTGTCGATAACGATTTCCTGAACTTCCGTTCAGAACGTCCAGATGGATGGGGTTATTGCGTATTTGCCGAAGTTGTTGAAGGCATGGACGTGGTTGATAAAATCAAAGGTGTTTCCACGGGTCGTAGCGGTATGCACCAAGATGTACCACATGAAGATGTGATCGTTGAACGTGTGACTGTTAGCGAATAATTGTCGTTTAGAGAATCATCGCTATATGAATACGTTGTTTATTGCAGACTTGCATCTCAGTGAACAAGAACCGGCAATTATTGCCGGTTTTCTGCGTTTTTTACGTGAAGAGGCGATTCATGCTGAGAGTCTTTATATTCTCGGTGATTTTTTTGATTACTGGATTGGTGATGATGACCCCAACCCATTACATGCTAAAATCGCCCAGGCACTTAATGAACTGAAACAAAAAGGCATCCCCTGTTATTTCATTCATGGCAATCGTGATTTTTTGCTTGGCTCCCGTTTTGCTAAAGAAAGCGGTTTGATCTTGCTACCACAGGAGAAAGTGCTGGAATTGTACGGTAAACGTATTCTGATCTTACATGGTGATACGCTATGCATCGATGATGTCGACTATCAGCAATATCGTAAACGAGTACACACTCCGTGGATACAGCGGTTATTCCTGTTTCTCCCTTTGTTTATCCGCTTAAAAATTGCCGCCAAAATGCGGGCAAATAGCCAATATGCCAACAGCCAAAAATCCGCATCAATTATGGATGTCAATCAAGAGGCTGTGATTGAGCACTTTAAAAAATACCAGGTTGGTTGGATCATTCATGGGCATACCCATCGTCCAGCAATACACGATATTCAGATTGGCGATAAAACCGTGCATCGCGGTGTATTAGGGGCATGGCATAACCAAGGTTCGATGTTCAAAGTCACAGAAGCGGCTATTGAATTGATATCCTTCCCCTTCTAAACCTGTTTACTTATTTTGTAAAAATCGACAAATCAAGCCACGCAAACGTTTTCCTTGTGCAATGAGCATGATATGATCCGCCGTCTGAAATTTCATCTTTGTTCTGGTAGACACCCAATACAGGAGCATCTGATTTATGACGTCCCGCTCTGATCCCACTACAACTATTCCCCCAACAATGACTTCCCCAATGGAAATAGAAACCCAAAACCACGCCAAAATTGCCATTGTCATGGGTTCTAAAAGTGACTGGGCCACAATGCAGCATGCCGCCGATATCTTGACCGAACTCGCTATTCCTTTTCACGTTGAAATCGTTTCGGCACACCGAACGCCGGATAAACTTTTTCATTTCGCGGAACACGCGAAGGCAAACGGTTTTGCCGTAATTATCGCGGGCGCCGGCGGGGCGGCACATTTACCCGGCATGTTGGCAGCCAAAACGCTGGTGCCTGTGTTTGGGGTTCCTGTACAAAGCGCTGCGCTTAGCGGTGTCGATAGCCTGTATTCTATCGTCCAAATGCCAAAGGGCATCCCCGTTGGTACGCTGGCTATCGGCAAAGCAGGCGCAGCAAATGCCGCATTGCTGGCCGCCCAAGTGCTGGCTTTGCATGATAATGCGCTGTTACAGCGTCTGTCAGACTGGCGCAGTACCCAAACCCAAGCCGTTTTGGATAACCCAGATCCGCGGGAGGGTGCATGAAGCCGGTTTGTGTATTGGGAAATGGACAGTTGGGCAGAATGTTGCGTCAAGCTGGAGAGCCATTAGGGATTGCTGTTTATCCCGTTGGGTTGGATGCCGAACCGGAAGCCGTGCCTTATCAAAGCAGCATTATCACCGCAGAAATTGAGCGTTGGCCCGAAACCGCATTAACCCGCGAACTGGCTCATCATCAGGCTTTTATCAATCGCGATATTTTTCCGCAACTGGCGGATCGTTTGCCGCAAAAGCAGCTTATGGATACGTTAGGTCTGGCGACCGCGCCGTGGAAACTGCTTTCAGCCCCTGACCAATGGCCACAGCTCTTTGCGGAATTAGGCAATTTCATCATCGTTAAACGACGGACAGGAGGCTATGACGGGCGTGGCCAATGGCGTATCCGGCCGGGTGATGAAACAACGCTGCCACCGGAAATTTATGGTGAATGTATTGTCGAACAGGGGATACCGTTTTCGGGTGAAGTCTCGCTGGTGGGTGCCCGCAATGCCAAAGGGGAATCCGTATTCTATACCTTGACCCACAATTTGCATCAGGAAGGTATTTTGCGTACCAGCGTTGCGTTACCTGATAATTGCGCCGATAAGCCATTTCAGCAGCAAGCAGAGCAGATGCTGTCTGCCATCATGAATCACCTGAACTATATTGGCGTGATGGCGATGGAATGCTTTATTGTTGGCGATAAGTTGTTGATCAATGAATTGGCTCCACGAGTTCATAATAGCGGTCACTGGACGCAAAACGGCGCCTCTATCAGCCAGTTTGAACTTCATCTACGGGCGATCTTGAATCTCCCCATGCCACAACCCGAAATCTTCGCCCCCTCCGTCATGATCAATCTGATCGGCACAGAGGTGAATCCCGCCTGGCTGAGTTTGCCACTGGTTCGTTTGCATTGGTATGAAAAAGATGTTCGTCCAGTGCGTAAGGTTGGCCACTTAAATGTGGTTCATGCGGATAAGGGAATATTGAAAACAACGTTGCAAACGTTAGCCTCGCTATTACCAACAGAATATCAAAGCAGCCTTAAGTGGGCACAAGATACATTAAACTGAGTTCACTCTAGAAAGTGGTCATGATGAAAATCAACGACCACTTCCTATTTCCAGTTCGATTAAAGATTACTGCATTCTTGATAATGTTCGGGATAGTGTATCGACAATGGTTCTTGTCGTTTGATCTATTTCATAATTGAGGAAATCACCGACTTTTATCTTGCTGAGATTGGTTATTCTTAATGTTTCTGGGATCAAGTTTAATGCAATGGTCTTGTTTTCTTCATCAATACCGTTGATGGTTAAACTACAACCCTGCAAGCCAATAAAACCTTTCAGGAAAAAATACTTAATGTTGTCCTGAGGAAGCCGAAGAACCAACCGATAAGTTTCACCCGTTGCCGTAAACTCGACGACTTCTGCCATGCCCTCTATATGCCCATAAAGATTGTGCCCGCCATTTTCTTTATGCATCAGATGTGAGCGTTCGATGTTGACTTCATCCCCAATGGAGAGGAACTTTAACGTGGTGGTATCGGCAGTAAAGTCAGAGATATCAAAAAAAACGCTATCGCCACTAAATTGGGTAACCGTCAGGCATGTGCCATCAATGGCGACACTGGCTCCGACCGTAACATCATCAAAAAAATGATTGTGATTGCTAATAATGAGTGTGCTAAATCCATTCTTTTTATTAAGTGATAATACCCTTTCTTTACCTTGTACAATGCCTGTATACATCACTATCCCCTTTTCTGAAGTAAGAATAATCTTGTTGAATAACAAACCTTATGTTCATTAGAACAATACTTATCATCAAGTAAAATAAAAGATACGCCCGGCTTTCGCACGAATCAATTTAGCTATGGTGTGTTTATTCGGTACAGCTTTTTCTCATAAACACATAAAATAGAGCCGTTTTTAATGGTTTATATCCTTCAATGGGGTCACAATGTCCATTCAACACGACAAATTCGGGCGTACTTATCAGTGGGTTTTGCTGATACTTTTAGGCATGGTCTATTTTCTATCCACAGCAACAACCTTTACGTCATTGGGTGTTGTCCTGCCGAGTATGATTCATGAACTGGGCTGGAGTTGGACAAATGCAGGGTTAGGGTTCACGCTGCTTGGCCTGACTTGCGGGCTATCCAGTTTTCTGCCAACGGTATTTATTCGTAAAATTGGCGTGCGTTTCACCCTGTTTATCGGCCTGCTGATTTTTCTGGCAGGTTTCTACAACCTTTATCATACATACGCTATTTCATCCTATTTTATCGGTACGGCTTTAATGGGTGTCGGTTTTACTTTTCTGGCGACAGTGCCGGGCACTTATGTGATTTCACGGCTATATGAGAAACAATCCCTTGCTTTTGGTTTTTACTTCACGATAGGCGGATTGGGGGGAGTCATTGGCCCGTGGATCTATTTTCTGGCGACCCGTGTTTGGGGAACCTGGCGCATGCACTGGATGATTTCCGCCATTATCCTCTCGGTTTTCGTTATCCTGACGATAATGACGCTGCGGGAGGGAAAACGGGAAATTGCCCACGCCAAGGCGGTAAACCAGAAACATAACAATCAGGATACGCCCAGCATTTATCGCACCAGGCAACGTTGGACTGCACATCAGGCATTACGGACATGGCAGTTCTATGTGATTGCTGCAACTTACACTGCCTTTTTATGGTGTGGCATTACCGTCAATAGTTTTGCCGTTGCCCATATGATTGAAAATGGTTTCAGCGAAGCTATCGCCGCGGGGTTATTGAGTATAATGGCTTTTATCAATGCGTTTTCCCGCTTAGCCGGCGGCGCAGTTGGGGAATGGGTAGAACCGAAAAAGTTACTGGTTAGTAGCCTGTCCGTTATTATACTTGGCCTGATTGCCCTGAGTCTCGCCTCTTCATGGCCGTTCCTGATTGCATTTACGCTGTGTGTCGGGATGGGGTATGGCATGACCTTCCTCGCATCCAGTGTGTTGTTGGCTAACTATTTTGGCCGCAAGCCTTATCTGGAGCTGTTTTCTATCATGAACCTGATATCGACGTTGGCTTGTCTGGCGCCTTTTTTGGCAGGTGTCATCAAGGATTATTCAGGCAGTTTTACCGCTGCGTTCTTGATGATGGCTATCCCCGTATTTGTTGTACTTGTCGTCACATTAATGATGAAGCCCCCCGCCCATAAAATAAGAAAACCGCTAGTTGGAAACGCCCCATTTACTGAATAGGAAAAAATGAACTGAGCAAGAATCGCCACTGAATGCGCCTTATCGACAAAATCGGGCGCTTGACTGCCAACATTCAGGGAAGCATTTGCCTGATCATCGCGGGCGGGGGATTGATAAACCTCGTTTAAACCAACGAGGTTTATCAAAGATGTGGGAATTAGTCAGGCAAGCGTCGATATTGCCCTTGTCCGCGTAATAACCTAATTCCTAACCAGCCACCACACAGGGAGAGCAGTAAGCTACTGATGACAGGCAGCAGCAACCACATCTGCCATTGCGGTTGCCACGGAAAGTCAAAGACCTGGGTCTGCAACAACCCAAGCGCCATTTCCGCACCCAATGCCGCCGCTAAACCTGCCATAAAACCAAGCAGGGCAAATTCACTCCACAATGTACGACGCAAAAGTTTTTTGCTTGCCCCCAATGTGCGGTATACCACCAATTCAAGTTGTCGTTGGCTCATACCGACCTGAATTTGTGCCAATAGCAGCAATCCGCCACAAACCATCACTAAAATAACCATAATTTCCAAAGCCTTGCTAACTTGCTGCAAGATGCCTTGTACTTGTTTAAGTATCGAACCAATATCCAGAATACTGATGGTCGGGAAATGGCGGTTAATTTCCGTTAACAAACCGCCATCTCCTGTATAATGGAAACTGGTCAGCCACATTTTGGGCTGATTTTCCAATGTCTCTTTGGCAAAAATAAAAATGAAATTCGGGTTTATACTCTCCCAATCCACCTTGCGAATACTGCTGACCGTCACCTGAAACGTTCGGGTATCTCCGGTGAAGGTGAGCCTATCGCCCAGATTAATTTGCAACCGCTCAGCGACACTTTGTTCCATCGAAACTTCGTTTGGTTTGGGTGGCCAGCTTCCCGCCATCAGGGTATTGAAAGGGGGCAGTTCTGTTTTCCAGGTTAAGTTCAGCTCGCGACGTACTGTCGTGCTATTAGGCTGTTTTTCATTCGCCCAGTCCAGCGCAGATTGCCCGTTCACTTCGGTCAAACGCGCCAACACCACGGGATAAAAATCGGTAGGTTTTACCTGATATTTGGCCAGCAAGTCGTTAACTTGGGCGATTTGCGGTTGGGCGATATTGAGCAGGAAATAATTGGGACTGTCCGGGGGTAATTGCTGCCGCCATTGATTCAATAAATCGCCCCTGACCATGATAAGCAAAGCCAGCAACATGAATGACAGGGAAAATGCCGCCAATTGGGTCATGGTCTGAAAGGGTCGGCATAGTAACCGATTGACCGCCAGACGCAGGCTTAACTGACGGAATGTCACACGACGCAGCAACCATAATCCCCCCCAGCCCAATAACGCCAAAAACAACGCGACAATCGGCACTCCCGCTAATAATGACCATAACAAAGGGTGAGTGCCTGCCAGTAATACCAATCCTCCCGTTATTATTAATGCCACTGCGGGCAAATAATAACGTAATGGCCAGATGGATGCTGTTACATCACTTCTCAATACCCGTGAAGGCTGAGTCGCCATAAGCTGGCGATAAGGGCGAATACCGACCAACACCGCAATACCAAACAAAGCACCTATCGCCCATACCCACGGCCACATGCCCGCCGCCGGTAACAGCTTAGGTAACATCCCGGCCAAAATTCGAATCAATGCGGATTCAAAAGCCAAACCTAAAAGGGAGCCGACCACCATGGCAGCAAGCAAGATGACCAGCCATTGCCCAATGATCCACTGACGCAAGCCCCAACGCCCTGCCCCTAATGTTTTCAGGATGGCAATCAGGTTATGTCGGCTGCGGCAGTAATGCGCCATAGAAACTGCCATAGCCGCAACAGCAAGGAGTAACGTCAACAAAGCTGACAGCAGTAAAAATTGCTGGGCACGTTCAATGGATTGAGCCATGACGCCATTATCCTGTTTCAACGTCAACCAGCGTTGATCGGCCTTTAATTGCGGTTCAACAAATTGTTGGAATGATTGGATGGCGGCGAGAGATCCCGCAAACATATAGCGGTAAGTTAAGCGACTGCCGGGTTGAATCGCCCCGGTTGCCTGGGCATCATCGATATTAATCAAAATTCGGGGGGAAATCTGGAAGGGATTGAAACCACTGTCAGGCTCTTGCAGCAATTCACCGCTAATTTTTAAGGTAGTATCCCCCACGTCAATATTATCCCCAACCTTAACGCCCAATAGTGTCAACAATCGTGGCGCCACCAACACCGAACCTTTTTCCGGTTTTAATCCGTGTGGATGGGTTTCCAGCTCGCCATACAGCGGATAACGCGCATCTGCGGCTTTCACCTGAGCCAGTTGCGGAATATCCCCCGCATACGTCATGGTCGAAAATGAGATTTGGCGACTCAGTGACAACCCTAGCTCTTGTGCCCTTTGTAGCCAGGTTTCATCAACGGGATACGAGGCTCTTAAGACAAGATCACCGGCCAGAAAATCACGGCTTTGGTAATGTACACTTTGATCAATGCGATCCCCGATACGCCCCAATGCCAGTACACAGGCCACCGCTAAGGTCAGGGATAACCAAACAATCAGGAGAGAAGGCGTACGCCATTCACGCCAAAACCAGCGCCAGATCATGCTTCCTCCCGCAATGTTCCATCGACCAAACGTAAACGACGCTGGCAACGTGCAGCCAGTTGGCTGTCGTGCGTCACTAAAATCAATGTCGTGGCGTAATCATGGTTCAGGGAAAACAGCAAGTCGGCGATACGCTCCCCGGTCTGGCGATCAAGGTTACCCGTTGGCTCATCAGCAAACAGGATCTTGGGACGGGTACAGAACGCCCGTGCCAACGCTACCCGCTGCTGTTCCCCGCCCGAAAGCTGGGCTGGCATGTGTTTCAGGCGTTTTCCCAAGCCTAGCTGTTCGAGTAATTCAACGGCTTGTTTGCGGCTTTGGTTTTCCGATCCCCCACGTAATAGTGCCGGAAGCTGGACGTTTTCCAATGCATTCAAGGTGGGGATCAACATAAATGACTGAAAAACAAAACCCACATTCTCTGCCCTTAACTGCGCACGTTGCTCTTCATTCATGCGACTGATATTCTGCCCCAACAGATGAACTTCTCCTGCGCTGCCATCATCCAAGCCAGCAATAATTCCCAGCAGCGTTGATTTACCCGAACCTGATTCACCAATTAATGCAATTGTCTGGGCTGGCTCGACAACTAACTCAATACCCTGCAATATATTAATTACCTGTTCCCCTTGACCGACATGTTTAGTGAGATGATGAACGTTAAGAATACTTTCTACAGCCATGTATTTTTCCTTTTGTTGTTGGTGCTATGCAGTGCAAGAGCAGCGGCGGCGAATACTTTGTTGATATTAGGTGATAGCCTCAGTGCCGGATACCGTTTGCCCATTGAGCAGTCATGGCCTGCCCTCATGGCAAAACAGTGGCAACAATCCGGCAAAAAAACAGCCCTTGTTAACGGCAGTATAAGTGGCAATACCGTTGCACAGGGCCTTGAGCGTTTGCCGGAATTATTGCAACAGCACAATCCAAAATGGGTTTTAATCGAGCTTGGTGCAAATGATGGATTGCGGGGTTTTCCTATTCAAAACATAGAACAAGATTTGCAACAGAGTATTACTTTGATCAAACAAGCCGGCGCACAACCGTTGTTAATGCAAATCCAAATTTCACCTAATTATGGAAAGCGATATACCGAATCCTTTGCCAAAATTTATCCAGCGCTTGCTGAAAGCAACCACATTCCTCTGCTACCCTTTTTCATGGAGCACGTTGCTATCAAACCAGAATGGATGCAAGATGATGGGCTACATCCCAATCAGGCTGCCCAACCTTTCATTGCCGATTGGATGTCCAAAAAGTTGTCGATATACATCAATTCTCCTTAAGTCAATATATTTCTCAATAGTAAATCATTTATTTCCATAAATTGATGCAGATGAACAGGTAAAGTTATGCAAAAAGCGGTTTTTATTACTGGGTGCTCTAGCGGGATCGGTTTAGTTGCAGCCAAGACACTCCATCAACGTGGGTATCGCGTGCTTGCCGCTTGCCGCAAGCCCTCTGATTTGGCTCATATGCGTGAGTTGGGGTTCGAACCCATTGAATTGGATTTAGATGATAAAGAAAGCGTGGAGCGAGCAGCCAGAAAAGTGATCGAATTAACCAACGGTCGTTTGTTTGGGCTATTCAATAATGGGGGATTTGGTGTCTACGGTTCATTGGAAAGTATCTCCCGCGAACAGATGGAAAAACAGTTTTCCACCAATTTCTTTGGCACGCATCAACTGACGTGCCAGTTACTGCCCGCCATACGCGCTTATGGTGCAGGGAGAATTGTCCAGACCAGCTCTGTGATGGGATTGATCTCAACACCAGGTCGTGGAGCCTATGCTGCCAGTAAATATGCGCTTGAAGCCTGGTCAGATGCTTTACGTGGTGAATTAGCTAAAACAGGCATTAAAGTCAGCCTGATAGAACCGGGGCCAATCCATACCCATTTCACGAAGAATGTCAATCAAACCCAGCAAGATCATCCGGTTGAGAATCCAGGCCTTGTTCGACGTTTCACGCTGATGCCTGAGGATGTCGTTTCTAAACTCATTCATGCGTTAGAAAGCCCTAACCCGAAATTACGTTATTCCGTTACGTTATTGACTCATACAGTAAAAGTGTTGCGCCGCTTACTGCCGGAGAAATGGCTCGATAGGATTGTGCGCGGGCAAAGTTAATAGGCATTGAAAAACGGACAAACAAGTCTTATTTATTCATATAATCACCTTACAACGACTCAGAGAAAAATTCCATGGAACCAACCGCGAATACAAACAATAATATTGCTCATATCATTAATATTGATGAATCGAATATTGCCCAAGTTGTGCAACACTCCCTTAACCAGCTTGTCGTATTCTACTTCTGGTCTCCACAAGACCTACATTGCCATGAATTAGAAACTACGCTTGACAAAATAGCTCATGAATACACAGGGCAATTCACGCTGGCTAAAGTCAATTGTGACCCATTTTCCCATCTTGCTGCACAATTTGGTGTGCGTAGCCTGCCTACCGTCATGTTTGTAAAAGAAGCGCGTCCTGTTCAGGGTTTTGAAGGTATCCAGACAGATGACGCCATCAGAAAAATTTTTTCCACGCTTCTTCCCCAAATGGAAAAATCACCATTAGAGCAAGTCAATGAGCTACTGATTGAAGGCAAAGATCAAGAAGCCTTGCCTTTACTGAAAGAAATCCATCAAGAAAACCCGCAAGATACAGAGATTACCCTATTGCTAGCCCAAGTGAACCTGTCACTCAATCATCTTGAAGAAGCCCAAAAAATACTGGATACCATTCCATTAGAAGCACAAGATGAAGGTTATTATGAATTACTCGAACATCTTAAATCCCAGAAAGAGGCTGCTGACTCACCTGAGATTCGACAACTGCAACAAGCGTTGGTAACTCAACCAGAGAATGCAGAATTAGCCGTGCAACTGGCATTGAAATTACATGAAGTTGGCCGTAATGAAGAGGCTCTGGAATGGTTATTGAGCTTTTTGAAAAAGGATCTTTCTGCTGCCGAGGGTGCGGTGAAAAAAACAATGATGGATATTCTCTCTGCTCTGGGCACTGGAGATGTTCTGGCCTCTAAATACCGTCGTCATGTATACTCTTTGCTCTATTAAGTAAAGAAAACTTATAGACGCCATAATTAACTTAATAAGGGAATTGTTATGGATTTACTCTCTTTTGGTGCTGTACCGATTTTAATCGTGGTTGCTGTTGTTATTGTCTTTACCTGTGTCAAGACCGTTCCACAAGGCTACCAATGGACTGTTGAGCGCTTTGGGCGCTATACCCGTACATTAACGCCTGGCCTGCATATCATCATGCCATTTGTTGATCGTATCGGCCGCAGAATCAATATGATGGAACAGGTTCTGGATATCCCATCGCAGGAAGTCATTTCCCGCGATAACGCCAATGTCACCATTGATGCTGTCTGCTTTATTCAGGTTGTCGATCCTGTCCGCGCGGCTTATGAAGTCAGTAATCTGGAGCTGTCCATCATCAATCTGACGATGACCAATTTCCGTACTGTATTGGGTTCGATGGAGCTGGATGAAATGCTGTCCCAACGCGATTCCATCAACAGCCGGTTACTGACAATCGTCGATGAAGCCACTAACCCATGGGGCGTCAAGATCACGCGTATTGAGATCCGCGATGTGCGCCCACCGAAGGAGTTGATCTCCGCAATGAACGCTCAGATGAAAGCAGAGCGTACTAAACGGGCAGACATTCTTGAGGCGGAAGGTATTCGTCAGGCAGCTATCCTGAAAGCGGAAGGGGAAAAACAGTCGCAAATCCTGAAAGCAGAGGGTGAACGCCAGTCAGCTTTCCTTCAAGCGGAAGCCCGTGAACGCGCCGCAGAAGCGGAAGCGCGTGCAACCAAAATGGTTTCTGACGCTATTGCTAATGGTGATATGCAAGCAATTAACTATTTTATTGCCCAAAAATATACTGATGCCCTCACCAACATTGGTGCCTCAAATAACAGCAAGGTCATTATGATGCCACTGGAAGCCAGCAATTTGATGGGCGCCATTGGCGGTATTGCTGAATTAATTAGCGAAAGTAAGAAAAGCAAGCAGGATAAATAACCACAGATAAACAGGATAAATTGTCATGATTGAACAGATCGCTGCTCAGCCGGCCTGGTTCTGGCTCTGTTTTGGTGGCCTGCTTCTGATTGCGGAATTGCTAGGAACAGGTGGATATCTGTTGTGGACAGGAAGCGCCGCCGTTGTTGTCGCGCTGATCACATGGATTTTTCCTAATATGGGCTGGGAATTGCAAGGTATTCTGTTTGCTGTGCTGACCTTGCTTTCTGTTATTGCATGGCGTAGCTGGCTACGCCATCGCCCACGCAAGCCTAGTGATAAGGTTCTCAATCAGAAAAACCACCAGTTAATTGGGATGCATGCCCGTTTAATCACGGATACCGAAAACGGTTTTGGGCGAATCAAGCTAGCCGATGGCAGTTGGCGCGTTCATTGTGACCGTGAGCTTCCGGCCAACACCGAAGTGGAGGTCATCGCGGTCGACGGGATCACATTAAAAGTACGCCCAATCCCTCATCGCGGGTAATGCTTGCAGCAACCCGATAAATGCTCAATGATGGGGCAATCAGCTCCATCATCTCCAGGACATTCAGCCACCAAGGCCAGTAATTTTTCCTTTATCTTCTGCAATTCTAAAATCGTTTTTTCTATTTCTGCCACTTTTTGCAGGGTCGCGGTTTTTACGTCTGCGCTGTGGCGGTAAGGATTGCGAAGTAATCGCAACAATTCACGACACTCTTCCAACGTAAACCCCACCTCTTTCGCCTGACGCAAGAGTATCAGTTCATCAATATGCTTTTGCTGGTAATAACGATAGCCATTATCTCCCCGCCCCGGCGCAGTAATGAGATCTTTTTCTTCATAAAACCGAATGGCCTTGCTGCTTAAACCTGTTTTACGGGCAATTTCACTGATATTCATCATTTCCCCCTTGACCTTCCCCTTGCAGGAAGGTTTAGCTTTAATAATCAGTATATCACTCTGTATCAGGAGATAGTGTTATGTCCACAACCACCATTCTCGCACTTCAAGGCTTAACTTGTATGCATTGCGTCGGCAGGGTCAAAAAAGCACTGGAAAAAATATCCGGCGTTGAACTGACGGAGGTGAATCTCAATTATGCCAAAGTGATCGGTGACGTTTCATCTGATAAATTGATCGCCGCCATTGTTGCCGAAAATTACAAAGCCACGATCGCCACTCAACCTGATGTTGTCTTGCGGTTATCAGGTTTAAACTGCATGAAATGTGCCAATAAGACCCAAAAAGCATTAGATGCAGTGGAAGGGGTTATCGCGACAGAAGTTGATACCCAATCAGCAAAAATCTATGGCAAAGCAGAGAGCAGCGCTTTAATTCATGCCGTCGAACAAGCCGGCTATCACGCCGAATTAGCGGCAGAGGCCGATTTCCCAAAAACGGAGCCGCTGCCACAGACCCCGGCGTCTTTGGCAGCGGCAAGCCCTTCGACGCCGGTAGTAGCAGCGACTAACCAAAATGAAGCGAGTGATAATAATGAAGGCAGTATTCAGCTTTTGCTGGATGGTATGAGCTGTGCAAGCTGTGTCAGCAAGGTACAAAAAGCGCTGCAATCCGTTGATGGTGTGGAGCATGCCAGAGTCAATCTCGCAGACAGAAGTGCATTGGTCACCGGTCATGTATCACCAAACGCCTTAGTTGAAGCCGTGACCAAAGCAGGTTACGGCGCGGAAGTCATTCAGGATGAAGCAGAACGCCGTGAGCGCCAGCAACAAGTGGCACAAACGAATATGCGCCGCTTTCGCTGGCAATCAGCCCTTGCGTTAGTGCTGGGGGTGCCTGTCATGGTGTGGGGAATGATAGGCGATAACATGATACTCACACCCGAAAATCACACTATCTGGCTCACTATTGGGTTGTTGACGCTATTTGTCATGGTCTTTGCCGGCGGGCATTTTT
The DNA here is from genome assembly GCF_002632875.1 of Xenorhabdus kozodoii. Lineage (GTDB taxonomy): Bacteria > Pseudomonadota > Gammaproteobacteria > Enterobacterales > Enterobacteriaceae > Xenorhabdus > Xenorhabdus kozodoii. The sequence goes on from NZ_NJCX01000019.1 coordinate 23,874, forward strand.
ACCGCAATGCCTGGCAAAGCCTAAAAAACGGCAGCGCAACAATGGATACCCTCGTCGCGCTGGGTACAGGTGTCGCGTGGCTCTATTCAATTAGCGTCAATTTGTGGCCAGAGATTTTTCCGTCCCAAGCCCGCCATCTTTATTATGAAGCCAGCGCCATGATCATTGGTTTGGTCAATCTCGGCCATGCGTTAGAACAACGTGCCCGTCAACGCTCTTCCAAAGCCCTTGAGCGATTATTGGATCTCACACCACCAACAGCACGGGTAGTTACCCATGAAGGCGAAAAAACGCTGCCATTGGCCGATGTTATACCCGATATGATATTGCGCCTGACAACAGGAGATCGCGTTCCGGTCGATGGCGAAATTATACAGGGCACAGTTTGGCTAGATGAAGCTATGCTGACAGGTGAACCTCTTCCCCAACAAAAATCAACCGGTGATACTGTCCACGCTGGTACGGTAGTCCAGGATGGTACAGTACTGTTTAAAGCCAATGCGGTGGGTAGCCAAACGACATTGGCACGCATCATCAAATTAGTTCGCCAGGCACAAAGCAGTAAACCGGAAATCGGCCAATTGGCCGATAAAATATCATCAATATTCGTGCCTGTTGTCGTTGCTATCGCCCTGCTGGCTGGCGCCATCTGGTATTTTGTTGGCCCTGCCCCACAAATCATGTACGCACTGGTTATCATGACAACCGTCTTGATTATTGCCTGCCCTTGCGCTCTTGGGCTGGCAACCCCCATGTCCATCATCTCAGGGGTGGGTCGGGCAGCCGAACTAGGTGTCTTGGTGCGTGACGCAGATGCCCTGCAACATGCCAGCCAACTGGATACGATTGTCTTCGACAAAACCGGCACCTTAACTGAAGGCATGCCACAAGTGACAGAGATCCACACCTTTAATGGTTTCACCGAAGAACAGGTATTGCTCTGGGCTGGTGCATTGGAAAGTGGCTCAAATCACCCCTTGGCAAAAGCCATTTTGATGAAGGTTGAAGGGCAAACATTACCCGAAGTCCAAACATTCCGCACCCTCGCAGGGCTGGGGATTAAAGGGGAAATTGGCGACATCACGCTGTTATTGGGTAATCAAAAATTACTTGAGCACCACCAGATCAAAACCGCAGAATTAAGTCCACGCATTGCAGCACAGGCAGAAAAAGGCACAACTCCGGTTATTCTGTCAGCCAATGGGAAAATCGCCGCTCTCTTTTCAATCCGCGATCCCTTACGCCAGGATACTGTCTCTGCCCTGCAACGCTTACATCACCAAGGCTACCGTTTGGTCATGTTGACCGGGGACAATCCCACCACGGCGAATGCGATCGCCCAAGAAGCGGGCATTGACCAAGTTATTGCTGGCGTTTTGCCTGATGGCAAGGCCGCAGCCATTCAGTCGCTTCAATCAGAAGGCCGGAAAGTGGCGATGGTCGGTGATGGCATTAATGATGCGCCGGCATTGGCACAAGCGGATGTCGGCATCGCAATGGGCGGTGGCAGTGATATCGCCATAGAAACCGCAACCCTCACCCTGATGCGCCCTAGCCTGCATGGGGTTGCTGATGCTGTTGAGTTATCCAGAGGCACATTGCGTAATATGAAACAAAACCTATTTGGCGCATTTGTCTACAATACCTTGGGTATTCCAATTGCCGCCGGTATTTTATACCCTTTCACCGGCACCTTATTAAACCCTGTCGTGGCAGGTGCAGCTATGGCATTGTCTTCAATTACCGTGGTCAGTAACGCTAATCGCTTATTACGTTTTAAGCCTAAATCCTGATCTAGCATCCTGGAAATCTGATATCCCCCATGAAAAGCTAAACATATTCGTTTAGCTTTTTATCCCGCACTTTTCTCCCTTTCTTGTTAGCCATTAACCGGTTAGCATACCGCTCAATGCCAACGATGGGAGTATGCAATATGGAAAAATTAATGACATATTTCAGTAATATATTAGGACTCAATTCCCAGCGGCATTATCCCTATCCTGCGTTCGACATCAATTTAAATAAAAATAAACAATTACATCTTGTTGGCAGCATTCATATGGGTGCAAAAAGTATGTACCCACTTTCTGAAATATTGTTGGAACAACTGGAACAAGCGGATGCACTGATTGTTGAAGCCGATATCACTCAAACCGATTCCCCTTTCAGGGAAACGTTTCCTCAGCAAATCGAACTGTCACAACGTTTATCCCCCGAACATTTTGACTGCTTACAACACTATTGCCGGGAAATTCAACATCCTGTCACACGGCTGGACCCGTTGCCATCGTGGCAAGTTGCATTGATATTGCAAGCTGCCCAAGCCCAATATTTGGGATTACATCCTCAATATGGTATCGATTACCAATTACTAAACAGCGCAAAGGCCATCAATAAACCGATTATCGAGTTAGAAGGGACTGATGCGCAGGTTAACCTTCTCGCTAATCTACCAAATGGTGGGCTTTCTTTGCTGGAAGATACAATCGTCCATTGGCACACCAATGCCCGCGCGTTACAGACCATGATTAGCTGGTGGATGAATTACCAGCCTGATGAGAAACAAAATCCGCTATTACCAATGACATTTTGCGAAGAAATTTATCAAACCTTAATGGCTGAGCGTAACTGCCAGTGGAGTGAGCAATTACATCATTTACCGGCAGGAAAATATTTGGTTACGGTGGGAGCCTTGCATCTTCATGGCGAGAACAACTTACGGCAGATGCTGGCGAGACGACAAGCATAGTACTATGTTCATTTATCTTATTCTGAAAAACCCTTATTACGGACAATATACCAGTCGCCTTTCAAGATGCGTCTTATATCTCCCCGCGCAGCGGGGAGATATAAACACTCTCATTGGCTTACAAACTGCAACTTGAAGTTGGATTGGTATAGATCGTTACAGGAAAAAATATGACGCCTGCTATTATTTTGTTGGAAAAACAACAAATCAATTTCAAAATTCACGCTTATGATCATGATGTCAATGAACATAATTTTGGTGATGAAGTGGTTAAAAAACTGGGTCTAGATGCCAACCAGGTTTTTAAGACGCTGCTGGTTGCACTAAATGGTGATCCTAAAAATCTGGTTGTCGCCGTTACGCCGGTCTCTGGGCAACTCGATCTGAAAAAAGTCGCTAAAGTTTTCAAGGCCAAGAAAGCAGATATGGCCGACCCCCAACTTGCACAAAAAGTAACAGGTTATTTAGTGGGTGGCATTAGCCCGCTGGGGCAGAAAAAACGTCTACCTAGCGTTATTGATAGTCAGGCCCAAACCTTACCAACCCTATTTATTTCTGGTGGCAAACGTGGATTAGATGTTGAATTGTCCCCTACAGATTTATGCCAACTACTTAATTGTTCATTTGCTGATATCGCTAAATAGGCTCCCCAAATTATAGCCCACTTTACTGACTCCTCTCTCGGCGAGGAGTCAGTAAACTTCATACTTTGAGTGTATCACTATCATAAAAACCTATTTAGCATTTGAAAATAAGTTGCAATGACCGCTAAATTTTTTCGAGCTGGTTCTATTTTCTTTAACACAGGGACTTGTGATAAATAACAACATCGATATACTTTCCTTACAGCGAAAAAATCATTAATTACCATTTCAATTAACTTGATTCACTTAAATACAAGAGGAATAAAATGGCTACCTCATCATTTTTTCGACAAATTGTTATTACTGATCCCAAAGCAATTAAAATGCTTAGAAGGGCTAATAGAAGACCAAGAAAAAACAATTTTGAGGAAATCGATTTTGAAGCACAGCAAAAAGAGGCTATAGAGATATTAAAACGAAAATTCTCACTCTAAGTAAGATTCTGGCGGCTTTTGGTAGTGACAGAACAAAGGAGTATTTGCGTTCCTTTTCATGCCCAACTAACCATGACGTGGAATTATTTTTACATTTAAAATCAATTAGATTTGAACAAGCGGATGCAGCAAGAACCTACTTAATTTTAGATAAAGAAGGTTCTTTATTAGCTTATTTTTCTTTAACATTCAAGGAACTATCAACAAATAAATTTTCTATTTCCAAGACAAAGATAAAAAAACTTAACGGTATTAGTAAGAATGCAGATTCTTTAAAAGTTTATTTAATTGGTCAAATAGCAAAAAATTTTTCATTACGTGAAAACCCAATAAAACTTAAAGATATTTTATTTCATATCAATATAACCATTGAGAAAGCTCAAGAATTAATAGGAGGAAGAGTCACTATTTTGGAATGCCAAAAAAATTCTAACGTTATCGATTTATATGAAAAAAATGGACTTGAAAAACTACCCACTAAAGGAGAAAAAAATTCATTAATTACTATGCTATTTAATAATTAGGTTATTATTCAGTTTCAACTATTCCTATTTCAGATTATACATAACACTCCCTATTAATCGTAAGCAAAAGACCATCTGTTCTTCAGATGGTCTTTTTATGCAGGTAATTCACAGTAATCTGTTGATTAACTGTTATTACTTATGTGAAATTTCACCTTTTGGCTCATAATCAGAGGATTTCAATGGAGAATGCTTTTCAATATATCCTTTCAATACTTCAGCATCGACAAACCCTGTATCAACGTAACCAGGCAAATTATCAATCCGTGGATAACCATCTCCTCCAATTGCATTGAAATTTAACGTTGCCATACGATAAGTTTTATTTGGCTCCAATGGCTTACCCGCAATTTTTACGTCACTGATATTCTTACCGTCCTTCACGAAACTCACGTTATAGAATTGCCCATAAGCGCCAGAATCCGTTTCCATATTGGCAACCGCCGTCAAATATGGCAAAACTTCACTACCTTTGAAGTCTACATAAACCAGTTGGTTAGCAAATGGATGAACTTTCAGAACATCTTTGTAAGTAATATCCCCGGCTTCAATTGAGTCACGAATTCCGCCACCGCTCATCACTGCAAAATCGGCGTTTGTCCGTTCCATTTGAGCAGCCAATACAAGATGTGCCATATTCGTTTGCACGAAACGTACCTTACTGCGATCGCCTTCTAATTTTTTATCTACTGATCCTATTCTCACATTAAGTATCTGGCTGCCTTTGTCCTGATACGGTGTCAGTAACTTGAGCATCTCAGGATTTTGCTTAATTTCATGCGTATAGTAGACACGTTCCGTACTGCCATCTTCTTTTGCCACCTTTTTCTTTAAGTTGATGGGGATCAATTGATAATGGACCAGCTTGAATTCGCCATTGCGGAATTGAAAATCGGCCCGGCCGACGTATTTCCCCCATTCGTGAGCTTGGACAATCCATGTACCATTTTGGCGATCTGGCGAACAAGGTGTTCCCGGAACATAATCCACTTGTTTATAGTTTTTATTCTCTGCCGACATACACACCGGATCTTGTGAATGACCACCGACAATCATATTCAAATAACCCGCAGGCAAACTGCGTGCCATTTCAACATCGCCTGGTGCATTGGTGCCATGATGACCATCGTCATAGTGCCCCATATGGGTTGCCGCAATAATGACATCCGGCTTTTCATTCTTTTTCAGCTCTTCAATAACTTTTTTCGCTTCTTCGGCAGGAACGCGGAATTCAACATCGGGAAAATTAGCCGGATTACCTATTTTCACTGTATCATCCGTTGTCAGGCCAAGAACGGCTATTTTCACACCTTGTTTATCAAAAATGACATATGGCTTAAATAAGCGCTTGCCTGTACTGGTTTGGTAAATATTGGCAGAGAGAAAGGGGAAACTGGCCCATTTTTGTTGCTGATACAATACATTCAAAGGCTTATCAAATTCATGGTTTCCCAACGCCATTGCGTCATACCCCACCAGATCCATGCCCTTAAAATCCGGCTCAGCATCTTGCATATCTGATTCCGGTACGCCGGTGTTAATGTCACCACCTGACAATAACAATACGCTCCCTCCTTTCTTAGCAACCTCCTGACGAATGGAATCTACAACCGTTTTTTGGGCTGCTAAACCATACTCGCCATAATCGTTATGCCAGAAGTGACCGTGATGATCGTTAGTATGCAAAATGGTAATGTCATAGGTTTTGTCTTTTTCCCAAGCGCTGGCGATTAATGGTGCCAATGACAGAGAAACAGCAAAGGCACATACTGACGCTTTAAACGATAATTTCATGGGGTATCTCCATGTATTTTAAATTATATTGGTTATATGACGGTGATGAATCATCCCTTTCAAGCAACAACTTAAAAGATAAAAGGGAGATATGAAAATTTACATCTATACCATTCAGCTCCAAGAGCTGTTGTTTCTGGTATGGGGCATAGTCCCAAAACAAGGGATGAAGAATGACATACAGCGTAATACCACGTTTTTCTGATCAGGATTACATACTTGTGTCATTAAATAATACCCTCTTTCACCTTTTTGAGATTGCGGTCAAATTATATAGAGTTAAATAAAAGTTTTGTTAATTATCTAAGATGTATTATGGTGTAAAAATTAAACAGAATATCAACAAATCGACGAAATTCACCCCTACAAACTCTATTGATAATGATCTTGGTAAGTGAATAAATATGAGTAAAAAAAGTAAAACACTCTCTTTGCCAACTTCGTCAGTAAAAACACATCGGACAATTTTTTCAATTCTCGGTGCCATCAGCTTATCCCATATGCTGAATGATATGATTCAATCGTTAATTCTGGCGATTTATCCCCTGCTGCAATCTGAATTTAGCCTCAGTTTTATTCAGATTGGAATGATAACCCTGACCTATCAGGTGACAGCATCCCTATTGCAACCGCTTATCGGTTTGTATACCGATAAACATCCGCAACCTTATTCGCTGCCTGTCGGTATGGGATTTACTCTGTCTGGTTTGCTGCTATTAGCTTATGCTGAAAGCTTTCCAATGATATTAATGGCGGCTGCACTAGTGGGTACGGGTTCATCCGTTTTTCATCCAGAATCGTCACGCGTCGCACGCATGGCTTCAGGTGGTCGTTATGGATTAGCGCAATCTTTATTTCAAGTAGGGGGTAATTTAGGCAGTTCACTCGGTCCACTGCTGGCAGCTATTTTTATTGCGCCTTACGGTAAGGGGAATGTCGGTTGGTTTTCTCTGGCAGCATTATTGGCTATCGTCATCCTCTTGCAAGTCAGTCAGTGGTATAAGATGCAACATCAAACCATAACGCCCTTGTCTTCTCGACCCTCACCTCTGCCAAATCTGCCTGGAAAAACCGTCGTAAATTCTTTTGCCATTCTTCTGCTACTGATTTTCTCCAAATACTTTTACCTAACCAGTATCAGTAGTTACTATACCTTTTATCTGATACAGAAATTTGGTGTGTCAATACAAAACGCCCAGATCCATCTGTTTATCTTTTTATTTTCTGTCGCGGCAGGCACCCTGATCGGCGGGCCTGTTGGGGATAAAATAGGTCGGAAATATGTCATTTGGGGTTCAATTCTTGGGGTTGCACCTTTTACCTTGTTGTTACCTTATGCCTCTTTATTCTGGACAAGCATACTCACGGTCATTATTGGCGTAATATTGGCCTCCGCATTTTCCGCCATTTTAGTCTATGCCCAAGAGCTTATTCCCGGTAAAACAGGCATGATTGCGGGTTTGTTCTTTGGTCTGGCCTTTGGCATGGGAGGCATTGGCGCCGCGGTACTTGGCTATGTCGCAGATAAGACCAGCATAGAGCTGGTTTATAAAATTTGTGCTTTTCTACCACTTCTTGGCATTTTTACTCTATTTTTGCCAAATATAGAAAGAAACACGGGAAAAAGATAAGAAAATCACTCATTAGTAACCATAATTAGCATGCCATATTCCTTTGTAAACATGCGTAAATAATGGCAAAATATACATTAAATTACATTAAAATAGTACTTATGCAGATTATGCTCAATTTAGCCACTCAACATATTTTTTTGTGATCTTATCTTTAAGTATTTATAAAATATATTATTACCTCGCCTAACCATACAATTTATTATATTCACAACCCAGAAGGAGCCTTGATGGAGCATTCGACACCTCTTATCACGACCATTGTTGGCGGTTTTGTTCTTGCCTATCTGCTTGGCATGCTTGCACAGCGCCTGAAAATCTCACCTCTGGTAGGATATCTTATAGCAGGTGTACTAGCGGGTCCCTTTACTCCCGGTTTTGTTGCCGATACATCTTTAGCTCCAGAACTGTCAGAAATTGGCGTGATCTTACTGATGTTTGGTGTCGGTCTACATTTTTCACTTAAAGATTTGTTAGCCGTCAAATCAATTGCCATCCCTGGTGCTATTGCCCAAATTGCCGTCGCAACTTTATTGGGTGTGGGATTATCAATGCTACTCGGTTGGGATCTACTTAACGGCATTGTATTTGGCCTTTGCCTGTCCACTGCCAGCACAGTGGTATTGCTCAGGGCATTAGAAGAACGACAGCTCATTGATAGTCAGCGAGGACAAATTGCCATTGGTTGGTTAATTGTTGAAGATCTGGCGATGGTGCTGACATTGGTATTACTGCCTGCCGCAGCAGGAATTCTAAACAACCACAACGCCGATATTGGCCAATTGCTGTTCAAGCTATCTCTTACCGTTGGCAAAGTCGTTGCTTTTATTTTGTTGATGATTTTCGTCGGACGACGTGTCATTCCTTGGTTACTGGCGAAAACCGCGGCGACAGGCTCCCGTGAATTATTCACGTTGGCGGTACTTGTCATTGCATTAGGTGTTGCTTATGGTGCGGTGGCACTATTTGATGCTTCATTTGCCCTCGGTGCCTTCTTCGCTGGCATGGTGCTGAATGAGTCAGAGTTAAGCCATCGGGCTGCACAAGATACGTTACCGTTAAGGGATGCTTTCGCAGTGCTTTTCTTTGTTTCGGTTGGCATGCTGTTTGATCCTATGGTTCTATTCCAACAGCCTCTGGCGATTTTAGGCACCCTTGCCATTATTATCATCGGCAAATCATTGGCTGCCATGCTACTGGTGAAAATGTTCGGGCATTCACGACGCACCGCCCTCACCATTTCAGCCAGTCTCGCCCAAATTGGTGAATTCGCTTTTATTCTCGCCGGGCTTGGCGTCACGTTAGGATTCCTGAATGGAGAAGCCCGTAATCTTGTACTGGCAGGTGCTATCATTTCAATCATGTTAAACCCTGTTCTGTTCAGTTTGCTGGATCGTTATTTGGAAAAAACAGAAACCATTGAAGAGCAGTTACTCGAAGAAACACTGGAAGAAGAAACCCAGATCCCTGTCAATATCTGTGGTCATGCTATTGTGGTGGGTTATGGTCGAGTGGGCCGGCAGCTTTGTCAGCGGTTACAAGAAAAAAATTATACGGTCGTGGTGATTGAGGATACTCGTGCCCGATTCGAAGAGTTAGGCGAAATAGGTATCAGTGCCATAATAGGTAACGCCGTTAATAAAGAAATTATGGCGCTGGCACGGCTCGATTGTGCTTGTACGTTATTCCTGACCATCCCTAACGGTTATAAAGCCGGTGAAATTGTTGCGAGTGCCAGGGAAATCAGGCCAGATATCAGTATTATTGTTCGAGCCCATTATGATGATGAAGTCGCTTACATTACGGAGCGTGGCACTAACCACATTATCATTGGTGCACATGAAATAGCTCGGGCCATGGCGGATGCACTCCCTGAGTATGAAGAGGGTTGTCCAATGGAGCCTTATTCACCAGCAACGACATCATCAACATAATTTAGGCACCAAGGAATATCCCCATAACATGGGGATATTCCCGTCAAACCAATAAAAAGAATTAAGGCGGCAGACGATATTCAGGTTACTTACCCGATTCAACGTTCCCAGTAAGACTCTTCCAGACTATCTTCCTTCTCCGGCAATCCTCTGGTCAGGCGCGGGGAATGCTGGCTCAATACCTGATAACTCACTCTATTAGCATATTTACATACCTGAGCCAAAGAAGAGTAAGTTAAATAGGTGTGCGCATGCTTGCTGGAATTGGGTACATTCATGCGATGATAACTGTTGGCAGTAATATCATGCAGTAATGCAGATAGTGCGCCATCTCCGGCACCATTGGTGTTCATGATTTTTTCAGGTCCTCCCATATAAGGTTCAATATGGGAATAGACTCGCATTGGGTTTTGGCAATCTGCCTTACGCATCGCCCGGCTGAATTCATAACGATTAAATTCTGCAATCGCACCAGGTAATAAAGGATGCGATGTTTGGCGTTTGCGCCCTTCCTCGGTGTAACCCGCCATATATAACCCTGCAGGTCCAGCAGTACATAACACCAAATCCACCCAATTGAGCGCCATATCAGCCGCTAATAGCGGATCACTGAAACCTGTCAATTCACAAGCTTCGTCTTCATTCATTGCAACAACGGAAATATTTTCAGCCAGAAAATCACGCCACCACTGCGGATCGTCCGCAATGACGTATTTTGTGCCTAACGTCAATACAACAGGGACGTTATACTTTTTCGCATATTCAACGGCTTTCATCGTTGCTTCCGGCATTGGCTCACCCGATTTACAACGCACCAAATAAGCAGTAATCACCAAAGCGGATGCTTCTGCAATAATGTGTTCAGGAATATTTTCTGGACGAAGCTGATTCATTAAGCCTGGGCTTATAGCAAATGTCCTTTCGCCATTTTCCGTTACTAAGGTAAAACAGCGGCCAATGGGTCCATCAACCCCCTGTAGGTGATTTAAATCCATCCGGCTGGAGGTATTGCAGAGATAACAATAGGCATAGCTTCCTATTTGGATGTTATTACACATCGCCCCAAGCAGAACGGATTTATCGTCGGCCAGCACAGAATAGTTATGCAAGGTATTGCCAATAGTGCCACCCGCAAATTCGTGGCTAATAAGCCCCTTATCTGCCAATTCCTTATAGAGCGCCTCAGCGACATCATCTTCAATGACTAAGGAGTGTCCCTGGCTCAGGTTATAACGCTGGATAAAATCTTCATCAACCTTAGCTTCAATATCAACCAGTGTCTGGTCAATACCCACAATATAGGCTTGGTTCTTTTCGGTATCCATCGTTTCTTTGATGGGCTGAAGCAGAGGATCTCTTAAACTGACAGGAAAATAATGTTTAGATTTACGCTTACCAGGGAATTTCATAATTAGTTGCTGCTGTAGAGCCAAAATAAGCGGCATGTTAGCACAATATCTTGCATATAATACAGTGTGTCACAATACCGGATCGGAACAAAAAAATAGGGCGCCAAAAATAAGGACAGCCAATGCTATTACAACATTGGCTGTCAAAACATCAGCGATCAGAACATCATCTATAACGTATTGGGGTTAAGCTTCTTGTTTCTGACGGCTGCGTACCATGTGGCGTAACAAAACATACATGATGGATAAGATGAAACCAATAAAACCGGCGCCAATCAAAATCAGCAAGCGCTTAGGTGAATCTTTTGAGGTTGGTTCATAAGGTTTCTGCATGTATTTGAATGGCACAAAATCAACCGTATCCACATTCACTTTTTCCAGGCTTTTGATATACAACAGGCGGTTACGCAGATCGACATCGATTTTAGTTGGATCGGTAATTTCTTCAGTAATCTGTAGCTTACGTTCTAGTGCATCGGAACCCAACGCAATCGAATAATCCGGGTCATCCTTGATGATAGCCCCACCATTCGATACCGGTTTTTTAATGCCGGCAGAATTAGCAATAGAAATCGCAAACTTCAATCGCTCAGCATCTACACTACGCATATTCGCGATACGTTCCAAATCGAGAGAATACAGCTTTCGCGAATACTCCAGCTTTTGGTGAACCATATCACTGAGTTCCTCTTTCACTTGATCACGAACCACGGAAGAGGCGAACTTGATATAGCCATTTAATAGATTGTAAGCATCTTTTGCATTATCAGAGCTGAAAGAGAGGTTAGCTTCATCGACAGTTTCATCCTCTTTCTCTTTCTTAGGCAATGAAATGGTAATGTCTTTATTAACAATTTTCTCGATCAGTTTTCTTTTTTCCTGCTCGGAATCACTATGATTCTTAGCGAGCAACGCCTTAAAATAATCGGTATTAACTAAATATTCTTCACGCAATACACGTGAGTTATAGTTTTCAATGAACCGATTATACAGTGACTTTTCTGTCACCTTAGGCTCCAGGCTCAAAACATGCAAATCCGTTAATGCATTTTTCAATGGCTGAAATTCTTCCAACCCTGGTTTCACCACAATGGCTGTACTGGTCCATTTTTGAGGTAAAAATGAGGCGATACCAAAACCAATAATTGCAAAAACGAAAGATATTGCAATGATCAAATATTTTGATTGGAAAAGTACTGAGAATAATTCAAACAAATCAATTTCGTCCTCCCGTTCTGGATGATAATAGTTTGTCTGTTCTTGGTAAAAATCGGGATGCTTAATAGGTTGTTTATTACTCATTATCTATATGTCCAATCCAAATAATTTTGCTTTTCATTGATATATAAGCCTTTTTTCTCACTTATCGTACTCATTGGTTTAAAATCCATAACCTGACGATCATACGACAATCAATGTCTGCCATTCATCATGTGCGATAATGTCCCCATAACCCGCCATCGCAGGTTATTTCATGACATTATTGACTAACTGTTCAAACAAAGAAATGTGTGTCTCATTATCATTAAGTGCAGAGATATATTCAAACTTTTTCCCACCTGCCGCTAAAAAGATAATTTTATTCTGTTGCTTAATTTCTTCCAATGTCTCCAGACAATCTGCCGCAAACCCCGGACACACCACTTGAACATGTTCCACACCTTGGCTCGGCAATGATGCCATGGTCTTGTCTGTATAAGGAGATAACCACGGTAAATAACCAAAACGTGACTGATATGTCATCATAATTTTATCCGCTGGATAATCCAGTGCCTGGCTTAGCCGTTCAGTGGTCGCTTTACAATCCTGTGGATAAATATCCCCCATCTTTGCCAGACGCTCAGGAATACCGTGATAGGAAACAATTAATCGATCAGGCTGGCCATGTTTTTCAAAGCTCTGTTCAATGGACTCTTTTAGTGCTGCAATATAAGCAGGATGAGCAGCATAACTCCGCACAAAATGTAGAGCAGGGATTGTCTGATATTTTCGCAATATTTTACTGATCTGGTCAAAAACTGCGGCCGAAGTCGTACTGGAGTATTGAGGGTAAAGTGGCAATATAATGAGATTATCAATCCCTTGTTGTAGCAAACTCGCGACGGCCTGAGATAGAGAAGGGGAGCCGTAAGTCATTCCTAAAGCCACTGGGATATTCGCCAACTTTTCACCCAACAACTGCTGCTGACGGCGACTATAAACTAATAAAGGGGAGCCTTCTTCCATCCAAATGTCCTGGTAAAGCTTAGCAACTCGCGAAGCACGGAAAGGAAGAATAAAACCCTTCAATACAGGCTTCCAAATAAATGGGGGGAGATCCACCACCCTTCTGTCACTCAGAAACTTTGCCAGATAACATCTTATTGCTGCTGGTGTTGGCGCATCAGGTGTACCAAGGTTAACTAATAGGACACCGTACTTCTTGCTACTCATTCCTCAGAGCTCCATTAAAATGACTGACAGCCTAGTATAAAACATGAATGATAGTGACATGTAACATTTCATGGAGTAAATTTTTCATAGGGTAGCGCGAACGATAAAAAATCAGGCGGCACAAAGTCCGCCTGCTCAATACTTCAAAAGTATCCCTTCTTGCAAGCAACCGCCTGCACTCTCTTGGGAGCCCTTATTAAAATCATTCGCCCAAAATATTCGCCAGCTCTGCGCTCACTTCCACGACCTGACGGGTGCCATCAAGTTTGAAGTATTCCGTGTTACCAGCCTGTGCTTCTTGCTGATAGTAAGAAACCAAAGGTGCCGTTTGTGCGTGGTATTCAACCAGACGTTTACGGACTGTCTCTTCCTGATCATCTTTGCGGATAGTCAGCTCTTCGCCGGTAACATCATCTCTGTTTTCCACTTTTGGTGGATTGAATTTGATATGGTAAACACGGCCTGATGACGCATGTACACGACGACCAATAATACGTTCAACGATGATGTCGTCAGGAACATCAAATTCCAGAACATAATCAACCTTGATACCCGCTTCTTTCATCGCATCTGCCTGAGGAATGGTGCGTGGGAACCCATCCAACAAGAAGCCATTATGACAATCATCTTGTTTGATGCGCTCTTTAACCAACGCGATGACCAGCTCATCAGTGACCAGCTTGCCGTTGTCCATCAACTCTTTTGCTTTCAAACCCAATTCGCTGCCCGCTTTTACTGCGGCACGCAGCATGTCACCTGTCGAAATTTGGGGAACCCCATATTTCTCCATGATAAATTGTGCCTGAGTCCCCTTACCAGCGCCTGGCGCGCCCAGTAGAATAATACGCATTGCGTAAATCCCCTTGCTATTTTTTCATATTTTAAAGAAAACGTACCACCATACCATCTGCATGGGGGATGGCTCAAGAAAACAGGTAAACGTTTTCGCATCAACTAAAAAATAAACCACGCCTCATTTTTCGTTGAGGCGTGGTTTTTATTATTATCTCAGTAAGTTTAAGCTTTTTCAGCTAATAATAATTGATTCATGCGACGAATAAACTGGTTTGGATCATCCAATGTACCACGTTCAGCAAATAGTGCTTGATCCAACAGCAACTCTATCCAGTCAGCAAATTGGGTATCATCATCAATATCAGCTGCTTGTTTAACCAGAAGGTGATCTGGATTCAGCTCAAAGTTGTAACTCACTTCTGGCACAGACTGGCCTGCGGCTGCAAACAGCTTCGCCATTTGGGTGCTCATGGCATTGGCATCCGTTGTGACGATAGCCGGCGTATCTGTCAGGCGATGAGTCAGTTTGACTTCCTTCACGCGATCACCGAGCAGAGTCTTCACCCGCTCAATAAATGGCTCCAATTTTTTGTCTGCTTCTTCTTGCTCGGCCTTGTTTTCATCTGCCAGTTTGTCGAGAGATTCATCAGCCTTACTGACGGATTGGAGTGATTTACCATCAAATTCAGTCAGGTAACTCATCATCCATTCATCAATACGATCAGACAGCAACAGAACTTCAATGCCTTTATTACGGAACAGCTCCAGATGTGGGCTATTCTTCGCCGCGGCATAACTATCCGCAGTAATGTAATAAATTTTCTCTTGCCCTTCTGCCATGCGGCCAACGTAATCTTCCAAAGAAACGGTTTGAGCGGAGCTATCATTGTGGGTCGTCGCAAAGCGCAATAATTTAGCAATAGATTCTTTGTTTGCGCCATCTTCGGCTGGCCCTTCTTTCATCACCAGGCCGAACTGTTGCCAGAAGGTTTGATATTTTTCTGCGTCGTCTTTTGCCAGTTTATCCAACATCTGCAATACACGTTTAGTCAGTGCACTGCGCAGGTTACGTGTGATTGAACTGTCTTGCAAAATTTCACGGGAAACGTTCAATGGCAGGTCGTTGGAATCAATCAGGCCACGGACAAAGCGCAGATAGTTTGGCATGAATTGTTCCGCTTCATCCATAATAAATACACGCTGTACATAGAGTTTCAGTCCATGCTTATGTTCGCGGTTCCACATATCCCACGGTGCCTGGGAAGGGATATATAACAGGCTGGTGTATTCTTGCTTACCTTCGACGCGGTTATGGCTCCAAATCAGGGAGTCAGTAAAGTCATGGGAGATATGCTTATAAAACTCTTGATACTCTTCATCACTGATCTCAGCTTTATTACGCGTCCACAACGCTTGGGCTTTGTTGATTTTTTCCCATGTGACGGTAACTGAGTCGTCTTCTTCGTTTTTAGTTTGGGTTTCAATTTCAACTGGCAAAGCAATGTGATCAGAATATTTGCCAATGATAGAACGCAGACGCCAGTCATCGAGGAATTCACTTTCCTCATCCCGCAGATGCAGCGTAATTTCTGTCCCACGTTCGGCTTTTTCAATATCAGCAACGGTGTAATCACCTTCTCCCGTTGATTCCCAGAACACACCTTGTTCAGCCGATGCCCCTGCTACGCGAGTACGCACGGTCACTTTGTCCGCAACGATAAATGCAGAGTAGAAGCCTACGCCGAATTGTCCAATCAACTGGCTGTCTTTTGCCTGATCAGATCCAATGGATTCAAGAAATGCTTTAGTACCCGATTTTGCAATCGTTCCCAGATTGTCGATCACTTCATCACGGGACATGCCGATACCATTATCGTTGATGGTGATGGTTTTCTGTTCTTTATCAACAGCCAAACGAACACGCAACTCACCATCATTTTCATACAACTCAGGAGCAGACAATGCACGGAAGC
Source organism: Xenorhabdus kozodoii (assembly GCF_002632875.1). Taxonomy (GTDB): domain Bacteria; phylum Pseudomonadota; class Gammaproteobacteria; order Enterobacterales; family Enterobacteriaceae; genus Xenorhabdus; species Xenorhabdus kozodoii. Next base: position 40,194 of record NZ_NJCX01000019.1, read on the forward strand.
GCAATTTGTCAGCCGCATCAGATGCGTTTGAAATCAATTCACGGAGAAAAATTTCTTTATTGGAATAGAGAGAGTGGATCATCAACTGTAATAATTGTTTGACTTCAGACTGAAATCCACGGGTTTCTTGACCTTTCATACTCATTTGTTACCTCAATCTAAATCCAGTTCAGATATGTAAAATCGGACGATGATAATCAAATGGGGATAGATATGGAGAGTTTCAAGTTCCGATAACCAGAAGAATGTAAAATTAGTTTGATGAGTGAGTCGATCAGCTATGGATGGCGGCAAAATCAGCGGCACCATCCATTTTAATGGGGCCTAAATTACAAATCCGTGATTTTTTGACGGCCAGCCAGCGAATGGGACAATGTTGTGCCATCCACCATTTCAAGCTCGCCACCCACCGGAACACCATGGGCAATTCGGCTGGCTGTCACACCATATTGAAAGCACATTTCTGCAATATAGTTTGCCGTTGCCTCTCCTTCGACAGTTGGGTTGGTCGCCAGAATAATTTCTGACAATGTTTCAGAAGATAGACGCGCTTCTAAACGATCCAAACCTATATCCATGGGTCCAATACCATCCAGCGGCGACAAATGTCCCATCAGGACAAAATAACGTCCCGCAAACTGCCCTGTTTGTTCGATGGCATGAATATCTGCCGGGCTTTCCACGATACAGATCTGGCCATTTTGCTGACGGCGGGGATTGGTGCAAATCGTACACTGCTCCTGCTCCGTGAATGTCCGGCAATCCTGACAGTGACCAATTTCAGACATCGCTCGCGTCAATGCCTGTGCCAATCGCATCCCACCACTGCGATCTCTCTGCAATAGATGAAATGCCATCCGCTGTGCAGATTTTGGGCCTACGCCGGGCAAACAGCGCAGAGCTTCCATGAGAGATTCAAGAAGAGGACTGGTTTGCATTAGAATGGCATCTTAAACCCAGGTGGTAATTGCATTCCGCTGGAAACACCGGCCATTTTTTCTTTCTGGGTTTCTTCAATACGGCGAGCGGCATCATTGAATGCCGCTGCGATCAGATCTTCCAGCATATCTTTGTCGTCGTCCATCAAACTTGGATCGATTTCAACACGGCGGCAGTTATGTGCACCATTAATCGTGATTTTTACCAGACCCGCCCCAGATTCGCCCGTGACTTCCAGACTTGCAATTTCTTCCTGCATTTTCTGCATTTTTTCTTGCATCTGCTGAGCCTGTTTCATCAAATTGCCCAAACCACCTTTACCAAACATAATTTTCTCTCTTTGCTAGAGCCACAGCATAAAAAAATACACTACGGCAGTTAAACAGGCCGGATACTTTCTTCATCCAATTCTGCATCAAATAGTTGCTGAAGTGTTTGAATCGTTTTATCCGAAATAATGGATTGACGCGCTTGTGCCAATTTTTCTTCATAAATGGCTTGTCGCCACTCCAGAGGCGTTTTTACCGCAGGATTATCATCTTCAATGATACTGAGTTCAATCGATTTTCCACGTAATGCACTTAATGCTTCGGCTAACGCTTTCTGCGCCGATGCTGAATTAAGGTGACGCTGCTTTGAACGTAAATGCAGGCAAAGACGATTTTCATCAATCTGTTCTTTAAACGCATTCAGTGCTACCTGCTGAACCAATTTTGGAATATCCAGTTTATCAATTTCCGCCGCCCATGCGTCTCTTTGTTTCGATTCAATAGCCAGCTTTTCTGCTAATTCTGCGGTTTTTTCGTGCTCCAGTGCCGCCTTAATCGCTTTTGGCGTCGTCGTCGAGCGCGGCTTCTCTTTGCCGGCACTCGTCGCCCGCCAGCGATAGGCTTCTTTCTTTACCGGATTAACCGAGTTAGGCTCCCGTGTTTTAGGGAGATGGGTTTGAGAACGGTGCTCGGCCACTGCCACCAGTCGTTCCAGCGCCGAACTCGCCGGCTTCGCCTTCGCAGACTCTGCCGGCTCAGGCTTTTTTGCTGGCGTGCTTCCCTGACGGATCAGTGAATTTCTCGCTTGCAATAGTTTCGCTGTTGGGCTGTTTACAATGGACTCATTCTCCGCCGGTTGGGGTATCCTTTGCCCGGAGCGTTCGTTTTCCCCATTGTCTAAGGGGTTAGGAGAAAACTGAACCGAAGGTGTTGCGGCGGCCTCAAATGGCGCTACAGGTTTTTCCGCCGCAAGTGGGGGTGTTTCCTCAATAACGGTTTTGGGGTGAAAAGCCAAGGCGCGCAATAACGCCATCTCTACGCCCATCCGTCGTTCTGGCGCATAAGGAAGTTCCTTACGGCCTACCAATAACGCTTGATAATAAAGCTGCAAATCCGTCGGAGAGATTGATCTTGCCAGCAAACGCAAACGTCCTTCTGTTGAAGAAGGCTCGCTTTCTGGTTGCTGAGGCAATAGCTGGAGCATCGCGATCCGATGCAACAAAGACAATGTTTCGACCAGCAGGTTTTCCCAATCTACACCGCGAGTTGACACTTGTTCCACCAGAGCCATCATTTGTTGACCATCTGCACGTACCAACGATTCAATGATCGCCAATGGTTGGTCATCATCCAACGTTCCCAACATCTGGCTAACAATATCCGATGTCAGTTTTCCACCACCAAGAGCAATGGCTTGATCCGTTAAGCTCAAGGCATCACGCATGCTGCCATCCGCTGCACGAGCAAGCAGTTGCCGGGAACGAACGTCGCTCTCTATGTGTTCTGCATTGAGGATATGTTCCAATTGACCACTGATTTGATCCACATCAAGTGATTTCAAATGGAATTGCAGACAACGCGAAAGAATAGTGACCGGCAGTTTCTGGGGATCGGTTGTTGCCAAAAGGAATTTCACATGTTCTGGCGGCTCTTCCAATGTCTTCAACAAGGCATTGAAACTATGGCGAGAAAGCATGTGAACTTCATCAATAAGGTAAACTTTGAAACGACCTCTGGCGGGCGCATACTGGACGTTGTCCAATAACTCGCGGGTATCTTCTACTTTTGTTCGGGAAGCGGCGTCAATTTCAATCAAATCAACAAACCGACCCTGTTCAATTTCAAGACAGTTGGTACACTGACCGCACGGAGTCTTGGTTATACCCGTTTCGCAATTCAACCCTTTTGCTAACAGACGTGCAATAGTGGTTTTCCCCACACCGCGAGTGCCGGAAAAAAGATAAGCGTGATGGAGGCGTTGGTGTTCGAGACCATTCGCCAACGCAGTCAACACGTGCTGCTGACCAATCACATCAGAAAATATTTGTGGGCGCCACTTACGGGCCAGTACCTGATAGCTCATGAATACCGAGGAAATTGAACATGATTGTCTATCATGCTAGCACAGCCTCACCATTAACGGCGAGGCTGATATATTAATATGTGTCAATAATGCCAATCAGTGACCAGGAAATTCAACGAGGGTGTAGCTGTTAACGCCTTGTTTTTCCAAGCGTTCAACGCCGCCTAAATCCGGTAATCCAATGACAAACGCCGCTTCAGAAACTTGACCACCCAGACGACGAATCAAGCGTACTGTTGCATCAATCGTCCCCCCCGTTGCAAGCAGATCGTCAATAACCAAAACCTGATCCCCTTCGTTGATACTGCTTTTATGAATTTCCAATATATCTGTACCATATTCCAGATCGTAAGTTTCGCTCAGCGTTTCACGCGGTAATTTACCTTTTTTACGAACAGGAACAAAACCCACCCCCAGACGCAGTGCAACAGGCGCTCCGAATAAGAAACCACGAGCTTCAGTACCCACAATTTTCGTGATGCCTTGATTCTGATAACGCGCCACCAACAGATCTATCGCCATTTGATAGGCCGCAGGATTGTCGAGCAGTGTGGTAATGTCACGAAAAAGTATTCCCGCCTTTGGATAATCAGGGATTGTTTCGATACTATCTTTAATTAATTGCAGTTGTTGTGCGTTAGCGGTCATAATCGATGCCAGCCAGGTTATAAAAAGAAAACGGTAAAATCTATTCAAACTACCGAGAAAAAGCAACAGCCAGGCAAGTTGCTACTTGCAGTTTGTTGACTTAAGTCAAGCTTAACACCTGGCGGATTCAGGTCATTATGGCCGAATCTATGCAGCCAATTAAAATGGGCTTTAACAGACGGATTATTAATGATAATGAGATGCTAATGGGCATACAAAATTTATTAGGTGCACTTGAAAAACAAGTCAGTATTCTGGAAAAAGAACTCGCTTTATTGCCCGACATCCCTTTTTCCATCGCCCGTTTTGATCAAACATTATTCCACCACCACAGCAATAAACTCAGTGGATACATGCAAGAAATCAGTCACAATATGGAACAATTGAAAGCCTGTGTAAACGATTATCGAATTGAACAGGTGAAATTCCTTGCCGAGCGTTTAGTGACGCAAATAGAGGCACTGAAACGCGAAATATCAACCCAAGCGCTGCGAAAAAAGGAAGATAAATTTGAGCGCCGCTCGCAAGGACAAGATCTTTACCAACGTCTGGCAGAACATCAAGATTATGAACGCCGTTTAATGGCAATGATTGATGACAGGGAATTACAATTAAACAGACAAACGACACTTGCCAATCAGCACAAACTGCAAAAAGAAATTGCAACGTTGGCCGGCAGGCTCGCCCGCTGTCGCCAAGCATTAATGCGGATCGAAAAATCGATAGAAAAGCAAGAGAATTCAGATTAATCCCAAGGAAAACAGCAACCATGACTTTGGAACAAGCGTCACCTGAAATACAACTCGCAGTCGATCTTATTTATTTGCTTGAATGTAACAAAGTTTCCCCTGCGATCGCACTGGCAGCATTAGAAATCGTCAAACACGATCTTCAAAAGAAATTGCAAAAACAGACTCAGCAGTCTGAGGAATAAGCCTACTCCTCAGACTGCGTGTCTAAACGAAAAACCGCTTCAACAAAAACAAGTGAGCAAAATGGCTTACGGTAAAAATGGCTTGTCACCCGCTGAAAATTTTTTCTCTGGCTGGCGATCCCCATCATTCAATGGCTTTTGTATTTCTTGCCAACGTTCACCTTGCTGATTGTGCAAGTAAACTTCTAGCTGATTAAATGCAATATTGATATCGTTTTCCCGACATAATTTATCAATACTGCGGTTAACTTCATCGACAGTACGGCTGCGATCACCCAATTCTCGGACATAGAGCCTTAACTCATGATCCAGTGTACTGGCACCAAAATTCATAAAGTAGACTTGTGGCCCAGGCTCACTCATTACGCGGGGGTTTTCACTTGCTGCTCTCAGCAAAACCGCTTTGACCTTATCAAGATCAGAGCCGTATGCAACACCAATCTTAATAATAATTCGCGTGATGGTATCAGAAAGTGTCCAATTAATCAGACGCTCCGTCACAAATGCCCGGTTAGGAATAATGACCTCTTTGCGATCAAAGTCGGTGATCGTCGTTGCACGAATACGGATTTTACTGACTGAACCGGAATAAGTTCCTATCGTGACTGTATCGCCAATACGAACCGGACGTTCGAACAAAATAATCAACCCCGAAACAAAGTTAGCAAAAATTTCCTGTAGGCCAAAACCCAGACCGACTGAAAGTGCCGCCGCCAACCATTGTAATTTATTCCACGAAACCCCCAATGTTCCTAACGCCGTAATGACGCCAACACCAATAATCAGATAAGTCAGTGTCGTTTTAATCGCATACGAAGAGCCTTGTTGCAACTGCAAGCGGGATAACACCAACACTTCCAGCAGGCCCGGCAAGTTTCTCATCATGACCCAGGAAATGACCAACATCGCGATTGAAAGTACCAAATCTTTCAAGGTTACATATTTCAGGGCATTACCCAGTTCTGTTGTCGTGCTGTATTGCCACAAGTTGACCCCATCAAGGTAGGAAAAGACCGTCACCAAATCAGACCAAATCCAATAAAATGCACCTAAAAAGATCAAAAACAGCACCATGGTAGTTAAACGTAATGATTGCTGATTGATGCGATCCAAGGCCATTGGCGGCTCATCTATGACTTCACCTTCCGCCCCTTCTTTCGTCAGGGACTGACGCCGGGCGACAGCACGTCGATAAGCAATGCGGCGGGCGGCAATTCCCAATCCACGCAAACAGGCCTGATAACTGATATGCCAGAGGAACAGTAAATACAAACTATAGAGCCAACGTTCTGCCAGGCGTAAGGTTGTGTAGAAATACCCTGATACCATTAACACTATCAGAACCAGTGGGGCAAAAGTGAGTGCCGTCACTACGATGGTACGGATCATATGCGAGCTTTTTTCACGCCACACATAGCGGCAGAATGGAAAAACAAACAGAAAGGTAAAGAACAGACAGATCAATACCGTGCACTGACCAATCACATCATCAGACAAGCGCAAAGGATATTTAGCGCCCAATGTTACCCAGAACAAAATGGGCAATAGCGCGATCGACAAGCGAACCAAGTTCTTGCGGAATAAGTGACAAACCACGTTGTCCAGAGAAAAATGCCGTTCTCCAATGCCATCTTTCACAAGGATCTGGTAACTGCAACTATACATAATCCAAAAAAGCGCCAACTGACGGGAGAAGCCCCAAATCAGGCCACCAACGTCATCTCCCGATTTCGAATACCAATAACCTATCGCTAATAGGATAAAAGCGAGGGGCAACGTTTTGATTAATGTCAGTATCAGTGCCAATGGCGTATGTAGTTGACTATCGCGGCGAAATTGCCCCACTTCACCCGCTATTTTTTTCAACTGCTCATTAATGCCTTTGGTTTGCCAGCGTAAAAACAGGCCAACTAACACGAGGGGAATGACGAAATGGACAGAATTTTTCAACCCTGTCATCAGCCCGCTCAATGTCAATCGAATATCCAGGTGGCTCAGTTCTTCTTGGATCTGTGCTGGCAGGGATTCTAACCAGGCCACGTTCATCGGTTTATTGCTGTTAACCCAAAAGATTTGCTGGACAAGAGTCTGTTCCAGCGATTCAGAGACATCTAATAACTGCTGCTGATCCATCTGTAAATTAATGGCATGGGTGATCTGGTTTCCCAACTGGTTATTAAGCTGCTCTAAAAGCTCACAATGAACGTCCAGGATCTGGTTGATCGCATGATGGATTTCATCCACCATCTCCTTGGATGCATTTTTTATTTGGTCATTATTTAATAACTTATTAACATAGCCATTCCCTTGACAAAGCTGATCTCGTTCCTGATTAATTTCGAATTGCTCCAGACGCAAGTCTGCTATTTTTGTTGGCAAATCTTTTGTCAGTACATCATGGGGTATTTTTAACTGTTCCTGAAACAGGATACGAGATAACAGTAAACTGCCACGTAAGACCTTAATTTGCTCTTTAAGATTACGTTCTGATTGGATGGTTCGTTCCAGAAAATTCTTAACGCGGATACTTTTCTGCGCCAGTTGGTTACTATCACGGGTTACGGTAATCAATCGCTTACTAAGTTCGCTATTATGCTCAATTTCCGCCTGAACTAATGCGTTATCTTGAATATGTAAATTTTTGCCATCTTTAGTTTGTGCTTCTTTCGCGGTTTCCTCAGAAAGCGTCAACCGTTTGCCACTCATCACATTTTGAATAAATTGGATATTACGTTCCAACTGCTCAATTTGGAGAGTCGTATAATCCCGCTGCCGCTGTAAAAGCGCTTGTAACTGAGTATTTGCCTGTAGAGATTCTCTTTGATACTCATTTTGCTGCATCAGAAAAAGCTGTTCTACCTGCAATGACTCTACCTGGGTAAGGCTCGATTCTGACTGCTCAGTCAAAGCATTATTGAGTTGGTTACGAATTTGCTGCAATCTCTGCATATTGCGAAACAGCACATTTTGCACGCGTTCTGGCTGAGTTTGCAGCCCAATCAACTGACTATTGTAACTGGCAAGATTTTCCTGTGCTCGCTGTAAGTTATACCACGCGCTATTCAATTTTGATTCGAGCTGCTTTAAGGATAGGGTGCCCAACATCTGTTGATAGGCATCTTGCTGATCACCATTTTTCAGATCCTCCAGCTCAGCCATAACCTGATGTGATTTTTGTGGCACATTTTGCACATTTTTCCTGAGTAGATCGAAATCCAGCTTCAGTTGTTCTATTTTGTCAAAGAAAGAGAGTGCTTTTTCCAAATCAGCTATCGATATCTTTTCCTCAGCCGTATGTTCCTTACGTTCTGTCAGGATCTTAAGCTGATTTTGAATATCATTACGGGTTGGAACATCACCACTGGAAGCTGCATGTGCAGAAAAAAAGAAAGGTGACAGGAGAAAAAACAGACTCACTATCAAAATAAAGCGAAAAAATAGTATCGTAGGAAAGCGTATTGAGGAGAATTTGTTACACAAACTCGCCATATTGGGTAAAGCACCCAAGTATTGGTTAACTGAAACCATGAATTCATCTACCCATCATTTGCCACACCATCAACCAATGCCAGTTTATTAATTCCTCTGGCATCAGAGCCGGTTTTGCACAACTTAACCTCGACACCTTGTGCTGTCAAAATTTCCAGCATTCGTTGTAAATTATAGCCCTCTTTAGACCGTTGCCCTGCCAAACCAGCAACCACATCATCAGACATTAAACATAATTTCAGTTCACTGTGAGCTTGGCTCTTTAAGCGCAATGGATAATCTCAGTGCATTAAAAAGAGACTCATTACCATAGGCACCACCACTGGCAATGATCAGAATGGGTTCTATTAATATTGACCTCATATTCAAGATTCGTTTTTTTCACTGTGCCGCAAGTGGTGGCTGTATTTAAGTGTATCAATGAAACTATCCACCAAATGAGCAGACTGCTCTTGAATATTAAAACTGTCTGGTGAGAATGACCAGTTCTCAAGCATTCCAGTCATCAATGCTCTTACCATGATAGCAGAACGCTTGAAATCGAGATTATAGGGTAGTTCTCCAGATTGAATACAAGCAACTAACGTTTTTTCAATCTTCTTGTAATCAGAAATACATATTTCCCTAATATCCTCCACTAGTGGAGATATTTCTCCAACGAATTCACATTTGTGGAAAAAAATTTCCATTAATTGACGAATTTGAGAATCATTAATCATCATTTGCAATATCGAAATTAATAAAGATCTCAACGCAATAAGTGGATTATCAGGATATTTTGATTGATACTCTTTCTCTAGTTCGTCTATTTTATGCGCTGGCATTCTACAAACAACAGAAAGTAAATCTGTTTTATTTTTAAAGTGCCAATAAATAGCTCCGCGTGTTACACCTGCGGCAGTTGCGATATCTGATAGTGAAGTAGCAGAAACACCACGCTCAGAAAAAGACTTTATCGCAGCATCTATAATTTGCTGACGAGTTTGATTGGCTTGCTGTTTAGTTTTTCGTGCCATTTCAGTGCCATAAACTTTGTTTTTGACTGAGGCTGATTTACATACATTCATGTATGTTTGTACTATAGCACCCATTAACCAACAAAGTAATGATTTCACTTGTTAGATTAAAGAATCAACATTGAAAAATTGAGGTTTACTTATGCGAAAGAACAGGGGAGTTTTGCCTCTGGCCACATTACTGGTAATTTCAGGCAGTTTCATCTTTTCAGGATGTAATGACAATAACAATACACAGCAAGGGGCTGCTGGCCAGCATGCTCCTGAAGTGGGTATCGTCACGCTGAAGGCTGAACCTCTAGCGGTTATCACAGAATTACCAGGCCGTACATCGGCTTATCGTGTGGCCGAGGTTCGTCCCCAAGTCGGCGGCATCATACTGAAACGTAACTATAAAGAAGGAAGAGATGTAATTGCTGGTGAATCATTATACCAAATAGATCCAGCCACTTATCAAGCAGAATACAGTAAAGCCAAAGCGAGCCTGGCCAGAGCACAAGCCAATGAAAATGTTTCCCACTTAACGGTTGAACGTTATAAGTCCTTGTTAGGCACACAATATGTGAGTAAGCAGGAATTCGATAAAGCAAATTCAGAATATGCTCAGGCAAGAGCAGATGTTCAGTCCGCCCAGGCCGCATTGGAAAATGCCAGAATCAACCTGGCATATACCAAAGTGACATCCCCTATTTCTGGGCGTGCGGGTAAATCCACCATCACAGAAGGTGCACTGGTTTCTGCTGGTCAGCCAACGGCTCTCACGATTGTTCAGCAGTTAGATCCCATCTATGTTGATATCACTCAATCAAGTGACGATTATCTGCGGTTCAAAAATGAAATTGCAAAAGGAACAGTTCAAAAAGAGAGCAAAAAAACTAAAATTCGTCTAATCACTGACAGCGGTCAGGAATACAGTCAAGAAGGTTACCTTGAATTTTCTGATGCCACGGTTGACGAAACAACTGGCTCTATCACTATGCGTGCGGTGTTTCCAAACCCAAATGAAGAATTACTGCCAGGTATGTTTGTTCGCACCAAGTTAGAAGAGGGTGTGCGCAAAAATGCGATTTTGGTTCCCCAGCAAGCAGTTACCCGAACACCTCGTGGCCAAGCAACCACACTGATTGTCGATAAAGATAACAAAGTAGAATTGCGTAATATCAATGCTACTCAGGCAATCGGTAACAAGTGGTTGGTCACAGAGGGTTTGAAAGCTGGAGATAAAGTTATCGTCACAGGGTTGCAGAAAATAGCACCGGGCATAACAGTCAAGCCAACGGAAACAGATTTAGATGCCAATCCTGCGGCTAATCAAGCTGAGTCTACAAAAAAGCCTCAATAAAGGAGTCGGTGATTCATGCCTAAGTTTTTTATCGAACGGCCAATTTTTGCATGGGTAATAGCGATTATCACCATGCTATCTGGCCTGCTGGCAATTATGAAATTACCCGTGGAGCAATATCCTGCCATTGCACCACCCGCCATTTCCATTTCAGCAGCTTACCCAGGCGCTGATGCGACAACAGTACAGAATACCGTAACACAGGTTATCGAGCAGAACATGAATGGCATCGATAACCTCGTGTATATGTCTTCCAGCAGTGACTCTGCGGGGCACATGAATATCATGCTGACCTTTGAAGCAGGTACAGACCCAGATACCGCGCAAGTCCAGGTTCAAAATAAGCTGCAATTGGCAATGCCATTATTGCCTCAAGAAGTTCAGCAACAAGGTATTAGTGTTGATAAAACCACCAGCTCGTTTTTAATGGTGGTCGGTTTCATCTCTCAAGATGGTTCCATGTCCCAAGATGATATTGCCGACTATATCGGCGGCAATGTCAAAGATAACTTAAGCCGGGTTACTGGCGTAGGTGAAGCAACACTCTTCGGTACACAGTATGCTATGCGTATCTGGCTCAACCCTGACAAACTGCTCAACTATAAGCTCACCACTCAGGATGTTATCAGTGCAATCAGGGCTCAGAATAATCAGGTTGCAGCCGGACAGTTAGGAGGAACACCCTCGGTTCCAGGACAGCGTTTGAATGCGTCGATCATCGCACAAACCCGCCTGAATTCAGCAGAAGAATTTGGCAAAATTTTGCTGCGCATGAATCCTGATGGTTCACAGATTCGCTTGCATGATGTCGCAACCATTCAATTGGGAGCTGAAAATTACGATATCATTGGCCGTTTCAATGGTAAACCGGCATCAGGGATTGGTATCAAACTGGCAACGGGTGCCAATGCACTGAATACCTCCAAGGCCGTTAAAGAAGCACTGGCGGAGATACAACCGTTCTTCCCGCATGGATTGACCGTTGTCTATCCCTATGACACCACGCCATTCGTTAAAATTTCTATTTTCGAAGTGGTGAAAACATTGACAGAAGCTATTCTGTTAGTGTTCATCGTCATGTACCTGTTCCTGCAAAACCTCCGGGCTACCTTAATCCCAACGATTGCCGTTCCGGTCGTACTGCTTGGTACATTTGCTATTCTTGCTGCGTTTGGTTATTCCATCAATACATTAACCATGTTTGCTATGGTACTCGCCATCGGCCTGCTTGTGGACGATGCCATTGTTGTGGTGGAAAACGTCGAACGGATCATGCAAGAAGAGGGGTTATCGCCCAAAGAAGCCACCAAAAAATCCATGGGACAGATCCAAGGTGCTCTGGTCGGTATCGCACTCGTGCTTTCCGCGGTATTTGTACCAATGGCATTCTTTGGCGGTTCAACCGGCGCGATTTACCGCCAGTTCTCGATCACGATCGTTTCAGCAATGGTATTGTCTGTATTGGTAGCCTTGATCCTGACGCCTGCGCTGTGTGCAACGATGCTCAAACCTGTTGCCAAAGGCAGCCATGGGGCACAAACAGGATTTTTTGGTTGGTTTAACGATCTATTTGAAAAATGCACACATCATTATACTGATAGTGTCGGCCGGATGTTACGAGGCACAGGGCGTTACTTAGTCATCTATGTCATCTTGCTCTCTGGCATGGCCTTCATATTTAAAAACCTGCCATCTTCCTTCTTGCCTGAAGAAGATCAGGGCGTTTTACTGGCAATGGTTCAATTACCCCCTGGCGCCACTCAGGAACAGACACAAAAGGTATTGAACGAAATCAACGATTACTTCTACACCAAAGAGAAAGATGTTGTTAAATCTGTGTTTACAGTTAATGGCTTTGGCTTTAGTGGTCAGGGACAAAATACCGGTTTGGCATTTATCAGCTTAAAAGATTGGGCACTACGTAAGGACCCGAAAGATAAGGTTCCAGCCATTGTTGAACGAGCAAATGCGAACCTCTCTCAAATCAAAGAAGGTCTCGTCTTTACGTTCAATATTCCTTCAATTGTAGAGTTGGGTTCTTCCAGCGGATTTGACCTCCAGTTGATTGATAGAGGAAATGTGGGACATGCAGCATTGACCGCAGCACGCAACCAATTACTTGGTATGTCTGCACAACATCCAGATATGCTGATGGGTGTTCGTCCTAATGGACAAAATGATACACAACAATATCGCGTTTATATCGATCAGGAAAAAGCAGAAGCCCTGGCTGTATCCACAACCAATATCAACACAACCCTGAGTACGATGTTTGGTGGCGCTTACGTCAATGACTTTATCGACCGTGGTCGAGTCAAAAAAGTCTATGTTCAGGCTGATGCCCCTTATCGGATGTTACCAAGCGATATCAGCAAGTTGTATGTTCGTAACTACCATGGGGAAATGGTGCCGTTTTCCGCATTCGTAGATGTATCAAAAGAGCCATGGATTTATGGTTCACCACGCCTGGAGCGCTACAACGGTCTCCCTTCTATGGAAATTGTGGGCGAAGCGGCACCTGGCCAAAGTACTGGTGAAGCAATGGCTCTTATGGAACAGCTAGTATCACAGTTACCACCAGGAATTGGCTATGACTGGACCGGAATGTCTTATCAAGAACGTCTATCCGGTAATCAGGCTCCAGCACTATACGCGCTATCATTGATTGTCGTATTCCTTTGTCTGGCAGCATTATATGAAAGCTGGTCTGTTCCGTTCTCGGTCATGCTCGTCGTCCCTCTGGGGGTTCTCGGTGCATTATTGGCAACATCAATACGTGGATTGGATAACGACGTTTACTTTAAGGTTGGTCTATTGACGACCATCGGGCTATCAGCGAAAAACGCTATTCTTATCGTCGAGTTCGCCAGGGATTTAATAGAAAAAGAAGGTAAGGGATTGATAGAAGCAACTCTTGAAGCAGTGAGAATGCGTTTACGTCCAATCCTGATGACTTCTTTAGCCTTTATGCTTGGCGTTATGCCTTTGGTATTAAGCAATGGCGCAGGTTCAGGCGCACAAAATGCCGTAGGCACGGGAGTATTGGGCGGTATGATTGCAGCGACATCATTGGCAATTTATTTCGTTCCCGTATTTTTCGTTGTCATTAAGAGACGGTTTACGAAGAAAAATGAGGAGATTGAACACATTTCAACGCCTCACTAAATTCAACTATGCTAAAAAGGCCACTTAATGTGGCCTTTCAAATGGGTAAAAAAACTTCGAACAGCAAATGAAAACATCACAATATCGCGTTAAAATTTATTTATAGTCTAATTAAAATAAACACTTATGAAAGACAAGTTAGGTATAAAGGTAACATCTTCTATTTTTTTATAATAAACAGAAGATAAATTAGTAACTCTCCTTGTTTTTCTCTTGATTACACCTTTAATGGTAAAAAGTGTTCCATCTTGATGGTGACATATGTAATAATGACACTATATTGATTTTGAAAGTCGCAATACAATCGCCTATAATGATTTCTGTGCTATTGCTACAGCATCTACTGTATTAGTATAATCCAGTATATTTAGTAGCACATGTTGTTATGACTATCCTTCGTAGTAGAATGCCGGCACTTGCCAGTACTAAGCGTTTTTGTCATAACTCAGCGTAAACGAGCCATTGTGAAAAAAATCAGTTGGCAGATATGCAAAATAGAGCTTTACTTTAATATTAATAAATAATAATCATGTTTTGATAGGCTCTATTCTAAAAGAATGGCTATAATAATTACATGTATAAGCCTTAGTTTAAATAAGCTATGCATCGTTTACGGAGGTGATTATGGATGAATATTCACCAAAAAGGCATGATATTGCTGAATTAAAATACTTATGTGAAAATTTAATTCATGACGCGTTTTCGGTCCTGAATCGTACTGATAATCATTGGATTCATGACCTAACTTCCGAGAAAAGTTTAAAACTAAACGAATTGATTGAACACATTGCAGCTTTTGTCTGGAGCTTTAAAATTAAATACTCAGACAACCACACGTTGAGCACCTTAATTGATAACTATCTAGATGAAACATATAATTTATTTGGAAGCGATAAGATAAGCTTTCTTGAACTTACGAAATGGCAAAAAACAAACGAGCACTTAACTAACATTCTGTTACATGATTTGAACGCTTCTTTAAGCAAAATCTGATAAATATATTTCTAACTATTTTTTCATACCAAATAAGATAAGGCGATTATGACTAAAACTGACTATCTGATGCGTTTAAGAAAATGCACTTCTATTGAGACACTGGAACGAGTAATTGAAAAAAATAAATATGAGCTATCGGAAGATGAACTTGAATTGTTCTACTCCGCAGCTGATCACCGTTTGGCTGAACTTACCATGAATAAACTCTATGATAAAATTCCATCGTCTGTTTGGAAGTTTGTCCGCTAAGCTGTAATGTTCAGATAGAAAGTGACTAAGCCGGTAGTTATTATCGGCTGACAATATGAGTAAATGATAAGCGTGAAATTGGTGAGGGCTCTGCCAGCTACATCCCGGCACACGCATCCCTTGCTATGGCTGCTTCCTTCCGGACCTGACCAAGTTAACAAGTTAGCATTGCGGGAGAACCAGCAGAGCCCTCATTGACGTTAGCTTCAAATTTCGAAGCGGTGGTCATTATCTTTCAAACATGATGAAATAGCAAGGCAACTTCATTTGAATGTTGCTTTATTACTCATAACGTTGTAAAAAACATCAAAGTGGTGTCAAAAACTGAAATTTTGATACTGAAAATTTTCCTGTCTACTATTTAGCTCTTACCCATTCTGTCCTTTAATCATTTTGCTTAACAGAATGCATTAGCATTTTTCCTGGCTCTAAATTATCTTCAACTTTTTTCTTAGGCTACAACTCATGGTAGACAAACCGTAATCAGTTGCAACAATAAATATATTTAATAACATCAATAAATCATTTCCATATTCATATAAAAACCAGATAACTTCAACTTAAGTTAAATGCCCATTTAAATACCATTCTACCTATCCTTAACATTTAAAATAAAAATACCTATACCAATCAAAAGGTAAACTTACAAAATAATACATTCGCATTATTTGATAAGTATTGATAAAATTATCTGTGATAATTCACTTCTAAAATAAAAACACAAGGATAACTTTATTTACAACTTAATCCATTTATTTTCAAATAAATAAAAATTTATCATCCATAACTTTTCATTTATACTTTTCAAATGCGCTTAAAAGTAAAGGCATGTTATGAGTCAAGCATTACAAAACTTAATTAACTTGATACACTTAGAAAAAATAGAAGAAGGAATTTACCGAGGACAAAGCGAAGACTTAGGTTTTCCTCAGGTTTTCGGCGGGCAAGTCATAGGCCAGTCGCTATATGCAGCAAAACAAACCGTCGCAGATGATAGAATGATCCATTCCTTTCATAGCTATTTTTTACGTCCAGGTGATAGCCATAAACCCATTGTTTATGATGTTGAAATATTGCGTGACGGGAAAAGTTTCAGTGCCCGCCGTGTCAGTGCAATACAAAATGGTCATCCTATCTTCTACATGACAGCATCCTTTCAAGGACATGAAGAAAGTTTTGAGCACCAAAATACCATGCCTCTGGTTCCTTTTCCCGAAGAGTTAGATCCCCAAGAAGACATTATGAAAAAAATGGCTAACTCACTCCCGACCAAACTAAAAAAAGTTTTTTCTACGCCTCCCCTGGAAATGAAACTCGTCCCTCTTCAAAATCTACCCAATCGTTCATCCCAAGTCCCTGTGCGTTATGTCTGGTTCCGTAGCAATGGAAAAATGCCAGAAGATCCATTCATTCATCACTGTTTGCTGGGCTATGCATCAGATTTTAATTTCCTCCCCACGGCACTACAGCCCCATGACGTAAAATTCATGGGAGAAAATATGCAAATAGCCACAATTGATCACTCAATGTGGTATCACCGCCCTTTCAATATGGATGACTGGTTACTCTATTCAATCGAAAGTCCGTCAGCATCAGGCGCTCGTGGTTTTGTTCGTGGACATATCTATAACCGTGCTGGTGTACTTATCGCTTCTGCGGTTCAGGAGGGAGTCATTCGCAAGCTATAACCAAACCATATGCCGTAATAACAGAAATAGACGCCATTCTTTTACTGCACTCTATCACTGCTTTTTGTTACTCATTTTTCTGTTACTACGGCACGCTGATTTTCAAACAAGTAAAAGTGCTTAGTTATAAGCGCTTTCACCATGTGAAGTAATATCAAGCCCTTCCCTTTCAGACTCAATACTAATACGTAGACCAACCAATTTATCAGCGATCTTAAATGAAATATAAGCCGCTATTGATGACCAAACTATACAGACCAATATACTAATAACCTGAATACCGAGCTGCTTCAGCATTGTCATTCCTTCAGCAAACCCTGTTCCACCTAAAGCAGATGAAGTAAAAACACCAGTCAATATACAACCTACGATGCCACATACTCCATGTACCCCAAAAACATCACAAACATCATCGATGCCTAACCATCTCTTCAATATGACCACCCCCCATAAGCCTGCAATACCGGCAATCAATCCCATCACCAATGCACCACCAATGCCAATTGTTGCCGCCGCCGGCGTAATCGCCACTAAACCTGAAATACACCCAGAACATGCCCCTAAAAGTGAAGGCTTCTGGCGAAATAACCATTCACATAAAGTCCATGACAATACCGCTCCCGCCGTTGCTACCATTGTATTCACTAGCGCTAACGCGGAGGTAGCATTCACTTCACCAGCAGATCCCACATTGAAGCCAAACCATCCAATATACAGGATCGCTGTCCCAATAAAGGTCATGGGTAGGTTATGGGGTTTAAATGCTTCCCGTCCAAAACCCGAACGCTTGCCAAGTAAATAAGCACCAACCAATCCTGCCGCCGCCGCATTAATGTGAACAACAGTCCCACCAGCAAAATCCAAAGCGCCATCCTTCGCAAGCCAACCGCCTCCCCATACCATATGTGCCATAGGGATATAAGATGCTGTCAGCCATAACACACTAAAAATCAGCAAAGCAGAAAAACGAACTCTTTCACATAAGGCTCCAACAACCAAAGCAACAGTAATACAGGCAAATGCACCCTGGAAAACAACATGAATCAATTGATAGAAACTGCCAGTGAGATCAGTTATGGATATATTTTTCAACATAACCTGACCAAAGCCACCCCAAAAAGAGTTACCGGCCTCAAAGGTCATGCTGTACCCATAAATAATCCAAAGCACACAAACCAATGAAAAACTGACAATCACTTGTGACATCAATGACAACACATTTTTACTGCGCAGTAATCCCCCATAAAACAGGGCAATGCCGGGGATAGTCATAAAAAGTACAAGTATCGTATTTACCAACATAAATACGGTATCGGCTTTATTGAGATTATTTTCCGCAGCAACAGCAAATGAAGGCAAACCGGCCACAATGTACGCTATGAATAAAAATCTTTTCTTCATTTTTCCGCCTCCATTTACAGGGCTTCATCATTAACTTCACCCGTCCTGATCCGGACGGCATGCTGTAATTCAAAGATAAAGATTTTTCCATCCCCCATTTTTCCGGTGAAAGCCGTCTGCTGGACAATATGGATAATTTCTTCAACTCGTTCATCATTGGTAGCAATATCGATTTTAACCTTGGGCAAAAAATTAACGTTATATTCAGCACCGCGATAAAGTTCAGAATGGCCTTTTTGACGTCCAAATCCCTTTACTTCTGTTATGGTCATACCTTGTATGCCTATATCAGCAAGCGCCTCCCGTACTTCCTCCAGCTTAAATGGTTTGATGATGATGGTGATAAGTTTCATATTTTCCCCCGTTTTTTTGCGACGTTTGCACAAGGGATATTTGCAAGGGATATGCCAAAAGTTAAAAATGATATTTAATCAAGGCACTATAGAAGAAAACGCTAAGGAAAAGGGAAAAGGGAACAGAAAAGCCCCTCTGTTCCCTATACACAGAGTAAATATGCACACTAAACGTGCACAGGTTCATTCAAGGTCTCACCAACTTGCTGGAGTTGGTACATTTGATAATAGCGCCCACCCCTTGCCAGTAGCTGTCGATGCCGCCCTTGCTCAACAATTGCACCACGATGTAGCACTAATATGGAATCAGCTTCAGTAATGGTTGAAAGACGATGAGCAATAACCACTAATGTTGTCTGTTTACGGATCATTCCCAGCGCTTTCTGTACTGCTTGCTCTGTTCCAGAATCAATATTCGCGGTTGCCTCATCCAAAATAAGGATCTGTGGCGTTTGCACTAAAACCCTAGCCATGGCTAAAAGCTGTTTTTGGCCTGCGGAAAGCGTATTTCCTTGTTCTCCCAAAACAGAATACAAACCATCAGGTAAGTTACGTACAAAACCCGCTAATTGAACCAACTCTAACACTTCCCATATCTTCTCTTCGCTGATATCCCGCCCTAACGTGATATTGTTGAAGAATGAAGCGGCCAAAATAACAGGATCTTGCTGCACCATTGCCACCCCATTACGCAGCACAGTATGGGAAAGTGAAGATATCGGGCGGTCATCAAGATAAATCTCACCGTCCTGCCACGGATAGTACCCCATAATCAAATTAGCCAATGTGCTTTTACCACTCCCTGTATGCCCAACCAAAGCCACAAACCCATGTGGAGGAACATGCAAGTTAATATCACTCAGGACAAGCCTGTCACCACGATAAGCAAAATTTACATTTTCAATATCAATTTTGCCACTTTTTAAGGCCCGCAAATCATTGCCATATTGCTGCTGTGGGCTATCCATCAGTTCGAAAACGCGTTCTCCTGAAACCACTGCCTGCTGCAACACCGATTGTTGTGAAGTCAATTCAATCAGGGGTTCATTCAATCGCCCAAGGTAGTTAATAAAAGCGTACAGTACACCAACGCCAATAACCTCAGTGCCTTTGATACCAAACAAGAAAAGCAAACCACACAATATTGCGGCAGATAGGAAGCTCAATAATGGCCTTAATAAGATGCCATCTAAGCGTAAAGCCTGCATACGAGCCTGATAATGTGCCCGGTTGGTAGCCAACATTTTCTCCCCAAAACGCGCTTGCTGGCGAAGCTGCTGAATCACGGTCATTCCATTAATGGCTTCATTGAAACCATCATTAATGTCAGCCAGATAACCACGAACCCGCCTAACTATTGGAGTGCTAAGACGTTGATAAATGACGATGACAAACAAGACTGCCGGGAATATTACGATCGCAACACATGCCATACGCCAATTTAAAACAAACATAGCTATCAGCATGGCACCAATGAGTGCAACACAGCGAAATACCGCGGGGATCACATTAACAAACAGATCCTTAATAACCTCAGTATCATTTGTTACGCGGGATATGAGTTGCCCAACGGGTTGAGTATCAAAAGCACTTAATGGCTGACGTAATGCTGAGTTCATCACATCAGTACGCAGTTTCTGCACCACACCCACAGATGCCTGATTAAAAAATAAGGTTTGATAATAATGTAAAGCGGCAGCAACGAGCTGCAAAATCAAGAACAATGCAGCAAGCCCACCGACAATATCAAGGGGCAAATTTCCCGTTGCAACCATATTGTCGATAAAATAGCTCACAAGCAGAGGCCCGCTCACTTCTGCCAATGCAGCAATCCATAACATTAATACGGCTATTAGCATCGGCTTGCGGTGATCTTTGCCGTAAGAAAGCAGACGCCTTAATGATGGCCATAGCTTACTCATATGGGTTTTAGTCATCTTCTCCATCCAATGCAGCTTCTAATTGTTGGTAACGGTACATATCGGAATACCAACCTGATTGATCGATAAGCTGCTTATGCTGGCCAAGCTGTGCAATCGTGCCATGTTGCATAACCAAAATATTATCGGCTTCCGTTAATGCCGACAGCCGATGCGCACTGATAATAATGGTGCGTTGCCGCCGCCATTGACTCAGATTTTTCATGATCTGGTGTTCTGTATGCCCATCAACGGCTGACAAAGCATCATCAAGGATTAAAATCTCCGTATCTAGCAGTAAGGCCCTGGCAATGGATATACGCTGTTTTTGTCCACCTGAAAGCATCACCCCGCGTTCTCCAACTTCCGTTTGATAACCTTGAGGCAGGCGCAAAATATCATCATGTACGCTTGCCAAACGAGCGGCTTCTTCTATTTGCTCTTGGGTTGCATCTGGGCGTCCCAACGCAATATTCCCTGCCACCGTATCCGAAAACAGGAAGGGAGTTTGGTTGACAATAGCCAATCGTGAACGCCACTCTTCCATTCGAAGAGCAGAAATATTTTTTGACTGGAAAAGAATCTCCCCATCGGTTACATCAAACTGCCGTTGCAACAAGGCCAATAAGGTACTCTTCCCTGCCCCCGTTGGCCCACAAAGCCCCAATAATTGCCCAGGCTCTAGCTGGAAATGGATACTTTCTAAAACAGGTTTAACACTTTGAGGATAGGTAAATTTGTTGATATTTGCCCGCAAGCTTCCTCGCCCTGAAGACAGCGACATCACGCCATCTTCAATGACCAGTGGTTCCTGCAACAAACTGCGAATACGTGTATAAGCGGCACTTCCCCTCTCAACGATGTTGAACATCCATGCCAATGCCAACATAGGCCAGATCATCAATCCCAGATACATCACAAAACTGGTCAGTTCACCAAGGGTCATGGAGCCATTCACCACCATCCAACTCCCTCCACCGATAGCCAAGAGGTTTGCAACAGCGATAGTAATGAAAATGGTGGGGTCAAAACGCGCATCTACACGCGCAACATGCATATTTTTACGCCCAGCATCAATAGCAACCTCTTCAAACTGATTGGATTGACGTTTCTCCAGTCCAAACGCTTTTATCATGCGGATACTCGTCAAACTTTCCTGCGCATGGTTGTTCAAAACAGAAAATGCGCCTTGTGCAGATTTAAAACGGTGATGAAGTTGATCGCCATAATGTTTAATCGCTAAGGCCATAATGGGCATCGGTAACAATGATAACAATGTTAATTGCCAACTGATTTCTACACTCATTACAATCAGGACAGAGCACCCCATGACTAAAGCATCAACCAGAGTAAGTACTCCCTCACCTGCCGCAAAAACAACCCTGTCAACATCATTTGTGGCGCGAGCCATAAGATCACCGGTTCTATGGCGCAAATAAAATTCAGGATCCTGGCTACTCAAACGCCAATAGAAATCACTACGCAGCTTAACTGCCAGACGATAAGAAGCACCGAATAACCACACACGCCAGACATAACGCAGACCATAAATGGCCAAAGCAATAAATAACATTATCCCTAGCCATGCTGAGAGCTGACGGAAGGTCATTGTTTTTGTGCTAATACCATCAACGATGATCCCAACCAAGCGGGGAGGAATGAGTTGCAGCACTGCAATCAAAACGAGGAAAATGACAGCCCCCAAATAGCGCCGCCATTCACTAATAAAATACCAGCTTAATTGTGAAAATAATCTCACACACTTGTTCCTGAGGTAAAAATAAAAGAGTTAACGCCCGGCCGACCAAAAGCGATCTTTATGATGTTATTGAATCGGGTATTGGCAGCGCCGTTGTATATTTTATCGTTTCCATGGCGAAGTTAGAGGTAACATCAATCAAACCAGAAACCCCGTTTACCATACGTTTGTAGAAGCGATCATAACTTTTCATATCAACAACTTCTACATGCATTAGGTAATCATATTCACCCGCCATGCGGTAAAACGTTAAGACTTCCGGCATCTCTTTTATAAAGGAGACAAACTGTTCATACCATTCACTGTTATGCTGCTGAGTTTTAATCATCACTATCACTGTCAGGCTCAGGCCAAGTTTTACCCCATTTAACAAGGCAACTTTGCCAACAATATAACCTTCATCTTCAAGTCGTTTAAGGCGCTTCCAGCAAGGTGTCGACGTCAAATTGACGGCTTCAGCCAGCGCATTCAAGGATAGACTACAGTCTTGTTGGAGCAGTTCCAGTAGCTTACGGTCTATTTTATCTAACATATCTAAATCCTATAGAAATATTTCCCAAATATAGTGGATAATCCCAGAAAAATAACAATCTATTTCTCCGAATGTAAGGTTAATCTATATACCACTACGGTATTATTATTTAAGGTCAATTTATGTCGTCTTTATGGGCTACAAATGCCATAAAAGCTATCCAAGCTGATTATCAACGCAGTGCTGATACACATCTCATTCGTCTTAACCTCCCAATGTTTTCGGGTATTCATCTCTATCTCAAAGATGAGAGTACGCATCCCACTGGTAGCCTCAAACATCGGCTTGCACGTTCCTTATTCCTTTATGCACTCACTAATGGGTGGATTCAGGAAGGAACCCCGATTATTGAAGCCTCATCTGGAAGTACTGCGGTATCAGAAGCCTATTTTGCCCGCTTACTTGGTTTACCTTTTATTGCGGTCATGCCCTCCTGTACGGCTAAGCGCAAAATTCAGGAAATTGAGTTCTATGGTGGTAAATGTCATTTTGTAGAACATTCTGCCTTGATTTATCAAGAATCAGAGCGTCTGGCAAAAGAGCTTAATGGCCATTACATGGATCAGTTTACCTATGCCGAGCGAGCGACTGACTGGCGAGGAAACAATAATATTGCAGAAAGCATTTTTCGCCAGATGCAATTGGAACCTTTCCCTGAACCAACCTATATCGTGATGAGTGCAGGAACCGGTGGTACATCTGCGACACTCGGTCGTTATATCCGCTATCGGGGACATGACACTAAACTCATCGTTGTTGATCCAGAAAACTCCGTCTTCTACGATTGCTATCATCAAAACCGCCGTGATATTTGTGGAAGTATTGGCAGCAAAATAGAAGGTATTGGCCGCCCACGAGCAGAGCCTTCTTTTATTCCTACGGTTATCGATGACATGATCCAGGTTCCCGATCCCGCCACAATTGCTACCATTTACTGGCTTGAAAAATTAATTGGCAGAAAAACTGGGGCTTCAACAGGAACTAACGTCTGGGGAGCGTTACAACTCGCCAGGCAAATGCATGATAACAACCAGCAAGGGGCAATTGTGACATTACTCTGTGATAGTGGAGAGCGTTACCTTGATACTTATTACAACCCAGAGTGGGTTAGCAATAATATCGGCGATATCACACAGTATCTAACACAGCTACCCAAGTTAAACGGTTATGAGTAACATATCTCCTTCAATTTACATAGGTAGGTATCATGAAACGAGCCGTTGTGGTATTCAGTGGTGGGCAGGATTCCACCACTTGTTTAATTCAGGCACTCCACCAATATGATGAAGTTCACTGTGTCACTTTTGATTATGGACAGCGCCATCGTGCTGAAATTGACGTAGCCTGTCGTATAAGCAAAGAGTTGGGAGCCGCGGCCCATAAAGTCCTTGACGTTACTTTATTGAACGAGCTGGCAATCAGCAGCCTGACAAGAGACAATATTCCTGTCCCCGATTTCAGTGAAAGTGAAAAAAGTGGCCTCCCAAGTACTTTTGTGCCTGGCCGTAATATCTTATTTTTAACTCTGGCGGCAATTTATGCTTATCAGGTTGAAGCTGAAGCCGTTATTACTGGTGTTTGTGAAACCGATTTTTCGGGTTACCCTGATTGCCGTGATGAGTTTGTGAAAGCGCTCAATAAAGCTGTTAGCCTTGGCATCGCTCGTGACATTCGTTTCGAAACGCCCCTAATGTGGTTAAACAAAGCGGAAACCTGGGCATTGGCAGATTATTACCAAAAATTGGATTTTATCCGCAATAAAACACTCACTTGTTATAATGGTATTCAAGGTGATGGATGCGGCGAATGCGCTGCCTGCCACTTGAGGGCTAAAGGGTTAAATCATTATTTAAACAATGCCCAATCCACGATGTTAGCTATGAAATCTAAAACACACCTCAGTTAACCAAAACGTTTTATCTCATTAACGTTATTTGTGAGAGGTTCCATGAACCTCTCACTTCGCACTTCTATTTTGTTATTTGGCATTATTTTTATAGGCTTCCATTCTTTCTCTCAATTCACCTTCTAAAACTAATGCTTTTTGCGTTTTCAAATCAATGCAAGCAAATGTCGTTAAAGCATCTGCAATAATTTGATTATCACTCCTGCGTATAATTTCCTGAAAAAATGTACCGCTTTTGTTACGTAACTCCCGCATGGACGATTTCACTTCCAGTTCATCGGTAATCACGGCTGGATGACGATAATTAATATTGATATTCACCACAACAAAACCAATATTTTTACGATTTAACCATGCCAGCGTGTCACCTTCAGTCAGTAAATCCCAGCGAGCAGCTTCCATAAATTCCAAATAACGGGCATTGTTTACATGCTGGAAGAGATCAATATGATAACCCCTAACTTTGATAATCGTGCTCATTGCTATTTTTCCCTACACTCATCCGACCAGACAAAACATAACAATAGCAAAACAATTTAATTACAATAGTGTTTGATGAATTATTCTTGATCGATATCACAGCCCTCTTGATAAAACTACTGTGAATTCACAAGAGGGCTTAACACCTAATAAGTCAATTTATCTCGATTTTTTTCGATAAAAATTGGGCCAATACCTTGTACTTCCTGTAATTGCTCTATTGCCGTAAAAGGGCCATATTTTTCACGATATTCAATAATAGCCTGTGCTTTTTTAGCCCCAACTCCATTAAGCTCTTTCGCTAATTCTTCAACACTTGCAGTATTAATATTAACAACACCCTTTTCCGATATTTGCTGGCCTGCAACTGATTCTCCGCCCTCTTTCACTTTACTGTTTTCAATGGTGGTCTTATGTTGATTAACAGGCTGTTTCACCGTTTTATCAGTAGGTTCATTCACTGTAGCAGCATGAGATAACGGCATGCTGATACACAGCGCCATCATGAGTGAGTTAAATACTATCCTTAAATATTTCATGTCAATCTCTCCATGTTTTGTTGGTAAGAGAAAGATTGCCATAACAAAATTTTCGGGCAACAGGTAAGGTTCAGATATGCGAAAGGCCACGAAAGTGGCCTTTTTTAATTACGATTTTGCAAAAACAGATGCGAGTTACTTCGCAATTTTATTCAAGCTGACCGAATTTAATATCCGCCTCATCACGTAAGTTCGTAATAAGTGATTCCAGCATGATATTACCTGTCTGATATTGATAACCCACTCTATATTGTTTGAGCATCTCATCTGTAACCGTTCCCGGAACAACTTTATCCAATTGGATAAGTACAGCATTACCTAGCTCATCTTGAGCTAATCCATATACCGGCTTACCCTCTTTAGGATGCGGTAAAGTGAATGCCACGTCAGTAGCCTGATTGGCTTGTGACTGGTGCTTTATCACAGTAGGTTGCTCGAATTGAACGCCTGCGTCTTTCAATGCCTGCGCACCCTTACCTTCTTTCAGGGCCACCAGTAGTTTTTCACTTTCCACCTGAAGTTGTTTTTCTGCTTTTTGGCGTTTCATCAATTCAGTCACTTCAGGTTTAGCCTGTGCAAACGACTGGACTGTCTCAGGTTTCACATCGTCAACACGCAGAATAAAGGCGTTATCACCCTCAACCGAAATCACATCAGAGTTAATGCCTGTTGTACCTTTATCATCCATCAAATTGCCAGAGAAAATAGCCTGAACAACTTGGTTGAAATTAATGTCAGCGGGGACATGGTCACGATCAAACCAGTCAGTGGTCACAGCCTGATAACCTGCTGCCTTTTCTGCGGCTGCCAGGGATTCATTATCATTAGCTGCGGCATCACTCACTTTTCTCTGTAATGCATAAAACGCATCAACCGCTTTTTCCTGCTCAACAATTTTCGCTATTTCCGCACGCACATCTGCCAACGGTTTGACTTCCTGAGGCTTAATATCATCCAAACGGAAAATTGCATATCCGTTAGTTAATTTGATCACATCCGAAAGTTGCCCTTTCTGGGTCAAATTTGCTGATTTGAGTTCATTAGGCAAAGAATTTTCTTCCATCCACCCCAAATTACCGCCTTTTTGAGCAGAAAATTTGTCAGTCGATTTTTCTGACGCCAATTGACTAAAATCGGCTCCTTTCTTTAGCTCATCTAAAACCGACTTAGCGGCAGCCTCTGAATCCAGTTGAATAAAGCTATATTTCTTCTGTTCAGGTTTGGTGTATTTTGTCAGATTACTTTTATAATATTTTTCAATATCCGCGTCAGATACAGTGACGTTTTTCAGTTCACTGGCAGCATCCATTTTGAGGTAACTGACTTTCACTTTTTCTGGCACAGTGAAATGCTTACTATTTTCGTCATAGTATTTTTTCAGCTCTTCATCAGTCACTGTCTGCTTCTCTTCAATTTTTTTCAATTCAAGGGTAGCAAAACGCACTGTCCTTTCTTGCAGAAGTAACGCGGCTTCCTGTTTTACTTCTGCTGGTAATGCAATTTCCCCATCGATAACCGTTTGTTCCAATTGACGATTAATCAGCGCCTGACGAACTTGTTCCGCAAAACTATCAGGACTGACGTTTGAGTGGGAAAGCCAATTCAAATACTCCTGGTATTTATTGTTATCAAATTGACCATCAGTCTGGAGAAACGGTAGGTTACGTATCTCCTGCGCAACTTGAGCATCGCTTGCTGATAAACCTAGCTTACGGGCATATTGTTCAATCAAAGTGGCATTAATCAGCCTCTCTAATGACTGGTGCCGAAGCTGCTGTAGCCTCTGTTCATCGCTTAACAAAGTTGAGAATTCATCTCCCAGCTTCTCCTGCTGAGCATTTTTTTCTTGTAAAAATGCTTGCTCTAGCTGAGCGCGACTAATGGTTTGGCCATTCACTTTGGCAGCATAACTACCACTTTCGCTTGACAGGTAACCTGTTACACCTGTCAGCAAAAAAGTCAGGATAATTAGAGCCAACACAATTTTGAGCACAGGACCGTTTGCCGCCGTGCGTAGGTTGTCCATCATAAAGACGTAAAACTCCGCTTTAGTGAAAAAGAAACTGTCATATTACGCTAATTCAAACGCTAAGAGAAAAAAAGCGCACCAATCAATTGATGCGCTTATATTCTAGCCTATCAACACGACCTAGTCAGTTGAAGTTTATCGCAATAACAAAAACCCGTGCCTGTTATCTGCTTATTAAGCATTAACCGCATCTTTTAAACCTTTTCCGGCTCTAAAAGCAGGTACTTTTGCTGCTGCGATCTTGATTTCCTTGCCTGTCTGAGGGTTACGACCTGTACGCGCTGCACGTTCACGGACAGCAAACGTACCGAACCCTACTAAAGCGACATCATCACCGTTTTTCAATGCACCAGATACTGAAGAAATGAATGCATCTACTACACGTCCGGCGGCTGCCTTAGAAATGTTTGCATCAGCAGCAATTTTGTCGATCAGTTGTGATTTATTCACTCTTAACATCCCCATTTTAGTTTTACTATCGTAACGGAAACCGATTTATAACAGATAACACGACAGTTACGCCGTAATATCAATCCTTTTCCAGTATTAGCAAGAAATCATAGAACAGCAAAATATTTAATCAGATATTTAGACTGATCTAACTTAATGACACAAAAAAAGGCTGGCAAGTCTGAATTTACTCACCAACCTGAATTTTAGGCATAGTTATTGAATTAGCTCACTATTTTAGTGATACCACTTCTGCACCAAATGCGGGTTCCTGCAATGCAAGAGCTAAAACATCTTCTATACGCTTAACAGGATGGATTTCCAAATCCTGGATCACATTTTGTGGAATTTCTTCCAGATCGCGTTTATTGTCGTCTGGGATCAAAACGGTTTTAATTCCCCCACGGTGCGCGGCCAGCAGTTTCTCTTTCAGGCCACCGATTGGCAGAACTAAACCACGCAGCGTAATTTCCCCTGTCATAGCCACGTCAGCACGAACAGGATTACCTGTCAGGCAAGAGACCAACGCAGTGCACATTGCAATCCCCGCACTTGGGCCATCTTTTGGTGTCGCACCTTCGGGTACATGAACATGAATATCACGTTTTTCATGGAAATCGGAACTGATGCCCAGTTTATCGGCACGAGCACGGACGACTGTCAATGCCGCTTGGATGGATTCCTGCATCACTTCACCCAATGAACCGGTATAAGTTAATTTACCTTTACCGGGTACACTGGCTGTTTCAATCGTCAGTAAATCACCACCCACTTCTGTCCACGCCAGACCAGTTACCTGACCCACTCGATTTTCTGTATCAGCACGGCCATAATCCACTTTTTGCACACCCAGATAATCTTTCAAATTACCGGCATTAATTTCGATGTGCTTAAGCTCCTTATCCATCAATAACGCCTTGACCGCCTTACGACACAGTTTGGAAATTTCACGTTCCAAACTACGAACGCCAGCCTCACGCGTGTAGTAACGGATAATGCCAATAATGGCATCATCAGCAATAGTCAATTCGCCCTTTTTCAGCGCGTTACGCTCAATCTGTTTTGGTAACAGATGACGTTTGGCAATATTCAATTTTTCATCTTCGGTATAGCCCGATAGACGAATAACTTCCATACGATCCAACAATGGGGCTGGAATATTCATGGAGTTAGATGTTGCCACAAACATGACATCAGAGAGATCGTAATCGACCTCAAGGTAATGATCGTTAAATGCGATGTTTTGTTCAGGATCAAGCACTTCTAACAATGCTGAAGCAGGATCACCACGCATGTCAGATGACATTTTGTCAATTTCATCCAATAAAAACAGTGGGTTTTTAACCCCGACTTTGGACATTTTCTGGATTAATTTACCTGGCATTGAACCAATATAGGTGCGGCGATGACCACGAATTTCTGCTTCATCACGTACGCCACCCAGTGCCATACGCACATATTTACGCCCGGTTGCACGGGCAATAGAACGACCCAATGAGGTTTTACCCACACCAGGAGGCCCTACCAGGCAAAGTATTGGTCCCTTGATCTTGCTCACACGGCTCTGTACCGCAAGATATTCAAGAATACGCTCTTTGACGCGCTCCAAACCATAATGGTCGGTATCCAGTACTTGCTGGGCTTTGACTAAATCTTTTTTTACCTTGCTACGTGAAACCCAAGGAACTTGTACCATCCAGTCAATGTAACTGCGAACAACGGTGGCTTCTGCTGACATCGGAGACATCATTTTTAATTTCTGCAATTCAGCTTCCGCTTTTTCGTGCGCCTCTTTCGGCATTTTCGCGTCTTCGATCTTGCGTTTCAGCGTCTCATACTCATCAGGTGCAT
The DNA here is from genome assembly GCF_002632875.1 of Xenorhabdus kozodoii. GTDB lineage: Bacteria > Pseudomonadota > Gammaproteobacteria > Enterobacterales > Enterobacteriaceae > Xenorhabdus > Xenorhabdus kozodoii. The sequence continues at coordinate 70,231 of NZ_NJCX01000019.1, forward strand.
CATCCATCTCACCCAATTCTTTCTGGATCGCTTTCATTTGCTCATTCAGGTAGTACTCGCGCTGGCTTTTTTCCATCTGTTTTTTAACGCGATTGCGAATACGTTTTTCTACCTGTAGCAGATCGATTTCAGATTCCATCATTGCTATCAAGTATTCAATACGCTCAACGACATTGGACATTTCCAAGACTGTCTGTTTGTCATTGATTTTCAAAGGCATATGTGCAGCGATGGTATCTGCCAATTTTGCTGAATCTTCAATACTGTGCAACGATGTCAATACTTCTGGCGGGATCTTTTTGTTCAGTTTGACATAACCTTCAAACTGATTAATGACTGTTCTTACCAGTACTTCTTGCTCACGCTCATCAACCTCAGGGGATTCAAGGTATTCAACTTGTGCATAGAAATACTCGCTATTATCCGTCAACGTGGTAATACGAGCACGCTGCAAGCCCTCAACCAGAACTTTTACGGTGCCATCTGGTAACTTCAACATCTGTAAAATAGAAGCCACTGTACCTACGGAGAAAAGATCATTGACTCCCGGCTCATCAGTAGATGCTTCTTTTTGCGCGACCAACATGACTTTTTTGTCATGTTCCATTGCTGCTTCCAGGCAATGAATCGACTTCTCACGCCCAACAAACAGAGGGATCACCATATGTGGGTAAACCACTACATCGCGCAAAGGCAATACAGGGATTTCTATGCGTTCGGAACGCTCAGGATTCATAGAGCTCTCTCTTCGTTTAGCTTTCGCCAGTTTTAGGAATCTCGTGAAACACGGTTTTCACGAGTTTCACTTCAAAGAATACAAAATATATGGGGACAGGAATCTGACATTCAATAGCCTAGACCGGCAAAAAACAAAATGAGGGAGAATCCCTCATTTGTTTTTTCAATGCGTATTGATAATCAGCACTTCCGACCCTATTTCTTCACTCACCAGAAACTTGGGCATCCGGCTTGCTATATATCAATAATGGTGCGGAGTTATCTTCAACAACCGTTTCATCAACGACAACTTTCTCTATATGTTCCATCGATGGCAGATCGTACATTGTATCCAGCAAAACACCCTCAACAATGGAGCGAAGGCCACGGGCACCCGTTTTACGCGCCATGGCTTTTTTCGCGATGGCAGCCAATGCTTCTTTTCTGAACTCCAGTTCAACACCCTCAAGATTAAACAGGGCTTGATACTGTTTGGTCAGCGCATTTTTGGGTTCCTGTAGGATTTGGATCAGTGCTTCTTCATTAAGTTCAGTCAATGTTGCCACGACGGGCAAACGACCGATGAATTCAGGAATTAACCCAAATTTGATTAAATCTTCCGGTTCAACCTGGGACAGCAATTCACCTTCTGTTGCTTTCTCCGATTCCCCTTTAACTGTAGCACTAAAACCAATGCCTGAAGTGATATTCAAACGCTGGCTGACAACTTTATCCAAACCGGCAAACGCACCGCCACAGATGAACAAGATCTTGGAAGTATCAACTTGCAAGAACTCCTGCTGTGGATGCTTACGGCCACCTTGAGGAGGAACCGCTGCCACAGTGCCTTCAATCAGTTTCAACAGGGCCTGTTGAACCCCTTCTCCTGAGACATCACGGGTAATTGATGGGTTATCAGACTTACGGGAAATTTTATCTATTTCATCAATATACACGATACCACGTTGTGCTTTCTGCACGTCGTAGTCACATTTTTGCAGCAGTTTTTGGATAATATTTTCTACATCTTCCCCAACATAACCGGCTTCGGTTAATGTCGTGGCGTCTGCCATAGTAAACGGAACGTCTAAATAGCGAGCTAATGTCTCTGCCAACAACGTCTTACCGCTACCTGTCGGGCCAATCAACAGAATATTACTTTTACCGAGTTCCACACCGTTAGTGGCAGATTCGCCATTACGTAATCTCTTGTAATGGTTATAAACCGCAACCGCTAACACTTTTTTCGCTGTTTCCTGGCCGATAACATAATCATCCAGATGTTGGCGAATTTCATGAGGAGTAGGCAATGCGCTACGCTCGCGATGTGGTATCAGCTCTTTAATTTCTTCGCGAATGATATCATTACATAAATCGACACATTCATCGCAGATATACACTGACGGGCCGGCTATTAATTTCCGTACTTCATGTTGGCTTTTCCCGCAGAAAGAGCAATACAGCAGCTTTCCTGAACCGTCTTTGCGCTTATCTGTCATCAGTCAACCTCACTTTATGAACTGTTATCCCAGTCTGTCCGGCATAACAGAAAAAACGCTGTCATTACTCCACCTAGCTTGGCGTCAACATCAAGAAACGCTCAGAGAAAGACTAGCATCGGAGTAATAAAGTAATTATTAATAATTAGCCGCGCTGGGTGAATATACTATCAACCAACCCGTATTCTACGGATTCTTCGGCTGATAAGAAACGATCGCGTTCGGTATCCTTAACGATCTTCTCAAGGGATTGTCCGGTATGTTTCGCCATCAATTCGTTCATCCGCGCTTTAACCTTGAGTATTTCCTGTGCATGGATTTCAATGTCAGTCGCCTGTCCCTGAAAACCACCGAGTGGCTGGTGGATCATAACCCTGGAATTTGGCAGACAGAAACGCTTCCCTTTTGCTCCAGCGGTCAGCAGGAATGCCCCCATTGAACAGGCCTGCCCCATACAAATAGTACTCACATCTGGTTTGATAAACTGCATTGTGTCGTAAATAGACATGCCTGCCGTAATAACCCCACCCGGTGAGTTGATATATAAATGAATATCTTTTTCTGGGTTTTCTGCTTCCAAAAATAGCATTTGGGCAACGATCAAATTCGCCATATGATCTTCAACAGGCCCAGTCAGAAAAATAATACGTTCCTTTAATAAGCGGGAATAGATATCAAATGCACGCTCTCCACGCGCTGTTTGTTCAACCACCATCGGCACCAAAGACATGTTAGGTGCATATTGATCTTGCTTGCCACTGTATGACATTTCCGTCTCCTAATAGAACTCACGCTGGTGCCATTCATAACTGATTCTACTTGAGATAAGCGATGATGACTATGATCCAAAGTTAACTAACAAGGGGACCTTCCCCCTCTAAAAAGTAGTAAGCTCTTACATAATAGTAAGAAAGGATATGAGGTTAAATCTGTTTTTTTCAAGAACAATAAAAAAAACCCGCAAGCGTAGCCTGCGGGTTTACTTCGATTCACTGCATTGAGAGTGAGAGTTTCATCATCTCAGGCAATCAATAAATGAAACTTATGCCAATTGATTTTGGTTCATCAGTTCATTGAAGCCAGCTTCTTTTTCAGAAACTTTCGCTTTGCCCAGAACAAATTCAACAGCCTGCTCTTCCAGAGCAATGTTGCGAATGTTGTTCATCATTTCTTTATTTTTGTTGTAGTACTCAACAACTTCTTTTGGATCTTCATAAGCGGCTGCCATCTCTTCGATCAACGTAGTCACGCGATCGTCTTCGACTTTCAGCTCATTGCTGCTGATCACTTCGCCTAACAGCAAGCCAACAACAACGCGGCGTTTAGCCTGCTCTTCGAACAGTTCACGTGGCAGAGCCATAGCTTGTTCTTCTTTGCCGCCAAAACGCTGAGCAGCCTGACGGCGCAGTACATCAATTTCACTATCAATAACGGCCGCAGGAACGTCAATGTCGTTAGCCTTAACCAGACCATCAAGAACCTGAGTTTTGATGTTGTTACGGACGGCATTTTTCAGTTCGCGTTCCATGTTCTTACGAACTTCAGCACGCAGACCTTCAACAGTTGCCTCGGCAATACCAAAACGTTTGATAAACTCTTCAGTCAGTTCTGGCAGTTCACGTTGTTCAACTTTTTTCAGGTTGATCACGAACTTCGCAGCTTTACCTTTCAGGTTTTCTGCATGGTAATCTTCTGGGAAATTCACATCAATGGTAAATTCTTCCCCTGCTTTGTGACCAACGATACCGTCTTCAAAACCTGGGATCATACGACCCTGACCCATTGCCAGAACGAAATCCGTTGATTTACCGCCTTCGAATTCTTCACCATCAATGGAACCCGTGAAATCAACAGTTACGCGATCTTCCGCAGCCACTGCTTCATCGGTTTCTTTCCAATCTGCCTGCTGTTTACGCAACGTGTCCAGCATGCTGTCGACGTCTGTATCTTTGACTTCAACAACCGGTTTTTCAACTTCGATTTCTTCCAGACCTTTCAGTTCAATTTCTGGATAAACTTCAAATTCAACTGCGTAAGTGAAGTCTTCGCCTTCTTTAAACTGTTCAGGCTTGTAGCTTGGCGCACCTGCTGGATTGATTTTCTGTTCAATGATCGCATTGATGAAATTGCGTTGCATCAGATCACCCAGAACATCCTGAAGAACAGAAGCACCGTAACGCTGCTTAACGATCTTCATTGGCACTTTGCCCTTACGAAAGCCGTCGATACGGGCTTTCTTTGCTACATTAACCAGTTCACTGTCAACTGCTTTTTCGATATCGGCAGCAGGTACGGTGATTGACACACGACGCCCAAGGCCTTGAGTGGTTTCAACAGAAACTTGCATCTTGTTACCTCAAAAAAATCATAGTGCTCGGTCAACTTCAGAATGACTGCAATGCTTAAGACAAGCTCATTGCAGTACTCTTTAAGAACCGGGGCGGTCGCATTTAAAAACCGAGAATCCCTGTGATCAGAAGCGTCCCGAAACCATTCTAAAAATTTAGACGCAGCATTATAGCGGCGCAGACAGTATGAGTCGAGAATTGCAGACAAAAGCATGCACGATTTGTTGACTTATGTGATAGACGTTGCTCAATGACTGCATCACGATATTGTTTATCCAATATAGATAAACAAAAAGACAGCCCGAAGGCTGCTGGATAAAATTAAATCTGGATTAATAAAACAAAGGCAAATACGTGATTTATTTATCCAGAAAAATTATAATGTTGAGGTCGTTGTACTTCCACCACGACACGCCGGAGAAGCTAAAACGGTGTCTTCTAATTCGATCCACTCTTTTTCCGTATAAGTATGAAGCGCCAAAGCGTGTACACCTTCCTCTAATTCTTTGACCAAGACGCTATACACTGCACGGTGGCGATTAAGCATTTTTTGTTCAGCAAATTCATTGCTTATGATAATGATTTTAAAATGGCTTTCAGAACCCGCAGGCACATTGTGACGATAACTTTCATCGATCACTTCCAGGTGAGAGGGCTTGAATGCCGCCTGTAACTTTGTTTCTATTTCTTGACGAACCATCCCATTCTCCTAAATCACCAAAGGTTATTTATCAACCACATTATTGATTCTAGTTTATTTCCCGTGATTTATAACATCATGAGTAACTAAATCTTTTTAACATAATTTACCTAGGGTATTTCTCGCTATATTTTAAACCGTGTTTCCAGCATCAGGGATATGCCGCTCCCAATGGCGATGCTATGATTACTGCGGTTTAAATTACCTGTATTAATATTGAGTATCTGAATCTTAAATTGAGAAAACCTAAATGCTAAAGAAAATATTTATTCCATTGATTACGCTTTTCTTTTTATCTGGGTTATCTGGCTGCGCTGACTCAGGCAATACATTAGCCATTCAACCCAAAATTGCCCTGCCACCAGCAGATCCAACCATGAAAGCGATTACAGTCAGTATTAGTGGGGTCGATCATCGTCAATCTCAAGCCCTGGCGCAAATTAATCGTGATGCACGTTTAGTGACCTTGGTTCCTTCCCGTGACTTACGCTTTTTATTGCAAGAAGCACTGGAAAAGCAAATGGTGGCTCGCGGCTATATGATCGGTTCTCCCGCCAATGCCAATTTGCAGATTGTTGTAAATCAACTCTACGCTAATGTGCAAGAAGGTAGCCTTCGGCATGATATTTCGACCAAAGCTGACATCTCTATCATTGCTTATGCGCAAGACGGGAGTAAACAAACCAAAAACTATCGTACCAGCTACAATGTTCAGGGGCCATTAGGTGCAACAAACGCAAAAATTGCTGATGCGGTCAATACTGTCTTATCTGACGTGATTGCAGATATGGCTCAAGATGCGTCAATCAGCACCTTTATCAAACAAAACGTCCGCTAATAAGGATAATAAATAAACTTTCTGCCTAATTCTGACAAAACGAGATGATATGCAGAAAGTTTTGGGAGGCTCATGACTAACCACCGTTATTTAAACCTATCTGCACTACGCAACTACCGAACCCTTCTATTACTGGGCTTTGCCTCAGGTCTGCCTCTTGCACTCACGGCTGGAACGTTACAAGCATGGATGACTGTCGAAAATGTCGATATCCGCACTATCGGTTTTTTCACTTTGGTTGGTCAAGCCTATGTTTTTAAGTTTCTCTGGGCGCCTGCGATGGATCGATATACCCCGTCATTTTTGGGACGCCGACGGGGATGGATGCTCACGACTCAACTTTTATTAATAGTCAGCATTGCGGCAATGGGGTTCCTTCAACCTTCCCAACACCTGTGGTGGCTTGCAGTATTGGCTGTTACTGTTGCATTCTTCTCAGCTTCCCAGGATATTATTTTTGACGCCTATAAAACCGACTTGCTGTCACAGGAAGAGCGAGGTTCGGGTGCCGCCATTTCCGTGCTGGGCTATCGGTTGGCTATGCTAGTTTCTGGGGGATTAGCCTTGCTGCTCGCCACCTATATTGGCTGGCAAGGTATGTATTGGGTTATGGCTGTCATGATGCTGATTGGGGTTTATGCCACGCTCACCGCGAAAGAACCCGACATTAATACAGCACCACCAAAAACATTGCGTCAAGCGGTATTGGAGCCACTGGTTGATTTTTTCAGCCGTAACAATGCCTGGCTTATCCTGCTACTCATTGTATTGTACAAGCTGGCAGATGCTTTCGCCCTCTCGCTCAGCACCCCTTTCCTGATCCGGGGTGTTGGTTTCAGTCCAGCCGAAGTCGGTATGATCAACAAAACCCTCGGACTCGCAGCAACTATTGTCGGTGCATTATACGGTGGCTATTTGATGCACAGGCTAAGCCTGTTCCGTGCCCTGATGATCTTTGGCATTCTTCAAACCGTTTCAAACTTCGGTTATTGGATACTTGCCATTACCCCTAAAGATATCTACACAATGGGGGCTATGGTTTTTCTGGAAAATATCTGTGGTGGCATGGGAACCGCAGCGTTTGTTGCGCTTCTAATGACTTTATGTAATAAATCATTTTCGGCAACACAGTTCGCGTTGCTTTCTGCATTATCAGCCGTTGGCCGCGTTTATGTCGGCCCTGTCGCAGGATGGTTTGCACAGGCTTATGATTGGCCAATGTTCTATCTATTTTCTGTGGTTATCGGATTGCCGGGGCTTATATTGTTGCTCGTCTGCCGTAAGACACTGGCTTATACCCAGCAAAATGATGATTTTCTCCCACGAACACGCTTCAAAAAGGCTTACAAATCAGCCTTTATTATCATGATATTGGCTGCGCTGATGTTCATAGTTTGGTTAATTATCAACAGCGTACTGTTTATCATCACTCATTTAGTCTCTCTGATATACACCCTATCACCAGAAAGTATGCTGTATCTGCATGAAGTCAGCGAATGGATATCCCCACTGTTATCCTGGAGTGTCATGATTGGAGCCTCAGGCTTTCTTTTAGGAGGAATACTGGATTATTTAGCGTTAAGGAAAAAGAAACTCATTTAGTCTACTACCTCACTTGATGCTTTTTCCTATCTGTCTACAGCGGAAGGCTGCAAAGTTCAGTCTTCTGCTGTCAGTTCATGTTGCTGGCTTGTTTATATTGCAAGTTTATAGTGACCAACTTCACAAGAAGAACAAAAACTCGCAATTATGTGGCCTGAAAGACATTTTTTTCAAGGTGAAATTATTTATATTTTAACTAACAAATATTATTATTTGAACGCATATTATTTCGAGCTATTCGAAATATCATTAACTACCACAGAACCATATAAAGGGAATTTATGAAAAGACGTATTTTGACACTCACCGCCGTTGCCGCAGCCTTAGTTTCTGCTTCAGCCAGCGCGGAATACCAGTGGGGGTTTGGCAATGTCAGCATGAACTACCTTGACTGGAACAAACATACTACTCATAAAACCGGACAAACCTCGCATAAGGATGATTTTGCTTATTTAGAACTGGAAGGTGGAGCAGGATTTAGCTGGGGCGAGCTATATGGTTTTGCTGATTTAGAGAATCCTTTTAACAGCAAAACAGCCCAGCCAGGTGATAACCAACGTTACACTTTCAAGACAACCGGCCGCTTCTATCTGGGTGAGACGGGTTTCAACCTTTATGGCCATGTCTATGGAACCTATTCATTACCGGGTAAAGCAAACGGTGGAAACTTCCATGAAGTAAATACCCTTTACGGATTAGGCTATAACGCGAATATTGCTGGCCTGTGGTTCAAACCTTTTGTCGCCCTGCACTATGTTGACCAAACTTTCTATTCAGGAAATAACGGTTATGTCGTAGGCTGGGTTGCAGGATACGATTTCAACCTTTGGGAACAAAAATTTAGCGTGACAAACTGGAATGAAATTGAATTAAACCGTAATGAGCGCTACGGCAACGGCGGACGCGAAGGCATCAATGGAGCCATCGCATTATGGTGGACACCAACACCTTCTTTGACAACTGGAATTCAATACCGCTATGCGGATAACAAACTGGGAGAAGACTTCTTACAGGATGGTATTGTTTACAGTATAAAATATAACTTCTGATAACCAGTTTAATTGGTGAGCAGCCTGATGCTGCTCACTGAAACCGATAAATAATAATTATCTTACCCATAACAAAGCGTATTTCAGCTTTTTTTCTTTGATTTTTACCAGAATTTTTCTTTTTAAAATAGAGAGTTATTTGGAATTAACGCTCTATTTTGATTTTTTAGTTAAGATAACCAACCGAAATTAACGTTTTGTTAAATTTAGAATCACATGTGATCCCTCTAACATAAAAAGCCTACAAGCCAACCTGCTTCTATTACAATTGTTTACACTCCGGTAACCTTACCGTAGAATGCCCCCACTGATGAAACGACAATAAAGCTTTTGTTATCTGGGGTCGCTCAATGAGACTTATGAAATACAAAAAAATTATTGGGTTATCGTCACTACTCGCAGCCACGTTAATGCTAAGTGGTTGTGATATGGTATTGATGAATCCCAAAGGTGCGATCGGCGCCGAACAAAAAACGCTGATACTGACGGCGTTTGGCTTGATGCTGATCGTTGTTATACCGGCTATTGTAATGGCAATCATTTTTGCCTTACGCTACCGGGAAGCCAATAAATCTGCAACTTATCGTCCAAACTGGGCACACTCAAATAAAATTGAGCTTGTCGTTTGGACAGTGCCTATCCTGATTATCATCATCTTGGCAACGATTACATGGAAAACGACTCATGAACTCGATCCATATAAGCCATTGGACAGTGATGTAAAACCGGTGACGATTGAAGTTATTTCCCTTGATTGGAAATGGCTGTTTGTCTATCCGGAACAGGGTATTGCAACTGTAAATGAAATTGTATTCCCTAAAGATGTTCCAATTAACTTCAAAATCACCTCAGACTCTGTGATGAACTCTTTCTTCATCCCACAGTTGGGTGGTCAGATTTATGCAATGGCGGGCATGCAGACAAAATTGCACCTAATTGCTAACTCAGCGGGTAAATACGACGGATTCTCAGCAAGTTACAGTGGTCATGGCTTCTCAGGCATGAAATTCACTGCAACCGCGACTGATGATCGTGCAGGTTTTGAAGAGTGGGTGCAGAAAGTTAAAGCATCACCTAAAACCCTGGATACCGTGCAAGCATTCAATGAATTGGCTAAACCTAGCCAAAACAACCCAGTTGAATACTTCTCAAGTGTGAAACCAAAACTGTTCCAAGAGACTATCGCCAAATTCATGGGTGACATGGGTCATGGTGGTATGCATGGCATGGCGAGTCATGGCAAAACAGGGCAGGGTGAAGCTGCGGGTCATAATATGAATATGAGTCAGCCGGCTCATTCAGCTGTTGAGGAATAAAGGCATGTGGGGAAAATTAACACTGGATGCGATCCCATTACATGAACCCATTGTTGTGGTGACATTGTTGGGGATCCTGCTTGGGGGACTGGTCGTTGTTGGTTCCCTGACTTATTTCCGTAAATGGAAATGGCTCTGGAGTGAATGGTTAACCAGCGTTGACCATAAGAAAATTGGTGTCATGTACATCGTCGTTGCCATGGTGATGATGCTCCGTGGTTTCGCTGATGCCATCATGATGCGAGGACAGCAAGCCCTGGCTTCCGCAGGTGAAGCCGGTTTCCTGCCCCCGCACCATTATGATCAGATCTTCACCGCCCACGGCGTTATCATGATCTTCTTTATGGCGATGCCTTTCGTTGTCGGCCTGATGAACATTGTTGTTCCTCTGCAAATCGGCGCACGCGACGTTGCATTCCCATTCTTGAACTCTTTGAGCTTCTGGCTATTTGTTGTCGGTGTCGCACTGATTAACATCTCTCTGGGGGTGGGTGAATTTGCCCAAACGGGCTGGTTGGCATATCCACCGCTATCGGGTCTGGAGTACAACCCAGGCGTCGGTGTTGACTACTGGATATGGAGTCTCCAGCTCTCTGGTGTCGGCACATTGCTGACAGGCGTTAACTTCTTCGTGACCATCCTGCGCATGCGTGCACCCGGTATGTCCATGATGAAAATGCCCGTCTTCACTTGGGCATCACTGTGCACCAACATCCTGATTATTGCTGCGTTCCCAATCCTGACTGTAACCATCGCGTTGCTCACCCTGGATCGTTATCTGGGCACCCATTTCTTTACCAACGATATGGGCGGCAACATGATGATGTACATCAACCTGATTTGGGCTTGGGGCCATCCTGAAGTTTACATTCTGGTTTTGCCTGTCTTCGGTATTTTCTCCGAAGTCACCGCAACTTTCTCGAAAAAACGCCTGTTTGGTTATACCTCTCTGGTATGGGCGACCATCGTTATTACCATCCTGTCGTTCATTGTATGGTTGCACCACTTCTTTACCATGGGTTCTGGCGCGAACGTCAACGCCTTCTTTGGTATCGCCACGATGATTATCTCTATCCCAACTGGGGTTAAGATCTTCAACTGGCTGTTCACCATGTACCGTGGTCGTATTGAATTCAAAACTCCAATGCTATGGACGGTAGGTTTCTTAGTGACCTTCTCCATTGGTGGTATGACCGGGGTTCTGCTGGCCGTACCAGGCGCAAACTTTGTTCTGCACAACAGTTTGTTCCTGATCGCTCACTTCCATAACGTTATCATCGGTGGTGTGGTATTCGGCTGCTTCGCAGGGACAACTTACTGGTTCCCGAAAGCATTCGGCTTCACACTGAATGAAAAATGGGGTGTTCGTGCATTCTGGTTCTGGATCACGGGTTTCTTCGTTGCCTTTATGCCACTGTACGCGCTAGGCTTTATGGGGATGACTCGTCGTCTGAGCCAGGATATCAACCCAGAATTCCACCCTCTGCTGGTGGTTGCCGCGGGCGGCGTTGTCTTAATCGCCTTAGGCATTCTGTGTCAGATTACCCAATTCTACGTCAGTATCCGTGACCGTCACCAAAACCGTGATCTGACTGGTGATCCGTGGGGTGGCCGTACTCTGGAGTGGTCAACTTCATCTCCACCGCCATTCTATAACTATGCCGAGGTTCCACATATTCAGACTCGTGATGCATGGTGGGACATGAAAGAAAAAGGCACTGAATATAAGCGTCCAGCGAAATATGAAGAAATTCATATGCCGAAAAATACCGGCGCAGGTGTGATCATCAGTGCTTTCTGTCTGACCTTAGGCTTTGCTTTGATCTGGCATATCTGGTGGATGGCTATTGCAAGCTTCGCTGGCATCATCATCAGTTGCATCGTGAAAAGCTTTGACGAGGACGTTGATTATTACGTTCCTGTCGCTGAAGTCGAGAAAGTTGAAAATCAGCGTTACGAAGATCTGAGAAAGGCAGGTGTGAAATAATGTCGACTCAAACCCTTAACAACACAGCCGCCCATGAGCATCATGGGCACCACGACACTGGAGCCAACAAGATCTTTGGCTTTTGGGTCTACCTGATGAGTGACTTGGTTCTGTTTGCCAGTCTGTTCGCTACCTATGCAGTGTTAGTTAACGGCACTGCGGGTGGCCCATCTGGTAAAGATATTTTTGAACTGCCATTTGTATTGGTCGAAACCTTCTTGCTGCTATTTAGTAGCATCACCTATGGTTTCGCCATGCTGGGCATGAACAAAGGTAAAACGAGTCAAGTTAATTTGTGGCTATTTATTACCTTCCTGCTTGGCCTTGGCTTCATTTCAATGGAAGTTTACGAATTCCATAAACTGATCTCAGAAGGTTTTGGTCCTGACCGCAGTGCATTCCTGTCGGCCTTCTTCACACTGGTTGCCACTCACGGTCTGCACGTTACGGTTGGTCTGATTTGGATCGTTATCCTGATGATCCAGGTTTCACGCCGTGGCCTGACTGATGTGACCCGTATGCGTCTGAACTGCCTCAGCCTGTTCTGGCACTTCCTTGACGTTGTATGGATCTGTGTATTTACTGTCGTTTATCTGATGGGAGCTATGTAATGAGTCATCCAACTACTTCTCATTCCGGCGCAAGCCACGGTAGCTTCAAAACCTATATGATTGGTTTTGTTCTGTCAGTCATACTGACCGTGATCCCATTCTGGATGGTGATGGATGGCACTGCTGCACACAGCACAATCCTGGTGACAGTAGTCGCTATGGCTGTGATTCAGATTTTTGTCCATTTCATCTGCTTCCTGCACATGAATACATCGTCTGAAGAGCGTTGGAACCTAATTGCCTTAATATTCACACTATTGGTCATCGCTATCGTTGTTGTTGGCTCCCTGTGGATCATGTACAACCTGAACATCAATATGATGGTTGATTAAGAGTTGATTTGAATGATTAAGCAATACCTGCAAGTGACCAAACCAGGAATTATTTTCGGAAATCTAATTTCTGCGATTGGTGGTTTTCTACTCGCTTCCAAGGGCGTAATAGATTACCCCTTGTTCTTTGCTACGATGGTCGGGGTATCGCTGGTGGTAGCATCAGGTTGTGTATTCAACAACTATATCGACCGCGATATTGACCGAATCATGGAAAGAACGAAAGAAAGGGTCCTTGTGAAAGGACTTATCGATCCGAAAATCAGCCTGATTTACGCCTGCGTGTTAGGTATTGCTGGCATCGTGCTGCTCTATGTAGCAGCCAATGCCCTGGCAATGCAGTTAGCTCTCATCGGGTTTGTCATTTATGTTGGGGTTTATAGCCTCTACATGAAACGAAAATCTGTATACGGCACGCTGGTTGGTAGCTTGTCAGGCGCAGCACCTCCCGTGATTGGTTACTGTGCAGTAACGGGACATTTTGATACAGGCGCGTTGATCTTGTTGTTGATTTTCAGCTTGTGGCAAATGCCCCACTCCTACGCCATTGCCATTTTTCGGTTCAAAGATTATCAAGCGGCCAACATCCCAGTATTGCCAGTGATTAAAGGTATCTCCGTCGCGAAAAACCATATCACTCTATATATTCTGGCCTTTATGGTTGCCACTTTGATGCTCGCCATCAGTGGTTATGCAGGTTATAAATACCTTATCGTCGCTGCTGCAGTCAGTATCTGGTGGTTGGGTATGGCATTATCAGGTTATAAAACCGCTAATGACCGTATCTGGGCCCGTAAGTTATTTCTGTTTTCTATCGTTGCTATCATGTCATTAAGCGTCATGATGTCTGTAGATTCAGCAGCATCTCCAGAAAACCTACTGACTTACGTCTGGTAATATTTAGATGGCAGGGTTTACCCTGCCCTCTTTTCCTTTCTCTTCTCTCTGTGTTCAATGACAACTTATTCGATGACAAACATTTCTTTTTCGTTTGTTCTCACCTATACCCATCCAACGTCAAGGTGCCGCTTGCAAACCCATGTGAGTGTTGATATCTCCCCGCTGCGCGGGGAGATATCAGACGCATCTTGAAAGGCAACAGGTATAATCGCAATGTCATATCAGATTTTTTGAGGTATCCATGAACGATAATAAAATGACTCCGCTTGAACTTCGGGCGACATGGGGCTTAGGTTCGGTTTTCTCCCTGCGCATGTTAGGCATGTTCATGGTTTTACCTGTGCTAACCACCTATGGTTTAGAGTTACGTGATGCGACTGAAGCACTTATCGGAATAGCAATTGGCATCTACGGCTTAACCCAAGCAATATTTCAGATCCCATTTGGGCTTCTTTCAGACAAAATTGGCAGGAAGCCTTTAATCATCGGCGGGCTTCTCATTTTTGTATTAGGCAGTATCATTGCCGCCTTAAGTGACTCTATTTGGGGGATTATTATTGGCCGAGCCTTGCAAGGCACCGGAGCAATTTCTGCCGCTATCATGGCATTACTTTCAGATCTGACTCGTGAACAGAATCGAACAAAAGCAATGGCATTTATCGGTATTAGCTTCGGCATTACATTCGCCTTTGCCATTGTCGTTGGCCCTATTATCACCCACCAAATTGGGTTAAATGGCCTCTTTGCAGCCATTGCAATCCTTGCTGGCTGTGGGATTTTTATCACCCTGTTTGCCGTACCAACGACACACCATCATTTGCTAAATCGCGAGTCAGGTATCGCACGTGGCAGTTTCAAACGGGTGCTTTCAGATCCCCAACTCGTCAAACTCAATTTTGGTATTCTCTGCTTGCATACCCTATTGATGTCGAGCTTTGTTGCCCTGCCCCTCGTTATGGAAAAAGCCGGTTTTCCTGCACAACAACACTGGAAAGTCTATTTAATTACCACACTCATCTCTTTTGTCGCTGTTCTGCCTTTCATTATTTATGCAGAAGTAAAACGTCGCATGAAGCAGGTCTTTTTACTGTGTATAGCGATGCTATTCATCGCTGAAGCTGTTTTATGGTCTCAAGGCTCGCATCTTTGGGGGATTTTTGCAGGCATTCAAATTTTCTTCCTGGCATTTAATATCATGGAGGCTATTTTGCCTTCACTTATTAGCAAAGAAGCGCCTGCGGGTTACAAAGGCACGGCTATGGGCGTGTACTCAACCAGCCAATTCCTTGGCGTTGCTTTGGGAGGCAGCCTTGGGGGAATGCTTTACGAATGGCAAGGCGCATCGCTCGTCTTTATGGCAGGTATCGCGCTGACCGCAGGCTGGTTTATTATCAGCCTGACTTTACGGCAACCCCCTTATGTCAGCAGCATCCGGCTCATTTTGCCAGAGCAGCTAAGCAATCCTGACATTTTGGAGAAAAAGATATCAGCGCAAGCCGGTGTAAAAGAAGTTGTTATCGCGCCAGAAGAGCTTAGTGCCTATATCAAAGTCGATACCAAACTCACTAATCGCGAACAGTTAGAACAGCTTGTGTTATCTCATAATAGCTTGTGATATGTGTAGTCATTAATTATGAAGGGAAGCACTCATTTTTATTGAAATTACCCGGCTTCCCTTTAGTCGTTAAATGCGTCCAGGAGGACGCATTTATTTTATTCAAAATAGGCATTAATCGCGGAAATTAGTGAACTGGAAAGGCTGCCCCAGTTCTGCACCACGAACCAATGCAATGACACCTTGCAAATCATCGCGTGCCTTACCTGTGACCCGCACCTGCTCACCTTGGATCTGAGCCTGTACCTTCAATTTACTGTCTTTAATCAGCTTCACAATCTTCTTCGCTAACGGTGTATCAATACCTTGCTGTAAGGTTGCTTCAACACTGTACGTTTTGCCGCTATGAACCATATTTTCAGGAACATTAAGTACGGAACCATCAATTCCACGTTTAGCAAATTTTTCCCGCAAAATATCGACAAGTTGGTTCACCTGAAAATCAGACTCACTGGCAATTTTGATTGATTCATTCTTTTCATTTAACTCAAAACTTGCGTTGACGTTGCGGAAATCCCACCGACTACTTAACTCCCGCTGTGCGTTTTCGACTGCATTACGCACTTCCTGCATATCAACTTCGGAAACAATATCAAATGATGGCATTACCCGTCACCTCCAGCTAATCAATAAATCGGCATGATAACCGCTTTCCATTATTGGCAAAAGCTCTATACTCGGAAAGCCCAACGATCTCTCTGCAATTGCCCTATTTTGAGATCAATTAGCGTTAAATGACGAGCCGAGGTAGCCCATGAAAGCGTCCCTCAAGGAAGAAATATGAAAATAACCGTTCTTGGCTGTGGCGCTATAGGTAAACTGTGGCTTGCCGCCTTATCTCAACAGGATCATCGTGTTCAGGGCTGGCTAAGAGTTCCACAACCTGTGATTTCCGTCCAGCTCGAAAACTTTAATGGTCAGGTTTTTAAGCAACAATTTCCTGCCAACGACGAAAAACACCTTGCTGAAAGCAAGTTACTGCTGGTTTGTTTAAAAGCATGGCAAGTTTCTGATGCAGTTAATCACCTTGCCGGCAAACTTTCCCCTCATTGCCCCATTCTGTTATTGCATAATGGGATGGGAACCCAAGAAGAGTTAGCCCCTCTGCCCAATCCCATTTTACTGGGTGCAACAACGCATGCTGCCTATCGAGAAAATGACATTGTGTACTATAAGGCACAAGGAATGACTCACATTGGCGCCGTGACAGCGAATGCCGCCAAACTCAGCAATCTGGCCGATATTTTACACAGCGCCCTGCCCGATGTAGCCTGGCACAATGAAATACATGCTATCAGTTGGATGAAACTTGCCGTCAACTGTGTCATCAATCCCCTCACCGTTATCTATGACTGCAAAAATGGTGAATTACGGCATCATCAGCCACAAATTCAGGCATTATGTGACGAAATTTATCAGGTTATGAAACATGACAATATCCATACCACCAAACAAACACTGATTGATTACGTCATGAATGTGATCGAGCAAACCGCTGACAATTATTCATCCATGCTGCAAGATATACGGGCACAGCGACATAGCGAAATAGACTACATCACAGGTTATTTAATACGTCGGGCCCGTACTCACGGTTTGCCTATCACAGAAAATACCACTATTTATCATTATATTAAGAGCACGGAGGAAAAATATGAGCACCTCAGCCCTTATTTGTCTCGCTCACGGCAGTGAAGAGATCGAAGCTGTCACGACGATTGATTTACTTGTTCGGGCGGGGATCTACGTTACCGTAGCCAGCACAGAAACCGATGGTTCTCTCACATTAACCTGCTCACGCGGCGTCAAAATCGTTGCCGATGTCCCCTTGGTGGCGGTTGTTGATGAAGATTTTGATGCCATTATTCTGCCAGGAGGCATAAAAGGTGCAGAATGTTTTCGAGACAGCTTACTGGTAGTAGAAAAAATTCGGACAGCACAAAGCCAGGGAAAAATCATTGCAGCAATCTGCGCATCTCCTGCAATCGTACTGGAATATCATCAACTATTTCCTGTTGGAAATATGACCGGCTATCCCAGCATGCAGGATAAGATTGCGCCAGAAAAATGGATTGATAAACGGGTTTATTTTGACGAAAGGGTTAATTTATTGACCAGCCAAGGGCCTGCCACGGCTTTTGATTTCGCCTTGAAGCTGATTGAGCTGTTGAAAGGAAAAGAGAAAGCCGCAGAGGTTGCCGCTCAACTCGTTTTACCGCCCGGCATTCATCATTACCAAAACGTCCTGTAATCATCTCACCGCAACACATTTCAAGTTGCCGGCCAAGAAAGGTAGAAGAACAACTTGAAACATCTTGGGCGAGATACTTAGGCTGCCTATCGGATCGGTTCCGTAAGCAGCCCTTGACGGCAAATTAAGGTCGATACACCTTCACATTATCGAAGCCTTGTTCACGCAGATAAAGTGCCTGCAAACGGCTCATCACACCACGATCACAATAAAGCAGATACGTTTTTTCTTTCGGCAGATCACCAAACTGGGTGCCCAGCTTATAGAAAGGCAATGACTGAATTTCAATACCATCGATCTTTAACGGGCGGTCATCCTGCTCATCAAGCGAACGGATATCTAACAACACATCATTAGGGGAAAGTGCCGATACCATTTCCACTTCCACCACTTGCTCACGGGTTTGCTCTGCAATTTGGCGGATATCCAGATTCTGGGCTTCACTAATCACCCGCTCTAAGATCTCAAAATCAAAATTGTCTTCTTCTGCTTCAATTTTGGCTTTAACCGCTTTCACTGTTGGGCTTTTAGATATAACACCACAAAATTCTGGCATAGTGCGGGCAAAATCCTCGGTGCCAATCTCGCGAGCCAGCTTAATGATATGCTCTTTATCATGGGAAATTAGGGGACGAAGGACTAACGTATCCGAAACATTGTCAATCAACCTTAAGTTAGTCAAAGTCTGGCTGGATACCTGCCCCAAAGCCTCACCGGTGACGATCGCCTGCACACCATAGCGCTCTGCAACTTTAGACGCCGCCCTGACCATCATTCTTTTCAGCACAACCCCCATCTGACCATCATCCACTTTTTCCAGAATTTCAGCCACGACAGGCTCGAAATTGACAGCAACGAAACGGACTTTGTGCGAACTGCCAAACCGACTCCACAAATAATGGGCAACCTGTTTGACACCAATTTCATGGGCTGCGCCACCAAGATTAAAGAAACAGTAGTGCACACGGCAGCCACGACGCATCAACATATAACTGGAAACACCAGAATCAAACCCGCCGGAAATCAACGACAGTACATCTTCCTGCGTACCGATAGGAAAACCACCAATCCCTTCATGACGGGCTTTAACCAGAATCAGCTTATCCTGATCAATTTCCAGATTCACGGTGACATCAGGCTGGGTCAGTTTCACTTTGGCTGAGTCAATATGTTGATTCAGCCCGCCACCAACATAGCGTTCGACTTCGCTGGAGGTAAAACTGTGTTTACCGCGACGTTTTGCGCGAACACAAAATGTTTTGCCATGCAGTAAATGGCCATACGCTTCGTGAGCTTGCTCAAAGATATGATGCAGATCACGAAAATCCCGCTCTTCTACTTGCAGGATATGGTGAATACCTGGAATACGTGTCAGTGCGTCACAAATTTCTGCACCGAGGTTTTCATTCTTAACCCGAACTTCGATATTATCCCAATGACGAACAACAGCAATGCCCTCGCCAAAGGTTTTCAACACATTGCGAATATTGCTGGCAAGAATTTTAATGAAGCGCAACCGGACGGTCTGGCTCTTGATCGTAATTTCTGGGAATAATTTAATGATAAACTTCATAGTAAGATATAGTAGTCATTCAATGTTGAACTATCACAAACAATATCAATGATTGTTCTTAAGTGTTCAGTTGGATAGGGCGCAGAGTATAACACCATCTGACTATATCACCTGTAAAAAATCGACTGCAAAAGCCAACTATAAAAAATAGTGGTAGCGCATGATTTATTTTTCTTGGTGTAGTAGGGTACTCTGCAATTCTGTAACGAACTTGCTTTGCTGTAATTCGTTAAATAACCATAAGTTAAGTCATTATGTCTAAAGCAAATCAAACATCAGCAACCGAACAAGTGCCAGCATTCGAGACCTCTCTCAAAGAGCTGGAAGAGATTGTTATTCGGCTAGAATCCGGGGAACTCCCATTAGAAGATGCGTTGAATGAATTTGAACGTGGTATTCAACTTGCAAGACAAGGACAGAAAACGCTTCAACAGGCAGAGCAACGAGTGCAAATTTTATTGAACCATGATGCACAATCGCCACTTGATGAATTTTCGTCCGATGCTGAGTAAATTTATGTCTGAACAATATAAGGCTTCTTTTGCAGAGCAATCTTTTGAAGAAAGATTGCATGCGTGTCAGCAACATATTAATGACAAGCTGACGGCACTATTTTCTTCATTGCCCTTTTTAAACAGCTCATTAGGCACAGCAATGCAATATGGTGCGGTATTGGGTGGAAAACGGCTGCGCCCGTTTTTAGTTTACAGCGTGGGAGACATGTTTGGCCTCCCCAAAAAGAGTCTTGATGCCGCCGCCCTCGCGTTAGAGTGCATCCATGCCTATTCATTGATCCATGATGATTTACCTGCAATGGACAACGACGATCTACGTCGCGGGCAGCCCACCTGCCATATCAAATTTGGTGAAAGTCAGGCGATTTTAGCCGGTGATGCATTACAATCACTGGCTTTTGAAATTTTGGCAAAACAGGACATGCCAAATGTGGCCTTATCCGATCGCCTTGCCATGATCGCAGAGCTGGCCAGCGCCAGTGGATTTGCCGGCATGTGTGGTGGACAATCACTGGATTTGGCAGCAGAAGGTCAACAGATCGATCTTGCCGCGCTGGAACAAATCCACCGACATAAAACAGGTGCATTAATACGTTCAGCCGTCCGGTTGGGCGCTTATAGTGCAGGGCAACCTGGTCGTGAAGTACTGCCCTTGCTGGAGCAATACGCTCAAGCCATCGGTCTGGCATTTCAGGTACATGATGATATTCTGGATGTCGTTGGCAATACTGAAGTTATTGGCAAGCGTCAGGGCAACGATCAGCAACTCGGCAAAAATACCTACCCTGCATTATTAGGTTTGGAACAAGCCCAGAAAAAAGCCAGGGATCTGTATGAAGAAGCGCTTAATGTCCTTACGGAACTGGAAAAACTGTCCTATGACACCGCAACTTTGAAGAAATTGGCGGGTTTTATCATTGAGAGAAACAGCTAAAGAAACCGGTCATATTGATTGATAGATTAATATGACCACAAATTTATACCCCCAATAGATGACAAGTTGCGGCTCGGCAGTACAAAGCGCCTTATGGGGTGAACCCAAAAATTACACACTGATAATAACAGGGTTCTTAATATTCAACTTCTAACGGATATAGCATTTTATACAGGCATAACATGAGCATTGATATAGCGAAATATCCAACATTGGCATTGGCGGAAACTCCAGAAGAGCTGCGCTTGCTACCCAAAGAAACCTTGCCAAAGTTATGCGATGAACTGCGTCAATTTTTGCTGAACAGTGTCAGCCGCTCCAGTGGTCACTTTGCTTCCGGCCTTGGCGCTATCGAATTAACCGTCGCACTCCACTATGTTTATAAAACCCCTTTTGACAATTTAGTCTGGGATGTTGGTCATCAGGCCTACCCGCATAAGATTTTGACTGGGCGTCGTGATCGCATTAATACGATTCGCCGAAAAGATGGCCTTCACCCCTTCCCGTGGCGAGAAGAAAGTGAATATGACACTTTGTGCGTCGGTCACTCATCCACGTCAATTAGCGCCGGTTTAGGTATGGCTATTGCGGCCAAACACGAAGGCAAAGGCCGCAAGACGGTATGTGTCATTGGCGATGGCGCCATTACGGCGGGCATGGCGTTTGAAGCCATGAACCATGCCGGCGATATCGATCCCGACATGCTGGTTATTCTCAACGACAATGAGATGTCTATCTCTGAAAACGTAGGAGCATTGAATAATCATCTGGCACAAATTCTGTCTGGCAAGCTGTATACCACCCTGCGTGAAGGTGGCAAAAAAGTTTTTTCCAACCTGCCGCCGATCAAAGAGTTATTGAAAAAAACGGAAGAGCACCTGAAAGGTATGGTGGTTCCTGGGACGCTGTTTGAAGAGCTTGGGTTCAACTACATCGGCCCTGTTGATGGTCATGACGTACTGGCGCTGACCCAGACGTTGAAAAACATGCGTGAATTAAAAGGGCCACAATTGCTGCATATCATGACTAAAAAAGGTCGTGGTTATGCGCCAGCGGAAAAAGATCCTATCAGCTGGCATGCGGTTCCCAAATTTGATCCGGCGACAGGTTCTTTGCCCAAAAGCGCGGATACTCGCCCGACATTTTCCAAAATCTTTGGTGACTGGCTGTGTGAACAAGCGGCCCATGATAAAAAACTGATGGCGATCACCCCAGCCATGCGGGAAGGCTCAGGTATGGTGCGTTTCTCGCGTGAATATCCTGAGCAATATTTTGATGTTGCAATCGCTGAGCAGCACGCCGTCACCTTTGCCGCAGGTTTGGCGATCGGCGGCTACAAACCTATCGTCGCCATTTACTCCACCTTCCTGCAACGTGCTTATGATCAGGTGATCCACGATGTCGCCATCCAAAACCTGCCCGTCTTGTTTGCCATAGATCGTGGCGGCATCGTCGGTGCAGATGGTCAAACCCATCAGGGGGCATTTGACCTTTCTTTCCTGCGCTGTATCCCGAATATGGTCATTATGGCGCCCAGCGATGAAAATGAATGCCGCCAGATGCTGCATACCGGATACCATTATCAAGGCGGTCCGACGGCTGTCCGTTACCCTCGTGGTGCGGGGACAGGCGCTGAACTCCAACCGCTGGAAACATTGTCCATCGGCAAGGGTGTGATCCGCCGTCAGGGAGAACGCATTGCGATCCTCAACTTTGGTACATTTTTACCTTACGCGCTGCAAGCGGCTGACTCACTGAATGCAACCGTTGTGGATATGCGTTTTGTCAAACCTCTGGACAAAGAGCTGGTACTGGAAATGGCCGCCAGCCACGAGCTGCTGGTGACGTTGGAAGAAAACGCCATTATGGGCGGTGCCGGCAGTGGTGTAAACGAACTGCTGATGCAGGAAAAATTATCGGTTCCTGTATTAAATCTGGGTTTACCCGATGACTTTATACCACAAGGAACGCAGCAAGAACTTCACACTGATTTAGGACTCGATGCAGTGGGTATTCAAAATAATATCGAGAAATATCTGGCTCAATAATCACTAATAATGGATGAGTGTTTTTATTAAACATTCATCCAATTTCATTTCTTTTTTCAATTCTCACCCCCTTATCTTTTCTCTTTCAAACATATTATTTATTACAGTTCCACTATTTATAATTGCAGAAAAATAATCATTCATATACCAGTCGCCTTTCAAGATGTGTCTTATATCTCCCCGCTACGCGGGGAGATATAAGCACTCTCATTGGCTTGCAACCTGCAACTTGAAGTTGGATTGGTATATAACCAAGATGTAATTAACCCGAATTCTGCTTAAGCCGTCATTGAAAAATTGTCTTCTGAGTAGAAAACTTTCAGTGATGGCTTCTTTAATTTAAGGCAGTAAGCAATCAATCCCCCTAAGACGCACAACAGAAAGCCTTTTATACTTCG
>NZ_NJCX01000002.1:0-4582 GCF_002632875.1 Xenorhabdus kozodoii
GTGGGACCACCTGAATCCATGCCGAACTCAGCAGTGAAACGCCGTCGCGCCGATGGTAGTGTGGGGCCTCCCCATGCGAGAGTAGGGCACTGCCAGACACCAATTTATAAGTGTTGTCCATTTGGCAACACTTTTTATTTTCAGCATTTGCTGATATGGCTCAGTTGGTAGAGCACACCCTTGGTAAGGGTGAGGTCCCCAGTTCGAATCTGGGTATCAGCACCATGAATAATATGTTCGGCAAATAAAACAGAATTTGCTTGGCGGCGATAGCGCGGCGGTCCCACCTGACCCCATGCCGAACTCAGTAGTGAAACGCCGTAGCGCCGATGGTAGTGTGGGGTCTCCCCATGTGAGAGTAGGGAACTGCCAAGCTTTAATATCCAGTCAAAAGGCCACTCATATGAGTGGCCTTTTGCATTTCTGGTTCTTTTGTATTCCAATCAATAGATAAGTGTTGGGTGACTACTTACTTATCTTTCAAATATAGAGTCTGATAGACTACGACTTAAATTACCTATTGAGCTTGAAGTGAATGTCTGTCTGTCAATCTACTCAACTAAAAACGTTTAACACGTTTGGTATTTCAGCCAATGCCGATCATATTGGTATGGCCACCTCTGTTGAATCTCTTCTGGCCTTATGGCAAGAAGCAGTGAAAAAGAACCAACCAACTTTACTGTTGGGAGGAGGAAGCAATGTTCTTTTCACCGATAATTTTAAGGGTACGGTGATCCTAAATCGTATCCTTGGCATTAATATACAAGAGTCAGGTGCTGCATGGCATATTCATGTTGGTGCGGGTGAAAATTGGCATGAACTCATTACTTATTTATTGAAACAGCAGATCTATGGCTTGGAAAATTTAGCCTTGATCCCTGGAAATGTTGGTTCTGCCCCAATCCAGAATATTGGGGCATATGGCGTTGAATTTAAACATGTCTGTGAATATGTGGATTTTGTTGAGTTGAAAACAGGCAATTCAATTCGTTTAACCGCAAATGAGTGTCAATTTGCCTATAGAGACAGCATCTTTAAGCATCAATATAAAGATGGTTATGCTATTACAGCCGTTGGGTTGCGTTTGAATAAAAAGTGGGAACCCGTTTTAACTTACGGTGCCTTAGCACAGTTTTCACGAGAAAAGGTCACCCCGAAACAGATATTCGATACCGTGTGTGAAATGCGCCAGAGTAAATTGCCAGATCCGACACGGATAGGTAATGCTGGAAGTTTCTTTAAAAACCCTATTGTACCGATTGAATTAGCATACAGAATTAAGCCTGAATATCCTGACTGCCCTCAATATCCTCATGATGAACATAGCGTAAAGGTCGCAGCAGGTTGGCTGATCGAGCAATGCCAATTGAAGGGTTTTGCTATTGGTGATGCCGCCGTACACATAAAACAAGCATTGGTATTAATTAACAAAGGTAATGCAACGGGACAAGATGTTATTGCCTTGGCTGCTTATGTGCGCAGCAAGGTAGCCGAAAAATTTAATATCTTCTTAGAGCCTGAGGTGCGCTTTATTGGCAATACAGGTGAGATAGATGCAGTGGAATGTATTTCATGAAAGATATTAGAACTCCATTAAAATTAATTAAGGTGTTATCTGATGGCGAAATTCATTCAGGCCAGCAACTCGGCCAAGAATTGGGAATGAGCCGTGCAGGGATCAATAAACATATTCAAACGATCCGTGAATGGGGCGTGGAAGTATTAACGCTTCCGGCTAAAGGCTATCGTTTGCCTGCCCCAATGAATCTTCTGGATAAGGAAGCTATTGAAAATCACCTTCCCAATAATCGTATTGAAGTTATCCCTGTCATTGACTCTACAAATCAGCATGTTCTGGAAAAATTAGCAGAACTTGATTCAGGAGATGCCTGTGTTGCTGAATATCAGTATGCTGGCAGAGGACGTCGTGGTAGGAAATGGGTTTCTGCGTTTGGTCGAAACTTATATCTATCTATGTATTGGTATTTAGAACAAGGACCAGCAGCAGCGATAGGTTTAAGTTTAGTGGTTGGTATTATTATTGCGGAAGTTCTGAACCGTCAGGGAACAGAAAAGGTCAAAGTAAAATGGCCAAATGATTTATATTTGGATGATAAAAAACTGGCCGGGATATTGGTGGAGTTGACGGGAAAAACGGGAGATGCAGCCCACATTGTTATCGGAATAGGTATAAATATTTCGATGAGTAGCGATCAACAGAAATCAATTAATCAAAATTGGACTAATTTGCAGCAATCTGGAACGGTTATTGAACGGAATAAGCTAGTTGCTGAAATCATAGCGGAACTTAAAGAAGCATTAATTCAGTTTGAAAACGAGGGACTGGCCCCTTTTATTCCTCGATGGTTTGAATTAGATAATTTTATCAATCGCTCCGTAAAATTAATTATTGGTGATCAGGAAGTTCACGGAATAGCCCGTGGAATAGATCAACAAGGTGCTTTGTTACTGGATATAAATGGAGTGATTACGCCTTATATTGGTGGCGAAATATCCCTAAGAGGTTGCTGAATGTAAAGCCGGAAGTATTTCCGGCTTTTTGCCTTATTTTCTCAGTCTGACGCTTTCAATCGTATGATTGATTCCTTTCGTCATAATCAAACTAGCTCGTTCTCTCGTTGGTAAGATGTTTTGCTGTAAATTTAATCCATTAATTTCTTGCCAAATACCCGATGCAACTTTTATCGCTTCTTCTGTCGTTAGTTTAGAGTAATTGTGGAAATAGGAATCAGGATCGGAAAAAGCACCTTGCCGAAACTTAAGAAAACGGCTGATGTACCATTGTTCAAGTAATTTTTCTGGTGCATCAACATAAATAGAAAAATCAACAAAATCAGATACAAATACATGATGTGGTTCGTGTGGATAATCCATGCCACTTTGTAATACATTTAAGCCTTCAAGGATAAGAATATCTGGCTTTTCGATAATAAGTTGTTCATGAGGAACAATGTCATAGCTTAGATGAGAATAAACCGGTGCAGTGACTGTTTCCGCCCCTGATTTTATGTCGGCGACAAATTTGACCAAGCTACGCATATCATAGGATTCAGGGAATCCCTTTTTTTTCATTAAGCCACGTTCATTCAATACATTGTTGGAATGCAAAAATCCGTCTGTTGTCACTAATTTGACACGACGATGTTCCGGCCAACGGCTTAATAATGCTTGCAATAAGCGGGCGGTTGTACTTTTCCCGACAGCTACACTACCTGCGATACCAATAACATAAGGTATTTTTTGTTCATCTGTTCCCAGGAATTGCTCAAGAACAGCTTGCCGCCGTAAGTTGGAGCTAATGTAAAAATTGAGTAAGCGTGACAAGGGAAGATAGATTTCAATCACTTCATCTATTGAGATTTCTTCATTAATCCCTTTTAAAGCAGCGACTTCCTCTTCTGTTAATGTCAAAGGCACTGAGTCACGCAATGTTGCCCAATGTTTACGATCAAATTGTAAATATGGAGTCGTCAAAAAATTTTCTTTCTTATTCATAAGCCAACATCTGCCTGTCTATGCAGGTTGGACAGGTTGTTGAAAACACCCGTATCCGACAAAAAATAAATCTCATCATATCGGTTGAATTATCGTAGGCGTAGAATTTTTTATGATTTTAGTGATTTTTTTGATGGCAAATACAAAAATATAAAAAAAACGTACTACTTCTGAAGCTATGTTAGTTGCCAACTCATTTCTTTTAAAAAGGAAATAGTCAGGATGATACAAATAATTTTCAAAAAGTAATTGGCAGATACGCTTATTGGATTTTTCTGCACAAGAGCTTATCGTTGGATATTTAAGCTAAAGTTATTGAAAAAAACACCAGTAACATTAGAAATGATTGTTTTGTGAGCAAAAGAACAAAAAAAGCAATTTTTTTGTTGCATCGTGGGCCAACTCTTCCTAGAATGCGCAGCACTTGATGCCGGCATAGCTCAGTTGGTAGAGCAACTGACTTGTAATCAGTAGGTCCCGAGTTCGACTCTTGGTGCCGGCACCATTAAAAATTTGGAAAGGTGGGGTTCCCGAGCGGCCAAAGGGAGCAGACTGTAAATCTGCCGTCACAGACTTCGAAGGTTCGAATCCTTCCCCCACCACCATTAACCAGTTTAGATCTTGAGTGTTCTGCTCGAGTTATACTCCAGAAAAACACTTGAGATACAACGTACAGCTGATTAAAGTCAGGTAGCCGAGTTCACGCGGGCATCGTATAATGGCTATTACCTCAGCCTTCCAAGCTGATGATGCGGGTTCGATTCCCGCTGCCCGCTCCAAGATGTGCTGATATAGCTCAGTTGGTAGAGCACACCCTTGGTAAGGGTGAGGTCGGCAGTTCGAATCTGCCTATCAGCACCACCTCTCCTGTTCTGCCTCCTGATTTTCTTCCTGTAAATATCTCGCAAGCAATTGCTTGGTTGATGTGGTGAAACCACCGATTCCGTGTCTTAGAGGGACAACCTAATGTCTAAAGAAAAGTTTGAACGTTCAAAACCGCACGTTAACGTTGGTACTATCGGCCACGTTGACCACGGTAAAACTACCCTGACTGCAGCAATCACCA
>NZ_NJCX01000002.1:4682-29327 GCF_002632875.1 Xenorhabdus kozodoii
GATCGTTAACCTGATTGCCCCAATCGCGATGGACGAAGGTCTGCGTTTCGCAATCCGTGAAGGCGGCCGTACTGTAGGCGCTGGTGTTGTTGCTAAAGTTATTGCTTAATCTTTGATTCTTAAAAGATTATGAAAAGAGGAGCTAAGGCTCCTCTTTTTCTATTTTACGCTACCGTCATTGGTGGCTTTTTTGTTACTCAACAAAATAAAAACAATAATTGAAATGATACTTATTTCTATTTACTATTTTGGGATATCGTTTATTTTATAAACGTAAACAATTTTAGGTGTGGGTGTTTTATCCGACCAAAATAATCATCAAAAGTGTGTAAATAGTGAGAAGAGTGCTTCCATGTATGTGTGTCTCTGCAATGCAGTAAGTGATAAAGCCATACGTAATGCTGTTCATCAGCAACATATTCGTTCTATCAGAGAGTTGAGAAGCTTTGTTCCTGTAGGAAGTGACTGCGGAAAGTGCATACGTCAAGCACGTGAAATAATGAATGAGGAGATTGCTCTACTGCCTCCAATAAATAATGTTGCTTAAAATAAACACAATTTTCTTGCAATTACTCTGCTAAATTAGTACTACACTCTAGTTACTGGAAGCGGAGGAACTTGCTATGAAAGGTGATAAAAAAATAATTGTACATTTGAATAAACTTCTTGGTAATGAACTTATCGCCATCAATCAATATTTCTTGCATGCCCGAATGTTTAAGAACTGGGGATTGATGCGTTTGAATGAGTTCGAATATCACGAGTCTATTGATGAGATGAAGCACGCAGATAAGCTTATCGAGCGTATTCTTTTTCTGGAAGGGGTGCCAAATTTACAAGATTTAGGCAAACTCAATATCGGAGAAGATGTAGAAGAAATGCTGAAATCTGATTTGGAATTAGAATTACGTGGTGCAAAGGATCTCAGAGAAGCAATCGCATATGCCGATTCAGTTCATGATTATGTCAGTCGGGACTTGATGATAGAGGTACTTGCTGATGAAGAAAATCATATCGATTGGTTAGAAACTCAACTTGAACTGATAGCTAGAATTGGAATACAAAATTACATTCAATCTCAGCTTAGCGAAGAAGAATAGCTATAATTTTTCTGCCCTATAATTTGATGTATATAGGGCACTTTCCTTCCCTCTTTCCTCTCTTGCGTGTACTTTTTTGCATAGATTTCACGCTCAATCTTGCTTTGTGGATAAATTTACGTATAATGCTCGAGCTTACCTACGCAGAGTAGGGCTGATTTATTAATCAGTAATAAGCGGTGAATTGCCACCATTAAAAATACTCCCGATATGGGGGTTATGCATAGAACGATTACACTCCCCCATCAACCGAAATGGGTGCGAGGAGTAGTTATTTACGTTTATAAAACAGTTGGAGCTCTGGTCTCATGCAGAACCAAAGAATCCGTATCCGCCTGAAAGCATTTGATCATCGTTTGATCGATCAATCAACGGCGGAAATCGTAGAGACTGCGAAGCGCACTGGTGCGCAGGTTCGTGGTCCTATCCCTCTGCCGACTCGTAAAGAGCGTTTTACCGTTCTGATCTCTCCACACGTTAATAAAGATGCGCGTGATCAGTACGAAATTCGCACTCACAAACGTCTGGTTGACATCGTTGAGCCAACCGAGAAAACCGTTGATGCTCTGATGCGTCTGGATCTGGCTGCCGGTGTAGACGTGCAGATCAGCCTGGGTTAATCAGGTCATTGAACGATTGAGAGGTTGAAACAATGATTGGTTTAGTCGGTAAAAAAGTGGGCATGACTCGTATCTTCACTGAAGATGGCGTTTCAATCCCTGTAACTGTTATCGAAATCGAAGATAACCGTGTGACTCAAGTTAAAAGCAACGAGACTGACGGTTATCGTGCAATTCAGGTAACGACTGGTAGCAAAAAAGCTAACCGCGTTAATAAATCTGAAGCAGGTCATTTCGCTAAAGCTGGCGTTGAAGCTGGCCGCATCCTGCGTGAATTCCGTCTGTCAGAAAATGACGCAGAGTTCACTGTAGGTCAAAGCATTAGCGTTGAAATTTTCGCTGACGTTAAAAAAGTCGACGTTACTGGTACATCTAAAGGTAAAGGTTTCGCGGGTACTGTTAAACGCTGGAACTTCCGTACTCAAGATGCTACCCATGGTAACTCCTTGTCTCACCGTGTTCCGGGTTCTATTGGTCAGAACCAAACTCCGGGCAAGGTATTCAAAGGCAAGAAAATGGCAGGCCAACTGGGTAATGAACGTGTAACCGTTCAGAGCTTAGATGTAGTACGTGTTGACGCTGAGCGTAACCTGCTGCTGGTCAAAGGTGCTGTTCCAGGTGCAACGAACAGTAACCTGATCGTAAAACCGGCTGTCAAGGCGTAACGTCGAGGAGATAGGAATGGAATTGGTAATGAAAGACGCGCAAAGCGCGCTGACTGTTTCCGAAACTACCTTCGGGCGTGATTTCAATGAAGCGCTTGTGCATCAAGTAGTTGTTGCGTATGCAGCTGGTGCTCGTCAAGGTACTCGTGCTCAGAAAACTCGTGCTGAAGTTTCTGGTTCAGGGAAAAAACCATGGCGTCAGAAAGGTACTGGCCGTGCGCGTTCTGGTTCTATTAAGAGTCCAATTTGGCGCTCTGGTGGTGTAACTTTCGCAGCGAAGCCACAGGACCACAGTCAAAAAGTTAATAAAAAGATGTACCGTGGTGCTCTGAAAAGCATCTTGTCTGAACTGGTACGTCAAGATCGTCTGATCGTTGTCGAGAAGTTTTCTGTTGAAGCACCTAAAACTAAGTTGCTGGTACAGAAACTGAAAGAAATGGCTCTGGAAGACGTGCTGATCATCACTGGTGAAGTTGATGAGAACCTGTTCTTAGCAGCTCGTAACCTGTACAAGGTTGACGTTCGTGATACAGCGGGTATCGATCCTGTAAGCCTGATTGCCTTCGACAAAGTGGTTATGACTGCTGAAGCTGTGAAGCAAGTTGAGGAGATGCTGGCATGATCCGTGAAGAACGTCTGCTAAAAGTACTGCGCGCGCCGCACGTATCTGAAAAAGCTTCTACAGCGATGGAAAAAAACAACACCATCGTTCTCAAGGTTGCGAAAGACGCGACTAAAGCAGAGATCAAAGCTGCTGTACAGAAACTGTTTGAAGTTGAAGTTGAAGGTGTAAACACTTTGCTGGTTAAAGGTAAAGTTAAACGCCACGGTCAGCGTATTGGTCGTCGTAGCGACTGGAAAAAAGCTTACGTCACTTTGAAAGAAGGCCAGAATCTGGACTTCGTTGGCGGCGCTGAGTAAGTCGGAGGAGTAAAGAACAATGGCAATTGTTAAATGTAAACCTACGTCTCCGGGCCGTCGCCACGTTGTTAAAGTGGTCAACCCTGAGCTGCATAAGGGTAAACCTTATGCTCCGTTGTTAGAAAAAAACAACAAAACTGGTGGTCGTAACAACAATGGTCGTATTACCACTCGTCACATCGGTGGTGGCCATAAACAGCATTATCGTCTGGTTGACTTCAAACGTAACAAAGACGGTATCCCTGCTGTTGTTGAACGTCTGGAATATGATCCAAACCGTTCAGCGAACATCGCACTGGTTCTGTACAAAGACGGTGAGCGTCGTTATATCCTTGCGCCTAAAGGCTTGAAAGCGGGTGATCAAATCCAGTCTGGTGCTGATTCAGCGATTAAAGCTGGTAATGCCTTGCCAATGCGCAATATCCCGGTTGGTTCTACTGTTCACAACATAGAAATGAAACCAGGTAAAGGCGGCCAGTTGGCTCGTTCAGCAGGTGCTTATGCTCAGATCGTTGCACGTGATGGTGCTTATGTAACCCTGCGTCTTCGTTCTGGTGAAATGCGTAAAATTCTGTCTGACTGCCGCGCTACTTTAGGTGAAGTTGGTAACGCAGAACATATGCTGCGCGTTCTGGGTAAAGCTGGTGCAAGCCGCTGGCGTGGTATCCGTCCTACCGTTCGTGGTACGGCGATGAACCCAGTAGACCATCCACATGGTGGTGGTGAAGGTCGTAACTTTGGTAAACACCCTGTAACTCCATGGGGCATCCAGACCAAAGGTAAGAAGACCCGTAGCAACAAACGTACTGATAAATATATCGTACGTCGCCGTTCTAAAAAATAATTAGAGGATAAGCCATGCCACGTTCTCTCAAGAAAGGTCCATTTATTGACCTGCACTTGCTGAAGAAGGTAGAGAAAGCGGTGGAAAGCGGAGACAAAAAGCCTATTAAGACTTGGTCCCGTCGTTCAACGATCTTTCCTAACATGATCGGTTTGACCATCGCTGTCCATAATGGTCGTCAGCATGTTCCAGTTTTTGTTTCCGACGAAATGGTTGGTCACAAACTGGGTGAATTCGCGCCGACCCGTACTTATCGCGGCCATGCGGCCGATAAAAAGGCTAAAAAGCGCTAAGGTAGGAGGAAGAGATGGAAACTATCGCTAAACATCGCCACGCTCGTTCTTCTGCTCAGAAGGTTCGCCTTGTGGCTGACCTGATCCGCGGTAAGAAAGTGTCGCAAGCTCTGGAAACTCTGACCTACACCAACAAGAAAGCTGCTGGTTTAGTGAAGAAAGTACTTGAGTCTGCTATTGCTAACGCAGAACACAACGATGGCGCTGACATCGATGATCTGAAAGTCACGAAAATTTTCGTAGACGAAGGCCCAACTATGAAGCGTATTATGCCTCGTGCCAAAGGCCGTGCAGATCGTATCCTGAAGCGCACCAGCCACATTACTGTGGTTGTGTCCGATCGCTGAGACTCTGGAGACTAGCAATGGGTCAGAAAGTACATCCTAATGGTATTCGTCTGGGTATTGTCAAACCTTGGAACTCTACCTGGTATGCGAATACCAAAGAATTCGCTGACAATCTGGACAGCGACTTTAAAGTTCGCCAGTTTTTGAACAAAGAACTGGTTAAAGCATCTATTTCACGTATCGTTATCGAACGTCCTGCGAAAAGCATCCGTGTAACCATTCACACTGCTCGTCCAGGTATTGTAATCGGTAAAAAAGGTGAAGACGTTGAAAAACTGCGTAAGGCTGTAGCGGATCTCGCTGGCGTTCCTGCGCAGATTAATATTGCCGAAGTACGTAAACCTGAACTGGACGCAAAATTGGTTGCTGACAGCATCAGCTCACAGTTGGAGCGTCGTGTGATGTTCCGCCGTGCTATGAAACGTGCTGTACAGAACGCTATGCGTCTGGGCGCTAAAGGTATCAAAGTGGAAGTCAGCGGCCGTCTGGGCGGTGCTGAAATCGCACGTACTGAGTGGTATCGTGAAGGTCGTGTACCTCTGCATACTCTGCGTGCGGACATCGACTACAATACTTCTGAAGCGCACACTACTTATGGTGTAATCGGCGTTAAGGTATGGATCTTCAAAGGTGAGATCCTGGGTGGTATGGCTGCAGTTGAACAGGCGGAAAAACCGGCTGCTCAACCTAAAAAGCAGCAGCGTAAAGGCCGCAAGTAAGGAGAGTCGCTGATGTTACAACCAAAGCGTACAAAATTCCGTAAAGTGCACAAAGGCCGCAACCGTGGTCTGGCTGCAGGTGCGGATGTTAGCTTCGGCACTTTCGGTCTGAAAGCTGTGGGCCGTGGTCGTCTGACTGCTCGTCAGATCGAAGCGGCACGTCGTGCTATGACCCGTGCAGTTAAGCGTCAAGGTAAAATCTGGATCCGTGTGTTCCCAGACAAACCTATCACCGAAAAGCCACTCGAAGTGCGTATGGGTAAAGGTAAAGGTAACGTAGAATACTGGGTTGCCTTGATCCAGCCCGGTAAAGTCCTGTATGAAATGGACGGTGTGCCTGAAGAGCTGGCTCGTGAAGCATTCAAGCTGGCAGCAGCGAAACTGCCTATCAAAACCACCTTTGTAACTAAGACGGTGATGTAATGAAAGCACAAGAGCTGCGCGAAAAAAGCGTTGAAGAGCTGAACACTGAGCTGCTGAACCTGCTGCGTGAGCAATTTAATTTGCGTATGCAGGCGGCAAGTGGCCAGCTGCAACAGTCTCACCTGTTGAAACAAGTGCGTCGTAATATTGCACGCGTTAAGACTTTACTGACTGAGAAGGCGGGTGCGTAATGACCGATAAAATCCGTACTCTGCAAGGTCGTGTTGTTAGCGACAAAATGGAAAAATCCATTGTTGTTGCTATTGAGCGTAAGGTGAAACACCCATTGTATGGTAAGTTCATCAAACGTACGACCAAACTGCACGTACATGACGAGAACAATGAATGTGGAATTGGTGACGTAGTGGAAATCCGCGAAACCCGTCCACTGTCTAAGACTAAATCTTGGACTTTAGTTCGCGTTGTAGAGAAAGCGGTTCTATAATAGATCGCTATCTCGTACGAAATAAACGGCTCAAAAAATAACGGGCCGTTTATTTTTCTGTCCATCGCGAAGATGTGGTGTTATAATGCCGCGCCCTCGTAGTATGGGATATTGAAACGGCCTCTTTGAAAATAAAGTGGGCTCAGTAGTAGTTGACATTTAGCGGAGCACTAAAATGATCCAAGAACAGACTATGCTGAACGTGGCCGACAACTCCGGTGCACGTCGCGTAATGTGTATCAAGGTTCTAGGTGGCTCGCACCGTCGCTACGCAGACGTCGGTGACATCATTAAGATCACTATCAAGGAAGCAATTCCTCGTGGTAAGGTGAAAAAAGGTGATGTCCTGAAAGCGGTAGTGGTGCGCACCAAGAAGGGTGTTCGTCGCCCGGACGGTTCTGTCATTCGCTTCGATAGCAACGCTTGTGTATTGTTAAACAACAATAGTGAGCAAGTTATTGGTACGCGTATTTTTGGGCCGGTGACTCGTGAACTTCGTAATGAAAAGTTCATGAAAATTATATCTCTGGCACCTGAAGTACTCTAAGGAGCAGGCAATGGCAGCGAAAATCCGTCGTGATGACGAAATTATTGTGCTGACTGGTAAAGACAAAGGTAAGCGCGGTAAAGTAAAACAGGTTCTTTCTTCTGGTAAAATTATTGTTGAAGGCATCAACCTGGTTAAAAAACATCAGAAACCGGTTCCGGCTCTGAATCAACCAGGTGGCATCGTTGAAAAAGAAGCAGCTATTAATGTTTCCAACGTTGCAATCTTCAATGCAACAACCGGTAAGGCTGACCGTGTAGGTTTTAGATTCGAAGATGGCAAGAAAGTGCGTTTCTTCAAATCTAACAACGAAACTATCAAGTAATTTGGAGTATACGATGGCGAAACTGCATGATTACTACAAAGACGAGGTAGTCAAGAAACTGATGACTCAGTTTGGTTACCATTCTGTCATGCAAGTCCCTCGGGTCGAGAAGATCACCCTGAACATGGGTGTTGGTGAAGCAATTGCTGATAAAAAACTGCTGGATAACGCAGCAGCTGACTTGACAGCAATCTCTGGTCAGAAGCCATTGATCACCAAAGCACGCAAATCAGTTGCAGGCTTCAAAATCCGTCAGGGCTATCCAATCGGCTGTAAAGTAACCCTGCGTGGAAAACGCATGTGGGAGTTCCTTGAGCGCCTGATTTCTATTGCTGTACCACGTATCCGTGACTTCCGTGGTTTGTCCGCTAAATCATTCGATGGTCGTGGTAACTACAGCATGGGTGTTCGTGAGCAAATCATCTTCCCTGAAATCGATTACGATAAAGTGGATCGTGTACGTGGTTTGGATATTACTATCACCACTACTGCGAAATCTGATGATGAAGGCCGCGCACTGTTGGCTGCGTTTAACTTCCCGTTCCGCAAGTAAGGCAGGGTACTCATGGCTAAGCAATCAATGAAAGCGCGTGATGTAAAGCGTGCGAAATTAGCTGAGAAATTCTTCGCAAAACGCGTTGAACTGAAAGCGATCATCTCTGATGTCAACGCATCTGATGAAGACCGTTGGAATGCTGTTCTTAAGCTGCAAACACTGCCACGTGATTCCAGCCCTTGCCGTCAGCGTAACCGCTGTCGTCAAACTGGGCGTCCGCATGCATTTTTGCGGAAGTTTGGATTAAGTCGTATTAAAGTCCGTGAAGCCGCTATGCGCGGTGAAATCCCGGGCCTTAAGAAGGCTAGCTGGTAATTGTCACCAATTGAATCACGGGAGTAAAGACAGATGAGCATGCAAGATCCGATCGCGGATATGCTGACCCGTATCCGTAACGGTCAGGCCGCGAATAAAGTCGCGGTCACCATGCCTTCCTCCAAGCTGAAAGTGGCAATTGCCAAGGTGCTGAAGGAAGAAGGTTATATTGAAGATTTTAAAATCGAAGGCGACACTAAGCCAGAACTGGAAATCACTCTGAAGTATTTCCAAGGTAAGGCTGTTGTAGAAAGCATTCAGCGTGTAAGCCGCCCAAGTCTACGCATCTATAAGAAAAAAGATGAGCTGCCAAAAGTTATGGCGGGTTTGGGTATCGCTGTTGTTTCTACCTCTAAAGGTGTAATGACTGATCGTGCAGCTCGCCAGGCTGGTCTGGGTGGCGAGATTCTCTGCTACGTAGCTTAATTCGGGAGGAAAGAATGTCTCGTGTTGCAAAGGCACCCGTCGTCATTCCTGCCGGTGTAGAGGTTAAACTCGACGGTCAGGTTATTTCGATTAAGGGTAAAAACGGCGAGCTGAGTCGTAAAATCCACAACGCAGTTGAAGTTAACTATGCGGATAACCAACTGACTTTCGCTCCACGCGAAGGTTTTGCTGACGCTTGGGCGCAGGCAGGTACAACTCGTTCTCTGCTGAACGCTATGGTTATTGGTGTTAACGAAGGTTTCACTAAGAAACTTCAGCTGGTTGGTGTTGGTTACCGTGCAGCAGTTAAAGGCAATGTAGTTAGCTTGTCTTTAGGTTTCTCGCATCCGGTTGAGCATCAGCTGCCAGCAGGCATAACTGCAGAATGCCCATCACAAACTGAAATCGTACTGAAAGGTACTGATAAGCAAGTGATTGGTCAGGTTGCGGCAGATTTGCGTGCCTATCGTCGTCCTGAGCCATATAAAGGCAAGGGTGTTCGTTACGCCGATGAAGTCGTGCGTACCAAAGAGGCTAAGAAGAAGTAAGGTAACACTATGGATAAGAAAGCAGCTCGTATCCGTCGTGCGACCCGCGCACGCCGCAAGCTCAAAGAACTGGGTGCGACTCGCCTGGTGGTACACCGTACCCCTCGCCATATTTATGCGCAGGTTATCGCACCAAATGGTTCTGAAACTCTGGTGGCCGCTTCTACAACAGAAACAGCTATCAGTGAACAACTGAAATTTACTGGAAACAAAGAAGCCGCAGCACTAGTTGGTAAGATTGTTGCTGAACGTGCTCTGGAAAAAGGTATCAAAGATGTATCTTTTGACCGTTCTGGTTTCCAATATCATGGTAGAGTCCAGGCACTGGCAGATGCTGCCCGTGAAGCTGGCCTTCAGTTCTAAGGTAGAGGTGTAAGATGGCTCACATCGAAAAACAAGCTGGCGAACTGCAGGAAAAGCTGATCGCGGTAAACCGCGTATCTAAAACCGTTAAAGGTGGCCGTATCTTCAGCTTTACAGCACTGACTGTAGTTGGTGATGGTAACGGTCGCGTTGGTTTTGGTTACGGCAAAGCACGCGAAGTTCCGGCAGCAATCCAAAAAGCGATGGAAAAAGCACGTCGCAATATGAAAACCGTTGCACTTAACAGCGGCACTTTGCATCACCCAGTGAAAGGCTCACACACCGGTTCCCGCGTGTTCATGCAGCCTGCTCACGAAGGTACAGGTATTATTGCCGGTGGTGCGATGCGTGCTGTTCTAGAAGTAGCTGGAGTTCGTAACGTACTGGCAAAAACCTACGGTTCCACTAACCCGATTAACGTGGTTCGTGCAACTCTGGATGCTTTAGATAGCATGAAGTCTCCAGAAATGGTCGCAGCTAAGCGTGGCAAGTCCGTCGAAGAAATTCTGGGGTAATGACCATGGCTAAGACTATTAAAATTACTCAGGTTCGCAGTTCAATCGGTCGTTTGCCTAAGCATAAGGCAACTCTGACTGGTTTAGGTCTGCGTCGCATTGGTCATACTGTTGAGCGTGAAGATACACCAGCTATTCGCGGTATGGTCAACTTGGTTTCCTATATGGTTAAAGTTGAGGAGTAACAGATGCGCTTAAATACTCTGTCTCCGGCTGAGGGTGCCAAGCACGCACCTAAACGTGTAGGACGTGGTATTGGTTCTGGTCTGGGTAAAACCGGCGGTCGTGGTCACAAGGGTCAGAAGTCTCGTTCTGGCGGTGGCGTTCGTCGTGGTTTTGAAGGTGGCCAGATGCCTTTATACCGTCGTCTGCCAAAATTTGGTTTCACTTCACGTAAGGCAATGGTCACCGCAGAAATTCGTCTGTCTGATTTTGCCCGCGTTGAAGGCGATGTAATCGATCTGAATGCACTGAAAGCTGCTAACATTATTGGCCCTCAAATTGAATTCGCTAAAGTAATGCTTTCTGGCGAAGTCAATCGCGCAGTAACTGTGCGTGGCTTGCGTGTTACTAAAGGCGCCCGTGCTGCAATTGAAGCTGCTGGCGGTAAAATTGAGGAATAAGTAACAGATGGCTAAACAACCAGGATTAGATTTTCAAAGTGCCAAAGGCGGATTAGGCGAGTTAAAACGCAGACTTTTGTTTGTCATTGGAGCTCTAATTGTTTTCCGTATTGGCTCTTTTATTCCAATCCCTGGTATTGATGCCACTGTGCTTGCCAAATTGCTCGAGCAGCAAAGAGGCACCATCATTGAAATGTTTAACATGTTCTCTGGTGGTGCTTTAAGCCGTGCTTCTGTCTTTGCACTGGGTATAATGCCGTATATTTCGGCATCAATTATTATCCAGTTGCTAACTGTGGTTAACCCCCGTTTAGCAGAGATTAAGAAGGAAGGGGAAGCTGGTCGTCGTAAGATCAGTCAGTACACCCGTTATGGCACATTAGTGCTGGCAATATTCCAGTCAATCGGTATTGCTACTGGGTTGCCGAATATGCCTGGAATGCAGGGGTTAGTTATTAATCCTGGTCTTGCATTCTATTTCACGGCTGTTGTAAGTCTGGTCACGGGAACTATGTTCCTGATGTGGCTGGGTGAGCAGATTACTGAACGAGGTATCGGTAACGGTATTTCGATCATAATCTTTGCTGGTATCGTTGCGGGTCTACCACCTGCAATTGGTCACACCATCGAGCAAGCTCGGCAAGGCGACCTGCACTTCCTCCTGTTGCTGTTGGTTGCAGTATTAGTGTTTGCCGTAACTTTCTTCGTTGTTTTCATTGAACGTGGTCAACGTCGTATCGTTGTTAACTATGCGAAACGTCAACAAGGTCGTAAAGTTTTTGCGGCACAAAGTACACATTTACCGTTGAAAGTGAATATGGCTGGGGTCATCCCTGCGATTTTTGCTTCCAGCATTATTTTGTTCCCTGGTACCATAGCTTCTTGGTTCGGCGGTGGAACAGGCTGGAATTGGTTGACAACTATTTCTATGTATTTGCAACCAGGACAACCGCTTTATGTGTTACTATACGCGTCTGCAATCATCTTCTTCTGTTTCTTCTACACGGCGTTGGTTTTCAATCCAAGAGAAACAGCAGATAACCTGAAGAAGTCCGGTGCATTCGTACCAGGAATTCGTCCGGGAGAGCAAACGGCTAAGTACATTGATAAAGTAATGACTCGTCTAACCTTAATTGGTGCGTTGTATATTACTTTTATCTGCTTAATCCCGGAGTTCATGCGTGATGCAATGAAAGTCCCATTCTATTTTGGTGGTACTTCCCTATTGATTGTAGTCGTCGTCATCATGGACTTTATGGCTCAAGTGCAAACTCTGATGATGTCGAGTCAATATGAGTCTGCATTGAAGAAGGCAAACCTGAAAGGTTATAACCGCTAATCGGTTTGCTTGAGAAGTTACGGAGAGTAAAAATGAAAGTTCGTGCTTCCGTCAAGAAATTATGTCGCAACTGCAAAATCGTTAAACGTAACGGTATCGTTCGTGTGATTTGTAATGCAGAGCCTAAGCATAAGCAGCGCCAAGGCTAATTAATCGCATATTTTTCTTGCAAAGTTGGGTTGAGCTGGCTAAATTAGCCAGCCAATCTTTTTATCTGACAGCAACATTGTTTGAGTATCCTGAAAACGGGCTTTTCAGAATGATGTTGCAGTGAATAAATATTGTAGGAGTGCATAGTGGCCCGTATAGCAGGCATTAACATTCCTGATCAGAAACATACTGTAATCGCATTAACTTCGATCTACGGTATCGGTAAAACCCGTTCACAAGCAATCTGTGCAGCGGCGGGTATTGCTGAAAATGTTAAGATCAGTGAGCTGTCTGAAGAGCAAATTGACAATCTGCGTGACGAAGTTGCCAAATACGTTGTAGAAGGTGATCTGCGTCGTGAAGTAACCCTGAGTATCAAACGTCTGATGGATCTTGGTTGCTATCGTGGTTTGCGTCATCGTCGTGGTCTGCCAGTTCGCGGTCAGCGTACTAAGACCAATGCACGTACCCGTAAGGGTCCGCGTAAGCCGATCAAGAAATAATCGGGGTATTGAATAATGGCAAAAGCACCTATTCGTGCACGTAAGCGTGTAAGAAAACAAGTCTCTGACGGTGTGGCTCATATCCATGCTTCTTTCAACAACACCATCGTTACTATTACTGATCGTCAGGGTAACGCACTGGGTTGGGCAACTGCCGGTGGCTCCGGTTTCCGTGGTTCTCGTAAATCTACTCCGTTTGCAGCTCAGGTTGCAGCAGAGCGCTGCGCTGAAGCGGTAAAAGAATATGGAATTAAGAACCTGGAAGTTATGGTTAAAGGACCTGGTCCTGGCCGTGAGTCAACTATCCGCGCATTAAATGCGGCTGGTTTTCGCATCACTAATATTACTGATGTGACTCCGATCCCTCATAACGGTTGTCGTCCACCGAAAAAACGTCGCGTTTAATACGTTTTCGTTTTTTAGGATTGTTGGAGAAAGAAAATGGCAAGATATTTGGGTCCTAAGCTCAAGCTGAGCCGTCGCGAGGGTACAGACCTTTTCCTGAAGTCTGGCGTTCGCGCGATTGACACCAAGTGTAAATTAGAACAGGCACCAGGCCAGCACGGTGCGCGTAAACCGCGTCTGTCTGACTATGGTGTGCAGTTACGTGAAAAACAAAAAGTTCGTCGTATTTACGGTGTTCTGGAACGTCAATTCCGTAACTACTATAAAGAAGCAACTCGTCTGAAAGGCAACACAGGTGAAAACCTGCTGAACTTGCTGGAAGGTCGCTTGGATAACGTCGTTTATCGTATGGGTTTTGGCGCCACTCGTGCTGAAGCACGTCAGATGGTAAGCCACAAGGCTATCATGGTAAATGGTCGCGTTGTTAACATCGCTTCTTATCATGTATCCCCGAATGACGTAGTCAGCGTTCGTGAAAAAGCGAAGAAGCAGGCTCGTATTAAAGCAGCTTTAGAGCTGGCTGAGCAGCGTGAGAAACCAACTTGGTTGGAAGTTGATGCTGCGAAGATGGAAGGTGTGTTCAAGCGTATTCCTGAACGTACTGATCTATCCGCTGACATTAACGAACACCTGATCGTCGAGCTTTACTCTAAGTAAAGCTTAGCACCAAAGAGAGGACACAATGCAGGGTTCTGTGACAGAGTTTCTAAAACCGCGCCTGGTAGATATCGAGCAAGTCAGTTCGACGCACGCCAAGGTGACCCTTGAGCCATTAGAGCGTGGCTTTGGCCATACTCTTGGCAACGCACTGCGCCGTATTCTGCTTTCGTCTATGCCGGGTTGTGCGGTGACTGAGGTTGAGATTGATGGTGTACTGCACGAGTACAGCACCAAAGAAGGCGTACAGGAAGATATCCTGGAGATTCTCCTCAATCTGAAAGGGCTGGCGGTGAGAGTTCAGGGTAAAGATGAAGTTATCCTTACTTTGAATAAATCTGGCATTGGCCCTGTGACTGCAGCCGACATTATCCATGATGGTGATGTCGAAATCGTCAAGCCACA
Organism: Xenorhabdus kozodoii; assembly: GCF_002632875.1. GTDB lineage: Bacteria > Pseudomonadota > Gammaproteobacteria > Enterobacterales > Enterobacteriaceae > Xenorhabdus > Xenorhabdus kozodoii. The sequence continues at coordinate 18,737 of NZ_NJCX01000002.1, forward strand.
GCACGTAATCTGCCATCTAACTGACGAAAGCGCTTCCATTAGTATGCGTATTAAAGTTCAGCGCGGTCGTGGATATGTGCCGGCTTCTGCCCGAATTCATTCGGAAGAAGATGAGCGCCCTATCGGTCGTTTGTTAGTAGATGCTTGCTATAGCCCAGTAGAGCGTATTGCCTACAATGTTGAAGCAGCACGTGTAGAACAGCGTACTGACCTGGATAAGCTGGTTATCGAGATGGAAACTAACGGTACAATCGATCCTGAAGAGGCGATTCGCCGTGCAGCTACCATTCTGGCTGAACAACTAGAAGCCTTCGTTGACTTACGTGATGTACGTCAACCTGAAGTTAAAGAAGAGAAGCCAGAGTTTGATCCGATCCTGCTGCGCCCTGTTGACGATCTGGAATTGACTGTCCGCTCTGCTAACTGCCTTAAAGCAGAAGCTATCCACTACATCGGTGATCTGGTACAGCGTACTGAAGTTGAGTTACTTAAGACACCTAACTTAGGTAAAAAATCTCTTACTGAGATTAAAGACGTACTGGCTTCACGTGGACTTTCTCTGGGCATGCGTCTGGAAAACTGGCCACCAGCAAGTATTGCTGATGAATAACTAGATCACAGGTTAAGGTTTTACTGAGAAGGATAAGGTCATGCGCCATCGTAAGAGTGGTCGTCAATTGAACCGCAATAGCAGCCATCGCCAAGCTATGTTCCGTAACATGGCAGGTTCTTTGGTTCGTCATGAAATCATCAAGACGACTTTGCCTAAAGCGAAAGAACTGCGTCGCGTCGTTGAGCCGCTGATTACTCTTGCCAAGACCGACAGCGTAGCTAATCGTCGTCTGGCATTCGCCCGTACTCGTGATAACGAGATTGTGGCAAAACTGTTTAATGAACTGGGCCCGCGTTTTGCGAGCCGTGCAGGTGGTTACACTCGTATTCTGAAGTGTGGCTTCCGTGCCGGTGACAATGCACCGATGGCATACATCGAGCTTGTTGACCGTGCAGCAGAGTCTCAGACAGAAGTAGCATCCGCAGAGTAATCTGTAGAGGCGTAGAAAACCGGGTATTATCCCGGTTTTTTATTGCCTTCTAATTTTTATCCTCTAATTCTCCGTTTTATGTCCATCAATTAATCTGCAAATTTTTTCTGTGCAGGTGATTTCTTAACCTATTCTGATAGTATTGTATTTATTGACTACTTGATAGGAAAATTCTATGTATCGTATCGGTCAGTTGGCTAAATTAGCAGGTGTGATACCTGACACTATCCGTTTTTATGAAAAACAGGGACTGATGTTCCATGGAGAGAGAACGGAAGGGGGGTATAGGCTTTATACTGAGCAGGATCTACAACGATTACGTTTTATCCGTTATGCAAAACAATTAGGTTTTACACTGGAAGCAATTGTCGAACTATTATCTATTCGAGTTGATCCTGAGCATCATACATGTCAAGAATCAAAACATATTGTTGATTCTAGATTGCGAGAAGTTGAAGAAAAATTATTAGAAATGCAAAAGATGCGCGATTCTTTGAAAATGTTGAGCGATGCTTGTTGCGGTAGTACGCACGTCAGTACATATTGTTCTATATTGGAAATTTTGGAGGAAGGAGCAACTAATAGATAATTTTTCTTTATTATCCTGGATGCTAAGAGTAAAATCGAACGGCTTTTAATCATAAAACGATTTTATTAATTGGTTTAGAGGTCATTATGACAACATATCACCATAAAAAAGGCGTTATCAAAGATAATGCAATAGAAGCCTTATTACATGATCCTTTATTTAGGCAAAGAGTAGAGAAAAATAAAAAAGGTAAAGGTAGTTATAATCGTAAAGAAAAACAGGGTAAAAAATTTGGTTGGGAGGCCAATGATAATAATTTTTTCAAGTTGTTATCATTGGCCTTCTCGCTTTTTAAGTGGAAGATATTAATCTAATAAGGCCGAATTAATATTTTCACAGGAAGAAAGGACTTGGTTGGAAAAGTTTTTCTACTTCAGGAACAAATTTTTTGTCAGTAATAAACATGATCACATGGTCGCCTTGTTGGATGATACTGTAATCATTAGCAATGATGACTTCTTCATTGCGGACAATGGCACCTATTGTTGTTCCTGGTGGTAATTTAATATCACTTATCTTACGCCCAACAACTTTTGAAGTATGTTCATCACCATGAGCTATGGCCTCGATAGCCTCAGCAACTCCTCTTCTTAATGAAAACACACTGACAATATCCGCCTTACGGACATGACCAAGCAGCGCCGATACTGTTGCTTGTTGAGGTGAAATTGCAATATCAATGACCCCACCTTGTACTAAATCAACATATGCACTGCGTTGAATAAGGACCATTGCTTTTTTGGCTCCCATCCGTTTTGCAAGCATGGCTGACATAATATTGGCTTCATCATCATTTGTTAGCGCTATAAAAACGTCAACTTGTTCAATGTGCTCTTCAGCTAACAGTTCTTGGTCTGAAGCATCACCATAAAACACAATAGTATCGTGCAATAGTTCAGCTAACTCCGTGGCTCTTTTTTGGTTATGTTCAATTAGCTTGACGCTGTAATCCTTTTCAAGCCGCAAGGCTAATCCTGCACCAACATTCCCACCACCAACAATCATGATGCGTTTATACGGTTTTTCAAGGCGTTGTAGTTCACTCATTACCGCCCTGATATGTTGTGATGCTGCAACGAAGAAGACTTCATCTCCAGCTTCAATAATTGTAGAGCCTTGTGGTCTTATAGGGCGATCCTGGCGAAATATTGCAGCAACTTTGCTATCAATATGTGGCATATGCTCCCGGAGTGAAGATAGGGCATTACCTACTAGTGAACCACCATAATAGGCCTTAACCGCGACAATGCTAACACGCCCTTCAGCAAAATTAACAACTTGTAATGCTCCTGGGTATTGAATCAATTTATAGATGTAATCAATGACTAAGTGCTCAGGAGATATTAGATAATCGATAGGAATATCATCAGGTTGAAATAATTTCTCGGATTCTCGGATATATTCTGATGAGCGTATTCTGGCGACTTTATTAGGCGTGTTAAATAGAGAGTAGGCAATTTGGCATGCAACCATATTGGTTTCATCTGAATTTGTGACAGCGATTAACATATCAGCATCTTCAGCGCCAGCTTCTCTCAATATTTTGGGATGGGAGCCATGACCATTGACAACTCGGAGATCGAATTTATCCTGTAACTGGCGTAGACGATCGGTATCGGTATCAACGACAGTAATATCATTGTTTTCATCAACCAAATTTTCGGCTAATGTTCCACCAACCTGGCCAGCACCCAAAATGATTATCTTCATAGCATTCTCTTCTCGATTGGAAGCCGTCTTCTATTCTTGATATTTTAGCAAAACCATAAAATTCTCTCGCTCAAGTGGAACGGGAGGCATCATCATTGCTTTGTTAATCGGGCATAAAAGAAACCATCACCGCCTATAGCTTCTGGAATAATTTGTATTCCAGGCGAATCCGAATGACCTGTTTCTGATAGTACTGCATCGGGATGACGGGACAAAAATGCTTTTATTTGCTCACTATTTTCCTGAGGCAAAATTGAGCAGGTAGCATAAACTAACGTGCCATTTCTCTTTAAATATGGCCAGATAGCATCAAGGATTTCGGATTGTAATGTAACTAGCTGATCTATATCTTCATTTCTGCGTAGCCATTTTATGTCAGGGTGACGGCGAATGACACCTGTAGCAGAACAGGGTGCATCAAGAAGAATTCGATCAAATTGTTCATTAGCCGCCCACTCATGTGGAAGGCGTCCATCTCCTGTTTTGACGACAGCATGTAAGTTAAGCCGTTGTAAATTCTCTTTCACTCGCTTAATTCGTTGTGCATCAATATCGACAGCGAGAACTTTAGATTTTGGTGCTATTTCGAGGATATGAGTGGTTTTTCCGCCAGGTGCGGCGCAAAGATCCAGTATAGATTCCTCGTCACAGGGGGTTAAGAGTTCAGCACATCCTTGAGCAGAACGATCCTGAATAGTTACCCAGCCTTGATTAAATCCGGGTAATGCACTGACAGGACAGGGATTCAGAAGACGAATAGCGCTGGAATGGTTGGTATCTAATTCTGCTTCTATATTAGATTCTTCTAACAGAGCAAGATATTCTTTAGCTGCATGATGAAGTTGGTTGACTCGCAACCACATCGGTGGTTTTTGATTGTTGGCATCTACTATAGTTTGCCAGTTTTGCGGATATGCTTTTTGAATGCGTTCTAGCAGCCACTTGGGATGTAGGTGTTGATTAATATGCTTATTTGCCTGTTCGATTAGTGCCTGTTGTTGGCGCTGAAACTGGCGAAGGACACCATTAATTAGCCCTTTCAGTTGTGGCCGTTTTAAGTCAGTTGCGCCATTGACGGTTTCGGCAAGCGCAGCATGTGCAGGTATACGTGTATATATAAGCTGATATATACCGACCATGATTAGATAATGGAAAATACGTTGTTTTCCTTTCAATGGCTTTACCATTAATTGATTGATGAGCCACTCAAGCTGAGGTAATACTCTCATCACACCAAAACAGATCTCTTGCAGCAACGCCTTATCTTTATCAGAAACTTTTTGTTGGAGTTCAGGTATAACAGTGCTGAGGGATTGTCCTTGCTCAAGTACTTGAGTGATTGCCTTCGCAGCGATGCTTCTCAGGTTATATGTATTTTTCATGATATGATCAAAAGGCTAACTTTCGTCAGCGTAGTAAATGCGTCAGCATAGTAAATAGGAAAAAGCCTGGATGCTAAAACATCCAGGAAAAGTCAGTATCAGTTGATTTTGTTACCAGGTGTAAACCACTCACGTTTAGAGTTTAAGAGATCGGCAGCTGACATTGCTTTTTTGCCAGGTGGTTGCAACTGAGTAATATTTAATATTCCATCAGCAGTTGCAATTTGAATGCCTTTTTTATCTGCGTTGATAATTGTTCCGGGAGTTTGGGTTGTTTGTTTTGTAATGACTCCTGCTTGCCAGATTTTAACTGGTTGATCATCAATTAAGAAGAAGCTCATAGGCCAAGGATTGAACGCACGAACACAACGTTCAATTTGGATTGCAGGTAAGTTCCAATCAATTTTTGCTTCATCTTTACTCAATTTTTCGGCGTAAGTCGCAAATGAGTCATCCTGGATTTCAGGCTGGCATGTTCCTGATGTGATTAAATCTAAGGTGCTGAGTAAGGCTTCTGGGCCAATATCGGCAAGTTTTTCGTACAAGCTATCACTAGTATCTTCATTTGTAATTGGGCAAACGGCTTTCAGTAGCATATCACCAGTATCAAGCCCTGCGTCCATTTGCATGATCGTTACGCCAGTTTCTTGGTCGCCGGCCCAAACTGAGCGCTGAATAGGTGCTGCACCTCGCCAACGAGGTAGTAACGAACCGTGGACATTTAGACATCCCAAACGAGGTATGTCTAAAACAGCTTGAGGAAGAATTAACCCATAGGCAACAACGATCATAATATCAGCTTGTTGCTCCATGACCCATTGCTGGCTTTCCTCTGTACGTAAGGTTTTTGGCTGGAAAACAGGAACATCATGTTCTTCAGCCAATACCTTTACAGGACTTGGTGTCAATTTTTTACCTCTTCCTGCCGGTTTGTCTGGCCGGGTTAGCACGCCGACAACCTGGTGTTGAGAGTTTAGCAAAGCAGCCAAGTGGCGAGCCGCGAAATCAGGAGTTCCGGCAAAAATAATACGTAAAGAATCAGACACTGTTATTTCCTGCGATAATAAAAATTATTTGTTTTTGGCTCTCAGTCGGCTAATTTTTTCAACTTTCTGACGGATACGTTGACGTTTCAATGGTGATAAATAATCAACAAAGAGTTTACCAACCAAATGGTCCATTTCATGTTGAATACAGATTGCCAGTAATTCATCGGCTTCCAATTCAAAGGGGTGGCCGTTATAGTCTAAAGCTTTAATTTTGACTTGCTCAGAGCGAGGCACAAATCCACGCTGTTCAGGCACGGATAAACAACCCTCTTCTATCCCTGTTTCACCTGTTTCATCAATCAACTCTGGGTTGATTAGAACAAGACGTTGATCCCGATTTTCAGAGACATCAATGACAATAATTCTCTGATGTATATCGACTTGTGTTGCCGCCAAGCCAATGCCTTCCTCTGCATACATCGTTTCAAACATATCATCAACGATACGCTGTATTTCCGCATCAACTTTTTCTACTGGCTTGGCAACTGTGCGAAGTCGCTCATCTGGATAATGTAATACTTGTAAAACTGACATATATATTTAGAAGTGCTTCCAAAAAGTGAATGATAACTAGTGCCTATTCTAGACATTTCCTATTTAGATTGACAGTATTGAACACAAATTAATCATGAAAGGGTTGTTCTCAACCCTCAGGTCAGGATGACGGTATGGAAACGATGGAAATGTGGTTAAGAATGAAAATGGTCTCTCATCTTTCAACAGAGAAGGCTATGCATATTATGGATCGCCTGCTGCAAACGAAGAATTGCAGTATATCCTCCCTTAAAGAATGTGGTCTGTCATCTGCACAATGTTTTCAATTTATGAAAGCTAACTCCTCCACTCTGACTTCTGCTCTCAATTGGTTAGAGCAACCAGATCATCATTTGTTGACTTTCTCTCATCCTGCTTATCCACCTTTATTAAAGCAAATACACTCTCCGCCTTTTGTTCTTTTTGTCACAGGTGATGTATCGGTCTTATCTCAAAAGCAAATTTCAATGGTTGGTAGTAGAGCGGCGACCTTTTATGGCGAAAAATGGGGAAAGATATTTGCTAGTGATTTAGTTAAAAATCATCTGGTAGTAACGAGTGGGTTGGCAATTGGTATTGATGGTATCTGCCATCAGGCAGCATTGGACTCAGGAGGGAAAACAATAGCAGTCCTTGGTAGTGGGCTTAAAAATATCTACCCCAGTAGACATAGCCCCTTGGCCAGACATATTAAAGAAAATGGCGCATTAGTTTCTGAGTTTTTTCCTGATTCTCCACCTAAGGCCAAGCATTTCCCAAGGCGAAACCGGATCATTAGTGGGTTAAGTTTGGCTCTTCTTATTGTGGAAGCCCATAAAAATAGTGGTTCACTGATTACAGCTCGCTGCGCTCTTGAACAAGGGCGAGACATCTTCGCATTACCTGGTCCATTGGGTACTCCTGCGAACGAAGGTAATCATTGGTTGATTAAACAAGGGGCGTATTTGGCAACAAATGTAATAGATATCATGGAACATATTAGTTCGTCGTTTCAATGGATTAATATCGAAGAAAAAGGTCGGGAGGAAGAAAAGAAACAATTTGAACAAACAGAGTTGCCATTTGTGGATGTGCTGGTTAACGTAGGTAGTGAAGTTACACCTATTGATTTGATTGCCCAGCGCTCTTCCCTGCCGGTTACAGAAGTCATGACCAAATTATTGGAGTTGGAACTTATGGGAAAAGTTGCTGTTGCTGCTGGTGGGTATGTCCGCACTAATTAAGCGATTTAATTTGTGTTTTTTCCAATGTTATGGTGGCTACCAATATTCAGCGAGTAAGATATGTCTAAGAAAGTTCCTTTTGCTATAAAAGAAATAGCGCATTGCCCTGAGTGTGATGCTGAGTTAGTGATCCGCAATGGTACTCATGGCCCATTTTATGCGTGTTCCAGTTATCCGTCTTGCCAGTATATTCGTCCTTTGAAATCACAAACAGATGGGCATATTGTTAAGGAATTGAATGGACAAACCTGTCCGAAATGTGGTTTTACTTTAGTTTTACGCCAAGGGCGTTACGGAATGTTCATTGGTTGTAGCCACTATCCTGAATGTGAACATACAGAACTAATTGATAAACCCGACGATACATCAATTAATTGTCCCCAATGCCAGAAAGGAAAATTGCTCCAGCGCAAGTCGCGTTTTGGTAAGACATTTCATTCCTGTAGTCGCTATCCAGAATGTCAGTTTGCACTGAGTAATAAGCCCATTTTAGGTGAATGCATGTTTTGTCATTACCCATTGCTAATAGAAAAGCGGACTTCCCAAGGCGCAAAATTATTTTGTGCCAGTAAATTGTGTAATAAACAACAGTTTAATGAAATTGAGAAATGAAATGAGTCACGTAATCTCACTGATATTTGATGAAGTTATCACTGCATTAAAAGAAGAAAAAGTTATTGCTTATCCAACTGAAGCCGTTTTTGGATTAGGGTGTGACCCTGACAGTGAAAATGCAGTGCAAGAGCTATTAGCGTTGAAAAATAGGCCTTGGGAAAAAGGACTAATCCTTATTGCTGATAACTATGAGAGGTTATGTCCTTATATTGATAATGAGCAACTAAATGATATACAAAAAGAAACCATATTTTCCTATTGGCCTGGCCCTGTTACATGGGTAATACCCGCGAAAGCAACTACACCAAAATGGTTGACCGGCAAATTTTCAACATTGGCAGTTCGAGTTACGGATCATCCTTTGGTTAAACAGCTATGCGTTATATATGGAAAACCACTTGTTTCGACCAGTGCGAATCTCAGCGGATTAGCTCCGTGTCGTAGTGTAGAAGAAGTACGACAGCAATTTGGTAATCGTGTGCCAATCTTGGAAGGGGAAGTGGGCGGGCGTCAGAATCCATCAGAAATCAGGGACGCGTTAACTGGCAAATTATACCGGCAAGGATAGGTAATCATGGATAAATTCGTGGTTTTTGGTAATCCAATCGCACATAGTAAATCCCCTTATATTCATCGACTGTTTGCTGAACAAACAGAGATCGAACATCAGTATGGGAAAATACTTGCTCCAATAGAGGATTTTGAACAAACCTTAGCTCATTTTTTTGAACAGGGGGGGGTAGGGGCGAATATTACTGTTCCTTTCAAAGAGAGAGCCTATAAATGTTCAGATGAATTGACTGAACGGGCGAGTATCTGTGGTGCAGTTAACACATTAAAACGGATAGAAGGAAATCGGCTGCTCGGTGATAACACTGATGGAATGGGATTATTGGTGGATTTACAGCGACTGGGATTTCTTTCTCAAGGGCAAAAGGTTCTGATCATAGGCGCAGGTGGTGCCGCGAAAGGTGTACTATCCCCCCTGTTATCACTGGACTGTTCAGTGACTATTACCAACCGAACATTTGGGCGTGCTCAAAAAATCGCAAACACCTTTTCTCTATTAGGTGATATCCAAGCCATTGAAATGAATGCCCTCAGCCTTATTACCCCAGATTTTGATATTATCATTAATGCAACGGCTTCTGGTCTTGATGGACAAATTCCGGCCATCTCACCGGTGATTTTTCAAAATAATAGTGCGTGTTATGACATGTATTACCAACATGGATTAACCCCTTTCCTTACGTTTGCTCATCAAAATGGCGTTTCACGTTTGGCTGATGGTTTAGGGATGTTGGTGGGGCAAGCCGCGTATTCTTTTGAATTGTGGCATGGAGTATTCCCCGAAATAGAACCTGTTTTAACTGTCTTAAGGCGGGAGTTACACACATGAATCAATCAATTCAATTTCCAGATCGTGAAGAGTGGGATGAAATAGAAAATAAGGTGATGTTCCCAGCAATGGTAGATGGTTTGCTGGTGGAGTGCATGATCAGTTCTGATGAAATAATAAAGCGTTATGGTAAGGATCATCATCCACTCGATTTGTTTCGCCAACATCGCTGGGATTTAGAAGAAGAGTTTGAAACAGTCATTTTGAGTGGGCATGATGATCAATTTGGACGCTACTCTTTGCTTTCAGATTGCTCTGATAGGTAGTTATCTTTCCAGCGGACGTAATTATTAGCGGAATACAGTAGCCCTTCTCGTTCTTCAGGTTTGAGTTTTCTTACTTGTTTGGCAGGGCTACCGACGTACAGGTAACCGCTTTCTAAATTTTTACCTGGAGGGATCAGGCAACCGGCTCCAATCACAACATCGTCTTCAATAGTCGCTCCATCAAGTAAAATGGATCCCATGCCAACTAAAACTCGGTTCCCAATTTTACATCCATGTAGCATTGCCTTATGGCCTACGGTGACATCTTCGCCAATTATCAGTGGGAAGCCATTCGGATTATCTGGAGATTTATGCGTTACATGTAAAACGGAACCATCTTGAATATTTGTGCGTGAACCAATAGAAACGTAATTTACATCTCCTCTGATAACGACAAGGGGCCAAATGCTAACATCGTCTGCCAATCTGACATCTCCAATGACAACAGAAGAAGGGTCTAAAAGAACCTTTTGGCCGATTTGAGGATAGAAATTTAGGTATTGGCGTAAAACAGTAGGCATAAAAACCTCAACAGTAAAAGCAGATTGCAATCATATGACCAATTATATCGGAATGTTATTGGGGAAAAAACGTCATGCAATGGAATGATCTGCATTAATCTTAGTCTGTTTGAGTGGTTTTTATATCAAAAAGAGCAAAAAATACTCACTTGAAAAAGAAATTCAAAAAAACTATTGTCAGCGCCGAAAAACTCCCTATAATGCGCCACCACTGACCGACGACGAGCTGAAACAGGCCGCGGCGGACAGCCGGAAGAAAG
>NZ_NJCX01000002.1:29427-32459 GCF_002632875.1 Xenorhabdus kozodoii
GAGGCGAACCGGGGGAACTGAAACATCTCAGTACCCCGAGGAAAAGAAATCAACCGAGATTCCCCCAGTAGCGGCGAGCGAACGGGGAGGAGCCCAGAGCCAACATCAGCATCTGCGTCAGGAGAACGGCCTGGAAAGGCCGGCAGTAAAGGGTGATAGCCCCGTATCCGAAGACGCAGGTATTGTGAGCTCGAAGAGTAGGGCGGGACACGTGGTATCCTGTCTGAACATGGGGGGACCATCCTCCAAGGCTAAATACTCCTGACTGACCGATAGTGAACCAGTACCGTGAGGGAAAGGCGAAAAGAACCCCGGCGAGGGGAGTGAAACAGAACCTGAAACCGTGTACGTACAAGCAGTGGGAGCCCCACCACTAAGCCAGTGGTGAAGTCCACAGCGTCATCTTTTGCCTGATGACGGTCGGCGACGCGCCAGCGACGCCCAACCGCCAACATCAAGCAGAGGGGGCTTAGTGGTGGGGTGACTGCGTACCTTTTGTATAATGGGTCAGCGACTTATATTCTGTAGCAAGGTTAACCGTATAGGGGAGCCGCAGGGAAACCGAGTCTTAACTGGGCGTTAAGTTGCAGGGTATAGACCCGAAACCCGGTGATCTAGCCATGGGCAGGTTGAAGGTTGGGTAACACTAACTGGAGGACCGAACCGACTAATGTTGAAAAATTAGCGGATGACTTGTGGCTGGGGGTGAAAGGCCAATCAAACCGGGAGATAGCTGGTTCTCCCCGAAAGCTATTTAGGTAGCGCCTCGTGAAGTCATCTTCGGGGGTAGAGCACTGTTTCGGCTAGGGGGTCATCCCGACTTACCAACCCGATGCAAACTGCGAATACCGAAGAATGTTATCACGGGAGACACACGGCGGGTGCTAACGTCCGTCGTGAAGAGGGAAACAACCCAGACCGCCAGCTAAGGTCCCCAAGTCATGGTTAAGTGGGAAACGAAGTGGGAAGGCTCAGACAGCCAGGATGTTGGCTTAGAAGCAGCCATCATTTAAAGAAAGCGTAATAGCTCACTGGTCGAGTCGGCCTGCGCGGAAGATGTAACGGGGCTAAACCATGCACCGAAGCTGCGGCAGCAACATTTCGATGTTGTTGGGTAGGGGAGCGTTCTGTAAGCCGTTGAAGGTGGGCTGTGAGGCCTGCTGGAGGTATCAGAAGTGCGAATGCTGACATAAGTAACGATAAAGCGGGTGAAAAACCCGCTCGCCGGAAGACCAAGGGTTCCTGTCCAACGTTAATCGGGGCAGGGTGAGTCGACCCCTAAGGCGAGGCTGAAAAGCGTAGTCGATGGGCAACAGGTTAATATTCCTGTACTGGGTGTGACTGCGAAGGGGGGACGGAGAAGGCTAGGCCGGCCGGGCGACGGTATGTCCCGGTTTAAGCGTGTAGGTGGAATGACCAGGCAAATCCGGTCATTTGTTAACACTGAGGCGCGATGACGAGGCACTACGGTGCTGAAGTGGTTGATGCCCTGCTTCCAGGAAAAGCCTCTAAGCATCAGGTCACACACAATCGTACCCCAAACCGACACAGGTGGTCAGGTAGAGAATACCCAGGCGCTTGAGAGAACTCGGGTGAAGGAACTAGGCAAAATGGTGCCGTAACTTCGGGAGAAGGCACGCTGGCGTTAGGTGAAGTGGTTTACCCATGGAGCTGAGGCCAGTCGCAGATACCAGCTGGCTGCAACTGTTTAATAAAAACACAGCACTGTGCAAACACGAAAGTGGACGTATACGGTGTGACGCCTGCCCGGTGCTGGAAGGTTAATTGATGGGGTTATCCTCCGGGAGAAGCTCTTGATCGAAGCCCCAGTAAACGGCGGCCGTAACTATAACGGTCCTAAGGTAGCGAAATTCCTTGTCGGGTAAGTTCCGACCTGCACGAATGGCGTAATGATGGCCAGGCTGTCTCCACCCGAGACTCAGTGAAATTGAACTCGCTGTGAAGATGCAGTGTACCCGCGGCAAGACGGAAAGACCCCGTGAACCTTTACTATAGCTTGACACTGAACATGGAGCCTTGATGTGTAGGATAGGTGGGAGGCTGTGAAGTGTGGACGCCAGTCTGCATGGAGCCATCCTTGAAATACCACCCTTGAATGTTTGATGTTCTAACGTGGGCCCGTAATCCGGGCTGCGGACAGTGTCTGGTGGGTAGTTTGACTGGGGCGGTCTCCTCCCAAAGCGTAACGGAGGAGCACGAAGGTTAGCTAATCACGGTCGGACATCGTGAGGTTAGTGCAAAGGCATAAGCTAGCTTGACTGCGAGCGTGACGGCGCGAGCAGGTACGAAAGTAGGTCTTAGTGATCCGGTGGTTCTGAATGGAAGGGCCATCGCTCAACGGATAAAAGGTACTCCGGGGATAACAGGCTGATACCGCCCAAGAGTTCATATCGACGGCGGTGTTTGGCACCTCGATGTCGGCTCATCACATCCTGGGGCTGAAGTAGGTCCCAAGGGTATGGCTGTTCGCCATTTAAAGTGGTACGCGAGCTGGGTTTAGAACGTCGTGAGACAGTTCGGTCCCTATCTGCCGTGGGCGTTGGAAGATTGAAAGGGGCTGCTCCTAGTACGAGAGGACCGGAGTGGACGCACCACTGGTGTTCGGGTTGTCATGCCAATGGCATTGCCCGGTAGCTAAGTGCGGCAGAGATAACCGCTGAAAGCATCTAAGCGGGAAACTTGCCTTGAGATGAGTCTTCCCTTACCCCCTGAGGGTACTGAAGGAGCGTTCGAGACGAGGACGTAGATAGGCTGGGTGTGTAAGCGTTGCGAGACGTTGAGCTAACCAGTACTAATGGACCGTGAGGCTTAACCTGACAACACCGAAGGTGTTTTGGGGATGAGAGAGAAAGTTTCAGAAAACAGCAGCTTGTTCGAGATTGAACCCAGATTTGTCTGGCGGCAATAGCGCGGTGGGACCACCTGAATCCATGCCGAACTCAGCAGTGAAACGCCGTCGCGCCGATGGTAGTGTGGGGCCTCCCCATGCGAGAGTAGGGCACTGCCAGACA
>NZ_NJCX01000002.1:32559-220879 GCF_002632875.1 Xenorhabdus kozodoii
GTGGGACCACCTGAATCCATGCCGAACTCAGCAGTGAAACGCCGTCGCGCCGATGGTAGTGTGGGGCCTCCCCATGCGAGAGTAGGGCACTGCCAGACATTCAATTAAGCCTTTGTTGCCGGCACAAAAAGCAGCAAGTGGTCAGAAATTCGGTGGTGCGGTAGTTCAGTTGGTTAGAATACCGGCCTGTCACGCCGGGGGTCGCGGGTTCGAGTCCCGTCCGCACCGCCACCGTATTTAGGGGCGTAGTTCAATTGGTAGAGCACCGGTCTCCAAAACCGGGTGTTGGGAGTTCGAGTCTCTCCGCCCCTGCCAGTTAACAACTAAGTAATAATTGATATAGCTTTCAGATTAATAGCCCAGCTAAATTTAGCTGGGTTTTTTCTTGCTTGTCACTTTCTATGCAACTCTCACATATTGCAACTCTGACATTCTGAAGCATAGTTTTAATCTCTGGTTTCGTGTCATTCTCATTTCTTTGCAGGCGCGACTCCTTTGCGCGCTATATCGTATACATTCCTTACTTTGATAAAAATTGCTCTTGGGCAGTTGCAGACGCTTTTTCGACAGGAATTTTTAATAAATGTTGGATGAGGGCTTGCTGGTCACTGTTTTGCAGCCATACAGCATATAACGGTCGTTCTATTAACTCATTATTAGGTAAGGCAACGAGTTTCGGATATTCTTCTTGCCAGTGTATAGGAAGAAAGGCTGTAGCATTTACGCTATTCAATAATTCTCTGGCAATATGCGCTGATGTGGTTGTCATGATCGGAGGATGATCATTCTTTAAGATTTGTTGTTCTTGCTGATGAAAATCAGCGCCCCACTCTAATTTAATATAATTCTCCACCCCTTTATCAAGATTATTCTGGGTCGTTAATAAAATAAGCTGGATTTTACCTATTAACTGGCTTTGAAACTCATCCATTTTAGGCGGCTCACTCGTAATTAAGAGATCTAATTCACGAGAATGTAACTGCTTGACTAACGACTGGCGTGTCGAAACCAGAGTCTCAATTCTAGTTTCCTGATGGTGTTGATAAAATGTGTTTAGCCAGGATGTTAGATAACTTTCCCACAGGGATGCTGTAGCACCGATAGAAAGTTTTGTGTGCTGGGCGACATAATTGATTTCTTTCTTCGCCAATTGCCAGGTACTCATTAGTGATTCTGCATAAGGGACCAGGCGTTCTCCGGCTGCTGTTAAGCGGATATTATTGCGATGTCGAGTGAATAAATTGGTCCCCAACTGATTTTCTAATTGTCGGATCCGAAAGCTAACAGCGGATTGTGTCAAATAAAGCGATTCAGCCGCCCGACCAAAGTGGCGAGTCTTACTGACTTCCAAAAAGGTTTTCAGTAATTCAGTGTCCACATGTATCTCCAATAGTTTTTGTCGTTAAGATTTAAATATTTTGTTTTACAGAATGTCAAGCCTCCCTAATACTCCGCGCCATAATTAGTATGACTTAGAGTTAGGAGTGTGTCAGATGGCTGAAAGCTTCATCACGACTAATCGTTTTTTCGATAATAAACATTATCCACGTGGATTTTCCCGTCATGGTGATTTCACCATCAAAGAGGCTCAATTGCTAGAACGTCATGGTCATGCGTTCAATGAATTGGACCTTGGTAAACGTGAACCTCAAACAGAAGAAGAAAAACTGTTTGTTGCAGTTTGCCGTGGTGAACGTGCACCTGCAACGACAGAGGAAAAGTTATGGACTAAGTATTTGGAAAAAGTTAGTCGTCCAAAACGCTTCCATACACTTTCCGGTGGAAAACCACAGGTTGATGCTACAGAAGACTATACCGATAGTGATGATTAATACCATCATTGATATTAATCACCTACAGAAGAGGGGCGGTTGCCTCTCTTCCAATCAGTCACCTACCCAACCTGTTTCTGTAATTGAATAAGTAGCCTATCCATACTTCGGTAGCTGAGTGCTTCCATAATATCCTGTTTTTCTATTCTTTTTTGGTCTTTTAAATCTGCAATTGTACGGGACACCCTGAGTATTCTGTGCCAGGCACGTATAGACAGTCCTAATTTCAATAAAGTATTTTCCAGAAAAACAGCATCTTCCATGCTAATTTTGCAAATATCTTCGGTTTGTTTGCTACTGAGATGGGCATTGATATGTCCACACCGCTCTATTTGTATTTTTCTTGCCCTTGCTACGCGTTTTTTGACTTCCTGGCTACTTTCACCATGTTTTGTTGATGATTGACTTAAAATTCCTGGGGGAAGTAGGGGGACTTCAATAGAGAGGTCAAACCGATCTAAAAAAGGACCTGAAAGTTTGGAAAGATAGCGTAATACTTGATGTGGGCTACTTCTGTTATGTAGCCCCTGATGATAGCCGGTTGGGCTAGGATTCATAGCTGCAATCAATTGAACTTGGGCAGGGAAACGGACTTTTGCCCTGGCACGGGATATCACTATTTCGCCAGATTCCAATGGCTCACGCAGGGCATCAAGGACACTACGGTTAAATTCGGGTAATTCATCTAGAAATAATACGCCATTATGGGCAAGAGAAATATCTCCTGGCTTGGGGATTGAGCCTCCCCCAACAAGAGCTGCCATTGAAGAACTGTGATGAGGGGCTCTAAACGGGCGTGTATGCCATTTTTTGGGACTAACTGAACATCCCGCTAAGCTATTGATTGCAGCGACTTCTAGCGCCTCCTGATGTGTTAATGGTGGTAATAAGCTGCATAATCGGCTGGCAAGCATGGTCTTACCGGTGCCAGGGGGACCGAGTAGCAGAAGATTATGACCGCCAGCGGCAGTGATTTCCAATGCTCGTTTAGCTTGTTCCTGCCCAATGATGTCCTGTATATCCAGAACAAATGCTTCAGTCTGTAGTTCAACAGGAGCAGGGAAAGGTAAGGTCGTTTTTTCTCCTTGTAAGAAATGACAGACTTGTAGCAAATGATTTGCCATTAGCGTTTCATTTTGAGACAAAATTGCCAGTTCAGTTTGATTGCCTGCGGAGAGGATGAGTTGCCTTCCCGCTTTTTTAGCACTCAAGGCAGCGGGAATTGCTCCCGTGACTCGCCGTATTTCACCAGAGAGGGCTAATTCACCTAAAAACTCATAATTATGTAGCTTATCTGTCGTGATCTGCTCCGATGCTGCCAGAATTGCGATAGCGATGGGTAAATCATATCTTCCCCCTTCTTTGGGGAGATCCGCGGGTGCTAAATTGACAGTAATTCTCTTGGGAGGATAAGTAAAACCACTATTGATCAGAGCACTTCGGACACGATCTCTGGCTTCTTTTACGGTAGTTTCAGGCAAGCCGACGAGGGTGAGGCCAGGTAAGCCATTACTGATATGTGCTTCTACCGTGACGGTAGGGGAATTAATACCGATTGTTGCCCGTGTATGGATAACGGCAAGTGTCATGATGCTCTCCTTAGCAAGAAAGCTGCTATCATGAATCGATAAAAAATAATGAAAAGTCGGCTTTCGTTATTTTGTGAAAAGGCTCGTAAATATATTTATCTTAATAGTTATATTGCAATCATTCAGTAGTTTGGATTTTAATAATAACATCATGTTATATATGAATAATGTTATACAAGGTAACGCTTATGAAAAAATATCGCATGTGAGTAGGTGCTATTTTTTAGTCATTATAACAGGATGAAATTCATAAATTTAATTTTATTAATTTTAGCTTTGAATTTTGTTAATAATAATGATTATTAATCAGGCGGGTTAGGTTAAACCATATTTTACCCATGTTATGGTGATTTGTATTATTAACTGCTTTTTATCATTTTATTTGTTAATTATTCTGCAAAATAACAAAGTTGTGAAATTTTGTGCGACATAAATGGCTAAATGCCAGTGAATTTATCTGTTCTCTTTCTATCTAAGTGAAAAGTATCAATAAAATAATTTTGTTATAAAAAAATAAAAATAATCGTTGTCAACAACCAGAGAAAGTGATAACTCTTAAATATACGTCAAGCATACGAGTTAAAAACAAATAAAATTATGAACACATTTGTCCTAGTGATTAGCCTAATTATTGTGAGCGTGGTGGTGATTATCCCACCGTGCGGGGCTGCACTTGGACGAAGAACGGCTTAGACAGAAAAACTAGCCAGAATCCGAAAAACCCCCGCACCGAAAGGCGCGGGGGTTTTTTTTAGGCTTCAAACTAAGTTCGATACGTAGAAATAACACAACATCACAATAGCCAACGGCAAGGTAAACATAAACTGGGGAGGCGGCAATGAACGGGGCACAATTAGTTGTAGAGGCATTACGAAAACAGGGAATTGAAAAAGTTTTTGGTTATCCTGGTGGCGCTATCATGCCAGTTTATGATGCGTTGTATGACGGAGGCGTTGAGCATATTTTATGTCGCCATGAACAAGGCGCCGCTATGGCTGCAATTGGCTATGCGAGAGCAAGTGGTAGGCCAGGCGTTTGTATCGCGACATCAGGGCCAGGAGCAACTAACTTAATCACGGGATTGGCCGACGCATTCTTGGATTCTGTTCCTGTTGTCGCCATTACTGGGCAGGTAAGTTCTGAATTTATAGGGACGGATGCCTTTCAGGAAATTGATATACTGGGAATGTCTCTTTCTTGTACAAAACACAGTTTTCTTGTTGACTCACTGGAAAAATTACCTCAAATCATGGCCGAAGCCTTTACCATTGCCATGAGTGGTCGTCCTGGCCCTGTTCTGATTGATTTACCCAAAGATATTCAGTTGGCCCAAGGCGATTTTGCGCCCTATTTAATACCGACACCCCCTACGTTTTCTCTTCCAAAACAAGAAATTGAATTAGCCCGTCAATTATTGGCTGCATCTCGGAAACCCATTCTGTACATAGGTGGGGGCGTTGGCATGTCTGGTGCTGTTGCTGAATTACGCCATTTTGTATCTGAAACGGGTATTCCCGTTGTTTCCACATTGAAAGGGTTGGGCGCGGCAGATTCTGGACATGAATGTTATTTGGGAATGTTAGGGATGCATGGCACTAAAGCGGCTAATCTTGCCGTTCAATCCTGTGATTTGTTAATTGCCGCTGGATCACGTTTTGATGACCGTGTTACCGGGAAGCTGAATACTTTTGCCCCTAATGCCAAAGTGATTCATTTGGACATTGATCCTGTTGAGTTCAATAAATTACGTCAGACGCACGTTTCATTATTAGGTGATTTAAAAACCCTCCTGCCTCATTTACAACAACCTTTATCGATCCAAGCCTGGCAGCAAAAAATCAAACAATTAAAAAACGAACATGCATGGTGTTATGACTATCAGGGTAAAAGTATTTATGCTCCGTTGTTATTGAAGCAGGTTTCTGAACGTGCTTCGCCCAATACGGTTATCACAACTGATGTTGGGCAGCACCAGATGTGGGCTGCCCAGCACATGGCTTTTAGTCAACCAGAGAATTTCATTACCTCAAGTGGATTAGGCACGATGGGATTCGGCATTCCAGCGGCGATTGGCGCCCAGATGGCTCGCCCAAAAGATAGGGTTATCTGCATATCAGGTGACGGCTCCTTCATGATGAACGTTCAGGAATTGGGCACCATTAAACGCAAACAATTGCCAGTCAAATTGATCTTATTGGATAACCAAAGATTAGGCATGGTTCGCCAGTGGCAAGAGTTGTTTTTTGACAAACGTTATAGCGAAACGATTTTAACTGATAATCCTGATTTCCTTATGTTGGCGCAGGCCTTTGGTATTCCGGGACAGAGAATTACGGATAAAGCACAAGTGGATGGCGCATTGGATGCGTTGTTCAGCAGCGAGGGCGCGTACTTATTACACGTGTCTATTGATGAATTAGAGAATGTCTGGCCCTTGGTTCCACCAGGCGCAAGTAACGAAACCATGTTGGAGAAGCCATTATGATACAGCATCAACTTGCTATTAAGGCGCGGTTTTGTCCTGAGATTTTAGAGCGTATCTTGAGAGTTACCCGTCACCGCGGATTTCAGATATATGCATTGAATATGGATCATATAACAGATAGTGATAATGTGAATATTGAACTCACCGTGACTAGCCAGCGTCCGGTTAATTTACTTTTTTCTCAACTGATGAAATTAGTGGATGTGTCTGGTGTCGAGATCAAACATAAAAAATCACGATTAATAAGCGCGTAATGCGCCATTGAAGGAAAACTGAGAATGACAAAGCAAGCTGATTATATTTGGTTCAATGGGGAAATGGTGCCTTGGGCAGAGGCTAAAGTTCACGTTATGTCCCATGCCTTACATTATGGAACGTCGGTATTTGAAGGGATCCGTTGCTATGACTCCCACAAAGGACCTGTTGTTTTTCGGCATCGTGAACATATGCAACGCTTGCGTGACTCAGCCAAAATTTACCGTTTCCCAGTGAGCCAAAGTGTTGATGAATTGATGGAGGCTTGCCGTGAAACACTGCGCAAAAATAAATTGATTAGTGCTTACATTCGTCCACTGGTCTTTGTGGGGGATGTTGGAATGGGAGTAAACCCACCTGCGGGTTATAAAACAGACGTTATTATTGCCGCTTTTCCGTGGGGCGCTTATCTTGGTGAGGAAGCCTTGGATCAGGGCATTGATGCGATGGTGTCTTCATGGAATCGTGTGGCAGCCAATACGATCCCTACAGGTGCAAAAGCCGGGGGAAATTATCTCTCTTCTTTGCTGGTGGGAAGTGAAGCGCGACGTCATGGTTATCAGGAAGGGATTGCACTGGATGTGCACGGTTATATTTCAGAAGGTGCGGGCGAAAACTTGTTTGAAGTGAAAGAGGGCGTTTTATTCACGCCGCCATTTACTTCATCGGCTTTGCCGGGGATCACCCGTGATGCCATCATCAAATTGGCACAGGATCTTGGTCTGGAAGTGCGTGAGCAGGCACTTTCTCGCGAATCGCTTTATTTAGCGGATGAAGTCTTTATGACCGGAACGGCGGCGGAGATCACACCGGTTCGTAGCGTAGATGGTATTCAGGTTGGGATCGGCAAATGTGGCCCAGTGACTAAAAAGATCCAAAACGCGTTTTTTGGCCTATTTGATGGTACGACAGAAGATAAATGGGGCTGGTTAGATCCCGTTAACCCTTAATAAAAAAGATAAAACTCAGCAGGCGGTCGTTCCCCGCCTGTTTTAATCGTTGAAGTTAATTGATAAGACAGAGATGGGAGTCAAGACAATGCCTAAATACCGTTCTGCTACGACAACTCATGGCCGCAATATGGCGGGCGCACGTGCCTTGTGGCGAGCCACAGGAATGACCGATGCAGATTTTGGAAAACCTATCATTGCGGTTGTTAATTCATTCACGCAGTTCGTGCCAGGGCATGTCCATCTGCGTGATCTCGGTAAGCTGGTGGCAGAACAGATTGAGGCATCTGGAGGCGTTGCGAAAGAGTTCAATACCATCGCGGTTGATGATGGTATCGCGATGGGGCATGGTGGAATGCTCTATTCATTGCCTTCACGTGAATTGATCGCTGATTCGGTGGAATATATGGTCAATGCCCACTGTGCGGATGCCATGGTGTGCATTTCCAACTGTGACAAAATCACGCCAGGCATGTTGATGGCATCTCTGCGCTTAAATATTCCAGTCATTTTTGTTTCTGGTGGTCCAATGGAGGCGGGTAAAACGCGCTTATCCGATCAACTGATTAAGCTGGATTTGGTCGATGCCATGATCCAGGGCGCCAATCCCAATGTCAGTGATGAACAGAGCGACCAAATCGAACGTTCAGCCTGCCCGACATGTGGTTCTTGCTCCGGTATGTTTACGGCGAATTCGATGAATTGCCTGACTGAAGCACTTGGGCTTTCGCAGCCCGGTAATGGTTCACTGCTCGCGACTCATGCAGATCGCAAAAATTTGTTTATCAACGCAGGTAAGCGCATTGTTGAACTGACTAAACGCTATTATGAGCAAGATGATGATAGCGCTCTCCCGCGTAATATTGCGACTAAAGCTGCCTTTGAAAATGCCATGACATTAGATATTGCGATGGGCGGTTCGACGAACACCGTCCTGCATTTGTTGGCCGCTGCACAGGAAGGTGAAGTTGATTTTACGATGGCGGATATTGATCGTCTGTCTCGTCAAGTGCCGCATTTATGTAAGGTTGCTCCAAGCACTCAGAAATACCATATGGAAGATGTACATCGCGCAGGTGGCGTGATGGGGATACTTGGTGAGCTTGATCGTGCAGGGCTTTTGCATCGCGATGTGAAAAATGTTTTGGGGTTGGATTTGCCACACACGTTGGCCCAGTACGACATCATGCTGACGAAAGACGAAAGTGTTCACCGGATGTATGCAGCGGGGCCAGCTGGCATTCGTACCACGAAAGCTTTCTCACAGGATTGCCGTTGGCCATCGCTGGATACCGATCGCAAAGCAGGCTGTATTCGTGAGCATACCCATGCTTACAGTCAGGATGGTGGGCTGGCCGTTTTGTTTGGCAACATTGCAATAGATGGTTGCATTGTGAAAACAGCAGGCGTTGATGAAGAAATCCTGACTTTCCGTGGTTCTGCCAAAGTTTATGAAAGCCAGGATGAGGCAGTAGACGCCATTCTCAGTGGGAAAATCGTGGCCGGCGATGTGGTGGTTATTCGTTATGAAGGGCCGAAAGGTGGCCCAGGCATGCAGGAAATGCTCTACCCCACTACCTATTTGAAATCTATGGGGCTGGGGAAGAGTTGTGCATTAATTACGGATGGGCGTTTTTCCGGCGGAACATCGGGATTATCGATTGGCCATGTATCGCCAGAAGCGGCAAATGGTGGCTTGATTGGCCTGATTAATGACGGCGATATCATCAATATTGATATTCCAAACCGTAAAATTCAGTTGGACATAACGGAAACAGAACTTGCAGAGCGCGCACAAGCCGAATTATCTCGCGGAGCTAAGGCATGGACACCGAAATCCCGTGAGCGTCAGGTTTCTTTGGCATTACGTGCTTATGCTTCATTGGCGACCAGTGCTGACAAAGGCGCTGTGCGTGATAAAACCAAACTGGGGAGTTGATTGTGGCGGTTTATCCTCTTAATACTGAACCCAAGGGAGCGGAATATCTCAAGGCGGCATTGAGTGCGCCAGTTTATGATATTGCTCAAGTCACTCCCTTACAGGAAATGAAAAAAATTTCTGCACGTTTAGGCAATACGATTTTGGTTAAACGGGAAGATCGCCAGTTGGTACATAGTTTCAAATTGCGTGGTGCATACGCGATGATCGCGGGTTTGACGGAAGAGCAAAAAGAAAAAGGCGTGATCACGGCTTCCGCAGGCAACCATGCGCAAGGTGTTGCATTATCCGCCAGTAAGGTTGGCATAAAAGCCACCATTGTTATGCCGATAGCAACCGCGGATATTAAAGTCGATGCGGTTCGCAGTTTTGGTGGCGAGGTTTTGTTGCATGGTACAAACTTCGATGAAGCGAAGGCAAAAGCCATTGAGATGGCAAAAGAGCACGGTTATACCTTCGTTCCCCCCTTTGACCATCCGGTTGTGATTGCCGGCCAGGCGACGCTGGCGATGGAACTGCTACAGCAGGATGTTCATCTTGATCGCATCTTTGTTCCGGTTGGCGGTGGTGGATTGATTGCGGGGGTTGCCGTTCTTATTAAACAGCTTGTACCTGAAATGAAAGTTATTGGCGTGGAAGCTGAAGATTCTGCCTGTTTGAAAGCGGCGCTGGAAGCAGGGCGCCCGGTTGATTTGCCAAGAGTGGGATTATTTGCGGAAGGTGTGGCAGTCAAACGCATTGGCGACGAAACGTTTCGTTTATGCCAGAAATATGTTGATGATGTCATTACCGTAGACAGTGATGCCATCTGTGCTGCCTTGAAAGATATTTTTGAAGATGTCAGAGCCGTTGCCGAGCCTTCTGGCGCGCTGGCGCTGGCAGGTTTAAAGAAATATGTCCAGCAACACCAGATTAAAGGGGAGCGATTAGCGCATATTCTTTCTGGCGCTAATGTGAATTTTCATGGATTACGTTACGTTTCAGAACGCTGTGAACTTGGGGAACAGCGTGAAGCCTTGCTGGCAGTGACTATTCCTGAACAAAAAGGGAGTTTCTTGCAGTTCTGTCAGATACTGGGTTCTCGTGTTGTGACTGAATTCAGTTATCGTTATTCAGATGCAACAGATCCAAACCAGGCCTGCATTTTTGTCGGTATCAGACTGAGTCGGGGAAATACTGAACGTTGTGAAATCATTGAAGAGCTAAAAGCATCGGGATATCAAGTCGCTGATTTTACGGATGATGAAATGGCGAAGCTGCATGTGCGTTATATGATCGGTGGCAGACCCTCCAGGCCATTACAGGAACGGTTGTTTAGTTTTGCCTTTCCTGAATCACCAGGCGCTTTACTAAAATTTTTACAAACCTTGGGAACTCACTGGAATATCACGCTGTTTCATTACCGTAGCCACGGCATGGATTATGGGCGAGTATTGGCTGCTTTTGAGCTTTCAGAGCCGGAAGTGCGTTTTGATCGCTATTTGGATGCACTGGGCTATGAATATCATGACGAAACCGATAATCCCTCATTCAAATTATTTTTGACTTAAGCAATAAATCAATATACCCGTCGTCTTTCAAGATGCGTCTTATATCTCCCCGCTGCGCGGGGAGATATAAACACTCTCTTATTTCGTTTCTTTTGGATGGAATTCGTAAAGGTTACAGTAGTTCCCAAAACGTCTTCATCAAAGGTTCGTTTAAGCGCTTGTTTAGTGCACAAACCCCCAATTCAAACGGCTCGACCGGTGCAATATTTTCCAGCAGTGAAATACGGTTACGCACTGGTTCGGGACTGTTTTCGACAACAACCGTCGGGATCAATGCAACGCCGCAACCCAGTGCGACCATAGAAACTATCGCTTCATGGCCGGAGACTGTCGCATAAATGACGGGATGCAAAATCTTATGCCGACGGAACCAAAGTTCAATGCGTTTGCGGGAAGGGCCGTGCTCCGGCAGGATAAACGGGATGTTATTCCAATCAGGGTGTTCCTGGGTAGCGAGATTTCTTACGGTGCAAGGCAGGGAAGGGGCAATCAGTACCAATGGTACTTCACCGATTTTAGTAAAGCTGACATTATCGGGTAATTTCTCTGGTTTGCCTGCAATCCCTAAATCCACAGCATCGGATTGAACGCGATCTACGGCATCAGCCGCATCGCCTGTTGTCAGCTTGATTTCCACTAAGGGGTGCTCTGCCCGAAATTTATCCAATACTTGTGGCAGATGGCTATATGCCGCCGTGACTGAACAGAACAGACGTAACTCTCCCGTCAGTGATGGGCTTTGGTGGTTTAAAGAATGCTGTAGCTGCTTATATTGCAGGAGCGTTTGCTGAGCAAATTGTTTGAATTGTTCGCCAGCGGAAGTCAATTTTACGGTTCGGTTGTCCCGCAGAAAAAGTGGATGTCCCAATAATTCCTCAAGACGTTGGATCTGGCGTGAGAGTGTCGATGGGCTGACGTGCATGGCTTTGGCTGAGCGCCCAAAGTGGCAACTTTCCGCAAGGTGTAAAAACAGTTTTAAATCACGTAGATCCATCGCTTTTAGGCCCTTTATCCAGCGGCTTTGTGCCGTAAGAAAGTTTGTTGCATAAACTGCAATATAGTCTTGTTAATATATCAATTTCAGCAATGGCTTTCATGTCATATATTGTTGCTATGCAAACGACCTCACCTCTAATTATTATATCGGAGTCACCATGGCGAATTATTTTAATACGTTGAACTTGCGTCAACAATTGGCGCAGTTAGGCAAATGCCGGTTTATGGCGCGAGAAGAATTTACTGACGAAGCAGGGTATTTGAAAGGCAAGAAAGTGGTGATCATCGGTTGTGGTGCGCAAGGGCTAAACCAAGGTCTCAATATGCGTGATTCTGGTTTAGATATTGCCTATGCCCTGCGTAAAGAAGCGATTGATGAAAAACGTCCCTCATGGCGTAAGGCAACCGAAAATGGTTTCAACGTTGGCACTTATGAAGCGTTAATTCCACAGGCCGATTTGGTGATCAACCTGACGCCAGACAAACAGCATTCAGCGGTGGTTCAGGCGGTTCAACCTTTGATGAAAGAAGGCGCAGCGCTGGGTTATTCCCATGGTTTTAACATTGTCGAAGTGGGTGAGCAAATACGCAAAGATATCACCGTTGTGATGGTTGCCCCTAAATGCCCAGGCACAGAAGTGCGTGAAGAATATAAGCGTGGATTCGGTGTGCCGACCCTGATAGCTGTCCATCCAGAAAATGATGTCAAAGGTGAAGGGATGGCGATCGCGAAAGCGTGGGCTGCCGCAACCGGAGGACATCGGGCTGGCGTGTTGGAATCTTCTTTCGTAGCAGAAGTTAAATCTGACCTGATGGGAGAACAGACCATTCTGTGTGGCATGTTACAGGCGGGTTCTCTGTTGTGCTATGACCAACTGGTTGCTGAGGGTGTGGCTCCCGGTTATGCCGGAAAATTAATCCAATTTGGTTGGGAAACTATCACCGAAGCCCTGAAACAAGGTGGCATAACGTTGATGATGGATCGTCTGTCCAACCCAGCCAAATTGCGCGCTTATGCCTTGTCTGAACAACTGAAAACCCTTTTAACGCCGTTGTTCCAGAAACATATGGATGACATCATTTCGGGTGAATTTTCTGCCACGATGATGGCAGACTGGGCGAATGATGATAAAAACTTGCTGACCTGGCGTGAGGAAACCGGTAAAACCTCCTTCGAAAATTACCCAGACTACTCAGGGCATATCAGTGAACAGGAATACTTTGATCATGGCGTCCTGATGATTGCAATGGTCAAAGCGGGGGTAGAACTGGCATTCGAAACGATGGTAGATACGGGCATTATCGAAGAGTCTGCTTATTATGAATCTTTGCATGAATTGCCATTGATTGCGAATACCATTGCTCGCAAGCGTTTGTATGAAATGAACGTGGTCATTTCTGATACTGCGGAATACGGTAACTATCTGTTCTCGTACGTCGCGGTTCCGTTGCTGAAAGAGACGTTTATGGCAGCGTTGCAAGCTGGGGATTTAGGAAAAGCCGTTGCTGATCGTAGCATTGATAATGCGCAGCTACGTGATGTCAATGAAGCGATCCATAACCATCCAATTGAAGTTATCGGCCGTACTTTGCGTGGTTATATGACGGATATGAAACGCATTGCCGTCGGTGGCTAACATCCTATTTTACCTGCCCGAAATTATTTTATCGGGCAGGGCGATTTTTCATTCTTACAGATTAAATTTTAGTTTCAGTTCATCAATGACTTGGCGCTGGAATGCGTCAAATCGTTCTTTTGGTTGCTGCGATTGGAGCATATTCAGTGCCGGATCGTTAATTTTGGTGCGTACGCCACTTAATTCCTCCATGACAGCTAACCCACAGAAAGGTACATAGGCTTCAGAAAACGTTGTAAATAATCTTCGGTGTGAACTAACCTCAGCGTTGCATCATCGAGGGGTTCTGCACTACGCAGTTGTAACGAATGGCTTAAACCGGAAACATCCATTAAGTTCTTCATTCTGCGTTTTGTTTCCGGTGATTCAGCATGTCCTGCCCCGTTGGGAGGCTGTACCCATCCTCCAACCGGAAATGTCATGACATGTAATAATCCAGAATTGTGCCAGAAACAGAGTTCATCAAAGAAAAAGCCGGTTTTGCGTAACATATTACATCCTCTTTGATCCCCTTTATCTTTCAAGCCACAACTTGAAATCTATTGGGTATATTGATGGTATGTCAATAAGCGTAATTGATTGTTATAACATTAATGCAGTTAAATAGATTCGATGTATTTCAATGACAGCAACATCAATATTGATATAGTTAACCAGAATAATTTAAATTCCTCGTGAGATAATATTAGTGGCTATTATGCAAGTAAGGTATGGATTTTTCCATCTGCCCGCTTTATTAAAAAATGTATCAATAACAAAGGGATGAGAGTAATTGGTGATAGCTTAAGATATTGAAAACAAGGTGGCTATCTGTTTATGGATTAAGAACATGGGTCAGGATTTTATTTTTCCCGCCGTTATTATTCATCTTATAAAAAATAAAACACACGATAATTTTTATATTATGTTAAAAAGTGGCTTATATTCATGTTGTTATTTATCTTTTCTTGTAATAATTCATTGCGGTAAAGAAAACCGTCTGGTTAGCCTTGCTTTCTGCTACAATTCCACTCCCTGAACTTTCATCCTGATATAGTTTTCGAAACAGTATGCGATTAAATCCAAGTCAACAACAAGCGGTTGAATTTGTAACAGGACCTTGCCTGGTTCTGGCAGGTGCTGGCTCTGGCAAGACGAGAGTCATCACCAATAAAATTGCCTACCTGATCCGCGCCTGTGGTTATCAGGCTCGCCATATTGCGGCAGTCACTTTTACCAATAAGGCCGCACGTGAGATGAAAGAGCGTGTTGCACAAACTTTGGGCCGTAAGGAAACCCGCGGGTTGATGATCTCGACTTTCCATACCTTAGGGTTGGAGATCGTTAAGCGTGAATACAAGGCGCTGGGAATGAAAAGCAATTTTTCATTGTTTGATGATCAAGACCAGATGGCGTTGCTAAAAGATCTCACCGCGGATTTGTTAGAAGAAGACAAGGATCTGCTGCAAAAACTGATTTCGAACATTTCTCACTGGAAAAATGACTTAATGTTGCCAGAGCAGGTGATGAGAATGGCTCGTTCAGCGCAGGAACACCAGTTTGCAGAGTGTTACCGTCGCTATGACTTGCATCTGACGAGTTGTAATGTGCTTGATTTTGATGATCTGATTACCAAACCCACATTGCTGTTAATGCATGATGAGGACGCGAGGGAACGCTGGCAGAATAAAATTCGCTATTTGCTGGTGGATGAATATCAGGATACGAATACCAGTCAATATCAACTGGTGAAATTATTGGTCGGTCATCGCGCACGTTTTACGGTGGTTGGTGATGATGATCAATCCATTTATTCATGGCGTGGTGCTCGCCCACAGAATTTGATCTTATTGAAAGACGATTTCCCGCAGTTGAATGTCATTAAGCTGGAACAAAATTACCGTTCATCAGGGCGGATATTAAAATCGGCGAATATTCTGATAGCCAACAACCCTCATGTCTTTGAGAAAAAACTTTTTTCAGAATTGGGTTATGGGGAACCGCTCAGGGTGATCGAAGCGAGCAATGAAGATCACGAAGCTGAGCGTGTCGTCGGGGAGCTGCTTGCTCACCATTTTATCCATAAAACAGACTACAAAGATTACGCTATTTTATATCGTGGTAATCACCAATCCCGTATCTTCGAAAAAATGTTGATGCAAAACCGTATTCCTTACCGAATCTCAGGCGGAACATCATTTTTTTCTCGGCCTGAAATTAAAGATCTGCTCTCTTACCTGCGTGTCTTGACCAATCCTGAGGATGACAGTGCCTTTTTACGTATCGTCAACACACCACGGCGAGAAATTGGTGCAGTAACGATCCAAAAATTGGGTGAGTGGGCGAGTCAGCGTAACAAGAGCTTGTATCAAGCCAGTTTTGATCTTGGGTTGGAACAATATTTGACCGGACGCGGTTTGGCTGCATTACAGCGCTTTGCCTACTGGATGGATGAAATATCCCGTCAGGCGGAGCGGGAGCCATTGCTGGCGGTAAGAGACTTACTGCGTGGTATGGATTACGAAAGCTGGTTATATGAATCCTCCCCCAGCCCTAAGGCGGCTGAAATGAGAATGAAGAACGTCAACCAACTCTTTACCTGGATGAGTGAAATGCTTGAGGGAGACGACTTGAATGAGCCAATGACCCTTGCCCAGATCGTGGCGCGTTTTACGTTGCGGGATATGCTGGAGAGAAACGAGGAAGATGAGGGGCTGGATCAGGTTCAGTTGATGACGTTACATGCTTCCAAGGGGTTGGAGTTTCCCTATGTTTTTTTAGTGGGTATGGAAGAAGGTTTGCTTCCACACCAAAGCAGTATTGATGAAGATAACATTGAGGAAGAGCGCCGTTTGGCTTATGTAGGCATTACGCGCGCGCGTAGAGAGCTTTTCTTCACTTTCAGCAAAGAGCGTCGTCAGTTTGGTGAACTTATCCGTCCAGAGCCGAGTCGATTCTTGCTTGAATTGCCACAGGATGATTTGGATTGGCCGCAGGGTAAGCGGGTGATAAGTGCAGAAGAAAGGATGAAACAGGGGCAATCGCGCCTTGCTGATATTAAATCCCGTTTGGGGATCGGGCAGAAAAACGACAATAAGCAATAAAGCATACCCTGTTAACCCTGCATTTGCGGATAAATGCAGGAGGGTAAAACGTTAGCCCAGACGAGCGTTATTTTGCTCTTCAAGAAATAGTGACCATTGGACATAACTCTGCCACTTCATTTCTTGCTGTAATGCTTCGGCTCTGAGTGGGTGTTTTATCTGCCATTGATGGGGCAAAGTGACTGTCAGGGTTTCATTTTCCGCCTGTAACCGTAAAGCGGGTAAAATATCATCCCGCCGGCGGCTGGCGAAAATAATCGCCAGACGTAATAGACGGCATAGCCGTTGTGCCTGTTGCGGTGATACGGCATTTTGCTGACTGAGTGAGGCTAAATCGACGGGGCCGTTTTGGTTTTTCAATAGGGCCGCTAAAAGTCGTTTTTGGGCGGGAGTATAACCAGGCAGATCCAAGTGGCTTATCAAATAAGCGGAGTGGGCAGGTCCTTGGCGAAAATCCACAAACAGGCCTATTTCATGGAGCAAACAGGCACTGCTTAATAACTCATGACAACGTTCGTCCAGTTTCCATGATCGGGTAACTTGTTGGAAAAAATGGTCGGCCAACTGTTTGACACGCTGTGCCTGTGCGATATCCAATTGGAAGCGATGCTGAATATTGAGTCGGGTTCTTGCACGAATATCCTGCTCAATCGGTAAATCCAGCATCCCGTAAACCAGGCCTTCACGCAGTGCGCCACCCGCCAATATCATACTTTCGATATTCAAGGCCTGAAAAATGGCGATTAAGATGGCTAATCCACTGGGAAAAACCAATGCCCGTTCCAGGGTCAGCCCATCAATTTCCAACTCTTCCAGCTTGCCGCATTCCATCGCCTGATGTTTAAGTTGCTGGAGTTTAGGTAGGGTGATCAATTCATCCATACCTTGGGCAATCATAATTTCCTGCAAGGCCTGCACCGTGCCGGAAGCCCCTACACAAATTTTCCAGCCTTGTGAGAGCAACTTAGTGCTGACAGGGCTGAGAATATGATGGGCAGCCGCTTCTGCATTGGCAAAGTTTTCTGCTGCCAGGCGGCGATCATTAAAATAACGTTCCAGCCAGGTAACACAACCCATTTCAAGGCTGAAAAGCTGATTGGCCCTGGCGCCAATACCTGTTACCAATTCAGTACTGGCGCCGCCAATATCGACGACAAGTCGCTTTTCAGATCCGCCAGTTGTATGAGCGACACCTTGGTAAATGAGCCGAGCTTCTTCTTCGCCGCTGATCACATGGACAGGGTTACCCAGTATTTCTGAGGCCTTCCTGACAAATCCTTCTGAATTTTCTGCCAGCCTCAAGGTTGCTGTAGCAACAACGCGGATATGCGAGACAGGAATATCCTGGAGATATTCGGAAAAAAGGCGTAAACACTGCCATCCCCGTTCCATCGCCTGTTGTGATAAGTGATTATTGTTATCCAATCCGGCAGCCAGCCTGACTTTGCGTTTGATGCGAGTGACGACTTGAATGCTGCCGGATACTTCACGAACAACCAGCATATGAAAACTGTTTGAGCCTAAATCAATAGCCGCATAAAGCGAAGAAGCACTCAGCATAGTATTTATTCCAGCCTGTGTTGTTTCAGCATCGTGTTACTGACGTTATTTTAAACCGATCACCGATCGTATTGTTTCAACATTATCTCATCTTAGCCTGGGCGCTTACGGTTGCGTGTTGCATTGCCACGACGCGGTACGCCGGTACGTCGAGGGTGTCCTCCTGAGCGGGTGCGATTACGACGCTTAGGTACAGGCAGATCTTTTAGCAACGCATCACTGTTATATTTGCTGACCGGTATCTGGTGCTGGATATATTCTTCAATGGACGGTAAGTTCAGTGCATACTCTTCACATGCCAGACTGATGGAATGACCACTTTTTCCCGCACGACCTGTCCGGCCAATCCGATGAACATAGTCTTCACAGTCATCCGGTAGGTCATAGTTAAATACGTGTGTCACTGACGGGATGTGTAGCCCACGGGCGGCAACATCTGTGGCAACCAGAATGTCCAGATTGCCTTGGGTGAATTCTTCAAGAATATGCAGGCGTTTTTTCTGTGCAACATCACCGGTCAACAGGCCAACCCGATGACCATCAGCAGCCAGATGAGCCCAGATGTCTTCACAGCGGTGTTTGGTATTGGCAAAAATGATGCAGCGATCAGGCCATTCTTCTTCCAGCAACGTCTGTAACAGACGCATTTTTTCTTCATTGGAAGGATAAAATAGCTCTTCCTGAATACGGTGCCCTGTTTTTTGCAGAGGCTCCACTTCCACATACTCAGGATTATTCATCTGCTCAAACGCCAGTTCACGCACTCGGTAAGAGAGTGTTGCGGAGAACAATAAATTCATTCTTTCTGTCGCCACCGGGAGGCGGCGGAACAACCAGCGAATATCTTTGATAAAGCCTAAATCATACATGCGATCCGCTTCATCAAGCACAATAACCTGAATGGCGCCAAGATGGATGTAGCCCTGTTTGGTGAAATCGATCAAACGCCCTGTGGTGCCAATGATGATATCGACACCCGCTTCCAGCACTTTAAGCTGTTTATCATAGCCATCGCCGCCATAGGCAAGGCCCATTTTTAACCCAGTGACTTGTGCTAATTCTTCTGCGTCAGAGTATATCTGAACCGCCAGTTCACGGGTTGGAGCCATAATCAACGCTCTTGGCTGATTCGTTTTACGCTCTTTCGTCGTGGGATGGGTTAATAAATAATTAAAAGTAGACGTCAAAAATGCCAGCGTCTTGCCTGTTCCGGTTTGTGCTTGCCCCGCAACATCTCGGCCTTCGACAGTTAAAGGCAATGTTAGCGCCTGTATTGGCGTGCAGTTTAAAAACCCTTTTTTATCAAGGGCTTCTATGACTTTTGGGTGCAATGAGAAGTCGGAAAACTTCTTTTCTGTCAAATGTGTTTTGCTCATAGTAAGGTAGAATATCAGTTAACTATTGCTTTAAGAAAGTGTATCCGCTGAAATAAAGACACCTTAACGTTGGTTAATGTACACTGACACCGTAAAAGATTTTATTTTTGGAGCAAAAAATGAGTGCGAATATTATCTCTCTGACTGATGCTGGCTTTGGAAGCGATGTCCTGAAAGCACAAGGCCCTGTTCTTGTTGAATTCTGGGCTGAATGGTGCGGTCCTTGCAAAATGATTGCCCCTATTCTGGATGAAATTGCTACAGAATACGAAGGAAAACTGACCGTTGGTAAACTGAACATTGATGATAACCCAGCAACAGCACCAGAATACGGTATTCGTGGTATCCCAACGCTGATTCTGTTTAAAGATGGTGAAAAGGCCGCAGTAAAAGTGGGTGCTTTGTCAAAAACTCAATTGAAAGAGTTTTTAGAGCCACACCTCTAATTTAGAGTCAGGTCACAGTAATTACGGACGTTTGGCGTATGAGGCGATTTATCCCATTGACCGCTAGACGTCCGCTACGAAGCATGGTAAGTTAGCGGCACATATACTTGTATGACGTTTTGCTTGAACGAATTCTTTATTCGATATAAAAGCTTATTGATATAAAGAGTTGACATTAAGCGAGTTGCATACTAAACAATTTGTAGTGTCTGATAAATCTGTTATCTCTGGATCACCTGAAGTATCCGATAGCATATCGCATTTGGTAAAATTTCTGAGTCTATATACGATTAATCCAATATATAGCGTAGTACACTCATAGCGTCCTAATGCT
The DNA here is from genome assembly GCF_002632875.1 of Xenorhabdus kozodoii. Lineage (GTDB taxonomy): Bacteria > Pseudomonadota > Gammaproteobacteria > Enterobacterales > Enterobacteriaceae > Xenorhabdus > Xenorhabdus kozodoii. Next base: position 52,592 of record NZ_NJCX01000002.1, read on the forward strand.
CAATATCTTTAAGCAGAGTGTTTTTATCCCAGACATTTTTATGTTTAGCCTTCTTATGTTAGACAGAAAATCCGCTAATCGTGATTATGTCAAAAAGCGCTTATGTTAAAAAATGTTTATGCTGAAAGATGTATATGCTGAAATAGTGCCCACTGTTAAATCTTAATCGTGTTCGCATTATGGAATTGTATTTACATTATAGATAGTTATAACATGTGGAACAGAGACAGTTAGAAGATAGGATATTCAGACGATAGCTATAAACAGTGCTCATACCGAGATAATGTTTACGCTGGGAAAGTTCCTATATTGAAACTAACCATGTTTCGCTACTATCTCAGTCGTGTTTTGACAGTTTGTCAGCCTTATTTTGACATCAATCTGAGTACTTCAAACTATTGCCTTGTAATATAATTTAATATGTTAGAAGGTGTTATTCGTTTCTGGTACAAATAAACAGGCATCGATAGTGCTGCCATACCATTCACGTTCATAGTTCGAGATATACCCCGAGTTAAAGAACCCACCATTATGAATCTTACCGAATTAAAGAATACGCCGGTATCTGAGTTGATTACTCTCGGCGAAAATATGGGGCTGGAAAACCTGGCTCGTATGCGTAAACAGGACATCATTTTCTCTATTCTCAAACAGCATGCGAAAAGCGGAGAGGATATTTTCGGAGATGGTGTGCTGGAGATATTGCAGGATGGATTTGGTTTCCTCCGCTCCGCAGACAGTTCTTACCTTGCAGGCCCCGATGATATCTACGTTTCTCCTAGTCAAATCCGCCGCTTTAACCTCCGTACCGGTGACACCATTTCAGGGAAAATCCGCCCACCAAAAGAAGGTGAACGTTATTTTGCTCTGTTGAAAGTTAATGAAGTTAACTTTGACAAACCTGAAAACGCCCGCAATAAAATCTTGTTCGAAAACCTGACGCCACTTCACGCCAACAACCGTTTGCGTATGGAGCGTGGTAATGGATCTACTGAAGATTTGACCGCTCGTGTTCTGGATCTGGCCGCGCCGATTGGTCGTGGTCAGCGTGGGCTGATCGTGGCTCCACCAAAAGCCGGTAAGACCATGCTGCTGCAAAATATTGCAGCTAACATTGCCCATAACTATCCAGATTGCGTTCTGATGGTTCTGCTGATTGATGAGCGTCCAGAAGAAGTGACTGAAATGCAGCGCCTGGTTAAAGGCGAAGTCATTGCTTCAACCTTCGATGAACCCGCTTCCCGCCATGTCCAAGTGGCTGAAATGGTCATCGAAAAAGCGAAGCGTCTGGTTGAACATAAGAAAGACGTTATTATCCTGCTGGATTCTATTACCCGTCTGGCTCGCGCATATAACACAGTGGTTCCTGCTTCCGGTAAGGTCCTGACTGGTGGTGTAGATGCGAACGCCCTGCATCGTCCAAAACGTTTCTTTGGTGCTGCACGTAACGTGGAAGAAGGTGGTAGCTTGACCATCATCGCAACGGCGCTGGTTGATACGGGTTCCAAGATGGATGAGGTTATTTACGAAGAATTTAAAGGTACAGGTAATATGGAATTGCACCTGTCCCGTAAGATTGCGGAAAAACGTGTCTTCCCAGCTATTGATTACAACCGTTCTGGAACCCGTAAAGAAGAGCTGCTCACTACACAGGATGAACTACAGAAGATGTGGATCCTACGTAAAATCATCCATCCGATGGGTGAAATCGACGCGATGGAATTCCTGATCAATAAACTGGCTATGACAAAAACAAACGAAGAATTCTTCGACTTTATGAAACGTTCATAGTTTTTGTAAATTTATTGATAGTCTTGTAATAAATAATATTCACTTCTCTAAAACGCCACATTTTGTGGCGTTTTTTATAGATGCATATTGAATTTTAGCTGAAATGGCACATATTTTGCATGCGTATATGTGGTGTGGTTGGATGGAGATACGCTAAGTGAATTGCTTACAAGTATTCAAATTGATCACGAACTTACGGCCAACATTATTCATGCAGTGATTTTTTATGCATGGTAGAACTCTTATTTTGTGAATACCAACTTGTAGAACCATCGTCATAAGCATCTATAAGGTCTATCAATAATAGATGGCCCATCGTTATCTTGCAGAGAGCTGTTATTGTGAATATTCCCAGTATGAGTGCCGAAATTTTTTACGTATTTATATTCTCATTCGTATTTTTGTTTGTGGCTCGTAAGGTAGCAAAACATATTGGTTTAGTTGATAAACCCAATTATCGCAAGTGTCACCGAGGATTGATTCCTTTAGTTGGTGGTATATCGTTGTTTTTTACTGTTTGTTTTGCATTTGCAATCACAAAAGAGTTTATCCCACACAAATGGACATATTTGGCCTGTGCAGGAGTCTTGGTTTTTGTCGGTGTGCTGGATGATCGATTTGATGTCAGCGTGAAAATTAGAGCCGTGATCCAAGCCTTGGTCGGCATTAGCATGATGTTCTTTGCTAATCTTAAACTTGAGAGTTTAGGTAATTCCTTTGGTCCTTGGGAAATGACTCTGGGGCCATTCGGTTATATTGTGACCTTGTTTGCTGTCTGGGCCGCCATTAACGCTTTCAATATGATGGATGGTATTGACGGTTTGCTGGGAGGAATATCTTGTGTTTCTTTCGGTGCATTAGGCATTTTGCTTTATGATAACGGGAATATGGCGCTGGCGTTTTGGTGCTTCGCATTTATTGCAGGAATATTGCCTTATATCTTCCTCAATCTTGGTCTATTGGGAAAACGTTTCAAAGTATTTATGGGGGATGCAGGAAGTACCTTAATCGGCTTTACTGTTATTTGGTTACTGACCGAAACGACGCAAGGGGAAAATGCGTCTATTAGTCCGGTGACAGCATTATGGGTCATCGCAATTCCACTTATGGATATGGTTGCTATTATGTACCGTCGATTACGTAAGGGAATGAGCCCGTTTTCTCCAGATCGCCAGCATATCCATCACTTGATTATGCGTGCTGGGTTTACTTCTCGTCAGGCATTTATTTTGATCACTTTGGCTGCCGCTTTATTAGCATCGATTGGAATTATCGCTGAACGGTTGATTTTTGTTCCTGAGTGGGTGATGTTGGCATTATTTTTGCTTGCATTTATGTTGTATGGCTATTGCATCAAAAGAGCGTGGAAGGTAGCCCGTTTTATCAAACGGTGTAAGCGCCGTATGCGTCGGGCAGCAAGCCATCATTAAAAACATCGACAAACAAAGAGGTTTTGTGCAGTGATAAACTCAGAAACGAAATCTAAACAGGATCAACCTGCTATAGAGCATGAGCTGGATATTCGGACGCTGTGTTATGCTTTGTGGCATGGAAAGATATGGATTATCGCACTGGCAATCATTTTCGCTGCCGTCGCTCTGGGTGCATCTTATTTGATGCAGCAAAAATGGAGCGCAACCGCTATTGTCGATTTACCGACAACGAATAATTTGGGTAGCTACTATTCGCAACAACAATTCTTGCGTAATTTGGATACCCATATCAATGCCTCGCCAGAGGCGCAATTACCCACGATTCCAGACGGTGCATACGAAGAATTCATGACTCAGGTCTCGGCCTATGATACCCGCCGTGAGTTTTGGCTCCATTCTGAGTATTACAAACACCGCAAGGAAGGAAATGCCAAAGCGGATGCTGTATTGTTAGATGAATTGATCAACGCTATTAAAATTACGCGCAGTGAGGATAAAGCATCATCAAATGACAGCATCAAATTGACAGCAGAAACCGCCGCTGATGCCAACCAACTTCTGCGCCAGTATATTGCGTTTGCCAACCAACGGGCGAATTCTCACCTCAATAACGAAATCAAAGGGGCATGGGCGACCCGTACCCAGTCAATGAAAGCGTTGGTGAAACGTCAGGAAATGGTGGCAAAGGCGATCTATCATCGTGAATTGAATGTCTTACAACAGTCGCTGAAAGTGGCTGAGAAACAAGGTATTCACCGTAATCAGACCGATATTCCTATCGAAGAACTCCCTGAATCCAAAATGTTTATGTTGGGTATGCCATTGTTACAAGCCCAAATTGAAACGTTGGAGGTGACCGGCCCGAACTACAGCATCGATTATGATCAAAATATCGCGATGCTGGCGACATTAAATGTCGGCCCGACATTGCAAGACGCTTTCCTGACTTACCGCTATCTCAGGACTCCAGAGGAACCTGTCAACCGAGACAGTCCCCGTCGTGCTTTTATGATGATTTTGTGGGGCGCCGTTGGCATGCTGGTTGGGGCAGGTGTTGCTTTGGTAAGACGTTCTCGCTCCGTCAGCTCATATCAATAACAGTATGTAAATGAGCCATAGGTTTCTAAATTCCTTTTTTGGACGTATCTGCAATGATTGACAAAATAAGAGAGTCACTGTGAAAGTGTTGACTGTGTTTGGTACTCGGCCGGAAGCCATTAAGATGGCTCCGTTGGTACATGCATTGGCGATGGATACTGCTTTTGACGCAAAAGTGTGTGTCACGGCGCAGCATAGGGAAATGCTGGATCAGGTATTGCACCTGTTTGGGATAACACCGGATTTTGATCTGAATATCATGCAAAAAGGGCAGGATCTGACGGATATCACATGCCGTATCCTGCAAGGCATCAAGCCTGTATTGGAAGAATTCAAGCCGGATGTGGTGTTGGTGCATGGTGATACGACAACAACCATGGCAACCAGTCTGGCGGCTTTCTATCAGCATATTCCGGTAGGCCATGTTGAAGCGGGTTTGAGGACGGGAGATCTTTATTCTCCGTGGCCGGAAGAAGCCAACCGTAAGATAGCCGGACACTTGGCCATGTACCACTTTGCCCCGACGGAAAATTCCCGAAACAATCTCTTAAAAGAATCCATTGCGGAAAACCGTATTTTTGTCACAGGCAACACGGTCATTGATGCCCTGCTGTCGGTGCGTGATCGCATCATGAATGATGCCGCCATCTATGGACAGTTTGCTGAGCTTTATCCTTTCCTGAATCCGAATAAAAAAATGATCCTGGTGACAGGCCACCGTCGTGAAAATTTTGGTGAAGGATTTGAGCGCATTTGTGAAGCATTGGCACAGATTGCCAGGGCACATCCCGGTGTTCAGGTGGTTTATCCGGTTCATTTAAACCCGAATGTCAGTGAACCGGTTAAGCGCATTTTGCATGACATTGATAACGTTATCCTTATCAAACCCCAGGATTATCTGCCATTCGTCTATTTGATGAATCATGCCTATTTGATCTTGACCGATTCAGGGGGGATTCAGGAAGAAGCGCCTTCTTTGGGAAAACCGGTTCTGGTGATGCGCAATACCACTGAGCGACCTGAAGCCGTTGATGCCGGGACAGTGCGATTAGTGGGGACAGAAACACAAACTATCGTTGCAGAAGTGACGCGGCTATTGACGGACGTTCACGCCTACCAACAAATGAGCCATGCCCATAATCCGTATGGCGATGGTCAGGCTTGCCAGCGAATTCTTGAAGCATTAAGAAAAAATCAGGTGACATTATGAGTTTTGAAACAATTTCTGTTATCGGCCTGGGGTATATCGGCTTACCCACCGCAGCGGCATTCGCTTCCCGTCAAAAGACGGTGATTGGTGTGGATGTCAATCAACATGCGGTAGAAACGATTAACCGTGGTGCGATTCATATTGTTGAACCTGATTTAGATAAGGTCGTGAAAGTGGCGGTAGAAAAGGGCTTCCTGAAAGCCGTCACGGTGCCACAAACTGCGGATGCCTTTTTGCTTGCTGTCCCGACCCCTTTTAAGGGGGAACATGAGCCAGACATGGCCTATGTACGCTCTGCGGCAGAATCAGTCGCACCGGTCCTGAAAAAAGGCGATTTGGTTATCCTGGAATCCACCTCTCCCGTTGGTGCGACAGAGCAGATGGCCGAATGGTTAGCCGCCGCACGTCCTGATCTCTTATTTCCACAACAAGCGGGTGAAAACGCCGATATCGATATTGCCTATTGCCCTGAACGTGTCTTGCCGGGACAAGTGATGGTGGAATTGATCAAAAATGATCGCGTAGTGGGAGGCATGACAGCCAAATCCTCCCGCAGGGCAAGCGAGTTATATCGCATTTTCCTTGAAGGTGAATGCGTGATCACCAATGCCAGAACAGCGGAAATGTGTAAGCTGACAGAAAACAGTTTTCGTGATGTCAATATTGCTTTTGCCAACGAACTTTCTTTGATCTGCGCCGAACAGGGGATCAATGTGTGGGAGTTGATCCGTCTGGCAAACCGCCATCCACGCGTAAATATCCTGCAACCTGGTCCGGGTGTTGGGGGGCATTGTATTGCAGTCGATCCGTGGTTCATCGTATCCCAGAATCCTGAACAATCCCGTTTAATCCATACTGCGCGTTTAGTCAATGATGGCAAGCCACTGTGGGTCGTCGAACAAGTGAAAGCCGCCGTCGCGGACTGTTTGACCGAAAGTGGCAAACGGGCGCATGAGATTAAAATTGCCTGTTTTGGCTTGGCCTTCAAACCGAACATTGATGATTTGCGGGAAAGCCCGGCTGCCCATATTACAAAAAAGGTTGCGCAGTGGCATGCAGGGCAAACCATCGCCGTTGAACCCAATGTGCATGAGCTGCCCCATTCACTGACAGGTCTGGTGGAATTAATGGATATTAATCAGGCACTCGAAGAGGCTGACATTGTATTAATGCTGGTGGATCATAGCCAGTTTAAAGCGATTAGTGGTTCGGCAATCAAACAAAAATGGGTTGTTGATACAAAAGGAGTTTGGCGTTGAAACGCATTCTTATTACCGGCGGTGCAGGTTTTATCGGATCTGCGGTTGTTCGCCACATTATTAATCAAACTGAAGATAGTGTCGTTGTTGTTGATAGCCTGACCTATGCCGGTAACCTTGAATCACTGGCTTCGGTTGCCGACCATTCCCGCTATGCGTTTGAGCTGGTTGATATCCGCCAGCGTGATGCCTTAGATCGGGTGTTCCAACAATATCAACCGGATGCGGTTATGCATTTAGCCGCAGAAAGCCATGTTGACCGCTCCATTGACGGGCCGGCGGCGTTCATCGAAACCAATATTATTGGCACTTATACTTTGTTGGAAGCGGCACGCGCATTTTGGCAACAGTTGGATCAGGAAAAACAGGCACAGTTCAGTTTCCATCACATTTCAACAGACGAAGTGTATGGTGATTTGCATGGCGAAGAGGGGCTCTTTACTGAAACGACCCCTTACGCACCGAGCAGCCCCTATTCTGCATCAAAAGCGTCCAGTGATCATCTGGTTAGGGCATGGCGCCGTACGTATGGCTTACCGACGGTGATCACCAACTGTTCGAATAACTATGGCCCTTATCATTTCCCTGAAAAACTGATCCCATTGATGATCCTGAATGCGCTGGTGGGTAAGCCCTTGCCAGTCTATGGCAAGGGAGAGCAAATCCGTGACTGGCTATATGTGGAAGATCATGCACGGGCATTGTATTTGGTCGTGACCAAGGCGGAATCCGGCAAAACCTATAATATCGGTGGACATAATGAGCGCCGCAATATCGAGGTTGTGGAAACGATTTGTGAACTGCTGGAGGAACTCTGCCCCGAAAAACCTGCGGGGGTGGCGCATTATCGAGATCTGATTACCTACGTCACGGATCGCCCAGGGCATGACATGCGTTATGCGATTGATGCGGCAAAAATTGAGCGCGAGCTGGGCTGGGCACCTCAGGAAACGTTTGAATCCGGCATTCGCAAGACGGTGCAATGGTATCTGGAAAATGAGAACTGGTGGAGAAGAGTTCAAGATGGCTCTTATGCAGGGGAACGACTTGGGTTAGAAAATAAATAAGCCCGTCAGGGGGAACAGATGAAAGGAATTATACTGGCCGGAGGTTCTGGCACCCGTTTATATCCCATCACGCGCGGGGTATCAAAGCAGTTATTGCCGATTTATGACAAGCCGATGATATATTATCCGCTGTCAGTTTTAATGCTGTCGGGAATACGCGATATCCTGATTATCTCGACACCGGAAGACTTACCGGCGTTTAAGCGATTGTTGGGCAGTGGTGAGCAATTTGGTATCCAACTTAGCTACGCTGAGCAGCCTTCACCGGATGGTTTAGCGCAAGCATTCCTGATTGGCGAAGCGTTTATCGGCAATGATGCTTGTTGTTTGGTATTGGGCGATAATATCTTTTTTGGTCAAGCCTTTAGCCCGAAACTGCAACATGTTGCTGCACGAGAAACCGGCGCGACAATATTCGGTTATCAGGTGATGGATCCTGAACGATTTGGCGTCGTGGCATTTGACGAGCAATATCGGGTGCTTTCTATCGAAGAAAAACCGCTCCAGCCAAGATCTAATTGGGCGGTGACGGGGCTCTATTTTTACGACAATAAGGTCGTGAATTTCGCTAAACAAGTGAAACCTTCCGCTCGCGGGGAGCTGGAAATCACCAGTATCAACCAGATGTATCTGGAATGTGGTGAATTGAACGTTGAGTTATTAGGGCGTGGCTTTGCTTGGTTAGACACAGGGACTCATGACAGCCTGATTGAAGCCAGTACCTTTGTTCAGACCGTCGAAAAACGCCAAGGCTTCAAAATTGCCTGTCTGGAAGAGATCGCATGGCGCCATGGTTGGCTCAGTGATGAGCAGCTAAAATCAGCCGCGACAGACTTGGCAAAAACCGGCTACGGCAAATATCTCATGGATTTGTTCAATGTCTATTCACGCCAATCTTGAACCTCTAGTTTGGGATAGCCAGTTTTTTGGTTTATCGACTGCCCGCCTGCATTTTTCGTCGGAAGCAGCAGTGTTGACGGTGGCCGATTTGGATCAATATGCCTTGGTGCAGGCCAAGGTAGCGACCCAGCAAACAGCCATTCTTGATGAACTCCCCACCCTGGGATTTTCCCTGGTGGAAGGTGAAGTAGATTTACGGTTATCGATTGAAGCGGAAAGTGAGGTGGAAAGTATTGCGGGCATTCATACGGGAAAAGAACTCATTTCTGCAAAACAAAAAGACATCCCGGTATTGAAGGCCGTGGCCGCCCGTGTATTTACCTCCAGTCGTTTCCGCGCCCCTTGGTATCAACCCGATGACAGCGGGCGCTTTTACGCCGCTTGGGTTGAAAAAGCAGTTTTGGGTACGTTCGATCACGAATGCCTACTTATCAATGATGATCATGGTCAATTAGCTGGTTTTGTGACGTTAAGGGATCTAGGCAACCGCGAGGCGCGTATCGGTTTACTGGCGGCTGTACCAGGCAATCACCGTCAGGGGATTGGAAAAAAATTAATGTCGGCGGCGCAACAGTGGTGTCAGAACCATCAGATACAAGGGCTGAGAGTGGCTACACAAATCAGCAATATCACTGCCTTGCGCCTTTATACACGTCGTGGTGCCATCATTGAGAGCACCGCCTATTGGTTATACAGAGGATGAAATGGTTCCATTTAACAAACCACCCGTAGTCGGCACTGAACTTGAATACATGAAACAGGCGATGGCTAGCGGTAAATTGTGTGGTGATGGTGAATTTACCCAACGTTGCGAAGCCTGGATGGAACAGCGCTTTCATTGCCCGAAGGTATTGCTGACACCCTCTTGTACCGCTTCCCTGGAAATGGCGGCGATGTTGTTAGATATCCAGCCGGGTGATGAAGTCATCATGCCGAGCTATACCTTTGTTTCAACCGCCAATGCTTTTGTCCTGCGTGGTGCAACCATTGTGTTCGTGGATATTCGACCTGATACCATGAACATTGACGAGAACAAGATTGAAGCCGCCATTACAGAAAAAACCCGTGTTATCGTACCCGTACATTATGCCGGGGTGGCGTGTGAAATGGATACCATCATGGCACTGGCGAAAAAATATAACCTGTATGTGGTGGAAGATGCGGCACAGGGCGTGATGTCCACCTATAAAGGCCGGGCATTGGGCACGATTGGGCATATTGGTTGTTTCAGTTTTCATGAAACCAAAAATTACTCAGCCGGTGGTGAAGGTGGGGCGACACTCATCAATGATAACTCGATGATTGCCCGTGCCGAAATCATTCGGGAAAAAGGGACTAACCGCAGCCAATTCTTCCGTGGACAAGTCGATAAATACACCTGGCGTGATATCGGTTCCAGCTATCTGCTGTCTGACTTGCAAGCGGCTTACCTGTGGGGACAACTGGAAATGGCGGAAGCGATCAACCAGCGTCGCCTGACCCTATGGGATAACTACTATCACGCCCTAAAACCGTTGGCCGATGCGGGACATTTAGCGTTGCCCATTGTCCCACCGGGATTAGAGCACAATGCCCACATGTTCTATATCAAGCTCAAAGATGTGAATGAACGTAGCGCATTCAATCGTTACATGAAAGAGCATGATATCCTGAGTGTCTTCCACTACGTCGCACTGCATACCAGCCCGGCGGGTGAAAAATGTGGCCGTTTCCACGGTGAAGATCGGTTTACCACCCACGAAAGTGACCGCTTAGTGCGCTTACCGATGTTCTACAACATCACTGATACAGAACAGCAAATCGTCATCGATCGTATCAAGGAATTTTTCGCCTGATATGTCACTTGCCAAAACTTCTGTTTGGACGGCAGGCTCCACGCTGATCAAGATCGGTGTGGGGTTGCTGGCCATTAAACTGCTGGCGGTATCTTTTGGCCCAACGGGTGTTGGGCAAGCCGGTAATTTTCGCCAACTCATTACCGTACTGGGAGTGCTCTCTGGGGCAGGGATTTTTAATGGTGTGACCAAATATGTGGCGGAACATCATCAGCAACCGGAAAAACTCAGGGCAGTATTAGGGACATCGTCTTTGATGATCCTGGGTTTTTCGACCTTACTGGCGGTGATATTCCTCTTATTCAATGAAATCATCAGTATTGGCCTATTTGGTCACACCCGTTACAAGACGGTTGTGCAGGCGCTCGCATTTATTCAAATGGGTATCGCTTATGCCAACTATTTTCTGGCAATCCTGAAAGGGTTCAGGGATGCTAAGGGAAATGCATTGGCCATTATCTTCGGCAGCCTGACAGGAGTGCTTGCCTATGGCCTTTGCTATTGGCTGGGAGGCTATGAAGGGGCATTAGCGGGATTAGCATTAGTGCCGGCATTAGTGGTTTTACCTGCCGGTCTGATGATATTGCAGCACAAAGCCATGACATTTTCCGCCTTGAGGCCGATGTGGGATCGGGCGGTTGCCAGTCATTTGGGGAAATTTACCCTGATGGCATTGCTGACCTCCATTACCTTACCCGTTGCTTATGTCATGATGCGAAATTTGCTGGCAGCGCGTTATAGCTGGGAAGAGGTTGGGATTTGGCAGGGCGTCAGCAGTATTTCGGATGCGTACTTACAATTTATCACGGCCTCCTTCACGGTCTATCTATTGCCAACACTTTCTCGTTTGGACAATAAGCAAGAAATTGCCAGCGAAATTGTGAAGGCCCTGAAATTTGTTTTGCCGGCGGTAGCGGTTGCCAGCTTTTCTGTCTGGTTGTTGCGTGATTTTGTTATTTGGCTGTTGTTTTCAGACAAATTCATCGCCATGCGCGATCTGTTTGCGTGGCAGTTAGTGGGCGATGTATTGAAAGTGGGCGCTTATGTTTTTGGTTATCTGGTGATAGCAAAAGCGGCACTGCGTTTTTATATCTTGACTGAAGTGAGCCAGTTTCTTTTACTGACGGGTTTTTCCCATTGGCTGATACCCGCTAATGGGGCATTGGGAGCCGCCCAGTCATATATGGTAACCTATATCGTTTATTTCATTCTTTGTTGTAGCGTATTTATTATTTATCGCAGGCGAGCATGACAACCCTAATTCACGTTTTGGGATCGGATATCCCACATCACAATCAAACGTTACTGCGTTTCTTTAATGACGTCTTGGCACAGGAAATACCTTTTTCTGCCAAACCGTGTTTTATGGTGGTGTCCAAAGACCACATAAAGTTATCGAATTATCCTAACTTGGCGATTTCCCTTTATAACAACAAATCGGCCTTGTCACAGGCGGTGATAGAGCAAGCAAAGGCGAACAGAACCGTCCGCTTCTTTTTTCATGGGCAGTTTAATGCCACTTTGTGGTTGGCATTATTCATGGGCAAAATCAAGCGACACCAATTTTTTTGGCATGTTTGGGGCGCCGATCTCTACGAAGAGTCCCGCCAACTGAAATTCCGTTTGTTCTATCTGGTTCGTCGTCTGGCGCAGAAGCGGGTAGGGCATATTTTTGCTACGCGCGGCGATCTCCAGCACTTTTTTCTGAAGGGTTCCTCGCGTTCAAATCAGGCTAAACCTGATGTGCCATCATCATTGCTCTATTTCCCGACCCGGATGGATCCTGCACTGACGGTGACGGAGAAAACATTTTCACCCGAAGGGATGACCATCTTGTTGGGGAATTCAGGCGATCAATCCAACCGTCATATTGAAGCCTTGCAGCAGATCCAGCGCCAGTTTGGCGATGAGGCAAAGATAATCATTCCAATGGGTTATCCTGATAATAACCAAACTTATGTCCAAAAGGTGGAGCTGGCTGCATTATCGTTGTTTCCGGCGCAAAACATCCGTATTTTAAAAGCGCAAATCGCCTTTGATGACTACTTGTCATTGCTGCGCCAATGCGATTTAGGTTATTTCATTTTCAATCGTCAGCAGGGTATTGGAACACTCTGTCTGTTGATTCAATTGAGTATTCCGTTTGTTCTTAGCCGCCAAAATCCATTCTGGCATGATTTAACGGAGCAGCAAGTCCCTGTTCTGTTTGACGGTGATGAACTCAATAAACACTGGGTGCAGGAAGCACAGCGCCAGATGCTGTCCCTCGATAAAAAGGCGATTGCTTTTTTTGATCCCAATTTCATTGAGGGGTGGAAAACCGCCCTGTTGGATGCATCTGGAGAGTATCAATGACCTTGACACAATTCGGTGGGCTATTTGTTGTTTACGTGCTATCAGTGGCGTTTATCCTGACCTTGACGTATCGAGAATTTCGCCGTGTTCGCTTTAACTTCAATGTGTTTTTCTCATTGTTGTACTTGCTGACGTTCTATTTTGGCTTTCCATTGACCAGCCTGTTGGTCTTTCAGTTTAATGTGGAAGTGGTGCCGGTAGATTCACTGCTACATGCCATATTGGCCTCTGGCTGTTTTTATGCCATTTACTATGTGGCTTATAAGACACGCCTCACTGATAAAATACGGCCGAGTGACAGCATAAAACCTGAAACCGCGGCGGCACCGCGCAAGCCCCTCTTTACGATGAATCGGGTAGAAACTAATCTGACATGGTTACTGCTTGCGGGCATTGCTATCGTTACAGTAGGTTCGTTCTTTATGCAGAATGGCTTTTTGCTGTTTAAGTTACAGTCCTATAGCCAGATATTTTCTAGCCAGGTTTCCGGTGTTGCGCTCAAGCGATTCTTCTACTTTTTTATTCCTGCCATGCTGGTGGTTTTTTTCCTGAAACCGACTAAAGTACGGTGGCTGTGCTTTTTGGTGGGAACCGTCGGGTTTGGCATCCTGACTTATGTGATCGTTGGTGGAACGCGAGCCAACATCATTATTGCGTTTGCCTTGTTCCTGTTTATCGGGATTGTTCGTGGCTGGATCTCGCTGTGGATGCTGTTCGCTGCGGGGGCAATGGGAATCGTCGGCATGTTCTGGCTGGCGTTGAAGCGCTATAGTCTGGACGTCAGCGGGGCAGAAGCATTTTATACTTTCTTGTATCTCACGCGGGATACTTTTTCGCCGTGGGAAAATTTGGCTTTGTTGCTGGATAATTACAGCAAAATAGATTTTCAGGGATTGACCCCGATTATCCGTGATTTTTATGTCTTTATCCCTAGTTGGGTATGGCCGGACAGGCCGAATCAGGTCTGGAATACCGCTAACTATTTCACATGGGATGTATTGAATAACCATTCTGGTCTGGCAATTTCCCCAACGCTGATTGGCTCCCTGGTCGTGATGGGGGGCGTATTCTTTATCCCGCTGGGTGCGATAGCCGTCGGTTTTATCATCAAATGGTTTGACTGGGTTTATGAAGCCGGAAAACAGGAAAGTAACCGCTATAAGGCAGCAATTTTGCAGGCTTTCTGTTTTGGTGCCATCTTTAACATGATTGTACTGGCTCGTGAAGGTGTCGATTCTTTTGTTTCCCGCGTGGTGTTCTTTTGTATTGTCTTTGGCCTATGCCTGGTCGCGGCGAAGTTGCTGTATTGGCTGTTTGAAAGTGCCGGACTGATTCGAAAGTTTGTGGTCAGTAGCTTGGCTACCGCGCAAAAAACATCTGTTATGTTGGATGTAAGGAAAAAAAATGGCGTTGAATAACATTCCCACATACCGCATTCGTGGCCTCAATATCTGGGGCTTCCGTAATATGTCGCATTTCCTCGACCACCTTTTTCTGGAGGGGCGGGTGAAAACCGGCACTTTGGTTGCGATTAACGCAGAAAAAGTGCTGACGGCGGAAAAAGACAATGCGCTGAATATGTTGCTGGATGAAGCCGAATACTTATATGCGGACGGCATTAGCATCGTGCGCGCCATTCGCCGTAAATACCCTGATGCAAATGTGTCGCGTATTGCGGGCGCTGATTTATGGGAAGCGTTGATGGAGCGGGCTGGGCGTGAAGGGACGCCCGTCTTTCTGGTTGGCGGAAAACCGGATATTTTGGCACAGACTAAGCGCAAACTGCGTAGCCAGTGGAACGTCAATATTGTGGGTAGCCAGGACGGGTATTTTACACCAGAAACGCGTGATGAGGTTTTTGGGCAGATCCATGCCTGCGGCGCTGAGATTATTACGGTCGCAATGGGTTCACCCAGACAGGAAATCTTTATGCGCGACTGTCGCAAGATACATCCAGATGCACTGTATATGGGCGTTGGCGGAACGTATGATGCTTTTACTGGTCACGTTAAACGTGCGCCGAAAGTTTGGCAGAATCTGGGGCTGGAATGGTTGTATCGCTTGCTCTCTCAGCCAAGCCGCATTCGCAGGCAGCTAAAACTGTTGAGATTCCTTGGCTATTATTACGGCGGCAAACTCTAATCCGAATTGCGACAATTTTTCTGTTTCCACCTGCTACATCGAACATATTTTATCCATGTGTGGCAGGTTTTTTGTGTGCCACTCGCCTGTTGTTTGGCTGCTTATGCTCAATTCCCATGTCCTTAATCCTCATTTTTGTAATTTTCTATTTCACTGATCGGCAAAACGTGTTTTGATCCCAGCCTTTTTTACAACCATTGATTATCAATTCCTGTATTTTTTCTGTTTGCAAGTATAGACATCATAAAAGTGGATAGGGAGTTTTATGAGTGATTCAAAACAGAGCCTGCAAAGGGGACTTGAGGCACGTCATATTGAACTGATTGCGCTAGGTGGCACAATCGGCGTGGGGCTGTTCATGGGTTCAGCCAGTACCTTGAAATGGGCCGGTCCTTCTGTTTTGCTGGCGTACATTATTGCTGGGATGTTTGTTTTTTTCATCATGCGTTCCATGGGGGAAATGCTGTTTCTTGAACCTGTAACGGGTTCATTTGCTGCTTTTGGGCATAAATATTTAAGTCCTTACTGGGGATGCTTAACCGCATGGGGTTACTGGTTCATGTGGGTTTCGGTGGGGATCTCAGAGATTACTGCCATCGGCGTCTATGCGGAATTCTGGTTTCCTGAGCTGCCTCAATGGGTTTCAGCGCTGGTAGCGGTTGGATTGGTGGCTTTGGCAAACCTGGCCGCGGTAAGGCTGTACGGTGAGCTGGAGTTTTGGTTTGCCATGATCAAAGTCACAACGATTATTGTGATGATCCTGATTGGCATCGGTTTGATTTTCTTCGGATTGGGCAATGACTGGCAACCCATGGGTTTGGATAACCTGACTTCACATGGCGGATTCTTCTCCGGTGGATGGAAAGGCTTTTTATTTGCCCTTTGTATTGTGGTCGCTTCCTACCAAGGGGTAGAGCTGGTTGGTATTACCGCCGGTGAAGCGAAAAACCCGCAAGTTACCCTTAAAAAAGCGATCAACAATATCTTGTGGCGTATCCTGATTTTTTATGTGGGTGCCATTTTTATTGTTGTGACATTGTTCCCGTGGACCGAAGTCGGTGCACATGGCAGCCCGTTTGTGATGACTTTTTCTAAAGTCGGTATTGCTTCTGCGGCGGCGGTGATCAACTTTGTTGTACTGACTGCTGCGCTGTCAGGCTGTAACAGTGGTATGTATAGCGGTGGCAGGATGCTATATGCCCTGGCGCAGAATCGGCAATTACCTGCTGCATTGCTGAAGCTGTCGAAAAATGGTGTGCCGGTAAGATGTATTGCGATTACCATTGGTTGCCTGATTGCGGGTTCCAGCCTGAACTATCTGATACCCAATCCGCAGTCAGTATTTGTTTACGTTTATAGTGCCAGTGTATTGCCCGGTATGGTGCCGTGGTTTGTGATCCTGATCAGCCAGTTGCGCTTCCGTAAGCATCACGAGGAAGCCATAAAACAGCATCGGTTTAAATCGATTTTGTTCCCTTATGTCAATTATCTGACATTGATTTTCTTGAGTTGTGTCTTGGTGGGGATGGCGATTAATCCTGATACCCGTTTCTCACTGATCGTGGGGGGAATATTTTTGCTGATCGTGTCATCAATTTATTGGTCGATGAAATGGTATTTACCTAAAAAATCGATATAGTTTGAGTGATTGGTTCTCAACCAAAAAGCGTGTTTTCGGTAATATCGCGGTGGAAAGGTGCTGGCTTTATCAGCTAAATGGGCAAAGCGTAATCAAACGCATCATTTCTTTTAAAAAAGCACTGGACAGTACGACGTTAAATCCGTACTATCCTCCACCGCAACGGCGTTAAGCGCCCGTAGCTCAGCTGGATAGAGCGCTGCCCTCCGGAGGCAGAGGTCTCAGGTTCGAATCCTGTCGGGCGCGCCATTTAAAGCGTGCAAGAGCAGTGGTAATGAGTTATCGTGGTCGGCGTTGTTGTAATAGCGCTGCATGAAGTAGTGCTAGATAAAAACAGTATGTAAAAAGATATCTGTTATGGTGGCTATAGCTCAGTTGGTAGAGCCCTGGATTGTGATTCCAGTTGTCGCGAGTTCGAGTCTCGTTAGCCACCCCATCTTTTTTATGCAACGCGAGGGTGGCGGAATTGGTAGACGCGCTAGCTTCAGGTGTTAGTGTCCTTACGGACGTGGGGGTTCAAGTCCCCCCCTTCGCACCATAAAAAAGAACAAAAAGATATTTTCGGCGAGTAGCGCAGCTTGGTAGCGCAACTGGTTTGGGACCAGTGGGTCGGAGGTTCGAATCCTCTCTCGCCGACCAAATTCCGATAAGACCCCGCTATTGCGGGGTTTTTGTTTTCTACTTACTCCTGCTTTACCTTCCTTTTTCTTCCTTTGTTTTGCCTGCGAGTAAACAGATTTTTCCTTTTTATTTCTGTTTAATTTCTATTTGACTTTTTAGCGTAAAACTTGACGGTTATTGCTTTTAATAACGCATTAACATTATGTTTTAAAGGTTATTTTTTTATTGATGTTGTATTTCAACGACAAACCATACTGCCCAATGTCTCAAATGAGAGACATATAATCCTTTGATTTATAATATCTATATATAAACAACCAAAATAGCGTCTCAAATGAGAGACGCTATTTTTAACCCTACTTGGTGAAAGTTAGGCTATTTATTACGGAAAGCCCGTCAAACCTTGGGTAAGAGAAATTTATCCTGATTGAAAAAGTTGGCACGAAAAATGCTTAATTAAAATTGTAGATACTCATCCCACTCCTTATGACAGCATGTAGCTTCATAAACCTCAGGATGATGTAGAGCTGATTGTCGGTGCCTATAGTCCACGTTATAGATGAGTAAGCATTCTGTCTTGTCATCGCAAACCGGACACAACGTTGAGTGAGGCACTCATCCGTCTGTAGACCTGATTGTATTTATACACCTGTCTTTTTTGATGGGTGTTTTTTTTGTCTATAGAAAAGTGGGGATAGGCTTCAGACAGTTTGCCATTGGCTCTCATGGCGTGAAGCCTGGATGCACCTCGGCTAACGATCCAATACCGAACATCGTTAACTGAGGTGTGAAGGTTATGCGCTCTTATGCTTCGATATCACTCTCACGCTTCAAGGTCAGCATAAATCCTTTATTGCGGGTTTGGGTCGCTTCTTCGCGCTTTTGCAACCTGTCCAGTGCATCAGCAAGCCATGCATAATCATGGGCATCTGGACGCTGTGCAAGGGCGGCTTTAAATGCCGATTCAGCCGTTGCCCATTCACTATGGCGCAAAGCCACCTGCCCTAGCGTGCTATTGAGCAATGGGGTTGCACCATGTTGTTTTAACAGGTGGGAGAGAGCCTTTTGTATGGCTTCTGAATCACTGGCCTTAAGATGGGGAATTAATAGCAGCAGACGTTCGTCGTACTGTTGTTTCAAGCCATCCAGAATGATTTGTTGGGCAGCCTCGTGATCATTGCATTCAATTAAATGTTCGGCCATCGCGACTTGCAGCACAATGTCATTGCGAATTTTGCGGTTTTGATCTTTCCACCATATTTTCAGCCCACTACTGCCTTTCTGTGCCATAACCTGGTTCATTAAACCGATATAGGCTTGCTGACGCAATTTAAGGATCTCTTCTTCGCTGTGCAGCTTAACTTTCAGCATAGAGGGCAAGATATCAATCAGGGATTGATAAGCACCTGAAAGAGAGTAAGCCTGTTCAGCCAATCGCAATACTTCAGGGTGACGAGGGGCGTGTTCCAACAATTTATCCACACCAACGTGTGCGGCATGAATTTCACCCTGTGCCAATTGGACACGGACACGGGTAATATCAACGGGGAGCAGATCCTTATCAGCCACTTCTGCCGCTTGCTCAATATATTGGTTGGTTCGGAAATAATCACCACGCCGTTGAGCCGCTTCTGCGGCCAGCAAATAGTTCACGACCGGGTATTCGGCATGGTCAGCGTTGCGAGACATCAAGCGTTCAACTTGCTTGAAATCCCCTTCGGCGAGTTTCAGCAGCGCCTGTTTGGTTTGTGAACGAGCACGATTACGTTTATATCCACCAAAGATCCAGCTATGAGTGGATGTGCTGGTACGCTTTAAGCGACGATAACACCAGCCGATGAAGATCAGCAGGAATTGCAGCAGGAGGAAGATGATCACCAGCCCGGTGATACTGGTGGTGATATTGTTCTTGTCCGTCTGGATCAAAACATATCCTTGATGGCCTGACATCAAAGGACCGACGACGATCCCCACAATAAGGATAATGAACAGCAAGAATACTTTTAGCATGTTCAGCTCTCCTCAACGGATGTTTTTGCTTGATCGGCTGCTTTTGCCTGATCGACAGTTTTTGGTGTCTCAGGCTGAGCTTCTGTTTGAGTCTGCTTGGAATGCGGTAAGTTATAAATACGCTTACGTACCAATTCTGCCAATATGGGCTGGCTGCTCAGGTGTTCAGGGACATGGATAGAAAGCGGTTTCTTTTGCAGTGAAGCCACATTGTTTAAAAAGTTTTCCGCCTCAGGGAGTGAAGTATCAAAATAAGTCTTCACCCAGGATTGAACATCTTCTAATGCATCCTGATAAATTTTGGCCTGATGGCGGGGTACCGCCTGTGCAGCAATCAGCAGCTTGGAACGAATGTTCTCGCGCAGGTAAACACCTTGGTTAGGTGCCAATAGCGGCTCTTTGCTGTCATCACGCGGGGTAATAGTAATGAAGTTATCCATAAAGCTATGCCAGCTATTGCTTAAGTTCTCGCGCCAGTCAGAGAGCGAAGCCGTGATCTCATGATTGTCTGCCTTCTCCGATCTAGCTTGTTCGACTTTATTGGCAAGGCGTAAGTTATCGACTTGGTTTGATAGCTGGTTCAGCATCAAGATAATGCCATCTAAATCGACCTGTTTGATTTTGGTCAGGGAATCGATATCAGCCATGATAGCTTTACGGACATAGAGCAGGCTGGGATCATTCATTTCAGCCAGATTCTGGTCAGCATCTTTCAGCAAGGCGATAGCCGTGGTGATATCCTGTTCACTCCAGACTTTTCGGCCAGCCATCTTGACGAGGGAGCTGGCTTGCGCCAGTCGCCAGTTTTCGATATCCGTATTTGAAAATGCGGAAACCCGGTTTCGCAGCTCGGCAATGCGATCATCTCGCTGCTGGCTTTGTGAGTCGGCGTGTTGTAGGGAAGCCTCCAGCTTCTGGAGGTTAGCATTCAGCTCTTGCTTATCGGTAGACTGTTGTTGCGTCAGAGAAGTGATCGCTTGCTGGAGAGCGAGGTTTTCGGTTTTTAATTCTGCATTCTGCTGTTGACCATGATAATAAATATAAAGGCCACCGATACCTATCGCCAGCGATATGGCAATTGAGATCGTATTGCCGACCCATCCATAACTCTTGGGGCGATGGGGAGCCTGAGGGCGTTTTGTCTCAACCGCATCGGTAGATTGCTTTTGTTCCGTCGTCATAATGGGCATCCCATATTAATTTATTCCAGTGCCTGGATTAAGGCGTCATTATCTGCACTCTTGGCGACTTTTATTGTTTGCCAACCCAGGTTCTGGGCGATCTTGGCAAGACGTTCGCTAACTACAATCAGCTTGCAATTTAGTAACCATGCTTTTCCATCCCGATCAGTCACTAAGTTATATAACAGTTGCAGCATTTCGCCACTGGTGACAACGAGGGTTTTTATACCACATTGCTGCCAGTGACGACTGAAATCCGCTGTATCATATTTGACAGGCTGGCGTGAATAACATTCACAATAATCGACTTCACCTCCCCGAAACCTTAATGTGGAGGCAATCACTTCGCGACCACCATTGCCTCGGAGCAATAAAATCTTTTTCTTATTCATGTCCTGTAAGGCGGGGAGTTGCAGTAGATCTTCACTGGTTTCACCTTGCTCAGCGTGGCTTATTTCCAACCCGGTAAGTCGGTGGAACATCAGGGAAGTGGATTTGCCGATACCATAATAAGATAACGGCTCAGGCCAGGACTGGCCTTCTTGAATAAGCTGTTCATTGGCATAATGAACCGCATTTTTTGATAATAGAAAAACCCGATCCCCCGCAGATAACCCTTGCAGTTTTTGTGACAGTAATGGCAAATCTGCCCCTGGGTGAATTTCGATCAGGGGAGCGCTGAAAGCTGATTTTCCAATAGATCGCAGTCGCTTGACCAATTCCTCTCCTGTGGGGGCAGGGCGGGTGATCAAAATACTCATTCCGCTAGGTTCCTCTGGTATACGCGAGCCAGGATTTGGCGGGCGCCTTTCTCCAATAACTCTTCCGCCAATGCGATACCCGCCTGACGAGCCTCTTTGGGTGATATCACTCTTTCACCGCGTACGATCACTGTGCCATCGGGGGAGCCTACCAGCGCGCGTAGCCAAATGTTGTCTCCCTGCCAGATGGCATAACTGCCAATCGGTACTTGACAGCCTCCTTCAAGACGGGTGTTCATCGCTCTTTCAGCGAGAACGCAGGTTTCTGTTCTGGCGTGGTTTAAAGGTGACAACAGCTCACGGGTTTGCTGGTCATCAAGCCGACATTCAATACCTACTGCTCCCTGGCCGACGGCTGGCAACAATAACTCAGGTTCTAATGGCATACGAATGCGCTCTTTCAGCCCCAGCCGTTTCAGGCCGGCGGTCGCAAGAATAATGGCATCATAATCGCCGTTATCGAGCTTGTTCAGACGGGTGCCGACATTACCCCGCAAATCACGGATCACAAGATCAGGGCGTAGCTGACGGATTTGGCACTGGCGGCGTAAACTGGATGTACCAACCACACTGCCGGCAGGTAGCTCATCCAGTGAAGCGTATTCGACTGAAACAAAAGCATCCCGTGGATCATCCCGTTCGCAGATGGTGACTAATCCCAAACCAGCAGGAAATTCAACAGGGACATCTTTCATGGAGTGGACAGCAATATCAGCTCGCTTTTCAAGCAGAGCCAGCTCTAATTCCTTCACAAACAGCCCCTTGCCTCCCACCTTTGCCAATGGTGTATCGAGGATAATATCGCCACGTGTCACCATTGGAACCAGTTCTACATTTAGTTCTGGATGAAAGTGTTTCAGTTGTTTCTGAACATATAGCGCTTGCCACATAGCAAGTGGGCTTTGGCGGGTAGCGATGCGAATGGTTTTCATTGTCATGGATCAGTATATTTGGCAATTGTATTAACTAATGGTTTCTCTATCCTTCATCTTCAATTTGTTGCCTTATTGACCGTTACGCAACGTGAAGCTGATGGGAATAATGGCGTTTAGCTGCCAGTTAGTCACCGATTAGTGAGAAAATAGTACCCGTTTTAACATCTCAATGATTTTTTTTCCAGTGACGAAAAAGTCAGGAAAAAATCCAAATAGTCTATGGACATACAGGTTATTAAATAAAAATAATTTTAAATATTAAAATAATATTTTATTTGCATAGAGAAAATAAACAAAGAGATTGGTATAAAACGCATTTTGAAAGGCGACGGGTATAAAAGCAAATTGAAATTTGTGATTAGCCTGATGATAAAAAGGGGGAAATATTTATTCGTCACAAAATATTATTGGGTTAAATATTGATGGAAGAGTGATGTATTTACAATGCTTTACAACTACGAGATGAAAAATAATCAATCATAATCGTTATGCTAAAAAAGCATATTATTGTGTCTATTTCGTGATTAACTTAATATTTTACAACGAGTTAATTGTGTTTTGACTATTGCAGGTGAAGAGAAAAGATGGTATTGCGTACTTTACGGTTTGACTGCAAGGTGTTAAATTGATCACGTTTCCGACAATAAGTTTGTAAAAATAATTTTAAATAATCTTGAAATACCACGCGTTATCGGAAACAGGGGACTACTTTGGGCACTGGAACTGATATCAGGCGAAACTCTTGTATCTCTATATTGAAACGCTAAAGCAGCGACTGGATGCAATTAACCAACTTAGATTAGAACGCGCTACTCACTTAATGAGTGACGCTTTTAAGCAAGTTTATAGTTTAATTCCAGTATTATTACATTATCATCATTCAATGATGCCAGGTTATATCAAAGGCGATGTTCCTCATGGCGTTTGCTTTTTTATGCCTGATGAGGCACAGCAATTTTGGATTAATGATCTGGATAGCCAGCTTACTGGTGTCTTGCCAGACATACCGTCACATATATCCAATGGTGAATTGCCGATTACGGGAATTTACTCCATGGGCAGTACCTCTTCCATCGGGCAAAGTTGCTCTTCTGATTTGGATATTTGGGTCTGCCACCAATCTTGGTTGGATAGTGATGAGAAAGCCTTACTGGAACAAAAATGTACCTTGATAGAACAGTGGGCAGCTTCACTGGGCACAGAGGTCACCTTTTTTCTGATTGATGAAAACCGTTTTCGGCATAATGCCTGTGGTAGTTTGAACGGCGAAGACTGCGGCTCTACCCAACATATCCTTCTGCTTGATGAGTTTTATCGCACCGCAGTCTGTATGGCAGGTAAACGTTTGCTGTGGGCAATGGTTCCCGTGGAAGAAGAGACTCATTATGATGAGTATGTCCTTTCTCTCTATGCCCAGGGGGTATTGACACCCAATGAATGGCTGGATTTGGGCGGCTTGAGCGAATTATCCGCAGAGGAATATTTTGGGGCGAGCCTTTGGCAGCTTTATAAGAGCGTGGACTCTCCTTATAAAGCCGTCTTGAAAAGCCTGCTGTTGGAAGCCTATTCATGGGAATATCCCAATGGAAAATTGCTGGCGATGGAAATGAAGCAATATTTTCATGACGGTGCGATTGTTTCCTTTGGCCTTGATGCTTATAGCATGATGCTGGAGCGCGTCACTCGCTATCTGACTGCCACAAACGATCTTGCGCGCCTTGATTTGGCGCGCCGTTGTTTTTACCTGAAGGTATGCGAACAATTATTCGCAGGCCAGAACGACAAAGGCTGTACAGGATGGCGTCGTCAGGTTATCTCCCAGTTGGTGCGTGAATGGGGTTGGGATGACAATAAACTGGCCATGCTGGATAATCGTAATTCATGGAAAATTGAGCAGGTACGTGATGCCCATAATGAATTGCTTGATACCATGATGCTAAGTTATCGCAACCTCATCCGTTTTGCCCGTCGTAATAATTTAAGTGTGAGTGCCAGCCCGCAAGATATTGGCGTATTGACCCGCAAATTGTATGCGGCGTTTGAAGCCCTGCCGGGTAAAGTGACGCTGGTGAATCCCCAGATATCACCGGATCTGTCAGAAAAAGATCTGACCTTCATTTATGTTCCCCCTGGGCGAGTAAACCGCAGTGGCTGGTATCTGTACAACCATGCCCCAACGATTGAATCGATCATTGGTCACCAACCGCTGGAATACAATCGCTACCTGAATAAATTAGTTTCCTGGACCTATTTCAATGGCTTGCTGACGAAAGAGACTCGACTCCACATTCATCACGGCAAATCTCAGTGTGACCGGCAAAAATTAAATGATTTGGTGGATGATATCGCCACGCATTTTCCGATCCGCTTACCTGCACCCACGCCAAAAGCATTATACAGTCCGTGTGAAATCCGTCATTTGGCGATCATTGTCAATCTAGAGCAAGATCCAACCACAACATTCTCTGATCAGGTTGTTCGTTTCGATTTAAGAAACCTGAATGTTTTCAGTTTTGGCGAGTTGCAGCAATGCCTGGTCGGTAGCATTGACTTGCTTTACCGCAATTCATGGAATGAAGTGAGAACCTTGCATTTCAGTGGTGAACAGTCGGTATTGGAAGCATTGAAGACGATATTGGGCAAAATGCATCAAGATGCAGCGCCGCCATCTGACGTTGAAGTATTCTGCTATAGCAAACACTTGCGTGGGTTGATCCGTACTCGTATCCAGCAATTAGTGTCGGAGTGTATTGAGTTACGATTGTCCAGCAACCGACAAGATCCAAACCGCTTCAAGGCGTTACGAATTTCAGGGCAAACATGGGGATTATTCTTCGAACGGCTAAACGTTTCGGTACAAAAATTGGAAAATGCCGTGGAATTCTATGGCGCTATTTCCAATACCAAATTGCACGGCCTGCCTGTTAAAATTGACACCAAAGAAAAACACTTACCACCGGTAATCGATGGCTTTGCCTGCGAAGGCATTGTCCAATTCTTTTTCGAGGATATCGAAAACAAGCAAGGGTTCAATATTTATATTCTTGATGAATCAAATCGGGTGGAAATTTATTCCCATTGTGAAGGCAGCAAAGAAGAATTGGTGCGAGATATCAGCCGATTTTATTCATCGTCACATGATCGTTTTACTTATGGCTCCAGTTTTGTCAATTTCAACTTGCCGCAGTTCTATCAAATCGTTAAGAAAATTGAGCGCACCCATGTCATTCCATTTATAGAGGGAGTGTATCCGGTGGATGCTATAGAAGCGAATGATGCCAGGCTCCATATTGATGAGCGCCTCAATAAAACGTGTGGGGCAGGTGATCCCTGTCATTCGCTGTATCACTATTGATATTATCACTTACCTCAAGCGCCTATTTTATTAGGCGCTTTTGATTAGGCATCTTTCGTTAACAAATCGTTTTATACCCGTCGTCTTTCAAGTTGCCGCTTTGTTGGCTGCGCTCATTCACCCCAGTCACAGAGTTATCTATGCTCCTGGGGGTTCATTCCCTTGCCGCCGCGCCGCATCTTGAAATCCATAGGGTATATACTGTCTTGTGAAAGAGTCACGAAAGAGGGAATGACTCACCGCTTTGCTCAGTCATGGCTTGTGCCAGCATGGAGAGAAAATCATGACCGCTGCGGTCACAAATCCACTGGCTATCCCGATAATCAAAATGGTAACCCCCGTTTTTGGTTGCCAGCCATATTTGATGGAAAGGCTCTTGGCGGTTGATAATGATTTTGCTGCCGTTTTCAAAACTCAGTGTCATCACTCCGCCATTTATTTCATAGTCAATATCCGCATCACCATCGTAATTATCCAGTTGCTCTTCAAGATGAAGCATCAATTGATCGGCCAATTGATGAAATTCGCTATCGTTCATGTTTATTTCCTATTTGCTTTTCAGGGCCTAGCTGCGATTATAGAGAGTATTGGCGCATGAATCACAGGCATTAATATGATGAAAAAACAACTCCGTTGGTCATTGGCTATCATAACATTACTTTCTCTGGCTGGCTGTGGCTTGAAAGGCCCCCTTTATTTTCCTCCTGTAGAAACGTCTGCAACACAGGGGGCTGTGCATAAAATGGATAAAGCACAGCCAGAAACAGGGTTAAAAAACAGTTCATTAAAAGACAATATCTCCATGAATGTTTAATGATACTGATTCAGTCATGTGATTTCTCTTGGAGCCGTATATGCAGTTCTCCAAAATGCATGGTCTTGGCAATGACTTTATGGTCGTTGATGCAGTGACCCAAAATGTTTATTTTTCTCCAGAGTTAATTTGCCGTCTGGCTAATCGGAATACTGGAGTGGGGTTTGATCAACTTTTGGTTGTTGAAGCGCCCTATGATCCTGACTTAGACTTTCACTACCGCATTTTTAATGCCGATGGCAGTGAAGTTTCCCAGTGTGGCAATGGCGCGCGTTGTTTTGCCCGTTTTGTCCGTATTAAGGGGTTGACCAATAAACGTGATATCAAGGTCAGCACACGTTCGGGTCAAATGATATTGAGCATCACACATGATGACCAGGTTTGTGTCAACATGGGAGAACCCGACTTTGAGCCACCGCGTATTCCTTTTCGCGCGAATAAGGCTGAGAGAACTTATATTATCCGTGCCATCGAACGTACAGTGCTGTGTGGCGTTGTGTCGATGGGAAATCCTCACTGTGTCATACACGTTGAGGATGTGGACACTGCCGAAGTGGAAATATTAGGGCCGGTGTTGGAAAGCCACGAACGTTTTCCTGAACGGGCCAATATTGGTTTCATGCAGGTAATAAACCGGGGCCATATTCGCTTGCGTGTTTTTGAGCGTGGAACGGGTGAAACGCGGGCATGTGGCAGTGGTGCGTGTGCCGCAGTAGCAATCGGTATCCAGCAGGATCTTTTGGATAATCAGGTTCGAGTTGATCTTCCGGGAGGAACACTGCAAATTCGCTGGGATGGGGCGGGCAAACCCCTTTTTATGACTGGGCCTGCAACCCATGTTTATGATGGTACGATTCACTTGTGATTGATTCTGTGTTTGCTGAGTCACTCTTGAACTATGGGGCATTGGAAAATGGATGAAAAAGACGATCCATTGCACATTGAAAATAGGCTGGATGATCAAACCGTCGTGGATTATTTATTGAATAATCCCGCGTTTTTTATCCGTAATGCCAATATGGTCGATAAGATAAGAGTTCCTCATCCGGTGCGGGGGAGTGTTTCTTTGATGGAATGGCATATGAACCGTCAAAGGAAACGTATCCGTGATTTGGAAGATGATCTGGACCATTTGGTAGAGCAGGCGAAACAAAATGAAGTGCTGTTTAGCAGCTTATTGCAATTACTATCCGATCTCTCTGCGGCCAGGAGCTTGCAAGACTTTCTTTCTTGCTTGAGCTCATGGTCCAAAACGCTGGGATTGAGTAACAGTTATATCCGGTTGTTCAGTGATAAATGGCATCTTGGGGCACCACTGAATGCGCCAGGGCTGGCGATTTCCCGTCAGGCTTTTGAATCTGTCCGCATTAAGCGATTTGGTGAGGAAAATCACTATCTTGGCCGATTACACGGCCCAGAAATTTTACTGTTGATGCCACAGGCACGCCATGTTGGTTCAGTGGCGATATCCCTTTTAGGCTCTCAGGGGGATTTGGGGATGGTGATTTTCAATAGCCATGATAAACAGCACTATCACGAAGGCATGGGAACCGACATTCTTGACCATTTGTCGACGCTGTTGCCGGGATTGCTATCCCGCTGGATTGAACGCGCATGACTCAGCCGATTGATTTGCTGTTAGCGCCCGTGGAAGACTTTTTGCTCTATTTGCGGGTCGAGCGGCGGTTAAGTCCTGCGACGCTCACTAACTATCGACACCATTTGACTGTTCTGGCGGCAATGTCACTGGAGATGGGGATACGTGAGTGGCAGGGATTAGATCCGACTAACGTCAGAATGTTTGCCTCCCGCAGTCGGCGGGCAGGGTTACAGTCTGCCAGCCTTGCCTTGCGCTTTTCTTCTTTGCGCAGTTTTCTTGACTGGATGGTGATGCAAAATACATTAGCGGCCAATCCGGCTAAAACCGTCAGCACTCCCCGTAAAAAACGGCACTTACCTAAAAACATGGATGTGGATGAGGTTAACCAACTTCTCAATATTAATTTGAACGATCCGCTGTCAGTGCGTGACAGAACAATGCTGGAAGTGATGTACGGAGCAGGGCTGCGTTTGTCTGAACTGGTCGGGCTTGATTGTCGCCATTTGGATTTGGCAAGTGGCGAAGTTTGGGTACACGGCAAGGGCAGCAAAGAGCGGAAAGTACCGTTTGGGCGGATGGCGCAGGAGTGGCTCCAGCGTTGGCTGGCAGTGCGGGAACGGTTTGAGCCAGAAAATGATGCGGTTTTTATTTCCAGCACGAGTGGAAAACGCATCTCTGCCCGTAACGTACAGAAACGATTCGAACGGTGGGGGATCCAACAAGGTGTCAGCAGCCATGTTAACCCCCATAAATTGCGTCACTCCTTTGCCACACATATTCTGGAGTCCAGCGGCGATCTGCGTGCAGTGCAGGAATTACTTGGCCACGCAGATCTATCGACGACCCAAATCTATACCCATTTGGATTTTCAGCACCTGGCCAAAGTCTATGATGTGGCTCACCCCAGAGCCAAACGAGGAAAATCATAATGCGTTTTTATCGGCCTCTCGCGCCGTTTGCTGCGATGACATTCGATCTGGATGATACGCTTTACGATAATCGTCCTGTTATCGATAGAACCGAAAAAGAAGTGTTGTGTTTTATCAGGCAGTACGATGCCAAATTTGGTCACTTTGGGCATGAAGATCTGCATGTATACCGTCAGGCGGTGCTTGAACGAGAACCGGATATTTATCACGATGTGACTTCATGGCGTCGACAATCCGCAGAACTCATGTTTGCCCATCATGGTTTCAATGATGAAGAAACCTTACGTGGTACGGATGAAATTATGTCCTGCTTTAGGTATTGGCGTAATCAAATCACGGTGCCAGCATCTACCCATAAGACCTTATCCCTATTGGCGGAAAAAATGCCGTTGGTGGCCATTACCAATGGGAACGCTGAACCTGCGGCATGTGGGTTAGCCTCTTATTTTGAATTTGTCTTAAAAGCCGGCGTTGATGGGCGTTCCAAACCTTACCCTGATATGTACCATATGGCGGCTAAGCGGCTTAACCTACCCATAAATCAGATCCTGCATGTGGGTGATAACCTGAATACCGATGTCGAAGGGGCGATTTGTACTGGCATGCAGGCTTGCTGGATCAACATCGCGAATAAAAATCTGATGCTGGAGCCTGAAGGGCGTTTGATGCCACATATTGAGATTTCTGATTTGGCTTCTTTGCTAGCACTGATATAATTTCAGACTGAAATCTATACCAATCCAACTTCAAGTTGCAGTTTGCAAACCAATGAGCGTGTTTATATCTCCCCTGCGCGGGGAGATATAGAAGCTAACCGTATTATCGGTGGTGCTGTTGTTATATCTCCCGCGCAGTGGGGAGATATAACATGCATCTTGAAAGACGACGGGTTTATATAAAAATACTAACAACTGACGGTAACTATGAACGTTTCTTATCTGCTCGAAAGCCTCAATGATAAACAACGCGAAGCGGTCGCAGCACCCCGTAGTCATATGCTGGTGCTGGCGGGGGCGGGTAGTGGTAAAACGCGCGTGCTGGTGCATCGGATCGCTTGGTTACTGTCAGTTGAAAATGCCTCGCCATTTTCCATCATGGCGGTCACGTTTACCAATAAGGCCGCCGCTGAGATGCGGCACCGAATTGAAAACCTAATCGGTACGAGCCAGGGGGGCATGTGGATCGGTACATTCCATAGTCTTGCCCACCGCTTGCTACGCGCCCACCACCTTGATGCAAATCTGCCACAGGATTTTCAGATCCTTGATAGCGAAGATCAGCACCGCCTTATCAAACGCATCATCAAGGCGATGAATCTGGATGATAAACAGTGGCCTGCCCGTCAGGGAATGTGGTACATCAATGGCAAAAAAGATGAAGGGTTGCGACCACAGCACATTGAAAGTTACGGCAATCCGGTGGAAGCGACCTGGCTGAAAATCTATCAGGCTTATCAGGAAGCGTGTGATCGTGCAGGTCTGGTGGATTTTGCGGAATTGTTGCTACGCGCCCATGAACTGTGGCTGAACAAACCGCAGATCCTGCAACATTATCGTGAACGTTTCACCAATATTCTGGTGGATGAATTTCAGGATACCAACAGCATTCAATACGCTTGGATTCACTTGCTGGCTGGCGATAGCGGCAAGGTCATGATTGTCGGGGACGATGACCAATCCATCTATGGTTGGCGAGGTGCACAGGTAGAAAATATCCAGCGTTTCCTCAAAGATTTTCAGGGCGCGAAAACGCTGCGACTGGAGCAAAATTACCGTTCGACCAGTAATATCCTGAAAGCGGCAAATGGCCTGATTGCCCATAACAGCGATCGTTTAGGCAAAAATTTGTGGACAGAAGGAAGCGAAGGAGAGCCAATTTCACTTTATTGCGCCTTCAATGAACTGGATGAGTCCCGTTATGTTGTCGGCCGTATCAAGCATTGGCTGGATAATGGCGGTGCATTGAAAGAGTGTGCGATCTTGTATCGCAGCAATGCCCAATCCCGCGTACTGGAAGAAGCCTTATTACAGGCTTCCATGCCTTACCGCATTTATGGTGGCCAGCGTTTCTTCGAACGTCAGGAAATCAAAGATGCCTTGTCTTATTTGCGTTTGGTCGCAAACCGTCAAGACGATGCCGCTTTTGAGCGTGTGGTGAATACCCCGACGCGCGGTATTGGTGACAGAACGCTTGATGTTGTGCGCCAGATGGCGCGAGATCAGCAAAAAACCTTATGGGAAAGTAGCCTTTTATTGATACAGGAAAAAGTGCTGGCTGGCCGTGCGGCATCGGCGTTGCAGCGCTTCATTGAATTGATTGACGCCTTAGAAACGGAAACCCAGGAAATGCCATTGCATGTGCAGACCGATCGCATTATCCGTGATTCTGGCCTATGGGCGATGTATCAACAGGAAAAAGGCGAAAAAGCGCAAGCTCGTATCGAAAACCTGGAAGAATTGGTCACGGCCACCCGCCAATTCAGCTATCAGGATGAAGATGAGAATTTGTTGCCATTGCAAGCCTTCCTTTCCCATGCCGCGCTTGAATCGGGGGAGGGGCAGGCTGACGCCTATCAGGATGCGGTGCAATTGATGACCTTGCACTCAGCGAAAGGTTTGGAATTCCCGCAAGTCTTTATTGTGGGGATGGAAGAGGGCATGTTTCCTAGCCAGATGTCCATTGAAGAGGGCGGTCGGTTGGAAGAAGAGCGTCGTCTGGCTTATGTAGGGGTGACCAGGGCGATGGATAAACTGACAATAACATATGCGGAAAGCCGTCGTTTATATGGCAAGGAAGTGCATCATCGCCCGTCCCGTTTTATTGGCGAATTGCCGGCAGAATGCGTGACAGAAGTCCGCCTTCGGGCAACGGTATCTCGTCCGGTCAGCCACAAACGACTGGGTACACCTATTAGTGCTAACGATAGTGGATATTCACTTGGACAGCGTGTGCACCATCCCAAATTTGGTGAAGGGACGATTATCAATATAGAAGGCAGTGGAGAACACTGCCGCTTACAGATCGCGTTTCAAGGTGAAGGCATTAAGTGGCTGGTGGCCGCTTATGCCAGACTCGAAACAGGCCAATAATCCGAACGAATGTTGACAGGCTTTTTCTTCTAAGCGTAACATTCGCGCCTTACGATAAACGTAGGGAGTATAAGGAGACTTATGGTACATGCTGAACGCATTTAAATTAGAGAATAATCGCCTGCTCCGTCTTGAAGTTGAAGAAGGTGATAAGTTATCTGACTCCATGTGGGTAGACTTAGTGGGGCTGGGGGATGATGATCGCCTCCGCGTCCAAAATGAGCTGGGACAAGTCTTGGCGACCCGCACTGAATTGGATGACATCGAGGCATCAGCCCGTTTTTTTGAAGATGAAGATGGTATGCACGTCCATTCATTCTTCTACTTTGAAGATGCCGAAGACCATGCTGGCAACTCGACAGTCGCATTTACCATTCGTGACGGTCGTCTCTACACATTGCGAGAGCGTGAACTCCCTGCATTCCGATTATACCGTATGCGAGCCCGTAACCAGACGATGGTTGACGGGAATGCTTATGAGCTGTTGATGGACTTGTTCGAAACTAAAATCGAACAATTGGCTGATGTCATTGAAAACATCTATAGCGTGCTGGAATCCCTGAGTCGGGTCATTATGAAAGGCAAACAGGGGGATGAGTTTGATTCTGCCTTGTCTAACCTTGCTGAACAGGAGGATATTGGCTGGAAAGTCCGCTTGTGTCTGATGGATAGCCAACGCGCCCTGAACTTCCTTGTGCGTCGTGCCCGCTTGCCGACCAATCAGTTGGAACAGGCACGCGAAATTCTGCGGGATATTGAATCCTTGTTGCCGCACAATGAATCCCTGTTCCAGAAAGTTAACTTCTTGATGCAGGCGGCGATGGGCTTTATCAACATCGAACAGAGCCGTATTATCAAGATCTTCTCCGTGGTTTCCGTGGTATTCCTGCCTCCGACACTCGTCGCATCCAGCTATGGCATGAACTTTGAATTTATGCCGGAATTACATTGGACATTCGGTTATCCTGCGGCCATTGGGGTGATGATAGCAGCAGGTTTGGCTCCTTATCTCTACTTCAAGCGCAAAAATTGGCTGTAGCCCTCTCACCCGTTATCTGTCTTTTTATCATCTCAAGTAGTTGCTAGGCTGCTTTCACTCAAAAACTGACCCAAATTTCTACAATGCCTCTTGGGTCAGTTCAGAAAGGTTATAGATACTGAGGCTCGTTGTAGAAATTGAGTTACTTCCGTAAACGACGTTGCGTATAGAGCGCATCCAATGTAAACAGAATCAAGGCCGCCCAGATAAAGCCAAACGTGATCAAACGATCTGGGCCAATTTCCTCGCCATAAACCAGTGTTGCTAATAAGAACATCAATGTTGGGCCAAGATACTGGAAGAAGCCCAGCGTAGATAAACGCAGATGCGTAGTCGCTATGGTAAAGAACAACAGGGGCACCGTGGTAATAATACCGGCAGCAATCAACATGAGATTCAAAGAGTACGTATTATCCAACATATTACTTGTCGGGCTATGAGCAAAAAACAGCAGATAAATCAAGGCGACAGGGAATACCCAGGTTGTCTCAATCAACATACCTGTCTGTGCATCAATCCCCAGCTTTTTGCGGATCAACCCATAGACAGCAAATGTCGTTGCTAAATACAGACCGATCACAGGGATAGAACCAAATTGCCATAGCTGGATCAGTACACCCGTAAAGGCCAATCCCACAGCAACCCACTGTATACGGCGAAAACGCTCACCAAGAAATAGCATGCCAAACAACACATTAACCAGTGGGTTAATAAAATACCCCAGGCTCGCTTCCAGCAAATGCCCATTATTGACTGCCCAGATATAGGTAAGCCAGTTACTGGTAATCGTGAAGGCCGTGATGCCTAACAGCAGTAGTATCTTCGGTTGGCGAATAACCACCAAAACCTGACGCCAATGACGTGTTAACGTTAGCATCAAAATCATAAAGACAACTGACCATATAACACGATGTGAAACGATTTCATCGGGGGGCACATATTGTATGGCCTTGAAGTAGATGGGTGCCAACCCCCAAATAAGATAAGCCCCCAAGGCATACAAGATACCTTTGGTCGTCTGTTGGTTACTCATAATATCCTTGAATGTGTAGAGAATGTTCAGAAAATCAGAAGAGCTTGCTTAAGGTGATAGCTCATAAACCTATACAATGTGTCATTGGGCTGCATGATTTACAAGTAGTTAATAGCATGTGTAATAAATTAAATGTTTCTACTTAGATAAATAGCACATGACTATCTATCTAAAACCCAGAAAGGTTTTAAGTGGTGATTTCAGTTTATCTGGGCAATTCATTCCTCGTACTTTTACTGCCCTATCATTATTTCTTAATTCATTACACAATTGAGCAATGTCTTTAGGTGTCCAATATACATTGTTGGCATAGCCAATTCTTTGAATGGTATTTAATAAACCGTCTACTCCACCGGCTTTTAAGATTCTGGCAACCATAGTTGCGCAATTTTTATTAATGGAATTATAGCTGTGGCTTATACGTGAACGACCATACATTTTTCCATCATAGATTTTACGCTTTTGGAGTTGCATTTTTTCAACATCCAAGTCAATCAGGTAATATTCCAGATGGGGGGGATCGACGAAGTCAGCCTGGAGGCTATTAAGCGCCCCTGCACAGGATAACATTCCACGTGGTCTATCTGGCTCTGCAAGGAAACTGACATAATTATCATCAGCCAGATGCTGTGGGGCATGTTCTGGACAGAAATCTGGCCAAGGGTATTGCGGTACTCCGCCGATATAAATAGCAGCATGTCCGACAGGGAAGCTCCGGCAGGGATACCAGATATAGACGACAGCATCAACAGCCCTGCCAGCGAGGATCGCCGACTCTGCTTTGGTTTTTGGATTCATAGTCTATTCTCATATGGATTTATTAATAGTAAAAAACGTGTATTGTGAGATTTTCGGGTAAGCAGCAAAACTGCTAGCCAACTAAATAAGTTCCCATTGCACTGGCGATATGCACTTGTTTTTCATTATGTAACTCAATCCTGGCGACAGAAACTTTATTGCCGGCGCGGATAAGATTACAACTGGCAGTAAAGACTTCACCGCGTCCGGGGCGCAGGTAATCTACGCGCAAATCAATAGTGCCTACTGTCATTAGGCGTTTTTGGATCTCTGTGATAGTCGTCGTTTCAATGGTTGCCAGTGCATTGCCTGCACAAACCAGCCCGCCGGCAACATCTAATATGGAAGCAATCGCCCCACCGTGTAGAATGTTATGGATCATATTACCGATCAACTTTTCCTGGTGACGGAATTGCAGCTCTGCGTAGTCTTGTTCGAAGCGGAGCAGTTCGAGACCCAACAGGCGATTGAATGGCATATGATAAACAAAAATTTCACCTATAAATTTACGGGCCTCTTCTGGCGTTAAGACGGTGTCTACTGGCTGAATATTTTCCATGGTGGTTTTCCTGATAATGAAAAGTAAAATTAACTAACATTAAATGGGTGCTTGTGGTTAATGGTTTGTTAATTTTATGCTTTTGTTAGCGACTTTGCCAGTTTGTGAAGCGCTTCGAGAAACAATTCATGGCGGAAAAAACAAACTACAAAAAATAACCCTATGGCGTGTAGAATAAGCGGAAATTTTTTAGTACGGGATTATGACAACAGGAAAACCAGGAATGCGTTTGCTCTGTTGAATGATATGCTGTCACTGCCCTTATAGAGTGAAATAACATAATATACAGGCGCCTGGATCGCGGTTGTATTTTTTATAGCCTATTTTTCAGGTTCTTTCAGGGATTACCTTCTAACGATCGAGGAAAGGCGTGTCTACCGCAGAACTTATCAGCACGGCATCGCTGTCTGAACAAGCATTACGAAAAACATTCGGATACCAGCAATTTCGGCCAGGGCAACAGCAAGTTATTGACGCTGTTCTTGGCGGGCGCGACTGTCTGGTGATTATGCCAACGGGAGGCGGTAAGTCGCTGTGTTACCAGATCCCCGCACTGGTTAAAAATGGGCTGACGCTGGTGGTATCTCCATTAATTTCATTGATGAAAGACCAGGTTGATCAGCTACGTGCGAATGGCGTTGAAGCGGAATGCCTGAACTCCACCCAAAGTCGTGAACAACAATTTGATATCATTCAACGTTGCCGTAAGGGAAGCATTAAGCTGCTCTATATCGCTCCTGAACGCTTGGTCACGGATAACTTTCTTGACCAACTCCATGATTGGCAACCGGCTTTACTGGCCGTCGATGAGGCTCACTGTATTTCTCAATGGGGGCATGATTTTCGCCCAGAATATCGAGCATTAGGGCAACTTCGGCGTCGCTTCCCAGATCTCCCCGTGATTGCCCTCACAGCGACAGCAGATAAAACAACCCGTCAGGATATTGTGCGCTTATTGGAGCTGCATGAGCCGATTATCCATATCAGCAGTTTTGATCGTCCCAACATACGCTACACCTTAGTTGAGAAATACAAACCGCTTGATCAACTCTGGGCATTTGTCCGTGGTCAACAAGGGAAAAGCGGAATTATCTACTGCAATAGTCGCACGAAAGTGGAAGAAACCGCAGAACGCCTGCAAAAGCGAGGGCTAAGTGTGGCGCCTTATCATGCGGGACTGGAAAACAGCCAGCGGGCATGGGTACAAGATGCCTTTCAGCGAGATGATTTGCAGATCGTGGTGGCAACCGTGGCATTTGGTATGGGAATTAACAAACCGAATGTGCGCTTTGTTGTACACTTTGATATTCCCCGCAATATCGAATCTTATTATCAAGAAACTGGCCGGGCTGGGCGAGACGGCTTACCTGCGGAAGCGGTGCTGTTTTACGATCCGGCGGATATGGCGTGGTTGCGGCGTTGTTTGGAAGAAAAGTCCGCGGGTGAACAACAGGACATTGAACGGCACAAGCTCAACGCGATGGGAGCATTTGCGGAGGCGCAAACTTGCCGCCGCTTGGTCTTGCTAAATTATTTCGGGGAAAGCCACCAAACAGCCTGTGGTAACTGCGACATTTGCCTTGATCCCCCCAAACGTTACGACGGTCTGGTGGAGGCACAAAAAGCGCTATCCTGTATCTATCGCGTTGGACAACGTTTTGGGATTGGCTATATTGTAGAAGTGCTACGTGGTGCGAATAATCAACGTATTAGAGAATTTGGACACGATAAGCTGCCGGTTTACGGCATTGGTAAAGAGCAGAGCCAGGAACATTGGATGAGCGTTTTACGTCAGCTTATTCATCTGGGGCTGATTAGCCAAAACATCGCCAACTATTCTGCGCTGCAACTGACAGAAGCTGCGCGGCCTGTATTACGCGGCGAAGCACCTCTCCAACTTGCCGTACCACGTATCCAAAACTTGAAAAGCCGCAATCAGCAAAACAAATCGTATCGCGGCAACTATGATCGCAAATTGTTTGCCAAGTTGCGTAAATTGCGTAAATCCATTGCTGATGAAAACAATATTCCACCTTTTGTTGTTTTCAATGACGTGACATTAATCGAGATGTCAGAACAATGCCCAATAACCCCGGATGAGCTTTTGCTGATTAATGGGGTTGGTCAGCGGAAGTTGGAACGTTTTGGCGACGCATTTATGACATTAATCCGTGAACATTTTGAAGAATTCGAGTAACTGAACAATGTTAATCAATGAAGGACAGTGAATAGAGGAAGATGAATGGCGCCTGAGATAGTGAAAGCGAGCTGGTTAAACCGTGAACCTCAGTTCTCAGCCTTCACGAATGGTCTATTACTGGATTTTTGGCGAACAAGGGAAGAGCAGCAATTTATCGGCGTTGATGATATTCCCATCCATTATGTCTCTTTTTGTTCTCCCCATCATGACAAAACACTCGTCATTTTACCCGGCCGTAGTGAAAGTTACGTAAAATACCCTGAAGTGGCCTATGATTTTTACCATTTAGGCTACGATATTTTCATTATTGATCATCGTGGACAAGGTCGTTCCGGGCGCATGTTGGGTGATCGGCAAAAAGGCCATGTTGAAGAGTTCGATCATTATGTAGATGACTTCGCTAAATTTATTGAACTTGAAGTGGCACCTCGTCAATCCCATCGCTGTTATGCACTGGCTCATTCAATGGGCGGTGCGATTTTGAGCCGTTTTTTGGTGCGTTACCCACAGCCGATTTTTCGTGCCGCGGCGTTATGTGCACCGATGTTTGGCATTCACTTACCCATGCCGCGTTGGTTGGCGAATTTTCTGGTTAACCAGGCGGAACCTAATATCAAAAGACGTAACGCTTACGCCCTGTCAACGGGGCAATGGCGGCCATTACCTTATTTTATCAATCTATTAACGCACAGTTATGCGCGTTACCAGCGCTACTTGCGTTACTATGCGGATTATCCTGAATTACGTCTTGGGGGGCCGACTTACCATTGGATGCGTGAAAGTATGCTGATGGGAGATAACCTGATTGAAAATGCGGGTAAAATTCAAACGCCACTCATCGTTTTACAAGCGAGTGAAGATAAGATAGTGAATAATCAGGCGTTATTGGCTTTTTGTGCATCACACCAAAATCCTCTGGTTATCCAAGGGGCTCATCACGAAATCCTGTTCGAGAAAGATGCATTGCGGGCGCAGGCTCTCAATGCGATTTGTGATTTTTTTGACCAAAACTGATTTAGTTTAGGAAACGTAACTATGTATCATGTTGTTGCTTCAGATTTAGATGGCACGTTGTTATCTCCCGACCATAAATTAACCCCGTACACCAAGGAAACCTTGAATTTACTGACGGAACAAGGGATTCATTTTATTTTTGCAACTGGACGCCATCATATTGATGTGGGGCAGATCCGTGATGGATTGGGCATTGATGCTTATATGATCACTTCCAACGGTGCAAGGGTACACAATACTCAGGATGAATTGGTATTTAGCCATAACTTAGATCCTGAAATTGCCCATGATTTGTGTTTATTGGAGTTTGATAATCCCAATATCCTGACCAATTACTACAATAACGATGATTGGTTAATTAATAGAGAATCTCCTGAACAGGAAGCATTCTTTCAGGAGTCAGTTTTCCATTACCAACTTTTTCAACGCGAACATTTTCCTACAGAGGGTGTATGCAAGGTCTATTACACCAGTGACGATCATGATTATTTGGTGGATTTGGAAGAGAGGATTCAAGCGCGCTGGGGGGAGCGAGTAAATGTCAGTTTTTCACTGAGAAATTGTCTGGAAGTGATGGCAGGTGGCGTTTCTAAAGGCCATGCATTGGAGCATGTTTGCCAATTGATTGGGTATCAATTAAATGATTGCATTGCTTTTGGTGATGGTATGAACGATCGGGAAATGTTAAGCGTGGCAGGTAAGGGCTGCATTATGCAGGGAGCACACCAGCGTTTAAAAGACATTTTACCGGATATGGAACTCATTGGTTCTAATGCCGATGATGCCGTTTCTGGTTATTTGCGGGAGATGTATCAGGTTTGAAAACCCAACCGCTGACAAGGGAAATACATCAAAAAATCAGTTGTTGCCAATTTGGCAACAATGAAAAGCCATGCTATAATGTTGCCAAATAGGAAACAAGGGAGATGCAATGCACGTAATTTCAAGGGAACCATTTGACCTTGCATCCACACGTTTTCCCAACAACGCCCAGGCGCTTTCAGATACCTACAGAACGTTAAAACGTGATGCATACCGTACACCTGATGAGTTGAAAAGAACCTTTCCAAGCCTGGATAGGATGAAATACAGAGAGAAATGGTGGGTTATCGACATAGGTGGGAATACGTTGAGGATTATGTTTTTTGCTGATTTTGAACGAGGGAAAATCTTCGTTAAGCACATATCAACGCACGCCGAATACGATAAGTTGGTAGACCACTGTCGGAGAACGAAAGAATGATGATTAATGAAGCCATACAAGCTGCCAACAGCCTGATAAGCATCGTCCCTCTACTCGGTGACAGTAACTCCCATAAGGACTATGAGGACGCTGTAAAGCTGGTTGAATATCTGGTTGAGCATGACCCTGACAATCCCTTGGTGGATATGATTTGCACCAAGATTGACGAGTATGAAAACAATGCGCCGAAGTTTCGTGCCTTCAATGCAATACTCAATGAATGCGACGATTCTATCGCCGTACTGCGGACGCTCATGGATCAGTACGGACTGAACACTACGGATTTTAAAGCTGAGTTAGGCTCACGCTCTTATGTCAGCAGAATTCTCAATGGTGAACGAGGCCTGACCCTCGACCACATGAAAAAACTGGCATCTCGCTTCGGCCTGCCTGTATCCATCTTCATTCGATAACCTATCAGCGAGAAACAAAAAAACCGTCAGGCACATTAATGTGCCTTTTTTAACGGCAGTCCGTCAGCCCATTGATAAAATGGCCAAAACTGCGATTGAAATATTGGGAACATGGAATGGAGCAGCTCAGGGGTGTGAGTTTGAATTACAGACCGGCGAATCTTGTGGGTGTAAGATTAATTTATAAGTTTGAGGCATAAATGGGTTCAGTTAATATGGTAGTTTACTCGACTCTGAAATGACACGGCTATCCTGGGTTGATCCTTATTGGGCATAATTGTATTTTTATGTGTTCATTAACTGAATAATAAAACCATCATCTAATCAAGGTTAATCATAAAATAATGGGGTTTGTTTTGCTGATAGATTTATGCATGACTTTGATATGAGTTAAAGATATTTATACTGTTTCTATTTTTAATTTTACATTTGGAAGCATTTTTTAATTCACTATCTAATAATGACACGAATTTCACAATACTAATCAGTCAATAATGAATTGTGGACACTAAAAGATAAACAAGTATAAAATCAATCATCCTTTATAGTTTGCCTGTTTTTATATAATCTAATTTAAATAAAGTGACATTATGAATTGGTATCTTCGTGTTTTAAAAAATTATGCTGAATTTTCTGGACGTGCCCGTCGTAAAGAATATTGGATGTTCTATTTATTTAACATGATTGCATTCCTGATAATGATAGTATTAGGGACAGCAATTAATGATATGGCAGGTATTGCATTATTTATTGTCTATGTTCTTGTTACGTTTATTCCAAAACTTGCAGTAACCGTTCGTCGGCTCCATGATACTAACCATTCAGGCTGGTGGATTTTATTACTTTTAGTTCCTATAGCCAATATTTTTTTCTTTGTATTAACCCTGTTAGAAGGAACCCAGGGTGATAATCAATATGGTTCTGATCCCAAAAGAATGCCTTAATATCTAGAAATATATACCCATATATTTCAAGTGGCGTTCAACAACGCAATAAACTCAAGAATATAGGGTTTGGAAAAATTAACTATTTAGTTTGCCATGTAATATAAAACGCCACTAATTCCTTTAGTGGCGTTTTTTTGATAGTTACTTTATTAAATGATTAATTTATTAAATTATATTTTTTTTGAGTTAATGTTTTATGATTTTTAACCTAAATGATTTGGTGTTATAAAAAATATTTTTTCCTTTGCTTAAAGTAAGCATTTTTAATATAGTCCTTAAGATATTAAAACAAGGAATATTATTTATGAGTCAATTGCGTCTCGCTTACTACAATTTATCTCCAGAATTGCTGGAAGGTTTCCGTGTTGTCAAGCAAGGGCTGGAAAACAGTTTATTAGGTTTGCAATTGGTTGAATTGATCTATTTGCGAGTATCTCAAATCAATGGTTGTTCTTTCTGTTTAAATAAACACTCTCAAGTTTTGCGCGAAAATCAAGAGGCCGAACGTCGGTTATCTGAATTAGCTGGATGGCGCGTGAGTAGTCAGTTTAGCCCCCGTGAAAAAGCAGCATTGGAATGGGCCGAGGCGCTTACCCATGTTGTGACAACACATGCAGACGATTATGCTTATTTACCCTTGAAAGAGCATTTCACCGATCAGGAAATTTCTGATCTGACTTTTGCCATTGCACTTATGAATGGAATGAATCGGCTGGCAATAGGTATGCGTCATTAATATTATGTGGTTTTTTCGTCATTACTTTGAGTTAATTAAATAAGAACCCAAAAATGGAGATCACTTCCTGACTCCTCGCTACGCGAGGAGTCAGGAAGCCTGATACGTTGAGTGTATCGCTATTATGAAAACCTACTTAAAGGGAAATATTCGCTTTTGGAAGCTGGGGCTATACATTAACCCATAAATCACTAATTTGAACAGGTATGCGTCTGACCATGTTATATCGGGTTACAATTCTCCTGGTCTTCGTGGGGGATTACGGCCGGTGAAGTTAGTGGTAGCACTGCGGATCTCTTGCCCAAAAATATCAACACGCGCCTGGAATGGAGGGAATGGCAAAGTGATATCGTGTTTGTGGAATTCCTGCAAAATGTGTTGATGCACTTCATGGCGGGCAGGCATACGATGCCCCATTTCTGCGGCATAGGCACGCAGTTCGTAAATCTGGATGCCTTGTTGCAAATCCACCAAATACACTTCCGGCATCGGGTTATCGAGAATAAGGGGTGAACTTTTGGCGGCAGACATTAATATGTCGGTGGCATTGGCAGAATTAACGTCCGCCGGCACAGGGATTGTCAGGACGATACGCGTGATCGTGTCAGACAGTGACCAGTTGATGAATTGTTCTGTAATAAAGGCCTTGTTGGGAACAATGATCTCTTTTCTGTCCCAGTCAGACAAGGTTGTTGCCCGCGTGTTGATCTTCGTGATGCTGCCGGTCAGACCTCGGATAGTCACGGTATCACCAATTCGGATCGGTTTTTCAAATAAGATGATCAGGCCGGAAATAATATTGGTGAAAATTTCCTGTAAACCAAAACCAAGCCCCACCCCCATTGCGGCAATCAGCCATTGCAGTTTCGACCACTCAATCCCCACCAGAGAAAAACCCACCAGGCCGCCAATAAGCGTCAGGCTATATTTGGTCAAGGCTGTAATGGCATAACCTGTTCCTGGTGTTAGCACTAAATGTTGTAACAAGGCGAGTTCCAGCAGGGCGGGCAAGTTACGAACAAGTTGCGTGGTAATGATAATCACCAAGA
The DNA here is from genome assembly GCF_002632875.1 of Xenorhabdus kozodoii. Taxonomy (GTDB): domain Bacteria; phylum Pseudomonadota; class Gammaproteobacteria; order Enterobacterales; family Enterobacteriaceae; genus Xenorhabdus; species Xenorhabdus kozodoii. The sequence goes on from NZ_NJCX01000002.1 coordinate 95,647, forward strand.
TTGCAATTAATACGGAGCCAAGGGTAATGGGCTGAACGCTATCAACACCATTGATGGTGGTACTCACATCCCAAAGCCGGATATTTTCAAGGAAAGAGAAGGCGGAATGGAGTTCAGACCATAATAGGATAAGTGAAACAAGTGCCGTCATGGTCAGGATTGAACGCACCAACCCTAACGACTGGGCGCTAATGGCATCCAAATCGATGACGGGTTCTTCAACCTCGATTGAACCCTCTACGCTGCTATTAATGTTGGCAGAGTCTTCTTCACTTTTGGCACGCTGAGCCAGTATCTCCGCACGGCGCTGTTTGGCTCGTTCAAAAGCAATCTTGCGGCGCTGGATCAGCATCCATCGACGTATAATATGGTAAACGACCAGCAGGAAAAACCAGATAGCGACAGAGGTTTCCAGACGACCCAATAGCGCCTGTGACGTTTGTAGATAGCCAAGGATCGAAGCAAGTGCCGCCAGGATCGGGGCTGAGAGCAGTATCCACCATAGAACAGAACTAACGATATTCTCGCCTGAGCCATGTTTGTCCATATAGAGTGGAATGCCGGCACGCTTTAAGCTACTGGTTACCAAACTCAGCGAGATACAGAGCATGATGAAACATAGCCTGCCGAGGGTTGCGATAAAATCCTGATCTTTATAATGATTAAACGTGATCAATGCCATCATCAGAGGCACGATCAGGAAAATGGAAAGACGGTAAAAGCGCATTGCTCGCTTTATGCGCTCTTCCGGCCAACGAAAATGGGCGATAAATAAGCCATTGGGATGGGCAAAGGCGGCACTGAGCATAAAGACCCACAGAACAGGGGTTGTTTCACGTACTCCGTTGCCTATTGCGGTAGCTATCGGATACTGCCACGCATTTTGCAGCCCATAACCAATGGCTGACCAGAGCATTGGCAATGGCAGTGCCGCGACGACAGACCAAAAAACGGTGCGCACCGTCAGGGAGAAATGATCTTGTGTCACTTTCCCGATGCGATTGCTCGAACGCTCAAGAAACGCATGATACTGGCGGTGTGAGCTGACGCTAAAGATGACCAGAAGTAAAGTTCCCAATAAATAGAGCAGGGTATCTTGCTTGGTCAACATGCTGTGAATGGCGGCACCTAACTGAGAAAACGTATCCAAAGATAGTAGGTGTGTCAGATTTTGCACTACCTTTAGCGGATAATTGAGCGATATAGGATTGACATCTGCAACCCAGAACAGATAGCGGTGGGTCGCATCCTGAACTTCTTTTAGGGCATCGTTTAATTTGTTGGTGATGACCTTAAATTGTGTCTGTTCCAGTATCTCATTGTCATAACCTGATAGCAGAGAATTTAAGAGCTCTTTTTTGGTGCGAAGAAGTGATTCGTAAACCTTCTTTTGTTCTGGAGTCAGGGTGTTATATGAGGGGGATGTTTGCTCGATAGGCCGTTGCAGGCTTTCCAGCATTTCCTCATATTTCAGTCTTTCAACCCGTAATTCGACAATATCCCTGTCAATTTGCTGGGATTTTGACATATCAGGAATATGGGTGACTCTGGCCCTTAGCGTTTCGCCAAGTGCAGTGGAATCGTTGAGCCATTGCGCCTGTTCACGAATAATATTCAGTGTTTGGAGGACAAATAACGTCTCACTGTTGGCCTTGCGCTGTCTTGAACCAATGGACTCCATTCTCTGGGCTTGCTGATTGAGCATTTGCGACAATTGGCGGTTTTGCTGGAGTTCATCTTGCAAAAATTGTGGCAGTTTTCCTCCACTTTGCTCCGCCAGCATTTCAGTATACTCCAGTGCCGATTCCGTTTTCTGCTGGCGTTGGGTATTGAGCTGGCTGCGCAATTGCTGGAGTTTACCATCCAGTTGTTGATAGCGTTTTTTGTATAAATCTGCGCGTATGCGCGCGATTTCCTGACGATTATTGACAGAAAGTTGCGCCATCTCCAGTTCATTGGCTACTGCTTTACGGGCATTGACTTCTGCTTGCGCCAGCGTCAATTGTGCTTTGGCGAGTGGCGTAGAAGCGGAATCCAGGGACTGGAGCCGAGAGGTTGCCTCAGCCAGTAAGCGCTTTGCCTCAGCCTGTTGTTGAGGCAATTGACTCATGGAGTCACTGATTTCCCGGAGACTATCCTGTTCGTGTTGTAGTTGGCGTCCTTGTTCCTGTAATTCGTTGTTTGTTTGGATAATTTGCTGTTCTAAATAGCTGATAGTCTGATTGGCCGGAATGGCAATAACAGCATTGTTTTCAGTCAGGATTTTTTGGCGCAGGTCTTTGACGATTTTAGGAAATTCGTCAATGGCTTGTCGATATTTCTGGGTGCGCTCGTTGGCAGATTTTGCCTCATTAATCCAATTTATTGCCCCTTGCAGTGCATGTGCGATTTCAGAATCTTGTGAGCTTTTATTGCCCCCAACTTGCTTTAGCTCTTGTTTCAGTTGGGTTTCATCCAACTGAGACATCGAGGCAAAAGCTGGGATCGCAATCAAGAGACTGAGAAGTAAACTGATAATCAGGCGCACAATAAGGGGCTCCTTGGTGATAAATAAGTTGATGATATCTTTAATTCATTGATTCATCGGTATTTACTGTTTCTTCTTCTGATGTGATAGCTTGCGCCATCATGGCTCCCATAAGGGTTGAGGAACCACTGTATAAGTTGTTGGCAAAATTAATTTGATCGGCAGTAAACAGGTTGATTACGGTTGAACCTAGCTTGAAGCGTCCCATTTCCTCTCCTTTTTTGAGGGAGATGACCCCTTCACCTTCTGTCGGATAGGTCCAGCGCTGGATGATGCCTTCACGCGGAGGTGTGACACAGCCACTCCAGACAGTTTCAATACTACCCACAATGGTAGCACCAACCAGAATTTGTACCATTGGACCGAAGGTTGTCTCAAATAAACAGATGACGCGTTCATTACGTGCAAATAAGTTTGGCACATTGGCGGCCGTCAGTGGGTTAACTGAGAACAGATCGCCAGGGACGTAGATCATTTCCTTGAGCACACCATCACACGGCATGTGGACGCGGTGGTAATCCCTTGGCGATAAGTAAGTCGTGATAAATTGACCATTTCGGAACTGTTCGGCAAGTTGATACTGTCCTGCCAGCAGTGCTTCTAGGGTGTAATAGTGACCTTTGGCCTGAATAATCTGATCTTCGCGGATTGGCCCAAGCTGGCTTACCGTGCCGTCTGCTGGCAGAGCCAATTGATGGGTTTCATTGGCGACAGGACGTACACCTTCTTTAAGCGGACGAACAAAAAATTCATTGAATGTTGCATAAGCCGTGAATGAAGGATCTTTGGCTTCATTCATATCCACGTTATAGGCTTTGGCGAATGCCTTGATTGCAAGCTGTGTTATCCAGCCGGCTTTTTTATTAGCAAACCAGCCTGCTATGTTTGTAATGCATTGTTTTGGTAGTAAATATTGGAGACGAATTTTAAAGTTATCCAGCACGTCAACCTCTTGGATCTTTTCTTGGCAAATTGGACAAAAGTCGACTATTGTACCTGCCATTATTTTGAATGTCAGGGTATCGTTAATTATTGTCTTATTTTTGATTGCTTGTGAAATTTCGGCGTGGTTTAACCTGCACCATACTTTCCAGAATTCGGTGGTAATTTTCGAAGCGTTCTTGAGCGATATTGCCTTGTTCCAACGCTTTCCTTAAGGCACATCCAGGATCATCCAGATGCTTGCAGTCACGGAACTTGCATTCCCCCAGATATTCACGAAATTCGATAAAACCTTGCGTCACCTGTTCTGGTGTTAGATGCCACAGCCCAAACTCACGGACACCTGGAGAGTCGATCACATCCCCACCCTGCGGGAAATGGTAAAGGCGTGAGGCAGTGGTGGTATGCTGACCAAGACCCGAATTATCTGAGACATTATTGACTAAAATACCGTCCTTAATGTCAGGCAGTAGCGTATTGAGCAAGCTGGATTTCCCGACGCCAGATTGCCCGGCAAAGATACTGACTTTGTTAGCCAGCATCGCGGTGAATTCAGAGATACCCTCGCCGGTATAGCTAGAAACTTCCAGTACGCGATAGCCGATATGACGGTAGATACCCATGACATCGTTGACCCATTCACGGCTTTCGGCATCCAACATATCGATTTTATTCAGTACGATCAAAGGCTCGATATTGAGTGTTTCACATGCCACTAAATAGCGATCGATAATATTTAGCGAGAGTTCAGGCAATATGGCGGAAACAATCACGATTTGGTTGATATTTGATGCAATGGGTTTGATGCCATCATAGTAGTCCGGGCGTGTCAGAACGGAAGTACGTTCGTGAACCGCTTCAACGATACCATTCACTTTGACATCAGACTGGCGTTGCAGCGCAGGGCGCCATACAACGCGATCACCAGTGACCAGTGAGCTTATTGTTCTACGGATATTGCAACGCTGGATGGAAGAATCTGCGGCTTCAATATCGGCATGTTGTCCGAACCGACTGATCACCAGACCTTCCTGTGGTTCACCAAACTGGCTGTCATCTATTTCTAGATTTTTGGCATCAGCCTTATTCAGCTTGCGCTGGTGATTGGCTTGCACACGGCGTTGTTGCCCTTTGGAGAGTTTACCTTTAGCCACTGAACCTCACTTATCTTTCGTTTATTTTTCATCGTTCTTGTTGATCATCGCTGTGAGTGATCAAAAACGTTATGATGCACCAAGATACAGACTACCTCTTTTGAAGGAAACTAGGATATATCATGTCAAAAAGTGAGAACAATCTTATCTGGATAGATTTAGAGATGACTGGCTTAGATCCAGAGCGCGATCGCATAATTGAAATTGCGACTATTGTCACCGATTCGGAATTGAATATCCTTGCAGAAGGGCCTGTGATTGCGGTTCACCAGTCGGATGAGCAATTGGCATTGATGGATGATTGGAACGTGCGAACGCATACCGGCAGTGGATTGATAGAACGCGTCAAGCAAAGCCAGTTTAATGATGTGCAAGCGGAAAAAGCCACCATTGCTTTTTTAGAACAATGGGTGCCGGCAGGAAAATCCCCCATTTGTGGCAATAGTGTGGGGCAAGATCGTCGTTTCCTGTTTCGTTATATGCCTGAGTTGGAAAAATATTTTCACTACCGTTATCTGGATGTCAGTACGCTGAAAGAACTGGCTCGCCGTTGGAAACCTGAGATGTTGTCAGGATTGAGTAAGAAAAATACCCATCAGGCATTGGATGATATTCGGGAATCCATTGCTGAATTGGTGTATTACCGTGAGCACTTTATTCAAAAATAAAGAGCGGTGTTTGAGGCAAGGATTGTACGTAAATTAATCTCTGGGTTGATGGTTAAGCGGGGCGTTTGCTGGTTTAATCATCAATCAGAGAAAAAATACAATTTTTTGGGTTGTGGGACTTGTCAGAGAAATAATTTCTCGTATAATGCGCTCCCCGTACCGGTGAAGAATTTCAACCGTACGACATGCCAGAATTTATGCGGGAATAGCTCAGTTGGTAGAGCACAACCTTGCCAAGGTTGGGGTCGCGAGTTCGAGTCTCGTTTCCCGCTCCAAATTAAAATTTGTTTCAGGCATATCAATCCAGACTTAGCATAAGTCATAAAAAATGCGGGAATAGCTCAGTTGGTAGAGCACAACCTTGCCAAGGTTGGGGTCGCGAGTTCGAGTCTCGTTTCCCGCTCCAAATTCAAGACGGTAGATATCAGAAAAGTCTGCAAGTCAGAGAAAAAAGAAAAAGCGCCTTTAGGCGCTTTTTTGTTGTCATTAAATTATTTTTATAGCGTTTTCAATAACTCGTCTTTACTCTCCATCATGCGTTTCATCGCTTTTTGCTTCACATGACCAAAACCACGCACTTGATCCGGTAGCTCTGCGAGTTGCAGGCAAATTGCCAGGTTATCGCGATCCATTTTTTCGATCAAAAAATCAATTAATCGCTCATACTCAAGCAGCAAATGTCTTTCCTGTTTACGCTCTTCCTGATAGCCAAAAATATCGAAAACAGTACCACGCAGTGATTTAGATGCAGCAAGAAAGCGGAATACAGGAATGATCCACGAACCGTATTCCCTTTTTCCTCGTTGGCCTGTACGGGGATCTTTGCGATTGAAGAGGGGCAGGCTAAGGTGAAAACGAAGCGTATCTGTCTTATCAAATTGCGAGCGGAGGTTATCGAAAAAACCGGTTTTGACGTAGAGTCGGGCAACTTCATATTCATCTTTATACGCCATTAACTTGAACAGGTTTTTAGCAACAGATTTGGTTATTTCTTCTGCATCGATCTGCTGGGCGACCATTTGAACTTGGGCAATGCGACTGAGATAACGCATCGCATATCTTTCATTTTGATAATCAACCAGACATTGATACCGATGCATAATGAGATCGTCCAGGCTTCTTATCTTTTCCGGCGGCATAATATTGAGGTGTTTTTGTAAAATATCAGGTTGTGCTGCCGCGATGCGGCCTAAACAGAAAGCCCGTCGAGCATTATCTGCCGAAGTTCCCAATGCTTGCATGGCATTGTCGATGGAAGATAATGTGATTGGGAGTTTACCGAGTTGCCAGGCATAACCTATTAAGATGATATTGGTTTGGTTTCTGTCGCCAACCAGATGGGCAGCTATCATTTCTGCATCAATGGCGCGTAATGTCTGAGTGTGTTGGTTCAGAGTATCGAGCATTTTGGGCTGATCTAAATCCAACATGGGGGCGTGAAGCATCGTGCCGATTTGTGTTTCATGCGTGTTCAGAATGCATTTTGTCAGCCCCCTCGACATGACTTCCAGTGAGTTTTGCCCTGTTGCAGCGACTAAATCAGCGGCGATAACCAGATTAGCGCGCCCGCGATCAATCCTGACCTGATGCAGTTTATCCTTATCATGGCATAACCGAACATGGGTTATAGCTTCCCCCCCTTTTTGGGCAAATCCAGTAAAATTGAGCAGACTGACGAAGCTGTTATCTAACTGTGCGGCATTTGCAAGCAGATGCCCTGCGGTCACGATACCTGTACCACCGATCCCGACGAAGAGGATTTCGTAAGGTGTTTCGGCAGAAGCCAGCGTTGGCTGCGGTAGCTTGTGGATAATGTTATCTAATTCAGCTTGTGGGATGATTTTGCTGAGATCGACGCGTGGGGTGGCATTTTCGACAGTGATAAAGCTGGGGCAAAACCCTTTCAGACAGGACAGATCTGAGTTACAAACGTGTTGGTCTATTTTGCGCTTAGTACCGAAAGGTGTTTTGACCGGAATGACGGCAAGGCAATTTGATTGTATTTGGCAATCCCCACATCCTTCACAAACCGATTCATTAATGACAGCACGGCGCATGACTTTTGGCGTTAAGCCACGTTTTCTTTTACGACGGAGTTCTGTCGCACAGGTTTGATCGTAGATGAGCACGGTGACGCCAACGATGTCCCGAAGACGTTTCTGCACATCTTCCAGATAATCTCGCCCATAGAGTTTCACATGGGCAGGAAGGCGATTTTTATATTTATTTATGTCATCCGTGACGACAACCACTTCTTTCACCCCTTCCGCCAGCATCAGAGAAACAATTTGCGCTAGGGTGATATTTCCATCCAGTGGCTGCCCGCCTGTCATTGCCACGGCATCATTGAACAGCAATTTGTAAGTAATGTGGCTTCCTGCGGCAACTGATTGGCGAATGGCTAAGTGACCAGAATGAAAATAGGTGCCATCCCCCAGATTTTGAAAAACGTGGGAGCGATTCACAAACGGAGCATGTCCTATCCAGTCGACACCTTCTCCCCCCATTGGCAAGAGGCCGTTTCCCGTATTGCGATCCATCCACGCGGCCATGACATGGCATCCAATACCAATCTGGGCTTGGCTGCCGTCGGGTAAGCGTGTTGACGTGCTATGGGGGCATCCCGCGCAGAAATAAGGGGTGCGTTTAGGTAAAGTTGCATCGTGCTGAATGGTTGATATTGACCACTCCGGTGGCACGGGGAGAAATACATTGAATTGCTGTAACCATGCAGAAAGTGGGGCAGCAACCCGCGAAGGGCGGAGTTCAATATCAGTGGGTAACCACTTCTGACCAAGATGGTTATGCTTACCGACCAGATTGATACTTTTTTGTAATTTAACCAATTGATGAGCCAGCAGCATCTCAACGATTGCCGCTTTTTCTTCAATCACAAAAATATGACTGACTTGGGTAGCAAGCTCGCTGAGCAGCGGTGATAAAGGATAAACCAAGCGGACATGGAGAAAGGCAATCCCTTGTTGCGCCAGTTCAAAAGGTGTCTCTCCCCCAACTCGCAAGGCTTCCATAACATCCTGATGGGCCTTGCCAACCGTGACCAATAAAGCGTGTGGATGTTCGCAAGGGGCGAGCAGGTAATCAATGGGGTTAAGTTTCGCGAACGCTTCGACGGCTTTAAGTTTATAGGCCAGGCGCTTTTCAATTTGTGGGCCAGGGAGATCAGGCCAGCGCCAGTGCAGCCCATCTGGCCCAGGATCAACCTGGGGAATTTTATACTCAGGGAATGGTTTACTTTCTCTGATGGCACCACTTTCCACGACTTCACTGATTGCCTTAAAGCCAAACCATGCACCACTGATACGTGATGCCGCCCAGCCCCATAAACCGACATCAAGGTAATCGGCAACGGATGCTGGGTGCAAAACTGGCATACTCCAAGCCATCATCGCGAGATCAGATTGGTGGGACATGGAAGAAGAGACGCAACCGTGATCGTCTCCGGCGATCACCAGTACGCCACCGTGTGGAGAGGAGCCGTAAGCATTACCATGTTTGAGTGCATCACCGGAGCGATCGACGCCCGGCCCTTTGCCGTACCACATACCAAAAACGCCGTTAACCTGTCGGTCTGGATCGGTTTCGACTTTTTGTGTTCCGATCAGCGTATCGGCTGCGAGATCTTCATTGACGGCAGGCTGAAAGCGAATGTTAGCTTGGATAAGTTCTTTGCTGTGTTGCCATAGTGTTTGATCTAAACGAGCTAAAGGAGAGCCTCGATAACCTGAAACGAACCCCGCTGTGTTGAGATTATGGATTTCATCCCACTCAGCTTGAGCGAGTAGAAGGTCAACCAGCGCTTCAGTGCCCGTAACAAATTTAGATTTACAATATCGAGCCATGTTTCTGACCCTCTCTCAAGAGAATAATCATCTGAGTAACGACCAAAGTCGTTGTTAATCTATTGCCACAAAACCGTTAGGACAAGCATAAATCTTATTAGATGTTGGTTAGTTGTTTATTTAATGTTAACTCTCTGGTGCTTGGTATACCAGATAATGATTGGGGTTATGGCATGGATTTATTGCGCCAAACTCGGACGAATATCTTTTGAGCGTTTAACACGGAAGTGAATGCAAAGGGCTTGTCATCTTATCTGAACACGTCCATAATGGCGCGCATTCTTGAATGCTGTTTATAAAGAATTATTCTTAACTCATGTGGTTAACGGATATTCAGAATCGGCATTCAGGTATCTTAAGCTAAAAGATTAGCTGTCAGCGACGCGGGAATAGCTCAGTTGGTAGAGCACAACCTTGCCAAGGTTGGGGTCGCGAGTTCGAGTCTCGTTTCCCGCTCCAATTTCCTCCATTTTTTTATCCTTTTTCCATAAAAAATACCTGCGTTTATATTGGTATATCAAACACATAAAGTGGTCGGCCGTTTTTGCTTTCCTTTTATAAAAAGGACAATAATCATCAATTCAAAGAGAGCAAACTGGCTTCCTTTTGCCAACACAACGCTATCCAATCCATTAATACGGATATCCGATGGGGAACATAGTGGCTTTTCATTCTTAGCAGGTGAACAGGTAATGCAGGTAGCTGCCAATCAGGTAATAATCTGATTAGTTGTCCACTTTGAATAGCTTCATTGAATAGCCAAGCAGGACCAGCATGAATTCCTACACCATGACAAACAGCCTGATAAATTGCACCGACATTATTCAGGTAAAAGTTACCGGATAACTCTACTTGTTTTACTTCGTGAGCGCGAAATAGTTGCAGTCGAGTAGAAGATATATGTTGGTGAAGAGAATAAATGATAGCTTTATGATAACTAAGATCTTGTGGATGTTTTGGCGTGCCGTGTTTCAGCAGATAGCTGGGGCTGGCACATAATACCCCTAACATATTACCCAATTTTTTGGCGACTAAACGAGAAGCAGGTAACTCCCCGATACGTATGGCAAGGTCAATGCCTTCTTGCCGGATATCCAAACAACTGTCCGAAAGTACTAAATCGAATGTGATGTCAGGATTTTGATGCTGGAAAAGTGTTAGCCATTGTGTGGCATAACGCTCCCCAAAATTGACAGGAGCGGTTATTTTTATTTTACCAGCCAATGATTTATTGCTGATGTCTCTCAATATTCCATCCATTTCATTCAGCAAGAGCCGCATTTGCTCATATGCCAAAGTGCCGGCGGTTGTCAGGCTTCCTCTCTCGACAATACGAAAAAAGAGCTGCCAGAGTGTCAGATCATGATTCATGCTATTTCCACAATTTATATTTGAGTATATAGCAATATTATTGCTGATTTTACATAAGTAAAATCAAATAATCGAAAGATTATGTTTTGCAAGAAATTGTGGAGAATATGGCATGCAGATAGTGGATAAGAAATCCTGGAATCGTTACTGGGTCTTGATAGCTGTTTGCATAGCTGGGCTGAACTTACCGTTGGAATATACTGGCCCAGCCGTAGCATTACCTGCGATCCAAACTGAACTGGGGGGAAGCGGAATTGCTCTATCTTGGGTTATCAATGCATTTGCCTTAAGTTTTGGTAGTGCTGTGATGGCGGCAGGAGCACTCGCTGATCAATATGGGCGTAAGAAAATGTTTGTGATTGGCATAGCAGGTTTTACGCTATTTTTTGTTATTTCTACATGCTGGGTTAATGTTGCAGTGTGAGATCGTGAGCGTTCATTTTTTAGTCGTCGAGCATAATCCTGCTATTAACAACACCTTATCCATATAAGCACTATTCAATATTATTAATTTATATTAAGGAACTCAGCCTAATTTAAAACAAATAGTTAAAGGTAAGATTTAATCCTTATCTAGGACAGCCCTTAAATTATTATGTTCTTGAGGAAATTTATTAAGACCTTTTTCCTCATTGAATATTGAGCCGAGTGTAACCAAATAGCATGAATCTGAATTGTATCGGTAGTGTAATCATTCAATATTGGAATAAGCAATTTTTGGTCTAAATAGTGTTGAATGGCAATATCAGGCAAACATGCAATCCCTAACCCTTTCAGAGCAAAATCGATACGGGCGTTTAAATCATTGCACACGATTGATGTAGAAAGGTGAGTTTCTCGGGTTAGCTCAACTGACCATGGTTCAATAATTCCAGTATTTGGTGAACGATAATGAAGTAATTTATGGTTTGTCAAATCAGAGGGGGTTATAGGTATCTCATTTTTTTCTAAATACATTGGTGATGCAACGATAAGACGCCGGAAATTACCTAAATGATGTGATCTTAGATTATTATCTGGAATATACCCGACGCGTATAGCAGCATCGAATGCTTCTTGGGCTAAATCAACATTGCGAGCTGAATAATCTAGTTCTAATTCAATGTCTGGATATTGTTCATTGAATTTGGACAAGTAATCTAAAAAAATATCGGTGATTGGAGCAAGGCTTATCTTTAAACGTCCTTGAGGTTCTTGTGCAGAGTTAGAGAGTTCATATTGGAGCTCGTTAAGTTCGTCTAGGATCCGTCGGCTCCTTGCAAGCAATACGTTACCTTCGTGAGTAAGCGAAATACTTCGAGTTGTTCGATTAAATAGCTGTATTCCAAGTTCTTTTTCAAATCGCGATATTCGTTTACCAACAGCAGATGCTGTAAGTCCTAATACTCTACCTGCACCGACAAAGCTTTTGATTTCTGCGACTTGGACAAACACTGAAATTGCGGCGAGAGATTCAATCATTTCTTCTCCATTACGGACAATTGCGGCAACATAGACTGGATATATACCCTACTTTTTCCATAAATACTAGCAGGGTAAACTGACTCAATTTCATAAAACTGTCAGGAACTATAAACACGCAGATCCACTATTGAAATAGATTAGGAATAGTGGATCTCTTTTTTGATGTAACCTTTTGGCGTTAATTGGAGGTGTTATGAGTAGTAATAAAATCATGAGCTGGCCAATTTTTGCATTGGCAATCTCTGCTTTTGCGATTGGTACAGCAGAATTTATTATTATGGGTTTATTACCCCAAATTTCAGTGGATTTGAGTATTTCTATACCTACCGCCGGGTATCTTGTTTCAGGTTATGCCATTGGTGTTGTGATCGGTGGTCCTTTGTTTGCGTTTGCCTTGCGTAAAGTAGAAGAAAAAACAGCACTTCTAATGCTTATGGTTATTTTTATCGTTGGTAACTTAGCCTGTAAATTAGCGTCTGGTTTTGAAGTATTACTGATTGCTCGTGTTTTTACAGCGTTCAGTCATGCTTCTTTTATTGGTATAGCCGCAGTTTTGGCATCACGCATTGCACCACCCGGTAAGGAAGGGAGGGCGATGACCCTGATGCTCACTGGCATGACCTTGGCTAACGTCCTAGGTGTACCAGCCGGTTCTTATATTGGTCTAGAGCTTGGTTGGAGAACAACATTTACAGGTGTAGTGATCTTGGGCCTATTGTCTTTATTTATGGTATTTATTTTTGTACCGTCTAGAAAAGTCACGAAGTCTAGCAAGCCTGAAAATAGTATGATTGGATTAAAGCGGCCTATCGTTTGGATTGGGTTAATAACCAGCGTGATGGCATCGGCAAGTATGTTTACCTTCTTCACTTATATTGTTCCTGTCCTTCAGGATGTGACTCAAGTAGAACCGAAATTTGCCAGTCTTGCTTTGATGATCTGTGGTATTGGAATTACTATTGGCGGGCTGCTTGGGGGACGCCTTGCAGATTGGGATCTCACCAAATCCTTGGTCTTATCGTTATGCATTTTAATTGTAACACTTGTTGCTTTCTATTGGACAAGTTATATCAGGTATCCGGCTGTAATCAATATGGCTATTTGGGGGTGTTTATCTTTCACAGTCGGCATGCTCTTGCAGGTTTCAATCATCAGAACGGCAGGGGAATCTGCAAATTATGCCTCAACGCTGAATATCGGTGCATTTAATCTTGGTAATGCTATTGGGGCGTGGATTGGAGGGAAGGTGATTGATGCAGGCTTCCCATTGAATACAATCTCTCTGGTGGCTGCTGTTATCTCTGTTGCCACTTTGATGATGGTATTTATTATGTTTATTAGCAAGGATCGACAACTCCTGATCTGCAGATCATCCTAAGATAGGATTGGCCAATGGCTTTTGCTCTCGATAAAAATGACAACAATAATTCATCCAAAGAGAGCAAAGCTCATGCAGATGAATTTGGTTCCATTAGTAAATCATTCAGATTGTGTTCCAAAGCAAGCATTAGGGCATTGGTTGAATAAGATAACAATGCGTTAATTGAAAGCATGGAGAACCGGCCAGTAAGGGAAAATGCTCGCATGGAAATGTTGGCATTGATTGCAAACCCCAGCGAAAATTAATTGTCGATAAAGCCCTTGCTATCCTGCCCCAACAGGTCCATAATGCCGCCTCATTTTTGAAGAGGCAGAGGAAAATTTCTCCACTAGCATCTAGAATGGATGGGTGGGCGATGACTTCGTTGCTGATTTCTGGTGTTCGTGACTAGAATTCAATTCTTGTTTTTTTTATCCACAGTTTTTAACATCATCACCTTATTGAGTCACCTGATGATACTCTATTTGTTACACAGAGTTATCCACAGGAGGATTCTCTACGTTTGTTTTTTTTGATTTATCGTTCATAACAACAACTCAAACTTAACTTATTGATTAGTTAAAGTAATTAACCTAATTTAAAAATAACATGATCAATATTTATTCCCCGTTTGTTAGTTGATCAGCAAAGTATTTTCATTTTATTCACAAGGAAATGAACGGCTTTTTTTTCCAAAAATTGGCTTGGTTAATTATTATGCATCTCTGGGTAAGCCTTTGGTTATTGCCCTGATTAATCGTTTTTGTTGTGAGGTTTGCACCTCAATGGCATTCGCATTCCGGCGGGTCATTTGCTGGGCTATCGCCCAGTGGATATGTTCATCCAAAACGTCACTTAAGCCGAGCCTTTTTTCCAGCGCTAACACGATGTCATCTTGATACGGTGCATTGCCCAAGGCGACAGAAATGTTGCGTAGCCAGCGTAAATACCCAATACGGCGAATTGCCGAGCCTTCCGTAATACGCAGAAACTTCTCCTCGCTCCAATGGAATAGCGCGAGCAAATCTGGGGCATGCAGTGCTGCACGTGGGCTAAAATCAGCTTCATCTGTTAATTGGGAAAATCGGTTCCAGGGACAAATAAGCTGGCAATCATCGCAACCATAAATTCGGTTGCCCATGAGTGGGCGAAATTCTTCTGGAATGGCGCCTTCCAATTCAATGGTCAGATAAGAGATACAGCGTCGGGCATCGATGGTGTAAGGCTCAACAATGGCGCCGGTTGGACACGTTGTCATGCAGGCCACGCAGCGGCCGCACTGCTCCTCTTGTGGAGCATCAATGGGGAGGGGGAGGTTAATCAGGAGTTCACCGAGGAAAAACCAGGAACCTGATTCACGATTTAATATAAGTGAGTGTTTACCAACCCATCCAAGCCCCGCTTTTGCTGCCAGTGGACGTTCCATAATCGGGGCTGAATCGACAAAAGGACGGAAATTTAACGTTCCCTGATATTCATGAGCACTACAATATTCTTGGATTTTATCGCCCAGTTTTTTAAGACGTTGACGCAGCAGTTTATGATAATCTCTGCCCAACGAATAGCGGCTAATATACCCCATTTGCGGATTGTTAAGCGTACTGGCAAACGCGGCTTTAGCGGGCAGGTAATTCATGCGTACACTGATAACCCGCAAAGTCCCTGGCAGAAGTTCATGGGGGCGCGCGCGCATCATGCCGTGACGAGCCATCCAGTCCATTTCGCCATGATATTGCTTATCAAGCCATGCCTGTAATCTCGGCTCTTCTGCCGATAAATCGGTGTCACAAATGCCGACTTGCTGGAAGCCAAGGGAAAGGCCCCATTGTTTGATGTTTGTTGTCAGAAGATCCAGATCGAGAGGGGTTACCATGAAATATCAAATAACTACTGAAAAGAGGAGAGTTAGCTTAACACAGTGGAGATTGAATACAAAAAATGCGGTATATGGCTGTTATGGCAGCACAGAAGATACTCAATGATAATATCTGAATTATGTTATGGTTATTGGTTAGCTATTTAGCTGATTGTCTACCTGATTAGTCTCTCATTCATTAAATTAAAATAGATATTTTTCGATGAAAGAACTCGTTTTATCACTTCCAAATGAAGAAGCTACCGTTGCGTTAGGTAATGCAGTGGCGGCAGTTGGCGATCGCGGCTATGTTATTTATTTGTATGGCGATCTTGGCGCGGGAAAAACCACATTCAGCCGTGGTTTTCTGCAAGCTCTCGGCCATCAGGGGCATGTGAAAAGCCCGACTTATACGTTAGTTGAGCCTTATGCTTTACAACCACGGCCTGTTTATCATTTCGATCTTTATCGTCTGGCTGATCCTGAAGAGCTGGAATTTATGGGGATCCGTGATTATTTCCATCAGGATGCTGTTTGTCTGGTGGAGTGGCCTCAGCAGGGGGCTGGCGTTTTGCCTGAGGCAGATATTGAGCTGCACCTGAGCTATGACAGTGAAGGGCGACAGGCACGTTTTGTTGCGTTATCTCAATATGGTGAAAGTCTGTTGGATAATTTGAAGTCCTTATGAAGGAATACCCGACCATGATGAATGCCTTTTTTGTGGATGTGATAAAAAAATGGCGCGCCCAGTGGGTGATGGCCTGCATTTTGTTTTTCATATTGAGCCAGTGGGTTATGACAGCGGCATCGGCGGCGACGTTGTCAAATATTCATGTGAAGAATAGCGCATCTGAGGCTGTAGTGACGCTGGAATTCACGGGGGGGCATCCTGATTATCGGTTCTTTTCGTTGCATTCTCCTGAACGGTTGGTGGTCGATATTCGCCAACCCAGTAAAATGATTGGATTACCGATGCGGTTATCCGGCCAGGATCTGGTAAAACTTGTGCGTTCCAGCCAGCCGGCTGATGCACATCATCAGCGGATAGTCCTGGAATTGGCACATAAGGCCATCGCCACGCCTACGGTGAAAAACAGCGGTAATAAATCGCAAGTGGTGATGACACTGAAAGCCAATGGAACCACGATCAATTCACTTGAACCCAATCATCATACCTTGAAAAATGAAAGTAAGCGATTACTTACAAATGGTGCTCAACTGACAGAAAAAGCGTCTAAACCCGTATCAGATCACCATGAGCAAGGTGTGAAAAAACAGGTGGCCCAATCTGGGCAGGGAAGAGTGGCTCATCCGATTGTCGTTGCCATTGACGCAGGGCATGGCGGACAAGATCCGGGTGCGATAGGCCAACGAGGACTGAAAGAAAAAAATGTCACTATTAGTGTTGCCCGTAAATTGGAAGCCCTTTTGCGCAATGATCCCATGTTTATACCGGTGTTAACGCGAAATGGCGATTATTTTATCTCTGTGGCAGGGCGTTCTGAGGTTGCCCGTAAACATAAAGCCAATATGCTGGTATCGATTCATGCCGATGCAGCCCCCAATCGCAGTGCCAGAGGGGCTTCTGTCTGGGTGCTTTCCAACCGTCGTGCAAACAGCGAATTGGGGAATTGGCTGGAACAGCATGAAAAACAATCGGAATTATTGGGCGGTGCGGGAGATGTCCTCGCCAATGGCGCTGATCCTTATCTGAGCCAGGCCGTGCTGGATTTGCAATTTGGGCATTCACAGCGGGTGGGCTATGACGTTGCCACGCAAGTATTGCACCAGTTATCTAAAATGGGTTCCCTGCATAAGCGGACACCAGAACATGCAAGCCTTGGTGTTTTGCGCTCGCCGGATATTCCGTCCATTTTAGTGGAAACAGGCTTTATTAGTCACTTATCTGAAGAGACGTTGTTAGCCTCCAATCAATATCAGGAAAAACTGGCACAAGCCATTCATTTGGGATTACGTCACTATTTTTTGGCGAACCCATTGCAGTCAGCACCAAAGTAACCAAAGATACGCCTATCAGAATAGGTTTGATAGGCTCTGAATTGTCAGTAAGGTCAAATATGGCTATCAAGATATTACCCCCACAATTGGCAAACCAGATTGCTGCCGGTGAAGTGGTTGAACGCCCTTCTTCTGTGGTGAAAGAGTTGGTGGAAAATAGTCTTGATGCCGGTGCAACCCGCATTGATATTGATATTGAACGCGGTGGCGCAAAACTTATCCGAATTCGTGATAATGGCGGTGGGATCGGCAAGCAAGATTTGACACTGGCACTGGCGCGCCATGCAACCAGTAAAATTGCTTCATTGGATGATTTGGAAGCGATTGTCAGTATGGGGTTCCGCGGGGAAGCGCTGGCGAGTATCAGCTCTGTTTCAAGGCTGACATTAACTTCCCGCCCTGAAAGCCAGGCAGAAGCGTGGCAATCTTATGCCGAAGGCCGCGATATGGAAGTTACGGTGAAACCTGCCGCCCATCCGGTGGGAACAACGGTTGAAGTGTTGGATCTGTTTTATAACACGCCAGCCCGCCGAAAATTCCTGAGGACGGAAAAAACGGAATTTGGTCATATTGATGAAATCGTGCGCCGGATAGCTCTGGCACGGTTAGATGTTGCCATCAATCTGAATCACAATGGAAAATTGGTGCGCCAGTATCGCCCGGCTAAAGATGAGTCTCAACATGAACGGCGTTTGGCCGCCATTTGTGGGACAGCGTTTGTACAACAGGCGCTGGCGCTGTCATGGCAGCATGATTCCTTGTCCATTAAAGGCTGGGTGGTTGATCCCGTCAATACGGCCGTCAGCGATATCCAATATTGTTATGTTAACGGACGTATGATGCGAGATCGCCTGATTAACCATGCGATCCGTCAGTCTTACCAGGATTTGATAAAGGGTGAACAACAACCCGCTTATGTTTTGTATCTCGAAATCGATCCGCGCCAGGTGGATGTCAATGTACATCCCGCCAAACATGAAGTCCGTTTCCATCAGGCTCGCTTAGTGCATGATTTTATTTATCAAGGTGTGGCAGCCGTACTGAAACAACGCGGCACGGGAGATGAGTTAGCGTTTGGCTGTCAGGAGAGTGCGGCAAGCTGGGTGCCGGAGAATCGCCCTTCTGCGGGAGAAAATCATTTTCTGCGCAAACCGGCTGATCAAGCTGATGAGACACCTTCACGACGTCATGAGAATAGTACACAGCAAACGCATCATGGGGAAAACTACCAGAAAAAAACCGGCGAGCTGTACCAAAAACTGATGCAATCTTCACCGCAAGAAAAACGCTCGCTATTTCCAGAGCGTGGTGTGCGGGAAGGCGTGGCGCCAGAAAAAGCCATCCCCAAATCGGAAAGTATAAAACCAACATCCAATGTCCCGGTTTCTCATCCAAGGGCGGTTTCTGCGCTATCGGGACAGGAAAAATATACTTTCGGCAAAGTATTGTGCATCTATGCGGATTGCTATGCCTTGATCGAATCTTCAATAGGGATCGGGCTGCTTTCCCTGCCAGTGGCTGAACGCTGGCTGAAACAGGCGCAACTGACTCCCGAAGAGCAGGGACTAAAATCCCAGCCATTATTGATCCCGCTGAAACTTGCTCTCAATCAGTCAGAAATGAGAGTTTTGAAGCAGAATAGTGAATTATTAAAGACTTTTGGTATCGAATCGACAGTCGCGCATGGAAAAGTAACTATTCATGCGGTATCGTTGCCCTTGCGTCAACAGAACCTACCAAAACTTTTGCCGGAACTGTTGGGCTATCTTGGGGAGCAGACAGCCGCTTCCATTGAGCAGGTTGCCAGTTGGCTTTCCCGTCACGTGGATAATGAGCATGAAACGTGGAACATCGCGCAAGCTGTCCAGCTTTTGGCGGATGTCGAACGTCTTTGCCCTCAACTGGTGGGATCGCCGCCGGATGGGTTATTACAATTAATTGATTTACAAGCAGTGGTGGCACTTCTTAACCATGAGTGATTTAAAAACTCAATATCTGCCGACAGCCATTTTTATTATGGGACCGACGGCTTCCGGGAAAACGGCGTTATCGATCGCCTTGCGTCAGCATCTTCCCGTTGAATTAATCAGTGTCGATTCTGCACTGATTTATCGTGGAATGGATATTGGCACAGCAAAACCTTCCACAGAAGAACAGGCACTGGCACCCCATCGTTTGATCGATATTCTTGACCCGACAGAAGTCTATTCTGCTGCTGATTTTCGCCGTGATGCATTGAAAGAAATGGCAGAAATCACGGCGGCTGGGAGAATTCCGCTTTTGGTTGGTGGAACCATGCTATATTTCAAAGCATTGTTGGAAGGTTTATCGCCTTTGCCTTCTGCAAATCCTGAGGTAAGGGCACAGATAGAACAACAAGCAGCGGAGCTGGGATGGGAGTTTTTACACCGGCAATTACAGGAGATTGATCCCGTTTCTGCGGCAAGAATTCATCCTAATGATCCTCAACGTTTGACTCGTGCACTGGAAGTTTTTCGAATTTCGGGTAAAACTCTAACTGAGTTGACTGAAACGTCTGGAGAAATATTGCCTTATCGAGTTCATCAATTTGCGATCGCGCCAGCAAGTCGTGAAATTTTGCATCAACGCATCGCCGCCCGTTTTGAACAAATGGTCAAATCAGGGTTTGAAGATGAAGTCAAAGCACTTTATGCTCGTAGTGATTTGCATACAGACTTACCCTCCATTCGTTGTGTTGGTTATCGTCAGATGTGGTCTTACCTCGCGGGCGAAATTTCTCATGATGAGATGGTTTATCGTGGTATCTGTGCGACACGCCAATTGGCGAAGCGCCAGATGACGTGGCTCAGGAGTTGGGACAATGTGACCTGGTTGGATAGTGATCAACCTAAACAAAACTTAAACACCGTCATGCAGGTTATTAGTACATAAATTCATTGATTGTGTACAATTGATCAGTGCAAGTGATCAATGCAAAGTGTCATTTTTGAGTTTGAGTAGTGACTTTTTTCGAACCAACAGGTTCTTAGTTAAAAACAACAAAATAAGGAAAATATAGAATGGCTAAGGGGCAATCTCTGCAAGATCCATTCCTGAACGCTTTACGACGTGAAAGGGTCCCGGTTTCTATTTATTTGGTCAACGGCATCAAATTACAGGGGCAGATTGAATCTTTTGACCAGTTTGTCATCTTACTAAAGAACACGGTTAGCCAGATGGTTTATAAACATGCCATCTCTACTGTTGTACCTTCTCGCCCAGTGTCTCATCATGGTAACAACCAGAATGCGCCGACTGGCATCGGAAATTATCATGCTGGCACTACCCCAGCGGTACAACAGGAAAGCGATGGCGCTGAGTAAATCAGCATCCGTGCCTGAAAATAAAAACATAGGTAGGGAGACTTTACCTATGTTTTTTCTTATTGGATTTTTACTCAGCCTGAGAGGTTGCACCGTTGTTTGATCGTTATGAAGGCGGAGAATTAGCTGTTCTGGTGCATGTTTTCTTCTCACAGGAAAAAGATACGGAAAATCTCAGTGAATTCGAGTCATTGGTGACTTCCGCGAGTGTTTCTCCTGTGCAGATTGTAACGGGAAGCCGGAGGGCACCTCATCCGAAATATTTTGTCGGAGAGGGCAAGGCAGAGGAAATTGCTGAAGCTGTCAAAAACAGCGGTGCAGATGTGGTGTTGTTTAACCATGCCCTCAGCCCTGCTCAGGAACGTAATCTTGAGCGCTTGTGCCAATGCCGTGTCGTTGATCGCACGGGAGTGATTCTGGATATTTTTGCCCAGCGGGCAAGAACGCACGAAGGCAAATTACAAGTCGAATTGGCGCAATTGCGTCATCTGTCTACCCGCCTGGTTCGGGGCTGGACTCACCTTGAACGGCAAAAAGGGGGGATCGGGTTGCGTGGGCCTGGAGAAACCCAGTTGGAAAGTGACCGTCGTATGCTGCGTGACAAAATCAAACAGATTTTGGGACGTCTCAACAAAGTTGAAAAGCAGCGTGAACAGGGTCGCCAGGCACGCAATAAAGCGGATATTCCAACAATTTCCCTTGTCGGTTACACCAATGCCGGAAAATCGAGTTTATTTAATAAAGTCACTTCTGCCGACGTTTATGCGGCTGACCAGCTTTTTGCTACCCTGGACCCGACACTGCGCCGAATAGAGGTGGATGATGTTGGCACGGTTGTTTTGGCTGATACAGTCGGTTTTATCCGCCATTTACCCCATGATTTGGTGGCCGCGTTCAAGGCGACTTTGCAGGAAACTCGGCAGGCGAGATTATTGTTGCACGTTGTTGATGCAGCCGATACTCGCCTTGATGAAAATATTAGTGCTGTTGACAGTGTCCTTGAAGAGATTGAATCTCATGAGATCCCTTCTCTGATGGTGATGAATAAAATCGATATGCTGGAAGATTTTGTTCCCCGTATTGACCGTGATGAAGAAAATCGTCCGGTGAGGGTTTGGGTGTCAGCCCAAACTGGTGAAGGTATTCCTCTGTTATTGCAAGCGTTGACAGAGCGTCTTTCCGGCGAAATCGCGCATTATAAATTGCACCTTCCACCCGAAGCAGGGCGTCTGCGCAGCCGTTTTTATCAGCTTCAGGCCATTGAACGCGAATGGATAGAAGAAAATGGTGAGGTTGGTGTTGAAGTCAGAATGCCAATCGTTGATTGGCGTCGTCTGTGTAAACAAGAACCAAATTTACCAGACTATGTTGTCTGATTGATTGGCGCAAGACAACAAACAAGGTATCATTTTAGCCGTCATTTCAAGGTGCTTATGGTCATGGAGTAGCAGAGATGAAATGGCGGTGATGAAATGGCTGTGCCAGAATTGCAGTAATAGCATCAGCACTGTCAAAAATATCACCCAATAATATTGGTTGCTTACAAAACGATGAAGTTCGTCGTTTCTGCCCACGGAGGCTATTGTCAAACAACGGCCTGTGAAGTGGGAAGCCTCACCCATTTGGGTGGAGAGCAGTCACCTCTGAAAAACCAGTAAAAACTAGAAAGTGGAGCTAAAACATGGCGTGGAATCAGCCCGGTAATAACGGACAGGACCGCGACCCGTGGGGAAGCAGCAAGAATAATGGCGGCAACTCCGGCGGCAACAATAAAGGTGGTCGTAACCGTGGGGCAATTGATCTCGACGATCTGTTCCGTAAGCTGAGTGAAAAACTCGGTGGTCTCGGTGGAAACAAAGGTGGAAATGGTTCTGAACAGAACCCGAAATTTGGCGGGCGTCTTATTGGTCTTGCCGTTGCTGCTGCAATTGCTGTTTGGGTTGTAAGTGGTTTCTATACGATTAAAGAATCAGATCGTGGCGTAGTGACTCGATTTGGTAAATTTAGTCATGTTGTACAGCCTGGTTTGAATTGGAAAATGACGTTTATCGATCAAGTCACGGCTGTTAACATCGAATCTGTTCGTGATTTGGCAACATCCGGTGCCATGCTGACGTCGGATGAAAACGTTGTATTGGCTGAAATGAACGTTCAATACCGTGTGACTGATCCAGCAGCTTACCTCTTCAGTGTTACCAATCCTGATAATAGCCTGGGGCAAGCGACAGACAGTGCCGTGCGCGGTGTTGTTGGCAAATATTCGATGGAAACAAATCTGACGGAAGGGCGTACTGTTGTCCGTAACGATACTCAAAAGGTATTGGAAGAGACTATCCGTCCATACCATATGGGTATTACAGTAGTCGATGTAAACTTTCAGACTGCTCGTCCGCCAGAAGAAGTCAAAGCTGCATTTGACGACGTGATCGCGGCGCGCGAACAGAAGCAACAAACCATTCGTGAATCTCGCGCTTACGAAAACGAAGTGTTACCTAAAGCGAAAGGTGATGCACAGCGTATCATTGAAGATGCTAAAGCCTATAAAGTTAGCACCGTATTGAATGCCAGGGGTGAAGTGGCGAGTTTTGCCAAAATTTTACCTGAATATAAGGCAGCCCCAGAAATTACTCGTGAACGTCTGTATATCGAAACGATGGAGCGTGTGTTAAGCAATACACGTAAAATCATTGCAAACGAGAAGAGTAATAACATGCTGTTATTGCCATTAGATCAGATTGTCAAAGATCAGGCGAAAGTTCAGCAACATGCACCCAGCAACACAACGGCACAGAAGATGATTCATCAGAATCAATCGACACCACAACGGGAATCTAACACTTATGGTGGTAGCGATAACCAGCGCGGTGATACGGTCAGAATAGGGAGACCATAATCATGCGTAATTCATTAATTGTTGCGATTATTGCGGTATTGGTTGTTCTTTATTCATCAATCTTTACTGTGAAAGAAGGCGAGCGTGGCATTGTCCTGCGTTTTGGTAAGGTTATACGTGATGCAGAAAATAAGCCGGTGATTTATGAGCCGGGTTTGCATTTCAAAATTCCGTTTATGGAAACCGTCAAAAACCTTGATGCTCGTATTCAAACGATGGATATCAAGGCTGACCGTTTCTTAACGCGTGAAAATAAAGACTTGATCGTTGATTCTTACTTGAAGTGGCGCATTAACGATTTCAGTCGTTACTATCTGGCAACCGGTAACGGTGATGTTATCCGGGCTGAAACGATATTGAAACGCAAATTCAGTGACCGTTTGCGCTCTGAAATTGGTCGCCTTGATGTACGTGGTATTGTCACTGACTCGCGTGGTCGTTTAACGACAGATGTGCGTGATGCCCTGAATCTGGGAACCCAGGAAGAAAGTGGGAAAACGGATGTCGATAATGCGATTGCCTCTGCCGCGGCCTTGGTAGAAAAAGAGACGAAAGGCAAGCAAGCAGCGATTAATCCAAACAGTATGGCGGCGTTAGGTATTGAGGTTGTTGACGTTCGTATCAAACAGATCAACTTGCCACAGGAAATTTCAGAAGCCATCTATCAGCGTATGCGAGCTGATCGTGAAGCAGAAGCGCGTCTCCTGCGTTCGGAAGGTTTGGAAGAAGCAGAAAAGATCCGAGCTGCTGCTGATAAAACAGCCACTGAAATTAAAGCAGAAGCACAGAGTGAAGCGTTGGTTTTACGTGGTGAAGGGGATGCGGAAGCCACTAAACTATTTGCTGATGCGTTCAATAAAGATCCTGAATTCTATGCGTTTATCCGTAGCTTACGTGCTTACGAAAAGAGCTTCAAGAATGACGGCAATGATGTGATGGTACTTAGCCCAGATACCGATTTCTTCCGTTATATGAAAGCACCTACGAAATAACGCCTTCATGCTGCGGATTAAATGATTTCGCTGGGAAAATCCCAAAAGCATTAAAGTGACTCAATGCGGTTAATCTATTTAGCCGCATTTTACTCTGCTGTAAGCCACTGTAAAAAACGACAGTGGCTTTTTTTTATCCTGTTATCATTACCAATGCTTACTTAGCACTCCATTTATATGACGAAAAGAAATAACAGAAGTAACAAAAAATACTGAAAGGTGCTAAATGAGATGGTAGAATCCATTTTTAAGCAACCGAGTGAACTTTTGAAATGGGTAAGAACGTTGTCGTATTGGGCACCCAATGGGGTGACGAGGGCAAGGGTAAAATCGTCGACTTGCTGACTGAACGGGCTAAATACGTAGTTCGTTATCAAGGGGGCCATAACGCGGGCCATACACTAGTCATCAACGGTGAAAAAACCGTTCTCCACTTAATCCCATCAGGGATCTTACGTGAAAATGTCATCAGCATTATCGCAAATGGGGTCGTTTTAGCACCAGATGCTTTGATGAAAGAGATGAAAGAACTCGAATCACGTGGGGTTCCCGTACGTGAGCGCCTGCTTATTTCTGAAGCGTGCCCGCTGATCTTGCCTTACCATGTTGCACTGGATAATGCCCGCGAAAAAGCGCGTGGTGCCAAGGCGATTGGTACTACAGGCCGTGGTATTGGCCCTGCATACGAAGACAAAGTTGCGCGTCGTGGTCTGCGTGTCGGGGATCTGTTTGATAAAGAAACTTTCGCGATTAAGTTGAAAGAAATTGTCGATTACCACAACTTCCAGTTGGTTAACTATTACAACGAACCGGCTGTTGATTACCAAAAAACCCTGGATGATATTTTGGCTGTTGCCGACATCTTGACGGGGATGGTCGTTGACGTTTCTGACCTGCTTTACAAAGCAACCCAGAAAGGTGAATTGGTGATGTTCGAAGGCGCGCAAGGTACGCTGCTGGATATCGACCACGGTACTTACCCTTATGTGACTTCTTCCAACACCACGGCGGGTGGCGTTGCAACGGGTTCTGGCTTGGGTCCACGTTATGTTGACTATGTCCTGGGCATCATCAAGGCATACTCTACCCGCGTAGGGGCAGGCCCATTCCCAACTGAGCTGTTTGATGAAACCGGTGAATACCTGCGTCAGAAAGGTCAGGAATTTGGTGCGACTACCGGGCGCAGCCGTCGTACTGGCTGGTTGGATATCATTGCGATTCGTCGCGCGATCCAAATCAACTCTCTGTCTGGCTTCTGCATGACCAAACTGGACGTGCTGGATGGCTTGAAAGAAGTGAAAATCTGCGTGGGTTATCGCCATGCTGATGGCACTGTCATTGACACAACGCCACTGGCCGCCGAAAACTGGGAAGGGCTTGAAGCTGTCTATGAAACCCTGCCAGGCTGGGATGAAAGCACTTTTGGCGTGAAAGATCACAGCCAATTGCCACAAGCCGCATTGAACTACATCAAACGTGTAGAAGAGCTGACAGGCGTCCCTGTTGATATTATTTCTACAGGTCCAGATCGTGCAGAAACCATGATCCTGCGTGATCCATTTGATGCTTAATCGATAGATTAATCTGTCAGGCATATATAACCGGGCTTATTGCCCGGTTTTTGTTTTTTCCTGTTTTGCTTAATTTTTAAAATACCCACATAATGATGATCAACTAAGAAAACGAATAATCATACATTTTTGGGTTCCAAATAAACGCCGTTATATTCAATCTCCCAGAGGTGAGTGTGCAGTTAACCAGTTTTACCGATTATGGATTACGTGCCTTGATTTATATGGCCTCTTTACCGGAGGGGCAAATGACGAGTATTACAGAAGTCACGGAAGTTTATGGTGTCTCACGTAACCATATGGTAAAGATCATCAATCAACTGAGTCATCTAGGATTAGTGAATGCGGTCAGGGGAAAAAATGGCGGCATTAGTTTAGGGAAACCTGCCAACGAGATCAGAATTGGTGATGTGGTTCGCTTATTGGAGCCGCTGTCATTGGTCAATTGTAGTGCCTGTCAAATCACGCCTGCATGTCGCTTAAAGTCAGTCTTGAATCAAGCGGTAGAAAATTTTTTGGAAGAGTTGGATAAACACACTGTGGCCGACATGGTCAGAGACAATCGTCCCCTTTATCAATTGCTTTTGGTTAAGTGAAGCAAGGGGATATACAGCTTGCTGATGACAATAGAGGAATGACGATGTCAAAAGATCCTTTTCAGGAACGAGAGGCTGAAAAATACGAATCACCTATCCCAAGCCGTGAATACATCTTGGATATCATATCTAAACATACCACTCCGGTAAGCCGTCAGGAAATAGCACTAGAACTTCAATTAACCACGCCAGAAGCACTGGAAGCATTACGTCGCCGTTTACGGGCAATGGAGCGTGATGGACAGTTGGTTTTTACCCGCCGTCAATGTTATGTGTTGCCGGAGCGATTAGACTTATTGAAAGGCACGGTGATTGGACACCGTGATGGCTATGGCTTCCTGCGAGTGGAAGGCCAAAAAGAAGATTACTACCTGCCATCTGATCAAATGAAAATGGCGATCCACGGTGACGTGGTACTGGCTCAGCCCCTGCAATCGGACAGAAAAGGCCGCACTGAAGTGCGTATCGTGCGGGTGTTAGAGCCAAAAAGTAGCCAGATTGTTGGCCGGTATTTTATGGACGCGGGCATGGGATTTGTCGTCCCGGATGATAGCCGCCTTAGTTTCGATATCTTGATCCCAAAAGAAGCAACCTGTGGGGCAAGAATGGGGAATGTCGTGGTGGTTGAATTGACAAACCGCCCGACTCGCCGGACTAAAGCCATCGGCAAAATTGTTGAAGTGCTGGGTGAAACCATGGGAACCAGCATGGCGGTTGATATTGCGCTGCGAACCCACGAAATTCCATATAGCTGGCCGCCGACGGTCGAAAAACAGATCGCTGATTTAGATGAGCAAGTACCAGAATCTGCCAAACAAGGCCGTGTAGACTTACGCGCGTTGCCGCTGGTGACGATTGATGGCGAAGATGCACGAGACTTTGATGACGCGGTGTATTGCGAAAGAAAGCGTGGCGGCGGTTGGCGATTGTGGGTAGCGATTGCCGATGTCAGCTACTATGTCCGTCCGCAGACGGCGCTGGATACAGAAGCACGTAGCCGTGGAAACTCGGTTTACTTCCCATCCCAAGTTGTACCTATGCTGCCGGAAGTGCTGTCCAATGGATTGTGCTCTCTCAATCCAGAAGTTGATCGCCTGTGTATGGTGTGTGAAATGACCATTTCCGCCCAAGGCAAGCTATCTTCCTATAAGTTTTACGAAGCGGTGATGAATTCACATGCCCGTTTGACCTACACAAAAGTGTGGAAGATTTTGCAAGGCGATCAAGAGCTGCGTGAGCATTATCAACCATTGGTGCAACCTATTGAGCATCTGCATGAGCTTTATCAAGCACTGGAACAGGCGCGGGAGCAGCGTGGCGCGATTTCGTTTGAATCAGAAGAAGCCAAGTTCATCTTTAATGCGGAGCGCCGTATTGAGCGCATTGAAGCGGTGGTTCGTAACGACGCGCATAAACTGATCGAAGAGTGCATGATCCTGGCGAATATCGCTGCGGCTCGCTTTGTGGAAAAACACCATGAGCCAGCATTGTACCGCATCCATGATCGACCGAAAGAAGAGAGCATCCTGAACCTGCGTTCGGTCTTCAACGAGTTGGGATTGAGCTTGTTGGGGGGCATGACGCCAGAACCGAAAGATTACGCACAATTGATGAAAGAAGTCGCGGATCGGCCAGATCGCGAATTATTGCAAACGATGTTGTTGCGCTCCATGAAGCAGGCGATTTATGAGCCGGAGAATCGTGGGCACTTTGGTTTGGCATTGCGCTCTTATTCTCACTTTACGTCGCCAATTCGCCGCT
Organism: Xenorhabdus kozodoii; assembly: GCF_002632875.1. Lineage (GTDB taxonomy): Bacteria > Pseudomonadota > Gammaproteobacteria > Enterobacterales > Enterobacteriaceae > Xenorhabdus > Xenorhabdus kozodoii. Next base: position 124,024 of record NZ_NJCX01000002.1, read on the forward strand.
ACCCTGATTTGGCGCTGCATCGGGCGATCAAATATATATTGGCGCAAGAAAGCGGTGATAGTGAACATAGCGGGACGCCAACCGGCGGTTGTCACAACGATCTGGAACAGATGCTGCAACTGGGTAACCATTGCTCCATGACCGAACGCCGTGCTGACGAAGCGACAAGGGATGTGGCAGACTGGCTGAAATGTGATTTCATGCAAGATCAGGTGGGGAATGTTTTCACCGGATTGATTACCAGTGTGACCGGTTTTGGTTTCTTTGTTCGCTTGCATGACCTGTTTATTGACGGCTTAGTGCATGTTTCGACGTTGGACAACGATTATTATCGATATGATAACGTGGGGCAGCGTCTCATTGGCGAATCTTCCGGCCAAACTTATCGCCTTGGTGATGAAGTCGAAATCCGTGTGGACGCCGTTCATATGGATGAACGCAAGATTGATTTCGCCCTGCTTTCGACCACCCGAAAGGCGCGTCATCCGGGGAAAACCGCACGGGATAAGGCGAAAAAAGGCACCCCAGAGCGTAAAAATGGCAAAAAAGGCCGTGATCGTAAAAAACCAGCCAATTTTGAGCCAGATAACGCCTTCCGTAAAAAGAAAAATACGGAAAAATCGAAAGAATCTGCGCCAGATAAAAAGAAAAAACCGTCCAACAAGACGAAAAAAATTGCGGCAAAACTGAAAGCGAAACGCGCGAAAAAAAGTGCGAATACAAACTAGCCGTAAAAATTAAACCCTACCATCATCAAACAGGGCGGATTTTGCCGCCCACTATTTTTCGATAGCTTAAAAATATCAGTGAGTCAGGTATTAGTCAGTCATGAGTGAAATTATCTACGGTATCCATGCCGTTAAAGCCTTGCTGGAGCGCGATCCGCAACGTTTCATGGAAGTTTATGTACTGAAAGGGCGTGAAGATCGCCGTTTAACCCCATTATTGCAGGAGTTGGAAGGTATCGGCATTGCGGTACAAATTGCCAACCGCCAATGGTTGGATACCCAAACGGAAGGTGCCGTACATCAAGGGATCATCGCACGAATTAAGCCGGGGCGTCAGTATCAGGAAAATGATCTGCCGGATTTGTTATCTCGGCTAGAGCGCCCCTTCCTGCTGGTCTTGGATGGTGTTACCGATCCACATAACCTGGGCGCTTGCTTGCGTACCGCAGATGCCGCAGGGGTTGATGCCGTTATCGTTCCCCGCGATCGTTCTGCACAATTGAATGCAACCGCCAAAAAAGTAGCCTGTGGTGCGGCAGAAAGCGTACCGCTAATCCGTGTCACTAACCTTGCCCGAACCCTGCGTTTACTGCAAGAACACCATATCTGGATTGTCGGCACGGCGGGAGAAGCCACGCATGCTTTATATGAGAGCAAACTGGTTGGCCCAATGGCGCTGGTAATGGGCGCGGAAGGGGAAGGAATGCGCCGTTTGACTCGCGATCATTGCGATGAATTGATCAGCATTCCGATGGCGGGCGCCGTTTCCTCTTTGAACGTCTCGGTGGCAACCGGGGTATGCTTGTTTGAAATCGTACGCCAGAGGCGTGCTCAATAATTCTTTATTGAGTTTTTTATCCTGTACAGGTATAGTTACGCGTCGATTTTTCAGCCGTACCAAATTACGTTCCTTGCCTCCATGGGCCACGGCTGACCCTGACAGGAGGCTGAATAATCCGTAAGGAGCAACTCATGCGTCATTACGAAATCGTTTTTATGGTCCATCCTGACCAAAGCGAACAGGTTCCGGGCATGATCGAGCGTTACAGTGCGACAATCACTAACGCGCAAGGTCAGATTCACCGTCTGGAAGACTGGGGCCGTCGTCAACTGGCTTACCCAATCAACAAACTGCACAAGGCACACTACGTTCTGATGAACGTTGAAGCGCCACAAGAAGCGATTGATGAGCTGGAAACTAACTTCCGCTTCAACGACGCCGTTATCCGCAGCATGGTTATGCGCGTTAAGCACGCCATCACTGAAGCATCACCAATGGTTAAGGCTAAAGACGAACGTCGCGGCCGTGATCTGGTCTTGGAAGAAGACCTGGCTGATGATGCTGAAGAAGCTGGGGATTCTGAAGAGTAATTACCGTGACAACCAATCGATTGGTGCTTTCCGGCACAGTATGTAAGGCACCGATACGAAAAGTCAGTCCATCGGGTATTCCACATTGTCAGTTTGTGCTTGAACATCGTTCACAGCAACAGGAAGCCGGATTCAGCAGGCAGTCATGGTGCAGAATGCCCGTTATTGCCAGCGGACAATTGTTACAGGAATATACTCACAGTATAACGGTCGGCAGTCGGATCACCGTAGCAGGGTTCATTCATTCCCATTATGGGCGCAATGGTCTTAGCAAACTGGTTCTCCATGCCGAGCAGATTGAATTGATAGATTCTGGAGACTAGCCAAATGGCACGTTATTTCCGTCGTCGCAAATTCTGCCGCTTCACCGCGGAAGGCGTACAAGAGATCGATTATAAAGATATCGCTACGCTGAAAAACTACATTACCGAAAGCGGTAAAATTGTACCAAGCCGTATTACTGGCACCCGTGCAAAATACCAGCGCCAGCTCGCTCGTGCGATCAAGCGTGCGCGCTACCTGTCTCTGTTGCCTTATACTGATCGCCATCAGTAATAGGCTCAGTCCATTAACGACTTTGAGAGGATAAGGTAATGCAAATTATTCTGCTTGATAAAGTAGCTAACCTGGGTAGCCTGGGTGACCAAGTTAACGTTAAAGCGGGTTATGCCCGTAACTTCTTAGTACCACAGGGCAAAGCGGTTCCTGCGACTAAGAAAAACATCGAATTCTTCGAAGCTCGCCGTGCTGAACTGGAAGCTAAACTGTCTGACGTTCTGGCAGCAGCACAAGCTCGTGCAGAGAAAATCAGTGCACTGGGTTCTGTCACCATCGCTTCCAAAGCAGGTGACGAAGGTAAACTGTTCGGTTCTATTGGTACTCGTGATATCGCTGACGCAGTGACTGCGGCTGGCGTTGAAGTATCTAAGAGCGAAGTTCGCCTGCCTAACGGCGTTCTGCGTACTGTGGGTGAACACGAAGTTCACTTCCAGGTACACAGCGATGTATTCGCACAGTTGAACGTTAACATCGTTCCAGAAGCTTAATCGTCACTGATTAGCGGAAGGAACAGGTGACAAAAAACGCTGGCATTGCCGGCGTTTTTTGTTTTATGTCGCAAAATGATTTTCCTGCCAAACGGATGAGCAAGGTGCTACATAGATAATGCTTTTAAGACATGAACGGGATCTTTTTCTATTGCCCTTAAAAACAATAAGGCTCAATGGTTAATTAATAAATTGAAAACTTTTTAATATGTTTATATGATGTCATCAATTTTTATATAAAGGATGTAAAAATGATATTCATCGCATTATACGTAATAAAATTTTCTGTTTTCTTTATATTAATGACTATAATAAGTTATTTTTTCATCACAGGGAAAAATATCAAAAAAATTCTATTTTTTTCAACTCTATCTATTGTCACTCTTATTTTTTCTGAGATTCTCTCTATACCACTATTGTACTGTTTTTTATATTTGTCTGAGTTTATTTACAATGTTGTGCATTAAATACACAACATTGTAACCATGAAATGATTATTTATTAAGTAACTGTTTTATTTTATTCTCATATGTATTTTTATCAATATCGATGCTGATAGGTTGATTCCATTCTCCTTTGATTTCAAAAGGAGCACCTAATGGATTTCAATCTTTCTCAAACCAATTAAATATATCAACTGGATCCGTGAATTTGTCATAAAGTTTGTAATTAACTACGCCAAATAGATTATATCTATTCCCTCTTTCTTTTACTTCAATATCAGATAATCTTCCACTAACTATTGCACTGCCTATAGCCCATAACGGGTCATTTGGGTGTGTATACCCGTCGTCTTTCAAGCTGCCGCTTTGTTGGCTGCGCTCATTCACCCCAGTCACAGAGTTATCTATGCTCCTGGGGGTTCATTCCCTTGCCGCCGCGCCGCATCTTGAAATCCATAGGGTATAGACTCGGTTCCAAAATTATAAGTATTACTAAAACTAATTCTCTCACCATTTTTAATTTGTGAAAGAAAACGAGAATGAATGCTTGGGTCATGATACCAATTTATTGATAGTGATGAATGTTTAAATAATACCCTATGACCCTGTCATGTATTTCTATGGATTTTGAGGTCATGACCCGAAATAAAGGAAGAAGTTGACTTAGATATTATCGAAATAGAAAAGTATGTTAGCTCCGTCAGCTATTCTGCCAGAGGCAGAAAATGTCTTCAACTCAATTTTAGTATTCGTTGCACAGGAGATGTGAAATTGAGCGATGAACATTCGGACTTCATTTTTTCTAACATAGATGAATTTAAGGATAACTTAGACTCTTTTATGTTAAGAGTGCTCAATCTGGTTTGATATTTATAGGCTTGGGCTTTAAGTCCAAGCCTAATGAGGTTACGATGTTAAACATAGCTATACAAGCGGTTAAACAAACACGTCAATTTACGATTGACTCTTTTTATAATGCAAAAGCTTTCGAGATAAAATCCGACAAATCTTTAGTTACCCGAACTGACTTGAATGTTGAAAATAATGAACCCCTTATTGGTGTCATTTCTTTTCCTGCATTAGAAAAAGTCTTTTATGCCTCTCAAGGTGAGGGATGCTGGGTTCAACATGGTAATAATACTCCTATTAAAATCTCTATCGCGTCCAATAATGAAAGAAAATTAAAAGATTCTGTGATATCAGCCTCAGGTATTCATAGCACTACATTCGATAGACGGGAAGGTATGAAAGCTTATAATTTGTCTAATATAGTGCATACTGCCAGAGATACTGTTTTTATAAATGATTGCTATCAGCATGTTATGGTATCTATGGGGCGCATTGATGCCGCTCTTGATACTCTAATGAAACCTTGGGATATAGCAGCATTGATCCCTTGTATGAGAGAGTCTGGAGTGGTGTGTGCAAATCTACAAGGTTCCAGGGAAAAACTATTACATGGAGGAAGCTTAATTACAGCTTCATCGCAATTTCTTTTGGATGAATTGCTCTATGCTTTAAATTAAAGTCAATGTGGGAATACTATCGGATAAATAGGTTTCAAATCACTATACCCGTCGTCTTTCAAGTTGCCGCTTTGTTGGCTGCGCTCATTCACCCCAGTCACAGAGTTATCTATGCTCCTGGGGGTTCATTCCCTTGCCGCTGCGCTGCATCTTGAAATCCATAGGGTATAAACAATGTCACTATTTCATTTTGGACGCTTACACTTCGCCACCAAACAGAGTAAAGAACGATAATCCAATTAAACGCCTTCACGCGTTTACCCATCCAGACAGTGCTGTTATGCTTGAGCTTTCACTCATTTAATAACAGGTACTTTCATGACAACACCTTCTTTTGAGTCTATTGAAGCGCGGGCAAGTTACGGGATTGGTTTGCAGGTTGGGCAGCAATTACAGGAATCGGGTTTACAAGGGTTAGAACCAGAAGCGCTGCTGGCAGGGCTGTGTGATGCGCTGGAAAGCCGTTCTCCTGCTATTCCTGTCGAAGAACTGCATCGCGCACTACGTGAGATACATGAACGTGCTGATAGCGTTCGTCGTGAACGTCAGCAGGAGATGGCAGAAGAAGGCAAAAAATTTCTGGCAGACAATATTCAGCGTGAAGGTGTCAGCAGCACGGAGTCTGGCCTGCAATTTTCCGTCCTGACCCAAGGTGATGGCACTATCCCTACCCGTACTGATCGTGTCCGTGTTCACTATACTGGCCGCCTGATCGATGGCACCGTATTTGACAGTTCAGTACAGCGTGGCGAGCCAGCAGAATTCCCCGTCAGCGGCGTGATCCCCGGTTGGATTGAAGCGTTGACCCTGATGCCAGTCGGTTCTAAGTGGGAACTCTATATTCCTCATAATCTGGCTTATGGTGAGCGTGGCGCAGGGGCATCTATTCCGCCTTATAGCACGCTGATTTTCGAAGTCGAATTACTGGAAATTCTGTAAGTTGTTGAATAGCCGGTTAGCCGGCTATTTTTTCAGGTGTATTCCCGCACGACATTTCCCGCCGCTAAAAGAGAAAATATTCGCCATTCCGATGAAAAATGCGTTAAAAATGTAGCTTCAAAGGGTATCCCGGAATTGATTTCAATGTGCAACACAGCGCAACACCGTCAAAAAGTTGCCATTTGAAAGCATGGGAGGATAGCTGAATAACAAACACAGAGGTGAATGATGCTACAACAGATCTGCCAATTGGCACGGGAAGCGGGTGCGGCGATCATGGAGGTCTATCAGGCTGAACAACCATTGCAAGTCGAACATAAAATGGATGATTCGCCGGTAACGGCCGCGGATATTGCCGCTCATCAAGTCATTAAAGCGGGATTATTGCACATTGCGCCTGATATCCCGTTGTTATCAGAAGAAGATCCACCTGCATGGGAAGAGCGGAAAAATTGGCAGCGTTATTGGCTGGTTGATCCATTGGATGGGACGAAAGAGTTTATTCGCCGAAACGGTGAATTTACCGTCAATATTGCGTTGGTAGAAAATGGCGTACCGGTCATGGGGGTCGTCTACGTTCCTGTACAAAACGTCTTATATTCAGGGCAAGGGCGTCAGGCGTGGAAAGAGGCCAATGGTCAGACGCTGCCGATTAAAGCGATGCCAGCGAAGCCTCCGGTGGTGGTAGTCAGTCGTTCCCATCAGGATGATGAAGAGTTGCAAGATTACCTCGCCCAGCTAGGGGTGCACAATACACTTTCGATAGGATCTTCACTAAAATTCTGTCTGGTTGCAGAGGGAAAAGCCCAACTTTACCCACGCTTTGGGCCAACCAACATCTGGGATACCGGAGCCGGTCATGCCATTGCCATTGCGGCGGGGGCGCATGTGACCGACTGGGAAGGGAAGACACTCAATTACACGCCGCGTGAATCTTTCCTGAATCCCGGCTTTAGGGTCAGCGTTTTTTGATACTAACGCGATAAGCGTCAGGAGATAATGGCTCACAACGGGGAGCCATTATCACTGTTCGTTAAGCTATTTTTTCAATTCGGCTTCGATTAAGCTGATAACGTGTTCAATTTCGGCATGATTTAATTTGCCATCTTTGACAAATTTCACGTTACCGTTTTTATCCAGCACGATGATAGCTGAACTCTTGGGTTCCAGTCCCCAGGCTTTTTTCACCACCCCGTGGCTATCCACGATGAATTGTGACCACGGAAACTGTTTTTTGCTGTCTTCGATACTATTACCCACAAACATTCCCGTACCAAAAATAGCATCATCGGTATTCACGATACTGGTGGTTTGATACTTATCCTTAGGTAAATCAGCTTCCTTCAATGCCTGAATTAAAGGGGCATTCATCTCTTTGGCAGAGCTACGACCGGCAATATGCTGGATTGTTCTGACTTTCCCCGGCAGTTCAGCACTGCTCCAGTTTTGGTAGCTGAACTTATCATTGTTGAGCAACAGTTCACCTTTATCTGTCACACTGACAGCGGGAAGTTGTTGCTCTAAATTGAGGTGATGGGCGAAAGCAAATAGTGGCGTGACACTCAATAATGCAGATAACACGATTTTTATTAACATATTGTTTTTTAACATATTTATTCCTTATCTATCAGGGGTGGCATGTTATCAGGGAACGTCATATTCAGCATAGCGTTTGTTAACTGGTCTGTCCTCAAAAAAATAAACAATTTGATAACATTTTGGATAGAGAATGAACCAACTTTCCTATACGTAGTCTATACAGTTGGCATAACCGTGACGTGTTTTTTAAGTCCATTGAGTGGTGATGAAATAACCCGATGTTATGCCGTAGCAATCGAATAGTATCGTAAGAAGCATGGGAGGAAAAAACAGAGATGAAAATCTTTCGCCATTATAACCCAGTGAAAATTGCTCTCTACGTAAAGACCCTATTTCGTGGACGATTATATATTCAGGACATGGGCGCTTTTGAATTCAATTATGGCAAGATTTTACCCCCGAAAATCAAAGACAAACGCCATTTCCATGTCATGAGTGAAGTGAACCAGCACGTATTGCGCTTACAGACCGAAATAGGGTGATTCTCGTCGGTTAACGGATAATGTCATAAAATCAATGCTGCGCTGAATATTAAGCAGCGGCCTGTGAAGTGGGAGGCCTCGCCATTTACGGCGAAGAGCAGTCACGTTCATATCATCGCCGATGTGTTAATTGGATAATCAGGATTTTTATTAAATAGAAAAATTCATTGATTTACCGCCAGGCAATTTGACACCGAGAGTCATTTCGCCACCCATAGATTCAATGTATTTTTTCAGCGTGGAAATTTTTAATTCATTTCCACGTTGTTCAATAGCGGCAACAGACGATTGCGCTATCCCCAGATTTTTTGCGACCTGCGTTTGTGATAACGCCAGCGCCTCACGAATTTGGTAAAGTTGCGTTTCCAGCAGCATTTCGTCTGCTTTTTCTTTAATTCGCACGCGGCTTTCTGGGCTACGTTTTTTCATCAGTTTGTTTAACGTTGACATGTCATTTCTCCAAATTATTCAGGTGATTTTTAAATTGTTCATCAGCGATGTTAATCAAACCATTGGTCAAATAATTTTGTCGTTATGACGTCCCACACACGCCGTCTTCCATATTTATGAATATATAAACTTCAATTCATAGGCTACAGCCTATAAAAATTATAGGCTACAATATATAAATTCCAAATTTATTTTTACTCAAGATACGAATTTCACGCTAAAATTATCGCTGATTTCAAGTCGTTCGCCATCCCAACCCACGAATAATGTTGGGCATTATTTTGAGGTGGATAGTCCCAGATCTTTCAATATCTTTTTGCGCAATGGTTCGCATCGCTTTGGAACCGTGAGCGGGAAAAACTGAACGGGCGGCAAAGATGAAAAAGGCCACGCTGGGCGTAGCCTTGAATTCAGGGGGGTAGATTGGGGGATTATTTCCAGGTGAAGCGAAAGTGCTTGGTTTTGCCGGTTTCCTGCAATATGGCACCTAATTTTTGTGTGTCATTATCGTAATAATAATAACAAATATTATTATCATTATAAGTAAATGTTCTGGAAGTCCCAAGATGATAGGTGGTGTTATCAACGGTGACATAAAGCGTTTTCTTAAGTAATTCCTGCACCTGCTGTGGGTTATCTTGAGCAGAAGACACCCCCAAATACACTACATTATCTGTTTCAAAATAGAACATTGAAATGTTTGCGATACCTACGTGACTTTGAAGGTTAGTCAAAGTACCGAAAGTCGACTCGTCTGTTTTAACATACCCATCTTTAGCCAAATATCCCCAATCTTGGCCAGTGCCACTAAAATTGCTAGTACCCAATTCAAGATCAAAAGACAACATGCAACTCTCTGGCTTCCACAAGCTCCAATCACAAGCGAACATCTCTTCCTGAGTGGGTTGCCAGCGTGTGACGTCGTCTTTTTTGCGTTTCTCAATATAGGGCAAATCATCGGGCATACCGGCAAGGCGTAGGTATTCATCGGGCACCGCCCAATGGCTACGACGTATTTTCGCGCCTAAATAGACTTGAATGATTGCCCAAGGATATGAGCCAACTGGGGCAACCGTATCATTGATTTTGACCTTATAATCCTCTGGATTAAAGGGGCATTTAAGGTCAGCGTTATGGCTTTCGGGCTTACTTACATCAGACATAATTACCTCACTTATTGATTGTTAAAGTTCAAGGTCATTCATCCTACTGTTAAAGCGCCAAGAGATATTACTTAAGTTGAGTTTTTACTTCAACGATTTGATATATAAAGCAATTAATACGGTCTAAAATGTGGTTTTGCGCTATAAAATCTGTTTATCTGCTAGGATAGCTATCGGCTGGAGTGTAAAGGCGAATTTACCGCTAGTGGCTCAGGGAATAGCGAAAGAGACGGCGGTAAATAAAGATGAAAAAGGCCACGCTGGGCGTAGCCTTGAATTCAGGGGGTAGATTGGGGGGATTATTTCCAGGTTAGGCAAAAGTGCTTGGTTTTGCCTGTTTCCTTCAATATGGCACCTAATTTTCGTGTGTCATTACTGAAATAATCGCTAAAATTATTGTCAATATCTCCCGCGGATGGATTACCCGCCATATGGCGTGGCAGGGCGGCAGCTAATTGTGCGTCAATACCTCCCGCGGATGGATTACCCCCAAGATTATAGGTGGTGTTATCAACGGTGACATAAAGCGTTTTCGTAAATAATTCACGCGCCTGCAGTGGGTTATCTTGGGCAGGGATTACTCCAAACATCATTTGACCATTATCTCTAAAATAGAACATTGAAATGTTTGCGATACCTACGTTATTTTGGACTGTAGTCAAAGTACCGAAAGCCGGCCCCTTGTAATGAGAAGTCTCACCTGCATTCAAATATCCCCAAGCTGGACCATCCACATCTTCATTCAAATATCCCCAAGCTGGACCCTCCATATCCTTGCCAGCACCCAATTCAAGCGTAAAAGACAGCATACAATCCACAGGCTTCGGCTTATTATCTTCTGCCGTCAGTAACTTCCAATCACAGGCGACCAAATCTTCCTTTGTGGGTTGCCAAGTGCCCCACACACCATCCTTGTCACTCTTTTCAATATAAGGGTTCCCTTTATCACTACCCGTGCCCGATTCATAGTCTAGGCGTAAATGTTCTTTGGGGGCATTCCAACCACTGCGATGGACTTTTACTCCTGCATACACCTGAATCAAAGCCCACGGGCAACTGCCAACGGGTGAAACATTATTCACCAGTACCTGATATTGGCTCAGATCTAATGGACATTTGGGTGTATCGGGTTTGCTTACGTCAGACATAATTACCTCACTTATTGATTGTTAAAGTATCAAGGTCATTCCATCCTACTGTTAAAGCGCCAAGAGATATTACTTAAGTTGAATTTTTACTTCAACAATATGATATACAAAGCAATTAATTCGGGCGAAAATGTGGTTTTGCGCTATAAAATCTGTTTATCTGCTGTGATAGCTATCGGCTGGAGTGTAAAGGCGGATTTATGGCGGGTGACTCAGGCAATTAGCCCAACAGTCATGCTGTTGGGCTAGCGACATCGGTTAGTTTCTCAGTGCCGGCGGGAAGCAGATCCCCGTACCGCCTAAGCCACAATACCCCTCAGGGTTTTTGTGGAGGTATTGCTGGTGGTAATCCTCGGCAAAATAGAATGGCCCGGCCGGGCGAATTTCCGTCGTGATGGGGCGCGGGTCGCCATTTTGCGCCATCGCTTGCTGGTAGTGGTCGCGGCTGGCAATGGCCTGCTCATACTGTTGGGGTGAAACGGTATACAGGGCTGAACGGTACTGGCTGCCAATATCCCCATGCTGGCGCATGCCTTGCGCGGGGTCGTGATTTTCCCAGAACAGGGTGAGTAATTGCGAGTAACTGATTTTGGCGGGATCAAAGACGATCCGGACGATTTCGGCATGGCCGGTCAAGCCCGTACACACTTCTTCATAGGTGGGGTTGGGGGTCGTGCCGCCACTGTACCCTGCGGAGGTGGTGTAAATGCCGGCCTGTTGCCAGAAAAGGCGCTCCACGCCCCAGAAACAGCCCATGCCGACATAAGCAATTTCCCCATTTTCAGGAATGTTCGCTATCGCATGCTGGGTGATGGCATGGTAGGGTGATACCGCGAGCGGAGTGGCTCTGCCGGATATGGCCTGCGGTGAAGAAACATGTTGTCTTCCATTAGTTGAATTTGGCAAGATTATCTCCTGTATATGCACAAGTTTTATGATGATATGTGGCTTGTATATCCTTAAAACTTTACCAGAATTAATTTATTGCAGCATTTCTTTAATTGTTGGAATTTACCCTACAGATGGCTAAATATTAGGAGTTCGAGTGTCACGATATCCCCTCATAGGTGCGCTTTTTTTATCTATCGTCACGCCATCGGCTTACAGTGCAAATTTACGCTTGAAAATAGAAGGGCTTTCTGGCGAATTAGAAAAAAATGCCAGGGTGCAACTTTCCAATATCAGTACCGATGAAGTTTCCCCGGATGGCCGTTTTCGTGCCCGTGTCGCGAAAGCAATACAACAAGGGCTGCGGCCATTGGGCTATTATGCGCCCACCGTTGAATTTACCTACCAAGAAAATCCACCACCCGCCCGCCCGGTTTTAACCGCCAGAGTGACGCTGGGGGAGCCTGTGCGAGTGGCTTCCGTGAATGTTGAACTGGAGGGCGGCGCGAAAACCGATAAAGATTATGCCGCCCTGATTGCCAAAAACCGGCCAAAAATCGGGACAATACTCAACCACGGTCAATATGAAGATTTTAAAAGTGCATTGACCAATCTGGCGGTCAAGAAAGGCTATTTTGATGCGGTCATGAAAAAAAGTGAGCTGGGGGTGGCAAAAGATTTGCACGAGTCTATTTGGGATTTTGATTTTGATAGCGGCCAACGTTATCGCTTTGGCTCGGTCGCCTTCCACGGTTCACAAATTCGTGAACCTTACCTGCATAACCTGATCCCGTTCAAACAAGGCGAATACTATACCTCGGAACAGTTGGCCGAGTTTAACCGCCGTTTGGTTGATACCGGCTGGTTCAACTCTGCGGTTGTGGTGCCCGATTTTAAAGCCGGGCGCGAAAATCAGGATAAGATCTTGCCGCTCAATGCCGCCTTAATCCCACGCTCAGCCAACTCGGTGGAGTTGGGCGGCGGTTATGCCACGGACGTTGGCCCGCGCGTACAGGCCAAATGGAAAAAACCGTGGATTAATTCCCGTGGGCACAGCCTGAGCACCAGCCTTAACCTGTCGACACGGGATCAGCTTATCGATGCCGCCTACAAAATGCCGCTGAAAGTCAACCCGCTGGAAGAGTACTACCAGCTACAAACCGGTTATAAACGCAAAGCGATTAACGATACCATTTCCGATACGGCAACCTTAAACCTGTCCCGCAATTGGGATCGTTTTACTGGCTGGCAATATGGCGTGAATTTGCGCTGGAGCCTGAGCCACTTTACCCAGGCCAATGTCACCAATACCACCACGCTGCTGTATCCGGGGTTCAGTCTTAGCCGTATTCGCCAGCGGGGGGGAACCATGCCTTCTTGGGGCGATAGCCAGCGTTACTCGGTGGATATTTCTGATACCACCTGGCAATCCAATGTCGATTTTTTGGTGTTACAGGCTCATCACGTCTGGATCAGGACTTATCGGGAGAACCACCGTTTTGTGATGCGAGCCGATTTGGGCTGGATAGAAACCAATGAATTCGACAAGGTGCCGCCGGATCTGCGTTTCTTTGCCGGTGGCGATCGCAGTATTCGTGGCTACAAATACCAAAAAGTTTCCCCGACCAACCGGGACGGCAAATTAGTCGGCGCATCAAAGTTGGTGGTTGGCTCATTGGAGTACCAATACCATGTTTATGGTAACTGGTGGGGAGCCGTGTTCATCGATTCGGGGGAAGCGGTGAATGACATTAGACAGAGCAATTTCAAAACCGGTGCCGGCATGGGGGTGCGCTGGGCTTCCCCGGTGGGGCCGATAAAATTTGATTTGGCCACGCCAATCAATGATCCCGATAGCCATAATATTGAATTTTATATTGGATTAGGGGCGGAACTATGAAGTGGGCAAAAAGGGTCAGTGTCGCTTTCCTGCTGATGGTTAGCCTGTTATTGATCGCCGTGGTGGGGCTGGTGGGGACGCAAACCGGCTTGCATTTTATGATCAACAGTGCGGCACGCTGGGTGCCCGGATTGGAGATTGCCCATGTCAGCGGGGGCTGGCGCGATTTAACCTTAACGGGCGTCAAATACCAGATGCCGGGCGTGAAGGTGAAAGCCGATAACCTGCACCTGTCGGTTCGGCTTGCCTGCCTGAAACACAGCCAGGTGTGTGTCAATGCCTTGACCACGGAAGGGGTGACGGTTGCGGTCAATACCGCTGAACTGCCGCCATCGGCACCGGCGGCGGAATCGAAGCCATTAACGGAATTGATAACACCGTATCCTATCTCGCTGGATTTGCTGGCGTTAAAAAATATCCACGTGACGGTCGATGATATCGCCATGACCTTGGATGAGTTGAAAACCGCGGCCCAGTGGCAGGAAAAGCGGCTGATCGTAAAACCGACGGCAATTAACAACCTGTTGGTGGCCTTGCCCAAAAGCCCCCCTGAAAAGCCCGCCAAAACCCATCCGCAGGCTGGGCCTGAAAAATCATTGGGTGCAACGTTAAAGGCATTGTTCTCCAAGCCGTTGTTAACCGAATTGCCCGCGATCCCTATCCCGCTTGATATCACGCTGGCCGGTATTCACGGCCGTCAGCTTCACCTGACCGGTGATCGCGATATCAACATTAACGAGTTGCAGCTACAGGCCAGTAATCATGGGCAGGCGGTGGCGATCAAAACCTTGCGCTTACAGTCACCGGAAGGCGCACTGGCGATACAGGGGACAGCAACCCTGGCTGAGCAATGGCCGGTTAACCTGCGGGTGCAGGGCAAGGCGGAGAATTTAGCCCGTCTCAGTCTGGATGACCTGACAGGGCAACAGATGGATTTAACGCTAAAAGGCGCGTTATTGCAGCAGCTTGATCTCGCCCTGACGCTTTCCGGCCCGGTCAGCGCCAGCCTAGCCGCCCAGACCGAATTGGCAACAGCAGGCTTGCCCGCCCGCCTGACCTTCACCAGCCCGCAACTGCAATGGCCTTTGCACGGCAAACCGGAGTACCAGCTTGATGGCGTAAAACTACGCCTGAATGGTCAGGCCAGCCACTACGATCTTTCCCTCCGCTCGGCGATCAAGGGCAATGGGTTGCCTCCGGCCTTGTTGACATTGGACGCAAAAGGCAATGAAGCGTTGCTGAGGTTAACCCGCCTGCGTCTGGCGGCCTTGCAGGGTAAAGCGGAGTTGACCGGCGTGGTGGATTGGAGTCAGGCCGTTAGCTGGAATGCCGGGCTGATTTTGGCTGGCATCAATACCGCCAAACAGTGGCCGGAATGGCCTGCCCAAATCGACGGTAAAATCGCCGTGCGGGGCAGCCTGTACGGGGGAAGCTGGCAGCTTAAGGTGCCTGAAATTCGCCTTGAAGGTCACGTAAAACAGAATGCCATTAAAGCGCGAGGTCAGGCATCGGGCAATGCCGCCGGCCAGTGGGATATCCCCCAGCTCGATCTTGTTTTTGGCCGCAATAAGCTGAATATCCAGGGGCGGCTTACGGATGCGGCGTGGAAGCTGGACGGTGACATTCATGCCCCGCAATTACATGGCTTATTGCCCGGTTTGGCGGGGCGGGGGACTGGTGAGGTTAAACTGCGGGGCAACCTGAAAGCGCCGCAAATCATGGCGGATGTCAATGCGCGTGGGGTGCGCTGGCAAGATGCACTCAGGGTGGATAGCGCCACGATCAAAGCCGATATCCGTTCGGCTGAGCAGATCCAGGGCCAGTTATCGGTTGTGGTGCGGCAATTGCAGCAGGCAGATTTCACGATCAGGAACCTGACGCTCAACGCCCAGGGCACAGAAAAAAAACATGATTTACAACTGAAAATCGAAGGCACGCCGGTATCAGGCCAATTGGCACTTCATGGCAGCTTTGATCGGCAAAAAGCACACTGGAAAGGCAACATCACGCATACGGAGGCGAATACGCCTGTCGGTCAGTGGCGTTTAAGCAAGCCCATCGCCATTGATTACTTCAATTTGCAACAAAAAGCCATCGTGGGCACCCATTGTTGGCTGAATTCCCATGCACGCCTTTGTATCCCCAAACCGATTGAAGCGGGAGCGAGCGGCCATGCGCAAGTGGCACTTGAGCGCTTTGATTTAGCTATGATCCAGCCGTTCCTTGACAGAAGTACCCAACTTAAGGGGATATTCAGTGGGAATGCCGAGGTCAAATGGCGCGCAGGGCAGGGGTTGCCACAAGCAAAAGTGGCGCTTCAGGGGCAGGGGGTGGAAGTTCGTCAGGTCGTGGAAGGAAATATCTTGCCGGTGAATTTTGAAACCCTCACCCTGCATGCAGGGCTAATCAATGGCAAGGCGAATTTGGCCTGGCTCTTTAAATTGGCGGGCAATGGGCTGTTGCAAGGTGATGTGCAGGTCACTGATTTAGAAGGCCGCCGAAAATTAGCCGGCAATATTGATATTCAAGCGGTGGCCTTAAAGCTGATTAAGCCTATTTTGGCTAAAGACGAAAAGGCGCAGGGAGGATTAAATGCGAATTTACGTTTGGGCGGCACCGCCAAAACGCCGCTGCTATTTGGTCAACTTAACGCGGGTGACCTGAAAATCAGCAGCCATTGGCTGCCCTTCGATATCTCCCAGGGTCAGTTAGCCGTGCATTTTGCCGGCGCCAGCTCTGATTTGCATGGCGTGATCAAAACCCCCCAGGGGCAATTAAACTTAAACGGTCATGCTGATTGGCGCAGCCTGAATGAGTGGTACGCCAGAATTGCCGCCAAGGGTGATAAGTTACGTGTCACGGTGCCCCCGATGGTGAAAGTGGATATCAGCCCCAATCTGGTGCTGGAGGCCAAACCAAACCTGTTGAAACTTGACGGTAATGTGGATATCCCGTGGGCACGTATCACGGTGCAGGAGTTACCGGAATCTGCGGTCGGGGTTTCTGCGGATGAAGTGATGCTGGATGACCACCTCCAGCCCATCGAGAAGAAAAAATCCGCTATTTTGCTGCAAAGTCACTTAAATGTTCAGATTGGCGATGATGTGCGCCTGAGTGCATTTGGCCTAAAGGCACAGCTTAAAGGCGCCTTAAAAGTCATTCAGGATCAACAGGGGTTGGGGCTAAATGGCCAGATTGATATCCCGGAAGGGAGTTTCCACGCCTATGGGCAAGATTTGCAGGTGCGTAAGGGAACCATTATGTTTTCTGGCCCGCCCGATCAGCCTTTGCTGAATATTGAAGCTATCCGTAATCCAGAATCCACCGCCAACAAAGTGATTGCCGGTGTGCGGGTCACGGGATTGGCAGATAAACCGAAAGTGGAGATTTTTTCTGATCCGGTCAAATCGCAGCAGGAAGCCTTGTCTTACTTGTTACGGGGGGAAGGGCTGGAAAAAGGCGATTCTGACAACTCGCAAATGGCCGCCATGCTGATTGGATTGGGGATTGCCCAGAGTGGTCAACTCGTTGGCAAGATTGGGGAAACGTTTGGGGTTTCTGATTTGGCTTTAGATACCCAGGGAGTGGGGGATAAATATCAGGTGGTTGTCAGTGGCAGGATTACCAACAACTTACAGGTGAAGTACGGTGTCGGTATTTTTGATTCTTTGGCGACGCTGACATTACGCTATCGAGTTATGCCAAGATTGTATCTGGAAGCGGTATCTGGTATTGATCAGGCTTTAGATCTGCTCTATGAGTTTGAGTTTTAAACATGCGAGTTATTGTTTATGGTAGCCTGAGGCGAAAACAAGGCAATCATCACTGGATGACGGATGCCCAATTGTTGGGGGAACACCGGTTGGCAGGTTATGAAATTTATGATCTGGGGCACTATCCGGCGGTTATCCGTGGCACAGGGACCCTCCAATGTGAAGTCTATCGGATTACCCCCTCCATCCTGACGGAGTTGGATCAGTTGAAAAAAAACGATCAGGAATACCAAAGGGAACTGATTGATACCCCTTATGGTAAGGCCTGGATCTACCTCTATCAATTGTCCGTAGAAGGGTTGCACCGCATAACCAGTGGTGACTGGCTAAAACGCCAGGGAGAAGCGTAACCATCAGAAGCGTAACAAAAACCGCTGCCCTTATCAGGGGCAGCGGTTTTTGTGGTTTTAGCTGGCAGGATTATTGCTTGGCAGCACGTTCAAAAGAAGACAGGATTTCAGCCTTGGCCGCTTCAACATTGTCCCAGCCTTCCACTTTAACCCACTTGCCTTTTTCCAGATCTTTGTAGTGCTCGAAGAAGTGCGCGATTTGGGCACGCAGCAGCTCAGGCAGGTCGTTCACATCGTTGATGTGATCGTATTCTTTGCTCAGTTTGGTATGGGGAACCGCCACCAGTTTGGCATCTTCACCGGATTCGTCAGACATTTTCAGGACACCCACCGGACGGCAGCGAATAACCGAGCCTGGCTGTAATGGGTATGGCGTCGGGACCAATACGTCAACCGGATCACCATCCAGCGACAGGGTATGGTTGATGTAGCCGTAGTTACAAGGGTAGAACATCGCCGTTGACATAAAACGGTCTACAAACAGGGTGCCGGATTCTTTGTCCACTTCATATTTGATGGGATCGGCATTGGCCGGGATTTCAATGATGACGTAAATATCTTCGGGGAGATCTTTGCCCGCCGGGACATGATTTAGGCTCATAAAACGGTTTCCTTCAATGTTAGACCAAAATGGAGTGCGGAGTATTATAGCCAAAACCGGCTCAAATGCCTCGGATTTTTCGGGGCTGGCGGTGGGATCAAAAGCATAAAAAAAGCGCGGCTCAATGATGATTGAGTCCGCGCTTATTGCTTATTTGAGACTAAGAAACGTCCTGTTTAGTTTTTGCGATGTTACCTATGACCTGCGTATTACACATAAGTAAATATCTTCCTTGTCTTTCGTCGGATTATTTTCCCAGGTTCTGGTTACGTAATTATATCTCACTGCATCTTTTGATAAACCGCCTGTTTCTTGTACCCGAACTGTTAGAGGGGTACTTGAACCTAGTTTAGGAATTATGTCTCCGTAGATAACCCTTTCCAATTCTCCGAACCCGAAACCAGGTAAAATCGTTTTGTCATATTCCTCATTTAATGAAGACGGTAGAGCGATGTTAACGCCGCCTACTTCCATTAAGGTTGGCTTATTTCCATCCGTGGTCTTGTCGGTCTGTACCTGAGTATCACCAGGGAGGTAATAGGAGTATGTGCGCTCATCGCTACAAGTACTCTCATGTGAAACCTGATGTGAATTTAGCGAGATATCGGTAAACCAAAGCCTTGCTGGATTAAAGGTGTGGGTAACACGTTTTACTATCTGAGTTTTCTGGTCTGTTGCAGTGGCTGTCACGGTTACTGGCCATCTCCCTGTTTTAAAAGCCTTTAGGGGGAAGTATATAGCTTTAGTCGTCGGATCCATTTTCACCGCATTGGGATCGCTAACTTCCACATCGGTCAAAATAAAATCACCAGTACCTTGTGGATCGTTCCCAGCACCTGAAAGCGCCAAAAACACGCTCGCATCGGTAGTCACGTTATGGAGACTGTAATTCGCAGGAAAAGGTTTATAGGGGTTTGGCGTCTTTGTTGCATTATGCGACGTGCTCAATATTATCCCTATTGGTTCTAAAATTGGCTCGAAGATGACTTTGTTGGATTGCTTACTGCCAGAAGTTGTATCGGTAGAATCTGGATATATGATGAAATAAACGTCATTTATCCCGACTGTACTTGTCATATTGAGAACTAAATTACCCTCTTCATCTGTTGTTAGATTTGTTGGCTCTTCCAGTTTCACTCCTTGTGGCGCATCTATTGGGGAACCCTTGTCTGTATTTACTTTCAGTTCCGTTTTAAGTTTACCAATCGTCTTATTTTTCAGCAGAGTGTCGTCAGCATCGAATATTTGCACCTTAAAGGTATAGTGGTCTGTTCCATTAGCTGTTGCTATCTTCGGAGATTCTAACAGTATTATATCGCCCAATTTAATCTGTTGATCTGTTGGTGCGATTTGGCCTGTTAACTCCAATTGGGGCTGATCATCCAGGGACAGATAGACCTTGGTGTTCGCAGCCAACGGTTTCGTCGTGCTTAATGTGGCTGTTAACTGACCCTTGTCATCAGTTTTTCCTGATTTATCCCACGTTAATGTTGCATCTTTATCTTCCGGTTCGATGCTCCATTTCACATCGGGTATGACCGTGTTTTTAATCGGCGGGTTGTTCTTATCACCATAGGTGATGATGGCTGCCAGATCATACGCAGATTTGCCATCGGAAATGACCGGGCCTGAGCCATTTGGCTTGATGCTTTGCTCTTTAATGGCAAAAGGCTCCACCACAAGATTCATCTGGGTTGTCTTGGGCTTGCTGTTACCTTCAAGGTCGGCAGTCGCAGACAGGGTATAGCTGTTGACCCCTTTGGCAACATATTTCGGTAGGTCTATTTCAATCGATTTATTACCAGGAATGATAGCGCCGCCATTTTTACGGAACTCGTCATTAGCCTGCCATGATAGCTTTTTCAAGCGATTTTCAGCGGTCATTTGCGGTGTGACCTGAACATGCTGGGCACTGTATCCACTTAAAATACTTGGCAAAGACAGGTTGAATTCTGGCTTCTTCTTGTATTCCAGCACGATGTTGTTGTTTCTTTGCACGAGATCATAACGGCTGCCCGCCAGCGTACGCATCGCCGCGACACTGTCCGATGAAATTTGATCGGCAAAAGGCACACCAAAACGGTAATTCAGGTTAGCCAGGAAAAGACCTTCACTGTGCCCACCGCTGGCGATTTTATAATCCGCCCCCAGGGTCACCAATGAGACAGGGGTATAATTCACGCCAAACCGAGCCTGGCTAGGATCTTTTTCCTTGGTTTCCCGGTTGAACAGGCCAACGCTATCGCCGAAGTACTGTTCATAACTCAACTTACCCCCAAGGTTTGGATAGGCCGGTAAGAAAAACTCACCGATGATATCGAAACCGTTGGCTGGACGCTCTTCATAATCCAACTCTTTTTCCGATTCACGCCATTTGCTTGCGCGCCAGTAACTGTTGGCCGAGAATCTGGCGTAATCTGTCCACACTTCACCGCCAACACCGACACGCTTATGCTTACCGGTGAAATCATTGTCAAAGAAGGTGTTTAAGCCGTACATCCAGCTTGGGGTGAAATAACGCCCACCCAGACCCACGTTCAGGATATCGCGGCTGTCATGATGGCGATAGCCTAATTGGGTAAACAGCAACCAATCCGCTTTATTGTCATAGAGCGGGAGCAGTAAATCTAAGGCGCTGGTTTCCAGTTTGCCTTTGCTGTCGAGAGCAAGGTTAATATTGGCCGTACCAAATTGGGATAACCATTTTTGCGCTTCTGAGGTGACTGTACCGTTGAGTTTCCCCAGCGCGTAGGATTTAGCCTGTTCAGTTAATTGAGAAGGGGAAGAGGATAAGATCCCACCCACTCTCTGGATATTTTGTGCGATGACACCGGCTTCGGCATCAGTCGCCGCTTGCCTATCCCGCGCATCATCAGCGCGATTGACATTTGATGAACCTTGTAAAAACCGTTTGTTTTCAGCCCTACTCTGTTGGGTTTCTTCACCCGCAGAAATTGCACTTGTCGTGGCAAAGGGGAGAAATAGCGAACACATCAGAATAGAAAACCGAAAAACTTTATGATTTATATACGAGTCCATATATGAATTCCTCATAAAATATGGGCTGTTGCCAGCGCTTTTGCATTACACCTTTGATGTTTCAAACTTAAGTCTTAAACGAGGATAGATATCTTGTTAATACAAAAAGATAATATTCCCCATACCTACATACATTAGGAAAACTTTTGTTGTTGTGCGTAATGAAAAATTATTATCAGCCGATAAGAAAAAGTTATCACTTTATTGAGGCCTATATCTGGTTGTATTTTTTATAAATTTGGCGACGAGAGAGAATGTTTTTAGCCATTATTGTGGAATAAATAAAATGGTTAAATTTTAGGGGAGATATAAGACGCATCTTGAAGTTGGATTGGTATAGGCATAATTATCGCTGGATAAATCGGGGATAAATAGTTGGTGGGTTTAACGGTGGGAAAGAGAATGAATAAGCTTGTGGCTGGCAAGGGAAATAACAGAAGAGGTGGAAACCCACCTCTTAATTTTATGGGTGAGGGTATTCCGCCATAAAACTTTCGGCTTTTTCGACCATCGACTTTGTCCCGACAAAAAAAGGCACGCGTTGGTGGAGCTTATTTGGCACGATATCCAGAATGCGGTTTGCGCCATCGCTGGCTTTCCCCCCCGCCTGCTCAGCCAGAAATGCGATAGGGTTGCATTCGTAAAGTAAGCGGAGTTTGCCGGTTGGATGGCTGGCCGTACTTGGGTAGATATAGATCCCACCTTTTAACAAATTGCGGTGAAAATCAGCCACCAGAGAGCCGATATAACGGGTCGTGTACGGGCGTTGGGTGGCTTCATCCTGTTCCTGGCAATATTTGATGTATTTTTTCACCCCCATTGGGAACTTGATGTAGTTTCCTTCGTTGATCGAATACATATTGCCTTTCTCCGGGAACTGGACTTTCTCATGGGTCAGGCAGAATACGCCAAGGGAAGGATCATAAGTAAAGGTATGGACACCACAACCGGTCGTGTAAACCAGCATGGTGGATGACCCATAAACCACATAACCCGCCGCCACCTGACGATGGCCGGGTTGCAGGAAATCTTCTTCGGTGACAGGCTGACCTATCGGGGTAATTCGATGGTAAATCGAGAAAATCGTCCCGACGGAAACGTTTACATCAATATTCGAAGAACCATCCAATGGATCCATCAAAACAACATATTTTGCATTTTCTGCCCGATCGCCATCAAAAATAACGATGTCGTCTTCTTCCTCAGAAGCAATGCCAGCCACTTCGCCACGGGCTTTCAGTGCGGCTTTAAGTTTTTCGTTGGCATACAAGTCCAGTTTCATCTGAACTTCACCCTGAACATTAGATACGCCACTGGCGCCTAAGATATCCACCAGTCCGGCTTTATTAATATCCCGATGGATGATTTTGGCACCTAACTTGATGGCAGACAGCAGTGCAGTCAGTTCACCTGTGGCATGTGGAAAATCTTGCTGTTTTTCGACGATAAATTCGCCCAATGTTTTCATGACAAAGATCCTGAATGTGATTTTGGTTTTAGGGGAGTGCCTTACGACTATTTATTCTACTATTTATTGCATTGACGATTTGCACTTAAGGATTGCACTTAAGTGTTGCACGGAGGCGCTGGCAGTTTAGCTAAAGAATCAACTGATTGATAGGTTAGTGCATTTCTAATCTATGATTTGATGGTTAGAATGGTGGTACAGTTCATGATATCAGGTAGAAATAAATGCGTATTCATATTCTTGGCATTTGCGGTACTTTCATGGGTGGGTTGGCGATCCTCGCCCGCGCACAGGGGCATGAAGTGACTGGCTCTGATGCCAATGTCTATCCACCAATGAGCACTTTGCTGGAAAAGCAGGGTATTGAGCTGATCCAGGGATACGATCCGGCACAGCTCGATCCTGCTCCAGATATGGTGGTCATTGGTAATGCCATGACCCGTGGCAACCCCTGTGTGGAAGCCGTTCTGGATCGGGGTATTCCTTATACTTCTGGCCCGCAATGGCTGCATGACCATGTCTTGCCTGAACGTTGGGTATTGGCGGTCGCGGGAACCCACGGCAAAACAACCACGGCAGGGATGTTAGCCTGGATTTTAGAAGAGTGTGGCTATCAGCCCGGCTTTTTGATCGGCGGCGTGCCGGGAAATTTTGAGGTTTCAGCCCAAATCGGTGCCAGCCCGTTTTTTGTTATTGAAGCCGATGAATATGACTGCGCCTTTTTTGACAAGCGTTCAAAGTTTGTCCATTACAGCCCCCGCACACTGATCATGAACAATCTTGAATTTGATCATGCCGACATTTTTGAAAATTTGGGCGCGATTCAAAAACAGTTCCACCATCTCGTCAGGGTTGTGCCGGGTACAGGCAAGATCATTGTTCCGGATAATGATATTCATTTGAAGCATGTGCTCTCAATGGGCTGCTGGAGTGAATTGGAACAGCTTGGGGAAAGCGGGAGTTGGCAGGCGAAGAAAGTCAGCCAGGATAGTCGTCACTATCAGGTATTCCGGCAGGGGGAACAGGTTGGGGAAGTGGAATGGTCATTAGTGGGTGAACACAATATGCACAATGGCCTGAGCGCGATTGCGGCCGCCCATCATGTGGGCGTTCAGCCGGCGGATGCTTGTCAGGCACTCTGCAAGTTTATTAATGCCCGCCGTCGCCTTGAATTGCGCGGTGAAGTCAATGGCATCTCCGTCTATGATGATTTTGCCCATCATCCAACGGCAATTCTGGCGACGATGGAAGCGCTGAGAAGTAAGGTGGGCGGCATGGCTCGTATTCTTGCCGTACTGGAACCGCGTTCAAATACGATGAAAATGGGCATGAGCAAAAATGAGATTGCCCCTTCTCTGGGACGCGCTGACGAAGTCTTCCTCTATCAGCCCACCAATATCCCGTGGCAGGTGGTGGAAATTGCCGAACAGTGTGTCCAGCCCGCCCGTTGGAGCGCTGATATTGATACTTTGGTTAAGATGATCGTAGACACGGCGCAGTCGGGTGACCATATTCTGGTGATGAGTAATGGTGAATTTGGCGGCATTCACGAAAAATTGTTGGCGGCATTGACGAAAAAAGCCAGTCTGGTTTAAACCGAGCGGTTGTTATCCCGAAACAGGCCGCATTAAAGCGGTCTGTTTCAAGGGGGAATTTTAATCTAACTATACGCCACGCGGCCTGAAGTGTGGTTTCTTCATCAACCATGATGCTAATAACTTCATGTGGAATGGTTTCATCGTCATTAGCGCCTTTGGTGTAAGGGATGCTGACATAATCTTCATCACGATCCACCAGATTAAAGTTCCTGTTCAAACAGATTGAGGATCGCTTCGTAAAGTTGTTGGGTGGTAAAGTTTTGCGCCGGGGTGGAGAAGACAGTGTCATCGCCTGCAATGCTGCCAAGGATACCTTCGGCTTTCCCCAATGAATCCAGCAGGCGCGCAATGAGCTGCGCAGCACCAGGGCTGGTTCGAATGACGACAATGCTATGGTTATAATCGACATCCAATACCAGGTTTTTTAATGGGCTGGTCGCCGTGGGAACGCCCAATTCTGCGGGTAAACAGTAGACCATTTCCATCTTGGCATTACGGGTTCGGACAGCACCAAATTTCGTCAGCATTCGGGACACTTTAGATTGGTTGATATTTTCGAACCCTTGTTCCTGAAGTGCTGAGACAATTTCACCCTGGGAGCTGAACTTTTCTTCTTTTAATAATGCCTTGAACGCTTTTATCAAATCTTCCTGCTTCGAAGGAACACGCATATTTCACCATCGTTGGAACCGTTATCAGGTGGACATTATGCGAAAGAGTGCATGTTTATTCAAGAAAGAGCGGGATAAACCCACCTACAGGGCATAAAATTCAACATGGTAAATGTATTGTTAATTAAATGGTGTTGTTTGGTATGAAAGGGACGCGTAAGGTAATCCGTTAATTTATCGGGAATACGGTTGAAATAATTCCCCAAAAAGTGCCCATTATCTCATTCACAGATAAGCATTTTGTTTAGAATAGGCCAATTTTTCTGTTCCATCATCAGGCCATTAAGTGGATAATCTGGCTGTTAACAGATTGTTTTTAATGCCGTGTTTACAGTACTTAATTTAAGGAGTATCAGGATGAAAGTTGCAGTTCTCGGTGCAGCCGGTGGTATTGGTCAGGCACTTGCCCTTCTACTCAAGACCCAGCTTCCTTCAGGTTCAGAACTTTCCTTGTATGACATTGCTCCGGTGACGCCGGGCGTGGCAACCGATCTGAGCCATATCCCGACGGAAGTGAAAGTCGCTGGTTTTGCTGGTGAAGATGCAACCCCTGCACTGTCAGGTGCTGATGTCGTATTAATTTCTGCCGGTGTGGCGCGTAAACCGGGTATGGATCGTTCCGATTTGTTCAACATCAATGCCGGTATTGTGCGTAATCTGGTTTTGCAGGTTGCCAAAACTTGCCCAAAAGCACTGATCGGCATTATCACCAACCCCGTCAATACCACAGTCGCCATCGCTGCTGAGGTACTGAAAAAAGAAGGCGTGTACGATAAGAACCGCCTGTTTGGTGTCACAACCCTGGATATTATCCGTTCCAACACGTTTGTGGCTGAACTGAAAGGCAAAAAAGCAGAAGAAGTCGCCGTGCCGGTGATTGGCGGCCATTCCGGTGTGACCATTTTGCCTCTGTTGTCGCAAATTCCAGGTGTTAGCTTCACTGATGAAGAAGTGGCAGCGCTGACCAAGCGTATCCAAAATGCGGGTACTGAGGTTGTTGAAGCGAAAGCGGGCGGAGGCTCTGCAACACTTTCAATGGGTCAGGCGGCGGCACGTTTGGGGCTATCTTTGATCCGCGGCTTGCAAGGCGAAAGCCAGGTTGTTGAGTGCAGCTATGTTGAAGGCGATGGCAAATATGCCCGTTTCTTCGCGCAACCGGTTCGCTTAGGCAAAAATGGTATTGAAGAACGTTTAGATATTGGCAAGCTAAGTGACTTTGAACAACAAGCATTGGATAACATGCTGGATGTTTTGAAGAAAGATATTGAATTAGGCGAAAAATTTATTAACGGTTAATTTATGTATTAATAATTTATTAATATACGAATTAAGTTAAATATATTAAATAACTCAAACCGCTAGTTAGAAATAACTAGCGGTTTTTCTTTTACCAATTATATTGATAGCTAATTATTCTTTTTCTCTCTAATTTTTCTTTCCAATAGTTCTCCTGTGTGGGGATCGAAATAGCGGCTTGGCCATATTTCAGACGGATGCAGTTCTAAGTAATTCGCTATTATCCATTCTCCCTTGGGCCATGGGCGAGAAAGTGTATTCGCCAAAGTTGATGAACTCAGTCCTGCGGCACGAGAAACGGCAGCTAATGTCGTTCCACGTTTGCGTAAAGCCGCAATAATATCAGCAGGATGCCAATCCGATTTCATAGAAATCATTTTTTTAATCCTTTTCTATTAAATTTGAAGCCACATTAGTGGTATAACTAAAGCGTTAATGTGAAATTAATAACGAACTCGAACCTGTTATTAAGAAAATAAAATAACATTATTTTTTCTAAAAATGTTTCTAATTTTTTCTTAATAACGTCTTTTTTGAACTTGGTTACAAAAATAGAGAAACATTATGAAAAAAGAGTGGTATACGGCAATGGAGTTGACCGGTGTAGGTGAGTTACCTAGATCACCACAAGGAGTTAATGCTAGAGCGAAACGGGAAGAATGGTTGAAGCAAAAACGGTCAGGTGTTCAGGGAAGGGCGATTGAATACCATTACTCTTGCTTTCCTAAAACAACGTTAGAGGCTTTGGAACTGCATGAAACACCCGCAGAATATCAAGTTCAAAAACAAGATCCTTTATCCATTTGGGTAAGTGCATTTCATTTACTCACCGAGGAAGAGAAGGAGGTCATTATCGAAGTGATATTACGAGACGGCATAAGAAGTTTTCTGGAAAAAATTATCGCTACGTGAGACAGCTTTTGAAAAGCCAGATGTTGAAAATTTGGCTTTCTCTTCACTGCCCCAGTATCAAGCGAGGAGAAAGAGATGAAAAAAGAGTGGTATTCTGCAAAAGAACTCATCGGCCTCGCAGGGCTGCCATCCTCTCCCCAGGGAGTCAATCTGATGGCCAGGCGCGAGGGCTGGGAACAACGCCGTAAGCGTGGCGTGCAGGGAAAAGCGCTTGAATATAATGTCAACAGTTTGCCCGAAGAAGTCGTGAATGTACTGACAGTCAGTGAGAATTCAGTCGAATACTATCGCAATAAGCGACAAGACCCCTTTATGATTTGGGTGGAGGCTTATTACCAATTAAGCAAATCTGAAAGGGAACGAATGGTTAAGTTTATTTTAAGAAAAGGGCTAGCCAGCCTGGTTCAATATATTGGTATTCAAGAGATAGATAATAAAGACAGTGCCCTGGATTGAGTTATCTGGGGCACTGATTGATCCCGTTCAGGAAAGCCGCTGTACAGCGACATGAGCCAATCCCTCAAGGGCCGCCTTGTATGGAGAATCCTCCAGTGATTGCAATGCTGAAATTGCCTTATCTGCTTCTTCTTCTGCCCGTTGGCGGGTGTATTTAAGTGAACCACACTGTTTCATCGTTGCCAGCACAGTATCCAGCAAATGGCGGCCATTACCTTGCTCAATCGCACTTCGTATCAACGCGGATTGTTCCGGTGTTCCGTGAACCATGGCATGCAAAAGGGGCAATGTGGGTTTGCCTTCGTTGAGATCATCCCCCGTATTCTTACCCAGCGTGCTGTTATCTGAGTCATAATCCAACAGATCATCAATTAACTGAAATGCGGTTCCCAAATAACGGCCATAATCACGCAGGGCGATTTCCTGCTCAGGCGTGGCGTTGGCGAGAATGGCGGCTGAATGTGCCGCCACTTCAAACAGGCGGGCAGTTTTACTGTAAATGACCCGCATATAGTCATCTTCTGAAATATTCGGATCATTGCAATTCATCAACTGCATGACTTCGCCTTCAGCAATGACATTGGTGGCGTCAGACATCAATTTTAATACCCGCATGGAATCAAGATCGGTCATCATTTGAAACGAGCGTGTATAGATAAAATCCCCCACCAGGACACTGGCCGCGTTGCCATAAATCGCGTTGGCTGTCGCCTTGCCACGGCGCATATCCGATTCATCAACGACATCATCATGCAGCAGGGTTGCCGTATGGATAAATTCGATTAAGGCAGCCACTTTGATGTGCTTTGCATCCCGGCAATGAAGTGCCTTGCCTGTCAGTACCGCAATCATTGGCCGAATGCGTTTGCCACCCCCGCTGATGATGTAGTAACCCAGTTGGTTAATCAGCGCAACGTCAGAATTTAATTGGTTAAGAATGGTTTCATTAACCGCTGCCATATCATCAGCGGTGAGTTTAATTATCGATTCTAAATTCATGTTTTGGCTTTGGACTCTGATTCAGAGCTGTGCTCATTAATTAGCATATCAATAGATATCAAGATATCTCGATTGTACTTGAAAAACCGTTCAAATAAATGACAATTGAAAAACTCTGTTTTTTTCTCATCTGTTCTAATTCTGCTCTTGTCTTCCAAACGGTTTTTGCGTAGAATTCGCGCCCTATTGTGAATATTTTATAGCGCGCTCTGGAAAGCATTTTAGGGGGTGCGCGGAAAGCGGAGTTTATATGTACGCAGTTTTCCAAAGTGGTGGTAAACAACACCGAGTCAGCGAAGGCCAAACAATTCGCTTGGAAAAGCTGGACATCGCAACAGGTGAAACTGTTGAGTTTGACCAGGTACTGATGGTCGCTAACGGCGAAGACATCAAAATCGGCGCTCCAGTCGTTGAAGGCGTTAAAGTTAAAGCTGAAGTTGTTGCACACGGTCGTGGCGAGAAAATTAAAATTGTTAAGTTTCGTCGTCGTAAACACAGCCGTAAGCAACAGGGCCACCGTCAGTGGTTCACTGATGTTAAAATCACTGGCATCGCTTAAGATTTAGGAGAGCAGATTAATGGCACACAAAAAGGCTGGCGGCTCGACTCGTAACGGTCGCGATTCTGAAAGCAAACGTCTGGGTGTAAAACGTTTTGGTGGTGAGTCTGTTTTGGCAGGCAGCATCATCGTTCGTCAACGTGGTACTAAATTCCACGCAGGCAGCAACGTAGGTTGTGGCCGTGACCACACCCTGTTCGCATTAGCTGACGGAAAAGTTAAGTTCGAAGTTAAAGGTCCAAAAAACCGTAAGTTTATCAGCATCGAAGCTGAATAAGTTTTTTGCATCTTGATCGAATCAGAAGCCCTGCAATGTGTGTTGCGGGGCTTTTTATATTTTTGGATTACGCCATCTCTGGGTACTAGCTGCCATCCAGCTTTACAGTGGCTATCCTACGGAGAAAAAAGATGAAATTTGTAGATGAAGCCAGAATTCTGGTTGTCGCGGGAGATGGTGGCAATGGTTGCGTCAGCTTCCGTCGTGAGAAATATATTCCCAAAGGTGGGCCGGACGGCGGCGATGGCGGCGATGGCGGCGATGTCTATCTGCTGGCAGATGAAAACCTCAATACACTGATTGATTACCGTTTTGAAAAATCTTTCCGCGCTGAACGGGGCCAAAATGGTCAGAGCCGCGATTGTACGGGTAAGCGTGGTCAGGACATTACCATTAAGGTTCCGGTCGGAACGCGTGTGCGTGATATTGCCACGGGCGAACTGCTTGGGGATATGCTGCACCATGAGCAGCGTTTCATGGTGGCAAAAGGGGGCTTCCACGGCCTTGGCAATACCCGGTTTAAATCTTCGGTAAACCGCGCTCCTCGTCAAAGAACGATGGGCACCCCAGGAGAAAGCCGTGAGCTGATGCTAGAACTGATGCTGCTGGCTGATGTGGGGATGCTGGGGATGCCAAATGCGGGCAAATCCACCTTTATTCGTGCGGTATCGGCAGCAAAACCGAAAGTCGCTGACTATCCATTTACCACCCTGGTGCCAAGCCTGGGTGTGGTGCGTATGGATAACGAGCAAAGTTTTGTCGTCGCCGATATTCCTGGCCTGATTGAAGGGGCTTCAGACGGCGCTGGCTTAGGTATCCGTTTCTTGAAGCATTTGGAACGTTGCCGCGTGTTGCTGCATTTGATTGACCTCTGCCCAATCGATGAATCCGATCCGGTTGAAAATGCCCGTATCATCATCAAAGAGCTGCACAAATACAGTGAAAAACTGGCGGAAAAACCGCGCTGGTTGGTCTTTAACAAAGTCGATCTCATCGATCCAGAAGAAGCTGAGCAGCGGGCGAAAGCTATCGCTGATGAGCTGGGTTGGGAAGGCGATTATTACATGATCTCAGCCATGAACCGTCAGGGTGTGAAAGCGCTTTGCTGGGACATTATGGCGTTCATGAAGACGCAGCCCCGTAGTGTGGAAACGTCAGAAAAATCCCAACCTGAAAAAGTGGAATTCATGTGGGATGACTACCATAAAGAGCAGTTGCAGCAAGTACCTGATGATGAAGATTGGGATGATGACTGGGACGAAGAAGATGACGAAGGCATTGAAGTGATTTATAAACGCTAATCTTCACGTGACCATTCGAAGATAAAAAAGGGCGCCAAGTACGGCGCTCTTTTTTCTTCTGTCACATCACTATTCGCATCCAGAATTCAACGGCTTAGTGATTTTGGTATAGCGATTTATATAAATTATGTTCAAAACGCGATAACGGAACACGGCGGTTTCGCTGATCTTTTGGCAAAACAGAGTAAGCAGAGACAAACTGGACAAAAGCAATTTGTTGTCCACTGGCGGCGGTCATAAATCCGGCGAGGTTATAAACCCCTTGTAATGATCCCGTCTTGGCAAAAACTTTACCATCAAGTCCCGCTTCATGCAGGCCAGGACGATAAGCTAGCGTACCATCATAGCCCGCCTTGGGTAACATGGAGATGAAATCCAGTTCATCATTATGCTGGGCAATAAATTGCAATATTTCCATCATGGTGGTAGGCGCGATTAAATTGTGGCGCGAAAGGCCAGAACCATCCACCATAACAGTATTGCTTAAATCAATACCGGCTTTCTGTTTCAGGATCTGGCGGACGGCATCGGAACCTGCCCGCCATGTCCCCGGAACATTGAAATAGCGGTGGCCGAGGGTACGAAAAAGGGTATCCGCAATCATGTTATCCGATTTTTTCAACATGATTGAGAGCATATTATTTAAGGGTACAGATTGATTGACGGCGAGGATCTTTTCGGGGGATTTGGCAACGGACTGAAGCCGGATACGGCCTTTTAACTCAATACCTGCAATATTCAGTTCATTTTTCAGGATCTTGCCGGCATAGCCAGGTCCATTCTGGATGGCAAACGCCAATGGCAACGGTTCATCGCGTTGGGTCAGGCAACCGGTGAGCGTATATCGATTCAAGTCACCCGATATTACATCGAGTTCACAATATTTTGCTTCTGGTGAACCCTTCGCTAAGGTTTTGACTTCACTGAGCACATTGACAGGATAAAAAGCGGGCACGCGGACAAATGCCAGTTCGTCAGGCTGTTCTGAGCTGTAAAGTGAAACAGAAAAGCAGTTCTTATCCACAATGGCTGCTGACGGAGGGGCACTGAAACACTGGGTCATATCGTTCCATACCCAGCCTGGGGCTTTATCGTGACTGGAGAAAATCGACGTATCTATGATGAGATCGCCATCAATCTGTTTGATACCCGATTGTCTTAGGGACTCGACCATATTTCGCAATTGTGAGCGCGTCAGCATGGGATCACCGACAAAGCGAGCCGTTAAATTACCGTCTAATACGCCCTCTGAAACATTAGCATCACTTTCCAATGTTGTGACAAACCGGTAATCCTTACCAAGCTGCAATAGTGCTGCCAATGCCGTGACAATTTTCTGTGTACTTGCCGGTAAAGCCATTTTTTGCCCGTGGTAATCCACTACGGGCGTTTTTGCGCCAACGACTTGGGCAATAAATGAAAAATCAGTTCCCGTAGGTAAATATTGGGCACTTTTCTCAATAGAAGAGACATCAGAAGCGGCATTTGCACTGCAAATACTCAGGCTTAAACTGAGCATACAAGCTATTCTGCTGGTAATTTTTAAAAGAGCCATAGATCTCGCGTATGAAAGTCAGGATATTTGTATTAATAATACTAAGGTGCAATTCAAAGGAAAAGTAAACGATGATCCATCATCAACTCTACGTTAGAATAATAGATTGGCAGGTAAATATGCATGTGGACTCCAGATTGTGCTGAGTTACACTTCTTTTATTTTTATTAATTATCTGTAAGCCCGCCTGATAGGGTGTGTTCATTGTGCTGTTATAAAAAAATGTGCTGTTATTACAAAAATCAGGAAGATGTGGTTTGGGCTTAGGATTGATTTAGAGGTTTAATAAATGAAACAAATTCCGATGACGGTACGTGGCGCGGATAAATTGCGCGAAGAATTAGAATATCTGAAAAATGTACGTCGGCCTCAGATTATTACCGCAATCGCTGAGGCGCGTGAGCACGGTGATTTGAAAGAAAACGCGGAATATCATGCCGCTCGTGAGCAGCAAGGTTTCTGTGAAGGCCGCATTCAGGAAATTGAAGCTAAACTTTCCAATGCACAGGTGATTGATGTTACGAAGATAACCAATAATGGCCGAGTGATTTTTGGGGCTACGGTAACGGTATTGAACTTAGATTCTGACGAAGAACAGACGTATCGTATCGTCGGTGATGATGAAGCCAATATTAAAGAAAATCTTCTTTCAGTGAATTCACCCATTGCCCGTGGCCTGATTGGTAAAGAAGCAGATGATGTTGTTGTGATCACCACGCCTGGCGGTCAAGTGGAATACGAAGTTTTAAACGTGGATTATCTCTAATCTAACACACCATGATCACTAGCTAATTGCTGACAGTTATCGTGTTGGCATGTATTGCTTTGGCAAATATGACATTGGCATACAAGAAAAAAGGCCAGTTGTTGGCCTTTTTTATCATGGTAAATAAAACGATATGGCACTTTTGTATAAATATGCCGTGATTATTTAGGTAGACTGATCTTGCGTTCTTTTGATGGACGGTAGAGCACTAATATTTTGCCAATAATTTGCACGTTATGTGCACCTGTTTCACGAACAATCGCTTCAGCGATCAAAGTTTTTATTTCACGGTCTTCGCCTGCAACTTTAACTTTGATAAGCTCGTGATGTGAAAGAGTTTGTTCGATTTCAGCCAACACGCCTTCGGTTAACCCATTGTTGCCGATCATAACGACAGGCTTTAATGAATGAGCAAGGCTTTTCAGGTATTGGGTTTGTTTCTTGTTAAGAGTCATCGTTTTTTTGCTTAGTTGGGATTGAAAACGACATATTCTACCGCCATCTCATAGCTATCACCATAAAAGTATGGTGTAGTTGGAAAAGAGAGTGCAAAAATTAAGGCGCCTTATTAGTAAAGTTGGAAAGAACAATGGCCAATAAAAAACGCTCAGCAAGCTCAAGTCGCTGGTTACAAGAACATTTTAGTGATAAATATGTTCTCCAGGCGCAGAAAAAAGGGCTTCGCTCTCGCGCTTGGTTTAAACTTGATGAGATACAGCAAAGCGACAAAATCTTTAAACCGGGCATGACCGTTGTTGATTTAGGCGCTGCTCCAGGTGGGTGGTCTCAATACGTAGTGAGTCAGATTGGTAATAACGGGCGAGTCATTGCCTGCGATCTTTTGCCAATGGATCCGATAGTTGGCGTCGATTTCCTGCAAGGAGATTTTCGTGACGAACTTGTGTTGAAAACATTACTTGAGAGAGTGGGTGATAATAAAGTCCAGGTCGTCATGTCGGATATGGCTCCTAATATGAGTGGAACCCCCGCGGTCGATATTCCCCGATCCATGTATCTGATTGAGCTAGCGTTGGATATGTGTCGTGATGTGCTGGCCCCTGGGGGGAGTTTTATTGTCAAAGTGTTTCAGGGAGAGGGCTTTGATGAATACCTGAGGGAAATACGCTCCCTTTTTGCGAAGGTAAAAATTCGTAAACCAGAAGCTTCGCGGGCACGATCACGTGAAGTATACATTGTAGCGACAGGGCGGAAAGTATAGTACCCTGACTACTATTTGTTAACACAGTTGTAATATGAGGTTAATCCCTTGAGTGACATGGCGAAAAACCTGATTCTCTGGTTAGTCATCGCAGTTGTCTTGATGTTATTGTTCCAGAGTTTCGGTCCCGGCGACTCCAGTGGCCGTAGGGTTGATTACTCTAATTTCATCAATGAAATATCGCAGAATCAAGTAAACGAAGTACGTATTTCGGGTCGTGACATTGATTTTACTAAGAAGGACAACGGTGGAAAATACAGCACTTATATGCCAATTCAGGATGAAAAGTTGCTGGATACCCTACTCAACAAGCAGGTAAGAGTTATCGGTGAACCACCGGAACAACAAGGCCTGTTGGCGACCCTCTTTATTTCATGGTTCCCAATGTTACTGCTCATTGGCGTCTGGATCTTCTTTATGCGCCAAATGCAAGGCGGTGGCGGTAAAGGGGCGATGTCTTTTGGTAAAAGCAAAGCCCGTATGTTGACGGAAGATCAGATCAAAACTACCTTTGCCGATGTTGCCGGTTGTGACGAAGCAAAAGAAGAAGTGGGCGAATTGGTTGAGTATCTGCGTGAGCCTGGCCGTTTCCAAAAACTGGGTGGCAAGATCCCGAAAGGCATCTTGATGGTTGGCCCTCCAGGTACGGGGAAAACGCTGCTGGCGAAAGCGATCGCGGGTGAAGCAAAAGTCCCTTTCTTTACCATCTCAGGTTCTGATTTTGTTGAAATGTTTGTTGGTGTTGGTGCCTCCCGTGTTCGTGATATGTTCGAACAGGCGAAAAAAGCTGCGCCGTGCATTATCTTTATCGACGAAATTGATGCAGTAGGTCGTCAGCGTGGCGCAGGCCTGGGTGGCGGACATGACGAACGTGAACAGACACTAAACCAGATGCTGGTTGAGATGGATGGCTTTGAAGGTAACGAAGGCATCATTGTTATCGCAGCGACTAACCGTCCTGATGTCCTGGACCCAGCCCTGTTACGTCCTGGTCGTTTTGACCGCCAGGTTGTTGTTGGCCTGCCGGATGTTCGTGGCCGTGAGCAAATCCTGAAAGTTCATATGCGTCGCATCCCTCTGGATACGGATATTGATGCATCGATCATTGCTCGTGGTACACCCGGTTTCTCTGGCGCAGATTTGGCTAACCTTGTGAATGAAGCAGCTCTGTTTGCCGCTCGCAGTAACAAGCGCGTTGTTTCTATGGTTGAGTTCGAAAAAGCCAAAGATAAGATCATGATGGGCGCCGAGCGCCGTTCAATGGTGATGACGGAGGAACAAAAAGAAGCCACGGCATACCATGAAGCCGGACATGCCATTATTGGCCGCTTGGTTCCAGAACACGATCCTGTGCATAAAGTGACGATTATTCCACGTGGTCGGGCGTTGGGTGTGACGTTCTTCTTACCAGAAGGCGATCAGATCAGTGCAAGCCGTCAGAAATTGGAAAGCCAGATTTCAACCTTATACGGTGGCCGATTAGCGGAAGAGATTATCTATGGCGTAGATAATGTTTCTACGGGTGCGTCCAATGATATTAAGGTGGCGACATCGATTGCGCGCAACATGGTGACACAGTGGGGCTTCTCAGAAAAACTGGGGCCATTGCTGTATGCGGAAGAAGAAGGCGAAGTTTTCCTCGGTCGTTCGGTTGCCAAGGCAAAACATATGTCTGAAGACACCGCGCGTTTGATCGATCACGAAGTGAAGGCTATTGTCGATCGTAACTATTTACGTGCTCGTCAGATTCTGATGGATAATCTGGATATTCTTCATTCTATGAAAGATGCATTGATGAAGTATGAAACGATTGATGCGCCTCAGATTGATGATCTGATGAACCGTACAACCGTACGTTCACCGGCAGGTTGGGAAGGTGACAAGAATGGTGGTAATGGCAATCACCGCCATAACACCCCTTCTCCACAGCAAACTTCCAATCCTGCGGATGGTAATCCAACCGCATAACGTGGTTAAAAATCTTATAGTAAACCCCAGGCTTGTCCTGGGGTTTTGACATTAAGGCACCGAGCAATGAAACTGACAGCCAGAGGCAGAGTCCTCGATCTTTCCTGCCCACAAGTGATGGGAATTCTGAACGTGACCCCTGATTCCTTTTCTGATGGTGGAACCCATAATACCTTTGATTCAGCATTGGAACATGCGGTTAAGATGATCAAAGAAGGAGCCGCCATTATTGATGTGGGAGGAGAATCGACTCGCCCTGGCGCGAATGCGGTCAGTGAACAAGAAGAACTGGAGCGTGTTATTCCGGTGATTGAGGCGCTGGCACAGCGCTTTGATACCTGGATCTCCGTAGATACCTCAAAAGCTGCGGTTATGCGGGAAGCCGCCAAGGCGGGAGCGCATATGATCAATGACGTCCGTGCGTTGCAGGAACCTGGAGCACTGGATGCGGCCGCCCAAAGTGGGTTGCCGATCTGCCTGATGCATATGCAGGGGCAGCCTCGCACCATGCAAACAGAACCTCACTACGAAAATATCATATCGGAAGTCAAAACCTTTCTGATACAGCAAATGGAACGCTGTGTTGCGGCGGGCATCGCAAAAAACAACTTGATCTTTGATCCGGGTTTCGGTTTTGGTAAGAACTTATCGCATAATTATCAGTTATTGGCTGACTTGCAGGAATTCCATCATTTGGGGTTGCCTATTTTGGCGGGAATGTCACGCAAGTCCATGATTGGTCAATTACTTGATGTACCACCACAGGAGCGTGTGACCGGAAGTGTTGCTTGTGCTGTGATTGCCGCCATGAAAGGTGCCCGGATTATTCGTGTACATGATGTCAAAGAAACTGTTCAGGCAATGCAAATTGTACATGCAACACTGTCAGCCAGCTATCCCTGTAGGGAATACGGTATCTGAAAAAGTATATTTTCTTAAAATACATGTTGGTAAAATATGTAGCTTGTAAAATGCACAGTCTGTTTTGTAAAGAACATGATGTCAGCAAAAAAGCGCTGAGAGCAGAAAATTCGTTCAGCAAAGGAAAAAGAAATTTATGAGTAACCGTAAATATTTTGGTACTGACGGTATCCGTGGCAAAGTGGGTAATACCCCAATTACCCCTGACTTTGTATTAAAACTGGGTTGGGCTGCGGGAAAAGTGCTGGCGCGTCATGGTTCTCGCAAAATTATCATTGGTAAAGATACCCGGATCTCAGGCTATATGTTGGAATCTGCTCTGGAAGCTGGATTGGCCGCCGCGGGGTTATCGGCATCCTTTACCGGCCCGATGCCAACACC
The DNA here is from genome assembly GCF_002632875.1 of Xenorhabdus kozodoii. GTDB lineage: Bacteria > Pseudomonadota > Gammaproteobacteria > Enterobacterales > Enterobacteriaceae > Xenorhabdus > Xenorhabdus kozodoii. Next base: position 161,817 of record NZ_NJCX01000002.1, read on the forward strand.
TGCCGTAGCCTATCTGACACGTACTTTTCGTGCAGAAGCGGGCATTGTCATTTCCGCTTCCCACAACCCTTATTATGATAACGGCATTAAATTCTTCTCCATCGATGGGACTAAATTACCGGATGATGTTGAAGAGGCGATTGAAGCCGAAATGGAAAAAACGCTGACCTGCGTGGAATCGGCTGAGCTGGGGCGGGCGAATCGGATTGTTGATGCCGCGGGACGTTACATTGAATTTTGTAAAGGCACATTTCCCAGCGAGCAGAGTTTAAATGGGTTGAAAATTGTTTTGGATTGCGCCAATGGTGCGACCTACCATATCGCCCCAAATGTTCTCAGGGAGTTGGGCGCGGAAGTGATTACCCTTGGTTGTGAGCCTAATGGCATCAATATCAATGAAGAGTGTGGGGCAACAGACGTTCGTCTATTGCAACAGCGCGTGTTGGAAGAACAAGCCCACGTTGGCCTGGCATTTGATGGTGACGGTGACCGTATCATTATGGTCGATCATCTGGGGCAAAAAGTGGATGGCGACCAGATCCTGTATATCATTGCCCGTGAAGCGTTGAGACAAGGCCAGCTACGTGGTGGTGCCGTAGGTACACTGATGAGCAATATGGGGCTGGAGTTGGCACTGAAACAGCTTGGTATCCCCTTTGCACGTGCGAAAGTCGGCGACCGTTATGTGCTGGAGAAATTGCAAGAAAAAGGCTGGCGTCTGGGTGCAGAAAATTCAGGCCATGTGATTTTGCTGGACAAGACCACAACAGGAGATGGCATTGTGGCTGGATTGCAAGTCTTGAGTGCCATGGTTCGCAATAATATGAGCTTGCATGACTTGTGCAGCGGCATGAAACTTCTGCCCCAAATTTTGGTTAACGTTCGCTTTGCGGGGAATATCGATCCCCTGCAATCAGAATCCGTGCTTGAAACGGTAAAATCAGTCGAGGCTGAATTGGATGGTCGCGGTCGTGTGTTGCTGCGTAAATCAGGTACAGAGCCATTGATTCGCGTCATGGTGGAAGGCGAGGATGAAGAACAAGTCACGACATTGGCGCATCGTATCGCTGATGCAGTGAAAAAAATCGGTTGATTTGTTGATTTTTTACTCGTTCAGCGCCAAGATTTAAAATTAGTCTTGCGTGTCTGATACGCTTTGGTTAGTATTCACACCCGCTCAATAAGTTAATTTTTCTAATTTTGTGGGCGGGTGATGCAATATAACGTCGCTATGAAATTGTGGTAAACCCCACGAGGAAACGGGTACAACATATGTATGAAGCTCTTTTAGGTATATTCTTGCTGGTTGGCATCGGGCTAATTGCTCTGGTTCTGCTACAGCAGGGTAAAGGTGCTGATATGGGTGCTTCTTTCGGTGCGGGCGCATCAAACACTCTGTTTGGTTCATCAGGTTCCAGTAACTTTATGACCCGCATGACGGCTGTTTTTGCCACACTGTTCATCGTTATCAGTTTGATTCTTGGTAACATGACCAGCAATAAGACGGGTTCCAGCAGTAAATGGGATAACCTTGTCGATCCTGTTAAAGTTGAAAAACAGACAGAAGTTCCGGCAACACCAGTAAAACCAAACAGTGATATCCCACAGTAACAGAATTAAAATAGGGTTGTTAGTTTTAACGATGAGTTTAGATAATCATTAAAATAACAGCGCTATAAAATCAGTGCCGAGGTGGTGAAATTGGTATACACGCTACCTTGAGGTGGTAGTGCCTAAACAACGGGCGTACGGGTTCAAGTCCCGTCCTCGGCACCATTAATCTAGAAACTTGCGTTTTTAGTATTATCAGCGTAAGATTTGCCACGTTTTCGAACGCGGGATGGAGCAGCATGGTAGCTCGTCGGGCTCATAACCCGAAGGTCGTCGGTTCAAATCCGGCTCCCGCAACCACTTCTTAACAACCTGTACCTTTTCAACAGTCATCATTCAGCAGCCATTGAGATATCGAACCTCACTTGACAGGTTGCTTTGAAAGGTAACAGAAAGAAGTTGGTTGAGACCGCTGGCAGTAAATAGGGTCCAGTTGCATGAAGCCCCGAGTGTCGGGGTTTTTTGTTATTTGACAGCAGAACTACTGGGCTAATATAGCCCTTTTTTTATGTCTTGGGGGTGGGCTTGTCCACATTAGAACAAAAGTTAACAGAGATAATTTCAGCACCAGTTGAAGCCTTGGGGTTTGAATTAGTTGGCCTGGAGTTTATTCGCGCTCGTGTATCAACGCTGCGAGTCTATATCGATAGTGAGGAGGGTATCACTGTTGATAATTGTGCTGATGTTAGCCACCAGGTCAGTGCAGTGCTTGATGTTGAAGATCCAGTTCCAGGGCTTTATAACCTGGAGATATCTTCACCAGGGCTTGAACGTCCACTGTTTAAGGCTGAACATTACCAGCGTTTTATCGGTGAAGAAGTCAGTTTGGTTTTACGCATGGCAATGCAGAACCGTCGCAAATGGCAAGGTATCATCAAGGTCGTTGATGGTGAAATGATTACGGTTACGGTGGACGGAAAAGACGAAGTGTTCGCACTGAGCAACATCCAGAAAGCGAATCTGGTACCCCACTTTTAAAGTTCGGATGAGGCAACTAGGATGAATAAAGAAATTCTGGCTGTTGTGGAAGCGGTTTCTAATGAAAAATCACTCCCTCGCGAAAAAATCTTCGAAGCATTAGAGATTGCACTGGCGACAGCCACCAAGAAAAAGTATGAACAAGAGATCGATGTCCGCGTCTGCATCGATCGTAAATCGGGTGATTTTGAGACCTTCCGCCGCTGGTTAGTTGTGAATGAAGTGACTCAGCCAACGCGCGAAATCACACTGGAAGCTGCACAATTTGACAGCCCAGAGGTTGATCTGGGTGGTTATATTGAAGATCAAATTGAGTCAGTGACGTTTGACCGCATTACAACCCAGACGGCAAAACAGGTTATCGTACAGAAAGTACGTGAAGCTGAGCGTGCGATGGTTGTTGATCAATTTCGTGAACAGCAGGGCGAAATTGTGACCGGTCAGGTCAAAAAAGTGAACCGTGAAAATATTACCTTGGATTTGGGTAATAACGCTGAAGCGGTTATCTTACGTGAAGACATGTTGCCACGGGAAAACTTCCGTCCAGGTGACCGCGTGCGCGGTGTTCTGTATGATGTTCGTCCTGAAGCACGTGGTGCACAGCTTTTCATCACTCGTTCTCGTCCAGAGATGTTGGTTGAATTATTCCGCATCGAAGTGCCTGAAATTGGTGAAGAGATTATTGAAATCAAAGCTGCTGCTCGTGATCCAGGTTCCCGTGCAAAGATCGCAGTGAAAACCAACGACAAGCGTATTGATCCTGTTGGCGCTTGTGTCGGTATGCGTGGTGCAAGGGTACAGGCTGTTTCCAGTGAGCTGGGCGGTGAAAGAATTGACATCGTGCTGTGGGACGATAACCCTGCGCAGTTTGTCATTAATGCAATGGCTCCGGCGGATGTTGCATCTATCGTGGTTGATGAGGACAACTGCACCATGGATGTTGCCGTAGAAAACAGTAATCTTGCTCAGGCGATTGGACGTAATGGTCAAAATGTTCGTCTGGCAGCACAACTGTTGAAAAAACATCGTGGTGATGACAAGTGGGAACTCAATGTCATGACTGCGGAAGAGCTACAAGCAAAACATCAGGCAGAAGCACACGCTTCTATTGATACATTTACTAAGCATCTCGGCATTGATGAAGATTTCGCCACTGTATTGGTCGAGGAAGGTTTCTCTACACTAGAAGAATTGGCTTATGTGCCAATCAATGAACTTCTGGCAGTAGAGGGTCTTGATGAAGAAACAGTTGAAACTCTTCGTGAACGCGCTAAAGCGGCCTTGACAACGCTGGAACTGGCTCAGAAAGAGAGTCTTGGTGATCAGCAACCTGCAGAAGATTTATTGAATCTGCCTGGCATGGAGCGTACTTTGGCGTTTAACCTGGCTGCCCGTGGCATCTGTACTCTGGAAGATCTTGCCGAACAGGGTATCGACGACTTATCTGATATCGAAGGACTGAATGATGAGAAAGCAGGTGAACTCATTATGGCAGCCCGTAATATCTGTTGGTTTGGCGATGATGCATAAATAAACTGTAGCAGGAAGGAACAGAATGACAGAGGTAACCGTAAAAATACTGGCAGAAGAGATCCAGACTTCGGTAGAACGTCTAATCCAGCAATTTGCTGATGCTGGCATTCAGAAAACCGCAACTGACTCTGTTTCCCAGAAAGAAAAAGAAGCTTTGCTGGCCCATCTTAACCGTGAACAAGGCGGTTCTGGCGGTCAGCCAGGTAAATTGACACTACAGCGTAAAACGCGCAGTACACTGAACGTTCCTGGCACCGGTGGCAAAAGTAAATCGGTAGCGATTGAAGTCCGCAAAAAACGCACATATGTAAACCGCGATGCCATTGAACAGGCTAAAGCAGAAGAGCAGACGAAGCGTGATGCGGAAGAACTGGCTCGGCGCGAGGCAGAAGAGAAGGCGCGGCTTGAGGCTGAAGCGAAAAAACTCGCCGAGGAGCAAGCTAAGCGTGTAGCTGAAGAAAAGGCGAAACGTGAAGCTAAAGAGAGCGCTCGACGTGAAGCAGAAGAAAAAGCCAAACGTGAAGAGGCTAAACTGCCTCAGCGTGAGGCGGCGGAAAAAGAAAAAGTGACCAAGCAACATACCGAAAACAAACCAAAATCAGTTCAGACTGACTCTGCCGCGCAAAGTGAAAAGGCGCGTCGTGAAGCGGAAGCTGCAAATTTAAAACGTAAAGCTGAAGAAGAAATGCGCCGTAAGGTGGAAGCAGAAGCTAAGCGTGTTGCAGAAGAAGCGCGTCGAATGGCAGAAGAAAATCAAGAGAAATGGTCTGAAACTCCTGAGAGTAGCACTGAAAATAGCGACTACCACATAACCACTTCCCGCTATGCTCGTGATGCGGAAGATGAAAATGACGCCAAAGTAGAAGGTGAACGCCGTACCCGCTCCCGTGGCGGCAAATCCCGCCAGAAGAAGAATAACAAACATTCTGAATCGAAAGCTGATCGCGAAGAAGCACGTGCAGTGGGTCGTACCAAAGGCAAACAACGTAAGCCTAGCACTTTACAGCAGAGCTTCACGAAACCTGTTGCTGCGGTTAACCGTGACGTTGTGATTGGTGAGACAATTACTGTTGCTGAATTGGCTAACAAAATGGCCGTTAAAGGTGCCCAAGTCATCAAGACCATGATGAACATGGGAGCAATGGTAACGATCAACCAAGTGATCGACCAAGAAACAGCACAACTTGTTGCCGAAGAAATGGGGCATAAAGTTATCCTGCGTCGTGAAAACGAACTGGAAGAAGCGCTGATGAGCGATCGCGATACGGGTGAAACACAAGCAGAATCTCGTGCTCCAGTCGTTACGATCATGGGTCACGTTGACCACGGTAAAACCTCGCTGCTGGACTATATTCGTTCCACGAAGGTCGCTTCTGGAGAGGCGGGTGGAATTACCCAGCACATCGGTGCATACCATGTGAAAACTGAAAAAGGTATGATCACCTTCCTGGATACCCCAGGCCATGCTGCGTTTACCTCTATGCGTGCACGTGGTGCGAAAGCAACAGATATCGTTGTTCTGGTTGTCGCAGCGGATGATGGCGTGATGCCACAGACCGTAGAAGCTATTCAGCACGCTAAAGCGGCCAGCGTACCGGTCGTTGTTGCTGTGAACAAGATCGACAAGCCAGACGCTGATCCAGATCGCGTGAAGAATGAATTGTCGCAATACGGCATCATTCCAGAAGAGTGGGGCGGTGAAAACCAGTTCATCAATGTGTCTGCCAAAGCAGGTATTGGTATTGATGAATTGCTGGAAGCCATTCTGCTTCAGTCTGAAGTTCTTGAACTGAAAGCGGTACGCACGGGTATGGCGAATGGTGTGGTCATTGAATCCTTCCTGGATAAAGGCCGCGGCCCAATTGCCACTATTTTGGTGCAATCTGGTACGCTGAACAAAGGCGATATCGTTCTGTGTGGTTTCGAGTACGGCCGTATCCGTGCGATGCGTAACGAACTTGGCCGCGAAGTGACCTCGGCTGGCCCGTCAATCCCTGTGGAAATTTTGGGTCTGTCCAATGTTCCGTCTGCGGGTGATGAAGCGACCGTTGTTCGTGATGAGAAAAAAGCGCGTGAAGTGGCTTTGTATCGTCAGGGTAAATTCCGTGAAGTGAAATTGGCTCGTCAGCATAAATCTAAGCTGGAAAACATCTTCGCCAACTTAGAAGAAGGCAAAGTCTCTGAGCTGAACATTGTTCTGAAAACTGACGTTCAGGGGACATGTGAAGCAATCTGTGACTCACTGATGAAACTCTCTACTGATGAAGTGAAAGTGAAAATCATCGGTTCGGGTGTCGGTGGTATCACTGAAACAGATGCGACGCTGGCAGCGGCATCCAACGCTATTATTCTAGGCTTCAACGTTCGTGCTGATGCTTCTGCTCGTCGCATCATCGAAAACGAAAGTTTGGATCTGCGTTACTACTCCGTTATCTATAACCTGATTGACGAGATCAAACAGGCGATGAGCGGTATGCTGGCACCAGAATATAAACAGCAAATTATGGGTCTTGCCGAAGTTCGTGACGTATTTAAGTCACCGAAGTTTGGTGCCGTTGCTGGTTGTATGGTGGTAGAAGGTTCCATCAAGCGTAATAACCCGATCCGCGTACTGCGTGATAACATTGTTATTTACGAAGGTGAACTGGAATCCTTGCGTCGCTTTAAGGATGACGTTAACGAAGTCCGTAATGGTATGGAATGTGGTATTGGTGTGAAGAACTACAATGATGTTCGCGTTGGCGACATGATTGAAGTCTTTGAAGTGATTGAAATTAAACGCTCCATCGATTAATACCATGATTTATCAATAGATTCATTCCATTTTTGGGGGGCTTTATGCCCCCCAAAATGTCAGGAGATATAACAATGGCAAGAGAATTTAGTCGTACTCAGCGCGTTGCACAGGAAATGCAAAAAGAAATTGCCATCATTTTACAGCGCGAAGTCAAAGATCCCCGTATCGGAATGGCGACAGTCTCTGGTGTTGAGGTTTCCCGTGATTTGGCTTATGCCAAAGTATTTGTCACCTTTCTGAATATACTGGTGGAAAATCATGATTCAGATAGGATTAAAGAAGGTATCAAGGCATTGAACGAAGCCTCAGGTTTTATTCGTTCCCTGCTGGGTAAAGCGATGCGCCTGCGTATTATTCCTGAGCTGACCTTCTCTTATGACAGTTCTTTAGTCGAAGGGATGCGTATGTCGAACTTGGTCAGCAACGTCGTTAAAAACGATGAGAAGCGTCGTACCTCTGTGGATCATAATGAGGAAAAGTGATGGGTCGCCGTCGTAGAGGCCGTGCTGTACACGGTGTACTGCTGCTGGATAAGCCGCAGGATATTTCCTCCAATGATGCGTTACAGAAAGTAAGGCGAATTTTCAATGCCAGCAAGGCGGGTCATACGGGGGCGCTGGATCCTTTGGCAACAGGTATGTTGCCGATTTGTCTTGGTGAAGCGACCAAATTTTCCCAATTCTTGCTGGATTCTGACAAACGCTATCGTGTGATTGCCCGCTTGGGCCAGCGTACAGATACTTCGGATTCACATGGGACAATCATCAGTGAACGCGAAGTAAAAATCACCGAATCTCAGCTTAGTGCTGCATTGGAAACATTCCACGGTAATACCATGCAGGTTCCTTCCATGTACTCTGCATTGAAACACCAGGGAAAACCGTTATACGAATATGCCCGCCAGGGTATTGAAGTTGAGCGGGAAGCACGTCCTATCACTGTTTATGAATTGCAATTCATTCGCTGGGAAGGGAATGAGCTGGAATTAGAAATACACTGTTCCAAAGGAACTTACATCCGCACTATCATTGATGATTTAGGCGAACTTTTGGGTTGTGGTGCTCATGTCATTTACCTGCGTCGTTTGCAGGTTGCCAATTATCCTAATCAAAGAATGGTCACATTGGAACAGTTACATGCGTTAAAACAACAGGCCGAAGATCAAGACATTGAGGCGTGGGAATTGCTTGACTCATTGTTGCTACCGATGGATACCGCGGTTGCCCATTTTCCTGCCATCCACTTAACCTCTGTGGTGGCTTCGTACTTCAAACAAGGTCAGCCCGTGAGAAGTCAACATCATTTGGACTCAGATGAATGGGTGAGGGTTACTGAAGGCGATGAGAATAAATTCATCGGCATTGCCGTGATTGATGATGATGGATTGGTGGCTCCACGCCGTCTGGTTGTTGAAACTGAAATCGAATAATGATAACAACAGACAAGGAATTTGAAGCAGGTAAATTGAATCGGGGCACAAAATAGCGGCGATTATGCTGTCTTGCGCTTCACCTATTTGCAGCGTAGAATACCGCGTCTATATAGGAGTTGCTGAATTAGAGATCGGCACTCGTCATTTTAAATTACATATTTGGAGTTATACTATGTCTCTAAGTACTGCTGCAAAAGCGCAAATTATTGCTGAATTTGGTCGCGGCGCTAACGACAGTGGTTCCAGCGAAGTTCAGATCGCACTGCTGACTGCTGACATCAACTATCTGCAAGGTCACTTTTCCGAGCACAAAAAAGATCACCACAGCCGTCGTGGTCTGTTGAGAAAGGTTGCACAGCGTCGTAAGCTGCTGAGCTACCTGAAAGGTAAAGATTTGGCACGCTATACTGCTCTGATTGAGCGTCTGGGACTGCGTCGCTAATTGATGAGTTTCAGTGGAAAGGGGCCTAATCGGCCCCTTTTCTTCTAGGAAACGGGATTGGGAAAATCAATCGACTGTTTTTTTACACCGTTTCTAAAATGTGAACCTCTTCCGCTACAGTGACTCGCGCGGCTAATGAGAGTCCTTACAGAAGTGAGTGCTGTCATTAGTCGTGAGGGTGTAGCAAGAAGAGAAAATCCATTGTTGTCGGTTTCTGAAAGCGGCAACACTAACAAAGGAATATTATTTTGCTTAATCCGATTGTTCGTAAATTCCAGTATGGTCAACATACTGTGACCATCGAAACTGGCATGATGGCGCGTCAGGCGACGGCTGCCGTTATGGTAAATATGGATGACACTGCGGTTTTTGTCACCGTTGTTGGTCAAAAGAAAGTCAAAACAGGTCAGGATTTCTTCCCTCTGACCGTTAACTATCAGGAGCGTACTTACGCTGCTGGCCGTATTCCGGGAAGTTTTTTCCGCCGCGAAGGTCGTCCAGGCGAAGGTGAAACGTTGGTTGCCCGTCTTATTGACCGCCCGCTGCGCCCTCTGTTTCCAGAAGGTTTCCTGAATGAAGTTCAAATCATCGCGACAGTCGTTTCAGTTAACCCACAAATAAACCCTGATATCGTTGCCATGATTGGCGCTTCTGCTGTACTGGCATTGTCTGGCATCCCATTCAATGGCCCAATTGGTGCTGCGCGTGTGGGTTACATTAATGATCAATACATACTGAACCCAACCGCTGACGAACTGAAAAATAGCCGCTTGGATCTGGTGGTTGCAGGGACACAAAGTGCAGTCTTGATGGTAGAGTCCGAAGCGGAACTGCTGACTGAAGAGCAAATGTTGGGTGCGGTGGTGTTTGGTCACGAGCAACAACAGATTGTGATCGATAACATCAATGCACTGGTTGCTGAAGCAGGTAAAGAAAAATGGGATTGGTCACCAGAGACAATTAATCAGCCTTTGCACGATCGCGTTGCAGAGCTGGCTGAAAGCCGTCTGGGTGATGCTTATCGCATCACTGAAAAGCAAGAGCGTTATGCTCAAGTTAATAGCATCAAAGAAGACGTCACCGCGGTTGTCTTGACAGAATTTGCGGAAAAGGGCATTGAGCTGGAAGGATCAGACGTTCTTGATGTTCTCGCGACTGTAGAGAAAAACGTTGTCCGTAGCCGTGTCCTGCGTGGTGAACCGCGTATTGATGGCCGTGAAAAAGACATGGTTCGCGCGCTGGACGTTCGCACAGGCGTATTGCCACGTACACATGGTTCATCTTTGTTTACCCGTGGTGAAACTCAGGCACTGGTCGCTGCAACACTGGGTACAGAGCGCGATGCTCAAATTATTGATGAACTGATGGGTGAGCGTGCAGATCGCTTCCTGTTCCATTATAACTTCCCTCCATACTCTGTTGGTGAAACCGGTATGGTTGGTTCACCAAAACGCCGCGAAATTGGCCACGGTCGTTTGGCGAAACGTGGTGTATTGGCTGTGATGCCAAGCATCAACGAATTCCCATATACCGTTCGTGTGGTATCTGAAATTACTGAATCCAACGGCTCTTCTTCAATGGCTTCTGTCTGTGGTGCGTCACTGGCATTGATGGATGCGGGTGTGCCAATTAAGGCAGCCGTTGCAGGTATCGCAATGGGATTGGTGAAAGAAGGGGAAAACTTTGTTGTCCTGTCTGACATTTTAGGTGATGAAGACCATCTGGGCGATATGGACTTTAAAGTTGCAGGTAGCCGTGACGGTATCAGCGCATTGCAGATGGATATCAAAATCGAAGGCATTACCCGTGAAATCATGCAGATTGCCTTGAATCAGGCCAAAGGTGCTCGTCTGCACATTCTGAATGTGATGGAGCAGGCAATTAATGGCCCACGCAATGATATCTCTGAATTTGCCCCACGTATTCACACCATCAAGATCAATCCAGACAAAATCAAGGATGTGATTGGTAAGGGTGGCTCCGTGATCCGTGCATTGACGGAAGAAACAGGGACTACCATTGAAATTGAAGATGATGGTACAGTGAAGATTGCAGCGACTGACAGTGATAAAGCACATCATGCTATCCGCCGTATTGAAGAGATCACTGCGGAAGTTGAAGTTGGCCGTATTTATGCTGGTAAAGTTACCCGTATTGTTGATTTTGGCGCATTTGTTGCTATCGGCGGCGGTAAAGAAGGGCTGGTACACATTTCTCAGATCGCGGAAAAACGTGTAGAGAAAGTCACTGATTACCTGCAACTTGGGCAGGAAGTTCCGGTAAAAGTGCTGGAAATTGACCGTCAGGGTCGTATCCGCCTGAGCATGAAAGAAGCCGTCGTTGTGACTGATGAAACACTGCCGTTACCCGAATCATCAGAAGAATAAATTTGACGTAAAGAGCGGCGTCCTGTAAAAAGGGCGCCGTTTACCTCAATAGATTTTGAGTTATTGTTCGCAGTAGCTTGAAGGGTGAGAAGAAGTCAATTTTGGGCAGGAAGCCTGAAATATACAATGTGGGTGGAGTAACTGGGCATTCTGATTGATGTCTGACTTCGGGAGTGGGAAATGAATTCTTTTCTGCGCTGGTGTTATGTTGCAGCTATTTTTCTCCTTGTGGGATGCGGCAGCACTGGGTGGCGTAAAAATGAAGTTATTGCTATTCCATTACAACCGACATTGCAACAAGAGGTTATTCTGGCTCGCATGGAACAAATACTTGCGAGTCGGTCACTTACGGAAGATGAGTATGCACAGCTTTTATATGAACGAGGTGTGCTGTATGATAGCCTGGGGCTGAGGGCATTGGCACAGAATGATTTTTCAGTGGCTTTGTCTATCCGTCCTGATATTCCTGAAATTTTTAATTATCTGGGAATTTATTTTACGCAGGCAGGCAATTTTGATTCTGCCTATGAAGCGTTTGATTCTGTTTTAGAACTTGATCCAACTTACAACTACGCGCGAATGAATCGCGGAATTTCACTGTATTACGGTGGCCGCTATCGATTGGCGCAGGATGATCTGCAGGCGTTTTATCAAGACGATCCAAATGATCCCTTCCGCTCGTTGTGGTTGTACCTTGTGGAAGAAAAAATTGATCCTAAGGTTGCAATGACGAATTTGTCACACCATTTTGACAAAGCGAGCCGGGGGCTATGGGGCTGGAATATTGTTGAATTCTATTTGGGCAAAATCAGTGAAAAAACATTGATGGCGCGTTTACAACAGGGTTCAATGGATAACACTTCGCTCGCTGAGCATCTCAGTGAAACTGACTTCTATTTAGGTAAGCATTACCTAAGTCTGGGGGATGAGGATAGCGCGGCTGCGCTATTCAAGCTGACGGTAGCTAACAATGTGCATAACTTTGTTGAGCACCGCTACGCATTGTTGGAATTGGCACTATTAGGCCAAAAACAAGATGACTTATCGGAATCGAACCAACAATAGCTGACGAACATTTTCACGACAGATTTTAAAGTCCGCACCTCCAGGGGTGAGGGCTTGTTTGTTCGTTTAATAACATAATTTGAGCCAGTTCACATTTTAAATGAAAATGACAGAAATTCTTTTCACTGTGTTATGTAGACTGGCCGCCACGATTAATGAGGCACCATTACATGACCACTGAGACTGAAATCTCTTTTGCTGATTTAGGTTTATCGACACCTATTCTTTCTGCACTGGAAGATCTGGGCTATGAAAAGCCTTCTCCTATTCAACAACAATGCATTCCCCAACTGCTGAACGGCCGTGATGTGCTGGGTATGGCACAGACAGGTAGTGGTAAAACTGCAGCTTTCAGCTTGCCTTTATTGCATAACATTGATACTGAACTTAAAGCGCCACAGATCCTTGTGTTAGCGCCAACCCGTGAACTGGCGGTGCAGGTTGCTGAAGCGTGTTCAGATTTTTCCAAGCATATGCGCAATGTGAATGTTGTTGCGCTTTACGGTGGACAGCGTTATGACGTTCAGTTACGTGCTTTGCGTCAGGGTCCACAAGTTGTGGTGGGAACGCCAGGACGTTTGCTTGACCATCTGAAACGTGGAACATTGGATCTGTCCAATCTGAAAGGATTGGTACTGGATGAAGCTGACGAAATGTTGCGTATGGGCTTTATCGAAGATGTTGAAAACATCATGAGCCAGATCCCGGCTGAACATCAAACTGCACTGTTCTCAGCAACGATGCCAGAAGCGATCCGCCGTATTACCCGCCGTTTCATGAATGACCCACAGGAAGTCCGTATTCAGAGCAGCGTCACAAACCGTCCTGACATCAGCCAAAGCTACTGGTCTGTTTACGGCATGCGCAAAAATGAAGCGCTGGTGCGTTTCCTTGAAGCCGAAGATTTTGATGCAGCGATTATTTTCGTGCGCACCAAGAATGCAACGCTGGAAGTTGCTGAAACGCTGGAGCGTAACGGCTACAATTCTGCGGCTCTGAATGGTGACATGAACCAGGCCCTGCGTGAGCAGACACTTGAGCGCCTGAAAAATGGCCGTTTAGATATCCTGATTGCGACCGATGTTGCTGCCCGTGGCCTGGATGTTGACCGCATTAGCTTGGTTGTTAACTACGACATCCCAATGGATGCAGAATCTTACGTACACCGTATTGGTCGTACTGGTCGTGCAGGCCGTGCAGGTCGTGCCCTGTTGTTTGTTGAAAACCGCGAGCGTCGTTTACTGCGTAACATTGAACGCACCATGAAACTGACAATCCCAGAAGTTGAACTGCCAAACGCGGAACTTCTGAGCCAGCGTCGTCTGGAGAAATTTGCGGCCAGTGTTCAACAACAACTGGAAAGCAGCGATCTGGACCAATACCGTGCATTGCTGTCTAAGCTGGGTACTAGCGATGAGCTGGATATGGAAACCCTGGCAGCCGCCCTGCTGAAAATGGCTCAGGGTGAGCGCTCACTTATTCTGCCACCCGATCCTGTGCGCCGTCCTCGTCGTGAATTCAACGATCGTGATGACCGTCGTCGTAATGGTAACGCTTTTGGTGAGCGTGATCGCAGTGACCGAGGTGACAGAAGTGATCGAGGCGATAAAGGTGATCGTCCTCGTCGTGAACGTCGTGACGTGGGTGATATGGAACTGTATCGCATTGAAATTGGCCGTGATGATGGCGTTGAAGTTCGCCATATCGTGGGCGCAATTGCAAATGAAGGCGATATTAGCAGCCGTTATATCGGTAATATCAAACTGTTTGCGACTCACTCTACGATTGAGCTGCCAAAAGGGATGCCAGGTGAATTACTGTCTCATTTCACCCGTACCCGTATCCTGAACAAGCCACTGAACATGCAATTGATGGGCGATGCACAACCATTTGAACGCCGTGAGCGTCGTGGTGGTGGCCGCGGTGGTAACGGCGGTAATGGCAGTAACGCTGGAAATGGCGGCAATGGCCCACGTCGTGACCGTGATAGTTTCGGCAATAACGGCGGTCGTCGTTTCAACAACAATGAACGTCGTGGCGGTGGTGAGCGTAGTTCTTTCCGCGGTCGTGGTAACGATGATACCAATGGTGGTGCACCACGTCGCCGTCCAAGCAATAGCAACGTATAAGCACACGCTAAGTGCTTATTGATTTGCTGGAGTCATCGTTGCGTTGAAAATATTGCAACGATGAGTCAAATAAAGCCCCTTTTCTTAACGGAGAAGGGGCTTTTTCTTAACGATACGTTTGGCTAATTCAACGTTGGCCTCAGTATCTGAAAGTAAGTGCTCACCTTGATGGATAACCACTTTTCTTACCTTACCGTTGAAACCAGCATGTGTCACTTCCTGCAAAATCCGCTCTTCCACAGGGCACAATCCTCCTTCGCTTTGATCCAGTGGGTGAACCAAAACACGGTGTTTACATTCAAAAAACTGTTTAATCCCTTTCAGGAAACCATGCTGATTGAGCAGCGTATTTAATTGAAATAGCGCGTTATAAAAATCACCAATCAGTAAACGCGGGGTACTGAAATTTCCCCCAATCTCCCGCTCTTGCTGGTTCTTGAGGTTTTTCAGGATCATTCGGTTGGTTTTAATTTTGAGATAAAAATCGGCCAAGGGCATTTCCTTTGTCTATTTTGTCTGTAGGGTTAGGAAATTATGCCCTAAGCGACAATCAATTTAACCCCAGTTCTTCCTTTAAGGGTTTCAAATAACGACGGCTTACTGGAATACGTTCGTCATTACTTAATACCAGCTCTGCCTGCCCATTGTCGCCAAAAACAATCTCCCGCAATTGGGTCATATTGACTAAGTACTGGCGATGGCTACGGGTTAGCGAAGTGCGGGTTTCCAGTGTCCGCAGAGTCAACTCAGTAAAGCCCTCCTGCCCGTTGGCACTCATGACGTATACACCACTCAGCCGGGAAGTGACATACAGAACATCATCCAATGGCATCAGCCAGATGCGGCTATGTCCGGTACAGGGAATATATTTCAGTTGTTCACCTTCACGTTGAAGATCAGTCAGATTCTGCTTTTGATAGCCAGAACGCAGCCGTTGTAGTGTTTTACTCAGGCGTTCTTTTTCCAACGGTTTCAATAAATAATCGAAAGCATGTTCTTCAAAGGCTTGCACCGCATATTCATCAAATGCAGTCAGAAAAACAATGTAAGGGCGATGCTCAGGATCGAGCATGCCTACCATTTCCAATCCGGTAATGCGGGGCATTTGAATATCGAGGAAAACAACATCAGGTTTCAGGCGATGGATGGCGCCAATCGCTTCCACTGCGTTGGCACATTCACCCATGATCTGGATATCCGTTTCCTCTTCCAGCAGACAACGTAGATTTTCACGAGCCAATGGCTCATCGTCAACAATCAATATATTCATATTTACGCCGCTTTTTTAGACTCTTTTTTTTCTAATGGTAAACACAAAATGACACGGGTAAATGTTTCTGGCTGACAATCCACTCTTACCCCATATTGATTACCATAACGAAGCCGCAGACGTTTATCTACTAAGTTCATCCCAAGACCGTCATCCCCCACTTTTTTGGGACAATACAGCCCCGCATTATCTTCAATTTCTACCAATAGCAACTTCCCTTCTTGATTGGCTCTGATCGTAATTCTTCCCGTATCCAGTAACTGTGATGTGCCATGTTTAATGGCATTTTCTACCATGGGTTGGAGGGAGAAGGCAGGTAACCGCGCATCGCGTAAGTCATCGGGGATCTCGATGGCAATTTGGAGGTGCTCACGGAAGCGGGCTTTCTCAATTTGTAAGTAAGCGTTTACATGCTCTATCTCATTGTCCAGTGTGGCGATATCTTCAGGCCGTTTTAAATTCTTTCGGAAAAATGTTGAGAGATATTGCACAAGCTGGCCTGCCTGCTGGCTATCCCGACGGATAACCGCTTGCAATGTGTTTAACGCATTAAATAAAAAGTGAGGATTCACTTGCGCGTGAAGGAGCTTTATTTCTGATTGCAGCAAAGATTGCTTATTGCGTTCATATTGTCCGGCAAGAATTTGGGCGGAAAGCAGGCTGGCAATTCCCTCTCCCAATGTGCGATTGATGGAACTGAATAGACGATTCTTCGCTTCGTAGAGTTTGATAGTCCCAATGACCTGCTGGTTCTCGCCCCGCAAAGGGATCACCAGTGCGGAGCCAAGTTTGCAGGTTGGGCTAAGGGAACAGCAATAAGGTGTTTCATTGCCATCAGCATACACGACTTCATTATTCTCAATGGCACGATGAGACTGTTTGGCAGCAATCGGAGTACCCGGTAAATGGTGATCAGAACCGATACCAATAAATGCCAGTAGCTTCTCTCTATCCGTAATTGCAACAGCCCCAATCTCCAACTCTTGGTAGATAACTTTCGCCACTCGCATACTGTTATCTTCATTGAACCCTTTACGCAAAATTCCCTCTGTGCAGACAGCAATTTTTAGCGCTTGGGCAGAAAAAGCGCTGGTATATTTTTCGAAAATGGCGCGTCTGTCCAATAAGATACGGATAAACATGGCTGCCCCGATACTATTGGCGATGATCATGGGCGCCGCGATATCTTTTACCAAATTCAGGGCTTCACTGAAAGGGTTAGCAAGTAGCAGGATAATGCCCATTTGAGTGCATTCGGCAAAGAAAGTGACAATGGCAGCCGTCCACGGATTCAATAACTTATTGAGTTGCCCTTTTCTCATCAGATAAATATGCACCAGGCCACCCAGTACGCCTTCTACAATGGTGGATACCATACAACTAAATGCGGTCATTCCACCGAGAGAATAACGGTGTAGTCCTCCGGTGAAGCCGACCATTGCCCCAACGGTAGGCCCACCGAGAAAGCCCCCTAGCACAGCGCCTATCGCGCGAGTATTGGCAATTGAATCGTTAACATGCAGCCCGAAATACGTCCCCATAATGCAAAAGATGGAAAAAATCACGTAACACATTAGCTTATGTGGTAAACGAACCGTCACTTGCAACAGGGGAATAAACAAGGGGGTTTTACTCAGAAGCCAAGCGATCACCAGATAGACACACATCTGCTGAAGTAATAACAACACCAGGTTAAATTCGTACATATCTTTTCATTTTGTGATTAATAGGGTGTGATAAATAACGATAAAAAATTTAGAACGCTATTATCAAAGGTGGAATTTAACACCGTCAATAGTGTGTAGGCAGGATAACGTATTTACAGGCGCAGGACAGAAAAATCCGCCCCTTTAGGACGGATTTTTAGCTGAGAAGTCAAAACAGAAGGTGTTATATTTTACAGGAAACGTAGTCATAGACTTTATCATTAATAACTTTTGCTACTCCTGTATCTATATTCACGCTGTAATGATGGTGTGCGTCTTTCATTTCTGGGTCTTCATCTTCTGTTCGAGAGCGATAGGCGCGATGTTGGGGCCAACCGAGTTGATCATGCATTGCATTGTTTGGGTGGGCCTGGTACAGCGCCACTAAATCGTCTTTTGTGGGTAGATGTTCACCTATTTTTTGGCAATACCATACCGCTCCACCGTGGACACGGCGTAACCATGTTTCTCCACTTTCGAAATAGGTGTTATCGGCCCCTAACTCATCTTTCGCTAGTTCTGCCTGCAACTTAGGGCGGCTAAAGATAGCGCCATTTCCACCTACAACGGTGTCAGGCATATGCCCCCAAAAATTAGCCACATCAACGTCTGGGCTGGTAGCCACAGTAAAAGTGACATGTTGCGTTTGTGGGGCAGCAGTACCATCCGCAGAGATAGACAAAATCGTCTTCACGCCAAGCCCATTTGGATCGGTCACCGGAATAGATAAAACACCGTTTTCATCCGTGAAACCTTGGTACAGACTTGATTTTCTATTAAGTAATACCGTGATTGTCTCAGTAACATTCTGACGATTCAGTGCCTTAATTGCTTTAACTCTAACAGCAACATTTCGGACAATCTGTCCGTGATTGAGTGTTTTGACTTTCAGCATGATCGGCTGGTTTTTTGCAACCTTTTCAACATTCACAGTGATTGCCATATTATCGGCAAGCCCTCTGACAGTCCCCCCTTTTCCACCATCATGGGTGTGGTTTCCTTGTTCGGCACTCATGCCAGTATCAACGTTCTGCATATTGCCGATCTTACCCATCGCATTTTGTGCCTGTACAACCACCTCTTTCACTGTACCGGCATCTGATTGTGTCAAGGTATAGTCAGGGATCTTGCCTGATTCTGTTATCGTTTGGCCTTTTGTAATGTCTACATAGCCCTTATTGCCCCATGCATAGCGTGATTTATCGGTTGGGTCGCCATGATTAGGATTAAAGGTATAAGTTGCACTTAATTTCTGCCCCATCTCTAACTTGCCAATGAGAGTCAAATTTTTGATGATGGGAGCTTCAGGATGTACAAACATGACCTCGACGGGTTTGATATTAATTCCCTCCACTTCCGGCGTGATTTTCAGTATCCCGATCTTTTCACCAGCCGTGAGCTGGGATTCATAAACACCTGGCTGGACTTCTTTCATTGCACTGATCTTCGGATCACTGCCATTCCCACTTAACCCACTTGAAACCAATTTAATGTCTGAGGCGATGCCGCTGATGGGTTTGTCGTTCTGGTTTTTGAGGGTTAATGTCAGGAGAGTAGTGGCATGACCATCAGCCAACAGCTCTTTGTCTTTTACCGAGAAAGTGGATTTATTGGCATTAACGGCAGCGGGAAGCACTTGTACCTTCATTTCGGCTCGTTGAGATGCATTGCCGTGCTCATCGTAAGCAATTGCCCCCACTGTGTAGGTATTGTTACTCTTGGTTTGATATTTTGGTAAGGTTAGCTGGTAGGGTGTACCGTTAGTGTGTTGGATCTTACCGCCATTGGCAAAAAAGCTCGCTGCATCCCACTCGATATTTTTAAGCCCATATTTGCTATTGACACTGACATGGAGAGTTTTGGTATCCCCCGCATAGCCAGTAATCAGGCTATCTATTGCCAGAGAGATCACTTCACGTTTACGGTACTCCAAAACGATCTGGTTGTTGCGCTCAACCAAGTCATAGCGGCTGCCTTGCAGAGAACGTTTAAGCATTACAGCATCGGGATCAATCTGATCAGCCCACGGCGTACCAATGTCATAACTCAATGCGATATTGAACAGGGTTTCCCCACTGCCGGACATATCTTGTTTGCGGTCAATGCCGAAAGTCAGTAATGGGATGGGCGTATAATCCACTCCGATAGTAAAGGCGGCCGGATCTTTCTGGCGATGGTCTTTATCTATCAGTCCAACTTCATCCCCGAAATATTGCTCATACATCAACTTGCCTCCAAGCTGGGGTAAAGAAGGCAAATAGCCTTGTACCCTAAGGTCGAAGCCATTGGCAGGACGCTCATCATAATCAGTCAAAAGGCGGGATTCTTTCCAGTTACTTAGACGAATATAACTGTTCGCCGCTAATTTCAGGTAATTGCGGGCATATTCAGCACCCAGGCCGAGTCGACTATTATCGCCAGTGATATCATGGTCAAAGAAAGCATTGTAGCCGAGCATCCAATCATCAAAAAAATACCGTTGCCCTAGTCCAATATTGGCGGTATCGCGTTTATCGATATGGCGTAGGCCGAACTGGGTAAAAATCACCTGATGATGGGTATCATATAGCGGCAATAACATATCAAATTGGCTGTCACTCAAGCGGCCATGATTATCTATATTGAGCTGCACACGTGTTGTGCCGTAGCGTCCCAACAAATTTTGAATCTTCTGATTGGCTTCTCCCATGACCAGACTGTTTAATTGACTGGTCGCACTATTTTTAATGTTGTCACTGGTCAGCAACAGGCCAATTCGAGAGGAAATCTCAGCCAGAGAATGATTGTCTGTATCTGTAATAGACGTCTTGTCTTCTGTAATCGGGGTCTTGTCTAGTGAAGGGCGTTTTAATAAAGGCAGTTCTAATGAGGAATAGTTAAAAGGAAGAAATTTATTGTTTCGGGGTTTTGGAACATCAATTTCACTACCAACGCCGAGTGTGGTAAAAGGCTTATCAAAAGTACGTAACTGATTGATTCTATTTAAATCAGAGACAGTTAAGCCATAACGTTTAGCGACAACAGTGACTGTTTCCCCTGATTTCAGGATATAAGGCTCTGTTAATAAAGTTTGTTTTTCATTTTGGAAGGTTGAGTGTGTTTTAGCAGAGGCGATGGCGGGAGTCAATGCACCAACAACGGGAAACGCAAGTTGAGTAACAATGTTTATCCAGGCTACACGTTTCACCAAACTTTGTTGATTTTGTAACCACGGCTTATCGAATTTTTTGTTCATAGATATAGACCTGTAACAATAAAAAACACCATGCGATAGCTAACAGTAAACCTATCCATTTCAGGATATTATTTTCTATTTACTGCCCGCCATGAATCGTATAATCAGGAAAACATGCCATAGCGTGCTGCACAATAAAGGAAAGGCAACACCGAACTGCCGAAATTTTAGATATCACAAAATAGCTAACAAACCCTACTTCATGGTTAACAATCAGATTATTGATCTTGTATTTGGTATTTTTATGGTTTTTTATTCCAACACAAAAACATTTTTTGATCAATATAACTTTTTCCATCAGTTATTCTTCATTATTTTGCTATTAATGCCATGTTTTAATTAAATTATTAAATAAAAGTAAATGGTTGCCATTTTGTATTTTATTATCTTAATGTCTTTTTTAAGATTAAAATAAATTCAGTTTAAAATATAAGTAAATATAATGTTTTAACTGTTTGTTTGTCGGTTTTTCTATAAAGAAAAATCAACAGGTTATTATTAAAATAAATATCTTTAGAGGGCGCTTGAGATGAAGAAATGGCATTTGTTGTTTTTGTTATATTCATATGTTTGAATTTATGGCTGTAATTATAATATGCAATTCTATTGTATGATTAGCTGCTATTTATTGTGATTTTTTATTACCTCTGTTTTATTGCCTGATATTTATCCTGAATGAAAAAGGATGATAGAGATTAAGCTATTTTCTTTATGAGTATGATTAATGTAAATTTCACTTAACTAATTATTTTTTATGATTACTCTCCTGTTTTACATGATGACGTGCTAAATGTCTTGTGTTTGTTAAAACATATAATACTATTATTATGGTATTTCATATTGATATGTCCTTTTTTGTAATCATAATAGGATTTATGGCAATATTTATTACTGGTGATAGGGGTTTTCCCCAGAGGTGCTAAGATTTAAGCAATGGAGAAGGAGTAGGCTAGATCATCATCGTCACTCAATCTTTGCTGACACTGTAACTAACATCGGACTGGGCTGTTAATTTTATCGAAAATTTTGACCTTTATAGTACGTTTGGGGCTTACAGAACATAATGAAGAAAAGAACACTTTTCACAATCCTATTGATCATCTTCTTGATCGCAATGGCTGTGCTTTTCCGTTCCCACAGCCAAGAGCTTTTGTTGCAAGGGGAAGTTGATACACCAGAAGTTATCGTTGCTTCCAAAGCTACGGGGCGAGTCGTGAAGGTGCATGTTGAACGAGGAGATAGTGTCAAAGCCGGACAGCTTATAGTGAGCCTTGACAGCCCTGAACTGGCGGCTAAGGTTGCCGCAGCGCAAGCTGTACGCGATCAAGCAAAGGCAAAACTTGCATTATCCCTGCATGGGACTCGTGAGGAGGAGATTAAAATTCTAGAAGCGGCCTTTGTACAGGCCCAATCAGAGTACACAAATGCACAACGTGAATTTGATCGTCTTAAGAATATGTCAACTAAGGGCTATGTCTCTGCGACGGATCGGGATAATGCGCGTAACGCCCGAAATATTGCCTATCAAAAGATGTTGGGTGCCAAGGCTGATCTGGATAAAGGAAAAAATGGAGACCGTATAGAGTTACGACAGCAGCTCCAGGCAGGATTAAATGAAGCGGAAGAAAACTTGCGTGAATTGAAAATACAACGTGATGATCTGCAAGTCAAAGCGCCTGTTGATGGTGAAATTGGGCCATTGCCAGCAGAAGTGGGGCAACTTTTTAATGCGAATAGCCCGCTGGCAACATTAGTACGCATTTCACAGGCTTATTTCGTTTATAACTTGCGCGAAGATATCCTGGCGAACGTTCGCAAAGGCGACAAAATTACATTGCGTGTACCTGCGCTGGGTAATAAAGAAATTGAGGCTGAAATTCGTTATATCGCGCCAATGGGGGATTATGCAACGAAACGTGCAACCCGTGCGACGGGGGATTTTGACCTGAGAACGTTTGAGATTCGGTTATATCCGTTGCAACCCATTGATGGCTTACGTCCGGGCATGAGCGCACTATGGCTCTGGAATAAGTAGGGTGGTTGGCCTGATGAATAGAAAAGCAGTGTGGGGCAGTTTTGAGCAAGGGTTTACGCAAGAACTTAATACCGCGCTGCACAGCCCGGTTTTTCACTGGTTGAGTTGGCTATTCCCTTTGCTGTTATTCACCTTAATTAGTGCCAATTTTTCAGAAGGAACGCTATTTAACTTGCCGGTTTCAGTCGTAGATAACGATCATAGCACGTTGTCGCGCACCTTTATCCGTAACTTAAATGCTGCGCCCCATGCGGATATTACGTCTTATGACAATAGCTTGCCAGAATCCATAAAACGTTTGGGGAGTGCGCAGGATTACTCCTTGCTTTATATCCCGGAAGATTTTGAAAAAAATGCGTTAAGTGGAAAACAGCCGACAGTGAGTATGTATTTCAATGCCCTGTTTTATGGAGCAGGTCGCTACTCGACTCAGGATTTCAGCGGATTAGTGGCAGAAACCAATGAAAAATATCGCGCAATCATTGCTGCTGAAATAGGCCGGCCGTTACCTCCATTAGCTAAAGCGAACATGTCCTATGACAGCTTGTTTAACGCCAGTGGCAGTTATATTTATTACCAGCAATTTGCAGCAACCATTCATTTATTACAGCTTTTTGTCGTCACATGCACGATCTACACAATGGCCAGGGGAAAGCCGCTCTTGGATGCGGGATCTTTCATCGGGGCATTGTTGGGGAAATTGGCACCTTACACCTTAACTTTCACGCTACTATTGATGGTGGAAATTACGGCACTGGTTATTTTTTCGGGTGCAAAAGTAGCCGGTAATCCGTTGTACATGCCAATTGTGGGATTTTTCTATGTGATTGCTGCACAAAGCATAGGCTTATTGTTGTTTACCTTCACTAACAGCGCCATAACTGCCTACACCTTAATTGGGATGTTGGTCAGTATTGCGATGACGTTTTCTGGCATGATCGTGCCAGAACTCTCTATGATATGGCCGGCAAGGGTTATCTCTACTCTTGAGCCATTAACCTATGCCTTGAATGCCATGTTTGACATCTTCCTGCGGGAAGTATCACTACAAATTATTTTGCATGTTTGCCTGATATTGATGATCTATCCTGCGGTTAGCGGTCTTTTGGTTCGCACTCGCTTATGGAAGCGACTTAATCAATCAGAGGACGCCGTTAATGTCAAATAATGGGCAAACAAATTGGGCGTTGTACTGGCAAACATTGCGCGATGTATTTTTGAGCATGCTGGAAAAGCCCATGTGGCTGCTATTGATTGTTTCGTTATGTGTGATGAGCCTGGTTTACGCTCGTCCTTCTTTGTGGGACTTGCCGGTTGCCGTGATCGATAGGGATAACAGCCATGTGAGCCGCACACTGATCCGTCATATCGATGCTATGGCAAAAGTGGCACCCCAAAGCTACAACAATCTCGATAATGCTCGTCGTGACATGTTACAGAGAACCATTTTTGCCATTATCATCGTGCCGGTAGATTTTGAAAAACGCCTGCTGAGCGGGCAGGATGTCACTGTACCGGTTTATGGTGATGCAACAAATCGTCTCGCTAATGGACAGATTCAGCAGGATTTGGCACTGGCTTATCAACAACTGTTGTCAGAATACAATGGCAAATTGCTTTTGCAATCGGGATTCAGCATTGAGCAGGTGAAAACCTTGCTACAGCCAATTCGAAGTGAAACTATTGGGTTATTTAATCCGGGTGTCAGTTATGCTGCGATAGTATTTCCTGGTTTATTGGTTATGCTATTGCAACACTCCTTGTTAGTCGCTTGTGTTCGCGTCAGTATTACCCTACGTGAAACACCCAAAGGTAATCCGCCACTGCCAGTTTATTTGGGAACATTGTCTGCTTTGATCCCTATCTGGCTATTCCTGTCAGTGATCTTTTTTATTCTGTGGCCGTGGATATTGGGATATCGGCAAGATGCACCGATTCACCTCGTGCTTTTACTGACATTTCCATTCTTGTTGGCGGTATTGGGATTGGGAAAATTGGTGACAGAATGCCTGCGTAGCGTGGAAATGATTTATCTAACGTTGGCTTTTATTACTACGCCGATCTTCTATATTTCAGGCACAATTTGGCCGCTTCAAGTCATGCCAAAGTGGGTCAGGATGTTTTCATCGGCCCTGCCATCGACATGGGCGACAAAAGCGATAGCAGGGGTTAACCAGATGGGATTGTCACTGTCTAATGTGTATAAAGATATCGGCATGATGCTGCTGCTTGGCGTGATATATATGGTTTTGGGCATTTTGATTGGTATGCTGCGCAAGGTGAATTGAAATTGTAGGCTATTTTCTGACTTCTCGCGCCGCGAGAAGTCAGAGTTATACTGAATCGGTGTGTCTCACTATTGTGAAAATCTATTTATATTCATCGGCTATGATTTAAATGATCAGATATTATGATAAAAACCTTTGTGACTGCTCCCCGCAGCCTGTAATTCCAGTATGCCCTTTTGCCGGATGTACACCTTTATCGGCGGCCTTGTTCCAGTTTCGCGATAAATCCTTTTCAGCCGGCTGGCGTTGATGAGATGACGGGGATTTGCAACCTTATCTCCGTCAGATTTGATGGCGTAGTATTTCCTTGTGGTGGAACGGCTCAGAGTCATGCTTTTTACGACACCGATAATGTCACGGTGTAAACGGGCTACTATCTTTTAATCATCAGCATGTGATAATAGCGATCGGATTTTATTGTAATTATTTCGCGGTTAGATAATAAAAATTATAATAAATTTGCATTTTTTATTTTTGTTTTGCTATTGGTATTTACGACAAAACTTCATAATAGAAATTCTTATTTCGCAATCCTCAAAGTCCGTATATTAAGTTAATATCACAACTCAGTTAAATAAGCATGAGATATTATCGATAAAGTTAAATTTTTAATATCTGAGTAACACAAAGCAGGATGTTATTTCTGGAGATGCTGATGAAGCGTAGATTGGTTGGTAAGATAGTCATAATCACTGGGGCTGGTTCAGGTATTGGACTTGCTGCTACCACTGAATTTTTAAAAGAGGGGGCATATGTTATAGGCGGAGATATTAATCTGGAGCAACTTTATACCTTACAGGGAGAGGGATATTTACTTCCTTATCAGTTTGATGTTAGAAATCTTTCAGATATTGATGGTCTTATCAATACAGTCATCAGTAAATTTGGAAGGATAGATATCCTAATTAATAATGCTGCATTAGTAAAACCTAGGAAGGGTTTTCTTGATGTAACAGATGATGACTGGTATTCAACAATTGAAATCAATCTGCTTGGCTACATTCGCATGGCTCGGAGTGTGTTACCTTATATGAGTAATCAGAAAAAGGGTATTTTACTCCACATAGCTTCTGAAGCAGCATTAATGCCAAATTTGAATCTCCCTGATTACAGTATCTTGAAATCTTCAATTCTCACGCTATCTAAAGTGATATCACGGGAGTTTGGCAAATATGGAATTCGCTCCAATGTTGTCTCTCCTGCTTTTATTCATACCCCTATCTACGATAAACCTGAAGGGTTGATAACCCAGCTTAAACAAAAATATAAAGTTGGATGTGAAGAAGCATTACAACGTTACGTCGAAGAAGTTGATATTGCTGTTGGTAGACTAGGGCGACCTGAAGAAGTGACTGCTTTACTCTTATTTTTGGTCTCAGAATCCGCGGCATTTATTACGGGTGCAAATTATTTAGTCGATGGTGGGGTGACTCCTTTTATCTAATTAAAGAAATCACTTAAGACTTAGCTTGTTCAGTGAAATGAATAGGGGTTTGTATGAATATAAATTTGGAAGGAAAAGTTGCACTCGTCACGGGATCGACAGCAGGAATTGGGTTGGCTATTGCGCACTGTTTACATAAGGCTGGTGCTTCTGTCATTTTGAATGGAAGAAGTGAAGAACGGCTAAAGAAAGCCATTAATAAGTTTAATGATCTCGATCGCGTTCTTACTGTTGTTGCTGATGTTGGAACTAGAGAAGGATGCGAATTTATTAATGAGAAATTTCCAGAGATTGATATCCTTATTAATAATGCTGGAATTTTTTCTCCTAAGCCAATTTTTGAAATTAGCGATAATGAATGGGTTAACTATTTTAATATCAATGTATTAAGTGGGATTCGTCTGGCGAGTTCATATATTCCACTAATGATAAGGAAAAGGTGGGGGCGTGTGGTATTCATTTCTAGTGAATCGGCCCTACAGATCCCGGTAGAAATGCCACATTATGGTTTGACGAAGACGGCCCAAGTTGCAGCAGCAAGAGGTTTCGCGCAAGCCGCTACAGGAACAGGAGTTACTGTCAATAGTGTGCTGCCTGGGCCAACTGAGAGTGAAGGGGTTGAGCGATTTGTTAGAGAGCTTATCACGGATCCTACACTTTCAATTGAGGAAGCGGGAAAACGCTTTATCGAAACAGCGCGTCCCGCATCGTTGTTGGGGCGGTTGGCAACAGCCGAGGAAGTCGCTAATGCTGTTGTCTTTTTAACTTCACCACAAGCTTCGGCAATAACTGGCACTGCCTTACGTGTTGATGGTGGTGTCATTCAAAGTATTTTGTAAGATGACAGGAACAAGTCAGGATAATGAGAATTTTACTGGCTTGTTCTGTCATTTATCCCAAGGGGGAATTTTCCATTCTTCGGTTAGGAATTCAATAAAACTTTTTATACGTTGTGGAATAGGTCGTTTTCCAGCCCTCACGATATTAATTGGAGAAGTTTCTTCTTGCCATTCTGGCAAGATCTGGATGAGTTTGTTTGAGCGAATTAAACTTGATACATCCCACGTTTCTCGAAGTGCTATACCTAGTCCCGCTGCACACCATGTTCGTAAGACATCACCATTATTGGCAATTAAATCACTTGAGAGTGAAATGGCTTTAGTGTTTTTTTTGTTGTGAAGTGACCATATTGTACTTTTATTTCCAGAAGCGGAAAAAAGCAGACAATTATGGTTAGCCAATTCTTCTGGATACTGAGGTTCACCATGTAGTTTGAGGTAATTAGGTGATGCGACTAAAATTCGTTTGTTTTCTGCTAATCGTCTGGCAATTAAACGTGAATCAGTTAAATTTGCCACTCTGATCGCTAAGTCCATTTCGGCCTTATAAAGGTCAACAATTTTGTCTGTCAAATGTAGTATGAATCCGACAGATGGATATTTTTTTCTAAACTCTGCAATTGCATCGGTGACATAGGTTCGACCAAGGGGAACCGGTGCGGTAAGTCTAATCAAACCTGTAAGAGATTCATTTCCATCCTTGGCTATTTCAGCCGCTTCTTCTACCAGTGTTAATGCAACCCTCACTTTTTCAGCGATTGATTTGCCTTCAGGTGTAATGCGTAATGATCGGGTACTTCGTATAAAGAGAACGATTCCAAGGTTTTTCTCTAGGCGTGCAATTTGTTTACTAACAGTTGTGGGAGATAACCCCAAAGTTCGAGCTGCCGCAGTAAAACTTCCTGTGTCGATGATTCTGATAAATACACTTAAATCTTCAAGGTTACGTAGTACCATTAGTGACACCTTATCATAAGTTTTTATCCATTATGGATATTTATTGCACTAAATGAAAATATGATACTGATTAGATATTCTGAATTCAGATTAATGCATTTTGGGCGTATAAGGAGAATCTTCAATGCCATTCGTGATATATATATTTTCGCTTTGTGCATTTGCGATAGGGTTTACAGAATTCATCACTATTGGGCTGATATCTGTGATGTCGGTAGATCTTGGCGTAGATGTGACCAGTATTGGGTTAACAGTGACAGCCTATGCGCTAGGTGTTGTGATTGGGGCGCCCGTTCTGACTGCACTCGCATCTAATTGGTCAAGAAAATACTTACTTATTACCGCAATGCTGGTTTTTACTCTTGGAAATCTAATAGCAGCCGCATCAGCAAACTTGGTTCTTCTTTTAGCGGCACGGTTATTATCTGGTCTGGCACATGGTGTTTTTTTTGCTGTAGCTTCTGGTGTTGCGACTCGTTTGGTTTCGTCTGAACGTGCTGGAACTGCCCTCGCTTGGGTATTCGGTGGTGTGACTATTGCCATGTCCTTAGGTGTGCCCGTGGGAACTTGGCTGGGTAGTATCTTGAATTGGCATGTCATATTTTTAATTATTGCTGTTTGTGGGTTGGTTGGAACGATTGGTATTGGGCTTAAAATGCCAAAAGATTCTGGAGAGCGGGCTATGAAAGTCGCTGCGAGCTGGCGCCATCTTATTATCCTTTTTGATCGACGTTTACTGGCAGGGGCAAGCGTTCCAATGTTTGCTTATACTGCCTCATTTGCCCTGTACACATTTATTACCCCTATACTATTGACGATTACAGGAGTCAGTGTTGAAACAGCCAGTGGCGTGTTGCTTGCTTACGGTATTGGAGCTGCTATTGGTACGGTGTGGGGAGGACGATTGACTGATCGAAAAGGAATGGATATTGCCTCACTTGTTCTTCTTGTCGGTATTGCGGTTGTGCTTGCAGCGATGACTTTCAGTCTTACTAACTCTGTATTGATGATTGGTTTGACGGCCTTACTTGGTTTGGCAACGTATGGAGCCATTCCACCGTTGCAGTCAAGGATACTGATGTTAGCAAAGCGGCACACACCATATGCTATGGATATCGCTTCTGGCATGAATATCGCGGCTTTTAACGCCGGGGTTGTCTTGGGCTCTGTCATTGGTGGAACTACAGTACGAGGGTGGGGATTAGAGACACTAGCATGGGTAGGGGCAGGCGTGAGTATACTGGCTATCGTATCCCTTGTGTGGCAAATGGTTATTCCATCCATGCGTGAGAAACGTTCAATTTCTCACTCATCACCATAATACCCTGTTACAAAGCTAACACTTCGGAAGTTATCGTGGCTTCCAAAGCAACAGATTGCGTAGTTGTACTGCAATATTAGACCTATATGAATTGCACCAGTACCATTATTGACAGCCGATTTCAGGGCAGGCAAATTACCTGTGGGGCAAAGAAGCGCCATGACATAACACCTGAAAGGTGAATGGTCGCTGTGAATTGTACGCAGATTATTAAATGTATTGATTTGGGGCTGTTTCCGTGCGAATGTCACATAGCTATTGTTTGTGGTGGCACAATTGCTTGGCTGACAATTTCGTGAAGCATTAGCAGAAGATGAGCTGACATTCTTGTAATTCTATTGATTGAAAAATGAAGGTGTTAACTTCAATGATTTCATCTTATAGCTACCCGCAAGGAATATCCTGAAACATAGCTTTTTCAGCGTCGTTTACAGGGGGAAGAGAATACAAAATTGGGACTACATGTGAAAAATCTGATGGATCCCATTGAACGGGGATCTGTGCCATCCATCCTTCGCTTTGGTTTATTGCATCTGGCTGAATTTATCAAAGCGGGACAGAAAGAGGGCGCTGATCAGAACGATCGCGCGGTATCGTCATGTTAATCAGGGTCGAAATTCCTGTCGATGCTATGGGGATTGATCGCTTGCTGCGCCAATCTTTTGAAACATCGGCAGAAGCTGAGTTAATTCATCAACTAAGAGAAGAGGGTTTGTTGACACTGGGTATTGTTGCGACCGACGATGAAGGCCATGTGATTGGCTATGCCGGTTTTGCGCCTGTTGATATCAATGGTGAAGATCATCAATGGGTTGGCCTGACACCATTGGCTGTAGAGGAACAGTATCGTTGTCAGGGGCTTAGTGAAAAATTGGTTTATGAAGGGCTAGATAGCTTGAACGAGTTTGGATATGGAGCGGTTGTCGTGCTGGGAGAGCCTGAATTTTACCACCGTTTTGGTTTTAAACTTGCCAATGAATATCAATTATATTGCCAATGGCCTGATTGCGAGGATTATTTCTTGATCTATCCCTTGGCTGATATTGCGCAGGGAGACTGCCACGGCCTGGTGACTTATCCTGCTCATTTTAATTTCCTATGGTCGCAGACTGGGTGAAAACATCTCAGATGAACCGATTTTTGTTAAATAACTCGTTATGCAGAAAGGCTGGTCAATAATCAGCCTTTCTTTTTGCTGCTTACTGAGTTTTTTCACCCGATGTTCCACTTTCAATGCTATTCCCCTATCACTGACCGGACTCTGATAGACCAACGTTAAAGGCCCTCTTCCCTTTAGGTATTTTGCCCCTTTTCCGGCTGAATGCTGCATTAATCGACGGGATATATTGGTTGTTATTCCGGTATACAGGCTCCCATCCCGTGTCCGAATCAGATAGATATACCAGTTAGCGACATTAATATTCATTATTTTTAATTGTTTTATCACGTTAATTTATGTGGGAATTAATTTCTACCTGTTTAGTAATAAACGTAATTATAAGCTAATTTTTTTGTGTTTTTTATTGTAATGAATTGAATTTATTAAAATTATATATCATTTATTAACTAGTGTCAGTGTTTTTATTCAAAAAAATTGAATTATTATAGCAAGAATTGCTAATTACAATATTTTAAACAGGCGTATAACATGGCCGCAATTACAAGAGATTAATTCCAATTTAAAAATGTGTAGAGGAACAAAATATGAGAAATATAAAAAATATCGCTGCTGTTTTAGCACTATGTGCGGTTTCTTTCGGTTCTTTTGCTGCAACTGAAGTTCAGGTTGCTAAGGGCGAAAAATTAGGCGTTGTTTCCGTGAGCGGGGCAGAGACATTAGACAGTTTGACCGTAGAGTTATCCAAAAAAGCTGATGAAGTGGGTGCGACTTATTTTCGTGTAATTTCGGCCAATGGTCAGAATAAGCTCGTTGGCGTTGCCGAAATTTATAAATAATTTATAGTGTTTCTATACAACCCTCAGGGATTATTGAGTCGAATACAGAACACGTAGCTGGATAGAAAACCTGCCGTGTTCTGTTATGATTTGAATAAAATAACGGTATGGAAATATATGGATTTAAATAAAGAAATTTTAATAATTACCCAATATCTCGCCAGGCAACATGTCTTCACGCTTTGCACGTCTTCTGCCCACGATTTATGGTGTGCGAACTGCTTTTATGTCTTTGATGCTGATAGCATGGCATTCTGGTTTATGACGGGAGTTGATACCCGCCACGGTCAGATGATGCAAAATAATCCCATCGTTGCAGGCACGGTTGCCGGCCAGACCCGCAATGTTGCGCAAATCAAGGGCATCCAATTTCGTGGTGAAGTCATGCCACTGACAGGTGAAATCGAAACTACCGCCAGAGCGCGTTATTGTCGCCGTTTTCCTATCGCCCTGACAGCTAACACCCCAATCTGGCAACTCAATATTAATGAAATTAAAATGGTGAATAACACCCTTGGTTTTGGCAAAAAATTGCATTGGCAGCGTTAATGCCATCACCTGTCGTTAATTTTTTACCTCAAGTAATGGATAACCTGATTATGGCTGCCTCGCCACGTTAACGTGGGATCATACTGCGCTAATTCAAACTTCCCATCCACCAACACATGGATATAACGGATCACTTCCTGTTGAATGTCACTTAATTCATTGAGGACATAACCAGTCCATAGCCAGATATCCTTATCCGGGCACACTCCTCGTACACGTTTAACCAGTTGCAATATGCTGGGGACATTATGGGGATGCAGAGGATCGCCCCCAGACAGTGACAGACCTTGCCGTTGAATGCGGCGATCTTTCAGGTCAGTGATGATCTGATCTTCAACTGCTTGCGTAAAGGGCTGGCCTGAATCGACGCGCCATGTGCTTTGGTTGTAGCAACCACGGCATTGGTGCAGGCAACCTGATACAAACAGCGTACAGCGGGTTCCAGGGCCATTCACCACATCAACCGGATAGTATTGATGATAATTCATGCTATTAACCTATTTGTCCATTGTTGAGATGTTTCACGCGGCGTTTTACTTCTTCTTGCTTACCGGCATTGAATGGACGGGCATCCGGGCTGCCGAGGTAGCCACAAACACGGCGAATAACGGAAACCTGAGATGGATCATGATTACCGCATCGGGGACAGGTGAATCCTTTACTGGTACAGGCAAACTCGCCAGTAAAACCGCATTGGTAACACTCATCAATGGGGGTATTGGTACCATAGTAAGGCACGCGTGAATAGCTGTAATCCCAGACATCTTCCAATGCCTTCAAATTATGTTGCAGATTGGGGTATTCGCCGTAGCAAATAAAGCCACCGTTGGCTAATGGCGGGTAAGGGGCTTCAAAATCCAGTTTATCGTAGGGATTGACCTGCTTCTCCACGTCCAGATGGAAGCTGTTGGTGTAATAGCCCTTATCAGTAACACCTTGGATCACACCAAACTCGGCAGTATCTAAACGGCAAAAGCGATCACATAAATTCTCGCTTGGCGTACTGTACAGACTGAATCCATAGCCTGTTTCCCGCTTCCACTGATCGACGGCCTGACGTAAATATTGAATAATCGCGATGGCTTTCTGCTGGCGTTGTGCATCGTCAAACAGATGAACGTGATGACCATATAACGCATTTATTGTTTCATGAATGCCGATATAACCCAACGAAATAGAAGCCCGCCCCTGTTTGAAAATATCGGCAATATTGTCATTGGCTTTCAGTCGTACACCACAGGCACCTTCCATATAAAGGATTGGAGCAACACGGGCTTTCGTATTTTCGAGGCGAGAAATGCGGGTCATCAGCGCTTTTCTGGCGAGCGACAGGCGTTGATCTAAAATTTGCCAAAAGTCAGCTTCATTGCCTTTGGCTTCGAGCGCTATGCGGGGCAGGTTGAGGCTGATAACCCCCAAGTTATTGCGTCCTTCGTGAATTTGCTGGCCATTTTCTTCATAAGCGCTGAGAAAACTGCGGCAACCCATTGGCGTTTTAAATGATCCCGTGACCTTAACGACCTGATCATAATTGAGAATATCGGGATACATGCGTTTGCTGGCACATTCCAGAGCCAATAATTTAATGTCATAGTGGGGATCACCAAACCGATGGTTCAATCCATCGCGAATAGTAAAAACCAGCTTGGGGAAGACGGCCGTCTTGCGGTTTTTCCCCAAGCCAGCAATGCGGTTGCGCAGAATTGAGATTTGGATCAAACGGGCTGCTTTTGTCGTTCCCAATCCGAAACCGAAAGTGACAAACGGCGTTTGTCCATTGGCGGTATGCAACGTATTGACTTCATATTCCAGGGATTGGAAAGCGTCATAACACTCTTTTTCTGTGCGGGCTTCTGCATAGGCCACCTGATCTGCAATATTCCACTCTTTGGCAATAGCCAGGTGCTTGTTATAACTGGCCTGCACAAAGGGGGCGAGAACTTCATCAATGCGATTAATCGTTGTGCCGCCGTAAATGTGGCTGGCAACTTGTGCGATGATCTGAGCGGTGACCGCCGTGGCGGTAGAAATTGATTTCGGCGGTTCAATTTC
This sequence comes from Xenorhabdus kozodoii, assembly GCF_002632875.1. GTDB lineage: Bacteria > Pseudomonadota > Gammaproteobacteria > Enterobacterales > Enterobacteriaceae > Xenorhabdus > Xenorhabdus kozodoii. The sequence goes on from NZ_NJCX01000002.1 coordinate 195,843, forward strand.
CGCATTGCCCATTTTAAAGCCGTTGCTCAGCATGCCCTGCAAATCGATCAGCATACAGTTGAACATAGGAAAAAACGGAGCGTAATCCAGATCATGATAGTGAATTTCGCCTTTATCGTGCGCCTGTACCACATCATGCGGCAACATATGCTGTTTGGCATATTGCCGGGCGACAATCCCCGCCAATAAATCACGCTGGGTTGGAATGACCTTACTATCTTTATTGGCATTTTCATTAAGAAGAGCGAAATTGCTTTGATCGATCAGCCCCCGAATTTCTTGATCTAAGCGATCATGCCATGCATGGGAAGCCTGTTCACAGGTATTGCCCTGACTAACATCAACTTGGCGGTCATCCTGTTGCGTCACAGCCTTTTTCACAATGTGGTTCCTCAATATGTTATCCACAGGCAAAAACGAGATAAAGGCGTACTTTCTGTTTTGGTGTGGATAATCTTGTGTATAGATACTATATGTAGTGGTTTAATTACATTAAAGCACAATATATAGATTTCGTGAGCGAATATACAACCGAATAAGTTGATCTAAGACAAGGAAAGAGGCAGTTATCAGGGAAGGCGAACAAAGCGGGAATATCAACCCTGACACCGAAGTGATCAGGGCTGGGAAAACGATAAATTAGCGACGAACGGCGATAGCTTCGATTTCGATTTTCACGTCTTTTGGCAGGCGGGCAACTTCAACGCATGAACGGGCAGGGAACGGTGCATTATGTTCAGCGAAGAACGCTTCGTAAGTGGCGTTCACGGCAGCAAAATCATTCAGATCTTTGACAAACACCGTCGTTTTGACAATATCAGCGACTTTCAAGCCTGCTTGTTCGATAATCGCTTTAACATTTTCCAAAGATTGACGAGCCTGAGCAGTCACTTCCTCAGGGATGTCTCCGGTTTTGGGATCAACAGGGATCTGGCCGGAAGTGATAACCATGCTGCCCAGATCAACCCCCTGAACATAAGGGCCGATGGCGGCTGGTGCATTCTCAGTATGGATAGAACGTGACATTAGAAACTCCTGTTTGGCGTCTAAATGGAAAAATTTCTTGGATCGCCATTATAGTGATCCTCGGTCTTACATCAATTGATACAAGACACGCTGATAGATTGCTTGAGCGGGTGGTTAATCGTTATCGATAACCGCCTGGCGACCAAATTCTTTTTCACAGTACTTACAACGCAACACCACATCATCTTTTGCTGGCATAACATAGAAACTGCTATTGACCGGTTCATTATGGCTGATGCAATTGCTGTTTGGGCAGACAAGGACATTGTCGATCTGCTCTGGCAGGCTGATTGGCATCTTTTTGACGACAACATAATGCTCAATATTATTGATTGTGGCATTTGGCGCATACACGGCGAGTTGGTTTGCCTGTTGCTCTGTCAGGAAGGTGTTTTCAATCTTGATCAGATCCTTTTTACCCAAATGGTTGGAAGGCAGGTTCAGGCCAATGGTAATGCGCTGGTCCGTTTCAGTCAGTTTAAAGAGTGACAATAATTTAAAGCCGACGTGGGCGGGAATGTGATCGATAACCGTGCCACATTTAATCGCTTCTACTTGTAATTGATGGTCTTGAGTCATGTTGTGTCATGAATACCGTTTCGGTATTCCTCCTCCAGATATTAGGGATGCAAGGAAATGGGACTATTTTGTCACAGACGATTTGGCATTTCACCTGATGACTTTTTGAATTTATACCCGTCGCCTTTCAAGATGCGTCTGATACCTCCCGCGCAGCGGGGAGGTATCAACACTCAAATGGGTTTGCAAGCGGCAACTTGAAATTGGATTGGTATAAACGGTGATTTAATGCCATAACAGAAAATAAATAAAATTTGATGACTTACACTTCCGTTGCTAATCTGTAAATGCATTGTTAATTAAATGGTTTTTCAACATCACAGCGTAAGGTCGAACATGTTGCTATCTACTTCTGTTGGAAATAGGGATCTGGAAAAAAATGCTGTGGAAAAGATCCCACGAGAAAAAGATTTTGATTGGGAAATCATTCATGAAATACCTATTTATGAATGCCACCAACCTTTAGAACTGATCACTGATTCAAAGCAATTAAGACAAAAATCCGTTTATTATCTTGCGGGAATAAAAGGTGCCATTGAATATTGTCTGGTAAGAAAAAGCGTGGCTGAAAAATTAAGGATAGCATCACAATTACTTCCTGCTCATTTAGGGATTTTGGTCTTGGATGGCTGGCGCTCACGGGAAACGCAACAAGCACTGCAAGAGATAATACAAGCCAAGATAGCCGAGCGATATACGGAATTATCGGGTGAAGAACAGCAAAAATTATTGCAGCAATTTGTCGCCCCAGCGCCGATAGAAAAAAATCAAGTTAGCCCACATCTGACGGGGGGATCGGTGGATGTTACCCTCTTCGATATGAGGTCGGGTCAGCCACTGTTTCTGGGAACCGAATTTGACGAAGTGAGTGAATTATCCCATACCGCAGCATTAGAAAAAACGCCAGAGAAAAATATGCCCTCCACGTTATATCGACGATTACTCTACCAAGCCATGACGCAAGTCGGGTTTACCAATTTACCGACGGAATGGTGGCATTATGATTACGGTAATTCCATGTGGGCTTTTTATAACAACCAGACGGCTATTTATGGGGCAATAGATGAAATAAATAACCATTCAAAATGGTAGGACACCTTCTTATTCCTCGTACTACGAGGAATAAGGGATCTTATATTCACATAATAAGTGCATCATTGTTTTCTTTTTTATTTGAAGCCTATTAGGAAAAATAATGAAAAATACCCTTATTGCTGCTGACAATTCATTAATGCTGTGGGCTTTTATTATGATAGCTGTTGCTGTTGCCATATTGGCAGAACAGCGTTTCAAATGGGCCTCTAAAATACCCGGAGCAGTGATGGCATTAATCATGGCTGTTTTTGCTTCCAACCTAAATATTATTCCCACCGAAGCATCGGCTTACGATGTTGTCTGGGAATATATCCTGCCCTTGGCAATTCCTTTATTATTATTTAAAACTAACCTGCACAGCATTGTTAAAGAAAGTGGCCGATTACTGATACTTTTTCTGGTATCTTCCATCGCGATCATGCTGGGAACGGTCGTCGCCTTCTGGATTTTCCGCGCTTACATTCCAGAGTTAGATAAAATCAGTGGCATGATATCCGCTTCCTACACGGGAGGCGGGGTTAACTTTGCGGCTATGGCTGCCAAGCTGGAAACGTCCCAAGGCATGGTCGCCTCAACGATTGTTGCTGATCATTTTATGATGGCCGCCTATTTTATTATTCTGATGCTCTTATCCGGTTGGACAGTGGCGAGAAAATTTTGGGGCAGTCCCTATACCGATCGGGTTGACAATATGTCTGATTTGGATAAATCCCAACCCTTGGCCGCCGCGTATTGGAAACCGAAAAATATCGCCCTGAAAGATATCGCCTTATCGCTGGCATGGGCAATATTTATCGTCGCCCTATCATTTCATCTTTCGTCATGGTTAAAAAACGGGCTTGGACAGCCAAATAACCTGTATCAGGAACTAATTTTTAGCCTGCTTTCCGACAAATATCTGCTCCTGACCACGGTTACTTTTATTATCGTTTCAATCTTTAAACAGACATTCAGTAAACTGAATGGCACTCAGGAATTGGGTACTTACGCCATTTATATGTTTTTTGTTGTGATTGGCATACCTGCATCCATTCAAATCATCATCAACCATGCACCTTTGCTATTTGCTTTCGTCTTTGTGATTGCGATGCTCAACTTGATACTGACTTTTGCCGTGGGAAAAGTGTTTAAGTTCAGCCTTGAGGAAAATATTTTGGCCTGTAATGCCAATATCGGTGGGCCAACTACCGCAGCAGCAATGGCAATTAGCCGTGGTTGGATCAATCTGGTTGGTCCAATTATGGTCATTGGTACTGTCGGCTATGTCATTGGTAATTATGTGGGGACATTTGTTTATTTCATGGTGGGTCATTAACGGTAAACGAACTGAAACGAGTTGAGAAACAGGGCAAAAAGGGATTTGTCTGGGCAGGATCGTTTATGTCCGCCAGCTATATTGTCTTAAAATTATCCAAAGTATGAGCCGCATGGTAATGAGGTTGTCAGTTTTGTCAGGTTTTCTGAATTCTTTACTACACTTAAACCGTCAATTGCTGTGATTAAGGCAATGATTTAACAGCGTAACGAAGAATATGAACCACGAGCATGCGTTTTGCTCAATGGGCAAAAAATGGAATTCCTCTAATGATAATTGAAAAAATCACCCTGAACACCCCAGAGTCTAAGAGTGCGGATATCACCCACAAAAATATCGATCAACTTAAGCAGATTTTCCCTGAGGTGTTTTCTGAAGGAAAAATCAACTTTGACGCCTTAAAAGCGGTGTTGGGTGAAGCCGTTGATGATTCCGATGAGCGCTATAACTTTACTTGGCACGGTAAAACCCGCGCACGCCAAATTGCCCAAACGCCTTCAACAGGCACACTGCGCCCTTGTAAAGAAGAGAGTGTTAATTGGGATAGCACCGAAAATCTGTTTATTGAAGGCGATAATCTTGAAGTGCTTAAGTTGTTGCAAAAGGCTTATCACAAGAAAGTGAAGATGATCTATATCGATCCGCCTTATAATACGGGTATCGATTTTGTTTATAAAGATAATTATCATGATAATATGAGGAACTATTTAGAGGTAACTGGGCAAATTAATATCAATGGTCAATTGAATTCAACTAATAGAGAAACCACTGGAAGGTATCATTCAAACTGGCTGAATATGATATTTTCACGGCTGCTCGTTGCCAAAAACTTACTTCATCCAGAAGGAATGATATATATATCTATAGATGATAATGAAGTCTTTAATTTAGTGAAGGTTTGTGAGGAAATATTTGGATGCGATGCGGTTAAAATCATTGCGGTTAAAATGAGTGAAGCTAGCGGCTTAAAAATGGCTAGTGTCAAAAAACTAGGAACTATTCCAAAATTAAAAGAATATATTATTGCTATAAAGCCGAGTGGTATTAATAATATTGAATTTACTTTAATAAAGAAACCTACATGGGACTCGGAATATAATATATACTTGGATAATTTTAGTAGGGAGAATAGAGACTTTTATAACTCTATAAAAGATTCGGAATATCTTAGTGATGATCAATTAAAAGAGCTAGATGAAATTTTATCAGGTATAACTTTAAAGTCTTTATCCGAGGTATATAAAGGACCCGTTTCCAAAAAGGATGAATGGCTTTTCAATAATAGCTGGAGAATATGTCAATGTGTGAAATCCAGTAGTGTTTACAAACTAAGCGAAGAAAAAAAGAAAAACAAAAAAATAAGTGATGTTTTTTCTGTTAAGTCAGCTCAGGGATTAGTATATCTTGTACGTGGAACATATCCAGAAACTAGTCGAGACCCTAGGCTACAATTAATATTTGCTTCTGATAATCTATTTGTTCATCCTGGTGATTTTTGGACTCATATTAAAACCACAGGGCTTGATAATGAAGGAGGAGTTCCTTACAAAAATGGGAAAAAACCATTAAAACTAGTGACTGAACTGATTAGCTCTTTAAAATGTCTTAATGATGGAGATATCGTTTTGGACTTCTTCGCTGGTTCAGCAACGACTGGTGAAGCGACAATGATAGCAAGTAAAAATAACAATGTTAAATTAAATTATATATTAGTTCAATTACCAGAAAATTTAGAGGACACTTACAAATTAGCTAGTGCTGATGTGAAAAAGCAAATAAAAGAGTCTATGGATTACTTAAATGAACTGGGTAAGCCTCTTAGCTTAACAGAACTAGGAAAACAAAGAATTAGAATGAGTATTGAGAAATACAAAACTGAATCTCAAATAGATGGATTTAAAGTATTTAAACTATCTGAAACTAATATCCGTTCTTGGGATGCTAACTTTTCTAATTTAGAACAGGTTCTTCAAAAAGCTTCTGATTCCGTGAAAAATGGTCGTAATGCAGAAGACGTTCTTTATGAAATCCTACTTAAATACGGTATTGAATTAACCACCCGTGTTGAAGAAGTAACCGTAGAAGGCAAAAGAGTGTTTGTCGTTGGCACAGGTGCCTTAATGGTATGCCTGGACGATGACATCACCGAACAGGTGGTTGAGGGTATCGCCAAACTAAAAGAAAAACTCAATCCAGAAAGTACCCAACTCGTTTTTAAAGACCAAGGCTTTGCAGACAGTGTTGTCAAAACCAACGTGATTCAGATCCTGAAGCAGCAGGGTATCGACGATGTGAAGAGCATTTAAGGTGAGGGTAATGAAGATTCAATTTAGATCGGATTTATCACACCAAATAGATGCCGTTGATGCGGTTTTAGGTGTGTTTGCAGGGCAGGAAACATTTCAATGCAATTTTACTGTGGCTAATAAGATGTTGGCGAATCAGCAATTAGATATTTTTGGTCAAAACAATGACCTTGGTATCGGTAATGCACTTACCCTATTGCCTGATGAAATTTATGCCAACACGCGTAATGTCCAGTTAAAGAATGGCTTGCCACAGGTTGAAAACGCAAAGCAAGAACTCTCCAGTCTGGATTTCAGTATTGAGATGGAAACCGGGACAGGTAAAACCTATGTGTACCTGCGTTCTATCTTTGAGCTAAATCAGCGTTATGGACTGACAAAGTTTATCATCGTGGTGCCGTCCATTGCGATTAAAGAAGGTGTCTATAAATCACTGCAAATCACGGAACAGCACTTCCGTGAGCAGTACAAAAACGTCCAGTATGACTATTTTGTCTATGACTCATCAAAGCGCGAACAGGTGCGTAACTTTGCGACCAATGATTATATTCAAATCATGGTGATCAATGTTGATGCGTTCAGTAAGTCATTCACCGATCCGACAAAAGAAACCACGGCAAATCTGATCCACCGTACTGATGACAGATTGAACGGGATGAAGCCCATTGAATTTATTCAGGCCACTCGTCCAGTCGTTATTATTGATGAGCCACAGTCAGTGGTATCAACGGCAAACCGAAAAGAAGCGATTGGCAGCTTAAAACCGCTGTGCACATTCCGTTATTCGGCTACGTTGGCGGAAGCACCGAACCTGCTGTATAAGCTCGATGCGATTGATGCCTATGAGCGCAAACTGGTTAAGCAAATTGAAGTTGCTTCACTGGATGTTAAAGACGGGCATAACCAAGCCTATGTCAAGCTAGTGAGTGTGGATAATAAGAAATCCCCCATTTCTGCCAAAATTGAAATTGACGCTCAAACACGCACAGGCAAACTGCAACCGCGTAAGCTAATCACCATCAAAGAGGGTCAGGTCAATGACTTATTCACCCTTTCGGGTGGGCGTAGTGTCTATGAAGGCTATATCGTTAACGATATTTATTGCGAAGAAGGGAATGAGTATATCGATTTTACCTGTCGCGATGAAATTGTCCGCCTTGGGCAAGCCATTGGAGAGGTGGATCCGGAGGCCTTTAAGCGCATTCAAATAGCCAAAACTATCGAAGAGCATCTGGAAAAAGAGTTGAAGTTCTACCACAAGGTAACAAAGGGCTATGACAAGCTCAACCACGCGAAAATCCTGGGCCAGAAAGGGATTAAGGTGCTGAGTCTGTTCTTTATTGATAAGGTTGCCAACTACCGTGGCTACGCCAAAGATGGCGTTCCGGTTCAGGGTAAATTTGCCAAGTGGTTTGAAGAAGAGTTTGCAAAGCAGGTTAGAAAGCCCAAATATCGCGTGTTGTACTCCGGTATCTGGGACAATGATGGCGATAAATACACGATTAACGAAATCGCGCTGCAAGAACTCACCCAAATAGTGCATGGGGGTTACTTTGCCCAGGACAAGAAAAAGGATGTTTCTGGCAACCCTCAGTTTGCTGACTCGAAACTTTCAGCGAAAGGGGAAGGGGGGAAAACGGCGGCTGATGAATCGGCCTATAATTTGATCATGAAAGACAAAGAAAAACTTCTATCTATGGATGAGAAGCTGCGCTTTATCTTTTCACACTCCGCACTGAGAGAAGGCTGGGACAACCCGAATGTTTTCCAGATCTGTACGTTGAATGAAACCAGCTCCATGACTAAAAAACGCCAGGAAATCGGTCGTGGCTTACGTTTAGCCGTTGATCAATCGGGTGAACGCGTGCCTTATGGTTTTGAGATCAATACCCTGACTGTTATGGCAAATGAATCTTATGAAGGTTTTGTTTCTGAACTGCAAAAAGAGATTGAAGCAGAAGAAGGTATTAAATTCGGGGCGGTTGAGTCTCATCAATTTGCCAACATTGTGATTTCTGACGAACGGGATCAGAAGACTTTCTTGGGGGCAAAGACGTCAGAAACGATCTTCCAGCATCTTTTGTCCCAAGGTTATATTGATGGCAAAGGCAAGATTCAGGATGCACTGAAAATGGCGATTAATCACAACGCGGTTAACTTACCTTCCCATGTCGCTGGGTATACTGAGGCCATCGTTGCCACCTTGAAGAAATTGGTAAAAGGCCTGAATGTGAAAAAACATGAAGAAAAGCGCTCGGTCGCCTTGTGTGAAGATACAAATGGTAAGCAGGTTGTACTGGGGGAAGACTTCAAGGCCCTTTGGGAGCGGATTAAATACAAGACGACTTACCGCGTTAACTTTAATATCAAAGAGCTGGTTGAAAACTGTATCAAGGAAATTAGGGCCAATGTGGTGGTAGCCGGAGCCAAATTCCAGTACACCAAGGTTAAGGTGGCTGTTACTGAGGCTGAACTGGCAACCTTTGATGAGAAAACCAAACTTCAGGATTACCTCAATCGCAACTTCCAGTTGCCAGATATCGTCACGTATCTGACCGATCAGACTCATCTGACTCGCCAGACAATTATCGATATTCTGCTAGGTTTAGGCGACAAACTGGACGCTTTCAAAAACAATCCACAGCGCTTTATCGAATTGGCGGGAGAAGTTATCCGTAGACAGATGCGTATTGTCATTGTCGATGGCATTAAATATCACCGTATTGGGGACAACGCATACTATGCCCAAGCGCTTTTTCAGGAAGAAGAGCTGACTGGCTACCTCAAGGATATGGTGAAAGCTGAAAAATCGGTATATGACTACATCATTTGCGATTCAGAGTTCGAATTTAACTTTGCTGAAAAGCTAGAGCGCGCTGAAGAAGTGAAGATTTACTCCAAGTTGCCATCCTGGTTCAAGATTGATACTCCGCTGGGCAGTTACAATCCTGACTGGGCGGTATTGATTGACAAAAGTGATGGAACAGGGGAGGCGCTTTACTTTGTGGTTGAAACGAAATCAAGCATATTCTCAGATGACCTGCGTGAAGCTGAAAAAGCCAAAATCAAGTGTGGCATTGAACATTTTAACGCACTAAGTAAAGACGAAGAGGGCAACGAAGTACCCAACGCTGCCAAGTTTGTTAAAGCCGATAACTTTGATACGTTTAGTGCTAATTTTTGATCTTAATCGCATTAAGGGCATGGGCAATCGTGCCTTTGGCTTATTGGCAAAGCGCTGGTTTGTATCCGGCGCTTTGCTTTATTAGGCGCAAAATGACGGCAATAAGGCCTGTCAATAAAGGGAGTTAGACAAAAATACCCAAATCCAACAACTCGGTTTTTTCGTGATATCACCACGGAATAATTATCATCATCAGTGGATAGGAGTATGATCATATCGGCGTTATGAGTTCACCTGTCAATATGTGGCCTGATTGTGTTGGTCACGACATAAAAAATAGAGATTTTTATGAAATTCAAATCAAAAATAAAACCTTACCATGCGGCAGCGGGGGGGTGGGGTTCACTGGAGGCGACAACCCGTTTTGTCTTTGATAGCAAACAGGCACTGAAAAATATGGTTAACCTGATGCGCATGAACAAGCCCAGAGGCTTTGATTGTCCCGGATGCGCATGGGGAGATGATAACAAAAGCCTGTTTAGTTTTTGTGAAAACGGTGCCAAGGCCGTCACTTGGGAAGCGACCCGTCGATATGTTGATCAGCAATTCTTCGCGACCCATCGCGTGAGTAAACTTTACCAGCAAAGCGATTATTTCCTTGAATACCAAGGCAGAGTGGTTGAGCCGATGAGCTATAACCCACAGACGGATCATTATGAGCCGATCAGTTGGGACGAGGCTTTTGCCCTGATAGCCCGCCATATTAAAGCGATGGATAATCCCAACCAGCTTGAACTGTACACTTCCGGCCGCGCCAGTAATGAGGCGTCATGGCTGTATCAACTGTTTGGTCGTGTCGTGGGAACCAATAACTTCCCGGATTGTTCCAACATGTGTCATGAAGCCAGCGGCAGCGGTATGTTGGAAAGCCTGGGAGTTGGAAAAGGCACTGTTCGGTTGCAAGATTTTGATCATGCTGATGCTATTTTTATCTTTGGTCAAAACCCTGGGACAAACCACCCGCGCATGCTGCATAGCTTACGACATGCGGCTGAGCGTGGCGCGCGCATCGTCACGTTTAATACCTTGCGTGAACGCGGCTTGGAACGTTTCGCTGATCCACAAAAACCGCTCGAAGTGATCACCCCAAAGGCCGGGGAAATTAGTCACCGTTACTATCAACCTAAACTCGGTGGCGATATGGCTGCGGTGCGGGGGATGGTCAAGGCACTTTTGGAAACCCATAACACCCTGCTGGCTGAAGGCAAATCGGGTATTTTTGATCTGGAATTTATCGCAACTTACACCAACGGCGTGGATGCTTATTTGCAACAAGTGGCGGCCACCGAATGGTCATTGATTGAAGCACAATCGGGACTGACTGAAGCACAATTGCGCGAAGCGGCGACTATTTATCAGCATGCCGGGCGTGTCATCTGTACCTGGGCAATGGGGATAACCCAACATAAACACTCTTTGGTCACGGTGCGTGAAATCGTCAACCTCCAGTTGCTTTTTGGTCAATTGGGGAAACCGGGCGCAGGGCTTTGTCCGGTACGTGGTCACAGTAATGTACAGGGCAACCGGACGATGGGGATCAATGAGAAACCTGCCCCACTTTTTCTGGATAACCTGGCGGCTCATTTTGGTTTCGAGCCACCTCGTACTCATGGTCATCATGTTGTGGACGCGTTGAGTGCGATGTTGCGTGATGAAGTTAAAGTTTTGATCGCACTGGGTGGGAACCTTGCGGCAGCGGCGCCAGATAGCCCACGAACAGAAGAAGCGCTTAGACGTTGTGATTTGACGGTACACATCAGCACAAAATTAAACCGTAGTCATCTGATTACCGGTAAAAAAGGTGCCCTTATTTTGCCGACATTGGGGCGTACCGAACGAGATATTCAGGCTACAGGCGCACAGTTTGTCACGGTGGAAGACTCTTTCAGTATGGTTCATGCCTCAGAGGGCGTAAATAAGCCATTATTTGATAGCCAGCGTTCTGAAACCGCGATTATTGCGGGCATTGCCAATGCGACAGTCGGCGATACCGCAACGATTAACTGGCTGGAATTAGCCGGAGATTACAACAATATTCGCGATCATATCGCGGCAACGATTCCGGGGTTTGAAGGTTTTAATCAAAAATGTGAACACGACGGCGGCTTCTATCTTGGTAATGCTGCGGCTGAATTACGGTTTACGACGCCGAGCAAAAAAGCGGAGTTCAGCCATGCTCCCCTGCCAAAAACGTTGTTCCCGCACATTGAAGGCACAGATGCTCCTTTCATTTTGCAAACCTTGCGTTCACACGATCAATATAACACCACGATTTATGGATTGGATGATCGTTATCGCGGGGTGTATGGTCAACGGGAAGTGCTGTTTATGAACCCGGAAGATATGGCCCAATCAGGGTATCAAGCGGGTGATTTGGTCGATATCGAAACGGTATGGAATGACGGTATTCAGCGTAAAGTCTCTGGTTTTAAGCTGGTTCCTTACACCATTCCTCGCGGAAACCTTGCCGCTTACTATCCTGAAACCAACCCATTAGTCCCAATGGAAAGTGTTGGTGATGGTACAGGCACGCCAACGTCAAAATCTGTGCCCGTGAAATTATCCCTTACTGAACAGGATGGAGCGGCGACTCAGCGTCTGGTATAAGATGCTTGTCGTTAAAATCAGTGAGTCACAAGCACGTCGATTCAGGCTCGGTTTTTGAAGATAACGATATGATTTTCATCACTAAAAACCGAGCTGGCTAGTACACGGCCATAATCAATATTGTACCATGATGATTATCTCTTTTTTCTTCCTCAAAATCGGTGCCTAATTCAATCATTTGAAAAAATCCGGGAACCGTATTTATATATAGCAGTCGCCTTTCAGGATGCGTCTTATATCTTCCCACTGCGCAGGAGATATAAACACGCACATGGGTTTGCAATCGGTAACGTGAAGTTGGATGGGGATAATTATAAAAATATCAGTAATTAAACTTTTATTTCGTAAGAAGTACATAAATAAGATTAATGTGGATTTGGCTTTTTAAATAAATCATAAACGAGATTAAGCCTTGGGTTGTGAAATACTTCGGATAAAACCATACTTAGTATATTTAAAAATGAATTATAGTCGTTGCCTTTCAAGATACGTCTTATATCTCCCCGCTGCGCGGGAGATATAAACACTCACACGGGTTTGCAAGCGGCAACGTGAAGTCGGATAGTATGAATCTATAATTTATTGAGCTGAATAATTCATTGCTTTAATGAATTTCAATGCGAGGTTTTCACACGATTGTTTTCACACGATTGTTTTAAAACAATATTGGTATTTATTTAAATAAATTGCACAAACCGTTCTTGTAAGTGATTTTTGTGAAATATTTTTTCGAAAAATACTGAATGAAATAAATTTCATTTTCATTAGTCTATTTAATATAAAAGGAGCTTCTTATGGAAGCTAATAAACCATTCTACGTCATTGCCCACCGGGTTCTGACAGAAGAAAGTGTAAAGGCTGCTATAGCTCATGGCGCTAATGCCCTTGAGATAGACTGTACGGCATGGTCAAAGGGATGGTGGGCTGATCACGATGGCTTGCCGACTTCAGCAGGTGATAAAGCAGAAGATATTTTTAATTCTATTATTAAGCATGATAAAAATAAGCAAATTTGTTTTATCTGGCTAGATATAAAAAACCCTGACTATAACTCAGATCCAAGTCATATAGCATCAATAGAAATGTTAAGAGATTTAGCTCGAAATATTCTAGAAGTTAACGGAATTAAAGTTCTTTTTGGGTTAACTTCTTATAAACGAGCCTGGTGTGTCCTGACTAAAGAATTGAATGATAGCGAAGTTGTTTCTGTTAATGGAACATATGAAAAGGTTTTATCTCAATATATGAACAGCGAAAATCGAATACCTATAGAAAAACGGGTGATGGACTATGGGTATTTCAATTTGAGTTTTGAATTTAATATCACTAAGAAAGAATTAAAAAAAGGTGTTGAATCAAATAATTTTGGCAAAGTATTTTCATGGACATATGTACGTGGGCAATTAACTGAACTTAAACAATTAGTCGATGAGGTCAAACTGGATGGAATTATCTACGGCTTCAAAGTGACTTATTATTATGATCATGAAGACTCACGAGAAGCATTCAAAGAAGTGAAAGAAGCTTTTGAGCAAGCAGGGAGAAAATTAGCAACTCGTGGAGATTTTCTGTAGCGGATACTAAAAGCCATATTAAACGCCCAATGGGAGTGAATCTCGGAGTATACTCAATGGGTTGTGGGTTGCAACGTGATATTTACACCGCGGATGAACCATTATAAGCTGTGCAAAATTTGACTCATTATAGATCGTCGAAATTATAAATAACTTTAATACAACGAATGTATATTATGGACTTAAGAAATCAGAAGAAAATAATATGATGATTGAGGCGTATTGACTTCAATCATCATATTAATGGTTATTTATTCTGCTTATTGGGCTATCACAACATCTTCATTCAATACCAGCGACAACAGTGCCTGACGGGCAAAAATGCCATTTCCTGCTTGCTGGAAGTAGTAAGCATAGGGTGTTTTATCGACATCTACCGTGATTTCATCAATACGCGGCAGTGGGTGCAGCACTTTCAGGTTTTCTTTAACATTCACCAGATCCGCAGCACGCAGAACAAACTGGGATTTGATATTGGCGTATTCGGAAGGGTCAAGGCGCTCTCTCTGGACACGGGTCATATACAGAATATCCAGTTCAGGCAGCACGTCTTCAAAGTTATTGTGGAGGCTGTAACTCACCTGTTTTTCTTCCAGCATATGCAGGATATAGCTTGGCATAGCAAGTGCATCTGGCGCGATAAAACAGAAATGGTTGCCATGAAATTTCGCCAGAGCTTGTGTCAGTGAATGGACGGTACGGCCGTATTTTAAATCCCCGACCATAGCAATTTTCAGGTTTTCCAGCCTGCCCTGAGTTTCCTGAATGGTAAACAGGTCGAGCAACGTCTGGGTCGGATGCTGGTTTGCGCCATCACCGGCATTAATCACAGGGATCGGGCCGGAAAATTCAGAAGCCAGCCGTGCCGCGCCTTCTTGTGGGTGGCGCATCACGATTGCATCGGCATATTGGCTGATAATGGAAATGGTATCGGCCAACGTTTCTCCCTTTTTACCCAATGAAGTATTGCTGCTGTCAGCAAAGCCCACAACGGAAGCGCCGAGTCGCTGAATGGCGGTTTCAAAAGAGAGGCGGGTGCGTGTGGAAGCTTCAAAGAAGCAACTCGCTATCGCCTTGTGTTTCAGTAACTCAGTCTGTGGATTGGCTTTCAATGCAGCGGCCGTCTGCAATACCAGTTCCAGATCTGCGCGGCTCAGATCATTAATTGAAATGATATGCTTGCGATATAACGGGTTAGCCATGTTTGCGTTCCTCTTTTATGACTTCCAGCCTTGGACTGGGCAGGCAAAAAAAAGCCCCTCAATTGAGGGGCTTTTTCAAATATTTGGTTAAGTAATGGGAAAACAACGCGTTTACGCTGCCAGCAGACAGTGTTTCATTAGCCTGATGTTTTGTCACCGCTTTTATAACGTAATCTTTCATGTTTTCTCCCAGCAAATCGTCGCGCATTATACTCACGATAGCATTCATCGCAAGGATTGCCGGGAGAAATTTTTGTTTTAATTCATGGTCAGACCAAATAGCCTGGATCATAATGTGATTATTCGTTTCGATCGCCCAAACTAACCGCCATTCTGTTAAGAGCATTCATTAAGGCAATTGCTGTTGTCAGGTCAACAATCTCTTTTTCTGTAAAAACAGCATCAAGGCGCTCTTTGATCTTATCCAACGTACTTTGCCTGAGATTTGTCGTTAAGGCTTCGCACCACTCCAATGCCAGTTTTTCTTTTGGGCTATAGATATTGGAATTGAACCACGCAGGTAGCTTATCCAATTTTACTTGTTCTATACCATGATCTTTGCGGATGGCTTCGGCATGAAGGTGGCAACAATAGGCACAACCATTAATTTGAGATACCCGTGTTTCCACCAACAGAATAAGCGGTTGATCCAGTCCAGCGGCATGGATTTCTTCATAACTTTTATATAACGGATTAACAATCTTAGGTGAGACTTTTGCGTAATTCATTTTTATCTCTCAGAGGTTTTGTTTTTGGTTTATCCAGCGTGCCTTATATCCCCGCTCTTCAGAGGATGTCAATTGACAATAAATGTAGCAAAATCGGCGGCCAAATCAGTATTTGGAAATATTTCCCGACATTCCGCCAATAATCGTGGGCAATCCTTCACCCCATAGCGTCCGCTAATATGTGTAGCGATAAAGTGTTTTACCTTGGCATCCCGTGCCAAGGTTGCGGCTTGTTTGGTGGTGGAGTGCCCACGCTCATTGGCTTTCGCGGCAAGCGCATCTTCCAGCGTGATTTCATGCACCATCACATCAACATTGGCAGCCAGTTTTAGGGCTTCGGGGGTGGGTTCGGTATCCCCGAAAATTGCCAGTGATTTGCCACGGATTGGTGTGCCTGCGTAGTCTTTGCCACAAATTGTACGGCCATCTTCCAGTGTTACCGTGCCGCCCTGTTTTAGGGTTTGCATCCATGGGCCACGGGGAATGCCATCCTGGTTTAATTTCTCTGCATCAAGCGCGCCGGTTTTATCGTGCTCTTCAATCCGATAGCCATAGCATTCCACACGATGGTTCAAGGCATAAGCCGTAACGTTAAGTTCACCATCATCAAACAGTTGTCCGGGTTGGACTTCGATAATTTCCAGCGGATAGGTCAGGAAAGAGCTGCTCAATTGCAATGTGGTCTCCACAAACTGGCGTATACCCGTTGGTCCATATAAGGTGAGGGGATCGCTAGAACCGCCCATTGAACGGCTGCACAATAGGCCAGGTAAACCAAAGATATGGTCACCATGCAGATGGGTGATAAAGATTTTCTCCAGTCTGGATACCTTGATGGACGAGCGGAGGATCTGGTGTTGGGTTCCCTCACCGCAATCAAACATCCACAGCGTGTTGCGGATGCCCTGTAAGTCGAGGATCAGGCTGGTGACATTACGTGCTTTCGTGGGAATGCCGGCGCTGGTGCCTAAAAATTTCAGTTCCATGTTGGAGTCCTCGTGACTGTTATTCTAAAAAATCATTTGGAACAAATAAAAAAGGTCAAACATATGCCCATATTGAGCATGTGTCAAAGAACGGTGAGATTTAATTTTACTCACTTAATTAACTATGGAATTTAGATTAAATCGCTTTTCATAATAGTGAGACATGCAAATTCAGTATAACCTTTACTCCTCGCGGCACGAGGAGTAAGGAAGTGTCCTACAATTTTGAAATCTTATTTAACAAATAAGAAGTTTGATTGACAAAAACGGTATGAGTTGGATATATCAGTGTCATTGAGTGGTAAGCTCATTTTACCTGTAGCTTTTTATTTGGGAATAAATATGACAGTTATAGACTCCTTGCTTGCATTTACTATGGCGGCAACATTACTCACATTGACTCCGGGTCTGGATACCGCGCTGGTTCTGAGAACTGCGACGGTGGAAGGGGGTAAAAAAGCCTTTCAGGCTGCACTTGGCATTAATACGGGATGTTTTATTTGGGGGGTAATGGTGGCATTTGGCCTTGGCACATTGATTGCTGTATCAGAGCTGGCGTTTAACATATTAAAATGGTGTGGCGCATTATATTTATGCTGGTTGGGTGTTCAAATGATCTGGCATCCCAAAAAAGATCTTGGCGGAGAAGCATCTTCTTCTGTTAAAGGCCAAAATTGGTTTATCAAAGGGATGTTGGGCAATGTATTGAATCCGAAAATGGGCGTGTTTTATATTTCGTTTCTACCGCAGTTTATTCCTCAGGGACATTCACCCACATTATGGATATTCAGTTTAGTGGTGATCCATGTATTGCTTGGCACATTATGGTCATTGTTACTGATTTATGCCACACGCCCACTTTCCCATCTATTACACCGTGAAAATGTCATTAAGTGGATGAATCGTGCGACAGGCGGATTGTTTTTGCTGTTTGCGTTTAAATTGGTGATGAGTAGTCGACGATGATTCGCTATATCCGCCTCTTATTTGTGGATACTGAGTGCTACCATCAGCGCAGTTATGGACAAAATCATCCGAGGCTTAAGCTGTGGTAGCAACATTGACGGGTCTTTACACAATGTTGTGCTGATTCTTTAATGTTCAGCACAATTGATTTTTTATGTTTATAAATCAACCTATTACTGAGTTAATCCCTGAATAAGCAAACAATGCAGGCGCTCCACCGGTATGGACAAAAAGCAACGGTTTCTGACTTTCAAGGGTGTTATTTCGTATATTATCAATTAATCCCGCCATCGCTTTTCCAGAATAGACAGGATCTAATAAAATGCCCTCTTTTTGCGCCAATAGCGTAATGGCTTCTGAACCTTGTTTATTGGGCATACCATACATGGGGGCAAAATAATTGTCCCATAAGTGGACATCAGGGATGCTTGTTTGGCCTAAAAACGCGCTGATTTCTTGCTGCAATTGGCTCACTTTTGGTGCTTGTTCGGCGGTAACACGTGAGACGGTCACACCAATAACCGGTGTTTGTGGTAAGGCGGCGTGTAATCCGATAGCCAGTCCGGCGTGTGTACCCGCGCTTCCAGAAGCGACAATGACAGCAGCAAACTCCACATCTTTCGGGCGTTGCTCCGCAATTTCTAATGCGCAACGCACGTAACCCAATGAACCAAGAGCATTGGAACCCCCGACGGGAACAATATAAGCATCTTCGAGATTAAGTTGCTCAATCAACGCCTTCATTTGCCTGTTTGGATCGATCAATTCATCACACATGACGCATTGGGTATTGAATAATTCCGTCAGCAATTTATTGCCATTATTCAGAAAATTGCTATCGTAGTTTTTGATGGGATTTTCTAATAAAGCGACACATTTTAGGCCATACATTGCCGCAATGGCTGCTGTTTGCCGTACATGATTTGACTGAATTGCGCCAGCGGTGACAATGACTTTCGCCTTTTTTTGTAATGCGTCAGCAATAAGGTATTCTAATTTACGTAATTTATTCCCACCCATCGCCAAGGGAGTTAAATCATCTCTCTTAATATAAATATCGCGCCCTAAATAGCGGGATAAATTTTCCAACTTCTCCATCATGGTTGCTGTTTTTAGTAAATCAATACGAGCAAATTTTGCTAAATTTTCGGTTAAAAACATATTATCCCCAGCGGATTGTCAATTAATGAGTAAAGCCTAAGTAAAAGTAGATGATGAGGGCGAAACTTGCAGTAACCAGCGCATAAGGCATTTGAGTTCGAATATGCTCAATATGGTCACAATCTGTTGCCATTGATGCAACGATAGCATCGCTGGAAATTGGCGAAGTCATATCACCAAAAATAGAGCCTGAAATCGCGGCACCAATCATATACTCAGGAGGCATACCCACTGAAATACCTAACTGTACACCAATCGGGATCATAATGGCGAATGTTCCCCATGACGTGCCAGTTGCCAATGACATAATGGAACTAATCAGAAAAATAAAACCGATGGAAAAACCCGCCGGAATAATACCCGAAGTAATTTGTGCAATATAAGCACCGGTATTTAAATCAGCAGACACGTTGCCCATTAAGAATGCTAATACCATGACAGAGCTTATTTTTATCATACTGGCATAACCAATATAAAGCTCTTTAAAAAAGGTTTCTATGGTTAAAATACGGCGTATTAAAAACCAGAAAAAAGAGATTGTGGTTCCAAACATAACACTCCAATAGATAGAGGTTGAACCACTCCCCTTACTAAAATCGCCATTACCTGTGATATAGAGTGCAATGGGGAGCATCAATACTGTCGATAAAATAGGAATAAAAAAGTTTAATGAAGTATGACAGTTGGGATGTTCAATAACATCATCATTATCTTCACTGTGCTGGTTTTCAGTATCATTATTTATACGCTCATGTAAGACCCGCATTTCTGCGCTTTTCATGGGTCCCCAAGACACATTAGAAAAGATATAAAATAAGACCGAAGCGAGTGATAACCAAGCCATAATATTATAAACCATAGAGCCAGCCAGAATATCAAATGGCTCACCATGGATTAGCCCTCTGGAAATTTGTACGCCGATGACCCCCATCATGGCGGCTCCCCAACCATTAATCATGGCAGAAGAGCAAACCGAAACACAGGATGTTTGAATAATATAAGCCATTTTTTCTGGTGGGATACCATAATTTTTGGCTAATCTCTTGGTTGATGCACCAGCGATTAATTGGTTAATTGAGCTTTCAATAAAGATTAATGAGGTAATGATCATTGCCAAAAACTGGACGGATTTTTTATTTTCAATAAGCTGTGTTTTGTCAGTGAGTAAACGGACTAAAGATCGCACGCCACCTGTAACAACGACAAGCCGCATTATCCCACCAATCATTAACATAAAAATGATGGTTTTTGTATTACCTGAAGAGGAAAAGGTATTAATAATACCTTCAATAGTGCCTTGTATACCTAAAATAACATTATGATCATTAATGACAGTAAAACCAACTAATATACCGAGCAATAATGATAGAATAACCTGGCGTGTAAATATCGCTAAAATAATTGTAACAACCGGGGTGATTATAGTCCAAATACCGTAATCATTCATTTTTTAATTACCTTATTTTTATTATTTTTCATATTAATTTAACTTATTCTAATGCGTGCTCAAGGTCAGCTAACAAATCGCGAATATCTTCAATCCCGACTGATAAACGTAATACCGTATCATAAATGCCAATCTCTTCACGCTCCTCTTTGGTCATTGAACCGTGCGACATTGTTGCAGAATGATTGACCATACTTTCTACACCACCGAGAGATTCCGCCAAAACAAAATAGCGTAATTTGCTTAAAAATCTTTTTGTATCCGTCAAATCGCCGCTTAATTTAATCGTGACGACAGCACCCCCTGCCCGCATTTGCTCCTGACAAATGGCATAGTGTGGGTGAGTGGGTAAACCAGGATAATAGACGTGTTCAATTTTGGGATGAGATTGAAGGAATTTGGCTATTTCAAGTGCATTGGCGCATTGTGCTGACATGCGTAATGCTAATGTCTTTAAACCACGTAGTGCTAAATAGGAATCAAAGGGGGAGGCAATGGCACCGATAGTTGTTTTTAAGAAATCCAGCCTATCGGCTAAATCATTCCGATGTGTAATAACGGCTCCGCCAATCAGATCCGAATGACCACCAATATATTTACTTGTTGATAACATCACAAGATCTGCCCCTAATTCGAGTGGTTTTTGATTCCATGCAGTTGCAAATGTATTGTCAACACAAGTTAAGATATTATGATTTTTCGCGAATGCACAAATACGTTTGATATCCACCAATTCTAATAATGGATTCGTTGGGCTTTCTATCCAGATTAATCGAGTATTATCTTTTATTTTGGTTTCAACTTCAGTCAGATTATTTAAATCGACATAGTCAAATTGATGACCATTATTTTCGATAGCGACTCGTTCAAATAAACGAAACGTGCCACCATACACGCCTTTCATGGCAATAATATGAGATTCTTTAGGTAACAAGTTTAAGACTAAAGCAGCGGCTGCTACACCAGAGGCGGTTGCCGTTGCGTAAATCCCATTTTCTATTTCAGCTAACAAGGTTTCATAGGCATAACGTGTTGGATTACTGCACCGGGAATAACAGTATTCCCCCTGTTCAGACAAATTATTCTGTACAAAAGTACTGGCGGTTGTAATGGGTGGAAAAATAGCATGGTTTTCTTTGTCTTGCTGTTTTCCACCGTGGATTAATGTGGTAGCGAGATTTTTCATCATTTTTTGTAGTCCTATAAATAAGTTATCAAAGTATTAGGGGAAATATTGCACTATCAAAGAAGAATATGGCATAGGGAGATAAAAAATTTTTTCTAAAAAGTGACTAAAAATTTTTAAGTTAGAGAAAAATTTTCCTAAAAATGATAATTTTACATATTAATCAAATGGTTAGGTTGGTATAGTTTAATGTGATGATTATCAATATATTGGAAATTTGTGCGTAGTGATAGCGTTATTTTCTGATTTAGAAGGTGTTAACGTTTGCAGTCCTACCAAGAAGAGATTAAATTTTGTGCTGTATTCAGCCTGAAAAATGTGTAAAAGTTGTGCCAGAATTAAAATTCTTTTTGTTCGTGATATTCATTGAGATAAATATAGGGCGATTGCGTGCGTTCTTGTTTTACCATTACGTTTAATAAGTTGGAGATATTTGCCATTTTTTGCCGCATGTGAGCGGCAGAAAATAGGGATCAACTATGACAACACAAGATCTTCCACCAATGTTGCCACCATCACGGCCTTAATGGTATGCATTCGGTTTTCAGCCTGATCAAATACAATGCTGTGTTTTGATTCAAACACTTCATTCGTGACTTCCAGGCCACCATATAAATTGAATTCCTCTGCCAGTTGCTTACCGAGAGTCGTTTCTTCATCGTGGAAAGCAGGCAGGCAATGCAAGAATTTAACGTCTGAATTTTCCGTGAGTTTCACCACTTCCATATTGACCTGATAGGGTTTCAGTAATGCAATGCGTTCTTGCCAGACCGATTTTGGTTCTCCCATTGATACCCAAACATCGGTATACAGAAAATCGACCCCTTTGACACCTTGCGCAAGATCTTCTGTCAACGTGATCTGGCCGCCCGTTTTCTCTGCCCGTTTTTGGCATTCTGCAACTAAATTTTCGTCTGGCCAGCACGCTCTTGGCGCGACCAAACGAAGATCCATACCTGTTAATGCGGCTGCTTCCAGCAGGGTATTGCCCATGTTATTGCGGGCATCACCTAAATAGGCAAATTTGATTTCAGATAGCGATCTTGGGCAGTGCTCTTGCATTGTCAGTAAATCAGCTAAAAGCTGGGTTGGATGGAATTCATCAGTTAGCCCATTCCAAACCGGAACATCTGCATATTGCGCGAGCGTTTCGACAATTTGCTGACCCTGCCCGCGATATTGGATACCATCATACAAACGCCCAAGTACCCGCGCGGTATCCTTAATAGATTCTTTGTGCCCGATCTGGCTGCCATTAGAGCCTAAATAGGTAATATTGGCACCTTGATCATGCGCTGCAACTTCAAAGGCACAACGTGTACGGGTGGAGTCTTTTTCGAAGATCAAGGCAATATTTTTCCCCGTGAGTAAAGGTGATTCCGAGCCTGATTTTTTATTCGCTTTTAATGCATGAGATAAAGTTAAAAGAATATCAATTTCTGTAGGACTAACATCAAGTAATCTTAGGAAAGAGCGCTTGAAAAACGGGTTCATTATGCATTGTCTCCATTAGACAAATATTGAATTTATATTCACTATACATCGATAAAAAATTCAATTACAAGTCCCGTATTCAGCATTTATAAGAGTAAAGGTTATAGATCAGTCGGTTATGCTGTGCATTTCTTTTTGAACAAAATTGGATAGATATATCCTTTGTCCAGAAAAGATGGGAGAATGCAAAACAAGACAGCCAACTGATGGAGGGGATTGGCATGGCAGACCCACATGCTTTAGAAGAACAGTGTGAAGAAACTCGCTTGATCATCGAAGAACTATTGGAAGATGGCAGTGATCCTGACGCACTTTATATTATTGAACACCATTTTTCGGCGGAAAACTTCGACCAACTAGAGAAGGCAGCCCTTGAGGCTTTTAAGTTGGGTTATGAAGTCACGGATGCCGAAGAGCTGGAAACAGAAGATGGTGTTGTTTTGCTGTGTTGTGATGTGATCAGCGAAAGTCGTCTGGAAGCTGAGTTGATCAACGTACAGGTTGCGCAACTGATGGATCTGGCTGAAAAGATTGGTGTCAATTACGATGGTTGGGGAACGTATTTTGAAGATCCCAATGCGCCTGAAGAAGAAGACGGTGATCTCTTTCCCCCTGAAGATGACGAGCCTAAACTCCATTAAGGTTTTGTGAAGATTGTTGCTAAAGCCAAAGGCCCCACTTAAATCGTGGGGCTAATTCACTGACATTATCTTTGCTTGAAGATGATTGGTGTTATAGCGCCTTGATCATCCTGACTTCACAGTCACTGTGGCCTGTATTGCCAAGTGGCTTATCAAGATAGCTAAAGCCCAATTTTTCATACAAAGCAATGGCGGCTTTCAATTCTTTAGTTGTTTCCAGATAGCAGCATTTAAAGCCTTGTTCTGTGCCAAATTTGAGGGATTGCTTCACGATTTGCTTAGCAAT
This sequence comes from Xenorhabdus kozodoii, assembly GCF_002632875.1. Lineage (GTDB taxonomy): Bacteria > Pseudomonadota > Gammaproteobacteria > Enterobacterales > Enterobacteriaceae > Xenorhabdus > Xenorhabdus kozodoii. Next base: position 219,626 of record NZ_NJCX01000002.1, read on the forward strand.
ACCTTTTCCCCGTAGTACTGATGAAAGGTACATTTTCTGTAATTCGCAGGTATCCCCATCACCACCCACCAACGGGGCAACACCACCACCGCCAACGACTTCGCCATCCATTTCAACAACCCAATAAGCACTGCGTGGCTGGCTGTAAACTTCGTACAGGGTATCCAGAATGGGATCAGCAACGGCAAAACCTTTGTCGGCGGTTAAGCCATGCTCGGCAGATACCTGACGGATCACAGCGGCAATGCCTGCATTGTCTTGTTGGGTGATGGGACGAATAACGTAGTTGTGGGTTGTTTTTGTTGCCATTATGATTTTCTCTTTATATTTTTTATTGATAGGGAGGGAAATAATACAGCATGAAAGATATTAAGTTAATCACTCAGTCATCAGATAACTATGGAGTGATGGATTTATACCATTTATCAAGAAAGGTGTTTTCATCAACGCGTTTTGACTTTAATTTTTCTGATTTATAACATCATGGAAAAATAGTTAATAAGATATGTCCCTATATCAGTCGCCTTTCAAGATGCGTCTTATCTCTCCCTGCTGCTCGGAGAGATATAAACATTCAGTTTGGTTTGCAAGCTGCAACTTGGCGTTGGACTGATATATACGCATTAAACTTCAAGTTGCAATTTACAACACGATATGAAACCTGATTTCTCCCCGCTTCGCGGGGAGAAATCACACGCATCTTGAAGTTAGATTGGTATATAATATTTTTAATGATTTATTTTTATAATAATAATTTATGATAATAATAAATATCACCTTTGTTTATATTCCGTTTATCATTAATGTAATACATTCTCTTTATCTAATTTTATTATATTTTTTCATAAATTGAATATGATGATTGATTATTTTCTTGTGTTATGGTTTTTGTTTGTTTGTTTGTTTGTTTGTTTTTGTTTGTTTTTGTTTGTTTTTGTTTGTTTTTGCTTGTTTTAATTCTATAATAATTTTTGTTTTAGGAATATCGACAGAAGCTATTTTTTTTGCACTCTATTATTAGCTTTATTATTGCTATTTTTCATCATTCAAGGATTAAAATCCCGCTTAAATTTGAAAAAAAATTATCTTATTTTATTACAACGCCAAGATTCCATGCGCCTCATCATGACAAAGAATATGAAAATAATAATACTAAGAGCCTATCCCAATAGGATTATATTCCAGACAATGAAACTACAAGCCAAATGAAGCATGGCTTCATAATTTTCAACCCGTTTTTCCCAACGGATCAGA
>NZ_NJCX01000020.1:0-30459 GCF_002632875.1 Xenorhabdus kozodoii
GAGGGCGCGTTTTTGTTCTGGTGTCAGATGAATTTTCATGGTCGTAAGCATGATCGGGTTTGGATAAAAAATCAAGCATCTTCAATGGCGATTGGTATAGATCCCAATTTGGATTGGTTTCGAGGGCATTTCCCCATTCAGCCACTTTTGCCGGGGGTGGCTCAGATCGATTGGGCCATGCACTATGCCCAAACCTTGCTGGCACCGGGGTGGTCTTTCTCTTCGATTGAAATGGTCAAATTCCAGTTACCCCTGCAACCAGACAATAAATTGCGATTGCACATCAAATGGGATGAAAAAAAACACCTTCTGCTCTTCCATTATGACTTAGAAGGCCAGACTGCAAGCCAGGGAAAAATAAAGCTATGTCGTTGAGCGTGAATACGATTACGCCATGTGTGGTGATCCCTTGTTATAACCATGGCACAACCCTGGCTGCGGTATTGGAAAGGTTATCCTCCTACCACCTCCACTGTTTTATCGTGGATGATGGCAGTGAACCCGATACTCAACATCGTCTTGAATATTTAGCAAAGTCTGTGCCTAACGTCACGCTTATCCGCCTGGCACATAATCAGGGCAAAGGGGGTGCAGTCATGGCAGGAATGCGGGCAGCCGCGAATTCAGGCTATAGCCATGCATTACAAGTTGATGCCGATGGCCAGCATTGCCTCAAAGATATCCCCTTGTTTTTGGCAAAAGCGCAGCAATATCCTGATCGCTTGATTTCCGGTAGCCCGAAGTATGACGCTTCCGTGCCAAAATCCCGCCTGTATGGACGCTTTATCACCCATTTCTGGGTTTGGGTGGAAACACTGTCTTTGTCCATCAAAGACAGTATGTGTGGTTTTCGTGTCTACCCCTTGGCACCTACGTTAAAACTGTTGGCTGACAAAGATGTTGGCCGGCGCATGGATTTTGATATTGAAATCATGGTTCGGCTTTATTGGCAGGGAACAGAAAGTGAATTTGTACCAACAACCGTCACTTATCCTGCAAATGGTCTATCCCATTTCGATGCTTTGAGGGATAACCTCAGCATTTCATGGATGCATACCCGCCTGTTTTTCGGCATGTTACCACGCATTCCTTCATTATTATGGCGTAAGCGATTGTGCCGCAATCAGCGTCATTGGTCAGATATCCAAGAACGCAAAGGGCTATGGGGCATGAAGTTGATGCTGGCGATCTATCGATGGTTAGGACGCAAACCTTTTGAATGGTTGCTCTACCCTGTTGTTGGCTATTTTTGGGCAACTGGCGGGACACAGCGTCAGGCTTCCAGCCAGTACCTTGGAAAACTGAAACAGACCTTACAACACAAAGGCATCGCTATTCCACCAGGCCTGAATAGTTATCGCCACTACCTGCGTTTTGGCAAGGCTATGTTGGATAAAATCGCCAGTTGGCGGGGTGATTTGAAGTGGGGAAAAGAGATTCAGTTTGCAGAAGGGGCCGAACAAACACTTTTGGATGGCGATGCGGGCGGGAAACTGCTGTTGGTTTCGCATTTAGGCGATATTGAAGTTTGCCGTGCACTGGTACAACAAACGGGAAAACAGACCATCAATGCACTGGTTTTTATTGAACATGCCCAGCGTTTCAAACAGATCATTGAAGAAATTTCACCCCAGGCGGGGATCAATTTATTGCCAGTAACGAATGTCGGTGCCGATACCGCTATCTTGCTAAAAGAAAAAATTGACGCGGGCGAATGGGTGGCAATCGTCGGTGATCGCATTGCCGTTAATCCCTCCAGAGGCAATACCCAACGGGTTGTATGGAGTCAATTTCTCGGTCATCTTGCTCCCTTTCCACAAGGACCGTTTATCCTTGCTTCCGTGCTGCGCTGCCCGGTGTTGTTGATGTTCGCACTTCGGCAGAATAACCAATTCAAAATTTATTGTGAGCATTTTGCCAATCCTCTGGAATTGCCACGTAAACAGAGAGAGCAGGCGTTACAGCAAGCCGTGGATCTCTACGCTTCCCGCCTGGAACATTATGCCCTGCAATCCCCGCTCGATTGGTTCAATTTTTTCGATTTTTGGCAATTACCGTCTGCCCGAACAAATAAGGAATAAAAAATGCTGACTGCTCCTCGTTTTACCGCCGAGGTTGAATTAACGGTGCCATTTCATGATGCTGATCCAATGGGCGTTGTTTGGCATGGAAATTACTTTCGCTATTTTGAAATTGCCCGTGAGGCACTGATGAGCCAACTCAATTATGGTTATCGAGAAATGAGTGAATCCGGCTATGTTTGGCCGGTCGTTGACGCCAAAATCAAGTACCGTGCCCCAGTGTTCTTTGAACAAAAAATACGTGTCAAAGCCACTATCGAAGAGTTTGAAAACCGCCTGAAAATTGCTTACCAGATTTTTAATGCCGCAAGTGGCGAAAAAACAACTGTCGGCTACACCATTCAGGTTGCTGTTGCTAAGGAAACACAGGAAATGCACTTTGTCAGCCCAGACATTCTATTCGAACGTATGGGGGTCAAGTCATGAAAAAATGGCGTTGGATATTGGTGTTTTTGACAACAAGTTTCATGACAATCAATAACATGGCATATGCCATTACCCTTGATGATTTACAACAGCGGTTTGCTCACCAGCCCGTTGTACGGGCAAATTTCACACAAATTCGGCAAATCCAGGGCATGCCTCAACCCCTGTCTTCCCGTGGTCAAATGCTGGTTTCACAGCATAAAGGGCTATGGTGGAATCAGCAAAAACCGTTTCCACTGACACTGTTACTGGATGACAACCATATGGTACAAGTCATGTCGGGGCAAGCACCTCAAGTGATTACCGCTGATTCCAATCCACAACTGTTTCAGTTCAATCACTTGATGCGGGCATTGTTTCAGGCCGATCGCACTGTACTGGAAGAAAACTTCAAAATCGAATTCAACGATCTTGGGCAGGAAAAGTGGCGCCTGATACTGACCCCAAAAACGTCTCCGTTGGATAAACTTTTCACGGCGATTACTTTGCATGGTCAAACTCACCTTGATGCTATTTTACTGACTGATCGTCAAGGTGATCGCACAGAACTCTCCTTTGCCCAACACCAATTAACACCAGAGACGCTGAGCTATGAAGAAGAGCAATACTTCAAATTCTGATCCACGTCTGCTGGCACCTCTTTGGCTGTTAACATTCACTGTCCTACTGATATTGCTGGCAGTCTTGTTACCTCAATCCCGCCTGTCTACCAGTGTATTGGCGCTATTGCCGACACAAAGTGCGGGTGACATGCCACCCGCCTTGCAAGAAGAATTCATGCAGCGTCTTGATCGCCAATTGGTGTGGATGGTCAGTCCGGGGGAAAAAGAAGATACTGCCCCTGCCCAATACTGGCTAGAACACTTGCAAAAAACCCCGTTCATGACCAATGTCAAAGGGCCAATGACAGCAGAGCAGCAACAAGCATGGGGACGTTTTTACTATGAACACCGTAATGCGATGCTCGATCCTGCCACTCGTGACAGATTGAAAGGTGATGGCAATCAGCAAGCAAATTGGATCTTGTCTCAAGTCTACTCTGCCTTTTCCGGTGTCAGTGGGCAGGAACTGAATAATGACCCTTTGATGCTGGTCAGAGGCTCACAACTCGCTCTCCAGCAAACATCCAGCCAATTAAGGCTTCAAGATGGGTGGTTAGTGGCGAGAGATAATTCTGGAAGAAGTTGGTACTTACTTCACGGGGAGCTAAAAAGCGCTTCCTTTGATATGCAGCAAGGCCATCATGCTATCACTGAGCTGAATAAATTGCAGCAGTCTCTGGCAGCTCAATTTCCTGCTACCCAAGTGATGTCACGGGGTACCCTATTTTACAGTAATTACGCCACCCAGCAGGCGAAACACGATATTTCAACATTGGGCAGTGCCACCGTTCTCGGTGTATTACTCCTCATCTACACGGTTTTTCGTTCCCTGAAACCTTTGTTGCTGTGTGTTCTCTCCATCAGTATCGGCGCTTTGGCCGGAACGGTGGTGACTTTAGGGATTTTTGGCGAACTTCATTTCATGACGCTGGTGATGAGCATCAGTATCATCGGTATTTCCGCTGATTACGCCATTTACTATCTAACAGAACGGATGGTACATGGTCAGGAAATGACGCCGTGGCAAAGTATGCAAAAAGTCTTGCCTGCCTTATTAATGGCATTGGCGACAACGGTCATTGCCTACCTGATCATGATATTTGCGCCTTTTCCTGGCCTACGCCAATTAGCGGTATTTGCGGCCGCAGGATTAACCGCTTCCTGTTTGACGGTCGTCTGTTGGTATCCCCGACTGGTTAAAAACCTGCCTGTGCGCCCCATTCCGGCAATGATCATGTTAATGCGTTGGCTGGCGTTATGGAGAAACCATTGGCTGTTTTATATGGGGTTACCTGCGATGTTGGCAGTCTTTGCACTACTGGGAATTTCCCGTTTGCAGATCAATGATGACATTGCCCAATTACAGGCTCTGCCACAAGATATCCATCAACAGGAAAAACACATTGCCGCGTTAACCGGACAACGAAGTGATCAAAAATGGTTCGTTATTTACGGCGATAATGCAGAACAAACATTGCAACGATTGGAATCCTTCATTCCAAAATTAGATGCAGAAAAGCAACAAGGTAATATCAGCCATTACCAACGGTTCCCTCTCTCTTCTCTTGCCCAGCAACACCGGGATCTTACGCTAATCAAAGCCGTCTCTCCCAATATCATGTCTTGTCTGGCAGAAGCGGGATTGACAATAAAACAGCCTGATATTCACCCTATGACGGTTACGCCAACTGACTGGCTTGGCAGTATAGTCAGTGAGGGCTGGCGTTTGATGTGGATAACCTTGCCAAATGGTCACAGTGGCGTCCTCCTCCCGGTCAATGGCGTTAAAGACAGTGTATTGATGCGCCAATTGGCCGAAAAACAGGAAGGAGTCAGTTGGGTTGATCGCAAGCTGGCTTTTGATGAGATGTTTCAATTTTATCGAACCCTACTTGGCTGGCTGTTGGCAGGTTCAATCATGCTAATCGCCATCAGCTACATAGCACGATTTGGCTTGCGTCGTGGCGTTATCAGCCTATTACCATCACTATTGTCCCTTGGCTGTGGATTGGCTGTTCTCGGTTTTAGTGGCCACAGCCTGAACTTATTTTCAATATTAGCCCTGGTTCTGGTGCTGGGTATTGGCATCAACTACACCCTGTTTTTCAGCAATCCCCGTGGTACTCCGCTGACTTCTCTATTGGCGATCAGCGTAGCCATGTGTACTTCATTGCTCACACTAGGCATGTTGATGTTCAGTCGCACTCAGGCAATCAGTAGTTTTGGTATCGTATTATGCAGCGGGATCTTCACGGCTTTCCTGCTATCACCACTGGCAATACCTAAACGCCAAAAAAGGAAAAAGTCCTCGTGATGCGGTTATTCATCCTATCGCTGACCTGCCTGCTGGCAGCTTGTACAAATGCGCCACAAAACGGCACCCCCACTGCGTGGCTGAAACCCGGTGTACGTGTTTCATTGCCAGAGCCAACCATAACGCCGGCCATCAATGAACAACAACTGTTAACCGCCACCGTAAAAGGTAAGCAGCAATCCTTGATTGTGCTGCTTGACGCGAATGAGCAACACCTGTCACTCGCTGGATTATCTTCGCTAGGTATTCGGTTGTTCAAATTAGATTACGACAAAAATGGCGTGCATACCGAACAATCCATTCTCTTGCCGGAACTCCCCCCCGCCAGTCAAGTCTTGGCCGATATTATGTTCAGTTACTGGCCGGTCTCCGCTTGGCAGAGCCAACTGCCTGATGGCTGGAGGCTCAAAGATAGCGGTAATCTCCGCCAACTGCATGACAAAAAAGGGAAATTAATCACAGAAATTCATTATGATCCCCAACATGGCAAACGACGCCCGATTCGCGTTCAGCAATTCGTTTTTGGTTATGACATCGCTATTCAGCATCTGGAAAAGTAAGACATGATTTATATTTCTGCCGTGGGTATGCTCAATGCGTTAGGCAATAATGTGGATGAGATTGCGCATAACCTTGTGCGCCATCAAGCACCAGGCATGTATGAGCGTTCAGGCTGGTTACAACCTGACAAAACCTGCTGTCTGGGAGGTGTTGACGGTGAATTACCCGTCATTCCTGACAGCCTATTTCAGCACAACAGCCGTAATAATCGCTTGTTAATGGCTGCCTTGATGCAAATAAAACCACAAGTGGACGAAGCCATCATTCGCTATGGGCGGGAACGCATTGCCGTGATTATGGGAACCAGCACTTCTGGTCTCGAAGAAGGTGATCAGCATGTCAGCCACACCATTCATCAACAACCCGATGAGCATTACCACTATTACCAACAAGAATTGGGCGATCCTTCCCGTTTCCTTGCCAGTTATTTGGGTATTGATGGGCCTGCATTTACCCTCTCTACAGCCTGTTCATCCAGTTCACGGGCGATTATCAGCGGCCAACGCCTGATTGAAATGGATCTCGTGGATGTCGCCATTGTGGGTGGCGCGGACACATTAAGCCGTATGCCAATCAATGGATTCAATAGCCTGGAGTCCATTTCTCCCACTTTGTGTGAACCCTTTTGTGAAAATCGCCAAGGCATTACCATTGGGGAAGCCGCAACATTGCTGCTGCTAACGCGAGAACCCCAGCCGATAGCCTTACTCGGCGTAGGAGAATCCAGTGATGCATGGCATATGTCAGCCCCTCATCCCGAAGGGAAAGGGGCCATTGAAGCTATCAATATGGCATTGGGAAATGCCGGACTCGCCCCAGCCGACGTCGGTTATATTAACCTGCATGGAACGGGCACGAAATTGAACGACCAGATGGAATCGAGGGTTATCAATCAGATTTTTGGTGAAAATACGCCATGCAGCTCGACTAAATATTTAACCGGCCATACCCTTGGCGCCGCAGGTGCTTGCGAAGCCGGACTTTGCTGGTTACTGCTAACACGTCACTTATCGCTGCCTGCTCAGGATTTTTCACGCTCAGGCATCGATACCTCTCTGCCGGCCTGCGGTTTGCTAACCCAATCACAACCGCTGAAAAAACCGACAGTCATGTCAAATTCTTTTGCCTTTGGTGGCAACAATACCAGCCTGATATTGGGAGCAGAATAATGTCTAACTGTTTATCCGTAGATTATTTACCTATAGATCGTTATCTCCCGCATGCAACCCCGATGGTGTTACTGGAAAAAGTGATCAACGTATCCAGTCACCATGTCCATTGTCAGGTCACGGTCAGCCAAGATGGTATCCTCTCGCCTTTTCTCAATGAAGAAGGCCATCTGCCGGGTTGGTTTGCCATTGAAATCATGGCCCAGACGATTGGGGTCTGGTCTGGCTGGCACCGCAGGGAAAGAAAAGAGGACGATTCCGCACTGGGGATGTTATTGGGGGGTCGTGCAGTACGGTGCCGGATCCCCGCGTTCACATCGGGTAGTGTATTGGATATTCAGATGAATTTATTACTGCAAGATGAAAAATTTGGCAGTTTTGACGGTGAAATCAGTTGCAATGGCACTGTGCAGGTGACCGGCCGCCTGAACACCTACCAACCTGACAAAACAGACCTCATACAACTAATCAATAAACAGGATGGAGTAGCATAATGCGTTCAGTTCTAGTGACCGGTGCCAGCAAAGGGATTGGCAGGGCGATTGCCTGCCGACTGGCGGCAGAGGGTTTTACTATCATCGTGCATTACCACCGCGATGCGAAAGGCGCGGAAAAGACACTGGAACACATTCAGGCAAGCGGAAGCCATGGCCGTATACTGAATTTTGATGTTTCGGATCGATCTACTTGCCGTGAAATATTGGCAAAAGACATCGAAACTCACGGCGCTTACTATGGCATCGTCTGCAATGCAGGGATTGCCAAAGATGGTGCTTTCCCAGCACTGGACGGTAATGACTGGGACAGTGTCATTCATACCAATTTGGATAGCTTCTACAATGTCATCCATCCTTGCATCATGCCGATGATCGGTTTACGTCAAGGAGGGCGCATCATCACCTTATCATCCGTATCGGGTTTAATGGGTAACCGAGGACAAGTCAATTACAGTGCTGCTAAAGCAGGGATTATCGGTGCCACAAAAGCGCTGGCAATCGAATTAGCGAAAAGAAAAATCACCGTGAACTGTATTGCCCCCGGTCTGATTGAGACAGACATGATCCAAATGGAAGCCGCCGCTTTGAAAGAAGCGATGAATATGATCCCAATAAAACGAATGGGACACGTTGATGAAGTTGCGGGGCTTGCCAGCTACCTGATGTCTGATATTGCAGGATATGTCACCCGTCAAGTTATCTCAATCAACGGAGGGATGCTATGAACCACAATGCTCTATTCCATCAGAACATGCCACGCAGGGTCGTCATTACAGGAATGGGGGGGATTACCGCATTGGGGCACAATTGGCAATCTGTTTCCGCGGGATTGAAAACGGCCACTAATGCCGTCCAACAGATGCCAGCATGGGCAGAATATGATGGGCTTAATACCCACCTTGGGGCACCCATTACGGATTTTATTTTACCTGAACATTATACCCGCAAACGCATTCGTTCTATGGGGCGAGTTTCCCTGATGTCAACGCGCGCCACAGAGCTGGCCTTAGAGATGGCAGGTTTGCTCGATGATCCAATACTGACCAATGGGGCAACAGGTATTGCCTATGGCTCTTCTACAGGCAGCACTAAACCCGTCAGCGACTTTGCAACTATGCTGACTGAAAAGCACACCAATAACATCACAGGCACAACCTATGTGCAAATGATGCCCCATACCACTGCCGTCAACACCGGTCTGTTCTTTGGACTACGCGGCAGAGTGATCCCAACCTCAAGTGCCTGTACATCGGGTAGTCAGGCGATTGGGTATGCGTGGGAAGCTATCCGCCACGGCTATCAAACCGTCATGGTGGCAGGTGGGGCTGAAGAGTTGTGTCCATCCGAAGCGGCAGTATTTGATACGTTGTTCGCCACCAGCCAGAAAAATGAAGCACCAAAGAGTACGCCTTCTCCATTTGATGTTAACCGCGATGGTCTGGTGATTGGTGAAGGTGCAGGCACATTGATCCTTGAAGAATTGGAACATGCCAAAGCGCGTGGAGCCAAGATTTATGGTGAAATAATCGGATTTGCCACTAACTGTGACGCATCCCACATCACCCAGCCAAAATCCGAAACCATGCAGATATGCATTGAAATGGCACTGAAGTCAGCCGGCTTACAACCCGCCGATATCGGTTATATTAGTGCCCACGGTACGGCAACCGATCGGGGAGACGTGGCAGAAAGCCAAGCTACGGCTCATATTTTTGGCAACCAAGCCCCTATCTCTTCACTAAAAAGTTATTTCGGCCATACTCTGGGGGCTTGCGGTGCCCTTGAAGCATGGCTAAGCCTGGCAATGATGAACGAAGGGTGGTTTGCCCCCACGATCAATCTCAACGAGATTGATCCCGCTTGTGGTGAGTTGGATTACATTATGCACCAGCCCCGTAAAATCCAAACCGAGTTTATCCAAAGCAATAACTTTGCCTTTGGTGGCATCAATACCTCGATTGTGATCCGCCGTTGGGCTTAATGATAGGAACGTGAGGTCACTATTATGGTGGCCTTTTGTCTAAAAATTCATGGGCGGATCTGCTCATATATGCCATACAAAACATCATTAATAGCTTACGAATGCAATAAGATATTGCGAATGACTTAATTCTGATATAGCAAAATCAACATAACTCTTTCGAAAATCTAAGCTATAGCCCATCTCGTGTTATGCCTTGTCATCTTAGGTTTAGATATTATGTCATATTAATATGATTCTGCTATATCATCCAACCATCGATTCAGATCTAAATTAAGACACCTCCCTTATATTTTACTAATAGAAATAACCACTTGACCAAAGTAATTAACGATTATTTTTAACATCAAAACAACCATTCAATATTTTTACTTAATTTTCTTTTTGGTGTTTTATAATAATAGGCTTCATTACGTAACTTTTATTTATGTTTTGCCAACGATAATTAAGTTACAAATGAAGCCTTATAGATAAAATAAAGTATTGTCAGTTAAGGACTGGTATATTATTCCCAATAACCGCCCCCTCCGATTGTCGCTGATATAGAACCCAATCCGATTCCGTCAAACTGTGCAGCTTTATCTATGGGATAATGTAAAAAACTCAAACTCATAGTCACTGGTGTTATCACTGCAACAAAACTTGTTTCTTCCTGATAAAAGGTATCAAGATCATCCATACCAATATAAAATGTACCGGAAAAGTCCCCTTTTCCCACAAATCCGATCCCCCCGGCGCTTCCGTAAAAAGTTTTCAAACCCTCAACTTCCAGAGTGAGTTTAAAATAAAAAAAATAGCTCGTTAAACTCAAATGAGCATTATAAGATTTTAACTCGGATTTCTGTGGATTGGCAATTAAATCATCGGGCACTACCTTTTTGTGTTTTAACAAATTTACTGTTGATTCATTTAAAGAATCGATAATTTTCAGTCCCTTTGAAACAATCAAAGAAGATTCTGATTCAGTGAATTTTTTAGTCATAACTTCCCCCGGCTTTATAAATCGAGAAAGATTAATTTAAAACTTAAAATTTGCTCTGATTATATGTAAAACAGAATAGCAATTAAGTCATATTTAATATAAAAACAAACATTGTTACTTTTCATTACGATATCCCATAGTCCTCCTGGTTCTCAGTTTATTAAAAAACATTTATCAATACCTAATAACCTTCAAGAAAAAAATGTAGTTAGCTTTTATTTATAATAAAAGCATAGTACAAATCTAGATGTTTTCAACATGAAATTAATATTAGTGAAATGAATCGCAATCTCACTGATGCATCAGGCTTCTTTCAGCGCCAATCACGCCCCCCTTTTTCCATAAATCTTTTCATTCATGAGTATCAGTTTTTCTCGTTGTATCTCTTTGTGAGAAAGGGCTATAGTCCGCACCACTCAAGGTCATTGAGTGAATTCCACTGCTTAAATCACAAGATATATTCCAGTCCTTGGCATATGTCGTGGCCGCCATTCGGCAAAACCTTGATGAAAAGCAGCGCATTTCTGGCTGATATTTTTATGTGGAGACGACAGTAGTGAAACTGCTGCGCAAGAATGACAGTGCATTTGTACCTGTCGCCGGCTTGACTGTTTTTGCCATTGCTTCTGGTTACCTGATGAGCTTAATTCCCCTGTCGATGGCAAGTTTCAGCATTGATACGGTTTATGCCAGTTGGTTAGCCAGCGCTTATTATGCCGGTCTATTAATCGGTTCAATGATGATTGAGCCGGTTATCGCCAAGATAGGTCACCGTCTTTCATTTGTTGTCTTTTTATTGCTTTTATCAGCGACCGTCATGATATTGCCTTTTTTTCCAGATAAAGAAATTTGGTTACTGGTACGGTGTATTGCCGGCGTGGCCGTCGCGGGTGTCTTTGTTGTCGTCGAGTCCTGGCTACTGATTGGCGACAATCCCAAAGAGCGCGCCAAGCGCCTGAGTTTTTATATGACTTCTCTTTACGGTGGCACAACGTTAGGCCAGTTATTGATTGGGCCGATTGGCACTCAGGGGATGATCCCTTTTATGGTGATTTCGGCACTCCTGTTTGTCGCGATTTTGCCGCCATTATTTGTGCGTCATGGACAGCCTCCTGCCCTCCACCACCAAAGTCTGTCGCTGAAAAAAATCACCGAATTCAGTAAACCTGCGATCGTTGGCTGTATGACATCGGGTATTGTTATGGGCACTATCTATGGTTTGATGCCCTTATCTCTAAGCCAAAGTCATTTCAGTGCCGATCAAGTCGGTGTATTGATGGCAGCGATTATTTTGGGCGGAATGGCCATACAACCGATTATCAGCAAGCTGTCTGTCATCGTGAGCAAAACTTTTCTATTGGCAATGGCTTCACTATTGGGGGTCTTCGCTATCGGAATGGCCTATCTCTTTGAGCATTACATCGTCATGATAGTGGCACTGGCTCTTTTGGGCATGTCCTCTTTTGCGCTGTACCCGATTGCGATCACCCTGGCTTGTGACAAGCTGGATGCGTCCTATATCGTAGCCGCAAGCCAAGTTATGTTGTTAAGCTACAGTATTGGTTCTGCCATTGGGCCACTGGTAGCAGGGCATTTTATGCGACAACACTACTTTAAAGCTCAGCATAATGGGCTGATGAGTTTCTTTTTCATTGCCTTATTAGCTACTGCGATTTATATGCTGCTGGTGAGTTTGTCCCGCAAAGATCGTGTATTGGCAAGCTAGCGATGAAATAATCTGAGCTTATATGAAAGTGCCGCAAGTTGCGGCACTTTTTTATTTTAGGTCGATTCTTTTTAGCTCGATTTATATACCAAATATGAAAACATTTATTCATAACGAACTATGCTGAATTATTGCACTTTCTTATTTTTACTTTAAGATAGCCGGAAAAATATCCGATCTGAAACCAAAAACAACAAAAATATAAAGGTATTAAATGCAAATACAGCAAGCCACCAACGCTGATTTTTCGGCACTGATTCAAATCTGGGAAGCTTCCGTACTTGCCACTCATGATTTCTTGCCAAAGATGATGATTGAGGTGCTACGTCCGCAGATCCTTAACGATTATTTGCCCAATCTCACTGTTTATAAGGCTGTCGATGAGCAAAATAATATCGTGGGATTTATCAGTACGGATCAACATCGAGTAGAGATGCTGTTTATTGCGCCGCAGGCGCGAGGAACAGGGATCGGTAAGATGTTACTGCAATTTGCCATTAGTCATTTGCAAATTAACGAGTTGGATGTAAACGAACAAAATACACAAGGCGTTGGTTTCTACCAACATATGGGATTTCAGGTATTTTCCCGTTCAGAGATTGATGGGCAAGGGAACCCATTTCCGCTATTACATATGAAGTTAGCTTGAAAAGCTTAGCTTGTTAAAAATCGTGCTGTGGTTTTCTAAATAATGGATCACAAAACTATTCTGCAATAATCTATTCTCCTTTTACGGAATGCTCACAAAAAGAACAATACATAAACATTACAAATACACAAATAGAAGCATCATTCAAAAAAATAGAATTAAATCAGAATCAGTGTTGTTTTATGACGATAAAAGTCATAATTCAAATAAGATTTTTCAACACAAAAAAAATAAATAAATTTAAAGTAATGGCATGTTTTGTAAACGTTTAGGCAGAACTTGATAAATCAATGATATAATGGAGGCCGTATATGCCTGCCACCTTTCAAGTTGCAACTTTGCTGGCTACGTCCACCCCCTTTAGTCACATGGTCATAAACATAGCGTTCGTTATGCTTTTGTCACCGTGCTACAACTTGAAATTCAGTGGGTATGAATATTTTTACTTTTTTGAGTTTGAGCATTAATGACTTATTTACAACAACCTACCTCTTCAGGAATGAAGCTGTTTGCTAATCTTATCGGAAAACGGATTATTCCAGGGGAATACTGGCATTCATCCAGCAACCGAACTAAATTTGCCCTGCGCAGCCTCCTGACTCCCGTTTCTACACTGAAACTGTTGGATGGCCTCGCCAGAACGTCTCACCATTTGGATATATTGAAAAAGCAACCCAGTTTGCCTTGCAAATTACATCGCCCATACTTAAGCATTAATTTTAAACGTAAACAGATTGTTGGTGCTTTGAATGAACATTATCAATTATTATTCAAACAATTAGAGCCTGCCGTTATTAGTAAGATTTATGATATTGATGCTTATCTGCTGGCAACTATTCAAGGCAAAAATGAAACATTTCTGATATATATTGATTCACTGGATAATCTGAATAAAGAAGGTGAACTCTCTTTATATATTACGACCGCAGAAAATGTCATTCTGGCTAAGTGTGCATTCACTTTATTAATGGTTGATGGCAAACAAACCCTGTTTATTGGAGTATTGCAAGGGCCAACTAAGGGGGACAATGCGCTGGAGATTATCCGCCATGCCACGAAAGAGTGTTATGGGTTATTCCCCAAGCGCCTGTTGATTGAAGCTATTTGCCGTTTTGCCGAGCATATGAATTGTCAGCAGATCTTGGCAGTCAGTAATGAGACTCACATCTACCGCAGCATCCGTTATTGGCATAAAAAGAAAAATCAGATGGTCGCTGATTATAACGCCTTCTGGGAATCGCTCAGTGGTGTCAGAAAGGAAAATAACGACTTCCACTTGCCATCAGCCATAGAAAGAAAATCGTTGGATGAGATCCCCAGTAAAAAACGCGCCGAATATCGCCGTCGCTATCAATTACTGGACGCGCTGGAAAACGATATCAAAACATCCCTTAAAGCCGCCTGATTTCCTGCCAGAAATAAATACCCATTGGGTACTCAACGTGGCTTCGTCATTAACCATGTAAGATGCGTTTTAATGACGAGCCATTCATTGAGAAGAATGCTATAAACACAGGTATCCCTTATCGAACCCTCTTTGGCTCGCAAGTGATGACGCAAAATACCATCGAGCTTGGCTCCCAATCGCTCGATCGCCCTGCGGCTTTGCTGATTTAAAAAATGGGTACGCAGTTCCACCGCGACACATTCCAGCTCCTCAAATGCATACTGCAACAATAGAAATTTGGCTTCCGTATTTATTGCCGTACGTTGAACAGAATGCGCATACCATGTAGAACCAATTTCCAATCTGGGAGTGTTCGCATCAATATTCATATAGGTTGTCATGCCAACAGCCATCCCCGTAACATTGTTGATGACAGTAAACGGTAACATGCTACCTTTAGCATGCAGGGACAAACGACGTTCGATTTCCCTCTGGACATTGACGGGATCAGGCACATTGGCATACCACAGTTTATGTAACTGCCCATCCTCAATAGCACGAACAAATTCATCATGTCTGTCATGTGACAAAGGTAGTAAAGTCACATGTTTTCCGGTTAACGTCACCCAATCGGTTATTTTTCCCATAGTGATATCCCCTTAAACCCTTTTATACCCGTCGCCTTTCAAGAAGCGCCTGATATCTCCCGCGCAGCGGGGAAATACCAATACTGACACTGATATTTATTCAGACTCCCTTAGTCCTCGTGGCGCGAGGGCTAAGGGAGTCTCCTACGATATTAAATTTTTATTTAATTCCGCCACTATTATTCATCATCATGAAAGAATTTATTGATAGTAGGCACGATTAAAAACCCACGACAATCGTAAACACGGGGGGATTTGTCGCTTCAATGGATCTGCATTAAGCTGCCATTGATACTCTATTTTATGATATTTGTCACAATCAATTAACAAAGTGGTTCCAATAATGCCGGAACTGTCTAAATTTGATCATCATCTCATCCGACCACTTGGCTGTTTAGCATCATACAGAAAATAACAATATCTCTTGAGCCACCAAATATTTGATGGAGAATGCAATGAGCAATTACCCTCACCTGCTTGCACCGCTGGATTTGGGTTTTACCACGCTAAAAAACCGTGTATTGATGGGTTCAATGCATACGGGGCTTGAAGAACATCCTGACGGTGCCCAACGTTTGGCACAATTTTATGCAGAACGGGCGGCGGGCGGCGTCGCATTGATTGTGACGGGCGGTATCGCACCAAACCCACAGGGCGTTGTTGCAGCAGGGGCGAGCGTCCTGAATAGTGAAGAGCACCTCCCCCACCACAAGCCCATTACTCAGGCTGTACATCAGGCTGGAGGAAAGATTGCTTTGCAAATCCTGCATGCCGGACGCTACAGCTATCAGAAAAACGCCGTCGCACCTTCAGCCATTCAAGCCCCCATTAACCCCTTTATGCCGAAAGCCATGTCTGGGGAGGAGATCCAGCAGACCATCAAGGATTTTGCCCGCTGTGCCCAACTGGCTCAACTTGCAGGCTACGATGGGGTGGAAATCATGGGTTCAGAGGGTTATCTCATCAATCAGTTTTTGGTCACACGTACCAATCATCGACAGGACGAATGGGGGGGAACTTTCGCAAACCGCATGCGCTTTGCCGTAGAAATTGTCAAGGCTGTCCGCGCGATGACCGGAAAGCGTTTTATCATCATCTACCGCCTTTCCATGTTGGATTTAGTGGAAGATGGCTCCAACTGGCAAGAGATAGAACAACTGGCACTGGAGATTGAAAAAGCAGGGGCATCCATCATCAACACCGGCATCGGCTGGCATGAAGCGCGTATTCCCACCATTGCCACGATGGTGCCCAGAGGTGGATTTAGCTGGGTGACACAAAAATTAATGGGAAAAGTCAGTATCCCTTTAATTACCACCAACCGCATCAATAGTCCTCAGATTGCCGAACAAATTCTCAGTGAAGGCTGCGCCGATATGGTTTCTATGGCGCGGCCGTTTCTCGCTGATGCCGAATTTGTATTGAAAGCCGAGCAGGATCGTGCTGATGAAATCAATACCTGCATAGGCTGTAACCAAGCCTGTCTGGACAGGATCTTTGTCGGCAAGCTGACCTCTTGTCTGGTCAATCCTCGCGCCTGCCATGAGACAGAATTCATTACTACCCCTGCAAAGGCGCCCAAAACTATCGCGGTTATCGGTGCCGGCCCTGCGGGGCTATCCTTTGCAGTCACGGCAGCCAGCCGGGGACACCATGTCACGCTGTTTGAACGGGAAAACCAAATTGGCGGGCAGTTTAATATTGCCAAACAGATCCCTGGTAAAGAAGAATTCCATGAAACCTTACGCTATTTTGAACGCCAATTGGCACTAAACGGTGTTGAAGTCCGCCTCAACCACACTGCCACCGCCGACCAACTTTCCTCGTTTGATGAAGTGGTTATTGCAACCGGGATCAGGCCACGCATTCCCAATATTGACGGCATTGAACATAAAAAAGTGCTGACTTACCTTGATGTCTTGAAACATAAACGGCAAGTCGGAAAACGTATCGCGATTATCGGCGCCGGAGGCATTGGTTTTGATACCGCTGAATACCTGAGCCAAAGTGGGCAAAGCACCAGCCTGAGCAGCCACGCGTTTAGCCATGAATGGGGAATTGATCGGACAGTTATGCACAGGGGAGGATTACAGCCAGAAGGTGCACAAGTTGAGCGTTCCCCGCGTAAAATTTATCTGCTGCAACGCAAAGATTCCAAAGTCGGGGATGGCCTGGGAAAAACCACCGGTTGGGTACATAAAACCAGCCTGTTAATGCGGGGCGTCACGATGTTAAACAGCGTTCAATATTTGAAGATTGATGATCAAGGCTTGCATATCCGTCGTGGCGATGAACAACAGTGTCTTGAAGTGGATAATGTGATTATTTGCGCAGGACAGGAGCCGTTGAAAGCACTCTACCAGTCGTTACAGGCCATCGGAAAAAATGTGCATGTTATTGGTGGAGCAGATATTGCCGCCGAATTAGATGCGCGCAGGGCAATTGATCAAGGAACCCGATTGGCGCTTAAGGTGTGATAAGTAGCGCCATCCCTAAAAGCAAGAACGGTGATCAACGCATTATCACCGTTCTTATTCCAACTATTCTTCATTCCAACCCATGCTCAACGCTACGCCAGCCTGTCAGCCGTGGTACGAGCCTCTTCGGCCTGACAAGCAGCGGCAGTAAACAGCACATCGGTGGAGGAGTTCAGACCTGTCTCAGCCGAATCTTGCAATACGCCAATGATAAAGCCCACAGCAACAACCTGCATGGCAATTTCATTGGAAATACCAAACATGCTGCATGCCAGCGGGATCAACAATAATGAGCCGCCGGCAACGCCTGATGATCCACATGCTGCAATGACAGAAACAACACTCAGCAATATCGCATTAGGAATATCCACGGTCATTCCCAGCGTATTTGCCGCAGCTAGCGTCAATACCGTAATCGTTACTGCCGCACCTGCCATATTGATAGTTGCTCCCAAGGGAATGGAAACAGAGTAAGTATCTTCATCAAGGTTCATACGGCGGCACATTGCCATGTTCACCGGAATATTGGCCGCTGAACTACGGGTAAAGAACGCCGTGACGCCACTTTCGCGCAAGCAAGCAAAAACCAGGGGATAAGGATTACGGCGAATTTTCCAGTAGACAATCAGTGGATTGACAATCAATGCAACGATAATCATGCAACCAATGAGCACCGTTAACAGGTGAGCATAACCGAACAAGGTTTTAAAACCGGTCGTCGCAATCGTTGAAGAGACCAGACCAAAAATACCGATAGGTGCCAGACGAATAACAACACGGACGAGTTGTGTCACCGCCCCGGACAGGTCTTGGATCACAGCCTTCGTCGATTCATTGGCATGGCGTAAAGCAATACCCAAACTAATTGACCATGCCAAGATCCCAACATAATTTCCTTTCAATATTGCATCAATTGGGTTTGCAACAATATTGAGCAGTAACCCCCTCAGCACTTGAATAATATTTTCCGGTGGTGACACTTGCACGTCATTCACCACCAGAGCCAATGTTGATGGGAACAACAAACTGCCAATGACAGCCACAACAGCAGCGCAAAATGTCCCTATCAGATACAAGACTAAAATGGGGCGAATATTGGTTTTCTGGCCTTTCTTGTGATTTGCTATCGAAGACATCACCAATACCCACACCAAAACAGGCGCTACCGCTTTCAATGCCCCGACAAAAAGTGTCCCCAAAAATTCAACTGATTTAGCCGCGGAGGGTAATAGCCATGCCAGTAATATCCCTAATATTAACCCGATCAGAATTTGTTTTACTAGGCTTCCTTGTGTAAGATACTGCACGAAACCTATCTGTTGTTTTTTCATAATCTACCCATTTGATATTTTTTGTGCCTTAAGCCTGATGTTTTCTGGTATTTGCTTTCCCAATAAAAGAAATTAAGAGGACAGCAAAGTGTAATTTGTTGCAATATACAGACAACCCAACAATTGATAACAATTTAGTTACATTTGTGTGATCGAAATGGCAATTTTCCCACCGAAATATACCCTCGGGTATTCATAAGGTAATAGTCACCACCCAAAAATAATAAATTAACCTATTAATTCAATTAATTACTAAAAACTGGCTTTTGGGAATGAATCCAGATGACTTCTCTCAGACGGATTGTATGGAGAGGTTATTTTTTGCTATCAATCAATGGAAATAGCGGAGTTAACTGATAAAAGAGATAAATTTAGCTCGTTCATATAATAAATGACTTATTAATGCGATTTTTGAAAAACTTCATCGAACGATTAATCAATGGATATATCTGAATGATATTGACTTTCACATTTAGGTAAATGTTCAATTGATCGGCAAAATTTTCTGTCTCGATCCTACTGATTTTGTTAAAGTGTGCCAGTCGATCTTTATGCCATCTTGAAGGGATTTCGAGATCATTTTATGACAACTGAGATTAATTACTTTGTGATTACAAAGCATTCAATAGAAATTAACCATAAATGCCCATAAAAGTAAGATGTCATCCTTAATCCGTATTTTAGGAACATTTGATGGAAATTGTAACAGACCTTATTTATGCACTTTGGCACCAAGATTACGAAACGCTGGCTAATCCGTCGTTGGCATGGGTAATCTACCTGATCCTCTTTACTATCCTGTTTCTGGAAAACGGGGTATTGCCCGCGGCTTTTTTACCCGGTGATAGCCTGCTGATATTAGTCGGTGTCTTAATTGCAAAAGAGGCGATGAGTTTTCCTGTCACATTAGCCGTCCTCACTGCCGGAGCCAGCCTTGGCTGCTGGATTGGATATCTTCAGGGAAGGTGGCTTGGCAATACAAAACTCGTTCAGGGTTGGCTGTCACACCTTCCTGCCCATTACCATCAACGCGCACATAACTTATTCCATCGTCATGGCTTATCCGCCTTGCTAATCGGCCGTTTCCTGGCTTTTGTCAGAACATTGTTGCCAACATTAGCGGGTCTGGCGGGACTCAAAAGTGGGCGTTTTCAGCTATTCAATTGGCTAAGCGGCTTTATATGGGTGGTTATCCTAACAACATTGGGTTATGCCCTTGGTAAAAGCCCCCTGTTCCGCCAGTATGAAGAATACCTGATGAATTTTCTGGTGCTGTTACCTGTAGGTCTATTGCTCATTGGTCTAATTGGAAGCCTGACTGTCATTTGGCGCAAAAAGCATGCTAACAAAACGCCATCGTAATGCTTTGGTTTTTCCCTGTGGTATGGCAGCGAAATATACCGCAGGGATCGCCCCCTCGTTCATCTTACCTTGTCTGTTCAGCCTCTCTATTTAGCCATCCTTGAACGATATTTAAGACTCATTTGCAATATATTGTGACAATTTTTCACCTATTTATACTTTCATCTCTTGATAAAAGCGTCTATGGTTGAAATTCATCCATCGTATATTTAAGGAGACAGGCCATGCCACAAAAGAAAAACTCTGACGATCTACGAGCTGAATTACAATCCCTTGCAGATACGTTAGAAGAGGTTCTCAACAGCGCCAGTGACAAGCCAAAGGCAGAGCTGGAAAAACTACGCAGCAAGGCAGAAAGAACCCTGAACAATGCGCGCACTACGCTCAGTGAAGCCAGCGATAAGCTGGTCGGTCAAACCAAAGAAATCGCAGATCATGCGGATAGTTATGTTCGTGAAAATCCGTGGATCGGTGTCGGTATAGGTGCAGCCATTGGCGTTGTATTGGGAGTTCTGCTTTCAAGGCGCTAACATGACTCAATCTTCCCATTCGAAAGGCCCAGGAAAAGGGCTTTTTAATACGGTACGGCGAGTCGCCGCAATGGTTGTTCATATGGTTGAAACCCGTATCCAACTCGTTGCGGTTGAGTTGGAAGAAGGGATTGCCACCCTGATACAACTGCTACTACTGGTAGGGCTGACGTTATTATTTGCAGGCTTTGGCCTGATGAGCCTATTGGTACTGGTATTCTGGGTCATCGATCCGGCCTATCGAATAACGGCAATGGTCATCACTGTCGGAATACTACTGCTTCTCGCCGTAATGAGTGCCATCTGGACAATAAGAAAGGCGCAAAAACTGACCATCCTTAATGCAACCAGAGAGCAATTGAGTATTGACCGCAACAGGCTGGAAGATGATCCTCATGAATAAGTCAGGCTATCAACAGCGAAAATGGCGCAAGCAGCAGCTATTAAAAGAGATCCAGCAGCAACGGCAGCAACTGGCTGCATATGGCAGGAACTGGCTTGCAGTGATACAACCCTATGATAAGGGCTGGCAAGCCCTTTCCGCTTTCAAGCCTTATATCGCTGTGGGTTCTGGCCTCGTCCTGCTTTATGGATTACGCCATCCCAAGCCGTTTTATCGCTGGTCACGCCGTATCATCAACATATTGGGGATCATGAAAATGGTACGGAATACACTCTATAAAAATGAGTTACCCTAATTCCCTATAGACATAACGATAAGTCGCCTTGCCGGATTACGCATCGATCTCTTATTCAAACCTTCCCTGTATGCCACACAAATCCTTTCAAAAAAACTGTATGAAATTGTTAATATTCCTTACTATCAACCAATAACAGCTCTCACTAGAATACCCCCATCAGATAATGATGAACAAATCGTGCCATTTAGTTCATTTGTTGGGCAGCGAAATCGAAACAGACCGTTTATTTATCGCTAGTTGCGGTATTCCCGGAGACAATCATGAAAAAATTTGAAGATAGTGGCCTATTAGTTGCCCGTATTTTAATATCCGTTCTTTTCATCATCGCAGGGTATGGAAAATTAGGTGATGCCTATGCAGGAACACAGGAATTTATGGAAGCCATGAAGGTGCCAGGAATACTATTGCCACTGACTATCTTACTTGAACTGGGTGGCGGACTTGCGGTGATGCTCGGTCTGTTAACCCGTACCACGGCGGTATTTACCTTTATTTTCTGTATCCTGACCGCACTCCTGTTCCATAGCGATTTTTCAGATGGCATGAACATGACCATGTTCCTGAAAAACTTCTCCATTGGCGCGGGCTATCTGCTGCTGGCGATGATGGGTCCAGGAAAATTCAGTATTGACCATGCAATGAAGAAAAATTGGTAATCGAAGAAAAAATAGGGAATCACTTTTCTTTTTGTCGCCCCTTGCTGTTTTCACAGCAAGGGGTTTTATCATTTCAGCGGCCTTGCCTTAACTGTTTCTTACGCAGGCTTTTGCTTGGTAAACAGTTTAGGGATTTCACGTAAGCACCAGGACTTGGCTTCGCCCATACTATCACGCCGCCATGCCATGATAATGTTAGTTTCATGGCTGTATTCCGAGCCAATGACCCGCAAGTGCCCCTCGGCAATATCTTGTTCCACCATAGGGTATGGCATCGTTGCCACGCCCAATCCTGCCAAAAGTGCCCGACGTTTATCTTCCAGTGAACTCACCGTTAAGCGTGGTTGTTTATCCAACAACTTAACCGTCAATACCGGACGCTCCCTTGCTGTGTCAGCGACGGCTATCCCGCGATACTTCACCCGTGTGGCATCAGACAGCGGTTCGGGTTCATGATGGATAGGATGATCCGCCCTGGCAACATAGACATTGTTAATGGAATAAAGTATCCGTGAATTTATTTCGGCTGAACTCCTGAAATGCAGATCGGGTGCAATCACAATATCAGCATGTCCGGTTTCCAGACGTTCCCAGGCACCTGCCAAGACTTCTGTCATTAACGAAAGTTGTGTGTTCGATTTAGCCGCCAGTTTATCCACGAGAGGAAAAAGTGATGCGATAGGACACAGTGCTTCACACACAATTGTCAGGTGGGTTTCCCAACCACGAGCCAGCGCTTCTGCATCGGCGGTCAATTTATCGGCGGCTTCGAGCAGTAATCGCCCCCGCTCCAGTAACATTCGGCCAACATTGGTAAATTTTGTGCGATGACCAGAGCGATCAAACAGCACAACATCCAATTCTTCTTCCAATTTCTGCATGGTATAACTCAATGCAGAAGGAACCCGCCCCAACTCGTCCGCTGCCGCCGCAAAACTTCCCCGTCGGTCTATCGCATCCATAACCCGCAGGGATTCCAAAGTAAGCGCCCGTTCTTTGCCCATGTTTTTCTCAATCAGGAATTTTGAATATAGTCACCAGATTAACTGGCTAACATTTCAACGTCCAGACAATTAAGATCGACAGTCATCGATCTAGGGTTAAAGAGATACGGTCATGATAATAACGAGAACAGCAAATCAATGCGGAAAAGCCGATTATGGCTGGTTACAGGCTCGCTATACTTTTTCATTTGGTCACTATTTTGACCCAAAATTTTTGAACTATCGGGCACTGCGTGTCCTTAATCAGGAAGTTTTGGCGCCAAAAGCCGAGTTTCAGCCTAAATATTACCCTTCTGTCGATATCCTGAATATTATCCTGCAAGGGGAAGCCCAATATCGGGACAGTGAAGGCAATAACTTCCATGCACGCCAGGGCGACTGTTTGCTATTTTCTGCCCGTCAGGGCATTCGTTATAGCGAGCACAATACCAGTGACACGCTGCCACTGACACGGCTGCAACTCTGGCTCAATGCTTGTCCTCAGCAGGTCACACCGCCATTACAGCACAAGGTGTTGCCAGACATGCCGCTCACATTATTGGCCTCTCCTACATCAGAAAATAATAGTATGCACCTGCGCCAGCAGGTATGGATAAGCTATCTTGTGCTTACGCCCCACAACCGCCAAATTTTATCTTTACGTGGCAAACATGCCTATCTGCAATCCATCAGCGGTCAGGTCATGATCAATGGTAACAAGAGTGGGGATGTAAAGATTCAATGCGGCGATGGTGTATTTATTCAGGAAGAGCAAGAGTTGATATTACAGGCTGAAACGCCATTTCGGGGTTTGTTTATTGATCTGGCTGACTAAGCCCTTTTGTGCCTACTGCATAACGAAAAAGCCCTATAAAGCCTCTGCTCTATAGGGCGAATTCGTGAAGTTGACCGGTAAGCCGGGTTCTGTCTTGGACAGCCATTCATCTAGGCCAGCACTTGCGCACTGGCTCAAGCAACCTACCCGGGTTCGGTACGGGCCGTACCACATGAACCCCTATTTGGTCTTGCTCCGGGTGGAGTTTACCGTGCCACGAACTGTTACCAGCCGCGCGGTGCGCTCTTACCGCACCCTTTCACCCTTACCTGATCCCTGACTTGTTTTTACAAACAAAACTGGGCCATCGGCGGTTTGCTCTCTGCTGCACTAGTCGTAGGCTTTCGCCTCCCAGACGTTATCTGGCACCCTGCCCTATGGAGCCCGGACTTTCCTCCCCTCTACTTCTCCCGAAAGAGCAGTAAAGCAGCGACTGTCTGGTCAACTCCGGCGCGGATTATAAGAGGTTTAGTATTCAATGTATAGGGGTTTTCACGCGCCTTTTTCAATTTCCCCTGAGACTTTTAGTTTGGTCTAATCAGACGAATGGTTTTGATCAAATGAATCGCTTTGATCAAGTAAAAGGCTTTGATCGAGCGAATAACGATACAGGGCATTTTTCTTCACACCGTGGATCTCTGCCGCTAATGCTGCCGCCTTTTTCAATGGCAACTCTTTTTGCAGCAATGCCAGTGTCCGTAAGGCTTCCTGTGGCAAGCTATCCTCGGCGGGCTTACGATACCCTTCCACAATCAGCACCATTTCCCCTCGCCGCCGGTTTTCATCTTCCCTGACCCATGTCAGAAGTTCACCGGCGGGCATTCCTTGAATCGATTCCCACGTTTTGGTCAGTTCCCGTGCCAGTACGATATAGCGTTCGGCTCCCCACACTTTCACCATATCTTCTAAACTGTCCAACAGACGATGGGTCGATTCGTAGAAAATCAGTGTGCGCGTCTCTTGTGCTAACTCACGCAAGGTATCCTGACGTCCCTTACTTTTCGCGGGCAAGAAGCCTTCATAACAAAAGCGATCTGAAGGCAAACCGGCAGCAGACAACGCGGTAATTGCCGCACAAGGGCCAGGCAGTGGAACCACCTTGATACCGGCTTCACGGCAACGGCGAACTAAGTGATAACCCGGATCGTTAATCAAAGGCGTGCCGGCATCGGATACCAATGCGATACTCGCCCCTTGTTCAAGTTTCGTAAGCAATTGATCTGCTTTCTGCTGTTCATTATGATCGTGAAGTGCGAACATGCGCGCATTAATGGCAAAATGTTGAAGCAACAAGCCAGTATGTCGCGTATCTTCGGCGGCAATCAGATCAACATGTTTAAGAACTTCAAGAGCACGCTGAGTCATATCCCCCAGATTTCCAATAGGGGTTGGCACAACATACAGCGTGGACGTCGTAACCACTGCTCGATTGGTTTGATTCATTGTTTCATCCGAATGACCGATTTAAAATTGAGCATCTTTGAAAAAAACATCACTGGATACAGTATGCTTCCCTCAATTTTTGTGCGTTTCAAAACTGGTTTAATCTATACAGCACTGCTGTCAGCTATGATTATTGCAGGGTGTACCATGCCCAGGCAGCAAGGGCAACCAACTTCTAAGCCTCAGGATAAGATCAGCGCAGAGATTAACCGCTATCAAGCCATTATTGACGCAGCACACAATCAACCTTCGTTGGATGTTATCCGTGCTTATATTGCATTGGGTTCCTACGCCACCGATGACGCTGCCCGCCAAAAAAACATCGATGAAACCTGGCAACTGCTGACGCAACTCTCTCCTCAGCAAATGAGTGAATTGGTGATTAATGCCGATGAGTATACGTTGCAAGGCTGGCTTGATTTACTCAATACCTATCAGACCAATAAACAGGATCTCGACAAACTGCGTCTTGCTATCCGCGATTGGCAAATCCGTTACCCAGACAACCCGGCTGCACGCACTCTGCCCACGGCCCTGCAACAAGAAACCAGAGAAGGCCATGCCACAATCGGGTTATTTCTGCCTTTGAGCGGCCAGGCAAAAATGTTTGGTGACGCCATTCGCCAAGGCTTCCTTGATGCCCAAAAAGGATTACCAAAACCATCGTTGCCAAAACCATCGTCGCCAGAATCATCATTACCCGCGAATGTTAGCGCACCCAGTGAAGCTGTTGACGCCAACCCTGAAAATATCAGCGCTGCAAATTCGGGGAATGCTGATGTTGCGACAACTGAACCGCAAGTGGACGCAACCACGGATACAACATCCGCTGTGGATGAAGCATCAACCGTCGCCTCTGCAATCAATGATGCACCGGTCAATGACCAGGCTGTAAAAGTCTATGATACCAACAGCCAGCCACTGACCGCGTTGCTGGAACAGGCTAAACAAGAGGGTGTCACTCTGGTGGTTGGGCCATTGCTAAAACCGAATGTGGAACAGTTGGCTCAAATTGAAACCCCGCTGAATATTCTGGCGCTCAATGAACTCGATATGCCACAAAGACGACCAAATATCTGTTATTTCTCGCTCTCTCCTGAGGATGAGGCCAAAAACGCGGCCATGCATATCTGGCAACAGCAAAAGCGTAGCCCTTTGATATTGATACCTCGCAATGAATTAGGCACCAGAGTGGCAAACGCGTTTACCCAAGAGTGGCAAAAATTGGGGGGGCTGACAGTATTGCAACAAACTTTTGGCACGCCGGATGAAATGAGAAAATCCATGAATCGCGGTGTTGGTATTCGTTTGTCGGGTACGCCGGTTATTGCCACAAGCCCAGCCGCAGAGCCGGTTGATGCCGTTTATATTGTCGCGACAACCAACGAACTGGCGATCATCAAGCCAATGATCGATATGGCCATCAGTTCCCGTAAAAAACCAGCACTTTATGCCAGTTCGCGCAGTAATCAAGCCGGTTCAGGCCCTGATTTTCGTCTGGAGATGGATGGAATGGAGTTTAGTGATATCCCATTGCTGACAGGTGTCAATGTGCCCTTAATGCAGCAAGCCGCCAAAAAATTCACCCATGATTACTCCCTGATGCGTCTCTATGCCATGGGAATTGATGCATGGTCACTGGCCAATCAATTTACTCAGATGCAGCAAGAAAAGGGATTTAGCCTGAATGGTGCTTCGGGAGAGCTGTCCATGACAGATAACTGCACCATCTTGCGTCAGTTGCCTTGGATGCAATTCAATCATGGCCGCATAACCCTTGAAAAAAACCATAACAGCGAAAAAAACAATAGCACAGAAGATATCGATAACGCAGAAAATACCCATAATATAGAGAACACCAATAACCCTGTTCGGGAAAATAATCCCAATGAAGTCAACAATTCTCTGTGATTAAAGGTGTCGTGGTCATTTCAGGATGAAAAAACCGACGAACAATCGTTATGCGCTAGGACGCCATTACGAACAACAAGCTAGACTCTTTTTGCAACAACAGGGGCTTGTCTTTGTTGCTGAGAATGTGAAAATTCGTGGCGGGGAAATCGATCTCATCATGCGGGATCGATATACCTGGATATTCGTTGAAGTTCGTTTTCGTCAAAATGCACAATATGGTGGCGCTATTGCTACAATTACCCAAAGTAAGCGCAGAAAGCTCTTGTATACAGCCGCTGTCTGGCTGTCCCAGCGCAATGAATCTCTGGACACGGCATCATGCCGCTTCGATGTTTGTGCAATAACAGGACAGAAATTTGAATGGCTGAAAAATGCCTTCACGAACGAGCGCCTATTTCAATAGGTTCTCAATTTTTCTCGCTAACTAAATCATTCCAATATACATAGGTCATAACGTGCTGGATAGAATTAAAGTCTGTTTTACAGAAAGTATTCAAACTCAGATCGCAGCAGCAGAAGCATTACCTGACGCAATATCACGCGCCGCGATGATGATGGTTCAATCACTGCTGAACGGCAACAAAATTCTTTGTTGTGGTAATGGTGGTTCTGCCGCCACTGCACAGCGTTTTACGGCCAGCATGATTAATCGTTTTGAAACGGATCGGCCAAGTCTGCCAGCCCTGTCACTGAATACTGATAATGTGGTGATGACCGCTATCGCCAATAGTAAACAACCTGATGAAATCTACGCCAAACAAGTTAGGGCTCTGGGACAACCTGGGGACGTTCTGCTTGCCATTTCGACACATGGGAACAGTCGGGATATCATCAAAGCGGTGGAAGCGGCGGTGACACGGGATATGACCATCGTCGCACTGACGGGCTACGATGGTGGCGAGCTGGCAGGCTTACTCGGCCCACAGGATGTTGAAATACGCATTCCTTCACATCACAGCGTCAGAATACAAGAAGTTCATATGTTGACGATCAATTGCCTGTGCGACTTAATCGACAACACATTATTCCCCCATCAGGATGAATAAGGAGCCAACCTCATGCGGTTATTTTCTCTCTTATTGGTATGTTTCAGTGCAATGTTACTGCAAGGATGTATTGGTGCCGCCGTCGTGGGTTCCGCTGCGATTGCCACAAAAGCCGGTTCAGATCCGCGAACGATTGGGCAGCAAGTTGACGATACCACGCTGGAAGCCCGTGTCAGCAATGCCATCATCCGAGATCCACAAATTAAGGCACAAGCCCGCGTGTCGGTCACAGTGTATCAAGGCAAGGTGCTTTTAACCGGACAAAGCCCCAATATGGCGCTGGCTGAGCGGGCAAAACAGATTGCGTCAAAGGTTGACGGCACCAACGTAATCTATAACGAGATCCGGCAGGGCAATCCCATTACCTTGGGGACAATCTCCGCTGATGCCTGGCTGACAACCAAAGTGCGCTCTAAAATTTTAACCAGTGATGCCGTGAAGTCATCCAGCATCAAGGTGGTGACAGAAAATAGTGAGGTCTTTTTGTTTGGCGTCGTCACGCAACAAGAAGGGGCGGCCGCGGCAAAGATCGCCAGCGAAACCAGCGGTGTAAAGCGTGTGACAACCGCATTTACATATCTCAACTAAAACAACCCTCAAGGCGGCACGCATTAATGCCGCCCAGTTTTACACCCGGTATTCAACACCCATCCCAGGTTATTTTGCTTTAAGTAATTCACTCCCCCCATTAACTGCATTTGCCGCAAAATCCATTGCTGACGTTGCAATACATATCGGGAAGGCGCATTGACTTTATAGCGATGAGGGTTTGGCAATACCGCAGCAAGTAATGCAGATTCAGAGGCCGTCAACTGACAGGCAGGTTTACCAAAGTAATGCCGGGCGGCCTCCTCAACGCCAAAAATGCCGTTACCAAACTCAGCAATATTGAGATAAACCGTCAAAATACGTTTCTTTGACCACAGTAATTCCAATACCGCCGTCATGCCCGCTTCTAACCCTTTTCTGACCCAACTACGCCCTTCCCATAGAAATAAATTTTTGGTTGTCTGCTGGGAAATTGTCGACGCCCCCCGAATTCGCTTCTGATCTTTTTTGTTATACGCCATCGCAGATTCGATAGCATCAAGATCAAATCCCCAATGTTGTGGGAATTTTTGATCTTCTGCTGCAATGACGGCTAACGCCATATAAGGTGAAATTTGATTCTGAACCACCCATGAGGAACGAGAAACGTAAGATAAATTAATTGATGCCAAGGCACTGATTTGTCTCTCTATCATCACCATGGAAAATGGCACGGGCAAAAATGAAAAGGCAATGACAGCAATGAACCACAAAACTGTGATCGACACGACAATTCTTTTCAGCCAGCGCCACACGATTGAAAAAGGATTTCTCATCCGCTTACTCAATCATTTCCAAAATTTTTCTCACCAATTTATCAATTCCTTTCTCTGCCTCGGCCAAAGATTCTGCCAGCATATAAGCCGGTGTTGTCACAATTTTGTGTTCAAAATCAACGACAATGTCGTCAACTGGACAGGCAATATGCACCCCACCCATTTTCTCTATTTCGGCCACCGTTTCTGGATCATTACCGATGGTGACTTTTATCGGTTTGGCTAATATTTTAGGAACCATAACCGGGGCAATACAGATAAACCCCATCGGTTTACCTTGCAGGTGCATATCTTGCACTATACTTAATAAATCCTTATTTATTTCGCAATCTGCTCCTTTGAATGCGAAATTACATAAATTTTTGGCCGCGCCAAAACCACCAGGAATAATTAATGCATCCAGTTCATCAATATTAACTTTGGATAAAGGCTGTATATTTCCCCGTGTTATACGGGCAGACTCTTCCATTATGTGGCGGTTTTCTTGCTTCTCTTCCCCATTAAGGTGATTAATTACATGATGTTGTATTTCATCAGGTGAAAAAAAAGACACTTTGGCGCCAAGACGGCTTAAAGAGAGCATAGTCAGAACGGATTCGTGGATTTCACTTCCATCGTATACGCCGCATCCACTTAATATAATGGCAACAGATTTCATCTTCCTCTCCATTTGTAGTAGATTAATGCTTAACCCCTTAGATAGTGTCGTCATGAGAAATTTCGTGCAATAATAATGCCCCACCATTCCATCATAAGAGTTGATTAACCATGAGTACACCTGCACACCGCCGCCAC
>NZ_NJCX01000020.1:30559-91096 GCF_002632875.1 Xenorhabdus kozodoii
ATAGCCACTCGCTATGCAAAAAATAGCGCGTCTTTTCTTGCCGCAGTGCAAATCCGTTGCCTTGTTCTTTGGCTGAAAATCTCATGACGACATCGTCTAGAGGGTTAAACACCAATCTTCATCACAGATTTTAATGAATCTTGTAACAAAAAATCTTATCTTTGCTATGTTGGTACTTGTGTTCTGTGTGAAAGAATTCTTTAATCACTCGCACCGAAAATAAATCTTAGATAAGCGGGTAAACAAGTTTCCCTGGTGTTGGCGCAGTATTAGCGCACCCCAACTTCGGTTGGGGTTATTTTTTTGTAAAACCAGACAACCAGTTTCTTAATATTTCTATATCTTGTTTCCATTCTAACTTTAACTCATCCACCCATTCCTGAACATTATCCCACCACGCAGGTAAATCGGGTGACTGGATCTGCTGAGCCAATTGCTGCAAATGGCGCAACCCGACTGAACCCGCCGCCCCCTTAATCTTATGCGCCTCTTCCGTGATCCCTTTTTGATCTCTGGCGGTCATATTGGAATCCAGCAAGGCAAGGTAGCTTGGCATCATGGTTTCAAAAATAACCAAATTGTCTGCAATCATTTTTGGCCCAACCAATTCGATATACTGGTTAAGCATCTCCGTATCCAGCCGTTCTGTACCCTGACCCGCAATATCAATTCCCGCTAAGGTGTTGCCAGATCCCGCGCCATTACCCCAATATTTTTCTATCACGGCAGTCAATGCCTTGACAGACAACGGTTTATTGAGCACATCATCCATACCCGCATCAAGGTACTCTTTTTTATCCTTCAATACGTTGGCTGTCAGGGCGATCAAAGGCGGCAAGGATTGGGAAGCGTAACGCTGGTGCAATTGGCGGGCGATATCCAACCCCGTCATATCCGGCAATTGGATATCCAGTAACACCAGGTCATATTCATCAGGGTCAAACATTGCCAGTGCATCACGACCATTCATGGCGACATCCACACTGTTCCCCAATTTTTCCAGGACAGAACGGGCCACAATAACGTTCAATTCAATATCCTCGACCAATAAGATATTCAGCGCCGGTAATGGCATCGTCTCTTGTTTACGCTTCTCTTCCGGGTGTTCGTCAACAGCAGGGGCAATGACAGACAGAGTAAAGCAAGAACCTTTACCTAACGTGCTTTTCACTTCAATGTCTCCCCCCATGCCTTGGGCAAGGCGCTTCGAAACTGCAAGGCCAATTCCTGTTCCGGTTGCAGGATGCCTGCCAGCACTATCCTTAACCTGATAATACATGGCGAAGATTTTTTCCAGCTCGTCAGAAGGAATACCAATACCGGAATCTGTCACTTCAAAGAACAGGCGTTCTTCCTCACTCCAGATACGCACCTTAATTTCACCTTTAGGCGTAAATTTCACCGCATTGCTAATCAGGTTCCACAAAATTTGCCGCAAACGGGTGCCATCGGTCAGCACTTTTGTTGGGAGTGGCAACACGGGTTCCAGAACAAATTTAAGTCCTTTCGGCTGCGCCAATAAACCTGAAATGTTTTCCAGGTCTGTCATGAAGCCAGTGAAATCAACCGGTTGATTATCAAGCTGGACTTTACGGCGCTCAATTTTATCTAGTTCTATGATATCGTTGAAAATATTCCCCAAAGTAATGGCACTGACATGAATGGTTTCCAGATATTGACATTGTTCTGGTTTTAAATCGGTATCTAGCAGTATCCGACTCAAGCCGACAATGCCATTTAAAGGCGTACGAAGCTCATGGCTAATCGTTGAGATAAAAGTCGTCTTATCCCTGCTGGCATTCTCCAATGCGTCCTGATAGCGCTTACGCTCCGTTATATCGCGCCCAAATCCCATTAACCCATGTCGTTTCCCAACCCGATCATAAAAAGGGACTTTCCTGAGTTCAAAACAGGCCTTACGGCCATCGGGGTAAACTAACCATTGTTCATAGGTCAGGGAGACATTGTGGCGAAATACTTTTTCATCAGTTTCCATCACCTTGCTGGCAATCTCTTCATCGTAAACCTCGGTCGGCGTCAAGCCGATAAGCTGTTTTTCGCTTTTGCCAGTCAACAATTCCATTGCCCTATTACAACCGGAAAATTCATTATCTTCATTGCGGTAATAAACCAAATCAGGGGAGGCATCCAAAAATGAGCGCAATAGAATTGACTGTTGCTCAAGTTCAATCTGGGTTTTTTCACGCTGCTCCATTTCCAA
This sequence comes from Xenorhabdus kozodoii, assembly GCF_002632875.1. Taxonomy (GTDB): domain Bacteria; phylum Pseudomonadota; class Gammaproteobacteria; order Enterobacterales; family Enterobacteriaceae; genus Xenorhabdus; species Xenorhabdus kozodoii. The sequence continues at coordinate 32,781 of NZ_NJCX01000020.1, forward strand.
TTTCAGTTTATCCAGCAAAATCAAATGGGCTGTTTCTGCCTTTTCCCTGTCGCTGATCTCCTGGTTTAATTGGGTGATGTTTTCTTTAAGTTGTTGATTTAATTTCGCATCACGCTGACGCATTTCTTCAAGTTTTGCGACCAGACTCGATAAACGCTGACGGGATTCTTCAAGTTGTTCTACGACGACAGAGAGGAAATAGACCGCCCAAGGGGTAATGAGTAAACCAAAAAAGATGGAGCGAATTAAATCAATGCGCTGTACTTCGCCATGCAGTACGAATGTCACCGCCATCTGCATTGCCATGGCCAGAATCACCAAAGCCGATGCAAGTAAGAGAGAAAAACGCACCAACCCCAGTTTCATCATCAAATCTACATAATATTGGGCAAGCCCTCGGATCAGCTTCATAACCAGCTCCCAGTAAAATCGTTCCCAGAAAAATCACCAGATTGAATCATAACGTAAAAAAGTCCCAACTTCGTTGAGGGATATCCTGTCCCATTTCCGATCAAGAATAAAATCCCAAAAAACAGGAATAATTATTCAAATACACCTAAGCCATTTCTCTTTGGGCTAATAAACAACCAATCACTTCCTCTTACAAATCGAAAAATACACGATATAAATTTGCCTTATCATTAAAAACCAGAATAAAATTCCGAAATTGATGGATTTTAAAGCATATCTAAAACAGATAATAGGGTTATTTTAGTGATATAACTCACATCATTTAAGAGAGATGATCTGAGTCACAAAATACAAAAACCCGCCATTTACTCATTAAAATCAATAAAATAAACAAAAAATGCCGGTAAAATACGTGATTTGATGCGATTTGACCTACTCCAATTTTACCGTTAAGTTGGGAATTCACTGAAAGTCACCTGTCAGGTAATTCCCTGACTCATATTTATGCAGTGATAGTGACATAACATCATTTTGATTCACCGCTTGTTAATGCCAATAAAACAAGTGGCGTTTTACTGAGGGCGCGAATTAGACGCCTGTAGAAATAATAGAATCGATGTCATCTCGCGAGTGATGTGAGAGCCGGACAGAACTTGGGGAGCTTTACAATGTTGTATAATCAATTGCAGGAAAAAGATAACTGTGGCTTTGGATTAATCGCCCATATTGAAGGGGAGCCAAGCCATAAAGTAGTCCGCACAGCCATACACGCACTGGCTCGGATGCAACACCGGGGCGCGATTTTAGCGGATGGAAAAACAGGGGACGGTTGCGGTTTGTTAATGCAAAAACCAGACCGCTTCTTTCATATGATCGCCAAGGAGCAGTCATGGCGGCTCGCTAAAAATTATGCTGTCGGCATGTTGTTCTTAAGCCAGGATGCCCAAGCCGCCCAATTATGTCGTGATATTATCGAACAAGAATTACAGCACGAAACCTTGTCCATTGTGGGTTGGCGGGAAGTGCCTATCAATCGCGATATTCTGGGTGATATTGCCCTATCAAGCCTCCCTCGCATTGAGCAAGTTTTTATCAATGCACCAGCCGGGTGGCGGCCACAAGATCTGGAACGCCGCCTGTTTGTTTGCCGACGCCGCATAGAAAAACGCATCAGCGATAACGACTTTTATATTTGCAGCCTATCCAATCTGGTCACGATTTATAAAGGGCTGTGCATGGCGGCGGATTTACCGCGTTTCTACCCCGATTTGGCCGATTTACGCATGGAATCTGCCATCTGTTTATTCCACCAACGCTTTTCAACGAATACCGTCCCCCGTTGGCCGCTGGCACAGCCTTTTCGCTATCTGGCTCACAATGGGGAAATCAACACCATTACGGGAAACCGTGAATGGGCTAAGGCCAGGGCCTATAAGTTCCGTACTCCACTTATCCCTGATTTACATACCGCCGCGCCTTTTGTTAATGAAACCGGTTCCGATTCCAGCTCACTGGATAACATGCTGGAGCTGTTTCTCAATGGCGGTATGGATTTAATCCGCGCAATGCGTTTGCTCGTCCCACCGGCATGGCAAAATAATCCCGATATGGATGACGATCTGCGGGCGTTCTTCGATTTTAATTCCATGCACATGGAGCCTTGGGATGGTCCAGCCGGTATCGTTATCTCCGATGGACGCTATGCCGCCTGTAATCTGGATCGCAATGGCTTGCGCCCTGCCCGTTATGTGATTACCAAAGATAAGCTCATCACCTGTGCGTCTGAAATTGGTATCTGGGATTACAAACCGGATGAAGTTGTCGAGAAAGGCCGTGTTGGGCCAGGTGAATTAATGGTTATCGATACCTATGAGGGGCGTATTCTCCACTCGGCCGAAACGGACAATGATTTGAAAAGCCGCCACCCTTATAAAGAATGGCTGGAGAAAAACGTCAAGCGGTTGATTCCCTTTGAAGAGCTGCCGGAAGAACAGGTTGGGCAGCGGGATTTAGATGACCGCCTGTTGGCAACTTATCACAAGCAGTTTGCCTACAGTAATGAGGAGTTGGATCAGGTTATTCATACCCTCGGTGAAAATGCCCAAGAAGCAACCGGTTCAATGGGGGACGATACCCCCTTTGCCGTGCTTTCCAGCCGCCCACGCATTATCTACGATTATTTTCGTCAGCAATTCGCCCAAGTCACCAACCCGCCCATCGATCCCTTGCGTGAAGCTCATGTGATGTCTCTGGCTACCCGTATTGGGCGCGAAATGAATGTCTTTTGTGAGGCAGAGGGACAGGCTCATCGACTGTGCTTTGCGTCCCCCGTCCTGCTCTACTCTGATTTTGTCCAACTGACAACACATCAGGAATCCTATTATCGGGCTGAAAAGTTGGATTTGACCTTCAATCCACAGGAAATCACGCTGAAATGTGCTGTCTCAACGTTATGTGAAAAGGCAGAAGAACTGGCACGCAATGGGGCGGTATTGCTGGTGTTATCCGATCGCGATATTGCCCCCGAACGAGTGCCAATTCCTGCGCCAATGGCTGTCGGTGCGATCCAACACTGCCTGGTCGAGAAAAACCTGCGCTGCGATACTAACCTGATCGTGGAAACCGCCAGTGCGCGTGATCCGCACCATTTTGCGGTATTGATTGGCTTTGGCGCCACCGCGGTTTACCCTTATTTAGCCTATGAATCGCTGGGTAAAATGGTGGATGATGGCAAAATCAATGCGCCATATGCCCGCGTCATGCTTAATTATCGCAATGGCATTAATAAGGGGCTGTATAAGATTATGTCCAAAATGGGCATCTCTACCATTTCCTCTTACCGCTGCTCTAAATTGTTCGAAGCCGTCGGCTTGCATCAGGATGTGACAGATATCTGCTTCAATGGTGTCGTCAGTCGTATTGGCGGGGCAGATTTCAGTGATTTTGAACAAGATCTGCGTAATCTTTCCAAACGGGCATGGTTACATCGCTACCCTATCGATCAAGGGGGGCTGTTGAAATATGTCCATAATGGAGAATATCACGCCTATAACCCGGATATTGTCAGTACATTGCAGGCCGCCGTTCACAGTGGCAACTACCGTGATTACCTGAAATACTCCGAACGGGTTAATGGACGTCCTATCACAACGTTGCGGGATCTGCTCGCCCTTGCTCCTCAAGGTGATCCGATCAACATTGAAGAGGTTGAACCCGCAGAAGAACTGTTCAAACGTTTTGATACCGCCGCCATGTCAATTGGCGCACTCAGCCCTGAAGCCCATGAAGCGCTGGCAGAGGCCATGAATACGCTGGGCGGGTTTTCCAACTCTGGCGAAGGCGGGGAAGATCCTGCCCGTTATCGTACAAAGAAAGTTTCCCGTATCAAGCAAGTCGCTTCCGGCAGATTTGGCGTGACGCCAGCGTATTTGGCCAGTGCCGATGTGATCCAGATAAAAGTCGCCCAGGGTGCAAAACCCGGAGAAGGGGGTCAATTACCTGGGGATAAGGTTACGCCTTATATTGCCAAATTGCGTTACTCCGTGCCGGGAGTGACCCTGATTTCTCCCCCCCCCCATCACGATATCTACTCCATTGAAGATCTCGCCCAATTGATTTTCGATCTTAAGCAGGTGAATCCAAAAGCGCTGATCTCCGTCAAATTGGTTTCAGAGCCTGGGGTAGGCACCATTGCCACAGGTGTAGCCAAAGCCTATGCCGACCTGATCACCATTGCCGGTTATGACGGTGGAACGGGTGCCAGCCCACTCTCTTCTGTCAAATACGCGGGTTGTCCGTGGGAATTGGGCGTTGTGGAAACCCAACAAGCACTGGTTGCCAATGGACTACGCCATAAAATCCGCCTTCAGGTTGATGGGGGGCTGAAAACGGGGCTGGATATTATTAAGGCGGCTATTTTAGGGGCAGAAAGTTTCGGGTTTGGTACTGGCCCAATGGTTGCCCTCGGCTGTAAATATTTGCGCATTTGTCACCTCAATAACTGCGCCACCGGTGTCGCTACGCAAGACGAAAAACTACGCCAGTCTCATTATCATGGCCTGCCAGAAAGGGTCATTAACTATTTCCGCTTTATTGCGCAGGAAACACGTGAGCTGCTGGCGCAACTAGGGGTGAAAAAACTGACTGACCTGATTGGTCGAACAGACTTGCTGGCGATCCTTGAGGGCATTTCGGCGAAGCAAAGTAAACTCAATCTTGAACCCTTGCTGGAAACAGCAGAGCCTCACATCGGCAAGGCGCTGCATTGTACAGAAGACAACCCGCCTTTTGACCAGGGTTCACTGAATAAAGCGATCGTCACCCAGGCGATGCCCTATGTGGAAAGCGCACAAAGCAAGACGTTCTATTTTGATATCCAAAATACCGATCGCTCTGTTGGTGCCACCCTCTCCGGTGAAATTGCGGCTCGGTATGGTGATCAAGGGCGAGCCGCCGACCCTATCAAACTGTATTTCAATGGAACCGCCGGACAAAGTTTTGGCGTCTGGAATGCTGGCGGTGTCGAACTGACGTTAATTGGCGATGCCAATGATTATGTCGGTAAGGGGATGGCGGGTGGCTGCATTACGATCCTTCCTCCCATTGGCTCAGCATTTAAAAGTCATGAAACCACGATTATCGGCAATACCTGCCTTTATGGGGCAACCGGCGGAAAACTCTTTGCTGCCGGACGTGCCGGTGAACGTTTCGCCGTCCGTAATTCAGGCGCTATCACCGTTATTGAAGGGATAGGCGACAATGGCTGTGAATATATGACCGGCGGGATCGTCTGTGTGTTAGGCAATACTGGCGTCAATTTTGGCGCAGGCATGACCGGTGGGTTTGCTTATGTACTTGATGAATTCAATGATTTCCGCAAACGCGTCAATCCAGAACTGGTGGAAGTGCTTTCAATCGATACCCTTGCCATTCACAAAGAACATTTGCGGGGATTAATCACCGAACACGTCCGTCTGACAAACTCTCAACACGGTGAATGTATCTTGGAAAATTGGTCTCAATGGGTCAATAAGTTTGCGTTGGTTAAACCTAAATCCAGTGATATCAATGCCTTGTTAGGGCACCGTAGCCGTTCTTCTGCCGAATTACGGGTTCAGGCACAGTAAGGAGTCAATAATGAGTCAGAATGTTTATCAATTTATCGACTTACAGCGTGTCGATCCACCTAAGAAACCGTTGAAAATCAGAAAAATAGAATTTATTGAGATTTATGAACCCTTTTCTGAAATTCAGGCACAGGCACAAGCCGATCGCTGTCTCTCCTGTGGTAATCCCTATTGTGAATGGAAATGTCCCGTTCATAACTACATCCCGAATTGGCTGAAACTCGCCAACGAAGGGCGCATCATTGAAGCAGCAGAATTATCGCACCAGACCAACAGCTTACCGGAAGTGTGTGGGCGCGTTTGTCCGCAAGATCGTCTGTGTGAAGGTGCCTGTACGCTAAATGATGATTTCGGTGCTGTCACCATCGGCAACATTGAGCGCTACATTAATGACACGGCTATTGCGATGGGCTGGAAACCGGATATGTCGCACGTTATTCCAACAGGAAAGCGTGTCGCCGTGGTTGGGGCAGGACCAGCAGGATTAGCTTGTGCTGATGTCCTGACCCGTAATGGTGTACAGGTCGTGGTTTATGATCGCCATCCTGAAATTGGTGGCTTGCTCACATTTGGTATTCCCGCCTTTAAACTGGAAAAAGAGGTCATCATTCGCCGCCGTGAAATATTTTCCGGGATGGGCATTGAATTCCGTCTCAATACAGAGATTGGCCGGGACATCACATTGGATGAGCTCACCAAAGAGTTTGATGCCGTATTTCTTGGGGTGGGTACATATCAATCCATTCATGGTGGACTCGCGAATGAAAACGCCGATGGGGTATTTGACGCCTTGCCTTTTCTAATCGCCAACACCCGCCATTTGATGGGTTATCCTTCCTTGCCTGAACAACCTTATATTGATATGAAGGGTAAACGTGTTTTGGTACTGGGCGGCGGTGATACAGCAATGGACTGCGTCCGTACTTCGATTCGCCAGGGCGCAACCCAGGTTATCTGTGCCTATCGGCGGGATGAAGAAAATATGCCTGGCTCGCGCCGTGAAGTTAAAAATGCTAAAGAAGAAGGGGTTGAGTTCCGCTTTAACCTGCAACCAATGAGCATTGAGATTAACAGCATGGGGCGGGTTTGTGGTGCCAAGGTGGTGAAAACACAACTGGGTGCCATCGATGAAAAAGGCCGTCGGCAGGCTGAAATTATTCAAGGTTCCGAATTTTTGATAGAAGCCGATGCCGTGATCATGGCATTTGGTTTCACACCCCACACGATGAGTTGGCTGGATGGACATCAAGTCAAGCTCGATCAAAAAGGCCGTATTATCGCGCCTGGCACCAATGCGCTGCCTTTCCAAACCAACAACCCGAAAATATTCGCAGGTGGGGACGCTGTACGTGGCTCTGATCTGGTCGTGACCGCCATTGATGAAGGCAGAAAAGCGGCTTCCGGTATTCTTGATTATCTCGAAGTGTAGTATTCAATGTAAGACTCAAAGTAGCATTCAATTCTTTTTTCTAATGGCTTCTCCGACTTTTCTGTCGGAGAAGCCCTCCTCCAATACCCATATCCCCATTTTTTTATTTTGTTTTACTACCAGATTGGTTGTATTTTTCGGATTTATACGACTATTCTTAGATCTTAAAGTTAAATATATCGATTTAATCTCCCGCTCATTATAGCAATATACCTATAGAGCAATACCCTAATACAGCAACAAGGTTTATTTTTTTCGAAAAGAAAATTGCTGAGTGGAACTGATTAAATAGAGATGAAATAAAAGATTATTAAAGTAATAATAACAGGTAGAAATATATGCACTTACTTACCCAGGTACTCTGCTTCTCTTTCATATCGTTAGCAAGTTCACCCTCACTCGCTAAAACCTCTATTTCTGACGAAAGTATGCAGCAAATGCGAGAAAGAAAAGTCAATTCTGTTGCGGCAGATGTACCCCCACTAACCAAATTTTCCACTCCTGACAAAATCATGCAGCAGGTGCGAGAAAGAGGAGTCAATTCGGTTGTGGCGGAAATAAACGCAGAATATGGACAGGAAAAAATCATCCAGAATATTAAGACGGGTGATAAGCAATGGTTACAAATTGCTTTTAAACTATACCCTAATACCCATCCAAAATTTTCCCAGCAAATTATTGACGCTTTATCAGATGTCCTAATTGAACACCCTGTAGAAATATTGGCGCTGACAAAAGCACACCGCACCCTCTCATTTCCTGATATCTGTAATATACCTTCAACGATCAAAGGGCTAAACCAACAAAGAAATTTTGCCAAGAAAATGGTAACCAGCCTAAGAGCGGCGGAAAAATATAATAGAGGGGAAAACCTGGATAATATCGAAACCTGTCTCTGGGAATTTGAGAGAATGCATAGCGCTTACTTGTAATATCGGCTTTATTTTTCACCTTTCAAGTTACTGCTTGGTTGTCAACACGGTAACTTGAAAATGATAAATATCACATCAAGATGAACGTGGTTAAAAATAAAGGAGATCAATATCTCCTCTATTTTTATCTTTAACGATCCCCTTCACTTTCTAAGCCGCCACCTTGCGGGCTGCAAGTTGAAATCTATTGGGTATGATCTTTGAACAATTATTTTACGACACGTAAGGTTGGGCGGCCCTTTGGCGGCTGAGGTGGCTCGTCATCTGGCGAATCATCATCGCGAGAAAATTTTCTATCATGGATCAGGACCAGATTATCCTCTGCCGGTATAACCGTTTCTTCTGACTCAGTATTATCCGCGTCATAGGCGAGTTCTGGCTCAAACATCATTCCCGCGCCATTTTCACGGGCGTAAACCGCAATCACAGCCGCCATTGGAACAGTCACTTGGCGAGCAACACCACCAAATCGGGCATTGAACCTCACTTCATCGTTCGTCAATTGCAAATTGCCAACCGCTCTCGGCGAGATATTCAAAATAATTTGCCCATTTTGTGCATATTCTATCGGGACGTTAACGCCATAAAAGTTAACATCCACAACAAGATGCGGGGTCATGTCATTATCCAACAGCCATTCATAATGTGCCCGCAATAGATAAGGGCGGCGTGGAGACATTTGAGTCATCTCCATACATTAACTCCGTGATTGTAAACGCATTTCACGTTCTGCTTCTGTCAATGAGGCCAAAAATGCATCACGCTCAAATACACGCTGCATATAGACCTGAAGTTCTTTTGCACCTGGCCCTGACAGATCAACCCCCAAGACAGGCAAACGCCACAACAGAGGAGACAAATAGCAATCAACCAAGCTGAATTCTTCACTCATAAAGAACGGCATTTCTCTGAAAATCGGCCCAATTGCCAACAATTCTTCAGCAAGTTGTTTACGGGCAGCATTCGCTTCCTGAACACTTCCTTCCTGAATTTTGTACATCAGGGAATACCAATCTTTTTCAATTCTATGCATCATCAAGCGACTGGAACCTCGTGCGACAGGATACACAGGCATGAGTGGTGGATGCGGGAAACGCTCATCCAGATATTCCATAATGATGCGAGAATCATACAGGGTCAGCTCACGATCAACGAGAGTAGGAACAGATTGGTAAGGATTCAAGTCAATCAAATCCTGGGGCAAATTACCTGCTTCAACGTGTTCAATCTCGACGCTGACCCCTTTTTCCGCCAGTACAATTCTTACTTGATGGCTAAAAATGTCGGTCGGGCCGGAAAACAGAGTCATTACCGAACGTTTGTTGGCAGCGACGGCCATGAAAACCTCCAAGTTTATCTAAAAAAAGGAACGAACAGCCCTTTAATGAACAGCGGCTATTCTCGCTCATATTCTCATCCTGTTTCGCACTTATTATTCCGAGGTTATTCCCTTTCGCTTCTGGTGACTGCTGTAATTGGCTGTAACGAGAAATCTCTTGGGATATATTACCTCTGCCAAATCGGGCAAACTCATGGATAAGGCAAAAAATTGCTACTAGTCTACCAGATTTTGCACATTTTGGGGGGAAGTAGATTAAGAATTAATGATGAAATAGTAGAGTCTAAGTGTTTATTTCTCAAAAATGCTATTTTTTGGCAAAAAAAGAGTGAATTATCGAAGAATGAAACACCTGAAGGGATAAAAAAACCCGCCATAAAAATGACGGGCTTTTAACTTTAATCCACTGCCACAATTGCGGCAATAAATTAACGTTTGGAGAACTGTGGACGACGACGCGCTTTGCGCAGACCCACTTTCTTACGTTCAACTTCACGAGCATCGCGAGTCACGAAGCCAGCTTTGCGAAGTTCGCCACGCAGAGTTTCGTCATAAGCCATCAGTGCACGGGTGATACCGTGACGGATTGCGCCTGCCTGACCAGAAATACCACCACCTTTAACAGTGATGTACAGATCCAGTTTGCCCAGCATGTCAACCAGCTCAAGAGGTTGACGAACAACCATGCGTGCAGTTTCACGACCGAAGTAAACTTCGAGACTGCGCTGGTTGATTACGATGTTACCGCTACCTGGCTTAATGAAGACACGAGCGGAAGAGCTTTTGCGGCGACCAGTGCCGTAGTATTGATTTTCAGCCATTGCCTATAATCCCGATTAAATGTCCAGAACTTGTGGTTGCTGTGCCGCGTGGTTGTGCTCGCTGCCCGCGTAAACTTTCAGTTTACGGTACATTGCACGACCCAGTGGCCCTTTTGGCAGCATGCCTTTAACCGCGATTTCAATGACACGCTCAGGACGGCGGGCAATCATCTCTTCAAAGGTCGCTTGCTTGATACCACCGATGTGGCCAGTGTGGTGATAATAAATTTTGTCAGCACGTTTATTGCCAGTTACAGCAACTTTTTCTGCGTTAACAATAATGATGTAATCACCAGTATCAACGTGCGGAGTATATTCCGCTTTGTGCTTGCCGCGTAAGCGACGAGCTATTTCAGTTGCAAGACGGCCTAAAGTTTTGCCATCCGCGTCAACAACATACCAGTCGCGTTTTACGGTTTCTGGTTTAGCTGTAAAAGTTTTCATTAAAGCTTACCCAATTATAAGTTACACGTTGGTGAACACTCGATGTTCAGAAACTGTTATTGAGGTTCACACGACTCATGTCCAGCAAACCTACCCCTTCGAATAGCCTATGCCGGCACTAATGCAAGTTTTTTGGGAAAAAAAATCCTGCTGTAACGTGGGGTCGCAAGATTATAGAGAACTCATCATAAAAAATCGACCCCAAATTCAATAATTATCCAATTGGCAAAGAAAGAACTCAGGGTAAATGCGGGAGTTTCAGGTATTCCTCACTTTGCATTTCCTGCAATCGGGATAGGCACCGTTGATATTCAAACGTCAACAACTCACCTTGATAAATCTGTTCCATCGGGGCGTCGGCATTAATAATGAGCTTCACCTGGCGCTCATAAAATTCATCCACCAAGGCAATGAAACGCCGCGCAGCACTTTCATCCGATATCGTGATAATTGGCATTTCGTGCAATAAAACCGAGTGATAAATCTTCGACAGGGCAATATAGTCCCGTTGGCTGCGTGCATCCTGGCACAGCGTTTTGAAATCGATGGCCAAGACCCCATCAACGCTGCTGATTGCCGGCATGCTGCGATGATTGATCGCCAATACTGGATTCGGCTCGCCTTCTCGCCCGGCCAAGCGCTGGAATATATGCTGCATCTCCTGCCGATTCTTTTCCGACAATGGCGTTAAATAGAGATGAGCTTGTGTCAGTGTCCGTAGGCGATAATCGATACCGGCATCGACATTCATGACATCACAATATTGTTTGATCAGCTCGATAGCGGGCAAAAATCGGGCGCGCTGCAATCCATTCCGGTATAGCTCATCAGGGGGAATGTTGGATGTGGCTACCAAGGCAATTCCCCGTGCAAACAGGGCTTTCAGCAAGGTGCCAAGCAGCATGGCATCCGTAATGTCAGAGACAAAAAATTCGTCAAAACAGAGGATGTCTGTCTGCGCTTTGAAACCCTCAGCGACTATTTCTAAAGGGTTCTCATGGCCTTGTAACGTTGTAAGCTCTTCATGTACCCGCAACATGAAACGGTGAAAATGGAGACGCAATTTTCGTTCTGTGGGCAAGCTCTGGTAAAACATATCCATCAACCACGTTTTGCCTCGCCCGACACCTCCCCACATATAAAGCCCCTGGACAGGGCGACATTGCTCTGGGGCTTGCCGACCAAACAACTTGTCGAATAGACCTTTCAGTCCATTGGCTTGAGGAGTGTGGCAGGATTGGGCATTGATAAGGTCGCGATGAATGATATCGAGACGCTCAACAGTCTTGCGCTGTACTTCGTCAGGCTGATACTGACTATCAGACAGTGCTGATTGATAGAGAGATGAAGGTGTAATCGGTGACATGAAAATGGCAATCCTTAAAATTTTTTATTTTCAATGCGTATCGTCAATTTGACAGCAGGGAATCACCTATCCTACTGACTCTTTACTGTGCACGGCAAATTACGATCTATCAGGCATCTTAACTATACCTTTCCGCTTTCAAATTGCAGCCTTGTTGACGCTATTAGCCCCCACTCTTGCCATCACATTGCAACTCAGGAACCCTTGGGATCGCTATTTTGGATTAAGAATTTTCGACTACATACTTTGGCAAACCTGTATAAAATTAATCTATTAGGTAGCAGATAAATGAATTAAATAATAAACAATATTCCACTCTGACTAAATTAGCGGTTATAGTGGTCATCATGAACCAAGAGCTTATCCCAATAGTTGTTATCCTCGAGAACAGAACGGCCTAATGGGATAAAGCTCTAAATAAGATTTCAAAATTGTAGGACACTCCCTGACTCCTCGCGCGGCGAGGAGTCAGGGATGAACTGGGTTCGGGGGTCTTACTATGATGAAAAGCTATATAGAACATTGCAGAACAATGAGGTTACTAAAGGAGTTGCCATGACTTGGGAATATGCACTGATCGGATTAATCATTGGTTTTATTGTCGGCGCGCTGGCTGTCCGCTTTGGCAGTTCAAAACTTCGCCAACAAAGTGCCCTACAGGCTGAATTGGAGAAAAGTCGGGCTGAACTGGAAGAATACCGCACAGAGCTGGTCAGCCATTTCGCCCATAGCGCTGAATTACTTGATAATATGGCGCGCGATTACCGTCAGTTGTATCAGCACATGGCTAAAAGTTCCAATGAACTGATGCCTAACCTGTCAGTACAGGATAATCCTTTCAATTATCGTCTGAGCGAATCCGACGCTGAGAAAAATAAAGTGACTGATAACATGCCGCCACGGGATTATTCTGAGGGCGCATCTGGCCTATTCCGTCCAGTTCAAGATAAATAATTCATTAAACTTTGCCGTGGTAGCCATTGTTGCCACGGCTTGCTGTGATGCCATTTCATCCAATGGAAAAAGTTTTGTTTTTTATTTTTTATTCACGTAAATACCTGTAAAGAAAATCATTAAAACGACTTTATTAGTGAACTTTGCTGAATCATTGAGAGTCATAACAGCATTGAAACAATGATGCTTAGAACCTATCCAAATAAGCGTAATTCCCAAAGTGCCAAATGGCCTGATAGGATAGGTTTCTTAAGTACAATTTCCTTTTCTAGCTTAGGTATGTAAGAGAACGTATTCATGAAAAGAAAAAATACATTGCTCAGCGCACTCGCTATGAGTATCGGACTGTCCTTAGCTTCAGTTCCAATGGTCAGTCATGCAGCCTTACCGGCGGCAATGGCCGGTCAAGAACTCCCCAGTCTCGCTCCCATGCTGGAAAAAGTGCTGCCCTCCGTTGTGACTGTTCAGGTCTCAGGGACAGAGGTACAAAGCCAGCAGCTTCAATTACCCGAAGATTTCCAGTTCTTCTTTGGGCCTGGTTTTCCGCCACAAGAACCCAAAAAACGTCCATTCACGGGGTTAGGCTCTGGGGTGATCATTGATGCTAATAAAGGTTATGTATTGACCAATAGCCATGTCATTAATAACGCAAATAAAATACACATTCAGTTAAATGATGGCCGTGAATACTCAGCAAAACTCATTGGGCGTGATCCACAAACCGACATTGCACTTTTACAGTTGAAAGATGCCAAGAACTTGACTGCCATCAAGTTCGCTGATTCCGACCAACTGCACGTTGGCGATTACGCTATTGCAATCGGTAACCCGTTTGGCTTAGGGCAAACTGTGACATCCGGGATCATTTCCGCCCTTGGCCGCAGCGGTCTGAGTCTGGAAGGTTTGGAAAACTTTATCCAGACCGATGCCTCCATTAACCGTGGTAACTCCGGGGGCGCATTGATTAACCTGAAAGGGGAGTTGATCGGGATTAACACGGCTATCATCGCACCAAGCGGGGGTAACGTCGGTATCGGTTTTGCCATCCCAAGTAATATGGCTAAGGCCCTTTCCACCCAGCTCATTGCCCACGGAGAAGTGAAACGCGGCATACTGGGTATCAAGGGAACCGAGATGACCGCAGACATTGCCAAGGCACTCAATGTTGAAGCACAAAAAGGGGCATTCGTCAGCGAAGTTATTCCTAAATCAGCCGCCGCCAAAGCGGGTATCAAGTCAGGCGATGTCCTGATTTCCTTTGATGGTAAGAAAGTTAACAGCTTCGCTGAACTGCGCGCGAAGGTGGGTACAACCGCCCCAGGCAAAGAGGTTAAAATTGGCCTGTTACGCAAAGGGAAGCCACTTGAAGTCACCGTAATACTGGATAACAGTGATGGCGAGTCTACTAAAGCAGAAAACTTAAGTACCGCCCTGCAAGGCGCAACGTTGAGCAATGCCACCATTAACAATGCCCAAGGTATCAAAGTGGATTCGATTGCCCAGAATTCCCCGGCTGCAATATCGGGTTTGCGGAAGGATGACTTAATTATTGGTGCCAACAACGTGCGTACACGAAATATCGGTGACTTACGCAAGATCACTGAGGCGAAGCCTTCCATTATCGCATTGAACGTTTTACGTGGTGACGATAATGTCTATCTATTATTGCGTAATTAATCTGTTGAGTATAAAAAAACAGCTTGTACCTAATCGATTTCAAACTGCGACACCCCCCATCAAGTCGCAATTTGCAAGTTGAAGTACCCTGACAGACACAGTACGATGCTGTGTCTGTCCATTTCTATGCTATTCTTCTTTCAATCACTTATTACTGAATAATGTCATGCTGATCAAGTTATTGCGCTCTATACTCATAGGATTATTGATTGCCGCTATTTTGCTGGTCTTAATACCCTCCCTGCGTCCCAGTGGTTTGAAAAATGTCCTGAGTGATAACAACAGCAGCGATAAAATATCCAGTTTCAGCAAAGCTGTCCGCCGGGCTGCACCTGCCGTCGTCAATATTTACAGCAGCAGCATGGGCAGTTTTTCCCATCAAAGCCGAGAACTCCTGCCCTTGGGTTCGGGTGTCATCATGAGCGAACAGGGCTATATTCTCACGAATAGGCATGTCATCAATAAAGCCGGCTCCATTATCGTCGCATTGCAAGATGGGCGCTTTTATGAAGCACTGTTAGTCGGATCAGATGGCCCAACGGATCTGGCAGTCTTAAAAATTAATGCCACAAACCTCCCCGTGATCCCGATCAATCCTAAGCGAGTGGCTCATGTTGGGGATATCGTGTTGGCTATCGGCAATCCGTACAATCTGGGGCAAACCATCACGCAAGGCATTATTAGTGCAACTGGGCGCGTTGGCCTTAGCCCAACCCGTCGCCAGAATTTCCTGCAAACGGATGCGTCAATTAATCAGGGCAACTCCGGTGGCGCTTTGGTCAATACATTGGGAGAATTGGTTGGCATCAATACGTTGACGTTCGATAAGTCTGAGTTTGGTTCAACACCGGAAGGATTGGGGTTTGCTATTCCAACGAAACTGGCAACAACCATTATGCAGAAATTGATCCGTGATGGCCGGGTTATCAGGGGATATATCGGCATCACCGCCAGAGAATTACCCTATATTCGTTCATCAGGCAGTAATATCAATCAAATTCAAGGATTGCGGGTTTTCCAGATCGCGCCCAACGGGCCTGCCGACAAAGCCGGGATCAAAGTGGGGGACATCATTACCAGCGTCAATCATCAGCCTGCAATCTCCCCTGTCGAAACGATGGATCGAGTCGCAGAAATTCGTCCGGGCAGTGTCGTTCCTGTCGCTGTGCTGCGCGATGGCGTTTCCCTCACATTTAACGTCACCATTGATGAGTTTGATGGCTATTAATATGTTTCCTCGCCCACGATGATAAAAAGGGTGGGCGAGGAAAATAGTTAATTCCGTTTAGCTGGCGTTCTTGATGCGCTCAATGTTGGCGCCAAGGCCACGCAGCTTATCTTCAATGTGCTCGTAACCACGGTCAATATGATAAATACGATCGACGACTGTCGTTCCTTCAGCGATGCAACCCGCCAACACTAAACTGGCAGAAGCCCGCAAATCCGTCGCCATGACCTGCGCGCCCGATAATTTTTCAACGCCATGGCACAGCACGGTATTACTCTCAATTTCAGCCCTGGCGCCCATGCGAATCAACTCAGGGATATGCATGAAACGATTTTCAAAAATAGTTTCAGTGATCATGCCGGCTCCTTCCGCAACCATATTTAACAGGCTGAATTGTGCCTGCATGTCAGTTGGGAAACCCGGATGTGGTGCGGTGCGGAAAGTCACTGCTTTCGGCCGCTGCCCATGCATATCAAGGCTAATCCAATCATCCCCTACTTGGATATCCGCCCCGGCTTCACGCAGCTTGGCTAAAACGGCGTCCAGAGTATCAGGTTTCGCATGATGACAAATCACCTTACCCCGCGAAATGGCAGCCGCGATCAAGAAGGTGCCCGTTTCGATACGATCAGGCAGTATACGATGGATGCCCCCCCCTAAACGCTCAACCCCTTCAATCACAATGCGATCAGTGCCCGCACCGCTGATTTTGGCACCCAGGGTATTGAGAAAATTAGCCGTATCTTCAATTTCAGGCTCACGGGCGGCGTTTTCAATGGTCGTTGTGCCTTCCGCCAAGGTTGCCGCCGTCATGATCGTAACCGTTGCCCCAACACTGACTTTGTCCATAACAATACTGGCGCCTTTCAAACGGCCATCTACAGTGGCTTTGACATACCCTTCATCCAGCACAATTTTTGCACCAAGCTGCTCTAAGCCAGAAATATGGAGATCAACCGGACGCGCCCCAATCGCGCAACCACCGGGTAAAGAGACTTGCCCTTGACCGAAACGCGCCACCAACGGTCCCAATGCCCAGATGGAAGCCCGCATGGTTTTGACGAGTTCATAAGGGGCACAATATTCATTGACGCCACTGGCATCAATAAAAACAGAGCCATTACGTTCCACTTTTGTTCCCAGACGATTGAGCAGTTTGATCGTGGTATCAATATCTTTCAGTTCAGGAACATTCTGTAATTCAACGGGTTTTTCTGCCAGTAGCGCTGCGAACATAATTGGTAAGGCGGCATTTTTTGCCCCAGAAATAGTCACCTCTCCTGACAAGCAGGTAGGCCCTTTCACACGAAATTTATCCATCTGTTATGACTCTCTTGTTTAATTTAAAACGTGCTGTTCGCGGCGAGGGCAAACAACCTCAAAGCCCTTGGAGTTTACGATCACGCTGCCACTGGGCAGGTGTATAGGCTTTGATTGACAATGCATGAATGCGGTTATCAGCGATATACTCCATCAAAGGCGCATAGACCGTTTGCTGTTGTTTAACCCTGCTTAGGCCATCAAAAAGTGCGCCAACGGCAATAACCTGAAAATGGCTGCCATCACCGCTCACGATGACTTCATCAAGTGCCAATTTTTCCATCAGCACTTGTTTAATTTCATTCGTATCCATAAAGTTGCTCACACTTGTTATTAGAAAATAATAATAGATATCTATCCTAATGGAATCCAACCAACTCTTAAACCAAGAAAAACGCCCTTGTAAGTCGATGGCTTACAAGGGCGTTGATTAACAAAAAAATTACGCCGTGGGCTGATTATCGTTAAGAATAGCTTGCAGGCCATATAAGGTTATCAACGTGTTTAAGCGTTCACTGACACCTGAAAAGGTCAATGCCCGGCCACGGTTCTGACATTCGCCCTTTAATTGGATAAACAGCGCCAACCCCGTAGAATCCACATGGCTCAGTTGGGAGACATCAATGTTGTCGATGTCTTCCAAAGCTCGCTCTTTTTGTTGCCAAAGGGGAAGCAAACTATCACGATCCAATGTACCTTGCAGAAACAATGTGTTACCGGCTTTTTCCCAGCTCACCGTTGCTTGGTTGACGCTTTCGCTATTGATCATACCGTTGTCGAGAGTGCCTTTTTCCATATCACTGTTTCTTTTCGAGAGTGATTGGCGCTTTCGCGCTAAGAATCAATTGTTCAGTCAGACCATCAACGCCTTTCTGACGCAGGATATCCATCCACTCATTCTGCTTGGTCGTGATCATACTCACACCTTCTGCGATCATGTCATAAGCCTGCCAATGACCTGTTTTACTGTTTTTACGCCATTGAAAATCTAAACGAATTGGCGGTTGTCCATTAGGATCAGTAATCGTGACACGGATAGCCACTATTGTCTTATCGCCCAACGGCTGTTCGGGTGCAATCTGATAATCTTGTCCGTGATACATCGCCAAAGCCTGGCCATAGGCCTGCTCCAAATAGGATTCAAACGCCTTGAAATAGGTATCACGCTGGGCGGGGGTCGCTTGTTTGTAGTAAGGTCCCAGAACCAGTGCACCGGCATATTTTATCTGTACATAAGGCAGCAATTCTTGTCGCACAATCTGGCGCAAAATGTCTGGATTGGCCCGGATCTGCGGTTGCTCTTCCTTCAAACGGTTAAATGTTTTTTCCGCTGCATCTTTCATCAATGCATAGGGGTTAGTTTGATCTGTCGCGCTGGCTAATGGGGCAACCACCAGCAACGCAACCATAAGTAATCGCTTAAACATAAGTGCTATTTCTCCTCATCAGTAGATTGATACTTAGTGTGCTTGTTCAGGTGCCGAAGCGGATTTTTCCTGGTTTCCGCTACTACTCTTATACAAGAACTGACCAATCAAATCTTCAAGTACCATTGCCGGCTTGGTATCTTCAATACGATCGCCATCTTTTAGCATGGACGTGCCTAATTCAGGATCATCAAACCCGATATTGAGGGCAATATATTGCTCCCCTAACAACCCTGACGTTCGGATAGAAAGCGAACTGGTATTGGGAATATTGTCGTATTGCGTGAAGATATCCAATTCAACTTGTGGTGTATACGTTTTATGATCCAGCCAGATCCTCTCCACACGACCAATCACGACGCCGCCGACTTTCACCGGTGAACGTACTTTCAGACCACCGATATTGTCAAATGCCGCATATACACGATAAGTTGGCTGATTGCCGAAAGATCGGATATCGGCAACCTTTAGGCATAAAAAAATGATTGCTGCCAGCGCAATCAAGACAAAAATCCCAACCCAAATTTCATTTTTCTTGTTTTGCATCGACTTAGTTCCCAAACATCAGTGCTGTCAGCACAAAATCCAAACCCAATACCGCCAACGACGCATGAACAACCGTACGCGTCGTCGCCCTGCTGATCCCTTCTGATGTTGGGATAGCATCATAACCATTGAACAGCGCAATCCAGGTTACCGTAATCGCAAAAGCAACACTCTTGAGAAAACAGTTGAGCAAATCTTTTTGCCATTCCACCGCAGATTGCATGGACGACCAGAAAAAGCCCCCATCAATGCCTTTCCAATCAACACCGACTATTGCTCCCCCCATGATCCCCACAGCAACAAAGATCAAAGAGAGCAAAGGCATGCTGATAAAACCGGCCCAAAAACGCGGAGCAATGACTCGACGCAGCGGGTCAACGGCCATCATTTCCAGACTGGAGATCTGTTCAGTGGCTTTCATTAAACCAATTTCTGCGGTCAAGGCTGAACCCGCCCGCCCGGCAAACAACAGTGCCGTCACCACAGGCCCCAATTCACGCAGCAGTGATAACGCCACCATCATACCGAGGCTACCTTCCGCACTAAATGTGGTCAAAACCAGGTAACCCTGCAAGGCCAACACCATGCCAATAAACAGTCCTGAAACGACAATGATCAGAAGTGATTGAACACCGATGCTATAAAGTTGCTGACGCAATAGTGTCCATTGTTTGGCAGGCTCTGGCTTACCAATGATGGCATTGAACAGCATAAAGCCCGCACGCCCGAATGACGCGGTCACCTCAATCGCGCGTCGGCCTATTGCCGCCAATGCCCGTGTTAACATTAACATTCCATTATCCTAATAACTCAGTTTTGTAATCCCCGGCAGGGAAACGGAAAGGTACTGGCCCATCAGCAATACCATCAAGGAACTGCCGTACCCGTTGATCCTGATTCATTCTCAACTGTTCTGCCGTACCTTGTGCGATCACTTTCTTCTCAGCCACAATATAAGCATAATCGGCAATGCTCAGTACTTCCGGTACATCGTGAGAAACGATAACACACGTCACCCCAAGCGCATGATTTAGTTCATCAATAAGCCTCACCAAAACCCCCATCGTGATAGGATCTTGGCCAACAAACGGCTCATCGAACATGATTAAATCAGGATCGAGGGCAATCGCCCTTGCCAAGGCTGCCCGCCTAGCCATACCGCCAGAGAGTTCCGATGGCATCAAGTGCGCAGCGCCACGTAATCCCACAGCTTCCAGCTTCATCATCACGGTGGTATGAATCAACGCCTCAGGCAGTTGGGTATGCTCACGCAGGGGAAAAGCCACATTGTCAAAAACATTCAGATCGGTGAACAAGGCACCTGACTGAAATAACATGCTCATTTTCTTACGTGCAACATAAAGTCGTGGGCGGGACAAGGCCGGAATATTATCGCCATCAAACCAGATTTCACCCCGTTCAGGGCGAATCTGTCCCCCAATCAGGCGTAGTAAGGTGGTTTTTCCTATGCCGGAAGGTCCCATAATGGCGGTAATTTTTCCTTTCGGAACGGTCAGATTAATATCAGCAAAAATCGGGCGTTGACCTCTGGTGAAATGCATTCCGCAGATCTCAATAAGATTTGCTGTTTGTTGACTCATTATTGATAGCCCCTAACCGTTAATAGAACTGTCTTCATGACTGTATTGAAGTAATTAATCATGCATACTACAAAAAATTGCCTAATTTGCGTTAGCAAAGTTGTGACAAATTTTACTTTTTATCGCTTGATCGTCAGAATGTATAAGTCTAGCTGAATAAACATTCCATGTTTAAAAATCAACCATCATTGGCATTGTGCTCGGAATAAAACTGACTTAAGGGACATCCATGTTTCTGACTATTGTACTACTCGTTACCGGGTTGATTTTACTGGTGTATGGTTCCGATAGATTAGTTTATGGTGCGGCCGTTTTTGCCCGTACTATGAAAATTCCCCCTTTTATTGTCGGCTTGGTGATTATGGGAATCGGAACCTCGCTGCCAGAACTGATGGTATCTGTCACAGCAATGTTAGACGGGCAGCCAGACATGGCTGTGGGTAATGCCATCGGTTCCAATATTACTAACCTGCTGCTTATTACGGGAGCGGCAGCTTGCATTCGGCCAATCAGGGTGAAATCCGAAATTCTACGCCAAGAAGTCCCCCTGATGTTAGCGATCACTTTATTTGCCGGGTATTTGCTGTCCAATGGATACCTGAGCCGGTTGGATGGTATCCTGTTAGTGCTTTCTGCCCTCTTCTTTATCTCACTGATGATAAAGATGACCGCGTTATCCCAACACAACGGTGTTGATAGTTATACCCAAGAACGAAATGCAGAATTGCCTGTCGAAGGCAACAATGGAATTGCACTTCTTTGGGTTGTTCTGGGGTTAATTATTCTTCCCATATCCACGCGCATGGTGATTGACAATGCAACCGTTATTGCGCGTATTTATGGTATCAGCGAACTGGTGATTGGCCTGACGATTCTGGCCGTAGGAACCAGCTTGCCTGAGCTTGCTACCGCCATTGCCGCGGCTATCAAAGGGGAGAATGACATGGCAATGGGCAATATTATTGGCTCAAACGTATTCAACGTAACCCTTGTTCTGGGTGTCCCCGCCATGCTGTCCCCCAGTGTCTTTTCGCCTCAAGCGTTTTCCCGTGATTTTTGGGTCATGGTGGCAGCGAGTGTGCTATTCACAGTATTTTGTCTGGGAAGAAAGCATCGATTAAACCGATTGAACGGCATCTTGTTACTGGGCTGTTTTATCGCTTATTTTGTCGTACTTTTTGTTTCTAATTATGACGGTATTGAGTAATTACCGATTGAGTGGGAAAAGAGTGGGAAATAAAAATGCCTAAGATCGATTTTCAGCAAGCAGGTAAGGAAGTATTACATATTGAACTCGAAGGGCTGGCCGGCCTGGAACAATATATTAATGACGATTTCAGCCAAGCCTGTGAATTCATGTTTAACTGCGAAGGGAAAGTTATTGTGATGGGGATGGGCAAATCCGGTCACATTGGGCGAAAAATCGCGGCCACATTTGCCAGCACCGGTACACCTTCTTTCTTTGTCCATCCTGGTGAAGCCAGCCACGGCGATCTCGGCATGGTAACAGCAAAGGACATCGTACTGGCGATTTCCAATTCAGGTGAATCGAATGAAATTCTGGCATTGATCCCCGTTCTCAAGCGCCAAAAAGTCCCGCTCATCTGCATGACCAACAATCGCAACAGCAACATGGGCAAAGCCGCAGACATTCATTTGTGCATCAAAGTTCCACAAGAAGCCTGCCCATTGGGATTAGCGCCCACCACCAGCACCACCGCGACACTCGTCATGGGAGATGCATTAGCCCTTGCACTCTTGCAAGCCCGTGGCTTTACTGCCGAGGACTTCGCCCTTTCCCATCCTGGCGGAACACTTGGGCGCAAACTTCTGCTGCTAGCCAGTGATTTGATGACCACAGGCGCTGACATTCCCCGTGTCCCCCGTACCGCAACTCTGCGTGAGGCGCTGGTGGAAATTACCCGTAAAAAATTGGGCATGACCGTTATCTGTGGTGATGACATGCAGATCAAGGGGATTTTTACCGATGGCGATTTGCGCCGGGTTTTCGATATGGGCATCGATTTAAACAATGCAAAAATTTCTGATGTCATGACGGCTGGCGGCATCCGTATCAAACCCAATGCACTGGCGGTTGATGCCTTAAACCTGATGCAATCACGTCATATCACCTCACTATTGGTCACAGAGGGCGACAAATTACTGGGTGTGCTACACATGCACGATCTTTTGCAAGCCGGTGTCGTATAAAGCAAGTAAACTGATACAAACAAGCATAAGATAAATCTTAAGAGAATTTCTTAATGAGTCAAAAAGCGTACCTGGACACCTGTTATGGCCCAGTTAACAAAACAATTATTGAAAAAGCCCGTCAAATCCGTCTGCTGATTTGTGATGTTGATGGTGTCATGTCTGATGGGCTTATCTACATGGGCAATGAAGGCGAAGAGTTGAAAGCCTTTAACGTTCGTGATGGCTATGGCATCCGTTGTTTAATCACTTCGGGTATTGAGGTTGCCATCATCACTGGCCGCAAAGCAAAACTGCTGGAAAATCGGGCAAAAACGCTAGGTATTACACATCTTTACCAGGGACAAAACGATAAGGTTTTGGCGTATCAGGCACTGTTGGATAAACTAGCGTTGCAGCCAGAGCAAGTCGCCTATATTGGTGATGATCTTATTGACTGGCCTGTCATGGCACAAGTTGGGTTATCTGTTGCCGTTGCGGATGCCCATCCATTACTGTTGCCAAAAGCAGATTATGTGACTCAGATTGCCGGCGGTCGTGGTGCAGTCAGGGAACTTTGTGATTTGGTGCTCTTCGCTCAAAATAAGCTCGAAGGTGCCAAAGGGTTATCCATATAAATTAAAACTGAAAAAAGAATGAGTAAAATTCAATCCTGGCTGACCGCAGTACTGGCACTCATCGCGCTTGCGCTGATTGGCTGGAATTTATCAGGTATCAATGATGATGCCTCATCAGCGATTGTGGAGGATGGTTATCCCAATTATCAAACACAAGAAGCCATTACTTTTGTCTATGATCCGGAAGGAAAACTGACTTACAAACTGGTCGCTGACGATGTTAAAAACTTTACGGAAACCAAACTGACCTGGTTTACTCGCCCTGTATTGACAACATTTGACCCTAATGGCACCCCAGGAACCCCGATAGCAACATGGACAGTACGTGCCAACAAAGCCAAACTGACCAAAGATAAGATGCTCTATCTGTATGGGGATGTCCAAGTGGATAGCCTGAATGATGCTTCACAATTACAGCGGATCACAACAGACAATGCGATCGTCAACCTCACAACACAAGATGTCACCTCCGATGACCGAGTCACTCTGATCGGTGTCGGTTTAAAATCTGTTGGCATGAAAATGCGGGGCAATCTGCGAAACAAAACTGCTGAATTGATTGAAAAGGTCACCACTCAATATGAGATTCCACATGAACAACCTAATCCGTAATACCGTTATTGCCAGTACACTCTTTGCAGTCAGCCTGCCCGTATTGGCCTTAAAAGATGATACCAAAAAGCCCATTACCATTGACTCAGCAAGACAGTCTCTGGATTTAACCGGAAATATTGCCACATTTACGGATAACGTGATCGTAAAACAAGGCACAATCGACATCCATGCAAATAAAGTCGTTGTTACCCGTCCCGAAGGGGATTCGAACAAGACCGTGATTGAAGCATACGGTAATCCTGCCACGTTTTATCAACTGCAAGACGATGGCAAGCCCCTCAAAGGCCATGCATCAAAGATGCGCTATGAGATGGATAAGGAGCTGATCACGCTAACGGGTGACGCCTATCTTGAACAGCTAGACAGCAATATCAAAGGCGATAAAATCACTTATCTGGTTCCAACCCAACAGATGGAAGCTTTTAGTGATAAAGGTAAACATGTCACCACCGTCCTGTTACCGGCTCAGCTACAAGAAAAAGGCTCCGGTGCTGACGCGCAGAAAAAAGGTAAATAACGACTGATGGCAATACTAAACGCAGAAAATCTGGCGAAAGCCTATAAGGGCCGTAAGGTCGTTGAGAACGTCAGCCTAAACGTGAAATCAGGGGAAATTGTTGGCTTACTTGGCCCTAATGGGGCGGGTAAAACCACCACTTTTTATATGGTTGTCGGTATTGTTCCACGTGATGCGGGTTCTATCACCATTGATGAAGAAGATATCAGTCTGCTGCCTCTGCATGAGCGCGCACGTCGTGGGATAGGTTATTTGCCTCAAGAGGCTTCCATCTTCCGTCGTTTGAGTGTCTTCGACAATTTGATGGCAGTACTGGAGATCCGCAAGGACCTGAACCAGGAGCAGAGAAAAGTACGCGCAGAAGAGTTGATGGAAGAATTTCACATCTCTCACCTGCGTGATAACCTTGGACAATCACTTTCCGGCGGTGAACGCCGTCGTGTGGAGATTGCCCGTGCATTGGCCGCCAACCCAAAATTCATTCTGTTGGATGAACCCTTTGCCGGTGTTGACCCCATTTCCGTACTGGATATCAAAAAGATCATTCAACACCTGCGGGATTATGGATTAGGTGTACTGATTACTGACCACAATGTGCGTGAAACATTGGATGTCTGCGAACGTGCCTATATCGTCAGCCAAGGTCATTTGATTGCTCACGGCACCCCAAATGACATCCTGAATAACGAGCAGGTCAAACGCGTCTATTTGGGAGAGGGTTTCCGCCTTTAACCCTGATCCTTCTGTCAGGCGCGATCCAAGGAACTATTCAAGCTAGATTAAGGAACACGTGGTAACGCTATGAAGCAAAGTTTGCAACTCAGGCTCAGTCAGCAATTGACGATGACGCCACAACTCCAGCAAGCCATCCGTTTGTTGCAACTATCGACGCTTGAGCTTCAGCAGGAGATCCAGCAGGCTTTGGAGGCCAACCCGCTGCTTGAACAGGATGACGTGCATCAGGAAGTGGAAAGTCAGGGACTTTCTGATACTACTGACGTCATGGATACCCGCGAAGCGCTTGAACAGAGGGATATGCCAGAAGAGCTACCATTGGATGCCAGTTGGGATGAAATTTATACCGCTGGCACACCTTCAGGCACCCACAGTGACTATCGCGCGGATGATTTCCCCGTATATCAGGGAGAAACCACCCAAACCCTGCAAGATTATCTCATGTGGCAAGCAGGGTTGACGCCATTTACCGAAACAGACGCCGCCATTGCCACGTCAATTATTGATGCCATTAATGACACCGGATACCTGACCATTTCCATCGAGGAGATCCTTGCCAGTATCGGCGATGACGAACTGACCTTGGCAGAGGTTGCAACCGTCCTTAAGCGCATACAGCATTTTGATCCGATTGGGGTTGCTGCCCGTGATTTACGCGAATGCTTGCTTATCCAGCTTTCAATACTGCCGCCAGAGACACCTTACCTGAATGATGCGAAACTCATTGTCAACAAGTACCTTGAACTACTGGGCAACCGAGACTTCCGTAATTTATTACGTCAGAGCAAATTAAAAGAGAGAGCCTTGAAGGGCGCCATTGATATCATTCAATCACTGGAGCCTAAACCTGGCTTAGTGGTTAATACGGGTGAATCCGAGTATGTCATTCCAGATGTATTAATACAGAAAGAAAATGAAAGCTGGCAAGTCAGGCTAAATACCGATAGCATCCCCCGTCTGCGCATCAACCAGCACTACGCAGCGCTGGGGCAACGGGCCAATAATGAAAGTGACAACCTGTTCATACGCAATAACTTACAAGAGGCCAAATGGCTGATCAAAAGTCTCGAAAGCCGTAATGAAACGTTGTTGAAAGTCGCCCGCTGTATTGTTGAGCGGCAACAAGATTTTTTCGAGTATGGTGAGGAACACATGAAACCCCTGGTACTGGCGGATATCGCCTATCAGATTGATATGCATGAGTCCACCATTTCCCGTGTGACAACACAGAAGTACCTGTATAGTCCACGCGGGATCTTTGAACTGAAATATTTTTTCTCCAGTCACGTCAATACCGACAATGGCGGTGAAGCCTCTTCTACCGCGATACGTGCCCTGGTGAAAAAACTGGTCGCGGCAGAAAATCCGGTCAAGCCACTGAGTGACAGTAAATTGACCAGCATACTTGCTGAGCAAGGTATCCAGGTGGCTCGCCGGACTGTCGCAAAATATAGAGAGTCGTTATCCATCCCGCCTTCAAACCAGCGCAAAAAACTGGTTTGAACAACACAGAGAAGGAAAACACGATGCAACTCAAAACCATGCAACTCAATGTTACAGGTCACAATATTGAAATCACAGATGCACTGCGCAACGTTGTGAACACCAAATGCGGCAAATTGGATCAATATTTCGATAAGATTAACCTCATCCAGGTCATTCTCCGAGTGGAAAAGGTACAAAAGATCGCCGAAGCCACCGTGTATGTTAATGGAGGTGAGTTGCATGCAACCTCGGAACATGAAGACATGTATGCCGCAATTGATGCACTGGTAGATAAGCTAGCGCGTCAATTGACCAAACACAAAAGTAAATTGAGACAACATTAATCGCTTTTAGGCAACGGGGCTGTCGTAAAATTATCACTGTTCTATCTATAACGCCTTCTATAGCACCACTACAGGTGTGATCTATAGATCGGTTTTAGCGCAGTGTACCCATACCGGATGCCTCCTCAGGCATCGGGTATAACAAGGCCCTAAGTGAATAAAGAAATGAACAACGAAACAGATTTACCACTAAGCTCAGTGCTTTCACCCGAATGTACACGCAACAACGTCCCTTGTTCGAGTAAAAAGCGCGCCTTAGAGATTATCAGTGAGCTGGCATCAAAGCAGCTCGGAGTGTCGGAAAACATCGTATTCGAGGCCATACTTTCGCGCGAAAAAGTAGGCACAACAGGAATTGGCAATGGGATTGCGATCCCTCACGGCAAATTGGACAGAGAATGTTCTGAGAATGCCGTTGGCGTGTTTTTGCATCTGGAACAACCCATTACCTTTGACGCTATCGATAATCAGCCTGTGGACTTGCTGTTTGCTTTATTGGTGCCATCAGACCAGTGTCAAACCCATTTACACTCACTATCATTGATTGCAAAGCGCCTTGCAGATAAAAATCTCTGCCGCCGCCTGCGCTCAGCGCAGAGTGATGAAGAACTGTATAAAATTATTACTGAATAAATAGCGATTATAATTATAAACATTTAGGGGGAGTCACCTCATGGTGCTGATGATAGTCAGTGGTCGTTCAGGTTCTGGGAAATCCGTTGCTTTGCGTGCGTTGGAAGATATGGGCTTCTATTGCGTGGATAACCTACCTGTTGTGTTGCTGCCGGAATTGGCAAACACACTGGCCGAACGTGATATTTCGGCCGCGGTTAGCATCGATGTCAGAAATATGCCAGAGTCGCCAGAAGTTTTTGAAGAAGCCCTGACGCAATTACCGGAAAGTTTTTCGCCACAGTTGCTGTTTCTTGATGCAGATCGTAATACCCTGATCCGCCGCTACAGTGACACTCGCCGTTTGCATCCACTATCCAGCAAAAACCTGTCACTGGAAAGTGCAATTGACAAAGAAAGCGATTTGCTTGAACCCCTGCGTTCACGTGCTGACTTAATCATTGATACCTCTGAAATGTCCGTCCATGAACTGGCAGAAATGCTCAGGACACGCCTATTAGGCAAACGGGAGCGGGAATTGACGATGGTATTTGAATCCTTTGGCTTCAAGCATGGTATCCCCATTGACGCTGATTATGTTTTCGATGTGCGTTTTCTGCCAAACCCGCATTGGGATCCTAAGCTACGCCCGATGACCGGTTTGGATCGCCCGGTGGCGGCGTTTTTGGATCGCCATACAGAAGTGCATAATTTTATTTACCAAACTCGCAGCTATCTTGAGCTTTGGCTACCCATGCTGGAAACCAATAATCGTAGCTATCTGACGGTTGCTATTGGTTGCACCGGCGGTAAACACCGTTCAGTCTATGTGGCAGAACAACTGGCTGATTATTTCCGTTCCCGTGGCAAAAACGTGCAATCACGTCACCGTACACTGGAAAAACGCAAATAATATGAATGACACCCGCCATGACAGTCAAACAACGACTTGAAATTAAAAATCGGCTCGGAATGCATGCTCGGCCTGCGATGAAACTGCATGATCTGGTACAACAGTTTCAATCAGAAGTGATCCTGCGCAACAGCAATCACTTACAGGCCGAAGCCCGTAGCGTCATTGCCATGCTGATGCTGGATTCTGAACAAGGCAGCCATATTGATGTTGAAGTCAATGGGCCAGATGAACAACAAGCACTGGCGGCCATTATCGAACTCTTCAACGCCGGATTTGACGAAGATTAACCCTTCCCCCCTGCTAAAGAGATTATCCCCTTTTCGAACGGCTGCTTGATTGTTGGGGGATGATTTTGTCTACCGCAACGCCTCAGGAATAGCGTCCTATTTTCAAGACAAACGTAAAATCAGTGATAAAAACCAACCAAAGATAAAAAAACATTAATATAACCTGTTTATTAAACATTCACCAAAAATAAAAACAAGATGTTTTAATGATTAATTTGGTTCATTACTCCAACTATTTATAAATAGTATAATATAGATAATAAATGTTAGCTTTCAACAAGTTAACCATGTGAAATTAAATTAGAAAAAACTTATTATTAAAGCGCAATTACATGCAGAACATTATATGAACAATTCCTAAACTGGAGGTTTACTTCATGCGTTTTAATCAAGCCACACTGGCAATTCTTCTTGGCCTAAGCTTGTCTCACGGTATTGCCCAGGCTGCACCTGCGCTCTCTTTAGATAACACCCATGCAGAAAGCATCGCCGCTACCAATAATGCTTGGGTTGAAATCAATACCGCGATTTTCGAAAATAATATCCATACACTGCAAAATAAACTGAATCAAGGCACCAAAATGTGTGCGGTTTTGAAAGGTGATGCTTATGGTCATGGTATCGGCCTGTTGATGCCATCCATCATCAAAACTGGCGTACCTTGCGTAGGGGTTACCAGCAATGAAGAAGCCCGCATCGTGCGTGAAAGCGGCTTTAAAGGACAACTGATACGTGTCCGTACTGCTGACATAACGGAAATCGAAAGCACACTAGGCTATAACATGGAAGAGATGGTCGGCGATCTGGAACATGCCCAAGCCCTCGATGCCCTGGGCAAAAAACACGGTAAAGAGATCCACGCTCACCTGATGCTGAACACGGGTCTGATGAGCCGTAATGGTTTGGAAATGAAAACTGAGCAGGGCAAACAAGATGCGCTGAAAATGACTCAGCTAACTAACTTGAAACTGGTCGGCATGATGAGCCACCATGCATTCACCGATCTGGATGCAATCCGTAACAGCATTAAGAACTTTAAAGATCAAACTGACTGGCTGATCAAAACAGCCAACCTGAACAGGGATGAAATCACGCTGCACGCATCAAGCTCTTTTGCATCGTTGAGCATGCCTGAAGCACAATTTGACATGGCGCGTGTTGGTAGTGCGCTGTACGGCATTCTGACCACCAGCCACCCCGAATTTAAGCCTTTGATCCAAGTAAAAACCCGTGTTGCTTCTGTTAAGACATACCCTAAAGGTAATGGCGTCGGCTATGACAACACTTACATTCTGAAACGTGACTCGAAGCTCGCGAATCTACCCGTTGGTTTCTCTGATGGTTTTAGCTCTGTCATGTCAAACAAAGCCTACGTTCTTATCAACGGCCACCGTGCACCGGTTGTGGGTAGCGTTTCCATGAATACCGTCATGGTTGATGTCACTGACTTGCCGGAAGTGAAAAGTGGCGATGAAGTGGTCATTTTCGGTAAACAAGGTAACGACGAAATCACCCAGTCCGATATCCAGAAATGGGGTGGAATGCATGTTGTTGAGTTTTCTTCCATTTGGGGAGAAACCAACCCACGTATTGTTACCACAGGTTTATAATCTGCATGCCAAAATGATGACAAATTGTTCTTTTTTCCATTGCGGTTAAGCCCTGTTTCATTAACAATGCAAAACAGTTCGTGATCATGATCTCTTTATTTTCGCGACAGAACAGCCTAATATCATTTTAATTACTTTGAAAATAACACCCCCTCCTTGCGATGTGGGGTGTTATTTTGTATTGAGCTTAATTTGGAGTGTGGAATGAAAAAACCTAAAATTATTATCAATGAATTGGATGCCGAACGTTTAGATTCCCTGTTGGAGCAACCTGCATTTGCCAATACCCGCATCGCAGATGCCTTGAATGACGAGTTGGATCGCGCCGAAATCGTGGCTCCGGTAGATATCCCGGCCGATGTTGTCACAATGAACAGTGAAGTACGCTTTATTGATCTTGGCAGCAATGAAGAACGTATTCGCACCCTGGTTTATCCGGCATCCCTACAAGACAGCACCAAACATCTGTCCGTCATGGCACCTTTGGGGGCAGCGCTTTTGGGCTTGCGGGTGAATGATGAAATAACGTGGCAATTGCCAAATGGCGAAGCGACCCGCATCAAGGTATTAGAACTGCTTTACCAACCCGAAGCCGCAGGTGAGTATCACCGCTAATTCTCAGCCAGCTCAGTGATACCGAACTGGCTGCTGCTAATTGAGTATCCCTACTATTGACCGGCGATACTCATTTCCGGCAGCAACACCGAACCACACTGAATATTACTGCGTGTTTCGATATCATCACCGATTGTCACCATATTTGCCCACATATCCTTCAAATTTCCTGCAATGGTGATCTCACTGACAGGATATTGAATTTCGCCATTCTCGACCCAAAAGCCGGATGCGCCGCGAGAATAGTCCCCAGTCACTGCGCTCACGCCCTGCCCCATCAACTCAGTGACGAGCAGGCCAGTTCCCATTTCACGTAACAAGCCAGCAAAATCCAGCCCCTGACCTGCAATGCGCCAGTT
The DNA here is from genome assembly GCF_002632875.1 of Xenorhabdus kozodoii. Classification (GTDB taxonomy): domain Bacteria; phylum Pseudomonadota; class Gammaproteobacteria; order Enterobacterales; family Enterobacteriaceae; genus Xenorhabdus; species Xenorhabdus kozodoii. The sequence continues at coordinate 64,325 of NZ_NJCX01000020.1, forward strand.
ATGAATTCCACCGGCATGACCCGTGTTGACCATGCCCAACTTGCGGGCAGAATAGGAAGTCAACAACCAAGTCTGCAACACACCATCCTTAATAATATCGCGTGGTGTTGTACGCACACCTTCACTGTCAAATGGCGTTGAAGCTAACCCACGCAATAGATGAGGCTGCTCTTCAATCGTCAACCATGAAGGCAAGATCGGTTTGCCCAGGCTATCCAACAAGAAAGAAGACTTACGATAAATGCTGCTACCGCTGATCGCCCCCACTAAATGACCGAACAACCCCGTAGCCACTTCCGCAGAAAAGATAACTGGCGCTTTCATCGTTGCTAACTTACGCGCACCCAGGCGGGAAAGCGTACGGCGGGCACACTCCTGCCCCACCCACTCAGGCGATTTCAACTCGTCAAAGTGACGACTGATCGTATAGGCATAATCACGTTCCATATTGCCATCTTGCTCGGCAATCACGCAGCTTGACAAAGAATGACGGCTTGAGCAGTAGCTTTGCACCATCCCATGACTATTACCAAATACCCGAATACCGTAATGGCTGTTAAAACTTCCACCTTCGGTATTGGTAATGCGCGCATCTGCCTGCAATGATGCTTGTTCCGCGCGGGCGGCCAACTCAATGGCCTTATCGGCATCCAAATCAGCGGGATGGAAAAGATCTAACTCAGGGGCTTCAAAGGCCAATAACGCTTTATCCGCGGGGCCAGCATAAGGATCAGGTGAGGTATAACGTGCAATATCAATAGCGGCCTGTACAGTACGGGCAATCGCTTCTGGGCTGAGATCCGTTGAGGAAGCACTGCCTTTGCACTGCTGGTGATAAACCGTAATCCCCAGGGCACCATCGCTGTTAAACTCAACATTTTCGACTTCACTAAAGCGGGTGCTGACACTCATCCCCGTGGTTTTATTGACCGCAACTTCCGCGGCATCACAACCGGTTTTCGCTAATTCCAAAGCGTGAGCAACCGCATTTTCCAGCAACTTGCGTTGTTCCGCGATTTGTTGATTGGTAACTATCATTAATTAACCATAATCCAATGAATTAAAAAGAGAATTCGTCAGAAAAAATGCCCATTTCCAGTTCATGACATGAATGCCGAGTGGTAATCAGGCAATTTTCCCAGTTACAATACACAATATTAGGATGTTAACACCCACCGGACGATAGGTCATGTCCCAAAATCGACCTTATCCGGCCTTTTTAGAAGGAAAACCATTATGGCAAAACAGCCTGAAGATTGGCTCGACAATAATCCTGCTGAAGAGGAAGAAGATGAGATAATCTGGGTCAGTAAAAGTGAAATCAAGCGAGATGCTGAAATACTGAAAAAGTTGGGCGTGGAACTGGTTGAACTCAGTAAAAACCAACTGGAACGCATTCCGCTGGATGAAGATTTGCTGGCAGCGATTATGTTGGCACAGAAAATCAAGCGTGAAGGACGTCGCCGTCAATTACAGCTCATTGGTAAACTGTTACGTGCCCGTGATCCTGAACCCATCACTACGGCGTTGGATAAACTGAAAAATCGCCACAACCAGCAAGTCGTTATCTTGCATAAACTGGAAGAATTGCGTGACAAACTGATCGAAAGTGATGATGCCTTTGAAGAAGTCATCGCCCTGTATCCACATACTGATCGCCAGCAACTTCGCACATTGGTTCGGAATGCGAAAAAGGAAAAGGCCGCTAACAAGCCCCCTAAATCTTACCGCCAGCTTTTTCAATATTTGAAAGATCTATCGGAATCCCCCTAATCCCCTTTCGCCGCCATTTCGTTGAGAATTGGCGGTCATTTCTTTTTGTTTCTTCTTCATGACATTAACCAGTAAAAAGCCGCCCGTATCACAGGCGGCTAAAGGAACTTATACCGAAGAAAAACTCAATCTACCACATTAAAGCACAGCGCCCCTTCCAGCTCTTCTTCGGCTTCTTCAAACAGCAATATTAACGCCGCAAAGCGCTTTCTTTTTTGCGGGGTAAAGTGGCTAAATTCAATCTCAACAGGTAACTGAATATGCCCCGTCACGGCATCCCACAGTGCATCCAGATTGGCACCAAAATCATCCCCAAGCTCGAAGCACTCTTTGAATTCATCATAGAAAGCGTTTAAGTCAGGGATTTGGCTAAAGTCGAATTTTACCTTTTTCATGCCATCACTCCAGTCGGGTAAAACTGTTGTAGTGATCAATCGTTAGATAAATAAGGCCATCATTAGAGTAAAGTAATCGGTCACTTCCCCGATGCCCACACCGATAATTCACATCTGCTTCAAACCAGTGACGGCCAGATTTTGTCGGTAATTTATTCTCACGGTTAGAAAATTTATCACCACCAATTGCCCTACTCGGTAACACTTCACATAAATTACCTGCACGAGCGTTCCAACCAAGGCGACGAGCCTGCTTCTTCGTAATGTAATAATCTGGCAATGTGTGATACTGACGAAGGTAGTCTGCAACACGGCGCTGTTCAGTCAGAACATCAATTTGCTTGCTCTGTTCAGTTGTCTCTGTGCGAAATGGCCCAAATCCGTTGGCAAAGGCGATATAGATAACAGCCAGAACCAATAATACCGCCACCAGCATGCTCTTTTTCATGATAACCCCAAGCTATTCACGCTGTTGCCCAAGAAATTATCAGGCGGTTCCACCTACGGTCAGGCTATCCAGTTTCAAGGTCGGTTGCCCAACACCTACTGGCACACTTTGGCCTTCCTTACCGCAAACACCTACACCTTTGTCGAGAGCCAAGTCATTGCCAACCATTGAAATTTGCTGCATGGCTTCAATACCAGAGCCAATTAACGTCGCACCTTTTACCGGCTTGGTGATTTTGCCGTTCTCAATCAAATAGGCTTCAGAGGTTGAAAACACAAATTTACCCGATGTGATATCCACTTGACCACCACCGAAATTCGGTGCATACAACCCACGATCCACACTGGCGATAATTTCTTCCGGCGTGGAATTTCCCGCCAGCATGTAGGTATTGGTCATCCGAGGCATCGGCAAGTGTGCATAGGATTCACGGCGACCGTTACCCGTCACAGCCACGCCCATCAAGCGAGCATTAAGTTTATCCTGCATGTAACCTTTCAAAATGCCATTTTCGATCAGTACGTTGTATTGTCCCGGAACCCCTTCATCATCAATCGCCAATGAACCACGGCGTCCCTCAAGGGTGCCATCATCCACGACGGTACACAGCTCTGAGGCCACTTTTTGCCCAATCTGCCCCGAAAACACAGAAGTACCACGGCGGTTAAAGTCCCCTTCAAGGCCATGCCCTACCGCTTCATGCAGCAGAACGCCTGGCCATCCAGCCCCCAATACCACCGGCATGGTGCCCGCAGGTGCGGCAACCGCTGACAAGTTGACCAGTGCCATGCGAACCGCTTCGCGAGCAAATTGCTCTGCCAGAATCTGGCCGTTTTCAGTACGCAGGAAATATTCGTAACCATAACGAGCGCCACCACCGCTGCCACCACGCTCACGCTTACCCTTTTCTTCCACTAAGACACTGACAGAAAGGCGTACTAATGGGCGGATATCGGCCGCCAATGTCCCGTCTGTCGCCGCGACCAGCACTTGTTCATAAACCCCAGTCAAGCTGGCACTCACTTCCTGTACGCGGTGATCTTCTGCTCGTGCAATATGATCAATGCGATGCAACAAAGCAATTTTGTCTTCCCGACTCATGCTCTGCAAAGGGTCAATCGCCGAATAAAGTGCCTTATGTGTCACAGCACTTAAGGTATGCGAAATGCCATTACCTACTTCCCTTACGATGCTGCGCGCAGCCTGGGCGCTTTGCTGTAACGCATTCAATGTGATCTGATCTGCGTAAGCAAAACCTGTTTTCTCTCCACTGACCGCCCGAACCCCAACACCTTGATCAATATTATAGGAGCCATCTTTGATGATGCGGTCTTCCAATACCCAAGTTTCATGATAGCTGGATTGGAAATAGAGATCGGCATAGTCCAGGCGACGTTCCGCCAATTGACCCAATACAGAAAATAAGTCTTGATGATTCAAATTATTAGCAGCCAGTAAATGTTCACTGACGTAAGTTAAACTCATATTGATTACTCTTTACCTTAATTTGTATTCTTTTTTATCAAAGAAGTCAGTTGTGGACGGAATCGATTGTGTTTCACCAATTTTATCTGCTCACGCATGAGAGCCAAACTATCCTGACGGATATTAAGCGGTAATGCACTGACGGTCAGGGGATTTTTCTTGATAATTTCGCCCCAACCACTCACTGCCATAGTATGTCCCCATGTTCTGCAAGTGCCATGTACACCAACCTGCGCAGACGCCAAAATAATACATTGATTTTCGATGGCACGAGCTTTTAACAATGGCTCCCAATGCGTCTTACCCGTCAAGCGGGTGAAAGCCGCAGGGACCGAAATAAGCTCCGCACCTTGTTCGCGCAATGCCTGAAAAAGTCCGGGAAAACGCAAATCATAACAGATAGACATTCCCAAACGACCAACGGGCGTATCAACAACGGTAATATGTTCCCCAGGCTGATAAATGGCGGATTCATTATAGGCGCCGTGTTCATCGTTGATATCGACATCAAACATGTGGATTTTATCGTAACGGGCTTGAAGCTCTCCTTTGTCATCAAACAACAGGCTACTGTTTGTGATACGAGTGGGATCTTCGCGACTGACCAGTGGCATAGAGCCAATCAACAGCCAAATACCATAATGCTGTGCTATTTTGCTCACTGCCTGTTGTAATGGCCCACTTCCCTGTATTTCTGCATGTGCGCGGTAGGTATCAGCATCATCAGCGAACAACAGCGCATTTTCCGGTGTCAGAACCAGTTTTACGGTATCTGGTAACTGTCTAATTTGCTGCTCAATTTGCGCTAAATTGTGTTTGACACTCGCACCACTGCATAATTGTAAAAGTGCAACATTGACGTTTTTCATGACCCTTTATTCTCCTTAAGCTGACGTAGAACCTCATCAATTTTAGGTTGTTCGAGGCTGCCCGTTAACCGATAGCGAATCACCGATATCTTATTCCACAAGGGCCCCAATACTTTTGTCGCGGCAAAAATTGCCGCGCCAGCCACAGGATTGACTGCAAAGGCCGTCGCAACTCCCACCGTTGTCGAAATTTCTGGCGTAATAACCAGCTCCATATTGATTTGGCGATGAACTAAATCTGTCTGCCCTATGGCATTGATGTCCGCTGCCAATCCATCGATGAGAAAGTTATCGGTGTACATGACGCCATTTTTTATCGTTGCGTCACCACGAATGGAATCGAAATTGAAATCATTACTGAATGTATCACTAAAATCCAATTGTAATTTACGCAACAACGCGTCAAAACTGATGAGCCTTAATAATTGCCCAGCTCTACCCCCCCCCAATTTGGCGATGGCCCCTTTGTTCATGTCTCCAGTCAGCGTACCATTCAGTGTTTTGAGATCTGGCTGCCACGGGACATTTTGCCATTTCAAATTGAAATCAAATTTGAAAGGCGCATCAACAATCGGAACGACGAAGCCCAAATAAGCAGCCATATCATCAAATTTTTGCCCTGATAACTGCCCCTTGATATGGCTATGACTTCCGGTATTGTTTTCATCCCAACGCCCAGATAGTGCCAATTTTCCAGCGCTATTTTCCATTTGCGCATTCGTCAAGACCAGAGAATCCCCTTCCGGTTTAATCGATCCAGATACTTTGCCGAGATTTAATCCGGCAACCCAGCATTCTGCGCATTTGATATCCAATGCCGGCCAACGGTTCAAAGCATAATGGGGCGCAGAAGCCTTGGCTAACCTTAACTTTTTGCCATCAACCGACGGATCGGCCACCCGCAGGGGAGCGTAATAAAGATAATTGATTGACGCTTGTATCGGCCGGTGTTTTTCAATCAAAAGGTTACCATTTATCTCTGCCCCCTTTGCACTCACGGCCATTTCACCGTTTTGTTGAACAACATGGAATGTGAGCTGGTTCCAACGCTGTCCAGCAAGATCCAGTGCAGGCAATGAAATTTCAAATGTGCTTGGCCACAGCAAACCACCTTCTTCCGCGGGTTTCCAACGCAAAAGTTCAAGCAACGCCAGTAATTTTTCCCCCTCAATGGCAGGCAAGTTTAATGCCACCAACGGTTTTTTCGGCAGCGCGGGCAGCCTATCCCCCCCGGTATGTAAAATACCTCGCTGCAATCTGACATGCGTTTTTTCCAATCCCCACTGGGTATTGAACGTATATCGTTCGCCCACGGAGCCGTTGATCTGAAGTTGGTTTATGTCACCTGCGGCCTGGAGATTAATCTTATGCCATTTCCTCAGCGATTCTGTGTCCAGCATGGGCAATTGACTGTTAAAATGTGACAAATCCGCATTAACTGCAACATGATATTTCACGTCACCTTTTGATTCGCCAGACGGTAGCGTAATATTCACATCCCCCTGCCACGTTAGCGTTCCAGATAGCTTGTTCCGAATCTCCGCAGGAAGTGCCGGTAATGCCTGCGCTGCCCAATGTGAATCCAGTTTCACATTCACCTGATAATGTTTTAGCAAGTCTTGGGTGGAAAATTTCAGGGACAACGGATTGCCTAGCCAATGAGCAGATAGGGTTTCGCTTTTTAACTGGCCATTGTCAAAGCGGAATTTGCCATTGAGATGTTTCATCTGGCTATTTAGTGGCTTAATGAACAGGCGCGCATCTTTCAGCGCCACTTCTCCGCTCGCCACAACGTCTCCCTGCTTTAAGGGGATGTCCAGATGGAGCTTGCCATCCACCTTGCCATCAAGCCGCAAATTTTCCAGAGCGCGACCAATCGAGTCTGCCATTGGGCTGTGGTTGAAATAATCATGAATGCTCTTGCCATCCCCAGATAGCGTGGTATCAATAAACAGCTTATGCTTGCCATAATCTGGGATCACAGCCGAAACCTGAGTGGCTTCCACTTTGCCCAAACGCGCTTTCTGTGCCAGCATCTGCAACCCGTTATTCTGGAAATTCAGGTCGATATCTAAATCAAACAGAGCCGGCCAGTCGGGTTGGTATTGGAAGGTTGCATGGCGCACGGGAACCCGTACCTGAAATTGCCCCTTGTTCTGTTTAAACGGGAAATCATGGGGATCACCATGAAAAACCAACGTCGCATTATCGACCTTACCCTTAATCAAGGCGGCGGACAAATAGTCTGTCAGGGACTCCCCCATCAGCAGCCTGGGGAAATAGCGCCAGGCTTCCCCCAGATCATTGACTCGAATTCCGGCTAACATTGCCAAAACGGGTTGTCCCTGGCGGGGTTTTAGGTAACGGAAATTTCCATTCAACCATAGCGATTTGGCCTGCACATCCAGCCCCTGGCTCCATACTTCCATGCCATTTTGGGCATTTTCCCAAGATACCTTTCCTGCGCTGCGGGCAATCTCAAGCGGAGCCTGAAACTTGTTGCCATAATCAATGGTGCTGTTTTTCAATGCAAAATGGAGATCCCCTCCCTGCTTGTTCCCCGCTAACATGCCACTGAATTGGTTGATTGAAGGCAGTTCTTTCCAGCGTAACCAGCTTACCCCCCGCCATTTCAGGCGAATTCCCATCTCAGCGGGCAGCACTGGCGTGATATCGAGGGCAAAACTGTCAATCATCCCCTTTGGCTGTCGATGCTGCCAATCCTTGACGGTATCCGGTGTCACAAAAGAGAGTATCGGCAATATTCCGTTCAGGTATTCAAGCTGGATATTTTCGGCACGAATACGCCAGTGATCATTCCCCTGATATTGCTGTGATTGTGCCATATATAGCGCCGAGAGTTTTCCCGCGGGCCACTGTTGATTGTCCGTTTTCAGACCCGCCAGATTTGGCATTTTAAACAACCACCCTTCACCTTGGCGGCGCATTTGCAAAAGGAGATCACTCACATCAAGCCGATGTGTTTCATCTCCGACGTGCCAGTTGACACCGCCATGTTTAAGTTGCAAACGTCCACTATCAACCCGCCCACGCTTGAGAGTAATCCAACTGGCTAAGCTGAAATGGGCGCTATCCAGCCCTGTGTTATCCTTTAGCCAGCGACTTAACCACAGCCGCATGTCGATATCATCAGCCTGCAAATAAACCGTGCCGTTATCCAAAATCCCATTGCTATCTTTCAGGTCAAGTTTTACCTGAACAACGCCTTCTTGCCCATTAATCGAAGAGAGGCTGACGCTGCCTTGTGCCCGATGGCGGTTATCTCTATTCAGCCATGTTAGCTGCGGCAATCGCAGATCAGCTTTTTCACCAGATGGGGTCAGAAAGGTTAAGCGACTGTCATGCAAATCAAAATGATTAAGTTGTTCGAGAAACAGCGTAGAGAGGCTATCTGGCTTAGAAAGCTTGTTTTCGCCATCCTCACCAAACAGGGCTTGATTGTAATTGACTTGAAGCTGGTAAAAGGACAAATCACGAAAATGCCAGCGCCGTTGTAAAAGTGAGCGCCAGACATCCAAAGAAAGGATGATCTTTTTGGCATGAATATCGGCTTGTTCCGTTTTTGCACTGATATCACGAATTTCCAGACTGGGGCCAAAGGATTCCCACTGGCCTTTTATGTAACCAATATTGACCGGAATACCCGTCACGTCAGCAATTTTTTCGACTAATTGCTGACGATATTCATTGAGATGTGGCAGGAAGAAACGCAACCCGCTGACAAGCAAAGCCACAATGATAATGACTATTGCGGCTGTCGCTAATAATATCCCCGGCAGTCGCTTCACGCATTTCTCCTTGGTTGTCAGCGCTGTTTCTCTGTAAGCGAATTTTTTTACAAACCGTCTCCTACAGACTCGCCGTTACAAATTAGCTCTCACAAACTAACTGATTGTTTTACATCATAATTACGTCAAACTGTTCCTGACTGTAACGCTGTTCTGTCTGTACTTTGACCTGTTTGCCTACAAAAATTTCCACCTCGGCTAAGGCGTGGGATTCATCCCCTTTTAGGGTTTCGCTGACGGCGGGAGAGGCATAAACCAGAAAACGATCAGCATCAATTGCACGATTGACGCGTACAATTTCACGCAAGACTTCATAACAGACGGTTTCGACAGATTTTACCGTGCCACGTCCCTGACACGTTGGACAATTATCACACAAGATATGTTCGATACTTTCCCGTGTACGTTTGCGCGTCATCTCAACCAAACCCAACTGTGAGAAACCATTGAGGGTGGTTTTCACCCTATCTTTACTGAGTGCCTGTTCCAAAGAAGCCAATACCCGGCGCCGGTGTTCTTCATTACCCATGTCGATAAAATCAATGATAATGATCCCACCCAAATTACGCAGCCTTAATTGCCGGGCGATTGCCTGTGCTGCTTCGATATTAGTATTAAAGATAGTCTCTTCTAAATTGCGATGTCCAACAAAAGCGCCGGTATTAATATCAATGGTCGTCATGGCTTCTGTCTGATCAATGATCAGATAGCCACCTGACTTTAATTCCACTTTACGCTCCAGCGCCCGCTGAATTTCATTTTCCACATCAAACAGATCAAATATCGGTTGGTTTCCCTGATAATGTTCCAGTTTTGCGTTCATTTCAGGAATATATTCATCAATAAATTCCTGCAATTGGATAAATGTTTGGCGGGAATCGACCCGAATGCGATCAAGAGAAGCACCCACAAAATCACGTAAGACACGCTGCGCCAGTGCTAATTCACCATATACCTTATATTTGGTGATATTGCGTTTTTTACGTTCAATCACTTTGCTCCACAGGCGCTTCAAAAATGCGGCATCCTGTGCCAGCTCTTCGGCTCCTACACCTTCAGCGGCCGTGCGGATAATAAATCCACCCTCCTCATCACAATACGCCATGACGATGCTTTTTAGGCGCTCACGTTCTTCCTCGCTCTCTATGCGCTGTGAAACGCCAACATGCGATGCCCCCGGCATAAACACCAAATAACGTGACGGTAAGGTGATATCCGTTGTCAAACGGGCACCTTTGGTTCCCAGGGGATCTTTCACGACCTGAACAAGTAAATCCTGTCCCTGACGTACCAATTCAGCAATGTCCCTGACATGGAAATTTTTTCGTTCTTCGCCGGCAATACACTCCGTATGGGGCACAATATCCGAAGCATGCAAAAAAGCCGCTTTTTCCAGCCCAATATCCACAAAAGCCGCCTGCATACCGGGTAAAACCCGGCTCACACGCCCCTTGTAAATGTTGCCGACAATGCCCCTTTTCGCTTCCCGTTCGATATGAATTTCTTGCAATATACCGCCATCAATATAAGCAACCCGCGTTTCGGATGGTGTTACATTAACCAATAACTCTGCTGTCATGAATAGTCCTTCCCATCAGCTAACGCTAAAAACCGTGTGATTAATTCATACGTTTCCACCAGTGGCAAGCCGACAACAGCGTGGTAACTGCCATTAATTTTTCTGACAAAACAACCGCCTTTACCTTGAATGCCATAAGCGCCGGCTTTATCCATTGGCTCTCCAGTTGCAATATATTCCCGTATTTCCTGTTGGGACAACTGGCGGAACATCACATCTGTCACGATTATTTCACTCAAGGTATGCTGACTGCTCGATAAAGCAACAGCCGTCATCACTTGATGGCACTGGCCTGACAAAGCATTAAGCATTTCCGCCGCGTGTTGCGGATTTCGCGGCTTTTCTAAGATACGGTTATTCAGTACAACAAGGGTATCCGCGCCCAGAACGGGATAGTCTTGTGGCGCAATGGCTACGCCAGCCTGTGCTTTCTCTCTGGCCAATCGGGTAACATATTGCTGGGGTGACTCCCCTTCACGCCATTTTTCTTCGACCTGGGGTGCCAGGATTGCAAAGTTAAAATCCAATAATCCCACCAGCTCACGTCGTCTTGGTGAGCCAGAAGCTAAGTAAATGGTTTTCATGGTGAATAATCCTTAGAAGTCGTTCCCAACCCGCTATTTTTTGTTATATACCTTCATACAGGAACCTACTTTAACGAACTGAAAATTGACGACGGATTTTCCGCATTAATAAGAATAGCCAAGGCCAGAGAATACCATTGACCAGCCCATTCCAGAACACTTCTGGATGGAAGATAACCTTTAGTAGCAAAGCATGGGCCAGAAATACGCAGAGGTTCATCAATGTTGAAAGCCCAACGACAACCAGGGCTTGCTGCCACAGCGCCATGTTGCGGATAAGCTGGAATTTGAAAGCTACCAGAAAACTGATAATGCTAAATGCCAGGGCATGTGCCCCCAGGATACTGCCATGCAACAGATCCGTGATAATTCCCAATACAAAGCCAGTACCTACACTGACACGATGGGGAAGCGCAAGCAACCAATAAACTAAACACAGCATCAATAAATCGGGCCGAAACATGAAAAACTGCTCCGGCCACGGCATAATCTGTAACACGATGGCAATCAGGAAAGATAACCAAATGACCCAACGTCCTTGGCTACGGTATTGACTCATTGACGATTTCCTGTAGCGGGTGATGTCGGTTTTTCTGCTGATTTCGGTGCCAGCAACTGCGGTGGCTCATTTGATGGATTTGGCAACACTTGTGGTAGCATCTGTATCAAACGTTCATTGGCAGCCCGGTATACTTCTGAAGGTGGCAATGGTTCAGAGGGATCATTATCACCCCCCCACAATAGTAGTAAGTAGCGCAAGCGCCGCAATTCGGCCAATGGACGGGCACGAATGACCGCATGGGCCCGCTGGTTATCAATCTTAACAGAAGAGACGACAGCCACAGGGTAACCTTCAGGAAAACGCCCCCCCAATCCCGATGTTACCAATACATCACCGACACGAATGTCAGTATCGCTTGGCAACGGTTCTAACAGGAGATCGTCCGTACACCCAGCTCCACCGGCAATGACACGCGTGTCATTACGCAATACCTGTACAGGAATGGCATGGGAAGGATCGCAAATCAACAAAATCCGGCTACTCAACTGACTCACGGAAGTCACTTGCCCTACCACGCCGCGATCACTGATAACCGGCTGCCCTTCATACACGCCATCTTTAGCCCCTTTATCAATGACAATTTGATCGCGATAGGGGTCCATACCCCCAGAAATTACCTGCGATACCATCATGTGTTCATCATGACGCAGTGGCGACCCCAGCAACTCACGTAAACGGGAATTTTCTTGTTTCAGTTGCCCCAACAACAGCAATTTACTGTCTTGTAAGCGCAATTCATTGCGCAAGGTTCTGTTTTCCAGTTCAAGATGATTGCGGCTAGCAAAAGATTTTGAGATGCCATCCAAAAATTGGCGTGGCCCGTTGGCAAGAAAGTAAAAAGGACTCACAGCCGTATCCATATAGCTACGGACTTTATTGAAAACACCAAGGCGGCTGTCTACCACAACCAAAATAATGGCGATAATGATAGCAAAAAAGAGTCGCAGTTGCAGAGAAGGCCCTCTGCTGAAAATTGGCTTCATAAACGGCGTATTATCAGGCTGTGTTGTCTCATAAATGATAAAACTCCGGAACAATCAGCAAGGAGGCTCCAATAAAACATCACCACCTCCCAGCTCGCAGAGTCACTTTCAGTCTTCGCTGAACAGATCGCCACCGTGCATGTCGATCATCTCCAGTGCCTTGCCACCACCACGGGCAACACAGGTCAGGGGATCTTCAGCAACAATGACAGGAATACCCGTTTCTTCCATCAGTAAACGATCAAGATTGCGCAGCAACGCCCCACCACCGGTCAGAACCATACCTCGTTCAGAGATATCGGAAGCCAATTCTGGTGGACACTGTTCCAATGCGACCATCACAGCACTCACAATACCGGTTAGCGGTTCTTGCAGGGCTTCAAGAATTTCATTGGAATTCAGGGTGAAACTGCGAGGCACACCTTCCGCAAGGTTACGACCACGCACTTCAATTTCACGGACTTCATCCGTTGGATAGGCTGAGCCAATGCCATGCTTGATGCGCTCTGCCGTTGCTTCCCCAATCAGGGAGCCATAATTGCGACGAACGTAATTGATAATGGCTTCATCAAAACGGTCACCACCAATACGTACAGAAGAGGAATAAACCACCCCATTAAGGGAAATAACCGCAACTTCAGTGGTGCCACCACCAATATCCACCACCATTGAACCGGTTGCTTCGGAAACAGGCAAACCCGCACCAATCGCCGCTGCCATTGGTTCTTCGATTAAAAAGACTTCCCGCGCCCCTGCACTTTGGGCAGATTCACGGATGGCACGACGCTCAACCTGGGTCGCCCCAACAGGCACACAAACCAACACGCGCGGGCTAGGGCGCATAAAGCTGTTATTGTGAACCTGCTTGATAAAATGCTGTAACATTTTTTCGGTAACATAAAAATCAGCAATAACCCCATCCTTCATGGGACGGATAGCGGCGATATTACCCGGAGTACGCCCCAGCATCTGTTTTGCTTCCAGCCCTACTGCTGCAACGCTTTTGGGTGAACCGGCTCTGTCCTGGCGAATAGCAACGACAGAAGGTTGATCCAATACTATTCCTTGGCCTTTGACATAAATAAGGGTATTGGCAGTACCCAAGTCAATGGACAAATCGTTGGAAAACATGCCACGAAATTTCTTTAACATAACGAAAGGATAATCCTGCAAGCTGGGGACGGAGATTGTCCGTCTACTCTACCAACCACATGAAGCAGCGACAAGGCGCATAATTAACTACTTTTACTACTTCAATAAAAGTGGCTACGTTATTCACATCAGAATTACGATATTCTACGTTACTTTTCCCTAACGGAGCAGAAAAAAACTGCATAAAAATGGGTTAATTTCACCAATCATTTCATTACAGCCCCCAAAATCATCTAATACGCCAAAAAAACAACATTATAGTGCATATTGGCATGCGGCAACCCAGAGAGCTTCCCAATCTTTGTGGCTATGTGATACTGATAAATTCGTTTTCAACAGCCATAAACCAAGAAAGTCCCAAGACGAAATAGTTCATTAATTAATAAAAACAATAGATGAATTTGGTGAGATATCACAACATTGTTGCCTGCCTATTTCAGCGCCTCAGATTTTATCTATATTGTAGTGACATAAAATGGTCGTGACGCAAAATTGTGGTAATCCCCGAATCGTGGTAATGCTAAACAGGTAATCATGTCAGATAGATATCTATACCCTATGGATTTCACGATGCAGCGCGGCGGCAAGGGAATGAACCCCCAGAAGCATAGATAACTCTGTGACTGGGATGAATGAGCACAGCCAACAAAGCGGCAACTTGAAAAACGACGGGTATATCAAGAGAGGATGATCATGAAAGCTTTATTACTGGAACAACACGAAACATTGTCAGCATCTATTCAAGATATTGATGCGTCTCAGTTGCCATCGGGTAATGTCGTCGTTGATATCCATTGGTCGACACTCAATTACAAAGATGCCCTTGCGATTACGGGCAAGGGGAAAATTATCCGCCAATTTCCGATGGTGCCAGGGATCGATTTTTCCGGTGTTGTCCATCATAGCGAAGATCCCCGCTTTCACGTCGGGCAAGCTGTTTTGCTGACTGGCTGGGGCGTAGGAGAAACGCACTGGGGTGGCCTGGCAGCACAAGCGCGAGTCTCTGGTGAATGGCTGACACCCTTGCCGCACGCACTCAGTACCCGACAGGCGATGATCATCGGCACGGCGGGTTTCACAGCCATGTTATGTGTGATGGCGTTGGAACAAGGGGGCGTAACACCTGAAAGCGGAGAAATTGCCGTGACGGGAGCCAGTGGTGGTGTTGGCAGCACGGCAATCACCTTACTGTCACAACTCGGTTATTCCGTCACAGCGATTAGCAGTAAACCCGACAGCCATCATTACCTGCTCGCACTGGGAGCCAAGACGGTTTTACCTGCCAGTGACTTCAATCAACCATCACGTCCACTGGAAAAACAACGTTGGGCGGGTGTGATAGATACCGTTGGCGGCACGATATTAGCCACCTTGCTGGCACAGGTACGTTACAACGGTACTGTCGCCGCCTGTGGTATGGCGAGTGACAGCCAACTCCCCACCAGCGTCATGCCATTTATTCTCCGCAATATTCGTTTACAGGGGGTGGAATCCGTCACTGTCCCTGCCTCGAAACGCCCTGCCATTTGGCAGCGTTTGCAAGCACTGCTACCCGCTTCCTTCTACCAGCAAGCCGCCAATGAAATTACCTTAGAACAGGCGATCGAACACGCCAATAAATTGATTAACAACCAAATTACGGGCAGGACAGTGGTAAAAGTATGCTGATAAGACCAGTATTTAGCTGCTAAATGCCACGATATGTTTATAATGTCGGGCTTTATCGTCAAATTTACAATTCTGGATAGCAGAAAGAGATGACAAACCGTTGACATCGAGTTATCTTGGTCGATTGTTGACAGATTGCCGGAGATACCCGCACAATGGCAGACAAGTTTCGCATTTTACTCTTGAATGGTCCCAACCTGAACCTGTTGGGAACACGGGAGCCTGAGACCTACGGCACGTTAACGCTTGATGACATCGTTAACACACTGTCAAAAGAAGCTCAACAATCGGGGATTGAATTATCCCATCTGCAATCCAACGCAGAATCTGAACTGATTGAGAGAATTCATTCAGCGCGGGGCAACACGGATTTTATTTTAATCAACCCTGCGGCATACACGCATACCAGCGTGGCATTGCGCGACGCACTGCTGGCAGTGGCGATCCCATTTATTGAGATCCACCTTTCCAACGTGCATGCCCGCGAGCCATTCCGCCATCACTCATATCTTTCCGATGTTGCAGTCGGCGTCATCTGCGGATTGGGGGCGGATGGTTACAGTTTCGCATTACAGGCAGCGGTCAACCGCTTGTCAACATCCAACTAATAGACTTAAAAGTACGGAACCACACTCATGGATATTCGTAAGATAAAAAAATTGATCGAGCTGGTTGAAGAATCTGGCATTTCTGAACTGGAAATTTCTGAAGGTGAAGAGTCAGTACGCATCAGCCGGACAGCGACAGTGGCGGCAATGCCGATGACTCAGCAATATATTTCTGCACCAGCCCAACACCCCGTGCAGGCGGCTGCACCCGTAGCGCCAGCCGCGGCTGACAAACCGGCTGAAATTAGCGGTCATACCGTTCGCTCCCCAATGGTTGGTACGTTCTACCGTTCACCAAGCCCAGATGCGAAACCTTTCATTGAAGTCGGCCAGCATGTCAACCAAGGCGAATCTTTGTGCATCGTTGAAGCCATGAAAATGATGAACCAAATCGAAGCGGATAAGACTGGCGTAGTGAAAGCGATTTTGGTTCAGGACGGTCAACCAGTTGAATTCGACGAGCCACTGGTCGTCATCGAATAACGAGGCGCACCCCATGCTTGAAAAAATTGTCATTGCTAACCGCGGTGAAATTGCACTGCGTATCCTGAGGGCCTGTAAGGAACTTGGGATCAAAACCGTTGCTGTGCACTCTGTGGCAGACCGTGACCTGAAGCACGTCCTGCTGGCAGATGAAACCGTCTGCATCGGTCCTGCGGCCTCAGCAAAAAGTTACCTGAATATTCCTGCCATTATTTCTGCGGCGGAAATCACTTGTGCGCAGGCAATCCATCCCGGTTATGGTTTCCTGTCTGAAAATGCCGACTTTGCCGAGCAGGTTGAACGTTCTGGCTTTACTTTCATTGGCCCGAAAGCGGACACCATCCGTTTGATGGGGGATAAAGTTTCGGCTATCAGCGCGATGAAAAAAGCGGGCGTACCTTGCGTTCCTGGCTCCGATGGTCCATTGGGTGACGATACCGAGAAAAACAAAACGATTGCAAACCGCATCGGCTATCCGGTGATTATCAAAGCATCGGGTGGTGGCGGCGGCCGGGGTATGCGAGTTGTACGCAGCGACAAAGACCTGGAACAATCCATCGCCATGACGCGCGCAGAAGCCAAGGCGGCGTTCAACAACGACATGGTATACATGGAGAAATTCCTTGAAAACCCACGTCACGTTGAAATTCAGGTTCTGGCTGATGGTCAAGGTCGTGCACTCTATCTGGCTGAACGTGACTGCTCCATGCAGCGCCGCCACCAGAAAGTCGTGGAAGAAGCGCCAGCACCCGGCATCTCTCCAGAACTGCGCCGTAGCATCGGTGAACGCTGTGCCAAAGCCTGTACTGAAATCGGCTATCGCGGAGCGGGGACATTTGAGTTCCTGTACGAAAACGGTGAATTCTACTTTATTGAGATGAATACCCGTATTCAGGTTGAGCATCCTGTGACTGAAATGATCACCGGCGTTGACCTGATTAAAGAGCAGTTACGTATCGCTTCGGGTTTGCCGCTGTCTATCAAACAAGAAGACATCGAAATCAAAGGCCATGCGATCGAATGCCGTATCAATGCAGAAGATCCAAAAACCTTCCTGCCAAGTCCGGGCAAGATCACCCAGTTCCACTCGCCGGGTGGGTTTGGTGTGCGTTGGGAATCCCATATCTATGCGGGATATACCGTACCGCCTTACTATGATTCCATGATCGGTAAGTTGATCACTTACGGCGAAACCCGTGACGTGGCCATTGCGCGTATGAAGAACGCACTGGCGGAGTTGATCATTGATGGCATCAAAACCAATATCGATCTGCAACTGGCGATCATGAGTGACGAAAACTTCCAGAAAGGTGGAACCAATATCCACTATCTGGAGAAGAAACTGGGCATGAATGATAAATAGACGCTTGTTTAGCGTCTGTTGCTTTGCATGTTGAGATGAAATCCCATCTGTTTCCGATGGGATTTTTACTGATGAAAAACAAAATAGTGACAAAGCCCAATAAAATATTATTTTGCTAAAAATCGAGACAGCATTCTGATTTTATTTTAATTTCCACGGCACATTTTCTCCTGAATAAATCTACGCATTACCGTACAATTCCCCCCATATTGTTTCATATCAGTTACCCGGAGAACGGATGGACGGACGATTTGTTCAATCCCATAAAGAAGCACGCTGGGCGATATTCCTGACGTTGGCTTATCTTGTTGGTTGGCTACTATGTGCTTACTTACCCAATGATGCCATCGGCATAACGGGGTTGCCTCGCTGGTTTGAGCTGGCTTGCCTGTTGTTACCCGCCTTATTCATCATCCTCTGCGCCTTGATGGTGAAGTTGATATTCAAAGACATTCCGCTGGAGGATAGTGATGCAAAGTGAAGTCATTCTGCCTCTCACGGGATATTTGGCATTAGTTTTTATGCTATCGATCTATGCTTATCGCCGTCGAAAAACCGGTGAATTCCTGAATGAGTATTTTCTTGGCAACCGCTCAATGGGGGGTTTTGTACTGGCAATGACCATTACAGCAACCTATATCAGTGCCAGCTCATTTATTGGTGGCCCTGGTGCCGCTTATAAGTATGGTATCGGTTGGGTGTTGTTATCACTCATCCAACTCCCTGCGATATGGCTCTCACTGAGCGTACTGGGGAAAAAATTTGCTATCCTCGCCCGCCGTTACAATGCGGTCACTCTCAATGACATGCTATATGCACGCTACCAAAGCCGCTTTCTGGTCTGGATTGCCAGTCTAAGCCTGCTGGTCGCCTTTATCGGAGCCATGACAGTACAATTCATTGGTGGCGCCCGTTTGCTGGAGACCGCCGCAGGTATCCCCTACGATACGGGATTACTGATTTTTGGCATTTCAATCGCGCTCTATACCGCATTTGGTGGTTTTAGGGCCAGCGTCCTCAACGATGCTTTGCAAGGGCTGGTGATGTTGCTGGGGACGGCGTTATTACTGGCAGGCGTTATCTACAAAGCCGGTGGATTGTCAGCCGCAATGACGACACTGCGCACGATTGACCCTAATCTGGTTTCCCCTTATGGCGCCGATCATATCCTTACTGGGCCATTTATGGCATCTTTCTGGGTACTGGTCTGCTTTGGTGTCGTTGGGTTGCCACACACCGCAGTACGCTGTATCTCCTATAAAGACAGTAAGGCGGTTCATCGCGGCATTGTGCTTGGCACGATCGTAATGGCGCTCCTGATGTTCGGTATGCACCTTGCCGGTGCCCTTGGCCGAGCCATCATTCCTGATCTGACGATCCCCGATCAGGTGATCCCAACCTTAATGATCACCGTCCTGCCCCCTGTGGCTGCCGGCATTTTTCTGGCTGCACCCACGGCGGCGATTATGTCCACCATTAATGCCCAACTGCTGCAATCTTCGGCCACTATCGTCAAGGATCTCTATTTAAATCTGTTTCCACACCAGATAAGCCAGGAGAAAAAACTGGCACGCCTCTCCAGCTACTCCACCCTATTCTTAGGCGCATTACTGCTACTGGCAGCATGGCGCCCGCCAGAGATGATTATCTGGCTGAACCTGCTGGCATTTGGTGGACTGCAAGCCGTTTTCCTTTGGCCGCTGGTTCTGGGCTTATATTGGGAAAAAGCCAATGCCCACGGAGCAATCAGCTCAATGCTGACAGGGGCGGCAAGCTATACTTTGCTGGCAACGTTTAACATCCAGCTCCTGGGTTTCCATCCTATCGTGCCATCGCTATTACTGAGCCTATTGGCATTTTGGCTAGGAACGATGCTGGGCAATAAATATGCACCACAACCCGCTGTTCCCCAATAATGACAGCGGGATTTGCTCCACATGATGACATTTTGCACACTAACGTGATTCACCAAACGAGTATTTTTTATGCCTTGGATACAATTAAGATTAAACACCACGGGACAACAAGCGGAAGCCTTGGGCGATGAGCTGATGGAAAGCGGCGCAGTATCCGTCACCTTTCAGGATAGCCACGATACCCCCATTTTTGAGCCTCTGCCGGGTGAAACCCGTTTATGGGGCGATACCGATGTGATCGGCCTGTATGACGCTGAAATGGATATGAAAGCGGTTATCCGCCAATTAGAACAACTTCCACAACTGGGCGAAGGCTTTATCCACAAGATTGAACAACTGGAAGATAAAGATTGGGAGCGGGAATGGATGGATAATTTCCATCCTATGCGTTTCGGTAACCTCCTGTGGATTTGCCCTAGCTGGCGCGAAGTGCCGGAGCCAGACGCCGTCAATGTCATGCTTGACCCTGGCCTGGCCTTCGGCACGGGGACTCACCCAACCACATCCCTTTGCCTGCAATGGTTGGATGGCCTTGATCTAACCGATAAAACTGTGATCGATTTCGGTTGTGGTTCAGGCATATTGGCTATCGCCGCCCTGAAACTGGGCGCAAAACACGCCATCGGCATTGATATCGACCCACAGGCCATTCAAGCCAGCCGGGATAACGCCGAACGCAACGGCGTATCGGATCAATTAACCCTTTACCTGTCTAAAGATCAACCTAAAGACCTCGAATGCGATATCGTGATTGCCAATATCCTGGCTGGCCCACTGCGTGAACTCGCCCCTGTCATCGGCTCACTGCCTAAATCCGGTGGATTATTGGGCTTATCGGGTGTTCTGGCGAGCCAGGCTGAAGGGGTTGTCCAGGCCTATGACAATGAATTCATTATTGATCCGATAGCGGAAAAAGAAGAATGGTGCCGCATCACAGGGATTAAAAAATAATCACTTAACATCTATTGAAAAGCGAGATTATCCACTAAAATGATCATCCAGGAGGTGAATTGGTGGTAATCCGCTCTCTTTGTGATTAGAAATGTCAGTAATAATAAATTTCTTAAATAACATCTAACTATATGTTATTTAACGATAATTAACCAAATTTAAAAAAATCAACTGGAAAAAATCCGTTATAAATAGCGATTCGCTCAAAGTTTGGCCTTTCATATCTTGTGAAAAATGCGTAATATACGCGCCCTTAGTCACAGTTGACCACTCTTTCTTCGTTTATGCGTATCGGACAATACCAGTTGAAAAACTGTCTTATTGCCGCCCCCATGGCAGGCATAACAGATCGCCCGTTTCGATCTCTTTGCTACCAGATGGGTGCAGGAATGACAGTCTCAGAAATGCTTTCTTCCAATCCCCAGGTTTGGAAGACGGATAAATCCCGGCTGCGTATGGTTCATAGCGACGAACCCGGCGTGCGTTCTGTACAAATTGCCGGTAGTGATCCCGACGAAATGGCGGCAGCGGCGAAAATTAACGTCGCCAATGGTGCCCAGATCATCGATATCAATATGGGGTGTCCAGCCAAGAAGGTGAATCGTAAGCTGGCAGGCTCTGCGTTACTGCGTTATCCAGAACAGGTTGAAAAAATCCTTTCTGCGGTAGTCAATGCAGTTGATGTCCCTGTCACTTTGAAGATCCGCACAGGATGGTCACCGGAAGAACGTAACTGTGTAGAAATTGCCCAATTGGCCGAGCGTTGTGGTATTCAGGCTCTTACGATACATGGCAGGACACGAACTTGCCTGTTTAATGGTGAAGCCGAGTACGACAATATTCGGACAGTTAAGCAGACTGTTGCCATTCCAATTATTGCTAATGGCGACATTACTGACCCGCTAAAAGCCAGAGCAGTGCTTGAATACACTGGGGCTGATGCCCTAATGATAGGCCGCGCTGCTCAGGGAAGACCCTGGATCTTTCGGGAAATCCAGCATTATCTGGAAACAGGAGAGTTGCTGCCACCGATGCCTCTTGGCGAAGTGCAGCGCTTAATGAGCGAGCACGTACGAGAACTGCATGACTTTTACGGTCAAGGCAAAGGAGTTCGTATCGCACGCAAGCATGTCTCTTGGTATCTCAAGGAACATGCTCCTGATGACCAGTTTCGGCGCACATTCAACGCCATAGAGGATGCCAGCGAACAGCTGGAGGCGTTGAAGGCATACTTCGAAAATTTTTGCGTAAATAAAGAAAAGAGCTGACAGAACTATGTTCGAACAACGCGTAAATTCTGATGTACTAACCGTTGCTACTGTAAATTCACAAGATCAGGTAACTCAAAAACCTTTGCGTGATTCAGTTAAACAAGCATTGAAGAACTATTTTGCTCAACTGAACGGTCAAGACGTTAATGACCTGTATGAGCTGGTACTGGCTGAAGTAGAACAGCCACTGTTAGACATGGTGATGCAATACACCCGCGGCAACCAGACTCGCGCAGCACTGATGATGGGCATCAACCGTGGTACTCTGCGTAAGAAACTGAAAAAATACGGCATGAACTGATCCTAGTCTAGTCACATGTTGTTCAAGAAGCACTTTCCCGTTTGGGGAAGTGCTTTTTTTATATATGTTTATATAAATGTCTATACATCGTTTACTGAACAAATCTACAAACAAGGCATAAGATGAGCACAAGGTGAAAGGAAGATCAGGCTAAGGGGATGTAGTAAGGCCTGTACACTAAACATCCTGAGCTAATAACTGACGACGAATTTTGTCGAAAGTAAGTAGGTTGGTACGTTTAACGTTCTGAGCTATAGAGGTCGCAACGTATTTCGTCGGAGCCTCTTAAGCGATAGAACTGACAGCCAACTGATAGCCCTGCCAGTGAGAAGATATCCCGTTACGGCTCTCTTCCCGAAGACATTTAATAGAGATTTGACTATTTTTATGACTTATTGCGAGCCTTACGCTCAATGAGTTGACCGTTGATATCAAAACAGCGACTCGGCCAGATTTCTGAGGGATGTACATTGAGATAATTAGCGATAATCCATTCGCCTTTCGGCCAAGGACGCGACAACGTATTCGCTAGTGTCGATGAGCTGAGTCCCGCTTCACGAGAAACAGCCGCTAAGGTTGTACCACGTTTACGTAATGCTGCGATAATGTCGGCTTGATGCCAGCCTTTTTTAACATTGAACATTCCTGCTACCCCTTCCATTAATTGAAAAAATTGATGGTGGCGATTCAAGCAAGGTCATCACAACTGGGAGCTACCTTCCAGCGAGGCCGAAGCCTCCCTTACCTGAACCGCCATTGAAAGGGCGATAGCAGACACACTGGTAGAAACTTCCTACCAGTGGATAGCTCTTTACAAGGGTGATGATCCTTGACCAGTGGATTTTGCCAATGGCGGGGCTACTTTAACTGATTGGTTTATCGGACTCAATAAGCGAACCAGTATAAACACTTAACTTTTTGCGTTATATGCTATTAAACAGCTCATGCAAGCTGACACTCTTGCTACTCTGGATTCAAGAAAATATGACAGTCGCACAGTACCAGAAGCAGACTTTGGATAGCGCCCAAGACTATGCCACCAAAACAGTGTCGTTAAGTCGGTTTAAAAAAGTTAGGAGCATTGAAATCAAACACAAAAACAGCGATGCTGAGTAATTAAAGTGTATAGAGCCATTGGTAGTGGTTCAACTAAGCGCCTTTCGAAATGATTAGTAACCTAAGGATTTTTCATGGATAAATCGATATTGGTATTTGGGACCATTTTTGCAGCTTTTATGGCTGGCATATTTTCTCTATTCGCCCTTATTAACAATAAAGAGCAAAAAGTTTCAGAATTTAGACAAGCATGGATAGATGGACTCAGAGGAGATATATCGGGATTGATTGCATCTATTTTCTACATTTCATACTACCACTCGACTCAACATGCAAATAACCCACCAAACCCCAAGGATATTGAAAGCTCACATAAACGATATGTAGAGGCGTGTACCTCCCTATTGCTAAGAATTAATGCACAAGATCCGGATTTAAAAATCAGAGATATAAATCAAACTTTTCTTGATTCTCTGAATAATATACAAAACGCGTTCAATGCATATAACTACTCAGGTGCTGCAAATCTCACCAAGGATCTTATCGATAGCTCAAAGCCATTACTCAAAGCCGAATGGGAGCGAGTAAAGGCTGGTGAGAAAACATATAAACGAACAAAAGTGTTTGCTTGGGTGCTTTCAATATCAGGGCTTGCTCTTGCATCGGTTTTTTTGTTTGCAAATTACAAAGTAGTCGGTGAGATAAGCATTCAACAGCTAAAGTTTAATTCAATGCCACAGACTACGGTCGTTGAATTACAGTAGATGTTATTCTTAGGGTGTGAATGTATATATCTCGCTAATAGCTGATTATCATATTTAGTCGCGCTTTTCAGCAGAATACCTGCTAGATAAAGTAGCGGCTAATCCCAAAAAGTGTGTAATATCTAACTTTCTGATCATTTGATTTCATTGACTCCTATACTGTAAAGGTATTAAAAAAATCAATACGCTAACTAAATTCCGTCAAAACTATCCAGCCGTTGCTTTTGTTCATCATTGAGGCTAAATGCAAACTCTTCATGCTCGGCTTGCCATGTGCCAAAACTCATCAGAAACGCAATCGCAGAATCGATTTTATTCGCCGATTTCTTCTTGTTCGGTTTGACAGGGAACAACTTAATACTGACTTCTTCCATTTTCGGAGTGGTTGTCTCGCCGCGTGACTTACCTTCTTCCCCGTGTGCCACTGCTGCGCCACCAACCGAAACAAGCTGCTTATACTCGTTGCTGCGTGTGGTCTTGATGGTACAGATTTGGCGCATGACTGACTCACAGGTAAGTTGCTGCATGATCTGCTTATTCAGTTCGGGGATAACGGTATAGCCGCCCTCTGACGGAACGCCCGTGGATAAGGTGCGGGTTTCTCCGGTCAGAATATAATGGCGGAATTCATCATTGCTGAGGTTATCGCGGGTTGGTTGGGTTTTACCTGCCTGACTACGCTCATCATCGGCAAGGGTTTCATAACGGGCAATTTCCGCATTCAGGGAATCGGACTGGCTGCGCAGTTCGTCAAACTGTTTGGCTTCATCATTGGTTAGTGAGCGTTTTTCATCTCCAGCTTTAGTGAGAAGGGAACGCATTTGATTTGTTAGGATAGATTTTTGCTGGCGTAATTCGAGTAGTTTTTTCATTGTGTTTTTAATCAATTTATTTTCAATAAAAGATATTTAACAACATAAAAAATAATAAAAAAGCCCTCATAAGATGAGGGCGAAACATATGAAAGCATGAATACAAAAAAATTACATTATTTTACTTAATGCGTTTCATCATATTCTTTAATGAGTTGTTTTATTTTACTATAACTAAAATAGTTTGGAATTCCCGAGCTAAAAAAAGCCAAAAATAATATAAATATTATAAAGTAAGAAAAGAAAAATAAAGATAATTTAACACCACCATCCACAGCACCTAAATAAGCAACTATAGACAGTGATCCTAATGCTCCTACAAATAAAAGCAATATTATTTGGAATACTGTTACTATCCATACCCTGACTAAATTAGACAGACTGATTTTCTCCACTAGTCTTGAATCCTTCACAGGAAATAAAGAATAAGATCTCTTATATAATTCCATAGGGATGTTTTTATTTTTATGAAAGAGAATTAACTTTGCCCAAATATTTTGGGCATCAACGCTAAGATTACATTTTAAATAAAAGGAGTTTATAATCCTAATTTCTTCATTTTTTGCCAATGCCCTTATATCTTCTGATATTCTCTCGTTATTTGATATCCTTCGAAGAGACTTTATTTTTCTGAACAAATTTTTCTCTGGATTGAAAAGAACAAATACCTTATACAGTAAGGTTGTATGTACATTTACAATGGTAAAAACAAAAAGTAAAAACATGAAAATGAATAATAAAAACCCTATCCATCCATGATTAATTATTAGCTCCTCACTTTTAACTAAATCCATAATCAACCCTTATTATTAATTTATGAGTTATTCTTAATATTTTAATACCTGACCAACTTTAGATAACATCCCCCTCACAATGCTGCCATGAGTAAGAGATACAGGTATCATATACACTTTCCCAAAAAAATTATGCGTTATCACAGATGCGGTCACAGTAGCTATACAACCGCCTTTATGATTATCATCAGAGAAAATATTCAGAGATATCAGCACCATCAAATGTATGTCCTTAGACAATAGACATATTTCATCATCACTGATACGTACAATCTTAAAAAAATCGATATAGCTTCCAGCGTGAAGTTCTTTATTTAAATTCTCATCTGAGAATCCATGAATTTTTTCTACACCAGCAAGACTTGATATTTTATCTCTTATTGCAAAAGACAGGCGTAACCATAATGGTGTTTTTTGTGTCATTTGATTATAAACATCAAGGGCAGTCATTTTGTTTTCAATAAAAACTTTCTGCTGACTATAATAACCTAGATTATCTTTTTTATCTAAAAGCAAAACACCGAATTTATCACGATAGTACATGTTTCACCATAATATTATTTACTAAAAAATAGTTTCCATAGCACTAATCAATATTACTAATTAGGTATGTCATATGATCTGAGCAGCCATCAGTTTGTATCTTTATTATACTTCTATATCCCTATATCATCATTCATATATAACTACATAGATTTTCACGGGATAACGGGATATATAGATATTTTTGTATTTATTTCAAATGGTTATCCTACCCCATTTTATCCCACTTATCCCGTAGCACAGAAATACTATTTTTAACTCTTTAATATTCAATTAATTATAGCCTATCAAAAAAATCTTTTTCGGGATAACTAAATTATCAGAATACAACATTATCTATCTTCACATCACATTACGGGATGAAATGGGATAATACGGGATAATTCAAAAAAACATAACTTACTGATTATAGATAATTAAATGTTTTTTATCCCGTTACCCCGTCAAGGCGGGAGCGTGAAATTTTTGTTAAAAAAATTCGGATTTGACGGATAAGAAAAAATAGCATTTTATACCCCTTTTTATCGGGAAGTGTTCTCATGA
>NZ_NJCX01000021.1 GCF_002632875.1 Xenorhabdus kozodoii
ATAGCCACTCGCTATGCAAAAAATAGCGCGTCTTTTCTTGCCGCAGTGCAAATCCGTTGCCTTGTTCTTTGGCTGAAAATCTCATGACGACATCGTCTAATGGAACATGCCGTGAATAAATCACAGCAATTAGGGCAAAAGGGTAAAGTAAAACTCATCCCGATAGATGGCGCTATTCCGGCATACATTAAAATGGGATTTTCTTCTACCGATTCGGGGTACTTGGTGCTAGATCCTGCCAACAGTAATAAATGGTGTGTTAGCAATGGTTGCTATAAGTATATATGCTGAGTGAATATTTTGGGTATTGCAAACTCGGTTTTTTGTTGGAAATTGTATCCTGCACACTAAAAAACCGAGTTTCAATAACACTGAAACTAATCTGTGGCACCCTGCAAAATAAACTCCCGCAGTAGCTTGTTCAGTTCAATATTGACTTTAGGTGGCGTTAGCTTTATGCCTAATTTATCTTCTAGATAGGCCTTAGCTTTGGCTTTATCCACCGTTGCCTTAAGCGCATCAAAGAAACTCAGTCCTGTCTATTCTATTCCCCCTGGCTGAACAAGATAGAACACTTATGGCACACGTTACATGAAACAGTAACGCGTAACCATTGTTGCCAATATAGGTGGCAACTCATTAGAAATACGGAGATTTTTTTGAGCGTGGGGTAAGAAGAGTTT
The DNA here is from genome assembly GCF_002632875.1 of Xenorhabdus kozodoii. Taxonomy (GTDB): domain Bacteria; phylum Pseudomonadota; class Gammaproteobacteria; order Enterobacterales; family Enterobacteriaceae; genus Xenorhabdus; species Xenorhabdus kozodoii. The sequence goes on from NZ_NJCX01000021.1 coordinate 684, forward strand.
TTCAGATAACCATGTGATAGGTGGTTCACTATTATGAAAACCTATTTAACCTGATATATGGACACCCACTTGAATTAAGTCGGTGTCATATATCGGGTTAATTAACCTCTTTCACTTCAACCCGTAACTCTTTTGGTACTTCGAAAACGATGTTTTCTTCTCGACCATGCAGTTCATTAACGGTTTTCGCACCGAAAGTTTTCAGGCGTTCAATCACCTGCTGTACCAGAATATCGGGCGCAGATGCCCCCGCCGTGACACCCACCGCGCTCATACCTGTGACCCACGCTTGCTGGATATCATCGGCAGAATCAATCAAATAAGCCGGTTTACCGACGCGCTGGGCAAGTTCAGCCAGACGATTTGAGTTGGACGAGTTTTTAGAACCGACGACCAAAACCACATCTGCCCCTGATGCCAAATCACGTACGGCTTCCTGACGGTTAGTTGTGGCATAGCAAATATCATCTTTGCGTGGGCCGACAATATTGGGGAACCTTGCATTAAGCGCATCAATCACTTCTGAGGTGTCATCGACAGAAAGGGTTGTCTGGGTCATAAAGCAGAGGTTATTTTCATCCTTGACTTGCAGTTTCCACACATCTTCCGGTGATTCCACCAGATACATGCCCCCGTTGGGGTTATTGTATTGCCCCATTGTGCCTTCCACTTCGGGATGGCCGGCATGCCCGATTAAAATCGCCTCTTTGCCTTTGCGGCTTGCCCTTGCCACTTCCATATGAACTTTGGTAACCAGCGGGCAGGTCGCATCAAACAGCATGGTTAGGTTTCGGGAGCGGGCTTCTGCACGAATGGCCTGGGAAACACCATGTGCAGAGAAGATTAAAATAGCACCATCAGGCACTTCTGATATTTCTTCAATGAAAATAGCGCCCCGCTTCCTAAGGTTATCAACCACATAACGGTTATGTACCACTTCATGGCGAACATAAATCGGCGCACCGTACAATTCCAGTGCGCGTTCTACGATGCTGATAGCACGATCAACACCCGCGCAGAAACCACGCGGGTTAGCCAGCAATATTTGCATGGGTTTCCTCCAACTGAGGGTCAACTTCCAACACTTCAATCTCAAAAGTGATGATTTGTTCAGCCAGCGGATGGTTAAAATCAACAGTAATGGAACCTTCAGCCACTTCTTTGACAAAGCCAGGCATTTCACTGCCGTTTATGGCCGTAAATAACATGATGGTTCCCTCTTCTGGGATACCGACGCCGGAAAAATCACGAGGCGTGAAGTACTGGACTAAGTCAGGGTTGTATTTGCCAAAAATAGCTTCTCCAGCCAGCGTAAATTGGTGTTTATCACCGGCTTTTAAACCAAGAAGTTGCTCTTCCAGTGGGGCTGAGAGACTGCCATCACCGAGGCGGAATAAGGCGGGCTTACCTTGACTGTAAGTCGAGTCTGCCGTAGAGCCATCATCCAGCTTTAGGGTGAAATGTAATAAAACTGCACTGTGCGCTTGCACCTGCATCGACATGTTGCTCAAACCTTTTAATTAAAAATGATTGCAAGTATACCAATCCAACTTCAAGTTGCAGTTTGCAAGCCAATGAGAGTGCTTATCTCTCCCCGCTACGCGGGGAGAGATAAGATGCATCTTGAAAGGCGACTGGTATAGATGAAATTATCCGCCCCAGTTAACAAGACTGGGGCAGATTTTTATCACGCTTTCAATGACTGGTTTTCGAGGCGGATTGTTTGCCCTTACCATCAGGGCTAATAAAGCTCTCTATGATAATGAGCGCCGCCCCGATGCAAATTGCAGAATCTGCAATATTAAAGGTCGGCCAGTGCCACTCCCCGACATAAAAGTCGATGAAATCGACAACAAAGCCATGTACCAGCCTGTCGAACAAATTTCCCAAAGCCCCACCAACCACTAAGGCGTAGGCAATATTGCTCAGTTTTTGCCTGGCGCTGGAACGATACATCATGACCAGCAGTACAACTGTAATGGCAACCGCCACCAAGGCAAAGAACCAACGCTGCCAGCCACCCTTATCAGCCAGAAAACTGAAAGCTGCCCCTAAATTCTGGGCGTAAGTCAGATTGAAATAAGGTATCAATGGAATGGATTCATACAGCGTGAAATGCTGCAACACTAAGTGCTTACTTCCCAAATCCAGTATTAATACCACAACAACCAGCCAAAGCCAGCGAAGTCCGGTGGAACAAATGGGTTTACTCATCAGGCAAATTTACGCTCTTCACCGTTACCGGCAACGTTAGTGACACAGCGGCCGCAAAGTTCTGCGTGTTCCGCCACCAGCCCCACGTTTTTAGCATAGTGCCAGCAACGTGGACATTTTTCTCCATCGGCTTTGCGCAAGGCCACTTTCAAGCCTGCAATTTCGCTTTGCAGCGCATCCTCACCCGCGGCGGCGTAAGCAGCAACATCAACCTGGGAAGTCAGCAGTACAAACCGCAGTTCATCAGACAACTTGTTGAGTTTTTCCGCCAGGGCTTCATCGGCATAGAGTGTCACTGCCGCTTCCAGTGAACTGCGGATATGTTTGTCGGCACGAGCCTGCTCCATAACCTTGTTCACTTCACCACGTACGGCAAGCAGATCTGCCCAGAAAGTATCGTTCATATCTTCGCCATCTGCCAGACCAAACAGCCCGTCATACCACTCTTCGGTAAAGACATATTGAGCGTGTTTACCGGGCAGTTCGCGCCAAATTTCATCAGCAGTAAACGACAGGATCGGCGCCATCCAGCGAACCAATGCTTCTGCGATATGGAACAGTGCTGTCTGGCAGCTACGACGAGCGATGCTGTCACTTTTTGCGGTGTACTGGCGATCTTTGATGATATCCAGATAGAACGAACCCATTTCCACGGAACAGAATTGCATCAAGCGTTGCACTACAGAGTGGAAATCATATTCCTCATAGTGTTTGAGGATATCTGCCTGAGCTGCCTGAGCACGACCGACTGCCCAGCGATCCAGAACAACCATATCCTCCGCTTTTACCCTGTGCTCTTCTGGGTTGAAACCGTTCAGGTTTGCCAGCAGGAAGCGAGCGGTGTTGCGGATACGACGGTAAGCGTCAGCAGAACGTTTAAAGATCTCGTCAGAAACCGCAATTTCACCGGTATAGTCGGTGGAGGCCACCCACAACCGCAGAATATCGGCACCCAATTTATTCATCACATCTTGCGGACTAATGGTATTGCCGATGGATTTGGACATTTTACGCCCTTGTTCATCAACGGTGAAACCATGAGTCAGAACTTGGCGGTAAGGGGCTTTGCCTTTAATCGCCGTGGATAGCATCAATGAAGACATGAACCAGCCACGGTGCTGGTCAGAACCTTCCAGATAGAGATCGGCGGAATTGCCGTGGAATTCTGGACGTGCATCCACAACCGAAGAATGGGTACTTCCTGAATCAAACCACACATCCAGCGTATCAGGCGCTTTGATGTAATCGGCTGCTTCATCACCTAACAGCTCTGCTACGTCCAGATCCCACCATGCCTGAATGCCATCGACTTCGATGCGCTTGGCGACTTCTTCAATCAATTCAACAGTGCGAGGATGCGGCTCTTGTGTCTCTTTATGAATGAACAGAGACATTGGCACGCCCCAAGTACGCTGGCGAGAGATACACCAGTCTGGACGGTTTTCGACCATGGATTCAATACGTGCCTGTCCCCAACCGGGTATCCACTGAACGCCTTTGATCTCTTTCAGGGATTGGTCGCGCAAACCATTTTTGTCCATGCTGATGAACCATTGCGGCGTTGCACGGAAGATGATCGGTTTTTTGTGGCGCCAGCAGCAAGGGTAACTGTGTTGGATTTTTTCCAGATTCAGTAATGCCCCTTTCTCTTTTAGCAACTCAACGATGGTGTCGTTAGCTTTGAAGACAAATTGTCCATCCAAAGCAGGGTGAGTGCCTGAGAGGAAACAGCCATTTGGACCAACGGGGTTGGCGATTTCAAGGCCATATTTTAAGCTGATTGCGTAATCGTCTGGACCGTGGCCACCCGCGGTATGGACTGCCCCTGTACCGGCTTCGAGGGTGACGTGATCACCGAGGATAGCAGGAACATCATAGCCCATGAACGGATGGTTAAAGCGAACCCGTTCCAGAGCGGCACCCGTGCAATCACCTAACACTTGCCATGAAGTGATACCGGCGCGCTGCATCACGCCCTCGACCAGTTCAGCCGCCAGAATGACGCACTCGTCATGGATTTTGACCAACTGGTAGGTTATTTCCGCACCCAAGGCAATCGCCCGGTTTGCCGGCAATGTCCACGGAGTGGTAGTCCAGATGACTAACGAAACCGGCAGCCCTTGTGGTTGTACACCAAATTTGGCGTACACGGCATCGGCATCAACGGCCGTGAAGCGCACGTCGATGGAAGGGGAGGTTTTATCGTAATACTCCACTTCCGCTTCGGCGAGGGAAGAGCCGCAATCCGTACACCAGTGAACGGGTTTTACGCCTTTCAGCAAATGCCCATTTTTGATAATACGGCCGAGTGCACGGATGATGTCAGCTTCAGTTTTGAAGTCCATGGTCAGGTAAGGTTTATCCCAATCGCCCAGTACACCCAGACGTTTGAAGCCCGCCTTCTGTGTTTCGACCTGAGTCATGGCATATTTGCGGCACTCAGCACGGAATTCAGCGGCGGAAAATTTTTCCCCTGGCTTACCGATAATCTGCTCAACCTTGAGTTCAATAGGCAAACCGTGGCAGTCCCAACCTGGAATATAAGGCGAATCGAAACCTGATAGTCCTTTGGACTTAATGACAATATCTTTGAGAATTTTATTAACTGAGTGACCAAGATGAATATCGCCGTTTGCATAGGGAGGGCCATCATGCAAAATAAACGTTTTCTTGCCAGATTTTGCTTTTCTAATTGCCTGATACAAACCTTCTTTGTACCAACGTTTTAACATATCTGGTTCGCGCTTAGCTAAATCCCCGCGCATAGGGAACCCTGTTTCTGGTAAATTCAGGGTGTCTTTGTAGTCACTCATTATAGATTCTCAGTTCCAATTTTCCGCTAAATACATGATTCGGATCGCTGTAAGAGATAGTTCCTCGCAGCAACCACATCTTTTGCGATTTGCTGCTTAAGCGCATCAAGCGAAGCAAATCGCTGTTCACTACGCAATTTTTTGCGTAATACGACATCAATATGACGCCCATACAGATCCATTTGGGTATCAATCAAATGCACTTCAAGTTGCAGGCCGTGACCTGCAACGGTGGGGCGATGACCTATGTTAGCAACACCCGGCAGGGGGGTATCGCCCAGTCCGTGGACTTCGACAGCATACACGCCCTGAACAGGCGCAACTAAACGTTTCAATGGTAAATTCGCAGTAGGGAAACCGATGGTGCGCCCCAATTGCTTACCGTGAACCACTCGGCCACTTATGCTGTAAGGATGCCCCAATAATATTTCGGCCAAAGCCAGATCATCATCGTGCAGTGCCTGACGAATAGCTGTACTGCTGATCCGAAGACCGCTGTCACAAAAACTGTCTGTGCTGGCGACATCAAAACGGTATTGTTTACCGGCTTGCTGCAAATAGTGGAAATCCCCGCGGCGATTTTTGCCAAAACGGAAATCATCGCCTATTGCCAGAAACTTAACACCCAGTTTTTCAACGAGCAACTGGGAAACAAAGGTTGCAGGAGAGTTGGCTGCAAAATGTTTGTCAAATTTCACACATAACAGATAATCAACGCCATTTTTGGCCAAATACTTTATCTTATCTCTCAGCCTGGTTAGGCGGGCTGGCGCTTTATCTGCCACAAAAACTTCCAGAGGCTGCGGTTCGAAAATCATGACCATCGTCGGTAATCCGAGACGCTGCCCTTCTTGCTTCAAGTGTTTTAATAAGGCTTGATGCCCACGATGGACACCATCAAAATTACCAATCGTCAGCACGCAACCATGGTGACGCGCCCGGATATTGTGTATACCGCGAATTAGCTCCATAGCTGGCTCAATACCGTGGAAATTGCCGGATTATACCTTGTACAAAGCTCAAGGTTAACCCACGATCACAAAGGGTTTTAATTAATAACCTGATTCATACAATAAAAATAGGCTAGATGCCCGAAAAATATTTAATTTATCGCATTTCTCTGTGATTCATTCAGTTTTTTATCGTGAAAGACTATATTCCCTCTGAGTAAGCTGATAAAATCCCGCACCATCACAACGTAAGCAGCGTCGCAGTACAACGACGTTTATTTGCACAAATCCATTGACAAAAGAAGGTTGAACAGGCATATTCCTCGGCCTTTGAATTGTCATCGATAGAATATATTTGGGAGTTGGACCTTGGCTAATATCAAATCAGCTAAGAAACGCGCCATACAGTCTGAGAAACGCCGTCAGCACAATGCAAGCCGTCGTTCCATGGTGCGCACTTTTATCAAGAAAGTATACGCGGCTATCGCTGCTGGCGATAAAGAAGCTGCACAGAAAGCATTCAATGACATGCAACCAATTGTTGATCGTCACGCCTGTAAAGGTCTGATCCACAAAAATAAAGCAGCACGTCATAAATCTGCTCTGGCAGCACAAATCAAAGCAATGTAATTATTGGTTTTGATTATGCTAAAAAAACCGGCTTTAAGCCGGTTTTTTTGTTCCTGTTAATTTCCGTGGGCTGATTTTGAAACAACGGTTTTTACGTACCCTTAACGCAATTTTTCAGGGCGGCTTTTTGGTGGCGAGCGGAATAAAGCAGAGAAATCGTTGTTACACACACGCTGGACAGCCGGATGTTGGATCATGCGTTCTGCAAAGATGACATAATATTCTTCCTGTACCGTATCCAATCGACCTATCTCAACAATATCGCTATCCGCGAAGATATCATTAGCATAAAAAGTGGGCGCGATGAAAATGGCATTGTGATACATACCGAATGCTTTCATCAATGCTGCGTCGTCAAATTCCCCTAGCACTTCAACAGCAAGGTTTTTATTGCGTATCCATGTCAGCAGCTTTCTGCCGAGCATTGAACGGCGGCCTGGGATCAACAAACGTCGCTCTTCCAGACACGCTGGAAACGGTTTTTGCGGGATGGGTTGACGGCAGTAGAAACTGATACTGCATTCCCCTAGCTTCACTGAAAACAGCCCTTCTTGTTGGGAAGAGTCAACCGGGCAATCAGACAGGATCATATCCAGCTTATGTTGGCTAAGTTGTTCAAGCAGCATTTCATGTGTCGATTCAAAACAACGCAAGTGGATTTTTTCGTGTTCCACAACAGTTGTTTCCAGCACTTTACTCACTAAACGTTTGGACAGCGCGTCAGCGACACCTACGTCAAACAGCAAGTTTGATTCTCGGCTGTAAGTCACGATGTCCATCATTTCCTGGCTGAGCGTAAACATCTTATCCGCATAGCGGAAAATTAATTGCCCCAGTTCTGAGGGCATTAAACCTCTTCCCTGGCGTTTAAATAACTTCCCACCCAGACGCTCTTCCAACGCTTTTATCTGCCCTGTGATGGTTTGTGGTGTCAGATATAGCGCTTCCGCTGCCCCCACAACCGATCCTTCCTTGCAAACATGCCAAAAATAATAGAGATGGTTAAAATTTAAATGTGAAACCCGCATATATTTATCCTTGTGTATTGCCTCACATCTGTACAACAGCCGTGACCATACATTTCAGGTCGCCAGATTAATGGCGTGCTCCTATTTTTTATTGGTGTGAAATATTCGGGCTACAACCGGTAAAAGTGCTATACCGCGAATATTAAGAGGATGAATTACTTCGGAATTTGCTGCTAATTTTGTGCTTAAATTAGTCTATTCATGTGCGTTTGGCTATCCTTTTTTCTTCGGTAATAGCTTATTCAATAATCCATATCCCATGATGGCCGCCGTGGTTGAACCAATCAATATTCCCAGACGAGAGTAGGTACTGAATGCTTCACCCAGCCCTTCAAATGCCAGACCAGAGATAAAAATAGACATAGTAAAACCGATCCCACACAGCACAGAAACCGCGAAAATTTGTCTCATGCCAATTTTTTCTGGCAACTTGGCCATGCCCAGTTTTACGGCACCCCAGCTAAACAGGAAAATGCCCACTGGCTTGCCAATAAACAGGCCAAGTGCAATACCTGTAGGCAAGATGCTGGTTAAGCCATCGAATGTGACACCGTGTAATGCAATACCCGCATTGGCAAACGCAAACAGGGGCAAAATTAAATAAGCGACCCACGAATGCAATTCATGCTCCAGGGTTTCAGAAGGGGATTCGCCTTTTTCATCCCGAAGGGGGATCAAAAACCCGACAATCACGCCAGCCAATGTGGCATGGATACCAGATTTCAAGATACACACCCATAAAACCCCGCCGACCATCAGGTAGGCGGACGTTTTAGCTATTCCTTTCCAATTCATCCAGGCCAGCAGCATCACCATGATGGCGGCCAGGCTTAATGCGGCTAAAGATACTGTTTTGGTATAGAACAAAGCGATAATGATGATCACACCTAAGTCATCAATAATCGCCAGCGCAAGTAAGAATACTTTTAATGCCGTAGGAACGCGTTTCCCCAATAATGCCATGACCCCTAAGGCAAAAGCGATATCTGTTGCGCAGGGAATCGCCCAACCTTGTCGTGTAACCTCGTTGTCGCCATTAAACACCAGATAGATTAGCGCAGGAACCAACATCCCCCCAAGCGCGGCAATGGCGGGAAAAATGGCTTTGTCACGACCAGCAAGCGAGCCTTCCATGAGTTCCCGCTTGACTTCCAGACCGACAATGAGAAAAAACACCGCCATTAACCCATCATTTATCCAGAGTAATAATGGCTTGTTAATTTCTAATGCTGCGAATTGCACCGCAACAGGAAGATTGAGGAATTGATGATAAATACCTTGCAATGGCGTATTCGCCATAACCAGCGCAATAATGGCTGCAAGAATGAGCAGAAGTCCCCCGGCAGCCTCTAACTTCAGGAATTGGCGAATAATTGCAGTCATAAATAAATTAACCTATGAAATTGATCAAGGTCATGGATGTTATGATAATTATGGTATCGGAAAAAGCAGATTATTGGTGCTGGATAGATCGGCATATTCGAATTGTAATATAATGTAATAATGTTTTTTGAAATATTGATAAATTACACTGTATAACAGAGTCAATTTTAATCATTATTTGTGCTAACGATATGAGTAAAAATACCCCATGACAACGTTACTTTTCCTGTTTGTCCTTGGCGCTGCTTTGCTACATGCCAGTTGGAATGCTTTAGTTAAGATTAGCGCAGATCGATTTTTAGGTATTTCAATTATTGTCTTTTTTGCCGGAATTATCGCAACCTTGGGGTTAATTTGGGTCGGATTGCCGACATTATCCTCTTTGCCGTGGCTAATCTTATCGGCGGTTTTACACACGGCTTATTGCCTGTTTTTAAGCCGTTCTTATGCTACGGGAGATTTGGGGCAAGTGTACCCCATTGCCAGAGGCTGTGCGCCACTCATTACCGCTTTATTGAGTTGGATAATTTTGCAGGAAACGTTGCCGCCTTTCGCTATGCTGGGAGTGGGGTTGATTATTGTGGGGATTCTGTTAATTGCTGTTCCACAAGGGAAAAATTCTCTTCACCTGGATCGCAAAACGTTAATTGCAGCAATCACAACATCTGTATTTACCGCAGGTTATACCTTATCTGATGGTGCAGGCTCCCGTGCCAGTGATCATACCTTGACCTATATCTTATGGCTGTTTGCGATTAATGGCTGGAGCATGGGTGTGATTATGTATTTCAAATATTGGAGCACGGCCGGAAGGAAGTTGCTCCAATACTGGAAGAAGGGATTGCTGGGCGGGCTGATGCAATTACTCAGTTATGGCATCGTGATTTGGGCGATGAGTTATGCCCCTATCGTGCTGGTTGCCGCATTGCGAGAAACCAGCGTGTTATTTGCGATGTTATTGTCTGTCGTCATCTTGCGAGAACCGTTTAACAAAATGCGATTATTGGCTTGTGTTGTGATTGTAGCTGGGGTGATTGGGACGAAGTTAGGATAGTGCTTTATTAAAATGATAAATCCCGCCTGATTATCTTTTTAGTTATTGATAATCAGGCGGGATTTATGAGAGATCTCACAAAAGTATTAAATTACTTAGTCAGATCATCAAAAAATTTCTTCACGCCATCAAGGAAACTCTTGGAGCGAGGGCTATTGGTTTCACCGCTTTTTCCACCAAAAGATTCACCCAGTTTACGCATCAGCTCTTTTTGTTCTTCATTCAACTTAACCGGTGTTTCTACAACGACACGGCACAGTAAGTCGCCCTGAACACCGCCACGGACGGATTTAACCCCTTTACCTTTCATGCGGAACAGCTTGCCTGTCTGGGTTTCCGCAGGGATTTTCAGGCTGACGCGACCATCAAGGGTTGGGACTTCAATTTCGCCACCCAGTGCTGCGGTTGCGAAGTTGATCGGCACTTCGCAGTAAAGATTGCTGCCATCGCGCTCAAAGATATGGTGCGTTTTGACCTGAACCTGAACGTACAAATCGCCGGCCGGTGCTCCGTGTTCACCCGCTTCACCTTCACCGCTCAGGCGAATGCGATCGCCAGTATCAACGCCCGACGGAATTTTAACGGACAGGGTTTTATATTTCTCAACCCGGCCATGTCCATGACATTTACCGCAAGGCTCTTTGATGATTTTGCCGCGGCCATGACAATGAGGGCAAGGCTGCTGAACGGTGAAGAAACCCTGACGCATATGTACTTGGCCTGCACCGTGACAGGTTGAGCACGTTTCTGGGCTGGTGCCCGCTTTTGCACCACTGCCATGGCAGCTCTCACAAGATTCCAGTGTTGGAATGCGGATCTCTTTGGTCACACCCCGGACAGCTTCTTCCAAAGTTAATTCCATGCTGTAACGCAGGTCTGAACCACGGCTAGGACGCTGCTGACGACGGCCACCACCGAAAATATCTCCGAAAACGTCACCAAAGATATCGCTAAAGTCAGCTCCGCCACCGAAACCGCCGGCACCGCCACCCATACCGCCTTGTTCAAAGGCAGCGTGACCATATTGATCATAAGCGGCACGTTTCTGAGGATCTGTCAGGATCTCATACGCTTCTTTAATTTCTTTGAATTTACTTTCTGATTCTTTATCACCCTGGTTGCGGTCAGGGTGATGTTTCATTGCCAGCCGTTTATAGGCTTTTTTGATCTCTTTTTCGTCTGCGGTTTTGGAAACGCCCAAAACTTCGTAATAATCTTTTTTTGCCATTGTATTGTCTACCCTTAACACGCACGCACGGGCGTAGAGTTACCTCAACGCCCGTGCCAGTTAACAAGTAACAGGCGCCCTGTTACTTTGCCCGCTAAGGGCTATTATTTTTTGTCTTTCACTTCTTCGAATTCAGCGTCTACAACGTCGTCTTCTTTCTTCGCGTTGCTTGCGCCAGCATCGGCAGCACCAGCCTGGGCTTGCTGTTGGGCAATTTCCAACAGTTTCTTGGAGGCTTCAACCAGGGCTTGGATCTTCGCTTCGATTTCAGCTTTGTCTTCGCCTTTTGCCGCAGTTTCCAGTTCAGACGTTGCTTTCTCGATGGCTGCTTTGTCGTCTGCAGTCAGTTTGTCGCCAGCTTCTTCAACTTGTTTACGAGTACCGTGGATCAGTTGGTCGGCCTGGTTACGGATCTGAACCAGCTCTTCAAACTTACGGTCAGCTTCTGCGTTTGCTTCTGCATCACGTACCATCTGTTGGATCTCTTCTTCGTTCAGACCAGAAGAGGCCTTGATGGTGATGTTCTGCTCACGGCCAGAGTTTTTGTCTTTTGCAGAAACATGCAGGATGCCGTCAGCATCGATATCGAAAGTGACTTCGATCTGTGGCGTTCCGCGTTGCGCTGGCTGAATGCCATCAAGGTTAAACTGACCCAGAGATTTGTTATCGCCGGCACGTTTACGCTCACCCTGAAGTACGTGGATAGTCACCGCAGATTGGTTATCTTCCGCTGTAGAGAACACTTGACTATGTTTAGTTGGGATAGTGGTGTTCTTAGAAATCAGGGAAGTCATCACGCCGCCCATGGTTTCAATACCCAGGGACAGTGGCGTAACGTCCAGCAGCAGAACGTCTTTCACGTCACCTGCCAATACACCGCCCTGAACTGCGGCACCGATTGCAACGGCTTCGTCTGGGTTCACGTCTTTACGTGGCTCTTTGCCGAAGAAATCGGCAACGGCTTTCTGTACCATTGGCATACGAGTCTGACCACCCACCAGAATCACATCGTTGATGTCAGATACAGACAGGCCTGCATCGTTCAGTGCAACTTTCAGTGGCTCGATTGAACGCTTAACCAGATCTTCAACCAGCGATTCCAGTTTTGCACGAGTCACTTTGATGTTCATGTGCTTAGGACCGGTCGCATCGGCGGTGATGTAGGGCAGGTTTACGTCAGTCTGTTGTGCAGAAGAAAGTTCGATTTTCGCTTTTTCTGCGGCTTCTTTCAGACGCTGCATTGCCAGTGGGTCATTACGCAGGTCGATGCCTTGTTCTTTCTTAAACTCGTCAACCAGATAGTTGATCATGCGGCTGTCGAAGTCTTCACCACCCAAGTGGGTATCCCCATTGGTTGCCAGAACTTCATACGTTTTTTCGCCATCAACTTCATCGATCTCGATGATGGAGATATCGAAAGTACCACCACCCAAGTCATAAACCGCGATGGTGCGGTTGCCCACTTCTCTGTCCAAACCGTAAGCCAGAGCAGCCGCCGTTGGTTCGTTGATGATACGCTTAACTTCCAGACCGGCGATACGGCCCGCATCTTTCGTTGCCTGGCGTTGTGCATCGTTGAAGTAGGCAGGAACGGTGATAACAGCTTCGGTTACGGGTTCACCCAAGTAATCTTCCGCTGTTTTCTTCATTTTTTTCAGAACCTCAGCAGAGACCTGAGGTGGTGCTATTTTTTGGCCTTTCACTTCCAGCCACGCATCGCCGTTATCCGCAGCCATGATTTTGTATGGCATGATAGATTCATCACGCTGTACTTCTTCATCCTGAAAACGACGGCCAATCAAGCGCTTAATAGCAAACAGCGTGTTTTGCGGGTTAGTAACAGCTTGACGTTTAGCTGGTTGACCAACCAGAGTTTCACCATCCTGAGTATATGCGATGATGGAAGGTGTAGTACGGTCACCTTCGCTGTTTTCAAGCACACGCGTGGTTGTGCCGTCCATAATTGCTACACAAGAGTTGGTAGTTCCCAAGTCGATACCAATGATTTTACCCATCTAAACGCCTCCACAAAGAATTCATATATTCGGTCAAGTTACTAGGCTATATGAGGACGAATGTTTGCTTTTCAATGGCTCTGTATGCCAGAAATTCCTCATTTGTTTTTCAGCCAGTGCTGAAATATTCACTAGTAACTGTAGTTGAGACTTAGATGGGGTCATTCATTTCAGCATCAAGGGGGAAATTGAAAAAAAATTGAGATTTAATAAAAAAATTTTTCGAAGGCCATTGTGTAGTTGATGTCATCACATTATGATTCGCCGCCTTTTGTGGTTTCTTGGTGCTGGAAAGCACCACGATAACTTTTCTAATATTTTGTTTTATTTGTATTTTTAGGGGAATTATGCATTCTAATCAGTTGGCTAACCCAGGCCCACTGGGTTTAATGGGTTTTGGCATGACAACCATTTTGTTGAATCTGCATAATGCAGGTTTTTTCCCATTGGCATCAGCTATTTTGAGTATGGGAATTTTTTATGGTGGTTTGGCTCAGGTGCTGGCTGGCATCTTTGAGTACAAAAAAGGAAATACTTTCGCTGCAACCGCATTTACCTCTTATGGTCTGTTCTGGTTGAGCCTCATCGCGTTGCTTTTCCTGCCGAAAATGGGCTTGGCTGACGCGACTAGCCAGGAGTTCCTTGGCGTTTATCTCGCCCTATGGGGAATTTTCACGCTATTTATGTTCTTTGGTACGTTGAAAGCTAACCGTGTCCTGCAATTTGTGTTTGGCAGCCTGACGCTGTTGTTCGCATTGCTGGCCATTGGCAATATCACTGGTAATGCCAACATTTTGATCTTCGCCGGTTTTGAAGGCGTTATCTGCGGTGCGAGTGCTTTCTATCTGGCAATGGCAGAAGTTCTGAATGAACAATATGGCCGTACTGTTTTGCCAATTGGTGAAGTGAAACACGCTTAACCACGTTGAGGCAGGATGAGTGATTTATGCTCATCCTGTACTTTATGACAGAAAATTAATCCCTAATTTCCCCCACTGCTTTTTCAGATAGATTTTTTCCGCAAGTAAATCCCCAATACAAGGCCAACCGCCGATAAGACCAACATATAGTAGGCAGGAGCCAGTGGGGTATAGGCCAGCAATAAGGTGACGAAGATCGGTGTCAGTCCACCAAAAATGGCATAGGCCACATTGTATGAAAATGAGATGCCACTGAACCTGACTTCTGGGGGATAGCTATTCACCATGACAAAAGGTGTTGCGCCAATCACGCCGACGGTCAAGCCAGTGAGGGAATAGGTACTGAATAGCTTAAGTGGTTCATGGCTGATGTTGTGATAGAAAAACCAGGTTGTGGCGGCTAATAGAATGCAACCGACCATCAGTACGATACCGGCTCCCCATTTGTCGCATAAATATCCTGCGGTGATACAGCCAATCGCTAATGAGATGATCGCCAGACTGTTTGCTTGCAAAGTCAGTGATTGTTCCAGATGAAATACCGTTTGCAGATAGGTTGGGGTCATCAGGATGACAACAACAATGCCAGCGGAAAGGAGCCATGTCAGCAGCATGGAAATAGAGATGGCGCACTTGTGATGGGCGATGACGGATTTTAGGGGCAGCTCTTCGGCCAACGCTTTACGTTGCTGCATTTCCTTGAAGACAGGGGTTTCATGCAGCCAACGGCGCAGGTACATGGCACATAAGCCGAAAATGCCCCCTAAGAAAAAGGGCAGACGCCATGCCCAATCCAGGACTTCGTGTTTGGCATAAATAGAGGTAATAATGGTCGCGACGAGAGAGCCGAATAAAATCCCCAGACTCAATCCTGCCGTCAAAATACCACAGGCAAAGCCAATGCGTTTATGGGGAACATGCTCTGCCACAAAAACCCAGGCGCCGGGCACTTCTCCACCAATGGCGGCACCTTGCATGATCCGCATCAGCAATAGCAGTATCGGCGCAGTGATGCCGACGGTATCGTAGGTGGGCAACATGCCGATGGCCAGTGTGGGAACGGCCATCATCAAGATACTGAGTGAAAACATTTTCTTACGGCCAATGAGATCACCAAAATGCGCCATGATGATCCCGCCTAAAGGCCGAGCCAAATAACCCGCCGCAAAAATACCAAAGGTCTGTAGTTGCCTAAGCCATTCGGGAATATCCGCGGGGAAAAACCGTTCTCCAAGGGCAACAGCGAAAAAGACAAAGATAATAAAATCGTAAAATTCCAGAGCGCCGCCTAAGGCAGCCAGGGACAGAGTTTTATAATCCTGTTTATTTAACGGGCGATTGTGATGTTGTGACATAAGTTACCGATTTATAGTTATAAAATGGGTTTTTGGTGATTATTTCCAAATGTTCTGGTCAGACCCAAAATAGATGAAAATAAAACTTATGCTATATTAAAAGATATTTATTCTGCAATTTTTAATGGCAGCCTATTTTAGTGATATGTAGTTTATACGAATCCAACGTCAAGTTGCAGGTTGCAAACCCATGAGAGTATTTATATCTCCCCGCGGCGCGGGGAGATATAAGACGCATCTTGAAAGGCAACTGGTATAGATTCGAACAGAGGAAGCGTTTATCGCTATATATCAGGGAAAATTTGAAATAGGAGAGTACTCAGCCCAATGATTGGATAACGTTCATATCGAAATTTTATCAATGAAAGGACGGAATACTCTTGCACATCGCGATTAACCCCAGAACTGATTCGGGAGATGTTGTTTCAGCAGTGAAATGACGGTGTCAATATCCGGTAATGAGGGATGCCCAACCATGCGTTGGAGTGAAGCATCAAAATTTTCGTGCCACACGGGTTCAATAACGTGATAGCCATCATCACCTAATTGCGTGATATTGCGGCGTGTTGCTTTTTTTTCCCACATCACGTGCCCCATAACAGGAAAAAACAGCACAGGAAATGTGGAGGCCAGAATGACGGTGGTTAACCGATTGGTTGCGCCCCCACAAGCAACAGTTGCAAGCGTGTTAGCCGTGGCAGGCAAAACGGCCATGATGTCATGATCGGCGACAATGCGTGAAGGTTTGTCTGTTGGCCAATCGTGTGGCATTTCTCCGCTAATAACCCGATCGGCATAGAGGGCTACCGTTGAGGCGGGTAAAAAAGAGGTCGCAGGGTTTGTCATCAGTACCGTCAATGTGCAGTCGATCGTTGCCTTAATTGTTGAAAGATATTTGGGTAGCAGGGTGATATCCACAGATCCGGTTGCCCCAATTAAGATCCGAGGTTTTATCTGTGAATTTCTTTCATTGTTTTTCATCGGTCAATAAGCCTCTTATTATAAAAATAGATGATTAGCGATACTCGTTAGCGTGCTCCAGTAACCTGTCTAGTGGCACTAAGTAAGTATCCCGCCCATGCTCTTGCCATTCCCGCGGATAGCCTAAAGAGACCTCCAAATGAGCAACATCTTGAATATATTCGAGATTGGGAATATGCAAGTGCCCATATACCACCATACGAACCCCTTTTCTTGATGCCCATTGGTGCGTTTTTTCACTGCCACACCAAATGGAAAATTCGCTATTGCGTAGGGAGGCAAGCGGCTGACGGATAATGGGAAAGTGGCTGACAAGTACGATATCTTCCCCCTCTGGGATCGCGTTTAAGCGTTTTTCGGTATATTGGATACGCTCCCGACACCAATCGATAATATTTTTGTGAGGATAGGTTTTCAGGAAGAATTCGTCAGCACTCATGACACCACAACGACGGGCACGTGCTATGGCTTGTTCCGCCGTATAGTCATCATGTTTTCTGAATGAATAATCGTATAGGGTAAAAACAGGGGCAATGGTAACAGTCGTACCATTCCCCCTGCGGTAATGACGGAACTCATCTTCAGGAGTGAGTACATTATGCTGTCGGCAAATATTGACCAGATGTTCATAGCGTAGTACGCCAGGCAACTTTAATGGATCTTTGGGTGTACACCAGAGTTCATGATTTCCTGGCGTCCAGACCACTTGGGCAAAACGTTGGGAAAACGTCCTGATGACCCAGGTAAAGTCTGACTCCCGCTCTGCAATATCGCCTGCCAGCAGCAGCCAATCATCAGGTGTTGATGGCCTGAGTGATTCGACTATCGCCCTATTGGTCGCGTGAGAGACATGCAAGTCACTGATCGCCAACAGCATAGGCTCACCTCTTTATCGTTAAATTTCACCGAAAATTAAGGGGTTCCTGGAGGGGCTTCTCCCCATCCCCATTTGGGTACTGTTTCACGACGTGAAGGGGAGGCATCGGGTTGAGAATTGGCTTCAGCCCGGCGTGAACCCCATTCGATATAACCGGCAAATGCGGCACGAAATTCGGGATCAGAAGGCAACCCGATTTCATCGGCAGACGCCATCAACAACTCTACCCATCTTTTTCTCTGTTCTGGTTGGATACTTCGGCCTCTGTGGCGGCTTAGCATGACTTTGAAGCCACCACGATCTTCGGTATAGCGACTCTCTCCGCCGAGCACCTCTTCCAACCACATGGCGACATGACCAGGATGATCGGATTTCATGTTTTTAAACAGCGGGGCAAGCAGTTCATCTTTTTCAACCTTGGCATAAAAGGTGGACATGAGTTTCATGAGCACCTCGCGACCGCCCATCCATTCAAATAAGGTCGGTGTTTCATTTGCCATAACATAACCTCTCATAAATATATTAATGATGTTGCGATTCCAGGTAATGGCCAGTTGTTGATATCCATTACCCCAGCTCCAAAGACGCAATGGCCTTGACCTTATCCAGCCGCCCCTTTGGGATGAGATTGCCTTTGTACATTCTGTAGGTGTTAAACAGCCCGTTTAGGCCATATTCGTTAGCCAGTTGAAGAAAGTCGTTGTTATCGGTTTCGGGAACATCGGCCGATACCGGTAAACCATCCGGGATCTGCGCAAATGCGGTAAGGGCTAACGTCTCAACCGCGTCAGGGTCATCGGCAAGAAAAGGGCCTATTCGGTAGCCATTTTGGGATCGCCTCAGGCCGATGACGCCGGTGATCCCCGCCCTGGAATAAGTGCAAAATCCATAGCGTTCTTTGCCCCAAAACCAATTCGCCAGTAATGCGCTGCGATCAACGCCAGTGCATTCAGCGTCATACTTAATGACTTCATCAATATTGGCTGGGGTGATCAGAATGGCACCTTCTGGCGGTCTGATTTTGGGCTTGATGACACCTGAAAGCCGGACATTGCGGTAATGGATAACAAACCCTCTTTTTTCATAGAGTTCTGTTCTGTCCCAGTTACCATCACAGCCAATGGTGCGATGTTCAGCATGATCTATCGACCATTTCCATATCTTTCCTGCACAAACATGATGGCGGAATTCCGGTCGTATGATGAAATTGCCACCGAACGAATAAGCATCTGAATAATTCACCATTGACATGGAAGCGATAGGTTGAATGCCACGATAGGCAATAAAAAAAGCCGTTGGATCTACGTTAAAAAAACGGGCTGCATCGTCCGTATTCATATCCCAGTTTTCGGCATTTGCCCAAGTGAGAACGGTCGCGTTCCACTGACTGACATTGACTGATCGGATGAGACACGATGTACTGTTGTTCTTATGCATAACGAATATATCCTCTCCAGCCGCGTATCACGGTGCCTTAAAGCCCAATGGATTTGCTGATGATTTCTTGCAGCACTTCGCTGGTTCCACCGTAAATCGTCTGGGCGCGACTATTCAGCCAATTCTTGCCAGCAAGAGAATCACGCAAGTAACCCAGGCCGCCGTGCAGTTGCAGGCAACGATCTGCCACTTTCATTTGCAGTTCGGTCGTCCACCACTTGATGCGGGCGGCATCCACGACACTGAAAAGCCCCCGATTGAAGAGATCGACGGCGTGATCAAGGTAAACGCGGGCAATTTTTATTTCGGTATCTAATTGCGCGAGAACAAAACGGTTGTACTGAAAGGAGCCGATCGGTTGATGGAAGGCTGTCCTTTCTTTCACATATTCCAGTGTGCTCTGCAATATATGTTCTGCACTGGCAACCGCCACGGTTGAGATGCTGAGGCGTTCGCGGGGCATGGCTGACATAAAGTAATAGTTGCCGAGGTTTTCACGGCCAATCAGGTTGGTGACAGGGACTTTGCAGTCATGGAAAAAGAGTTCAGCCGTGTCGCTGCCATTCCAGCCAATTTTCTTTAATGGTTCCCCTCTGGTGAATCCAGGCATATCCCGCTCGATCGCCAGTAAACTGATCCCCTGTCCCTGTTGTCCCTCTGCTGTTTTTACCGCGACGACGATCAGATCTGCATTGATGCCATTGGTGATGTAAGTTTTGCTGCCATTGACCAGATAATAATCGCCTTGACGTTTAGCCACGGTTTTGATGTCTGCGGTATTGGAGCCGCCGCTGGGTTCCGTCATGGCAATGGCTGCGACCCGTTTTCCGCTACACAGTGCCGGCAGCCACCTTTTTTTCTGCTCCTGATGACCGAGGGCAAAAATGTAGCTGGCAACGATGTCATTATGGGCGACGATCCCCGGTACAGTGACACCGGCTTTGATGAGTTCTTCCGTCAGAATGACCGCGAACCGATAATCGTGTTTTTCCAGCCCCCCAAACTCAGGGCTGACCCCCATGCCTAACAACCCTGCCTGACCGAATTTCTCCCAAAAGATGCGTTCAACCCGCCCGTTCTCTTCCCATTTTTGATGCTCAGGGACGATTTCACGTTCAAGAAATTCACGGCAAGATTTGCGGTAATTATCAAAATTATCTATCTCAATACACATATTCACTCCAGGTTTTTTGTCAGCCCATTGCCTTATTCAGCAGTATTTTTTTGATGACATCCCAGTGGCGGTACACAGCAAAGTGATCCCCGGCAATATGGGTGAGTGAAATATCGTCAGAGGTGTAATTTTGCCAGGCTTCCATGTCTGCCAAAGTGACATGAGGGTCGTGAGTGGCGGAAATTAGCACCAGTGGATAATTCACCTGTATATTGCCAAGTCGGGGAAATTGGCTACGTATCAGGTAATCACTGCGCAGTTGCCGGATGATGGGTTTTATCAGCGCAGGTTCATTCAAGATTGCTTCGGGTGTCCCTTGATCTTCTCTGGTTTTCTGTACCCATTGTTCATCTGTCCATTTGTGTCGCTCATCGTTGAGTTGACGATGAGGGGGAACCGCGCTGGATACCACGCCAAATAGGGGAGACGTGGCATAGTTTTCCATTAATGCCCGGCCTACCGCGACACTCAGCACTCCCCCAAAGCTATGGCCAAAGGTGATCCACTCCGTGATGCCCTGTGCTTGTTTTTGTCGGAAATCCGCCCAGATATCGGAGGCCAGTCGTTCAACCAGTAAATCGAGATCGGGAATTTCCGGCTGTTTAGCCAAATAACCACGGCCTGGGATCGCAACGGGTTGTAAGATCGCAGACTTGGTGGTCATAAGATCCTGTAACCAGGGGCGATAAATGGCGGTGGTTGCGCCAGCATGGGGAAAGGCATAAATCACCCGTTTGCAATTAGTGTCCATGTGTTCCTCGCTCGCGAGTGGCTTCGCCCTCGATCAAAAAACTGACAATGCGTTCAGCTATCATGATGGTTGTCAGGTTCGTTGGCATCGAGGGAATGGTGGGGAACAGGGAAGCATCAGCAACGGTCACACCCGTAATGCCATGCACCTGGCCATCTTCTTGGGTCGCGCTAGCAGGATCACCACGGCGCCCCATTCTGAGCGTGCCAGAGGCATGCCAGCCTGGATTGACAAGGTTTTTGATGGCACTGTTCATGATTTCGTCGTTATCAATCATGGAGTGAGACCAAAATTGTATGCCATCAAGGAATGCTTCCACTTCTGGATGGTGTAAGACCTGCCAAATTTTACGTACTCCGCCGACAAGGCGAGCGATATCTGTTGGCGTACGGGTCAATGGCAGATCAATTTGCGGCAACGCGGTGGGTGACGCCGACGTGATGAAGACCTGCCCTTGCATCTCTGGACGCATCAACATGACGGAAGCGCCAACCAGCATAGGATACGCCACGCGATCCCTGAATCCGGGGACGGTGTCACTGGCAACATTGTTCAGTAAGCCAATTTGGACATCGACTTTGTCGTCGTAACCGCTATTGATACGGGCAGCAATTTGTCGCCACGGCAGGCCGGTTGTACAGACGCCCGCTTTAGGCAGCGCCCACAGCACCACGGAAGCATGATCAGTCAGGGCTCTGCCCACGGCGGGCACTGGCGCAACAACAGGGATACCTAATCTGCCCAGATGTGCCGGATCGCCCACCCCTGAACGCTGCAATAACGCCGCCGAACCAATTGCGCCAGCGCAAAGGACAATCTGTCTGGCCTGATAAACGCGTTCTTCTCCCGCCTGAATGATTGTTACCCCAGCGGCAACCGTGCCGTTAAACATAATCTGCGTGACCAGTGCATCCGTCATCACATGCAAATTTTTTCTATCCAGGATCGGCTCAAGGTATGAACGATAAACATCCACCCGTTCCGCGCCATGAATGACATTCGCGGGAACAGGGCCAACCGCGGGATCTTCGCCGACATTGAGATCATCAACGTAAGGCACCCCAGACTGTTCGCAAGCACGGGCAAAAGCCATATCAAGGGGATGGATTTCGCTCTTTGCAGGCCTGCGCAGACACATCGGCCCTTGTGAGCCGTGGTTATCATCACCGAGATAATCGGTATCATTCTCCAGATGCTTAAACCACGGCAGAACCTGCCCCCAACCCCAATTGGGGCAACCCATTTTGGCCCATTGATCGAAGTCGCTCGGAAATCCTCGCAGGGCAATGGCACCGTTGACTGCGGAAGAGCCGCCAAGTACTTTTCCCACACGATAATTGAATGGCTTGCGCGCCTTATGCTTGCGAGACTGTTGTGGGTTCTCCATATGGACGGGGGGAGCAATCAACGCGGCGAACCGATCATCATTGCGCACATTAGCTTCGTAATCCCAGTTATATCCTTCCAGCACCAGCCTTGACGCATCTCTGAGTGGGCTGGCCGGGTTGTGTACATCAGATGCGTGGCCTGCTTCAATCAGTAGTACGGATTTTGCGCTATTTTCAGACAGGCGGGCGGCCGCCACGCACCCGGCTGAGCCACCGCCCACCACGATATAATCGTATGTTTTGGTCATAGTTCATTCACCGCTTGAGATTGGACAATAGTTTCGATGATGCGAGAGAAAGACTGGATATTCGAATTCATAAACAGCCCTTCGATGATGTCCTGCTCGCCAACGGGCGTAATATTAAATTCTTGCCGCAGAGCACTGAGTAAACCAACGGCATGCAGTGAATCGCCACCGATATCAAAAAAGCCATCGGTGACATCAAAATCGTCATGCTGGAGTTGGGCTTGCCAGAGTTTCAGGATCTTTGCCTCTATCGCATTAGCGGGTTTAACCGGGGCATTGGCATGTTCTTCACTCTCCGACCAAGGGACAGGCAACGCTTTACGGTCAATTTTGCCATTACTGGTTAATGGCATATGGGGCAACAAGATGTAATAACTGGGCACCATGTAAGAGGGTAACGTTTTGCGGGCAACTTCTCTTAATTGCGCCTGAAAATGGGTTGGATCATCCAACGTTTCTGGTGCCTCCGGCACAATATAGGCGACAATATGTCGTTGCCCGGTTTTGGCATGAACAGGAGCCTCAATGACGACATGGCTGGCATTTTCGTGGCTCAGAAGGCAGGCTTCAATTTCCCCTAATTCAATCCGGTAGCCATTGATTTTGACCTGATTATCTTCGCGCCCTAGAATTTCGATTAAACCCTCTGCAATGTATCGCCCCAAATCGCCGGTTCTGTACAGCCGCTCACCCGTGGCAGGATGAGTAATAAAGCGCAGTGCCGTTTTTTCTGCGTCGCCCAGATAACCTTGAGTCACCCCGTCTCCGCCAATATACAGTTCACCGGTTACCCATTTGGGGCAGGGAAGGAGCCAGTTATTCAATACATGGAAAGTCTGGTTTGCCAGCGGCTTGCCATAAGGAATGCTTTTCCAGTTTTTGTTAATTTTCTCAATGGGATAATGTATCGACCAGATAGAACCTTCCGTTGCCCCACCGAGACTGATGATTGCCGTATCGGGCAAACTTTCTCGAATACGTTCAGGCAGATCGACCGGTATCCAGTCCCCGCTCATCAGGATCAGCCTTAATGGGGTTTCAGACAGCGCAGAACCGTTTCTGTCTATCAATACTTTCACGGGCGCAGGGACACTATTCCAGAGAGTAATGTGATGTTTGATCAGCATGTCCAGCCAGATTTTGGGGTCATTGGCGGTTTCTGGCATGGCAAAAACCACTTTTCCGCCCACACCCAATAGCCCGAAGTAGTCATAGACGGACAAATCAAACCCGGCAGGTGCGACAGACAACACCGCATCTTTTTCTGTGACGCGGAACTTCTGATTAATATCAAGTACCGTATTGGCTGCGTTACGCTGGGAAGCCATTACCCCTTTCGGTTCCCCTGTCGAACCGGAGGTAAAGATGACATAGGCCAGATCATCCAATCCCTGAATTGACGACATGGCAGCCCCATGTGCCGTCGCGATGGGTTCGGTATTCATGGCCTTGTGCGTAGGGCACTCATCCAGATTGATGCGAAGCAGATGGGTAAATTCATCATGCCCAAAAATGGTGCTATCCGTCACAATCCCTTTGACTGAACAGCGGTTGAGTAAACTCATTCTCCGTTCCGCCGGAAGCTGGGGATCAATGGCTACGTAGGCAGCGCCAGACATCAGCACACCCAGCAACCCGATGACCAGTTCCGGGCTTTGTGGCAGGGAAACGGCGACAATATCGTTGGGATGAATGGGGGCAGCGGTGCGTAGCTGCTGCGCTATTGCACAAGCCCTGTTGACCATTTCTGCATAGGTAAATTGTTTTTCGCCCTGAATCAGCGCAATGGCATTGGGGAATTTTTCGGCGGCCTGTAAGACCATTTCATGTAGCAGCTTGAGATCAAGTTCCGTCTTCGTGGCATTGGCTGTTGCTCGTTCCATCAGATCGGAGGCTGGCAATTGCACCAGTGAGGTGTTTTTATCCCATACTGAATCATCTTCTGCACAAGTGGTTATCAGCGCCATATACGCATCCAACATGGCTTCCACCATGTCGTCGGGGAATAGCTCATTAACGGTATTCCAGTTGATTTGGATAAGATCATCAACACGGACGATTTGGTTCTCCAGCCAGACTTGTGGGGTTTGGTTACTGCTATAAACGGGGATCGCCTCCACCCAACCGATATCGGTGACGACATCATCCAAATTGGCTGTCAGGGTATTGCTAAATACGACGGGGGCGGTTGCTGCCCGGTTGCCATGATTGCGACGGGTCAGCTCTCTTAAAACTTGAATCCCATTGTAGGAACAGTGCCAGCGGTTCATCATTAAATCTGTCTGGATCTGTACCAAACGATCATTGAGACTTTCTTCTCCTGTTCCGCCAATACCCAGCAACATGGGTTGAAGGAAATTACCGACAACATTTTCAATTCCCTCAAAATAGGGGCGACGCCCAAATTGAGTGATCGTCAGTGTAAAAGTTTGACGTTTAGACCATTGACGAAGCACTTCTGCGTACATACCGAGAAGTACCGTTTCTAATGTCAACTTGCGTAATTCCGCTTTTTTTCTAAGCGCCGATAATGTTTCAGGAGAAATTTGCCGGCTGTAACGTTTGAATACCGGTGGAGAAAGGATTTCAGGCGCATTTTTTAGCGGTAATTCAGGGGGAGGAGGTAAATGTTCTAACTGTTGTTCCCAATAAGTTTTATCACGTAATCCCTGTGGTTGCCCCTGTAGATAACGTTCTAATTGGATATAGCGGGGGAAATGAAGATTATCCGGTAAGTCCGGCAGATTATGGCCCTGATAAACTTGCCACCAGTCACGTAATACTAAACGGACACTATGAATATCGACAAACATCAGGTCGAAATAAATATGCAGGCGGGTAATATCATCATTAAGGATTGTTGCCCGTATATCGAATGTCGGTGTTTTATCGACAGGCAATAATTGCGTTTCCATTTCCTGGCGAAGTTTTGCCAACCTGTTATCTTTTTCTGATCCTGACCAAATCCGGCCATCCTGAATAGGAATGGTATAGATCAACGGGGAAGGTGAAATTTTCTGCTGACCATCCAAAGACAAGGTCGCCCGTAACATAGGGTGATATTCAATAATCTTATTCAAAGCATTATTGAATAATTCTATATTTAAAGATTTAATATCCCATTCGGTATATAGGCAGCTTGTCAATCCACCCAGTTCTAGCCGAGGATTACGTCCAATCAAATAAGCATATTGGATATCTGTTAATGGAAAATCTTCTGTCTTAATCGTATCTTCTTGTAGAGTGATGATATTTATTAATGGTAATCTGTTTTGGAATATCCCATTAACCTGTTCTTTCAATTTTGATGGCTCTATTTCTAAATTTTCAGTTTCTGATTTATATAATTTAGAGGGATTAGAGGTTTTTAATCCGAATTCTTGTAATGCTTGGAGAAAATTTTGCATGCATGATCCCTTGTGTTTGATTGATAAATTAATTTATATTTTTTTAAGGTTATCTTTTATCTTTGAAATAAAATAGATTGGGAATAGGGTTGAAATTCTTAACAAAGGGTCTTTTTACATTTCACCCATTTATTTTGGTGAAAATAAACATCATTGACTATCGGAACAATATATTGATTCACGGGTTTAAAATAAAAGCAGTGCATATTCAGATACCTCATTAATCTTAGTCGGGTGTTGGTTTTATTTGTTGGTGTGCTTTTGTGCAAAAATAACATGTTTATAACTAAATGTAATATCAAATAATAATATGTTATTAACTATTCTTGTTATGTGAAATATACCAGTCGCCTTTCAAGATGCGTCTTATATCTCCCCGCGCAGCGGGGAGATATAAGCACTCTCGTTGGTTTGCAAACGGCAACTTGAAGTTAGATTGATATATAGGGATTCTGTCCATTTCACCTGAATTGATGTGATTTATTTTAAGGATTTTAATCACTGACTGTTATTAATGGATAGCCTATGCCCATCGCCTTTCAAGATGCGCCTGATATTTCCCCGCGCAGCGGGGAAATATCAACACTCACATTGTCTTGCTGGCTGCAACTTGATGTTGGATTGGTATATGCCAGTCTCCATTGATAGGTTACGCCTATCTTTCTGATAGGAAAAGATCTGTTGATCTAGCTATAATGTTCAATATAATAATTGAATAAAGGGTGTCGAGTATGCTGCGTTAGCGGTTACCTTACATGGATTCATAAAATGAATGTTCCAATACTAAAGTCAGCAAATAGACATGCGCATACCCCACATTTCATTGATGAGCTGTATTTTAGTCACTTAAAAATTTTACTGAGGATCCAATATGAGTACATTAATTGAGTTAACTGAAGATAATTTTGATCGTGTCGTCGGGACGAAAGGGATCTGTGTTGTTAGATTCTGGGCGCCATGGTGTGGCCCGTGCCGTGCAGTCGCACCAACATTTAACCAGTTATCAATCGATATGAAAGAGAGTGCCACTTTCGGGGAAATCAATATTGATGATGCCCATAATGTCGCCATGAAATATGGCATTCGCAGCATACCAACGACATTAGTATATAAAGATGGTCAGCCTGTCGATTCTCTTGTTGGCGTCGCTTCATTATCACAATTTAAGAATATGGTTTCTCAAAATTTGTAGTTCAGGTTGAGTGAAATGTGAGGGTTTGAGGAGCCGGCCTTACCTGACAGTCCAAACCAATATCATCATTTGCTTTTAATCGATAAAACAAAGGTAACTCCATTTAATACTGTTCTTCATCAATTAAATTTCACATTTCTGCCAAAATTAAAGATTTTCTGGCTAATAAAATAAGCTAAAACGTCATTATGCCAGTATATAAATACTGGCTTTTATCATTGAATAACAGAAATCGCTAAGTGAGTTAGAAAATCACTCCCTAGAACTCCCCTTGAAAAGAAAGGGTTTACTTGACGAACGATCAAAGGATATCGGTTGTAAAATTGACAATCAGGGTATGAGTCAATTAAACCTAATATTGCTTATACCCGTCGTCTTTCAAGTTGCCGCTTTGTTGGCTGCGCTCATTCACCCCAGTCACAGAGTTATCTATGCTCCTGGGGGTTCATTCCCTTGCCGCCGCGCTGCATCTTGAAATCCATAGGGTATATTATGAAAATAGGCATCAAGCAGGATTGGAATAAGGGCGACTATTGCCAATAGTGCTCCAACCCAACCCACAGAAGGTAATCCATAGCCTGCGTTTATCGCTAATCCACCCAATAAGGGAGCTAATGTAATCCCAAGTTGGAAAGCAGACACATTGGTTGCCCCGGCTAGCGTTGGAGCATCTGCGGCGATCGTGTAAACCCTATTCATCACCGCAGGGTTAACAACAAAGCCAAACATACCAAGTAGAAATACCAAACAAATTGTCGCTATCAAATGTTCTGCCCAAAAAGCCAATGCAAAAGAGATAACAATTACGCCAAATGTCCCAATAACCAGCGTCTTGAATGGGTATCTATCCGCTGTCCTCCCACCAATAGTTAACCCGATAAAAGCCCCAATACCAAAAAGGGAGAGGGCGGCAGGAAGCCAAGTAACAGCTAATTGACTCGTATCAATAAGCAATGCGCCTAAATAGCCAAATGTCGCCATGTAAGCTGCCGTTGTCAATATGGTTGTACCATAGGCAATCCACAGTTTAGGTTGAACCATGACTTTTAATTCAGTATGTAATGTCAACTCCTGATTCTTACTTTGCATGTCAGGTAACATGAACCACAAAGCAAATGCTGTAATCGAAGTTGCTACTGCAACGGCCCAAAAACCGGCACGCCACCCAGCGATATCACTGATCAGGGTTCCCAACGGCCCTCCGACAACCATTGCCAAACTTAATCCACTTACCACGATGGATAATGCCCTGCCAGTACGATCCTGAGTCACTAAATTGACGGCTGTCGTTGCAGCAACCGCCCAAAATCCAGCGTAAGCTACACCGCTTATAATACGTGCAACCAAAAATGACCAATAGTCCGGTACAAGCATCCCAATCGCAGTGGCTGCAACAAATAATGCCTGACTTACCAACAAAGTTGCACGTTTAGGCCAGCGCAGGGTTGCCACAGCCAGCGGTGGCGCCCCCAACAAAACACCAATGGCAAAGGCTGAAATCAACATGCCTGCTGATGGTAAAGAAACCTGTAAGTCTTCGGCAATCTTCGGTAACACGCCCGAAATTAAAAATTCAGAGCTTCCCATTGCAAACAGACTTAAACCAAGGAGATAGACGGCCATAGGGATACTTGACTGAGTAACATTTGAGATAGACATAGTGAATTCCAGAGTTGTTGGCTAAAAAATGTCTATGCCGTCGATAAATAATATAAATTTATCGACGGTTATTCAGTCATGAGATCAAGAAAATAATGTTAAGAATAACGCCGCCAAATACAAACCCACACCATAAGAAGTATGCGCCATCAGGCTTCTTAATCTGGCGGTAGTGGGAGCCGGTGTTTTAGATGCGGCAAAGCCCATTCCCATACCAGGCTGCATAATGAAGAAAGGGGCAACTAAGGTAACGATACCGATAATTAAAGCCGGCAGAAAAGTTGGGTTTTTTGCCCAATCTAATCCGCAAATAAGTAACAGCAAACCCGCAAAAATAATCCCAATCAAATAGTGAGCAAACCAACCCATCCCAGTTTCACCTTTCACTGGTTCAGCTTGTAGAATGGTTGTATGAATAAATTTCCCCTTGGGAATGTGTCCAATCCAGCGCCCTACCATGCTATAGTTCAGGGAAGGAATGCCGAAACAGCGTTTCACAAAAACCGCCCAAAGATCCATAACAACGGTTGCGCCAGCACCAATTAATACAGAATAAACAATCAACTCCAATCCTTCATTCATCTGTTGCGATCCTCCGAATTGTGGCTATCTATCATGGTTAATCAATTAGCGGGTACTCGAAATAGCGAAAAAACTTTGATACCATAATAATCAATTAATTTATTGAATATAATAACTCTGGAAGTGGAAAGTCAATGTTTGATAAACAAATTCTTGTCGAGATCGCGGAAATTGCTAAAGTGTTGGGAAATATCCACCGATTGATACTGCTTGAATGCCTGATCGATACCGAACAATCCGTGGAAAATTTGTCGGCGCTTTCCGGCTTGTCGATTGCCAATACTTCCCAACATCTCCAGCATCTTAAACGTGCCGGGTTGCTCCAGTCTCGCAAATCGGGCAAGCATGTGCTTTACCGCCGGAGCGAAGGGCCGATTATGGACATTCTCTCTGCACTCCAGCAATATACCGAATTCAACCGCAAAGAAATGCGTAGGCTGATCGATGACTCAAGTAGTCAGGAAGCCATTTCATGGGAAGAGCTGCTGGAGCGGATCAAAGCAAAAAGTATGACCTTGCTTGATGTCAGGCCAAAAGAAGAGTTTGAGCAGGGCCACTTACCCAATGCTATTAATATTCCGGTTGATGAACTGGAACACCGATTGGATGAATTGGCATCCAACCAGGAATTGATCGCCTATTGCCGTGGCCCTTATTGTGTCCTTTCTGCCAATGCTCTCGCGTTGCTTCATGCCAAAGGAATTCAAGCCCGTCGGTTTAAAAAAGGCTTTTCGGGTTGGAAA
Organism: Xenorhabdus kozodoii; assembly: GCF_002632875.1. Lineage (GTDB taxonomy): Bacteria > Pseudomonadota > Gammaproteobacteria > Enterobacterales > Enterobacteriaceae > Xenorhabdus > Xenorhabdus kozodoii. Next base: position 30,713 of record NZ_NJCX01000021.1, read on the forward strand.
GAGGCCGGCATGCGCATCGAAACGGACTCTTGATTTGAAAACATAAACAGTGTGGAAAACGCGGGGGTGGCATGAACTACCAGATACTATCTCAAGACATTATTGCAGGTGTTGGTGGTAAAGGAAATATTGCCAGTCTTGTTCACTGTGCGACCCGGCTGCGTTTTAAGCTAAAGGATCGTACCCTTGCCGATATTGAACAACTCAAATCTCATCCTAATATCATTACGGTTGTTGAAAGTGGGGGGCAATTTCAGGTTGTGATTGGTCAGCAAGTCAAAGAGGTCTATCAGGCCATTCAACAAATATCGACACCTCCCGATGAACCACCCCCAATGACAAATCCTACTGGTAAACGGGATAACGTATTTAACCATTTTATCGATATCATTTCGGGTATCTTTACCCCATTTTTAGGGGTGATGGCCGCTTCGGGGATCTTAAAAGGCTTACTTGCTGTTGCTATTGCATTTCATTGGCTGACGCCGGCGAGCGGTACTTATCGTATCTGGTATGCAGCCAGTGACTCGCTGTTTTATTTTTTCCCTTTATTACTGGGCTATACCGCAGGTAAAAAATTCGGGGGCAATCCCTTTATTACAATGGGGATAGGTGGGGCGTTGGTACATCCCATGATCATTTCTGCTTTCGAAGCGTCAATGACGGCTGGCAGTACAACGGAATATTTTATGGGGGTCCCGCTCGTATTTTTGAATTATAGCGCTTCTGTGATCCCCATTATTTTTGCCTCCTGGATAAGCTGCAAGATAGAAAAAAAGCTGGATGCACACCTGCCTGCCACCATCAAAGCCTTTGTTACCCCTCTTGTCTGTTTGATGTTAATTGCTCCACTCGTATTTATTGTGATTGGGCCAATAGCAACATGGCTAAGCCATTCATTGGCCTATGGTTATCAAGCCGCATATGGCTTTGCTCCGGCTCTGGCAGGCGCAATTATAGGCGCGATTTGGCAAATTTGTGTCATTTTTGGTCTGCATTGGGGATTAGTGCCCATTATGTTAAACAACTTAACGGTTGTGGGGCATGATACGTTAATCCCTCTGCTATTGCCTGCCGTCGTGGGGCAAACGGGCGCCACACTGGGTGTTTTCCTGCGTACCCGTGATGCAAAATTAAAAATGCTATCCGGTTCTGCGGTCACCGCCAGTATATTTGGCATCACTGAACCCGCAGTTTATGGTGTTACCCTGCCTTACCGTCGACCGTTTATCTTTGGCTGTATTGCTGGTGCGATTGGCGGCGCTGTGGTGGGTTATTACCAAAGTGCTGTCTACTCAATGGGGTTGGGCAATATTTTTACTTTCACCCAAATGATCCCACCATCAGGGATCGATAATACCGTATGGGGGGCAATGATTGGCACGCTGTTGGCATTTATCATTGCGACCCTTTTAACGTGGATGTTTGGTTTGCCTGCTGTTACCAAACTGTCTACAGAAGACAACACCGATAAAAACCCACCTGAATTCCCACAGAAGTCTTAAGTGTCTAATGAAAGGAGATTTGCATGAAACAGTTTCCAGCGCATTTTCTATGGGGAGGTGCGATTGCCGCTAATCAAGTTGAAGGCGCTTATTTGACGGATGGAAAAGGTCTCTCTACTTCAGATGTTTTGCCGCAGGGGATCATTGGCCCTGTTGTTGAGCGTGATCCTTTGGATGAAACGCGATATCTCAAAGACATTGCCATCGATTTTTATCACCGTTACCCCGAAGATATCGCCTTGTTTGCAGAAATGGGATTTAAATGCTTACGCACCTCGATTGCCTGGAGCCGAATTTTTCCTCATGGAGATGAAAAGCAACCCAATGAAGCGGGACTGGCATTTTATGACCGGTTGTTTGACGAAATGGCGAAATACGGCATCCAGCCTTTGGTTACGCTATCTCATTATGAAATGCCGTGGATGTTGGTCAAAAAGTATGGCGGGTGGGGGGATCGCAGGCTGATCGTCTTTTTTGAACATTATGCGCGCACGGTATTTACCCGCTACCAGAGTAAAGTGAAGTTATGGCTGACATTTAACGAAATCAATATGTCGCTGCACGAACCGCTGACCGGTGTCGGGTTGCCAAGAAACAGCAGTCAATCAGCGATTTATCAAGCTATTCACCATCAATTGGTTGCCAGCGCCAGAGTGGTGAAATTGTGCCGGGATATCATTCTTGATGCCCGGATTGGAAATATGTTGCTTGGCGGTTTGATGTATCCATTAACCTGCAAACCAGAAGATGTTCTGGCAACGCTTCAACAAAATCAAAAATGGTTATTTTTTGGCGATGTCCAAAGCCGCGGGAATTATCCGGGCTATATGTTGCGTTATTTTCGCGAAAATGGCATTGAGCTCATCATGACAGAGCAGGATAGGCATGATCTGAAAAATACGGTTGATTTTATCTCATTTAGTTATTACTTGAGTGGTTGTACGACAGCGGATGAAGCGGAATATCAGAAACAGCAAGGCAATATCCTGCGAATGGTGGCTAACCCTCATTTACCGAGTTCAGAGTGGGGTTGGCAGATAGATCCCCTTGGTTTACGTACTATATTGAATGGGTTGTGGGATCGCTATCAGAAGCCTTTGTTCATTGTGGAGAATGGGTTGGGGGCGAAAGATGTACCAGAAGCGGATGGCAGTATTCGGGATGATTACCGTATTCAATACCTCAAAGACCACCTGATCCAAGTCAGGGAAGCGATCGACGATGGCGTGGATGTGATGGGGTACACCAGTTGGGGGCCGATTGATTTGGTCAGTGCTTCAAAAGGTGAGATAACCAAACGCTACGGTTATATCTATGTTGACCAGAATGAACAGGGAACAGGTACATTAGAGAGGCGCCGTAAGAAGAGTTTTTATTGGTATAAGCAGGTGATTGAAACTCATGGCGGTAGCTTGGGTGAATAGTGTTGTTTCTGATCCATCAAGGTGCTGGGTTTGTCCGGAACCTTGATGGCATTCATTAAGGTTATCCATCAATGATAGCAATAAGCAGTATGCGGATGGTTAACGACGTGCACTTTTCGGCCTGAATGCGGTGACAACGCTTTCATTCGTTTCCACATAAGGGCCATCCAGCAATTGGATGCAGTAGGGAACACTGGCAAAAATTCCTGCGACTAACACTTTGCCACTTTCGTCTTTTAACCCTTCCAGTGTTTCTGCGATCGCTTTTGGTTGTCCGGGAAGGTTCAGGATCAGGGCTTGATTGCGGATCACGCCGACTTGTCGGGATAAAATTGCTGTTGGTACAAATTGAAGGCTGATTTGGCGCATCTGTTCCCCAAATCCTGGCATTTCACGATCCGCAATTGCCAGCGTTGCATCCGGCGTGACATCGCGACGTGCTGGCCCTGTTCCCCCAGTGGTGAGTACCAGATGGCAGCCTAATTCATCGACCAATTCACACAATGTTTGTTCAATCAGGATTTGCTCATCAGGGATCAGGCGGGTTTCTACGCTAAAAGGTGTGGTAATCGTTTTTTTCAGCCATGTTTCCAGTGCGGGCAGCCCCTTATCCTGATAAACACCAGTGGAAGCGCGATCAGAAACAGACACGAGGCCAATGCGCAATATATTCATATAAACCTCAATTACTTTATGAAAAATAATAAAATTTGTTGGCTGCAACTTGAAATTTATTGGGGATAAGTTATAGCGGAGTCGATGGTAGCACGGCTGCAACGTCGTTGCAGCTCCTGCTATTCATCTGCATGATATTGTATATTTCATCGTCCACATCCATCCCCAATCAACCTTTTCACTGGCGGGTTGGCTATCGCTTTCATCATAGCCTGAGGAACTCACCGATTTTATTTTTTTAACAAAAACGGTGATTATACCTCAGGCTCTTTCTTAAGCAGAGTTCGGGTTATTTCATCAACTTTATGTGATCAAAAAGTCGCTGTTAGACCTAACCTGAATGTACGGCCAGGAGAAGGAATATAACCCACATTAATTGGCTGTATATAATATCTGTCAAAAACATTATCTACAGTAAAATCGGCTATTATATTTTTGCTGATAATTAATGAGCTTCTAAGATCAACAATGGTTGCGGGTTTATAGTCAACCGGTGCTAACAATGGCGCAGAACCTCGTGCAACCCCAGCGGTTGGTATTGCTCTTTTATCAAAGTAAGATATTCGTCCACCAATAGACAGTTTGTTGTTAAAGAACCCCTGATTGACATCGAGTGAGTAGCTTTTTTTAGGTGGAATGTGGTTTGTTGCATAGTCAGAGGGAAGATTCTCATTAACACATCCCATTTCTTTTTTACAAAACTCAATATTTATATAGTAATTTGCGGATGCTTTGACTGTAAAATCCTTAATCTTATAGCTGGTTTCCAGTTCAATCCCTTCAAATTTTGCTTTATTGATATTATCAATATGCATTGAAAATTTATTCCATTGCCAGCTACGACTAATATAATTATCAATATTGGAGTTAAAATAACCGATGCCCAGTTTTAACTCATCATCTGCTAGTAAGTTTTCAAAGCCAAACGAAGATCCTATTTCAATATTTTTCATCGTTTCATGCTGTAGATTATTATCAGCTTTCATGAAAAAGCCATTTGTCCCTTCAACTAATGAAGGAAATCTTGGGCTTTGCGAATAGCGGCTATACAGCATGATTTGCTTTATTGGCCTATATTCAACCCCGAAACTGTATCCATAAGCTGTGGCATCTTTAGGTATTGATGGGGTATCACCTGTATCTTTTAATGAATAACCTTTATGCTCAAGAGAGGATAATAAATTAATTTGATCGGTTAATTCATATTTTCCATTAACAAAAATACGGTATTCTTGTCTTGTTCCTTCTCGCTGGTGAGGGTTCTGGGACCAAAAACCTTTGGCGGGTCCCGTTTTTTCGGTAAGATAACTCCCGCCCAGAAGGACACTTGTTGGCCTATGATATATATCAAATTCTAAGTTATTAGAAAGATTCACTCCCCATGTGTCAGATTTCTTTTCATCACCTAATGTATTTTGGGATGTTTTAGGTCTGTCTTTTAAATTTAAATGCCACAGAGAAACGTTAAAATCAATCAATGGATTGCTTGATTTCCAATCATAACCCAGTTTATATCTTGCCAAACGAACATAAGCATTGGGTCCTTGTGAAACAGAAACCGTTGTTCCTTTATCTATCGTTGTTGTATCTGCAACATAGGTCTCACCAAAGGTACTGTCATATAGACTGTAAACAGCACTAACCCGGTGCTCATCATTAATCCATGCGCTGGCTTTTAACAAATAAGAATTTGTATTTTCTGAGGTATTAGGTACTGCTGCACCTTTAGGATAAATGGTATAACCCGCATCTTGGACAGTATTGGTTGTGACGGGGCAAGGCGCTATCTCGTCATTATCATCATAATATTCATCAGGGCATAAATAGCCGGGTAACTTATCATTAGTTGCACCAAATCCTTTTTTTCCTGAATGATAATTCCCCCTGATGCGCTTTGATATCCCAGCTAAAAGCTCTAAATTTTCATCTGCATAAGCAATCACCATACTTCTGGTATTGTTTTTTCCATTAAATAGGTTTTCTTTTATTGGCGACGGTTCATCATTCCATGTGTAGTTATTATAGTTTGAATGGTTGCTCAAAATACTGCCTTTTAGGCGTATACCAAAATTCTCCCCTGGAATTAATATATCAGCGGGAGTAATGGTTTTCATATTTACAGTCCCCCCAATCCCGGTCATACCAGAACCGCCATAAAATCCTTTTTTTATACCGACTTCACCGATGAAATCGGGATCAATATAAGTCCGATTAGATACCCCTTGATAGCCGCGATATAAGGCTGTCTGATTGATCGTATCATCCACGCTCGTCGCAATTCTTCCCTGGCCTTGTAAACCTCGAATATTGACATCGATTGCGCCTGATGATCGAGATTCACCCGATAGAACGCCCGATGTACTTTTAAATATATCAGCAGGGTTAATGATTATTTGTTTATTTAATTCCTGGCTATTGAGTAAAATTTCATTACTCTTCTTTAAATCTAATGAAGAATGAACATAGATAGTATCGTTTGAATGATCGGGAGTTAATTCATTAGCAGCGAAAGAGTAAAGTGGGCTGACTGCAAAAAGAGTGATAAAAAAGTGTGGGTTATTCATAAAATGACTAAAATTGTTGATAATAATAACTATTATCATTATGCATTAATAAAGTTCTTTGAACAACTTATCTTTAGGTTTTTTCATAAGGAGCGAAGCGTCACGATGATCCCGTTGTGCTCGTGAGTGGTTACCTGTGGCAGCTAACAGCAGGGCTGCTATGTATGTATCCACGGGGCGAGCGCGGAGCCAAAAGGCAAGCGTATAGACCTCCCAAAATGTAATAAGCCGCCACAATCACGCATACGATCCGCATATGCCTCATACTCGGCCACTTGCAAATAAATCCCGCCGACATCATCTGATTGGCTTTTTTGTATGTCCCTGGGCGCAGCCCTGACCCAATGTTTTATAGCAACGACTGCGTGTAGGCGGTGCTACAAAACACATCTGGTCCCGAATTTGACCTTAAACTTTCTGAAATTTATTCCCAACTCCACAGTCATCCTGACTGACCAGAGTATCCCAGTCTGATGCATTTCTAGGTTTTTGTTTTGTCATGCGTCCCCTTATATACCAATCTAACTTCAAGTTGCAATTTACAACACTATATGAAACCTGATTTCTCCCCGCGAAGCGGGGAGAAATCACACGCATCTTGAAGTTAGATTGGTATATACTTTATCACCTTTTTTACCTATTGTTTAAATTGCTTTATAAATTTATTTATTAAAAAACATTCTATCTTTTTTTTAATTTAATCCAGATAAACGATATTCCATTTAAATTATTCAAGTTAAAATTAATTGGCTTAGTTTAAATTTCCAAAATTTATTTTTTTCGCAACCGACAACGGTTCAATCCCCGTCTTATCAAAATACTAACAATTTTAATAAGACGGGCTATCTGTATCACACGTCATCAATTACGTCTTTTACCGTCTCGTTCTGGCGAGCGACGATAACGGCGCTCATTGACTTTCCAACCGAATGCCAACCGCGAGCCATCAGCAGGGTTAATGTTTCCCTAAATTTTCAATAGAACGGTTACGCACTGTCAGTGTCAGGAACATCCAGTGGGAATCAGGATAATCTGCCACAATACGGGCAGTGATGGATAAAAACGGGCTTGCCACATAAGCGATCGCCTCCACTGACAGACAGGACAATGCCGAACACAGCAGAAATGCGCCTCATGAAGCCTCAGGCGCGTTTCTCCAGTATCTGCCCAATAAAGGGGAGGATCAAATCGGCCTGATGGCGAGGCAAAAAACAAACCCCATTAATTTGAATGGGGTTTGTCTGTGGTTTAAGTCGCCTTTGGGCAAGAAAAAATGGCCTATCGCTTGGGGTTACAGCAGATCAGCGATCATGCTCTCAAGTTTGCCTTGGTCTATGGCAAACTTACGGATCCCTTCCGCCAGTTTTTCAGTTGCCATGGCGTCCTGGTGGTGGTTCCAGTAGAACTCGGCTTCCGTCATTGGGGCTGGGCGCTGTTTGATTTCGCCTTCATAACCCAGTTTGCGCTCGACTTCACCTTCTGCTTCTGACAGCTCTTTCAGCAGTGCAGGGGAAATGGTCAGACGATCACAACCCGCCAGTTCCAGAATTTCACCCGCGTTACGGAAACTTGCCCCCATAACCACCGTGTGATAACCGTGCTCTTTGTAGTATTGATAAATCTCAGCCACAGAAATCACACCGGGATCTTCATGTGGGGCGAATGCTTTCTGGTCACCGTTTGCTTTGTACCAGTCAAGGATACGACCCACAAATGGCGAAATCAGGTAAACCCCGGCTTCTGCGCAAGCACGTGCCTGGGCGAAGGAGAACAGCAGAGTCAGGTTACAGTTGATGCCTTCTTTTTCCAGTTGTTCCGCTGCCCGGATGCCTTGCCAGGTGGAAGCCAGTTTGATCAGAATGCGATCGTTGCTGATACCCGCTTCGTTATACAGTGTGATCAGGCGTTTTGCTTTCGCTACGCTCGCTTCGGTGTCATAAGACAGGCGAGCATCAACCTCAGTGGAGATACGGCCAGGGATCAGTTTCAGAATTTCCAGACCAATGTTGACCGCCAATTTATCGCCGGCATCAATCACTTGCTGTTCACGGGAGTCGCTTTGACCACGCGCCCATTCAATGGCTTCATCAATCAGTTGGCGATATTCTGGGATCTGAGCTGCATTTAAAATCAGGGAAGGGTTAGTGGTCGCATCTTGCGGCTGGTACAGTTTCATTGCCGCGATATCCCCGGTATCTGCTACGACTGTTGTCAGATTACGCAGGGAAGTCAGTTTATCGGTCATGTTTAATATCTCATCGTTATACGTAAAATCGTTGGCAACGTTGCCTCGCCGCCTCGCCATCCGGTGATAATAACATGGTCAAGCGCGGCTGTAAGGTAGGAAAATTCTATCACTGAGATTCTCCTCTTTTTGCCTTTTTTGCTAAAGTGAGGGAAGTCTGGATTATTAGGAAAAAATGATGCTTATTATTATTTCACCGGCAAAAACACTCGATTATGCAAGCCCACTCGCCACAGAAAAGTTTAGCCAACCGCTGTTATTAAACAAATCTCAACAACTGATCGAGATTTGCCGAACCTTAACCCCCGCGCAAATCGGCAGTTTGATGGGGATCAGTGATAAGTTGGCGGGGTTAAATGCCGCTCGTTTTGGTGAGTGGCAACCAAATTTCACGCCAGAAAATGCGCGTCAGGCGATTTTGGCATTTAAAGGCGATGTTTATACCGGTATGCAGGCTGAAACGTTCACTGCTGGCGATTTTGAATTTGCCCAAACACATTTAAGAATTTTATCGGGTCTGTATGGGGTGTTGCGTCCTCTCGATCTGATGCAGCCTTATCGTTTGGAAATGGGCATTAAACTGGGAAATCCACGCGGTAAAGATCTGTATCAGTTTTGGGGTGATTGCATTACGGAAAACTTGAATGCCGCACTGGAACAGCAAGGTGATGACGTTCTGCTCAATCTGGCATCCGATGAGTATTTCAAATCAGTCAATACCAAAAAACTGGCCGCCAAGATGATCAAACCTGTTTTTCTGGACGAAAAAAATGGCAAATACAAGGTCATTAGTTTCTATGCCAAAAAGGCGCGTGGCTTGATGAGCCGTTTTATTATTCAGAACCAACTGACCGATCCCGCGCGGCTGGTGGAGTTTAATTTGGAAGGATACGCTTTTGATAGATCGCTCTCTAAAGGGGATGAATTAGTATTTAAGCGTTCTCTGGCAATGTGATGCCTATTGGCGCCGTAAAAAATCATCGATCTTATTCATGTCACTCCACCAAAATGAGGGAGTGACAAAAATGAGGTTATTTCGGTGCTTGTTCCATCAAAAACTGACGCAACGCTGAAAAATCAGCGGGCATAAAGTGGGATAACACGTCCAAATCTGCGCGCTCAGCCAGCGCTTGTGGTAAAGGGAGTGGCTGGCCGAGAGTGGCTTCGACACTTTCCTTGAATTTGGCCGGATGCGCAGTGCCTAAGAACAGGCCAGATTCCCCTTCCTGTAATTGATCACGCAGTACACGATAAGCGATGGCTGCATGGGGTTCGGAAATATAGCCTTTTGCCGCCAGCTCGCGCAGGGTGCTTTGGGTGGTTGCGTCATCTACAACCCCATTTGCCAGCTCACTCAGCGCCCAGCCTTGGCGTTTGAAGAGTTCTTCAATCCGCGGCCAGTTATTGGGCTGGCTGACATCCATGGCATTGGACAGCGTCGGAATCGTTTGATGGGGCTGCCACTCGCCTTCTGCTAAATAACGCGGTACGGTGTCATTGACATTGGTTGCCGCGATAAAACGTTTTACCGGCAATCCCAGCGATTTTGCCAATAGCCCCGCGGTTAAATTACCGAAATTGCCGCTTGGGACAGAAATCACCAACTGCTCACGTTTTTCTGCGGGGATCTGTGCAACGGCTTCAAAGTAATAACAGATTTGTGCCAGCAGGCGGCTGATATTAATGGAGTTGGCTGAGTTGAGGTATAAGGCTTGTTTCAACTCTTCGTCATCAAAAGCCTGTTTAACTAATGCCTGACACGCATCGAAATCCCCCTTGATCGCAACGGTATGGATATTACCACCCAGCGTACAAAAGAGTTTTTCCTGCAATGGGCTGATCTTGCCTTCAGGATAAAGGATCACGACCTGTACGTTATTCACCCCATAGAAAGCATGGGCGACAGCGGCGCCAGTATCACCGGATGTTGCCGTCAAAATAGTGACGGGCTGTTCTCTTGCGATCTGGGAAAGAATTTGCGCCATGAAACGGCCGCCAAAGTCTTTGAAAGCCAGTGTCGGGCCGTGATAAAGCTCCAGTGAAGCGATGTCATCTTCGACAGTCGTTACGGGGGCAGGGAAGGCAAACGCATTTTTCACACGGGCTGCCAATTGTGCGGCGGGAATTTCATCGCCAATAAAAGCAGAGAGAATGCGTTGGCTGCGGCTGACAAAATCCAATTGCAATAAGTCGTCAATTTCATCACGGCTGAACTTTGGCAAATCTTGCGGAAAAAAAAGGCCTTGTTGTTGACCTAACCCCTGTTTTACCGCCTGTGAAAAACTGACCTGCTCGCTGTTGTCTTTTAAGTTATATAATTTCATGGTTACTTTACCTGTCGTGCGCCTGCGAGATCCAGACGGCAAATGTGTACAAAGCCTTCATCATTCTGTACGTAATGCTGTTGCAGCCAGTGGGCAACGTCGTTTGCTACAGTCATTTCATTACAAATGGCAAAAAGTGTGGGGCCGGAGCCGGAAATGCTGCACGCCAGTGCCCCTAATTTTTTGACTGCTTCACGTGCGTCGGCAAATCCGGGTAAGAGTTGTGTGCGATAAGGCTCTGCCACAACATCTTGCATTAATTTGGCCGCCAGTTCGGGTTGCCGGGTATGGCAAGCGTGGATAAAACCTGCAAAGTGACGCCCGTGTTCAATGATGTCCTTACGGGCATAGTGTGTTGGCAAGATCTCACGGGCTTCTGCGGTTGAGACTTTAATGCCGGGATAAGCCATAACCCAGAGCCAATCATCAAATGTAGGAACGGGCAAACAGGTGGTATCTTCCTGAGATAATATCAATTGCAATCCCCCTAAATAGCAGGGAGCAACATTATCATAATGAACACCACCGGAAATGCGTCCTTCTAACTCCCCCATCATGTCCAGTAACTGGTGTTGGTTAAATGGGCGGCCTGCATATTCATTTAATGCCACTAAACCGGCCACGACGGAACAGGCACTGGAGCCTAATCCCGAACCGATCGGCATGTTTTTCTCTAATGTCATGGTAACGGGAAGCGTTTTCCCCAACCGTTGACAAAAAAGTTGCCAGCACTGGTAGACAATATTTTGTTTGGGATCGGCAGGTAATTTGCCGACAAATTTCCCTTCATTATTCAGGCTGAAACTTTCAGCTTCACTGACGGAGACACAATCTCCCAGCAACGAGCCATCAACAGGAGAAACCGCTGCGCCGAGTACATCAAATCCGACGCCAACATTCCCGATAGAGGCAGGCGCATAAACCCTGACAACCATTAAACCCCCAATTTCCATGATAAAGTGCGTAATATATCAGCAAAAACCCCGGCTGCCGTGACATTATTTCCAGCGCCATAACCGCGCAATACCAGCGGGATGGGTTGATAATAACGGGTGTAGAACGCTAGTGCGTTTTCACCATTCTTGACTTTATACAGTGGATCATTGCCATCAACAGCAACAATTTTTACGGTACAACGGCCTTGCTCAATCAAGCCAACATAACGCATGACTTTCCCTTGTTTTGCCGCTTCTGCTGCACGTTGACTAAATTCTTGATCCAGTAGTGGTAAACGTTGCAGGAAACTCTCGACATTGCCGCTGCTGTCGAATGATATAGGTAAAACGGGTTCAACATGGATATCTTCCAGCTCCAGTTCATAACCCGCCTCTCGCGCCAGGATCAGCAATTTTCGGGCAACATCCATGCCAGAGAGATCGTCTCGTGGATCGGGCTCAGTAAAGCCTTTCTCTTTGGCTAACATCGTTGCTTGTGACAGCGTCATCCCCTCATCCAGCATACCGAAAATATAGGATAGGGAACCCGACAAGATGCCACTGAACTGGACTAATTCATCACCGGCATGAAGCAGATTTTGTAAGTTTTCGATGACCGGCAATCCGGCGCCGACGTTAGTGTCATACAGGAACTTGCGTTTCGATTTCTCAGCCGCCTGGCGGATTTGGCGGTAATAATCCATTGACAAGGTGTTGGCTTTTTTATTGGGGGTGACAACGTTAAAGCCGTCGCTGAGGAAGCTGGCATATTGTTCCGCAATCGACTGGTTGGAAGTACAGTCCACAATAACCGGATTGAGGAGATGGTACTCTTTTTCAAAGCGGATCAGACGGCTCAGGCTAAAAGGCTCCATGGCTTCTGAAAGTGCCTGCTGCCAGTTATCCAGACAGATGCCTTGCACATCAGTCAACAACGCGCGGGAATTGGCGATACCACAGACACGTAAATCGATATGTTTTTGTTTGAGCCAGACCTGCTGGCGACGTATTTGCTCGATCAAGGCATTGCCTACGCCACCCACACCGACAACGAAGACTTCAACAACTTGGGCGGTGTTAAACAGCATCTGGTGGCAGAGACGAACCGCTGTAGTCGCGGCATCATTGTCAATGACGGCGGAAATGGAGCGTTCAGAAGAGCCTTGTGCAATGGCAATGATGTTGATATTGGCCCGTGTCAATGCGGAGAAAAAGCGGGCAGAAGTGCCTGGCTGAGTACGCATGCCATCGCCAACAACAGAAATAATGGCAAGATTGTTGATCACATCAATAGGATCAAGCACACCGTCTTTTAGCTCCAGATAAAATTCTTCCGTCAGTGCTTTCTGCGCTTTTACCAGCTCTTTTTGGGGGACACAGAAACTGATGCTGTACTCCGACGAGGACTGGGTAATTAACACAACAGAAATCCCTTTGCGTGACATGACGGAAAAGATCCGCGACGCCATCCCGACCATACCTTTCATGCCGGGGCCAGAAATGTTGATCATCGCCATGTGGTTCAGATTGGTAATCCCCTTAATCAGCATGTCCTGATCTTTTTGTCCATCATCAATCTGGGCATCGCCAATAAAAGTCCCCGGCGCAGCAGGATTAACGGTATTTTTTATCAGGCAAGGAATTTGAAACTGGGCAATCGGGGCGATAGTGCGGGGATGAAGCACTTTCGCACCAAAATAAGACAACTCCATCGCTTCTTGGTATGACAGGCTTTTCAACAAGCGGGCATCTTTAACTGCCCTTGGATCACAAGTATAAACCCCGTCTACATCCGTCCAAATTTCACAACACTCTGCCCGCAGGCATGCCGCCAGTACTGCGGCTGAGTAATCAGAACCGTTGCGTCCCAGTACGACCAATTCACCATTTTCATTGCCCGCAGTGAAGCCCGCCATCAGGATGATGTGGTCAGCAGGAATGTTCAGTGCCGCGATGCGTTTGGAAGATTCATGGATATCTACTGTAGATTCGAGACAAGATCCATGTGCCAACAGGTTTTTGACCGGATCGATGACCGTTACTTTATGCCCACGAGCCTGCAATACGGCTTCCATAATGACAATCGACAGTTTTTCGCCACGACAGATCAGGGAGGCATTAATGCTATCTGGACACTGCTTTAATAAGGAAATGCCGTGCAGAGTTTGGTGAAGACTGGCTAGCTCACGCTCGACTATCCCTTTCAGGCGCTCATAATCAAACCCGGGTTGTTGCTCTTTTAATCCTGACAGCAAATCAGCAAAGATTTGGGTTGCATCACTGATATTGGAAACAATATCTTGCCCTGCGACGGTTTTTTCGATCATTGCCACCAGATGGTTGGTGATCTTTGCCGGTGCAGAGAGTACCAGGGCGACTTGCCCAAGGGATAACTCGTTCTCGGCGATCTCTGCAACACTCAGTACTCGCGGGTGATTCGCAACTGAGGTTCCGCCAAATTTCAATACTCGCATGAACATTCTTCTCCTGATTTCTGTCCAAAAAAAAGCCCGTATCTTGTGGGATACGGGCTTGTTGTTATTTTGTGTGTATGCGTCAGCCCGCACCGCAACTCATGGTTCCGGTGGTAATCGTGATGGTTGTATTCATGGTTGTAAGAACCATTTTTTTCGAGTTGATGCAGTACATAGTTTCCTGTCTGTCTTTTGGATTCATTTGACCCCCTATTGGTTAAATTAAATTGTGGTCAATGTCAAATATTTTTTATGGCGAAAGAAGAAAAAAGCGTCATTTTCCGTATCGAAATTATTCAAAATATAACGCAATAGGCAAATCATTATTTGGCTAGTTGGCTTATTTATTAGCATTTAATTTTACAAAAAACATATTTTGTAATTATTTTGTCTTTATGATAAAAACATGTTGTTTGAATATCTTAGTGTCGAGCCAAACTTTTCGACCGTTCACAGTATTTTTATATCCATTAACATAACTTATTCAAGTTAATAACAAATGGCATAAATTAAAATTAACAATTACAATGAATGTTAACGTGCTACAATTGATTTTGATATGTATCAACAAAAGTTAGTTTTTTTAGAAGGCAAATGCATTACTGGCTGTTATATTGCTGTTAATAGACTAATATAGAAGCCTCGTTTTAATCGGGTTTTTCAGGTATGTACCCTCCAGGAAAGCAACGCTAGCTTTGAGCGTAAAACATATCAAAACATTTATTTTGGGCATAAGCTGGTTTTCTGTCACTCAGAACAAGATCAGCGATTTTCTTTTAATAATAACAGCTTGTGTCATACAGATTCTATTTTTAGCGATTTTAGGTAGCAACCATGCAAACCCCGCACATTTTGATTGTTGAAGACGAAATTGTCACACGCAATACCCTTAAGAGCATTTTTGAAGCTGAAGGGTATATTGTTTATGAAGCCAATGATGGTTCAGAAATGCACAACATTCTGTCAGATAATGATATCAATTTAGTGATTATGGATATCAATCTGCCAGGTAAAAATGGGTTACTGCTTGCCCGTGAATTACGTGAGCAGGCAAATGTCGCGTTAATGTTCTTAACAGGCCGTGACAATGAAGTGGATAAAATCCTTGGTCTCGAAATCGGTGCTGATGATTATATCACTAAGCCATTTAACCCACGTGAATTAACTATCCGTGCACGTAATTTGCTTTCACGGACAATGAACCTCAACCATTCAGGCGAAGAGCGCCGCCAGGTTGAAAGTTATAAGTTCAATGGTTGGGAGCTGGATATCAATAGCCGCTCTTTGGTTAGCCCAATGGGAGATCATTACAAACTGCCGCGTAGCGAATTCCGGGCGATGCTTCATTTCTGTGAGAATCCAGGAAAAATCCAGACCCGTGCAGAATTGTTGAAAAAAATGACGGGTCGCGAGCTGAAACCTCACGATCGTACTGTGGATGTAACTATTCGCCGTATTCGTAAGCACTTCGAGTCGATACCCGATACGCCAGAAATCATTGCGACCATTCACGGTGAAGGTTATCGTTTCTGTGGTGATTTAGAAGATTGATTGATACCTTTTTATAGGTATGTATCTCTATCATAGCGTATAAAAAGCCCCGTATGTCTTTATGACATCGGGGCTTTTCTTTTGGTCGGTATTTAGCTTAGAGAGGATTTACGCTTTCCACGGCATAATGGGGACGGCACTGATTGCATTTTTAGGCGAACCATCGATCACTTTGTCAGAATAAGTTAAATAAATCAGTGTATTACGATTCTGATCATAGAAACGTACAACCTGCAATTTTTTAAACACCAAAGAAGTGCGTTTTTGGAAGACAACTTGCCCCTTTTTGGGGGATTTTTTTATCTTATCTGCCAATTCAATCGGGCCAATTTGCTGGCAGGATATTGCGGCATCCGATGTATCTTCTGCCAATCCTAATCCTCCCTTGATCCCTCCGGTTTTGGCTCGGCTCAAATAACAAGTGACATTTTTAACGTCGGGGTCATCAAAGGCTTCTATCACAATCTTGTTATCAGGGCCAAAAAGTTTGAACACGGTATCAACAGAACCAATCTCTTCAGCGTGCAAAACCACAGGAGAAAAGAGTAAGGTAGCGGCTATCACTATTTTCTTCATTGTTGCCATATTTAGTCCATTTGAATTAAATAAATACAGTGAAAATATCTATCATTAACATATAATGTAACCCAATGAATTTAATTAAATCATTTTCACTGTGAATGTGTCTGTGATGGAAAATCACGGCATTATACACCCAAGACGAGCAAGTAATGACCTTTAACTTTATACTTCATTGATGATTCTATTTTCTTGAAGGCGTTAAAAACAGGCGATATATCAAGCAAAAAGTGATGCCATTGGGATTAGGCTGACATCCGGCACATCAGAGGTAAAAATATTTTATCCTATAATTCATATCATTAACTTATTTTCCAAGACAATGCTTGACATATTACTAAATCTACTATTAATTTATTCCAAGCCAAAACTTGGTTAATTTTATTGATGACTTATTTATAACATTAATGCAACAATCAATATACTGATGAAATAATCCTGGCATATTGTACTCATAGAATAAATAACAAAAAGTTATAGTAAACGTTGGTAATTAATGGTCAGGATAGGTGTACTGCAACAACACTCAGGGAAATTGAAATCTAGGTTTATTTTGGGGAAAAGATAGATGTTGACTATTGACCAAACTACATAATATCTGTTTTAGGAAAAATGTCTGTTTTCAATCTAATAAATTATTTTATATTTATATGATTTTCTTTTTGTCTTAATGACTTAGGGAGATGTATGGATCAAACCAACATCATTCGAGACTTGCTGCGTTGGGTGGATAATAATCTGGATCGTCCATTGTCTCTTGATAACGTTGCAGCAAAAGCAGGTTACTCCAAGTGGCACTTACAGCGCATGTTCAAGGAAGTAACAGGTCAGGCAATCGGTTCTTACATTCGTGCAAGAAGATTATCCAAAGCCGCCGTTGCATTACGCCTAACCAGCCGCCCTATCCTGGACATTGCCTTGCAATATCGTTTTGATTCTCAACAAACGTTTACCAGAGCTTTCAAGAAACAATTTGACCGAACGCCAGCAGCCTATCGCCGAAGCGAAGAGTGGTGCGCGACGGGAATATGCCCTCCCATCTTGCTGGATAACAAGCCCCTGCCGGAGCACAAATTTGTCACGTTGGAAGAGAAATCACTTATCGGCACTGAGCACACTTGCAGCTACACGCTTGAGCAGTGGTCAGAAGATTGCAAGAATATGCGCCATGATTTTTGGATTAACTATCTACAGGATGCTGAGGTATTACCACCCAGACTTTATGGATTACACCATACAACCCCTTGTATGGAAAATGAAGATGAACAGACGGTATTCTATACCACGGCCATAGAACCAGAATATGCGACTTTTGATACCAAAGATAGCCGTCCGGTCGTCCTGCCGGGTGGGGATTATATTTCATTCAGTTATTTTGGTGATAAAGGGCAGCTACAAGAGTTTCTCTTCACAATTTATGGTGTTTGTCTGCCGACACTAAACATCACCCGCAGGAAGGGATACGATATCGAGCGATATTACCTCACCAATCTTGAATGGAAAAATATTGAGGATGAGACCCAAAATCACGTTGTGGAGTTTGAGTATCTCATCCCAATTGAACGTTAGCCTTGTAACTCATCTAAGGCGGGCATATCCAAGTGCGTGATATCGCCCGTTGTTTCAACTATCCAACCTGAAGCCAGCCAAGGACTATCCTGATAATCCACCCGCGAGATAGAACAGTTTCTCAATCGTAGGCGACGTTCTGTGTTAGCGGGAAGCCCCAGAATAGAGCCGATCAAACTGACGAGTGCTATTCCATGACTGACTAACAGTGGACGGCTACCCGCAGGCAGATTGAGGCAATTTTCCAGTGCGGCGCGCATACGGGTAGATAATTCGTGCATCGATTCACCTTCTGGGATACGTCCATTTGGTGTACCATCAACAAGACTTTTACGCCAGAATTCTTCCTCTGACGTAAGGGAACAGAGTTCGCGATTTTCCAGAACACCCATGTGTAATTCTCGCAGGCGTGGTTCCAATATGACGTCGCAGCCACAGGCTTTCGCGATGATTTCTGCCGTTTGGCGTGTCCGACCAAGGTCACTGGTGATAACATGGGTAATGTTTTCTGATTTAACTCTTTGCGCAACCCGGTGAGCCTGGTGCCGACCAGTTTCAGTCAAAGGACTGTCAGACTGCCCCTGAATACGATGAGCCACATTCCATTCGGTTTCGCCATGACGAACAAGATAGACCTGTAACATAGTTATTTTCCGTTATACTGCATCATGAAATAATTCAAAGGATAATTTATTTATATGTATCACGTTATTGCAGCAACAACTAACCCTGCGAAAATAAAAGCGATTAGCCTTGCATTCGATGATGTTTTTGGCCCAGGCACCTACCACATAGAAGATGTCAATGTAGATAGCAGCGTACCTCAGCAACCCATAGGTAATGCCGAAACCCGTACGGGTGCTCGTCATCGTGTTATGGCAGCACGCCAAGTCCGGCCAGAAGCTGATTTCTGGGTTGGCGTTGAAGCAGGGATTGAAGATGACATGACGTTCGCCTGGATGGTTGTTGAACACAAACAAATTCGGGGAGAATCGCGCTCCGCTAGCTTGATGTTGCCTGAAAAGATCCTGGAAGGCATTCGTAAGGGACGCGAACTTGGCCATGAAATGGATGATGTCGCAGGCATCGATAATATCAAGCAGAAAGGTGGTGCGATCGGCTTTTTCACCAATGGTATTCTGACGCGCACCAGTGTTTATCATCAAGCCCTGATACTGGCTCTTGTGCCTATTCATCATGAAATTTACAAAGAGTTGAATAACCAACCTTAACGGTACATAGTTGCGTTGCTTGGGGGCACGATGAGATAGCCCCCCACTGCATGATTGAAGTCGCTATTTTCAGTCAGTTAATAACTGCTCCTCCAGCCATTTCTTAACATGAGCTGGCGCATTCTTCAAACTGTTGGAACCACGTGTAATTGTTGCAATACCAACGCCTAGCTCATTTTTCAGTTCGCGCTGGCTCATTTGCCCACGTATCAATTCCTGAATAATCCGAATCCGTGTTGATAAAGCGGTACGTTCATCGGGAGTCAATAATAGCTGCAAAATAGAATGTTGCAAATTTTGTTCAAATGCTATTTTTAACAACTCAACAAAAGTGAGCCAGTCATCGCCATTTTCCGAAGAAAGCGCCGGATCAATCAAATGATTTTGTGCCATAATTCACTGCCATACTCTTTAACTAGTACGGCAGCATACCATATTTATCTGAAATTAATAACGTCTTTGCCATTCAGCATTTGTCAGCACATTTGGCATTTTTCCCATAAAATTGTGGTAGAACATATCGTAAGCAAGAACATTTTTGACATAAGAGCGTGTTTCTGCAAAGGGAATGCTCTCAATAAAGGCGATGGGATCGATGTTCCCAGAGGTGTTAGCCAGCCAACGCTCAACATTTGTAGGGCCGGCATTATAAGCGGCACTGGCAAGAATGCGGTTATTGTCAAAACGTTGATAGACCGAATCCAGATACGCCGTGCCAATTTTTATATTCGTAATCGGATTCATTAATTGGCTGCTACTGACATAACCCTGGATTTTTTTACTCTTCACCGTATGTTCAGCGGTTTTGGGCATGATCTGCATTAATCCACTGGCACCCTTAGAAGAACGGGCCTGTGGGTTCCAGGCGCTTTCCTGACGGGCAATCGCCATGGCATAGCTTTGTGAAATATTCTTATCCGACGTGAAGTTTGCAAATTCGTTTTTCCACGCCATTGGGAAACGTTCTTCAAGGTGATCCCACATTTTTCCTGCAATGGTTGCTTGCACACTGAATGCGTGCCAGTGTTGCTCAAGTGCATAACGCGCTAACTGCTCTTGTTTCAAACGCGCTTGTGAAGAAACCAGAAGATCCCATTCTGAACGCGCCAACCCATCCATATTCCAATACAGTAACTCCTGTATCCGTTTAATTGCCGGCATATTGGCAATGGCGCGGTCGGGTTTCTCTGATTTATGGATGATCAGAGAATAGGGGATATGTAATTTTTGGGCGGCCACCATGGGGTAAAAACCACGATGTTTGGTCAGCTTATGCAAAATGGCATGACCTTCTGCGCTTTTCCCTTGGTTGAGCAGAATAACGGCACGCCAATATTGCCACTCATCTTGTTGCTCCGTTTTTTGCGGCAGCAACGAAATCCATTTTTCAAGCCCAGAATAATCGCCATCCCTCAATGCCAGGCGAGCACGTCTCTCAATCAATTTGCTGGCGTGTGAATTGCGGATGGCCTCATCCCGCCATTTTGTTTGCTCTGGTGTAACGTCTCCCATCAATTGCCATGCAACAATATCTTTTAATTGCTGTTGTTCGGCATCATTCATCTTTTGCGAGCGGACAAGGGCAGGAATGCTGACTCTGGCAAGTTCAGCATGGGTGCGGGCAAATCGGGGAAAAGCGGTCAGGATCACTGATCGGGTGAAATGGGTTGGTGTAGTCGTTGTGGCAAAGTGTTCAATTAGCGTTGGGTCATGTTGCAGCTTCAATAAATTCGCCCCCAATCCCTGATAATGCGATGGCAAACGTTTAGCCAGATAGGTAACCAGTGTGGCGTTATTGGCTTTCATTGCCAATTCGATACGCTGCAACATTAAATTGGCAGAGAGATATCCAGCCTGCTCCCAGTGAGTGAATAGCTTATTGCAACTATCCGGTAATGAGCTGCCGTTGAGCCAAATTTCCTGGGCGCCTTTCCAGGCAACTTGCTGATGCCCCGTAGCCCATTGCGCAAAGTAATAATCACAGCGCGCGGCGACTGAACTTGGAGGGGTAGGGCTAAATGCCAGAATGCCGCTCCAATCCTCCTTGTTGGCCAGTACATTGATAAAGCGGGGTGCCAGCGAACGTGCTGGTGGCAGGGTAGGGTGAGTATGAATAAAGTGTTGAACTTGCTGAGGCGTGGCCGTTGCCAGATCCTGAGATAATTGACGATATTCGAGATAGGGATACAGGGGATAATTTTGCAGCGTTGGCATCAAACGTGCCACTTCCACCCTATTTTTGGCATCCCATGCCTGCTTTATTTCTTGATATCGTTGACGTTGGGCATCCAAAGAATCAGCATACGCCGCGCCAGCAACAACAAAAATCCCACTTACAGCCATGACGAAATGCTGCCATTTACTCATTGCTACATACTCCTTCGGAAGACGATGACCAGTGCCCAAATGCTTTGCTCGGATGGATGGTTAAAATGCTATGCAATTATAATCATATTATTGATATGGATTATTACAATTGGTAAGACTAAACAGCAGGGCGCAATAGAATCAAAGACGGAAGGACGCATTTCTGCCCATGCAGGCTTATGTTAGACTCGTCAAGCACGAGCTACAGGGAGGCTTTGTCCGATAAGGCAGGGCGAAGTCATGGTGAAATACGCCATCTAAGCTCTATAAATGCAAATAATTTTTAAAATTTACTGGTTAATCAAAAGGTAAACTACATTGGCTCAATATGTTTATAGTATGCATCGGGTGGGAAAAGTTGTTCCCCCGAAAAGGCATATTCTGAAAAATATCTCTCTGAGTTTTTTCCCCGGAGCAAAAATCGGTGTGCTCGGCCTCAATGGTGCCGGTAAATCTACGTTACTGCGCATCATGGCAGGCATTGATAAAGATATTGAAGGGGAAGCTCGCCCACAACCGGGTATTAAAATTGGCTATCTGCCACAAGAGCCTAAGCTCAATCCTGAACATACTGTTCGGGAAGCCGTGGAAGAAGCCGTTAGCGAAGTGAAGAATGCGCTGACTCGTCTTGATGAAGTGTATGCCGCTTATGCTGAGCCGGATGCGGATTTCGATAAGCTGGCAAAAGAACAAGGGAAGTTGGAAGCGATTATCCAATCTCATGACGGGCACAATCTGGAAAATCAGCTTGAGCGAGCGGCTGAGGCTCTGCGCCTGCCTGAATGGGATGCCAAAATTGAACACCTGTCTGGTGGTGAACGCCGTCGTGTGGCTATTTGTCGCCTGTTGCTGGAAAAACCAGACATGCTGCTGCTTGACGAACCGACTAACCACCTTGATGCTGAGTCCGTTGCATGGCTGGAACGTTTCTTGCACGATTACGAAGGCACTGTCGTTGCGATCACCCATGACCGTTACTTCTTGGATAACGTGGCGGGTTGGATACTGGAACTTGACCGTGGTGAAGGTATTCCATGGGAGGGCAACTACTCTTCATGGCTGGAGCAAAAAGATGCACGTTTGGCACAGGAAGCGGCAACAGAAGCGGCTCGCCGTAAATCCATAGAGAAAGAACTTGATTGGATCCGCCAAAATCCGAAAGGGCGTCAGGCAAAAGGCAAGGCGCGTTTGACTCGCTTTGAAGAACTCAGTAGCGTCGAGTACCAAAAGCGTAATGAAACCAGCGAATTGTTTATTCCACCAGGCCCACGTTTGGGTGACAAGGTGCTGGAAGTAACCAACCTCACCAAATCTTACGGTGATCGCGTTCTGATTGATAACTTGAGTTTTTCCCTGCCGAAAGGGGCGATAGTTGGGATCATTGGCCCGAATGGTGCAGGTAAATCAACCCTGTTCCGTATGTTGTCTGGCCAAGAGCAGCCTGATTCGGGTTCAATTTCACTGGGTGAAACCGTTAAATTGGCTTCTGTTGATCAGTTCCGCGATAGCATGGATGACAGCAAGACCGTTTGGGAGGAAGTTTCTGGCGGCCAGGACATCATGCGAATCGGCAACTTTGAAATTCCAAGCCGTGCCTATGTTGGGCGCTTTAACTTCAAAGGCATCGATCAAGGCAAGCGTGTTGGCGAATTGTCTGGTGGTGAGCGTGGTCGTCTGCATCTGGCTAAACTGCTGCAAGTTGGCGGTAACATGTTACTGCTTGACGAACCCACCAACGATTTGGACATTGAAACTTTGCGTGCTTTGGAAAACGCCCTGCTGGAATTCCCAGGCGGCGCGATGGTGATTTCCCATGACCGTTGGTTCCTTGACCGTATCGCAACCCATATCATTGATTATCAGGATGAAGGCAAGGTTTCCTTCTTTGAAGGGAACTTTAGCGAATACGAAGATTACAAGAAGCGGACGATGGGGGCGGAAGCACTGGAGCCTCACCGGATTAAATATAAAAAGATCAGCAAGTAAGTTGGACAGAAAAAACGGCCTGATATCAGGCCGTTTTTTCTTAATAACAACTAATTTATTGTCATTACTTCACCATTACGACACTAAAACTCGTTGATCCAGCATAGATTCATAAGTTTTAACGGCTTTTCCACTGGCTAAAGTGATAATGCTATCTGCATGTTGCCTCAAGCGTCTGTCTTGGGAAGCAATGACAACCGTACCTTTCTGCTCATGGGCAATAAATTTGAAGATATTAATGAACGTCTGAAATGCCTGATGATCTAAATTGCGTGTTGGATCATCTGCAAATAAATATTCAGGCCTTTTGGCGATGGCTTTTGCCATTGCAGCCAGTTGCTTCTCGTTTTCAGACAGTTCTCCTGGATAGTAACGGCTTTTATCGCCTAATTTCACGATATCCAATGATTTTTGCGCGATCCTTTCTGCTTGTTGGCGAGAAAGAGATAATCCATAAGACGTTGATAATAACAAGTTATCTAATAGTGTGAGTTCACTAAATAAGTTGAAATCCTGGAAAATAAACCCACTATTTTCATGATGAAACTTTCCTAATTCTACATCATTCATTAATTTCAACTTGTTATTATTAATTAATACATCTCCTTGGTCTGGTTGTAACATACCCGATGCAATCGACAATACTGTACGGTTAGTCAATGCCTTCGGCCCTGTTATCAAAGTAATTTCACCTGGTATAATAGAAAATGTGATATCTGAAATCATTTCATGATTAACTGTAACATCAGTTAAACCATATGAAATATTGATAACCTCAATCGATTTAAATTGATTCAAGTTCATATTCTCAACACAATTAGGTTAAAAGATTAAAACTTTTTCCTTAACATATGCTGTCTAAGTCCATGAGTAAAAACACTGATATCTTTGTGTTATTGTACGAATGAAAATAGTCTATATGTGAAACATCCTCACCAAGTATATACTCATCTTATGTCAATTATTATTTACAACGACTATCTAATAAATGAGATGTTTCTTAATCTTGGAATAAAAAATCAAGAATATTAATAAATTACGTTTAAAACAACAGTTAAAAAAATAAAAATGGTATAAATTCTTCTATTTTTATTCCACTTTTATAATAAGGAAAAAGTCATTTGATGTTTCATTAATATTTTAATGTTACTTTTCATTACCTCCGTTATTGATAAAAACACCCAGAATATTTGTGGGTTTATTAGTGGTTAATAAATTTTATATAAATCAATCAATAGTCCCATTCATTAAATGACTTATTTCTCTGTAATTCAAGTCAAAACAGTAAAATTAAAGTATCAAAAAATATTATTATCACAATTTATTTTATTACATTTGTTAAAATAACCAAAGTAAACATTTAACTCATTGTTAAAATGGGATAAATAAAAAATAACAAAGATTACACTGAATAATAAATTACTATCAATTAATTGTGATAATAATATAAGTGTAATCTATTTTATAGATAAAAATGAGTTATTCCATTAGCATATGTTGAACCAGTTCAACGCAACGTAGAAAACGTTGATCATAATCCGGTGAGTCAACACAGACGTATTCGATATTATTTTTCTTCAACAAATTTTCAAGCAAATGTTGAAATTCTTTGCGATCTTTTTCACTGCCCAGACTTCTCAAACCATCGGCAACCCACGGTGTGTTGTTTTCTAAAAGAATAACTAAATCAAAGCGATACTCATCAATCATTGCCTGGACAAAAGGATGCTCTTTTCCTTCGTAGCGTTTGCAAAATGCCTGGGTTGTCACAAAATCTGTATCGACAAAGGCCACTTTATTGGCATATTTAACTGCAAAATCAATATATTGTGCATGACCTAAAGCGATTTTATCGTAATCTGAATATTGCAAAGCCATTTCATCGCCTCCCAGATGGGAAAATACATACTCACGCCCATATTCCCAGACGCTAGTCGTATTAAACATGTTGGCCAGTTTATTCACTAATGTCGATTTTCCGCTCGATTCCCCACCCAGAATGGCGACAGTACGCACAAAGAAGGGCTTCACTTCTGTAGGGATATATTCCCAATAATGGAAAGGCGCCTGACGGATTTGGCTACCACTAATATTCATAAATGAGCGTTGCGGGTCGATAAGCACAGTTTCAATGTCGAAATATTCTTTATACCGAGGTGCATCCTGTGTTTCGCTGGAGTAGATATATTTAGGGTTAATGTTTTTTGCTGCCAGAAACGACTTAACGCCTTGACTCCATGTTTCCCAGCCATTGGGGTAAGGCTCCATCCCATGTTCATCAAATGCATGAATATGAATATTTTTCTGATACTTGAATGTTTGCAATAACCATCTCAGGCGATCACTGACCGTCGGTTGTTGGGACATCGAACTGTTGATAAATAACTCGCGATCACGCACTTCGTCATAACAAAGAATAACATGTAACTCATCAACTTGGCTGGATGCTCGTTGAATCAAATAAATGTGCCCGGTATGTAATGGGTAAAATTTACCAAACACAATACCGACAGTTTTCTTTTCCATGGGATAGGCTAATCCTAGATATTGATGAAGAGAGGCCAGTTTCTGTGCACTGGGGCTTTTTATTTTGTCATTAATAAGTTGGCTTAGATAGCCTTTTGTCATTCCGCTGGCATCGGCAACCTGTTGTAACGTGTAACCAGCTTGTTTGATCGCTTCTTTCAAATAGTCAAATTGAGCCATAAAACCTCCGTGATGTTTAGTATACTAAACAAAATAGCATGTCAGTCGTGAAAGGTAAAAACAAAATTGGCTGTTTATTGCTTCTTTGGGATTAAATACTGTTATTCTGATTGCCATAAGCATTTCACATTGGATAATCGGCTATCTTCATAAAATAAAATAGCCAAATGTTAAACTGGCAGTTAAATAATAAAAATAAGCGATAACAGCATGGGCTGAATTTTTATAGAGCAGGTTGCTGAATTTTATTCGTTATATAAATATCTACATAACCATTTGTGCTGTAAATTTAACCAATATTAGATCGCCAATCAAGAACGGCGTGTAGTAAGCATAGGAAAAACTTAAATAATATAGCGATTAACTAATTGAGTTTTTATTTAAATAGAATGAATAAAAATAGTTCTCCAAGCTTCATTGGATTATTTACCTTAATTCAGAAAAATCTGAAAATTTCTTCTGGCATGTGAAACTTAAACAGATAAAAGGAGGTTATTGATTCTATTATCTGCCTCATTTGAAATGTGATAGTCGGCAGAAAATATTGTGACTAAATTAAGAAAAATACCTAGATTGTTGTCTAATAGATTTCAAGCAGTAACTTGAAATCTATTGGCTATTATATACCTGTCGTCTTTCAAGATGCGTCTGATATTTCCCCGCAGCGCGGGGAGATATCAACACTCACATGGGTTTTGCAAGCGGCAACTTGACGTTGAGTTGGTATAGATCTAAAAGAAATAAAAGCTCGTTTCTTAATCCAGATCATCCAGAACAGATAACGCATCGGCTAGCTTCTTGACCCCAAATACTTTCATATCCGGCAGTGATTTTTTCGGCATGTTAGCATGAGGCACAATGGCGCGTTTAAAACCGTGTTTGGCGGCTTCTGAAATGCGCTCTTGTCCACTGGGAACCGGACGAATTTCTCCTGCCAATCCCACTTCGCCAAATACCACCAGATCACGGGGTAGAGGTCGATCACGGAAACTGGAAACTAAAGAGAGCAACAACGCCAGATCCGCACTCGTTTCCGTTACTTTTACCCCACCGACAACGTTCACAAACACATCTTGGTCAGCCATTTGCAAACCGCCATGTCGGTGCAGGACGGCAAGTAAAATAGCCAGCCGATTTTGCTCAAGCCCTACTGCCACACGGCGCGGGTTTGCCATCATGGAGTGATCGACTAATGCCTGAATTTCAACGAGCAAAGGGCGCGTGCCTTCCCAGACAATCATAACCGAACTGCCTGAGGTGATTTCATCGCCACGGCTCAAGAAAATAGCGGAGGGATTACTTATTTCCCGTAATCCCTGCTCGGTCATGGCGAACACGCCCAGTTCATTCACCGCACCGAAGCGGTTTTTATGGCTGCGCAGGGTACGGAAACGGGAATCCGTTTCACCGTCCAACATGACGGAACAGTCTATACAGTGTTCGAGTACCTTGGGACCCGCCAACGTGCCATCTTTTGTGACATGCCCAACCATGATAATGGCAACGCCACGAGTTTTAGCAAACCGCGTCAGGTAGGCTGCGGTTTCCCTTACCTGTGCAACACTGCCTGGTGATGATTGAATATCGGCGATATGCATGACCTGAATTGAATCAATCACCATGAGTTTGGGTTGTTCTTGTTCTGCAATCAGGCAAACCTGTTCGATGCTGGTTTCCGATAGCATATTCAGTTGATCGGTCGGCAAACCCAGCCGATGTGCCCGCATCGCTACTTGCTGTAATGACTCTTCCCCTGTCACATACAGCGTTTTCATCTGAGTCGACAGTTGGCACATGGTTTGTAAAAGCAGGGTGCTTTTCCCCGCCCCAGGACTACCGCCAATCAAAATAGCACTACCGGGAACCACACCACCGCCAAGAACACGGTCAAATTCTTTAAATCCGGTTGAAAAACGGGGCAATTCTTCCAGACTGATATCAGAGAGTTTTTGTACTTTACTGACCCCGGTGTCTCCGGCATAGCCACTGAAACGCTCATTGCGGGATGATGAAGCTGTGGCTAAACGTATTTCCGTAATGGTATTCCATGCGTGGCACGCGGTACATTGCCCCTGCCAACGGGGAAAATCCGCGCCACATTCGTTACAGACAAATGCCCGCTTTGCTGCTTTTGCCACTTTGTGCTCCCTTAAGATAATGACGGTTGCCCGTTAGCATTAACGTTCTTCGTGTTTTAAACCACCGCTTAAGACACACAGAACGCCCATTAAATCCGCATGACGGATAGCCACCTTGGCCTGGGCATACACTTTTGGCTTTGCATGATAGGCAATCCCTAGCCCTGCCTTGCGGATCATTTTCAGATCATTGGCACCATCCCCAATGGCAACGGTTTGGCTCAGGGGAATATTCAGTGCTTTTGCCAACCTGATCAACGTGGTCGCCTTGTATTTTGCATCGACAATCGGCCCTTTGACCTTACCGGTCAGCTTGCCCTCTTTTATCTCCAGTTGATTGGCGACGGCATCAAAAAGACGTAGCTGCTGGCGAAGGTTATCGGCGAAGAACGTGAAACCACCGGAGGCAATCGCGACATGCCAATCCAATGATTGTAATTTACGAACAAGGCTGGTCAGCCCCGGCATAAGCGGAAGTGTTTCCATCACTTGCTGCAAGATGGCGGCATCGGCGCCCGCCAATTGAGCCACTCGTTCGCGCAGGCTTTCTGAAAAATCCAGCTCACCTTGCATCGCTCGCTCTGTGATTTCAGCCACTTTATCACCCACGCCGGCCAGGCGGGCAATTTCATCAATGCACTCAATCTGGATCGCGGTGGAATCCATATCCATCACCAATAAACCGGCTGAACGCAGGCGCGGAATTTGCCCTAATGGAACCACATCCAAACGGCACTCATCGGCCTGTCGTTTAATGCGAGGTGAAAGGCTACCGGCAATACGGACAACCTGATAATCATCGATCCGCCATGAAGAAACCACCACAATGGCTGTTCCCAATCGGTATTGAAACTCACTGATACGCTGTTTATCCAACCCACGTCCATACAGCAACCAGCCACTATCTCCTGCCCTGTAATCCAGTGGCATCACTTCATCACCACTGAGGGAGAGGGGTAATCCAGGCCATTTATGGATCTCATCCGGTAAGTAGCGATAGGCCAGATTATTAGACATGAATATCGACTCCTGTAATTCCATATAAATTTGGTGCAGGTAAAAAATGCTTTTCAAACTATCCTATCATTACTGCATCTGGCAACATGTGCTTTCTGAGCATAGGATGAGTCACTATGATAAAAACAAAGCTAAAAATTAGGCTACACAAGACGGCGATTATATTAATATGTATCGCATTGCTAGTATTGCTGATGCAGGGAGTTTCCTATTTCAGTCGCTCTCAGCAACAAGCTCACATGGACCAATTTGAAGATCTGGCGAAAACATTAGCAAACCAGGTTGCATTCAGCTTGTCTGATTATATGGAGAATGGTAGCAAAGATCTTAATAATAAAAAGATTGTCGCTAACTTAGATTACTTGACTAACAACAGCCGCATTTTGGATGCCAGCGTTTATCTGGAGAATGGGACACAGATAGCGCGAAGCGGTGAACAGATATCTGTTCGTGAACGATTAGCGCTGGAAGGCAAAAAATCCAGCAGTTACTTCAACCAACAGATCGTTGTGCCAATACCGGGGAAAAATCATCCAAAAGGCTTTCTTCGCCTGACACTGGACACGCATCGATTGTCAACCGAGGCCAAGCAGGTTGATAACACGACTAACTTACTTAGGATAATGATCCTGCTATCTTTGGCGATTGGATTTATTCTGGCTCATAACTTACTGCAACTATCCCCTAGCCGTTGGCAACAATCTCCTTATCTGCTGACGGCGAATACTAAGCCTTCTGACGAAGTAGAAAATAAAGAGCAGGATGATGCTTCCCAACGGTAACGTTATGTTACCGTTGGTTGTTATGTAGATTACTTTCCTCATTATCAAGATGCTTTCCATAATAGCGTTTGAAACAAATGGAATAGAGCACTCCGTGTAGAAAAGCCATCATGACGGCGCCATAAAACACAACCGGATTATGGGAAATATCAATATGTACAATCGGAATATGGTTAAACCGAAAGATATACATATGAAAAGCCATTGCTGCGATTGCAAGCAAAATCCCGGCTGCATTGTGATGGATATGGTGTGACAGCAGAAACCATTTTAAGATGAAGAAAAAAGGTATAAGCATTAACAAAGAAATAACTATGTAAACCATTATCATTTCCTTAAGTTTTTGTCTGGAAATTAATATCAATAGATAGATTTATCGCTATCATAAACACGCAGGATTATCCCATTATCTGTTTAATATGCCTGTTATTTAGCGTTGTGAAGTAAGTCTATAACATGGTTTATATATAAATAGTAAACATGGTTATTATTAATATTTTTGATTTTTATGATAAGTAATAGTGTTTTAAGAGAGGGACTACGGCCTGAACCCTATTGAAAAACAGAATTCAGGCTTGTTGGGATGAGTGAAGTGGGGAGATGAAACTGATGAGTGTGTTGTTTCAACTAGAATTGATTGTAAGTATCGGGATTTGGGCCTATTCGCTTCCCAATGTCTAATTCAGCTATAGCGGTTAAGTCTTCTTTTTCCAGTCTGAAATCAAATACATCAAAATTTTCTTTAATGCGGGAAGGTGTAACAGATTTAGGGATGGCAATCATGCCGCATTCAAGGTGCCAACGGATCACAATTTGCGCTGGCGTTTTACCATACTTAAGGGCTAACTGTTCAGCCAGTGGAGAATTAAAAACGTCTTTTCCGCCCCGTGATAACGGGCTCCAGGACTCGGTTGTAATATAATGGGTCGCATTCCATGAGTGGAGTTGCCGTTGTTGTAGCAAGGGATGCAGTTCAATTTGGTTGATGACGGGAACCACACCGGTTTCCTGGATCACTTTTTGTAAATGCTCAATATGAAAATTACAAACCCCAATACTGCGGGTCAAACCAGTTTCTTTCAGTTCAATCAATTGCTTCCAGGCATCAACATAATGATCCTGTTCCGGCACTGGCCACTGAATGAGATAGAGATCAACATAATCTAGCTGTAGCTTGTCCAGACTCTCTAGTAATGCTGCACGGGCGTCCTGGTGACGATCATTCCAAAGTTTGGTCGTGATGAAAATTTCTTCGCGTGGGATATCGGTTTCCTGTAACGCTTTCCCCACACCTTCTTCATTATGAAAAATGGCCGCGGTATCAATGGAGCGATAACCGACCTCTAATGCGGTATGGATAGACTTAACAACCTGTTCATTACTCGCTTTCCAAACCCCAAGCCCCAATTGTGGCATGTGATTTCCATCAGCGAGTTTAATAATTGTCTGCTGACCCATTCTTACCTCCTTTAGGTTTGGAATTTTTTGATCATCATTCTGAGGTACGCTAGCCCTAAAGTGCCATTCAGTACGATAGAAAAATCGTGGTTTTTGCGAGCGCGTTATTGGTTTTTCTTTGCTACGCCTTTCTTATGACGCCAATACATCAGTAGGGAAGCGGACAAGCCACTGATCAACAGAATGACAGGTAAAATGACCAAAATATTCATAACCATATCTTGATGCGTTTTAACGAAGGGGATTTGGTTCAAAATATAGCCAAAACCCACGATGATAATGACCCATAAGAAGCCACTTAACCAGTTAAAAAATTGAAAGCGTTTACTATTTAGACCAGAAATCCCGGCAAATGTTGGTAGGAGAGTACGGACAAACGCTAAAAAGCGTCCGATAAGCAGGGCAGACAGACCGTGTTTAGAGAATAACATATTGGCACGTTGGCGATATTGTAGAGGAAGCTGGGCTAACCAGTTTTTGACCATACGGGTATGGCCGAGCCAGCGCCCCTGTAAATATCCCAGCCAACAACCCAGGCTTGCCGCTATGGTGAGCAGAATGACTGTGGGGATGAAACTCATGACACCTTTGGCAATTAAGGCACCGGAAAGCACGAGCAGAGTATCACCGGGTAAAAAGGCGGCTGGCAGTAGTCCATTTTCCAACACGAGCGTGACAAAAAGGACGCCATAAATAACCCAGATGACATCTGGATTGGCAAGTTGGTTAAAATCGTGATGCCAGAGTGCATGCACAATATCGCTTAACGTTTCCATTGATTATCCTGTGATTTTTGCGGGTAACATAATGAGCAAAATTAACAAACCGATTTACCCCAGTGTACCGCAAAATAATGGGATAGGGGGATTTGATTCAGCCTCAGGGAAGGTGTCAATTGGCGGGGAGGATGACACAGTGGCTATCTACAATAACGCAATGCTATAAATGTACAGTAAAGAGACAGCCACGGTTTTAAAACAAGCGCTAACGAGTCGCCAATCGGGAAAAGCCCGCTTCCAGATCATCAATCAAATCTTGTGGGTTTTCCAGCCCAATATGCAGACGGAATAAGGTGCCCGTTTTCTGCGGCGTAGGATACTGACGTAGTCGTTGAAGCGTTTCCGGTTGAATGCCCAAAATTAATGACTCAAAGCCACCCCACGAAAAGGCCATCTTAAAATGCCCCAGATGATCAAGATAATCCGCAAATTGTTGAGGTGTCAGTTGGCTATTCAGGAGAAAGGAAAACAGCCCACAAGAGCCAGTGAAATCGCGCTGAAAGAACTGATGTCCTGGGCAAGAAGGCAGGGCAGGATGATAAACCTCGGCAACTTCCGGCCGCTGCGCCAGCCATTTGGCAATCTTGATGCTGCTTTCTTCATGCTGCCTTAAGCGAATGGCTAACGTACGTAGCCCTCGGTTTGCCATATACACGGTATCGGGATCGGCTATTTGCCCTAGCAAGTAAGATCCTTCTCTGAGCTGATCCCAACATCGTGTATTGGCGACCGCTGTACCCAGCATGCCATCTGAGTGACCAATAATATATTTGGTGGCGGATTGGATGGAAATATCGATGCCAAACTCCAGAGCCTTAAACAACACACCAGCCGCCCAGGTATTATCGATGATAATCACAATCTCAGGATTCACTTGCCGGATAGCCTGCACGATAGCAGGAATATCTTGCACTTCCATCGTCAGGGAGCCGGGTGACTCAAGAAAAACCACTTTGGTATTGGGCTGGATCAGCGAAGCAACGTTCTCTCCGATCATTGGGTCAAAATAATCGCAGGCAATCCCCATTTTTTTCAGAACGCGATCGCAAAATTCCTGGGTAGGTTCATAGGCAGCCCCTGTCATTAAAACATGATCCCCGGTTGCCACAAAGGCCAGAATGGAATGGGTAATTGCTGCCGTACCGGAAGGATAGAGTGCGCAGCCGGCGCCGCCTTCCAATTCAGCCATCGCTGTCTGGAAGGAAAAATGGGTCAGTGTGCCGCGACGCCCATAAAATAATTCGCCTTTGGTACGGTTCTTCAAGGCTTGTTTTAAGTCTTCAACGGTATCAAAAATGACAGATGAAGTGCGTTGAATAAGCGGGTTAACGGCACCTTGCGTATATCTTTTTTGTCTTCCGGCACTGACCAATAAAGTGTCTAATTTTTTTTCTGTCATCGCATCGTTCCCCAAGTTAATTTCCTGCCTGTATCCAAATCGCATCGCTCAAATAATGATTAGCAAGTTAAAAGATTTTAGGTCGTTTTGCCAAAGGGATTCGCGTAACTTGACGAAAATTCACGGTGAGTTGGCGATAGTCAATCAGGATCAATTAACGAAAGAACATCATTAAGTGGAACTTTTTTATTAAATAGTAATGATAATTACTATCAAATCGCCCAATGTCTGATATTATTTGCAGCGGACTTTTTCCTCTTTCGAGGTAAGAGAAATGAATCAGGGTTCAAACGAAACCCGTATCTCCCTGAAGTTATCTTGCGGTGCGGTCATCAAACGGCCATTAGCAAGATGGCAGAGAGACAAGGTTAACCAGCGAGCCATGACTCAGAAAATATTAGGATTAGCAAGATGAGTAGACGTGATTCACTGCTAAGTAACAGAATCTATAAGAAAGAGAGTAAGGCTAACTGATGCGTAATTTGACAGCTTCTATTCTATTGGCATTCGGATTAACAAGTTCAGCATGGGCTGATACAACGCCAGCCACGCCAGAAAATCAGGTGGCCGCTCCTACGGCAATATCCGCAGCTTCCGCAGCACCACCTGAGGCTGATAAAGCACCATCAACACCCGATGGGCAATCGGTGGCGGCTGATACCGCGGAAAATGTCGCGGTTACAGAAACGGTGACCACTGAAACAGTCGTCGCTCCAGGCGAAGGCGTTTCTGACAGCCTGTCCAGCGGTTTTGCATCGGATCTGTCTGTTTGGGGTATGTACCAAAATGCAGACATCGTCGTCAAAACGGTGATGGTGGGGCTGGTGATTGCTTCAATCATCACATGGGCGCTGTTTTTCTCCAAAGGCACTGAACTCTTCATGGTTCGCCGCCGTTTACGTAAAGAGCAACAGGCTTTGGCTGGCGTTGCCAATTTGGATGCGGCCGCGAAAATTGCAGCAGACTTCGGCAATCGCAGCGTCAGTCGTTTTTTGTTGAGTGAAGCACAATCCGAGCGCACCCTGTCCGCTGACAGCACTGACAAAGTTGGCACCAAAGAGCGAACTTCGTTCCGAATGGAACGTGCCGTTGCTGCAATTAGCCGCCATATGGGGCGTGGTAACGGTTATCTGGCGACCATTGGCGCAATTTCCCCATTTGTGGGACTATTTGGTACGGTTTGGGGGATCATGAACAGCTTTATCGGTATCGCTCATTCACAAACCACCAACCTGGCCGTTGTTGCACCAGGAATTGCGGAAGCACTGTTAGCGACCGCGTTGGGTCTGGTAGCAGCAATACCCGCGGTCGTGATTTATAACATCTTCGCCAGAGTTATTTCATCATATCGTGGTCAAGTGGGCGATACAGCAGCTCAGGTAATCCTGTTGCTGGGGCGTGATCTTGATCTGGCTGAAAGCAAAGCAGAAAAAGCAGAAGCAAGGTAATCAATCATGGCAATACGTCTTAATGAAGATTTGGACGATAGCGGCGAACTGCATGAAATTAACGTCACGCCATTTATTGACGTGATGTTGGTACTGTTGATTATTTTCATGGTGGCAGCACCCTTGGCTACAGTCGATATTAAAGTTGATTTGCCGGCATCAACCGCTAAACCACAACCACGACCAGAAAAACCGGTATTTTTGACGGTGAAAGCGGATAAGCAGTTGTATGTGGGAGAGCAGGCCGTTGATCGTAATAACTTGTCTTTGATATTGGATCAAACCACGCAATCCAACAAAGACACGACGATTTTCTTCCAGGCTGATAAAACGGTAGATTATGAAACCCTGATGAGCGTCATGGATGCCTTACGCAAAGCGGGTTATCTCAAAGTAGGGTTAGTGGGGATGGAATCCGTTTCCGCTTAATAACACTAAAATATGAACTGCCCGACGCGTTCATCGGGCAGTTTTAGTGATCACCAATCTGACTTCTTCCAGTCAAAAGGCAATAGTTCACTAAGAAGCAAAATCTTTTCTTGAGTGACTTTGACTTCCGCGTGGATATTCTCTGGATTTATTTGGCTGATAAATTCCCGGCAACGGCCACAAGGAGGGATAATATTGCCATGTCGATTGACCGCAATAATCCTGACTATCTGTGTTTCACCTCGTTTTATCATCTCCGCAATGGCACCGTGCTCTGCACAAAATCCCATCGAGCAAGCCGTATCAATATTAATTCCGGTATAAATATGGCCAGATTGACTTTGAATAACGGCACCGACATGACCATATTTGATATATTTATTTAATTGGGTTGGGGATATTAGGTGATGTGCAACCAGCTCCATTTCGTCAAAAGAAATCACAAAATACTCCTTACTCATGATTAAAGGGAACAATAAATAGATAGCTTAATCTTTGATGTTACGAATAAACTCAACCACCGATTGCGCCATCTCCTTTTCATTATCGCCTTCAACCCGAATAATCACTTCCGCCCCACTTTTTATTCCCATCGACATCACCCTAAACATACTTTTTAGATTAGCGCTTTTATCTCCTTTAATAATTTCAATTTTGCCACTGTAATTTTTGACGAAATGACAAAGTTGGGTACAAGGCCGCGTATGCAGCCCTGAAGGTGCAGTCACAACAACTGAATACTCAATCATAAAATTTACCTGCTTATCTATAAATTTTCATAATAGTGAGACACTCAAATTCAGTACAATCCTTACGCCTCGCGGCGCGAGGCGTAAGGAAATGTCCTACGATATTGAATTTTTATTTATACCAATCCAACTTCAAGTTGCAGTTTGCAAGCCAATGAGAGTGCTTATATCTCCCCGCTACGCGGGGAGATATAAGACGCATCTTGAAAGGCGACTGGTATATACGCATTAAACTTCAAGTTGCAATTTACAACACGACATGAAACCTGATTTCTCCCCGCTTCGCGGGGAGAAATCACACGCATCTTGAAGTTAGATTGGTATATATTCTTTATGTTTCAAACACCACGCGAAATCTAAAGTCAGGATTTTTTTAATGAACCCCCCTGAGTTCGAATAACATTCTGATACCAGTAAAAAGAGTCTTTTTTATAGCGGGAGAGATCTTTAATGTCTTTATCTGTTCGATTAACATAAACAAAGCCATATCTTTTTTTATAGCCATTGCTGGTGGAAAGCAGATCAATAAAACTCCACGGATTATAGGAAATCACCTTAACGCCATAATCCATAGCTCGCTTAATGGCATTAATATGTTGTTGAATATAATGAATACGATATTCATCATGAATGGAACCATCAGATTCCAATTTATCATCAGCACCAAAACCATTTTCTGTGATCATCAATGGCTTCTGATAACGGGTATATAAATCACGCAACAGGTATTCCAGCCCAACAGGATCAATCGCCCAATCCCAGTCGGTGGTATCAAGATGGGGATTTTTATGGATTTGGTAGAAATTCGGTTGAATTTCATGCCCATCTATTTGCCCTTTAACACCTGTTGGATTAAACCCATCCATTCGCCGCTGAGCACCTTTAGGGGCGGCGGCAGCGGCATGACTGCAATAGTAATTAATGGCCAAAAAATCAGAATAACCTTCTTTAATTAACGCCATATCACCGGCTTCAATATGTGGCGCCAGGCCATGATTTTTTAGATAGGTGAATGCCGATGGGTTATAGTGCCCTTTCAGATAGATATCGGTGAAATAGTAATTACGCAGGTCATTGGCATTTTGGGCAGCCAAATTATCTTCCGGTTTACTGGTCAATGGATAAATAGCGGAATAGCCCAAGGCAGCGCCGACCAAGCCATTGGGAACCCATTGATGAACCAATTTGCAGGCGATGGCATGGGCAAGGTTCATATGGTGATTGATCTGGTATTTAATTTGTTCATCATGCAGGTAATGTTCTGGGATCAGACACTTTTTCGTCCAGAACTGCACAATAATGCTTTGTTCATTGATCGTGAGCCAATAACGGACTTTCTGGCCAAATTCTTTGATCACAAATTCTGCATAATAAGCAAAATCGTCTACGCTTTGCCGATTGATCCAGCCGTGATATTTTTCGACTAATGCCATAGGCATATCATAATGGTATAGCGTTAGAATTGGCGTTATTCCATTTTTCAACAATTCATCGATAAGATTATGATAAAACGCCACTCCCTTATCATTAACTTCCCCAACGCCATCTGGAAAAATACGTGACCATGCAATGGAAAAACGATAGGATTTCAAACCAAGTTCTTTCATTAACGCAATATCTTCTTTATAACGATGATAATGATCACTGGTTATATGGGTATCTGCAAAACCGGGTTGATGATTAATAACATCTTGTTGTGAAAGTTTTTTACCATATTCTTCCGCAGCACCTTCAACCTGATAAGCACTGGTAGAGGCTCCCCAAAGAAAATGCTCCGGGAATAACGCATTATTTTCTATCATGGTATTTTCCTTTATTTACTTTGATGGGTGAGATGATGAATAAATTCATAAAGGTCAATTATTTCTTTTCTCAGATTAAGCTCGCTGCGTATCGTCATTAATGTATCCTGAGCATGAATAAACAGTAAATCTAAATGAAAACGGTCACCTTGAGTCTCTTTTTGAATAATCTCAGTTTGAGCATGGTGAGCAGATAGCATCATTTTTCTGGCTTTCTCCAGCGATAAATGGGCATTTTTAAAATCACCAACATGGGCATATTTAATCGCTTCCTCACTTTTTTCTCTTGCATTACCTGCATTGAGAATAATTTCCAGGGCAACGGGGGTTAAAACATTATCCTCACGGTTCATTTTTGAATTTCCTGATGAAATTGAACAAATTAATCCTGTTTATGGGTATTTTCTTCTTCAATCCGTTTTTTTTCATAAACCTTAAAGAAGGGATACCAGGTGATAAGGAAAACCGCCATAAGTACCAGATAGCAAATAATCGCCCGCCAATCTTCCGTAATGATGACACTGGAAAATGGAGCGGGTATTTGACCAACTTGGATCATTTTCGAAGGGATATTCAGCCAATCTGAGCGCATGAAAATCCATACGATAATTGGGCTGGTAATGGCATTGATCCACATTGGCAGCATTAAGAGGGGGTTAAGGACAATTGGCGTACCAAATACCAACGGCTCGTTAATATTGAAAAAAGAAGGGCCGATACAGATATAGCCTGTTGTTTTCAACTCCCTGGATTTTGAAAACAGCATTAACAAATTCAGGGCAAGCGTTGCACCTGTTCCACCCATCGTAATTAAGGCCGCGGTGAATAAGGTTTCATAAGTCACGATATTGGTCGGTGGTTGACCGGCAGCAACCAGCGCAATATTGGCCGAAATCCCAAGCATAAAGATTGGCATTTGCAGACCCGTAAACGTCCAGACAGAAATCCCCATTGACATGGCGATGGCAGGAATGAGCGCCATCAGGATAAAGCCCGGCAGCGTTTGCCCGAACGCTGCGATAGGAGAAAAGAGCGATAGCAGTGTGGAAAAAACATCAATATCGAAAGTGAAGACCAACAATGTTCCGCAGCCGATAGAAATCAGTATAGGAATGATGGCATGTATCCAGCCGACAACGAAATCAGGCAAGGCACTCTGTTTTAAAAATTCTACCTTGGTGTATAGATGAAAAAGATAAGAAACCAACAGCCCTGTGACAATGCCTAATAAGATCCCCGCCGGGCCAAAACGGTCAAAACTGACCAGCATATTGCCATCGACAAATTCGGGCTTAATGAACATCATGTAGACACAAATCGAAGTGAGTCCAGCAATCAGCGTATAGCGAAAATGATACAATTTCTCCATCATTTGATTCGCAATCATAAAAGCCGTAATTAAGCCGAGCATGCCAAAGGAATAATTAGCAATTTTCCCAAGGTCAGGTAAAAACAAAAAATAAGAACGAAATACGTTATAAAAAAAGATAAGTGAACCAGCTAAAATAAACGGTATATTTTTCTGCATTGCACCAGAAATTGCTGCTACCCAAGGTCGTTTGGTAAAATTTTGCATAGCAGGTGCAAAAGAATCAGATAACCAGGACATAAATGCTTGCATAGTGTATCTCTCTCTAATTTTTTCCTTCTTAAATTCCCTGGTGAAACTTAATTTCAATGATCAAATTAGTTGTTCAGCGTATTGATGGCTAACTCAAGTAATGCTTTGCCATCTAACCTTCCATAAATTTCTTGTGGGACAACAAGCACAGGAATATGATAACGATCGGCCTGTTTCTGGAACTCTTTTTGTTGTGAAGCATAATGTGGCCCAAGGAATAAAATATCGATGACAGAAAAATATTCTGCAACCTCACTTTCACTTCTGGCTTCAACAGTAACAGGAAGCGCCTTCTCTTTTGCTGCATTGCGGGTGCGGGTTGCCAGCATTCCGCTGGAAATACCGGCTCCGCAGCATAACATAATAAATATTTTCTTCATGTGATCCTCTTATTATTGGGAAGTTTACTGATTTTGGTGTTTCTAAGGAGATAGACTTTCCGCCATTTTTCTTGCATATTCAAATAAACATTTGCACCTGTAGAGGGCAACTCCTTATTTTTTTAATGGAAGCATTAATATTAGTATGAAGTCGTTGTTTTTATTTTATAGGTGTTCTTATGCTCAGAATTAAACAGAAAGAGTTATTAGATTATTTATTAACTCAAAATGCACCTGTTTCAGCATTGAAATTATCTCAAATATTGGCGGTATCAATAAGAACTGTAAAAAATTATGTTGCAGATATTAATGGCTTGCATGAACAAAAAATTATTATTGCTAGCCGACAAGGATACTTAGTTTCACACAATTCATTATTACGAGATATAGTAAATAAGTTATGTTATCAGAAAAGCCATTTACCCAAAACGTATCAAGAGAGGGCGCACTTTGTTATCAAAGCGATTTTGTTATTTAAGAGAAGCAGTAATATATATGATCTCAGTAATGATTTATGTATCAGTGATTCGACGTTAAAGGCA
Organism: Xenorhabdus kozodoii; assembly: GCF_002632875.1. Lineage (GTDB taxonomy): Bacteria > Pseudomonadota > Gammaproteobacteria > Enterobacterales > Enterobacteriaceae > Xenorhabdus > Xenorhabdus kozodoii. The sequence continues at coordinate 71,393 of NZ_NJCX01000021.1, forward strand.
CTGGTATATAAAATGAATACATCATTTCAACGCTTCAATGTGAAATTTCTCTGTAAAAACAGTCAGATTGAAATTGTGGGCGCTGAACATGATTTAAGAAAGTTAGTTTCTGACGCGATCTTTGAACAAACAAACTATCGTTTCATTGACGCCAAAGTATTGGAAAAAATATTTGGGAGTAAACAAGTCAACAACGTTATTGAAATAATTACACGTGTTTTTGATAAATGGGAGTTGTATCTTAGTGATTTTTCTCATACTAACCTGGTCTTACATTTCCTGATACTGATTGAGAGATTGAAGAAGGGGAAACTTTTAGAAAATCAGGCATTATCGATAGAAAATAGCAGCTTAAAATTGATCTCCGATGAGTTATGCGACAAAATTCAATGCAGCTTTAGAATAATTATTCCTGAAAATGAAAGAAAATCTTGCTACCTTTTTTTGAAAACCAACACGAATTTTAATAAGGTAGATAATGAAGTTATTGATTCAGTTGGTGCTAAACTCTATCAATTTACTCGGCAACTGGCTGAGTCTGTGCAAGAAAATTATCTGATTGATTTAGCATCTGATGATTTTATTTCTTTACTGTCCTTACATTTATCCAATCTACAAACAAGGCTAAAACATAAAATCTATACTAAAAACCCCATGTTGGAAATAATCAAAAAGGAATGCAGGATTGTTTTTGATATTGCTATCTTCATTTCTTTTCAGTTAAATAAATATTTTAATAATAAATTGAATGAAGATGAAATTTCTTTCATTGCATTACATGTTGGTGCGGAGTTTGAGAGACAAACAAGAAATATTACCAAAGTTAGAGCTGTGCTTCTGTGTCCGAGTTATCGAGGAATTGAAAATAAAATTTATCATCAACTATTACGTGATTTTGGTGATGAAATTAACATTATTCAGGTCATTTCTCAGCCTTCAGAGTTGGACGGTATGGAGTTTGAATTATTGATTACAACGATAAATTTTTCTCCAGAACGCGATTATGAAACAGTCTATATTTCTCCTTTCTATTTAAGGGATAACCATGCTGAATTAATGGAAAAAATTGATATAGCTAATGCAAATCGAAAATGGGCAACATTAATACGAAATATGGATCTGTTTTTTGACCCCGAACTTTTTTTCTTTAATCCCAATTTTCGTAATCGGGATGAACTTATCGACATGATCTGCCAGAAAATGTTAGCGAAAGGTTATGTTGAGGCTGATTTTATCAATAATGTGTATGAGCGTGAGCATGCCTCTTCGACAGCTTTTGGCATGTTGGCGTTACCGCACTCAATGAAACTGGATGCGGTGAAAACCTGTATCGCTATCGTCATAACCCCAAAAGGTATACGCTGGGGAAAAGATGAACGGGTGCATGTCGTATTTTTAAGTGCAATCAATCAGGTAGACAGAACGTACTTTGCTGAAAGTTATGATGCGTTGTTGGATATATTCAATCGTGATGGGGTTATTGGTGCGCTTGGTAAGCTCACTGATTTTGAAAGGTTTCGAAATATTTTAGCTGAATATAAATACCACTAAATGGTGTTATTCCCAGAAACATAATGACTGATGTGGCTGGGATTTTTATAGGACAACCCACTCGGTTGGAAAGCACAGTGGTCACCGATCGAGTGACAAAAATTTGCGCCAGTCGATAACCCCAGAGACAGAAACCCTTCAATATCTCGATTAATTATTAACCAAAAATTCATCAGTAATATTTATAATTAATAACAAAATGATAAGTTGCACACAAAATTTAACAAATTTAACTGCTAATTTCTTTAATGCGGATAAAGACGATGATGTGGGTGTCCTTTTCCCTGGGAAGGATACCTCTAGGCACGAGCAGATTATCATTCCAGAAAAAGTAAAGGAAAAGAAATGTCTTATATTCAATCTCATTTGGCGGGGCAAGTTTGGTTCTCACTCGGCGATAGCATAACAGAAAGAGGGTGGTATCAACCTATCGTGACTGAAATGTTAGGTTTGAGAGAATTTGTCAATTACGGTATTGGGGGAACATGTATAGCTCAAAAAGATAAAGATGATAGCTCTGCTATGTGTTTGAGATATAAAGAAATGGGAAACCATCCAGACATCATTACCCTATGGGGAGGGGTTAACGATTTTGGTTATGATTTTGGTTCTCATGGGGGGATAGAAATAGGTGACCGTAACGATAAAACCTCATTAACATTTATTGGCGCCATGCACTTATTGCTGGCAGGCGTGACAAAGCAATACCCATTATCAAGGATAGGGTTCATCATCACAACGCCGCTCTCAATAAAAAGAGGAATGAATGAAAAAAATCTGAAAGGATACTATTTGTCTGATTATTGCAATGTTTGCCGGGAAATTTGCGAAAGATATTCTATCCCGTATCTGGATTTATTGAAAAATGCCGGTTTTAATGAAGGAAATATAGATATCATGACGAGCAATAGCTCAGGTACTGTATCCGATGGACTGCATCCTTCAAAAATAGGCATGGAAAAAATAGCGCCTAAAATTGCAAACTTTATGTTATCAATTTAAGAGGTATTTTGAATGAGAATTCTGACTATAGATTTATTAAAGATAATGTCTATATTTTTCGTTGTCGTATCCCATGTTACATTGTTCTTTTTATTACGTCATGATAATGACGTAATTTTGTATTTTTACAGGCAAACAGGCCAGTTGGGTGTTTCATTGTTTTTTATGTGTAGTGGTTATTTTTTGCTAAATAATAAACATGAAAACCAAACAGATTATGTGGTTAATAAGGTAAAGAAAATAGTAGTTGTATTATTGTTTTGGTTGGCCTTTTATTATTGTTATGATAATTTCTTTATTAGTAAATTCACCACCGTTTCTGTTGTCAGTTTTTTAAGTTATGTTAATGTTAGCGAGTTTATATCCGATGCCACTCATTTATGGTTTATATTTGCAATAATTGCTCTTTATATATTGACCCCATTAATACGAAATTCATTTAATTTAGGGAATGCCAAGGGGATTGTAAAGATAATATTTATCATGTTTATTATTGCTAATTTTACATTGCTGAATGCATTGACAGATTACAAATATAACTTTTCCGCTGTGCCCTTTAATATTTTACTCCCATTTCAGGTTCAAGGGCTTCTCAGCTTTCTGATAGGCGGGTATATAGGCCTTACGAATCCTAAAATAAAATCTTTCTCCTTTCAACATATCACTCTGTTGGCATTATCCATTATCTCATTGATATTTCTGTCATTGATATCAGTCAGAACAGGGATGAATTTCTTCTATGGGAAATTTTATAATGTTTTCCTTCAGGCCTCATCCGTATGTTTATTTTTATTCTTGATTAACTTAAATGTAAGTAAAATATCCGGCATAACAGCAGACATCAGTAAAAATATACTGGGGATTTATCTCGTTCACAATATTTTTGTCGTTGAGATACACAATGACTTTATCCATGAATTCTTGTTAAAGAAATTTTATTACGTAAATATATATGCTTATATAATAGTGTATTCATTACTGGCTTTTTTCCTATCATACATACTCTGTGTTTTATTACGAAAATTTAAGGTAACTTCGTTTATCATAACGATTTAATGTTGTGAATAGAAAGGGAGGTGCCTGGCTTAGCATTTCACAGTTAGAAATGGTGGAACTCTATCAACACTATTATTTTTTCGTCATTAATAAAAGCCAGAGACAGAAGTGTAGGCATCCAGGCTGAGAATTTATTTCTCAGCCTTAATGATAATAAATATTACCCACATTCAAGCAAAGTCATCGCTGCGGTGATACGGGGGGTAATATCGGTTTCTGGCAATGGTGGAAGAATACCCAGAGCCATTTGTCTGAGTGGCTCTGCAATGACCATCGAGATGACAAGCTCACTGATAATATGAAAATCCATTTTTTTCAGTAGCCCTTGTTGATATTGGTGTTCAAGCCAATTCGCCAACCTATTTTTGCCTCTTTCAATCCCCCCTTGCTGATATTTAACCAGTAGTGCTTCACGATAAGGAAAATCAGATTGTAATAATTTAAATAATCCTACCGCTTCCGTAGATAAGGATTTTTCTGCCATTTCAGCTAAATAGAGTGTTAATAACTCCACCAATTGCTGATAATTATTGGCTTTCCCCTCTAAAATGGGAAAAAAACGCTCTTCCCAACGCATAACAATTTGTTCAAGCAGATCTTCCCGATTTTTGACAAAACGGTAGAGCGTTTTTTTGGCAATACTCGCTTTTTTGGCAACCACATCCATGGTTGTTTTGTTATAACCTTGATTAATAAGAAGTAGAAAGGTGACGTCGTGAATTTTTTGGCGTATTTCTTGCTCTGGAATTGCGGGGCGGCCTCGTGGTCGTGAATAATTTTCTGCCATTTTAGCACCTTATAAGTTGTTAATATTTTTACCGCGCTGGCGTGATCCCATTAATAAACAGAACAGACCGATTTAAGTTTAAATGGAATAATTCAATCACATTTCACCAAATACAGAACTCCTGAGTGATTGTCAACAATATTGAATCATAATTATTACCTAATCTATTATAATTATTCGTAAGAAATACAAATTTATATATAGATTTTAATGATAGTGAGATACTTTAATTCAGTAAAACCCTTACTCCTCGCGGTGTGAAGAGTAAGGAAGTGCCCTACAATTTTGAAATTTTTTTTATACTTAGCTGATTTATTGTCGCGGAAGGCTCTATTTTTATTACGTCATTTATTATTTATAATTCACTGTTTTTAATAAGTTATTGTCATAAATAATACTGTTAAGTTATAGGGAATATCTGTAATGTGATATTTATCACAATATGGCATTTTTTGCTAATTATTGTTAGCAAAAGGGGACGTTAGATCTTAGTATCGTCATTGCTTGTTACAAATTTAACATTCAATTAACCAAAAAGAGTAAAACACTCCGCCTAACCCATTAATTACTATTCCAGTGAACGTTGTTTCTGGAATATGGATATGTTGGCGGTAGCTAAATAATAACAAGACTGATTGAGGATGATGATAATGATAAAACGCAACGCACTAGCAATGGCAATTCCGGTCCTTCTCATTACGGGAGCAGTAAATGCCGCTGAAATTTATAATAAAGATGGTAATAAAATAGATTTATATGGAAAAGCAGATGTGCAAAGAACTTTCTCCAAATCAGATGGCCAGTCTGGTGATGGTTCTGTCGGCCGTATCGGAATTAAAGGCTCAACCCAAATTACCGATACGCTAACTGGCTTCGGGCGTTGGGAATTCAATATGGGTGCCAATGGCACAGAAGCGGAGAGTGGGGCTAACACCAGAACACGTTTGGCTTTCGCAGGGCTGACATTTGACGAATACGGTTCGCTGGATTATGGGCGTAACTATGGCGTGGTTTATGATGCCAACTCATGGACCGATGCATTGCCAGTATTTGGCGGTGATTCCATGGCTGCAACCGATAACTTCCTGATGGGGCGTTCAACAGGGCTATTAACCTACCGTAACACTGACTTTTTTGGTTTGGTGAATGGGCTGAATTTTGCCTTGCAATACCAAGCTAAAAATGATGGCGGCACCAGCAATAGCCGCAGCGATGTTGCCAAGCAAAATGGTGATGGTTTTGGCCTTTCCAGCAGCTATGATTTTGGGAATGGCTTTAACATTGGGGCGTCATACGGTAACTCGAATCGAACCTTGGCTCAGAAACTGGGGGGAGATAAAGTTAACGTTTTGGCAAAAGGGAATAAAGCCGAGGCATGGATTGTCTCTGCCAAATATGACAAAGATAACGTCTATCTGGCTGCCATGTATGGTGAAACCCATAACCTGACCCGATTTGGGAGTTCCGTGGATGATTACACGATGTTTGCCAACAAAACCCAAAATATTGAACTGACGGCCCAGTATCAGTTTGATTTTGGCCTGCGCCCATCTATTGGTTTTGTTTATTCCAAAGGCAAAGATCTGGGTAATGACCTGGCTGAAAAGAGCATACTGACAGATAAAGGATCTGAGGATTTGGTGAAATATGTTTCAGTAGGTGCCTTCTATGATTTCAACAAAAATATGGGTACGTATGCTGAATATCAATTCAATTTATTGAAAGATAATGATTTCACCAAGAAAACGAAGATTAATACTGATGATGTCTTTGGGGTTGGCTTGGTTTATCGCTTCTAATTGTAATTAGATGGGTGTTAACCAAATACACTGGGTGGAAAACCGTGTGTATTTTCTTGTAGAACTGCCTTAATATCATTAATTGTTAAGGCAGTTCGCCTATTTGCTCTATTATCTTTCGGCTTCGCCGCCCAATGCATCGATCATATTTTTGATCAGCGCACTGAGTTCCCCTGTCATTAAGGTAAAATCAGCATCGAATCGCTGGGCGACGTCTTCACGATCGATATCATCGTTTTGCTCACGTAAAGTTTCACTGAATTTAATGCGTTTAAGAGTGCCATCGTCTGACAATATAAACTGAACGCGCTCTTCCCAATCCAGCGCTAACTTAGTGACATGTTTGCCGGATTCAATATGGGCGGCAATTTCGTCCGATAGCAAATCCTGTTTCTTACAGCGGATCACCCCCCCTTCCTCCAAAACAGCTTTTAGCTCAGCTTCATCCATCAGGGCATAACCAGCAGGAAGATTGCCTGAACGCACCCATTCGGTTAGCGTTAACTCAATGGGATCGGTGAAAGTCACAGGGACGACGGGCAATGATCCCAATGTTTTTCTCAGCAGTGCTAGATTGTCTTCCGCGCGTTTTGCGCTGGCCGCATCAACAATGATCAAATGATTGACGGTATCGATCCAAATATAGGTTTGGCTGAAACGGCTAAATGCTCGCGGCAGCAGGGTATGGATCACTTCATCTTTCAGGGAATCTTTCTCGGTTTTTTTCAGCTTACGATGTTGTTCGCCTTCCAGACGGGCTATTTTGTCTTGTAGCTCTTGTTTGATCACCGGGGAAGGCAGGATTTTTTCTTCCTTACGCGCGCAGATCAGGATTTGATTGCCACAAGCATGGGTCAATGCTTCACCGTGGGAGCCCATTGGGGAAACCCAACCCGTTTTCATCATATCTTGGCTACCGCATGAGGTGAATGCCAATGGGCTTAATTGTTTTTCCAGTTCATCTGCCGAAAAGGCGATCTCTCGGTTTAAACGGTAAATCATTAAATTTTTGAACCATAACATGCAGTTACCCCATATTGTTGCGTATCGTGACAAAAGTCATCTTAAAACATAAGGGGGCATAATAGCGAATCATGTGACGAAGCCCTAGAACTTCATTCGTCTCGTATAATAACGTCCTCATTTTCATATAATGAAAAGCATCGTCCTGCTAAATAGGAAAAGTCAGCTATGCGTATAGGAATTGATCTCGGTGGAACCAAGATTGAAGTGATTGCATTAGGCGATCAGGGGGAAGAGTTATTCCGCAAACGGGTGGGTACTCCCCGCGATGACTATCAGAAAACATTGGAGGTCATTGCGGAGTTGGTTACCGATGCGGAACAGGCAACCGGCCAGCAAGGAACGGTGGGGATTGGCATTCCTGGCGCAATTTCGCCTTTTACCGGAAAAGTAAAAAATGCCAACTCCATTTGGCTGAATGGAAAAATATTGGATAAGGATATAGCTGCTTTGCTGGGGCGTGAAGTGCGTATCGCCAACGATGCCAATTGTCTGGCGGTATCGGAAGCCACTGATGGTGCAGGTGAAGGAATGCCAATGGTATTTGCCGTTATCATTGGAACGGGTTGTGGTTCAGGGATTGCATTTGAGGGACGGGTTCATGCCGGTGGCAATGGATTGGCCGGGGAGTGGGGACATAATCCACTACCGTGGATGGAGGAGGAAGATCGCTTATATCAGGATGAAGTACGCTGTTTTTGCGGCAAACCAGGATGCACCGAAACATTTGTATCAGGCACGGGATTTATGACGGATTACTTTCGCTTGAGTGGAGTGCAAAAAAAAGGTCATGAAATCATCGCGGATTTGGCCGAGGGGAATGAATTCGCAGAGTTGGCGATGCGTCGTTATGAAAGGCGGTTGGCGCGAGCGCTGGCACAGGTGATTAATTTATTGGACCCAGATGTGATTGTACTCGGTGGTGGAATGAGCAATGTTGATCGCCTTTACCAGACGTTGCCCGATTTAGTCAAAGAGTGGGTTTTTGGTGGTGAGTGTGCAACGCCAATCAGAAAAGCCGTGCATGGTGATTCCAGTGGTGTGCGTGGTGCGGCTTGGTTGTGGCCTCAACAGTAACACCCAATTCCTGTCAACAATAACGCGCATCATAAAAGCGCCTGGCACTGAAGTAAAATTTCATAGGGGGATCGCTTTTTGGCTCTCCCATCTCATTCTATAAAGGGGCGTAGAGATGAAAAATGTGTTGAAAATGTCAACCTTAGCGATGCTGGTGGCATTTAATGTAAACGCGGCAACCGTTGATCTGCGGGTGATGGAAACCTCGGATATTCACAGCAATCTGATGGATTTTGATTACTTTAAAAATAAACCTACAGACCAATTTGGTTTGGTTCGTACTGCGAACTTAATCAAAGCAGCTAAAGCGGAAGCAACCAACGCGATCTTGGTCGATAATGGTGATTTGATCCAAGGCAGCCCGCTTGCGGATTACATCGTGGCAAAGGGGTTGCAACAAGGGGAAATTCATCCCGCCTACAAGCTGATGAATACCATGAACTATACCGTAGGTAACTTCGGTAACCATGAATTCAACTTTGGGTTGGATTATCTGAAACAGGCTATTGCCGGCGCCAAATTCCCTTATATCAATGCGAATATCATTGATGCCAAAACCGGCAAAAACTACTTTACACCTTATATTATCGTTGATACCTCGGTTAAAGATCGCGAGGGTAAAGAACACACCATTAAGGTTGGTTATATCGGTTTTGTGCCACCCCAAATCAGCATTTGGGACAAAGCTAATCTCGGTGGCAAAGTCGTTGTCAATGACATCACCGAAACTGCAAAAAAATTCGTTCCTCAAATGAAAAAAGAGGGCGCAGATCTGATTATCGCTATTCCCCATTCAGGTTTCTCCCAGGAACCTTATAAGGCGATGGCAGAAAACTCGGTTTACTATCTGAGCGAAGTTCCCGACATTAACGCCATTATGTTTGGTCATGCTCATGGTGTGTTCCCAAGTCAGGATTATGCCGGTATCAAGGGAGTGAATGTCGCCAATGGAACGATTAATGGCGTTCCTGCCGTTATGCCAGGGCAGTGGGGGGATCATCTGGGGGTGGTCGATATGGTGATCACTAACGACAGTGGGGAATGGAAAGTCGAATCCGCCAAAGCGGAAGCCCGCCCTATTTATGACAAAACCCATAAGAAAGCCTTGGTTGATCGCGATAATAAACTGGTATCCATCATCGAAAAAGATCATCAGGGCACCCAAAAGTTCGTAAGTAAATTCATTGGTAAAGCCTCTGACAACATGTACAGCTATCTGGCTCTGATCCAAAGCGATCCAACCGTCCAGATCGTCAATGATGCACAGGTAGATTACACCAAACACTTTATTCAGGGCGATCCTAATCTGGATGGGCTTCCAGTCTTAGCTGCTGCCGCACCTTTCAAAGCGGGTGGGCGTAAAAATGCGCCGGATGAATTTGTAGAAGTGGAAAAAGGTGATCTGACTTTCCGCAACGCGGCTGATTTGTATCTCTACCCCAATACGCTGGTGGTAGTGAAAGCAACGGGGGCGGATGTGGTTGAATGGTTGGAGTGCTCGGCGGGTATGTTTAACCAAATTGATCCCAATTCCACCAAGCCACAGGAATTACTGAACTGGGATGGTTTCCGTACTTATAATTTCGACACCATCACGAGAGTGCACTACCAGATAGATCTGACTCAACCGGCTAAATACGACACAGATTGTCAACTTATCCATAAAGAGGCGAACCGCATCAAAGAAGTCACCTATCAGGGCAAGCCGATTGATCCTAAAGCCATTTTCCTGATCGCCACCAATAACTATCGGGGTTACGGTGGTAAATTCGCCGGAACCGGAGAAGATCACATTGCGTTTGCTTCACCGGATGAAAACCGCACCATTTTGGCATCTTACATTGCCAGGATCACCAAAGATAAGGGGGTTGTTTCAACCCAAGCTGAAAATAATTGGTCATTCTTGCCTATCAAAACAGATAAAAAATTAGATATCCGTTTTGAAACGTCACCATCGGAAAAAGTAGCGAAATTTATTAAAGAACACGCACAGTATCCAATGAAGTACCTGAAAAATGATGATAACGGTTTTGCAATCTATCAAATTGATTTAACGGATAAAAAATAAAACGCCACTGAATACAATGGTATTTATGCCTGCTCTTTTGCATAGGCGAAGGGCAGGCAAATTATTTATCTGTGATATCCCAAAATTTCGGACACTTCCTGACTCCTCGCGTAGCGAAGAGTCAGGGAGCCTCATACTGTGCGTGTCTCACTATGATAAAAACCTATTTGGCATTTTGAAGTTCGGATTATGGATATTGATACAAATTAATGTGACGGAGATAAAAGATAACGCAGAGCAGCATGGATAAATCCAATAGATTAAAGATACTGTAACTGTTGTTTGATCCAGATAAGAGGTGTAACGATAATTATTAGACGTTGTATTTATTTACTAGAAAAAAATTTTAAATTTAATAGTGGTTTTAATTACTCGAACATGTTACTTAATAAATAATATACATATTATATGATATTTATAAGTCATTATTGATATACCAATCTAACTTCAAGATGCGTGTGATTTCTCCCCGCTTCGCGGGGAGAAATCAGGTTTCATATCGTGTTGTAAATTGCAACTTGAAGTTTAATGCGTATATATGAATTAATTCATTATTTAATAGTAAAAATAATCATGGAGACGACTAATATGCAGAAAATGTTGGTAAAAATAATAAAAAATAAAATAGCCAAGATATTCATTTGTTCTGTCAGCCTAATTCTGGGAAATGTCACTTTCTCGTATGCTGCGATGGTTCCCCCTAATGTCCAATTAGCTGATAAGCAAGAAATTACCCGTAATAATTTTTCCGAACCCAGTTCTTTAGATCCGCATAAATCTGAGGGGAGCAGTGAATTTGATATCTTGCGGGATTTTTTTGAGCGTTTGGTTGATACCGATAAAGAAGAAAATATTATCCCAGCCTTGGCTGAACGCTGGGAAACCAAAGATAATCAAACGTGGATCTTTCATTTAAGACAAGGGGCTAAATGGTCTGATGGTACACCGGTTACCGCCCATGATGTGGTTTTTTCTTTTCGAAGGTTGGTTACGCCTGACACGATTTCCCCTTACGGGAGTTACCTGATCCAAGCCACTATCGTGAATGCCCGTGCTGTACTGACTGGTAAGAAAAAACCGGAAGAGCTAGGTGTTAAAGCATTGGATGATGCAACAGTAGAAATTGTTTTGGACAGGCCAAAAGCGAACTTTCTGCAAATGCTGGCACATCCCGCCATGTCTCCTGTTAATGAACGGGCTATCAAAAAATATAGTAGTAAATGGACTCAGCCGCAACATTTTGTCAGCAATGGGCCTTTTAAACTCGCCGAATGGGTCGTTAATGAAAAAATTGTTGGTGTCAGAAATCCTTATTATTGGGATGATAAAGCTACCATCATTAATAAAGTCACTTACTTGCCATTATCAGATTATAAAGCAGATCTAAACCGCTATATGACAGGAGAAATTGATATATCTAACGGTGGGCCATCGGAGTTTTTACCAACGGTTAAGAAGAAATTTGGTGATCAATTGCATGTTAGGCCCATAATGTCTGTTTATTATTATCTATTTAATACACAAAAACCGCCCTTTAATGATGTTCGGGTCAGACAAGCGTTAGCTTTAGCCTTGGACAGAAATATTATCACTGACAAGGTATTAGGTAATGGCCAAAAACCTGCTTATGATGTGGTGTCTCCGGGGGCTGGTGGTATTTATTTAAAACAACCTGAATATGCATCCTGGACACAGGAACAGCGGGTTACCAAAGCTAAAACATTACTGAATGAAGCGGGTTTTAATGAAAAGCATCCCCTCAAGTTTACCCTGCTGTATAACACCTCCGATGCGCATAAAAAAATTGCCATTGCTGCCAGCTCAGCCTGGAAAAAGAATTTGGGTGTGGAAGTTATTTTATACAATCAGGAATCTAAAACACAGACTGTGAGTATGACTCAAGGCGATTTCGAAGTGACGAGATACGCATGGAATGCGGATTATAATAGCCCAACCAGTTTTCTAGATATTTTCACGTCGGGAAATACGAATAATCACATGGGATATCAAAATAAGGAATTTGATCAATGGACTTTAAAGGCAGATGAAACTAACGATCCAGCTGATTACCAACATGCCATTGATATTCTCAATAAAGAAGTGCCTGCTATTCCCGTTTATTATTATGTTCGGGTGAAATTGGTTAAACCTTATGTTGGTGGGTTTCATGTTGACTCGATGGGAAATATTCCGACCAAAGATCTCTATATTATTAAACATTAATTTACTGGCTAATAAGAGTCTTTTTTAGCAGGCTCTTATGACTTTATAAGTTAATTGAGAGCATAAATAAAAATGGCAGCGTAATGTAATACTAAAAATAGTCATTAATGGAGACTTAAAACATGAAAAAGATTATGTCGGGCGTAATGAAAAATAAGCTCACTCAAATCCTTACCTGTTCGATGGGCATCCTATTAACAAACGTCATACCATCTTATGCTGCCTTCGTACCACCAGGCACACAGTTGGCTGCAAAACAAGAAATTGTGCGTAATAATGGCGCAGAGCCGGCTTCATTGGATATACATAAAGTTTCAAGTGATGTTGAATTTAATATTATTAACGACTTTTTTGATGGACTGATTCATGTTAATCAGCAGGGCAAGATTGAGCCAAGGTTAGCAGCCAGTTGGGAAACCCATGATAATAAAACATGGGTTTTTCATTTAAGAAAAGAAATCAAATGGTCAGACGGTTCACCCATTACGGCTCATGACGTGGTATTTAGTTGGCAGCGTTTGATTGATCCTGATACCGTTTCTCCTTATGGCAGTTACCTTGAAAATGCTTCTGTAGTGAATGCAAATCAGGTATTGACGGGTAAGAAAAAAATGGAGGAACTTGGGGTAAAAGCGTTGGATGACAAAACATTAGAAGTGAGGCTGGATAAGCCTGTCGGAGATTTTCTACAAATGCTGAATCACCCTGTTATGTTTCCGATAAGTGAAAAGGCAATAAAAAAATATGGTGATAAATGGACCAGGCCAGAAGTCTTTGTAGGAAGTGGTCCATATAAACTTTCTCAGTGGGTCGTCAATGAAAAGATAGTCGGAGTCAGAAATTCCCAATACTGGAATAATAAAAATACGGTGATCAATAAAGTAACTTACCTGCCTCTCTCTTCGGAAAAAGCAGATTTAAACCGTTATCTGGCGGGGGAGATCGATATTACCAATACTATCGCCGCAGAGTCTTTTCCATCATTGAAAAAAACATTGCCTGATCAGGTACATATTTCGTCTAAAGCCACCGTTTATTTCTATGAGTTTAATAATAAAAAATTGCCCTTTAATGATGTCAGAGTCAGGCAAGCACTGAGTTTAGCCATAGATCGAAATATTATTGTGAATAAAATATTGGGACAGGGACAATTACCCGCTTATACAATGCTTACCCCAAATATAGGCGGTTTTAATTTTGAACAACCTGATTATGCTTCCTGGACTCAGGAACAGCGGGTGGCAAAAGCTAAAGAATTATTGAATGAAGCTGGATTTAATCAAGATAATCCACTGACGTTTAATCTACTTTATAATACGCAGGAAGGGCATAAAAAAATTGCCATTGCAGTGAGCTCAATGTGGAAAAAAAATCTTGGTGTGAAGGCTGTTTTGCAGAATCAAGAATGGAAAGTGATGTTAGATAATATGCAACAAGGAAAATTTGATGTTATCCGGCGAGCATGGAGTGCTGATTATAATAGTCCAATGACATTTTTAACGATATTTTTATCTAATCAAGTCAAAAATACATCTATGTATGAAAATATTGTGTTTGATAAGTTAGTGGAAAAGGCAAGCCTTAATAACAATAAAGAATATTATCAACAGGCATCAGATATCTTAACCAAAGAGTTACCTGCTATCCCGATTTATTTTTATGTAAACCATAATATGGTTAAACCTTATGTGGGCGGGTTTAATATTAATGCAAGAGGTGAATATTTTACAAAAGATCTTTATATTATAGAACATTAAAAAATAAGTTATTAGAGCTTTATTTTTATAGGCTCTAATAACCGTAAAGTATAGGGTTATTATTTTAATTTTACTGCTATTTCCTGATGATTTAGATAGTTATGATTATCATCTTATTTTTTCATCTTATGGTGGTTTAAAATATTCAATTAATATATTAACTATCTCCTTTGCTTCTGTTTTTAAGATTGAAACTATTGTACACAAACACATGGTTATAAACACAATGTTATATACCAATCCAACTTCAAGTTTCAGTTTGCAAGCCAATGAGAGTGCTTATATCTCCCCGCGTAGCGGGGAGATATAAGACGCATCTTGAAAGGCGACGGGTATAAATATAATATTTGTTTAGTTTTTATAAGTGAATTTTTTATTTTTGTGTGCATTTTATTTACATTGTTTATCTGATTGATTTTAAAATTAAATGTGTAAGTTTATTTTGAATGTATGCTTGTAGATTTATCAATAAGAGATTATTTTAGTTGCACTAAATAATATATTGAGTAATAAATGGAATGTCATTCTGTAATATGGATTAAAAATAAAATGGAGGGGGAAATAATTACATTACCGTCATGAGGAGATACAACATGTTAAATCAAATCAGCAAAAAAGTAATTAAAATATTAGCTTTTTCTATCAGTAGTGTATTTTTTAGTATTACACTGTCTTATGCCGCAGTTATTCCACCTGGCACACAATTGGCGGAAAAACAAGAAATTGTTCGTAACAATGGTGCAGAGCCTGCTTCGCTGGATGTTGATAAAGTTGAAGGTAATATAGCATTAAATATTATCAATGATTTTTTTGATACGTTAGTGGGTACGGATAAACAAGGGCAGATCATACCCAAATTGGCCGCAAGCTGGGAAACAAAGGATAATAAAACGTGGGTTTTTCATTTGAGGAAAGGGAGCAAATGGTCTGATGGGACACCAATCACCGCTCAAGATGTTGTTTTTAGCTGGCGACGCCTGACAAATCCTAAAACGCTTTCTCCATATGGTAGCTATTTTGTTGATGCTTCGGTGGTGAATGCTAAAGAGATTTTAGCCGGAAAGAAAAATGTGGAGGAGCTTGGCGTCAAAGCTTTGGATGATTCAACATTAGAGGTAAGGCTAGAGAAACCCGTTGGCTATTTTTTACAGATGCTGGCATTCACGATTACAGCCCCGATTAGCGAAAAAGTTGTTGAGAAATATGGAGATAAGTGGACTCAACCTGAATTTTTTGTTTCAAGTGGCGCATTTAAATTAGCGGAATGGAAAGTGAATGAAAAAATTGTTGGAGTGAGAAATTCTTATTATTGGGATAACAAAAATACCGTTATTGATAAAGTCACTTACCTTCCACTTTCATCAAATATATCAGATTTAAACCGTTATCTGGCCGGAGAAATTGATCTTACATTCACGATCCCATTAGAATTTTTTTCTTCATTAAAGAAAAATATAAATTCACAAGTTCATATTTCACCGATGCTGAGCACATATTACTATGAACTTAACAATAGAAAACCGAAATTTAAAGATATTCGGGTTAGACAAGCGCTAAGTCTTGCCTTGGATAGAAATATTATTGCTAATAAAATTGTCGCCCAAGGCCAAATTCCTGCTTATACAATATTGCCTCCGGGAATTGGGGGTTTTAAATTTAAACAACCTGAGTATACATCATGGACACAAGCTCAGCGTAACGAAAAAGCCAAAAAACTATTGAACGAAGCTGGGTTTAATAAAAATAACCCGCTAAAATTTGATTTGGTTTATAACGCATCAGATATATATAAAAAAATTGCTATTGCAACGGCCTCGATGTGGAAAAAGAATCTTGGTGTGATTGCTAATATACAAACTGAGGAGTGGAAAGTCATGTTGGATAACGAACATCAAGGAAAATTTGATGTCGTTAGAGGTGGATGGATTGGTGATTATAACAACCCGATGTCTTTTTTAAATATATTTACAACAAACCAAACAAATAATACTTCATTTTATTCTAATAAGGATTTTGATAATTTCCTTCGCAAAGCAGGGGAAACTAATAAAAAAGAGGATTTTCAACATGCCCTCGATATTCTGACAAATGATACGCCTATTATCCCTGTTTATTACTATGTCACTGCGATATTGGTTAAGCCTTATATTGGTGGCTATTATGCCGATCTGCTGGGAATGATATCAACGAAAGATCTTTATGTCATTAAACATTAAACTAAGAGCCTGCTTTAGCAGGCTCTCCACAATCTATTGCAGTGCTTTACGGGCAGCCAGGGCTAAAAATCCACTGCGGCTACCATATTCGGGATGTTGCTTAACTTTCGCATCAATGCGATTGATTAAACGTAATGGCAGCGTAATATTAATCCGCTCTGTTTTGTCTTCGAATTGGCTCATATCGACAGGAATTAAAAGCCACTGCCCATTTTTGTATTCAGTGGCCTTTTCTGCAAGATGTTCTTGCATGGTTTTTGGAAATGGGAATTCCAACTCTTGCTCTTTCATTAACTCGAAATGTGCATTGATCGCAGATTGTGCATCAGAATGTGCTTCTTCAAGTGTGTCACCAGCAAAGATACACCCTGCAACGTCAGGAAACCAGCCACTGACGCTACCATCTTGATCTATTTTGACAAATGCTGGATATAACATAACCTTATTCCATCTTTATTTGTATACTTTTTCTGGGTAATTCGTTACCCATTAACTGGATTATTTAAGTTTTGCATCTATTATATACACATAATACACACCATTAAAATTACTTTTTATTTCAACAAGTTGATGACTAATCTCCGTGCTTAAACCCGAAATTCTGGGGCTAACTGACTAGACGATGTCGTCATGAGATTTTCAGCCAAAGAACAAGGCAACGGATTTGCACTGCGGCAAGAAAAGACGCGCTATTTTTTGCATAGCGAGTGGCTAT
>NZ_NJCX01000022.1:0-20347 GCF_002632875.1 Xenorhabdus kozodoii
ATAGCCACTCGCTATGCAAAAAATAGCGCGTCTTTTCTTGCCGCAGTGCAAATCCGTTGCCTTGTTCTTTGGCTGAAAATCTCATGACGACATCGTCTAGTGCTAACGTCGGTAGAAAGCCATGTGAAGCACCAGCACCGACAAGAAAGTTCAGATTATGATCGTAGATTTGATGTAAGTTAAATTCAGCAGTCATTTAAATCTATTTCCAAGCATAAGTCATGTCGATAGAAAGACTGAATAGCCACCGAATAAGACGACATAGGCTGGCTACACAGATAAGAAACTTAATAGATATTGATTCATTAGCTAAATTTGGTCAAAGAGAAAAGCTAAAGAATATAACATATTGATGGATAAAATGAGTTAAAGTAGGCTGATAAAACTAGTCTTATTATGAAGTTATATTTGATGGATTAAATTCCAATTCACCCGTAACATAAGCTGTTGACCCTACTCACCACAGCCGTTAATATTCCACTTACACTAATGATCCATCGCCTGTCAGGATCACCTTCGGGTGGCGAAGAAAAAACTCCTGTAGCCTGAAAGGGAGAGCAAGAATTGCGGTACATCTGCCCACCTTTGGAAGCGGATATTGCCAAGACACCTAAACCCTCGTCTGGCAATGAAGGTCTCTTAAACTAAAAATACGCCAAAAGGTGTTTTATCTTGTCACTGAAGTGTATTGAACGTGGATTCATACACTGGTGTTTCAAATCAACATAAATCCTATTTCTCTTGAATGAACAACAGGATAGTTTTTGCGTATCTGTTCATACTTTTATCTATCCCTGTTTGAATTACTCAACAGACAATCTTTCTACAGCTAATCCATTAACATGACTACCGTTTGACATTTAACTTTACGGCGTTTTGCTGTGCCTGATGGCACTTCAACGTTCGCACGATTTTTGTTGATTGTTTACAGAACTCAAGGCGTCACTTTTTGCGGATTTATCGCTGAAAGTGACGCCGCAGCCAAAAGGCAGCACAACCATTACAGGCTCACGCCTGCTTCACCAAGCAGTGAATCTGACACTGCATTTTTAGATTGAAAAAGGAGAAATTGACGATATCGAGGCTGGCTTTTAGCCGGTGGGGATGGCCTGTTAACACAGGCGGCAGTACTGCGTACTCAACCGATGCCCCGCAATACCTCAACCTGCGTTCACTCTGGCGCACAGATATCGATCAAGGGCAAGGCCAGTATTTTCTGTTTTGCTCGAACGGTCGCGCGCCAGAGATCGCATGCTATTAGGTATAAGTAGCGGGAGAAACTGATGAGCCGATTGATTAAAGAATTAAAATTTTTTGCCCGACAGGGTGGTGGCAGCCATAAGACCTGCCATGACCGTATTCGGATTGCAGGTCGTTTGGGCGCGCTGTTATTGAGCCTGAATATTCAGATTAAAAGCCTGAAGCATTTGAAAACAAAACATGTAGAACAGTATGTTGATGTCCGTTTATCTCAGGGCATTGCCAAGCGCACAGTGCAAAATGAAATGGCGGCACTGCGTAATATCTTCCGCATGGCAGGCCGGGAAAAGCTGGAAACCTCGCCACGTTTGAGCAATCAGGCATTGGGGTTAAGCGGAACCAGCCGTGCCGGAACGAAACAAGCAATCACTGATGCTACGTTTCAGGTTGTTTATCAAAAAGCCCTTGAACGTGATGCCGGGTTTGCCGTCACACTGAAACTCGCCCGCTTACTGGGATTACGTTCTCAGGAAGCGGTGCAATGTAGTGTTTCACTGAAAAGCTGGCGAAAACAGTTAGAGCAACCAGAGCCGAAACTGCATGTTGTCTTCGGTACAAAAGGCGGCCGACCACGGCAAACCCGTGTATTGGATGTTGCTATTGGATGTTGCCGCAGTGAAAGAGGCCGTCGAACAGGCAATTATCATTGCGGAACAACGTGACAGCAAGTTGATTAATAAACCTGATCTCAAACAGGCCATGAACTACTGGCGGACACATACAACAAAAATCGGTTTAACCGGTTGCCATTCTCCTCACAGTTTGCGTTATGCGTGGACACAGGATGCTCTGGCGTTTTACCAGCAGAATGGTTTTAGCCGTGAGGAAGCGAGAGCGTTGATTTCAATGAAATAAACCATGAGGTAAAATAATATATATTTTTTTTAATTTTATACTCATGGTTATAGTTTTTATTAAATCATTTTTTAATAATAAATTATTAAGGAATATATTTTGAAACGTTGTCAAAGATCGCCCGCATTCTCAGAAATAAAACAAGAGATACAAAAATATGCTAGAAACATGAATAAATGGTGGGGGAAATTACAGCACTATACAATTGCGGAATGGTCATTATTAATAGGTATAGGGTGCTGGGGCGTTCCAAATAAAGTAGCTCAAATAATTGCTTTTACACTCAGCTTGATGTTCTTTTTTGATAAGCTTTTTTCCATTGGTTATAAATATAGTTTCGCAAAAACGGAGAAGGCCATAAAGGAGAAAATAATAAAATTATATATCTCTGATGATGAAAGAGATATTTTATTTAAAAAATTAGATAATGTGAGAAGGTTCAAAAGTATTTGGAATTCTTGTTATGTATTCAAACGGAACTGGAAATTTATATTTGGAAGTACTTTTCTTGTGGGGTCATTTATCTATCAGCTTATGTTTAATGAAAATACTGATTATATAGTTAATATTTTTATATTAAATAAAATTGAAGGTATGTGATAGAAAATTAATGGATGTGTTATACCCATCGTAATTGAAGATGCTTGATTTTTCATTCGTATCAGAGCAGGATCGCACCCATGAAAATTACCTCTGACAGAGGCTCAAAAAGACGCCCTCGAATTGATGCACGATATGACTCGTGATGGGTGCGTACGTGACCGTATCAAGGCCGTGCTTTTAGCATCAGAAGCAACTGTCTTGAACACGATTTTTATGGCGTTATCTGCTGATACGAATCATTC
The DNA here is from genome assembly GCF_002632875.1 of Xenorhabdus kozodoii. Classification (GTDB taxonomy): domain Bacteria; phylum Pseudomonadota; class Gammaproteobacteria; order Enterobacterales; family Enterobacteriaceae; genus Xenorhabdus; species Xenorhabdus kozodoii. The sequence goes on from NZ_NJCX01000022.1 coordinate 2,961, forward strand.
CATTCTTCATCTTTTCTAATCATCGCATTTAAGATAGTCAGCAGTTTGCGCATACAAGCCACAAGAGCCACTTTTTTGGCCGTACCCGCCTTAACATCATGGGCGCCCTCAATTTGCAACAGATTGAAGAGACGGTTATTCGTGAATATCCGACGATTAACACGAAAAATGTCGTCCTGTTTTTCGGCTCAATCCGGGAAACTTATCCGCTGTCGCAAAAAATTCATCTCATTCTGGATGGAGCTGGTTACCACCGTGCTGAAATTGTGCAATTTTTTGCCGAAGTTCTGAATATCGAGTTGCATTATCTGCCGCCATACAGCCCTAATCTCAACCCGATTGAGCGATTATGGAAGTATGTGAATGAACAGGTAAGAAACAATATCTATTTCCCGGATGCCAAAACATTCCGTGAAACTCTTCATCATTTTTTCCATGTCACATTACCCGAAAAAGCACAGGAATTAACTACCCGACTGACAGATAATTTCCAGACTTTAATTCCTGCATCTTTAAGTTAATTGCGTATATACCAATCGCCTTTCAAGATGCGTCTTATATCTCCCCGCGTAGCGGGGAGATATAAACACTCTCGTTGGTTTGCAAACGGCAACTTGAAGTTAGATTGGTATATATAAAAAATATATTATGCGATTTTTATCACAATAATTTATCGTAAAGATATTGCGACCAAATAACAACCAATACACCTTACTTAGATTGCCAGCCATTCTCAACGGACAAAATAATGGGATAATCCATTTATTGAGCTGATAATCCAATGAATAATCCTGCAATGGTGGCGCTCATTAAATTGGATAAGGTTGCTGCTAATAGTGCTCTAATACCGAGTTGAGCGATATTAGCGGCTTTTTCTGGCACTGCTGCAATGAAAGCGCCGACGACAACCCCAATAGAACCGAAGTTAGCAAAGCCGCAAAGTGCAAATGAAATCACGGCAATTGTTTTAGGGTCCAGTCTAACGGCTGTATCCGTCAGGTAAGGAGAAAAATTTACATACGCGACAAATTCGTTAATTGCTAACTTCTGTCCGATCAGGTTGCCCGCCAGATCTGCATGCTCCTTACTGACCCCCATTAAGTAAGCAAGGGGCGAAAAAATATGGGCAAATACACTATCTAAACTGATACCCGCCAGGCCAAATTGGTTGCCAATGCTACCAATTACACCGTTTATCATCGCAATTAGGGCAATGAATGCCATAACCACTGTGGCGACCCCAACGGCAATTCTTAATCCGAGCATGGCACCGTTTGCCACGGATTCGATGACACTTGAGGGGCGATTTTCGCTAAATGAAATTTGTTCGAACTGTACCTGGGAAGGCTCCGTTGCTGGGCTGAGCAATCGAGCAAACAAGATCCCCCCAGGAATGGCCATCAACGATGCCGCTAACAAATATTCTATCGGAATCCCTAACCCTGCATAGCCGACTAACATAGAGCCCGCAAGCGAAGCCATACCGCTGCACATCACGGTGAATAGTTCATTACGGTTCATTTTGTTAACAAAAGGTTTTAAAACTGCCGGGAGTTCATTTTGCCCCAAAAAGATGGTTGTGACCGCCGCAAAGGCTTCTATTTTACTGATATTCATGGATTTTTGGAATGCATAGGCCAAGATATTGATCACCCATTTCATAATACCAAGATAATACAAAACAGAAATCAGGGTAGTGACAAAAATAATGGCGGGCAATACATGGAATGCAAAAATAAACCCCGCGCCATCAAACAGTTCATTCATTTTAGGACCAACTAAGCTACCAAAGATAAATGAACTTCCCGCTTCACTGTAAGCAATAATGGCATTAATGCCACTGGCCAGTTTGTGAATGAGCCATTTTCCAGCAGGAATGTAAAGCATAATGGCACCCAGACTGATTTGTAATAACAGGGCTGCACCTATCGTACGCAGGCTGATCTTTTTTTTGTTAACTGAAAATACGTACCCAATGCACAGGAGTAAGGCAATGCCGAATATGCCACGAAAAATATCCATTTATTTTTTATTTTCCTCATTTGGTTGATTTTAATTTGACTTTTATCTATATCTAATTCTGAAAATAGACACCCTGTTCTTCTGTATCAGAATAGTCTTTGTGGTGGGCATTTTTACTTCTTATTCCGCACAGGAAAAAACCCCACCATCTGTAAAATTATGTTTCCCTTTTAATAAAAAATAATGCTTTCTATGGTAGAACGTGACGTAATTCACTGTCTAATTTTGTCACACCCGAGAGAAATTATGATTGTCATATTACTGGTTTGGTACGCGGTGACATTTGAGGTTTCAGAAGTCGCGATGGTTTTATAAATTAAATGCGTCATTGATTGATATTAGAAATAACTAAAAACTGGGATATGGATACGGGGCAACATTACAGCCTACTATTGGGATGGAGTTGTGGTAGCGATGAGAACAACATCAATAAACACCCCTTATCCGCAAGTCCAGATAAATACTTGAAGATGAGCATTACCAAGTACTGGCGATAAATCATGCCAGGGAATGCTCGTTCTCATTCGGTAAAGACGCTTTCAAAGGCCAAACAATGTTCAGGTTTGTGATAAGTCCAACATTGATGCCGTAAATATTGGATTAAACTCCTGTGCGACGGTGAATAGACCGATTAATTTGCCATCAACGAAGACCACTATATCAATGGGCCAGTAGGCTCCCCATCCATCATGTTTACTAAAATCCTCAGCGCAGATTTCAGCCAAAGATTGAGGGCACAAACCACCTAACTTATTATTTTTTAGAGTATATCGATCTGCTTTATTCGCACCTATTACGGCGTACTCTATTTTCATTCAATCCCCCCAACCCCAGTATTCAATTTTTAGGACAAATTAGAATCAAATTACACATAACACTAATAATAGTGCATATGCAGTTAGGTGCTGAATTGATTACAAAAAAAGCGACATTTGTCAGATTACAAAAGTCTGGTGCCGTCAAAGGTGGGTGTAGAAACGATTGAGCGCAGCTAATTCGCTGAACTAACGAAAAACGGATCAATGCCTATAGGTTTATCATAACAATTCAGTGCATGGCATTGATATAAATGACAACACTGTTTTCATTAAGCCACGAGTTGCCTTGTCAGAGCTAATGTATGATTTACTCTTTATATGATCGGTATGGAGACCTGTTCAGGAGAGCACATTACTGGGCAGGTTACAATAACCGGGCACACATAAAAACTTGCGAATTGTGGCTGATAACACTTATCGAATTCACTGGTCCAGACACCATACCGGTATATAAACCACAACTAATATAATTATCAGAAACGATGTTTTCTACATTTCAAAAAATGTTTTTGATATAATAAAAAACATAACATCGGCAATATATCCTCACTTATACATTCAACCTAAAGTAAACGTGATAAACATCACGCTTTCATGTAATTTAACATCATTACCTCATGATGATTTTTCGCTATCAAGTAAAATTAAAACCCATTGTCTAAAATGTTTCATAACAACCTCAACACATTGGTTTTATTAAATTTTTAATAGCATAAAATATGGTTATCATGCTAATTTTTTTTATATCCTGATTTTTTGCTATTTTTTGGCACAAAATTTAAGACTATAATCACATTTTTAGCGAAAAGTTATATATCATTAAATTTACGATCTCTTTCCCACAACAGATACAACATATAAAAATGAGCTTTACTCCCCTTAACCAATGGAATAGAAATATGGTTGAAAACAATAAAAGGATTGAAGGATATAATATGAGGAAAATGGGTAACCTGGAATTCAGAATATTGCAACTTCTCAGGAAAAATCCTTTTCTCACCCAAGAAGAAGTCGCTGACATTATTGGTATCAGTCGTTCAAGCGTCGCAGGGCATATCCTGAACTTACAAAAAAAAGGCTATATAAAAGGTAAAGGTTATATTTTTTCCAGTGGAAATTATGTCGTAACCGTCGGTGCTTCCAACATAGATATCACTAGCTACGCATCTAATGAATTATTTAAAAAAGATTCCAACCCAGGGAAAACAAAATATACGCTAGGTGGTGTTGCTCGAAATGTTGCACATAATATTGCCATGTTAAAAAATGAAAGCTATTTAATCTCTGTTTTTGGTGACGACTCAAATGGAAAAAGACTTTTTAGAGAAACCCAGTTAGCCGGTGTTGATTTGGGGCACGCTCACAAATTAAATGATGAAAGAACATCGACCTATCATTCAATAATTGATAGTAATGGCGAGATACAAATTACTGCCGTCAGTGATATGGCTATTTTGAACAAACTCACGCCTGAATTATTGAACAAGTCAAAATCTCTAATTGAACGGGCGGGAATACTGGTTATCGACTGCAATCTGACAAGGGATGCACTGGAGTGGTTATTTAGACATTCAGGTAATGTCCCAATATTTGTTAATCCGGTTTCCACACATAAAGCCGGAATAATACGTCATTGGTTACCCTATATTCATACGATTAGACCCAATAGATTGGAAGCGGAAACAATCAGCGGTATTAAAATTAACTCAATAAAAGAGGTCCAATCGGTAACGTCATGGTTTCATGAACAAGGGGTTCAGAGAGTAATTTTAAGTATGGGCGCTGAAGGTGTGTATTATAGTGAACTGGATTATGTATCCGGGCATTTGCCGGCACTGCCTGTCAATATTGTCAATACTATGGGTTCCGGTGATGCCATGATGGCAGGGTTAGTTCATTGCGCTTTAGTCGGCATGGATTTTCAGGAAAGTGTACAGTTTGCACAACAATGCGCCGCCCACGTACTGGAGACAGAATTAACTTATTCACTTACCCTGTCTTCTTTCGCTGTTGAAAAGTTACTGGCCTTACTCTGATATTGCATTTTTTTCCCTACAGACATCATAAAACATAAAAATAAAAGGACTTAGGATATTTGGCTAAAGCCGGGCCAAAACCCGGCAATTTTTTTAATCTGTCCTCTATGACAAATTCCTACGCTTCCACACCTAATTATTTTTCTTTATGGCGATGAATAGTTTTTTACCAAAAACCTATACACTTCCAAATAAGCCTAAAAACTGCAAACTGTTGAGATTATGCCTATTCCCTCGGCTAGACACATCACATCCAAAAAATTGGTGAGGAATATCAAAAATATTGTTCGCTCACCAAAAAATATGAAAGGAAAGATATAATGGGGTGAAATACGCCCGTCAATGTGGAAATAGTAGTCGACAAGATTAAAACTGACAAACAAGCCCGGTATGGATACAATTTTGCAGATAAATATCCCAAAAACCTTGGGGATAACGTTTTAAATCGTTTTCTAAGACTGTTGGTTTTTGCCAGTCAAAACGATCAAGTCCCGCTTTTTTAATTGCAATTTCGTAGCTTTCCCGGCTCCAGCGATAAAAGGTGAAAGGGCTGGGGGGAGTTGTCAGAAATTCAGCCTGATAACGGAAACCATTTTTCCAAGGCTCCTCGCTCAAAATTGTAAAACCATAATTATCACAGTTTCCATTTTCTAATCGATAATCAGGCGACGCCATATAAGCGATTAATCTACCAGAGGGTTTTAAATGGTTAGCCGCGGCCTGAAACATGGTTTCAAGTTCATCCGTGGATTGTGCATAGTGGAATAAAAAAGCCGCGATGATGATATCAAATTTTCCGAGTGATTTCATTTCGCATACGTTTTGTACGTAAAATTCAATGTCATCACCACACTGCTTTGATTTAGCTTTGGCCAGTCCAATCATTTTTTCAGAAATATCGACACCGACAACTTTTGATGCCCCTCGTTGATGTAATTCCCGACCAAAATAACCATATCCGCAGGCTAAATCCAGTACTGATTTTCCGTGTATATCACCAACCATATTGAGTATGTCATGGAGTTCAGATTTTCGTTGTGCAACCGTATTGGAAAACTGTTCATAATGTTCCCCAATAGCATCATAATTTTCTCGTACATCCATTAGTAAAGCTCCTGATAAAAAGTCATTCTGCCTATTTATTTTTATGAAATAAGTCTGATAGGCAGATTATTATTAACCTGATGGCGATTTAGAACGGAATTCATGCGGATATAACCCACGTAAACTCTGGTTTTAGCCCGATGTGGATTGTCGCCGGATTAATCCCAAAGATTAATTTATCGAAAAAAAATTAGATATAATTATTTTTGTAACGCTACTAGCAGATATTATTCATAGCATCAGCATCCTGTTAATGTGAAACTCTCTTGACTCTTCCCGGTATTCTCGCCGAGTTGTAACCCAACGTGAACCACGGTGGGAAAGTTGACCTTTTACGCTTCGTTCACTGACCACGTCGTCAATTCCTTATCCAGAACTCGGGTTAATTAACTCAAGGGTTTCTTTTTGATAATGTAAAGCATCCTGGGTGACAATCGCCCCATCAAGCGCCAGTCATTCAATCAATTGTCGGGTAACTGGGTCTTCTTTACCGTTGCTTTCGGCGGCCCGATGGTACAGGGCAATCCCCGGCACCAGGTTAAAGGCCTGCTGAGCCCGCACGCCGACATTCATCAGCGCCTTAAATTGCTCCTCGTCATTCTGGTGTCCCGGCAAATAATGCTGGCCGGTCAGGTTAATCACCTGCTCACGGATCAGGCGCTGTTCATAAAAACCGTGCCCCAGACGTTTTGTAGTGATGTGATGGCCTTCTCAATTTCTGTCTCAATCCTCCTTCAAAGGGGAAAAATACAGTGGATTAGACTTCCTAATATCATAAAAAATAATATGCTGTCCGGAACCTTAGGTTGTCACGAGATTACTTGCGATTTAGTTATCTGCAAATACATTTACACCTGTAAGATTAGCTGTGAAATTCCATAGTCTTAAGGCTTCCGACGGATCAATCGCGTATTCACAAACACCGACAAAGGATCTTTCATAATCTGATGCAAGTCCGGTAATGTCACAATCTTCACAATAAAGTCCCCCCAGTCCATTCAAGGCCGGGTTTGTTGCTGCCCATACCTCAGTTGCAGCCCTTGTGCTGGAGATTTAAAGGTGGGATCAATCGGATTACCATCCCTATCCATCCATCCCTCGTTTGCCATCTCTTCATAAGACAGGTGTCGCTGGAGTGGGGTAAATATTTTTCCCGGATGCAAAGAAAATGCCCTGATGTTCCTGTTTTTTCCATACGTATCCAGTTGCAATGCAAAAAGCACATTAGCCGTTTTAGACTGTGCATATGCCACCCACTTGTCATAACCACGGGTAAACTGAATATCATCCCATCGAATTGGAGAATTATGATGACCAGCAGATGAAACACAGACTACTCGCCCTCCAGATCGGATATTGTTCCATATGAGATTCACCAGTACATAATGCCCAATATGATTTGTCGCAAACTGTGATTCCCATCCTGGGCCAACTCGTTTTTCTGGAGAAGCCATGATGCCAGCATTACAAATCACATAATCAAAGAGATATCTATTAGCATTGACATAAGCTGCCAATGTCCTGACAGAATTTATGTCCGAAAGATCAAGTGGAAGAATGGTAATATTGGTCAGCTCACTTAAGGCATTAGATGCACTCCCCATATCCCTTGCCCCCACCACCACATGAACACCTGCTTCTGATAGCGCTTTAGTCGCCTCATACCCCAATCCAGAATGTCCACCTGTGATAAAAGCTGTCTTACCTTTAATATCAATACCTTTAAGTACATCCGAGGCTGTTGATGACGCGTTGAATCCTGAATTGATCGGTTTTTGGACTCTCATAAATCCCCCACTAACTATTTTAGGATAACTCGGCTCTTACATGCGGAGTATAGAACTCCTCCAATGCAGCAATTTCATCATTATTAAGAAGTTGTTCTACTGATGTCACGCCAACGATTGGTGAAGCGATTGACGGTTTATAGCAGAATCATATTAATATGACATAATATCTAAACCTAAGATGACAAGGCATAACACGAGATGGGCTATAGCTTAGATTTTCGAAAGAGAGTACTGGCATACAAGGACAAGCATTCGTTGACTTTCGAGCAAACGAGTGCCCATTTTGACATCTCCATGCGTACCTTGTTTCGGTGGTGCAATAAGATAGAACCTTGCATGACCCGTGATAAGCCCGCCACGAAAATCCCTGATGCGGTGCTCATTGCGGATGTCCAAAACTTTCCCGATGACTATCAATGGGAAAGAGCAAAACGTTTAGGTGTCTCACAATCGGCCATTCATTACGCCTTGAAACGGCTTCGGATCACCCATAAAAAAAACACTAAAGCACCCTCGCGCTGATCCTCAGGCTCGTCAAGCCTTTATCGCGCGAATCAGCGACGATGAACGGACTGGCAGACCCATTGTTTATTTGGATGAAAGTGGTTTTGCTCAGTCGATGCCACGTAAACATGGGGATTCGGAAAAAGGGCTACGCTGTTTTGGAACGCATGACTGGCCCGCCAAAGGGCGTATTAACGCCATTGGCGCCATTATTGAAAATACCTTCGTCACCTTAAGCTTATTTACCGGGAACATGAATGGCGATGTTTTTAATGCGTGGGTGACGCAAGATTTACTGCCCAAGCTCCCACACGGGGCGGTGATAGTGATGGATAATGCCCCTTTCCATAAACGAAATGACACGACACAAGCGATAGCTGACAGCCGATGCCAACTGGAATGGTTTCCCGCCTATAGTCCCGATTTGAATCCCATCGAACACAAATGGGGGAAGCAAAAGCGATAAGAAGACAAAAAAGGTGTTCAGTTAATGAGCTGTTTACGGAGCATATTGAATGTGTCAGGTTATATTGATTTTGTTATAAGCACTTCCATTGGTTTGCAAACGGCAACTTGAAGTTGGATTGGTATAGGTCCATTACTACAATATGAATGGTGATGAATTATAAAATTTGTCTGTTTGCGGAGGCGTAATTCAGTGAGTTGTGAATTTGAAATTTGGTGCTGATAGTGAATACCTTTTATTGAATGTAGAGTATTATTGGTCTCCTGAATTGATTGAATTTTTACCGTTATAGGAATTACCATGCCGATTATTCAATAATCTGTGTGGCCGCCTTATTGTATTAATTTTTCTCAGTGCTGAGACGGTTTTTATTAATTCCTGACCTGTCATTTTATGCCATTCTGCCATCAGAACATGCCACCCAAACGGAATTCAAACCGTACTTTCCAATATTGATGAGCCGATTTTATTGATATTCACAGGCGGAGCAGTTTCCCCACCGCCTTCATGTTATTTAGCAATATGTATTGTTGATTAAATGAGGGAATAATTATGCAAGATAAAAAGCCTAATGTACCTGTTGCAGAAGATTGTACGCTTGTGATCGTTACAACCCCCATATACGTCAAAGAAACCATTGAAGAACACGCTCAAAGCCGTAACCATCCAGATGCAACACTGCAAGATAAAGGATTTGTTGTTCTGAGCAATGATACGGGTAGTGATAGTGAGACGATGGCAGCAACACCAAAGGCCGTTAAAACGGCGTATGATTTGGCGAGTACGGCGAACAACAGCGCCAATAATGCGAACAATGTCGCTAATAGCGCAAATGACAATGCCAATACCCGCTTAGCGAAAGACCAGAACGGAGCAGATATACCGGATAAGAAACAGTTTATTCAGAACCTTGGAATAGAGTCATTAATGGAAGAATTATCCTTTCCTGTCGGGGTGCCTGTTCCTTGGCCTACGGAAACACCGCCAGAAGGCTGGCTAATATGTAATGGTGCCTCGTTTGATACAGTAAGATATCCGAAACTTGCGCTTGCTTATCCCTCTGGCGTGCTACCTGATTTGCGAGGGGAGTTTATTCGCGGCTGGGATAATGGGCGAGGAGTCGACGCTGGGCGACAACTACTTTCTAATCAAGTGGCAGATATCGCTCCACATAGCCACAGAGTTCATCGTATGTGGTCCAGCTCAACTGCCGGAGCCGAGAATTTAGGTACAGGAAACCGCATTTTCAATAGTGTCAACACAAACATTAACTACGGAGCTGATCCCAGAGGATTGGGAATTGCTATAGGAATGGGGTCTGGTGGTTATGGTTATATGGATAATGCGATTGCTAATTCAACAGGGACAGAAACTCGTCCTCGTAACATCTCATTCAATTACATAGTAAGAGCAGCTTAATTCTGGGCTAATACATTCCAACCCGCCCCTCTGTCCTTACTTTGGTTGCTTAGATTGGCTAATTTTTCGGTATCGAGACATGGATGTCTAAACAACATCCCTTGTGAATATCATATACTCACATTGCCTGCCAGTAAGAAGCGGGCGAATACACAGCACATAGTTAATGGAAAGGCTTAAAATTACCTTTACCTTATGAGTTTGTCTTTTAGAATAGTGATAATCATTAATTATTTGATAGCCGGATTGCCTTATTGTTTTGTAATAAACGGTATAAAGAAAGCAAAATCGATTGGCAAGTTGCAGCGTAACCAATCGTGCTGCAACTTGAAATAGGACATTTATGGGTTATGCAACGCGATAATAGATTCAATCTCTATTTGCAAATCTGGGTGAATGAAATTGGATACTTCAACCAGAGAACAAGAAGGCAAATTTCCTTCATAGAAATCAAATAACAATGGACGAATTAATGGAAGTTGGTTAATGTTTTTAACGAAAATAGTGAATTTTACCAAATCTGATTTATGCCGGTTTTCCTGTTCAAGTATTGAGGTAATTTGTTGGAGAATGGAAAACGTTTGTGATTCAACATCCTGGTTTTGTGCTTCTGTGCCAAGAGCCGTTAAACCTGAAACATATAACAGGCCATGATGTTTGGTGGCATGTACATAGGGACCTTTGATTTGAGGCAAATTATCATAATTTATGCGAATAACCAAAATAATTCTCCTTAATGATTTCGACCTATATGCCTTTATTTTTCGAATTGCATTGTGATTGTCTGATCTGTGACCTGAAATGTCTGAGTATGTTATTCTAATGTCAAAGCGTATCTGTCGTAAAAACTTGTACAATATCGGTCAAGTTTAAGGATAAATAATGTTGTGTATGCTCATATTCAAAATGTTTTTTTAATGACTCGTGATCAGTAAATTTTTCCCACATAATAAAAGTGTGTGGGTTTTCACGAGATTGTTGGATAAAGAATATTTCACAGCCTGGCTCTAAGCGTGTTTTCTGTTGCAACGTTTTTAGTTCTTTCACAACGATATCAAGATCTGCATTCTCGTTAGCTTTAATTTCTGCTGTGACAAAATATCCATGATTATACATATTTATTGACCTTATGTTTTTTGATGAAGTGTTTAAATTCAATGTAAACACTTTTTATTAATTCCTAAGAAATAATATACCCTTAAATTTAAGGTTTAAACAAGTTATAGTCACTCAGTTCAATTGTCTGTTTTTGTTATTATGTTCAAAAAAATATTCTTAAATTGTTCAATGGCAGTTTCTTGGTTATTGAGGTTTATAAAATATAAAGATTGCCATTTTTGTGTTTCAATTGCCTGTTTTGATGTAGGGAAAACCCAGGTAGGATAGACTCGAATACCTCTTTTGCCTGATTTGGTTTGACTTGAGAAAATACCTTTTTTTATCAGTATAGGTGAGTCAAACAAAAAAATGCCTTTTTGATGTTCTGAAAAGGTCACTATTAGGCAAAAATCAATGTTATCCTTTTTTTCAAAAGGCATTATTTCTGAATCTGGAGTCGGCCTTTTCCAGAGGGTAACAAATTGCCCTTGTTTATTCGGTGTTGTTTTAGCTTGACGAAAAACGATTGATTTACCATCCAGTTGGAACCGTATGGCATGATAATCACGGCTTTCTATTTCGAGGTAGGGAACAGACGTTAATGGGTACTCAGAAGGAAGTAGAAGAGACTCTTTTATTTCGATAAAGATATCAGGCAGGTTATTTATACTTTGTTTTAATGACGCCAATTTGTACTTCCTCTTTCTTGATATGATTAAATCAACAGGAAATGATTGCTTGTATGAAATTATGCAAGACAACGTTATCATTTTATTGTAAATAGCATAAGCCCCTGTCTAAAAAGACAGGGGCTTATGCTGGAGGGAATAAACGCGCTTAATTAAGATAAAGGGTCAGGGCCATACCCGGTTTTATCTCTTTGGCTTTGATGTCTTTATTCCAATTGATCAAATCATCAAGATCTACACCGTGGCGTTTAGCGATGCTGAAAAATGAATCGCCTTTACGCACATGATAGGTGACCGGACCACTGTTATCTATTTTCAGGACTTGACCAATCTTGAGCCTATCCGCTGTTTTTATATTGTTCAGCTTTTGTAGCTCGCGGTGAGTCGTCTTGAAGCGTTTTGCAATCGCTGACAATGTATCTCCGGCACGAACCGTATAGTGGCTTTGTTGCTGCAACTTGTGGCTATTGTGTTTAACCGCCAGCCGGATGTCTTTCAAGACGTTTTTATCTGTCAAGGATGCCTTAAATTGGTGGACGTTCTTTCTCGGCAGCATGATGTAATGCGGCCCATAAGGAGACGTCATACCCTGTTTATAGCCTGGGTTATATGCCCTGATTGATGTCAACGACAGTCCAGCTAGCTCAGCCGCTTGTGACAACATGATTGGTTGTCCTATTTCGACCTTCGCCAGTGCGTGTTGGTTGTCAGGCTTCGGGAATTTGAAACCAAACTTTTCGTTATGGCGAATGATATTACTCAGTGCCAATATCTTGGGAACATAGTGCATTGTTTCCCGTGGCAGTGGTAATGACCAGAAATCTGTTGGTTTCCCTTGGGCTTGATTGTCTTTGATTGCACGTATAACCCTGCCTTCTCCGCTGTTGTAAGCGGCGATAGTCAAAAGCCAATCCCCATTGAATCGGGTGTTGAGGTATTCAAGCATATCAAGGGCGACGGTTGTTGATGCTGCAATGTCACGACGAGCATCGTACCATTTATCTTGTTTCAGACCGTAATAACGGCCTGTACTTGGGATAATCTGCCATAAACCTGCCGCCTTAGCGTAGGAAGTGGCATGAGGATCAAAAGCACTCTCCACTATGGGCAGCAATACCAGTTCCATTGGCATATGTCGGTTATCAAGTTGCTCAACTATCCAATAAATGTACGGTTCTGCACGTAATATCACATTTTGGATATGGCTCTTGTGTTTCAAATAATAGCCTTGTTGTTCGTTCACCCTGCTATTATCAGGAACTTCCATCTTCAACTCATCGCGGATATGTCCCCATAAATCTTGTTGGGCTGTCGGACTTACCTTCCAGTTTGCGAGATCATCGGATTCTGCAATACCGTCTACTTTCTGATTCGTTGAAGACATCTTCTGTGCTTGTTGCTGGGAAGGAGCCTCTGTTTGTAGGCTCGATTGACACCCAGCAAGAAGAACAGAGGTGAACAGGATCGCTTTTGTCTTCATGTTCTCTTCTGATGTTTGCCTAAAAGGCGAGCAATAATACTGGCCTATTACCGAGAAGACAACCCAATAAAATTAAAATCGATCTTTATAAGCTCTTAACTGCTGAAATATAGAAGAAAGTGGTATTGAATTCGGTTTGATACCGATATTTTTTTGTAAATCAATATCGTGACAATTTAAGAAAACATTGATTTTTTTCTCTGTTTGTAAATTTGTCGGGACGGTTGCCTGGTTATTTTCACGTAATTTAAGAATTTCTTGATAATAATCGTGAATAACCTGATTGTTAGGTAATACCGCTTTTGCAAATTTCATATTTGCCACAGTGTATTCGTGGGCACAGCAGATCAATGTATCATCGGGTAATAATGAAATCTTTTCCAGAGAGGAATACATTTGTTCGGCTGTGCCTTCAAATAAACGCCCACAACCGCCAGAAAACAGGGTATCTCCACAAAATAAATAAGGGGCCTGATAGAATGCAATGTGACCAAGTGTATGTCCGGGCAGCTCTATGACACGGAAAGAAAAACTTTCTATTTTAATGGTGTTATTTTCATGGACAATATGCGTTGTCCCTTTGCCTTGCGTCTCCCCAGGACCATATACGGGGAGTCCGGGATATTGTTTGAGTAATCCAGGAACCCCGCCAACGTGATCATGATGGTGGTGTGTCAGCAGGATCGCGGCGGGAATAAGCTGATTTGCTGCTAGAATATCAATGACGGGCTGTGATTCAGCGGGATCGATAATGACACAATGCTTGTTTGTATCACAAAGTAACCAAATGTAGTTATCTGAAAGGACAGGAACCCTGATAAGCTCCATTATACACCTCATGTTCATAGTAGGTTTATAGTCGGTTGAAAGGAAGATGACATGCGATCAGCACGTTCAATCAAGCAAATAACCCCCCCTGCTTCTTGGGTTGAGTTACCGTGGGGAGAGTATTACCGCGTCGCCCTGGAACGTCAATTGGAACCGTGGTGGCCAAAGATCTTTGGTTTTCATTTAGTGAAAATCGGTAACTTAAGCGCCGAAATTGATACGCGTTCCTGTTTGGTCAGCCATCAAGTCAATATTGGGTTACAAGGGCAGAATATGAATGTCATTACTGATCCCAATTACCTCCCCTTTGCAACAAAATCGGTTGATGCCTGTTTGTTGGCACATATGTTGACTTACAGCATTGATCCTCATTGGCTCTTGAGAGAAGTTGATAGGATCATGATCGATGATGGCTGGCTAGTTATCAGTGGCTTCAATCCAATAAGTCTATTGGGTTTCAGGAAAGTGATTACCCCGATATATCGTCGGCAATCTTGCAAGGCTCAGATGTTTTCAATGTTGCGCCAACTTGATTGGTTGCGTCTTCTTAATTATGAAGTTATTCATCATGCTAACTTTCATGTTTTACCGTGGCAAACGGGAAAGCATCTTGATAACGCCTGTCTGTCAATATTGGGTTGTCTGAATGTGATTATTGCCCGCAAGCGGACAATACCGTTGACATTAAACCCCATGCGGGCGACATTGTTGAAACCGAGATTCAGTAATGCGTTGGGTGCAGTGAAAAATATTCACCGACGCGATTAATTGGCAGGCTAATTTTCGCTTTCGATATAGCCATTATCCGCTTGGGTAGGGTGATTAGCGGCTGTGCGAGCCAACTCATCACACTGCTCATTCTCACGATGTCCGGCGTGGCCTTTGACCCAGCGCCAATCAATGTCGTGTAGTGAGATAGCGTTATCAAGTCGCTGCCAGAGATCAATATTGACGACGGGAGATTTGTCGGCTTTTTTCCAGCCGCGTTTTTTCCAGTTATGGATCCATTGGGTGATCCCTTGACGCACATACTGGCTATCCGTCGTCAAGATCACGGTACAGGGGCGTTTGAGCGATTCCAGCCCTATTATGGCTGCCATTAATTCCATGCGGTTATTGGTTGTGCGGAAATACCCCCCGCTCAAGGTTTTTTCTCGTTGTTGGTAGCGGAGTAAAACGCCATATCCGCCGGGACCAGGATTGCCGAGGCAAGAACCATCGGTGAAAATTTCTACCTGTTTGTTCATCTTTGGTAGACTCTTCCTATATCGTCTTTAATCAAACTCTAAGTCTGACATAAAAAAACACTATGAGCACTGCTATTACCCGTCAAATCGTCCTCGATACCGAAACAACCGGTATGAACAAGTTAGGTGTTCACTATGAGGGACACAACATCATTGAAATTGGTGCTGTGGAGGTTATCAACCGTCGTCTGACAGGACGCCATTTTCATATTTATATCAAACCGGAACGCTTAGTTGATCCCGAAGCGTTTGAGGTTCACGGCATCAGTGATGAATTTTTGCAGGATAAACCGAAATTCGCTGATATTGCGGATGAATTCATTGCGTTTATTCGTGGGGCTGAGTTGATTATTCATAACGCAACGTTTGATATCGGCTTTATGGATTATGAATTCAGTAAACTGAAGCGCGATATTCCCCCCACCGCTGAGTTTTGTACTATTACAGATAGCCTGACATTGGCGAGGAAACTTTTTCCCGGCAAGCGTAATAACCTCGATGCATTGTGTGACCGTTATCATATTGATAACTCAAAGCGTACTCTCCACGGGGCATTGCTTGATGCCGAAATTCTGTCTGATGTTTATCTGGCCATGACCGGTGGCCAGACATCATTGGCTTTTTCAATGGAAGGGGAGATATCAGGCAGTACGCAGGTTGCAGAAATCCAGAAAATTACTCGTCCGCAGGCAGGACTGAAAATTGTTTATGCTTCTGATGAAGAATTAATCCAGCATGAATCTCGTTTGGATTTGGTGGAAAAGAAAGGGGGAAGTTGTCTTTGGCGCCGAAAACCTGAACAGCCCCATTAAAAACAGCGGCAAAATGGTGATAAGTGCATGATTGAGGTGAAAAACTGTGCAAATGAACCATTTTGTTATAAAAAGCGATTGACGGATTTTAGTGTAGCCCGTATTATCCACCCCGTTCTCAACCAGAACACCCTGCGGTGCGGTAGTTCAGTTGGTTAGAATACCGGCCTGTCACGCCGGGGGTCGCGGGTTCGAGTCCCGTCCGCACCGCCAGAATTTATAAGCCCTGAGTTTTTGACTCAGGGCTTTCGTTTTTTACAGAACATCTCAAATCAACTTATAAAAATAGGTTGTCCCTGAAAATTCGCCATTGGCATCGATGACAAAATTGGGGATCTGCCCGACTTCAATAAAACCACATTTTCGATAAAGCGCGGAAGCTGGATCGTGAGTGCGTGTATCCAACACTAATAAATGGCGTCGATATTGTTTCGCTAAGCGTTCGAGTTCATTCATTAATTTCCTACCTATCCCACGCTGGCGGTAAGCGGTGTGTACCATCAGTTTTTCCACGTCGGCGCGATGTGGGCCATTCTTTTTCTTGCAAAGAGAAAGTTGTACTGAACCTGCGATATTTTCACCGTCTAACGCGATAAGCAGTAATCGATGACCAGATGTGAGATCTGCTTCAACATCTCGCCAATATTGTTCCGCTTCGTTCTCTTCTAATGGTGCAATAAAGCCGATGGAGGCATGACTTTCGACGCAATCATGCAGCAAGTGGATAAGTTGATCGCGTTTTGTATTGATAGCATTTAATTGCATGACGACTGGAACTACGATTGAACCAGATATAGGGTTGGATTTTGTCATGTGTTATTGATTTTGAAATGATAAGCGATTAAATAACCTACAATAAAATTTTTGCCATGTATACCAATCTAACTTCAAGATGCGTGTGATTTCTCCCCGCAAAGCGGGGAGAAATCAGGTTTCATATCGTGTTGTAAATTGCAACTTGAAGTTTAATGCGTATATACCAATCGCCATTGAAGATGCTTGATTTTTTATCCAAACCCGATCATGCTTACGACCATGAAAATTCATCTGACACCAGAACAAAAACGCGCCCTC
>NZ_NJCX01000022.1:20447-80352 GCF_002632875.1 Xenorhabdus kozodoii
TTTCATGTTACATTACCCGAAAAAGCACAGGAATTGACCACCCGGTTGACAGATAATTTCCAGACTTTAATTCCTGCATCTTCAAGTTAATTGCGTATATATGAATATAAATGTATATGGCAAGATGGGAGAAGTATGACAAATGAGCAACAGCAGAATTAATATCATTCAAGGTGATATCACTAAAATTGCAGTTGATACGATTGTTAATGCAGATAACACTTCCTCGTTTGTTTTGCTGATGAAAATTATCAGATCGTTCCCTAAAGTCAGTTAATTTTTCGAGTTAGAGGAAGTTATCATTTCCGTATATGAGCCTAATTTAGCAGAAGAACTCCCCCTTTTTGGCCTTGATTTACAGATTATCATGTTTAATATGTGGCTTTCTATCTATTGCGCAAACCACATCGGGAAATGATCCCTTTTTTGCGCAAGATCACCTTGAGTTGCATACACGACCTTGAAGGGAAACCAAAACAACGGGGTAAATCAAAGCATTATTGTCAGAGAAAAATTAAGATAATTCTCCTTATATGGTATTAATTATCTGGCATTAATGATTGCGATTTGTATGCTGCGCTGCGAAAATTAATCCCTAGTTCACTAACGCTTCTATCCGACTTGGAGTAAAGAATGACCACTCGTAAAACCCTTGCTAATGCTATCCGCTTCTTAAGCATGGACGCTGTGCAGAAAGCAAAATCAGGGCATCCTGGCGCACCAATGGGAATGGCTGACATTGCCGAAGTGCTGTGGCGCGATTATCTGAACCATAACCCTTCTAATCCAGACTGGGCTGATCGCGACCGTTTCGTGTTATCCAATGGCCACGGCTCCATGCTGATATACAGCCTTTTGCACCTGACGGGTTATGATGTTTCTATTGATGATTTGAAAAACTTCCGTCAACTGCACTCTAAGACTCCAGGCCATCCAGAATATGGCTATACGCCAGGTGTAGAAACCACGACTGGCCCATTGGGGCAGGGTATCGCCAATGCAGTAGGTTTTGCGATTGCAGAGCGCACACTGGCCGCGCAGTTCAACCGTCCTGGTCATGATATCGTTGATCATTTCACTTATGCGTTCATGGGTGATGGCTGCATGATGGAAGGGATCTCCCATGAAGTTTGCTCTTTGGCGGGTACGCTGAAACTGGGCAAGTTGATCGCCTTTTATGATGACAACGGTATCTCTATTGATGGTGAGGTAGAAGGTTGGTTCACCGATGATACCGCCGCCCGCTTTGAAGCCTATGGCTGGCATGTTATCCGTGGCATAGATGGTCATGACGCTGACGCGATTGCCGCCGCCATTGAAGCCGCACGCCAAGAAACAGGCAAGCCATCCTTGTTGATGTGCAAAACGATCATCGGCTTTGGCTCACCCAATAAAGCGGGCAAAGAAGAGTGCCATGGTTCGCCATTGGGTGATGCGGAAATCGAAGCGACCCGTAAGGCGCTGGGTTGGGAACATCCTGCGTTTGATATTCCTCAGGATATTTATGCTGGCTGGAACGCCCAAGAAGCCGGCAAAGCTAAGGAAGCCGTCTGGGCAGAGAAATTTGCTGCGTATGCGCAAAATTACCCAGAACTGGCGACTGAATTCACCCGCCGTACCCGCGGTGAACTGCCAGCAAACTGGCAAGCCGAATCCAAGGCATTTATTGAAAAACTGCAACAAAACCCCGCTTCCATCGCCAGCCGTAAGGCATCCCAAAATGCCCTGGAAGCCTTCGGTAAAGTCCTGCCAGAATTCATGGGCGGCTCTGCTGACTTGGCACCCAGTAACCTGACCATGTGGTCTGGCTCTAAGCCGCTGAACGAAGTTCAGGACGGTAATTACATTCACTACGGTGTGCGTGAATTCGGCATGTCTGCCATCATGAATGGTATCGCACTGCATGGTGGCTTTGTGCCTTATGGCGCAACCTTCCTGATGTTCCTGGAATATGCCCGTAACGCTGTACGTATGGCAGCACTCATGAAAGTGCGTAGCATCTTTGTTTATACCCACGACTCTATCGGCCTGGGTGAAGATGGCCCAACCCACCAGCCAGTCGAACAGATTGCTAGCCTGCGTGTCACGCCAAATATGAGCACATGGCGCCCCTGTGATCAGGTCGAATCTGCGGTGGCATGGAAATATGCCATTGAGCGCAAAGATGGCCCAACGGCCCTCATCTTCTCCCGCCAAAATCTGGCCCAGCAGGCGCGTACCGCTGAGCAATTGGCGAATATTGAGAAAGGGGCTTACATCCTGAAAGATTGCGCAGGCCAGCCTGAATTGATCCTGATTGCAACGGGTTCCGAAGTGGAACTGGCTGTGAAAGCGGCTGATCAACTGACTGCTGAAGGCCGTCAGGTTCGTGTGGTTTCTATGCCATCAACGGATGCTTTTGATAAGCAAGATGCGGCATATCGTGAAGCGGTGCTGCCAGCGGCTGTTTCTGCGCGTGTTGCCATCGAAGCGGGTATTGCTGATTACTGGTATAAATATGTTGGCATCCATGGTGCTATCGTCGGTATGAGCACTTTCGGTGAATCTGCGCCTGCTGATCTTCTGTTCAAAGAGTTTGGCTTTACTGTTGACAATGTCGTCGCTAAGGCAACAGCTCTGCTGAAATAATCAGCAAATAATCCATATAAGCGCATTCGTATCAATTTTAGGGCGAATGCGCTCTTTTTTTGTTCAACCTTTCCCCCATAATGTGACGAGTGGCGCTTGCCATCGTGCTTTTTTTCTCGTAACCTGATTTTATAGTGGCTGAACCGTTTCAGTTAAGGATGTGATTTAGTCTATAAAATGTCTTGTCTGTCACAATCTGGTTAATTTTGTGGTGAATTATCAGTACAAGCAGAGATTGCTCAGTTATCCTAAGCGGTTGCGTGACTACAGAGAAATTCAGGGAGTAACATGACTATCAGGGTAGCGATTAACGGTTTTGGGAGAATAGGGCGCAGCATCTTGCGCGCTCTGTACGAATCCGGGCGTCAAGCTGAAATTTCAGTGATCGCTATCAATGAGTTGGCAAACGCACAAGGCATTGCTCACTTGTTGAAATACGATTCCAGTCATGGGCGTTTTGCATGGGATGTACGCCTGAATAATGATTTATTGCAAATAGGGGAAGACAATATTCGGCTGTTTCATCAACCGAAAATCTCAGCCCTGCCGTGGAAAGAGTTAGGTATCGACATTGTTCTTGACTGCACGGGCAAATATGGCGAACGAGCCGACGGAGAGTCTCATATCGCGAGTGGCGCTAAAAAGGTTCTGTTTGCACATCCGGGAGGCAATGATCTGGATGCGACCGTGGTATATGGTGTCAACCACCATTCATTGGTTGCCGAAGATCGCATTGTTTCTAATGCATCCTGTACAACAAACTGCATCATTCCAGTTATCAAAGTGTTGGATGATGCGTTCAATATTGAATCTGGTACGGTGACAACCATCCATGCATCGATGAATGATCAACCCGTGATTGATGCTTATCACTGTGATTTACGTCGAACACGCGCGGCCAGTCAATCCATTATTCCCGTTGATACAAAACTGGCTGCGGGGATCACGCGTATTTTCCCTAAATTCAATGATCGGTTTGAGGCGATTTCTGTTCGAGTCCCCACGATTAATGTGACAGCCATTGACTTAAGTGTCACGGTCCGTACGGCTGTAAGTGTTGAAGATGTAAACCAGCTCCTGCAAAAATCAGCGGTCAGGGAGTTTCGTGGTATAGTGGATTACACGGATTTGCCGTTGGTATCAACGGATTTCAACCACGATCCCCACAGTGCTATTGTGGATGGCACACAAACGAGAGTGAGCGGGAAACACCTGATTAAGACTCTGGTATGGTGTGACAATGAGTGGGGCTTTGCCAATCGTATGATTGATACAACGCTGGCAATGGCCGCAACCGGTTTCAAATAATCATTTGTTGTGTCACAAACAGCACACAGCAGAAGATTGAGTAATTTTATAAAGAATCAATGAGAGGATTCACCATGTCTGTAATTAAGATGACTGATTTAGATCTCGCGGGTAAACGTGTATTGATCCGTTCTGATCTGAATGTGCCTGTAAAAGGTGGCAAAGTGACTTCTGATGCTCGTATCCGTGCGTCTTTGCCGACGATTGAGGCTGCGTTGAGTCAGGGAGCCAAGGTCATGGTTACTTCTCACCTGGGACGCCCGACTGAGGGAGAATACAACGAAGAGTTCTCACTGCAACCTGTCGTTGATTATTTGAAAGAAGCACTGTCTTCCCCTGTTCGTCTGGAAAAAAATTATCTGGATGGGGTTGAGGTAGCAGAAGGCGAATTAGTTGTTCTGGAAAACGTTCGCTTCAACAAAGGTGAGAAAAAAGACGATGAGACATTATCAAAGCAGTACGCTGCATTGTGTGATGTGTATGTCATGGATGCTTTTGGTACAGCCCATCGTGCGCAAGCGTCAACTCACGGTGTCGCCAAGTTTGCCCCAATTGCTTGTGCCGGCCCGCTGCTGTCTGGTGAACTGGAAGCGTTGGGTCAAGCACTGCACAACCCTGCTCGCCCAATGGTCGCGATTGTGGGGGGATCTAAGGTTTCAACCAAACTGACAGTCCTTGATTCATTGTCCAAAATTGCCGATCAGCTGATCGTCGGTGGTGGGATTGCCAATACGTTTGTTGCCGCAGAAGGGCACAACGTTGGCCGTTCACTGTACGAAGATGATTTGATTCCAGAAGCAAAAAAACTGATGGAAAGCTGTGACATCCCAGTTCCTACCGATGTTCGTGTTGCGACAGAATTCTCTGAGACTGCCGAAGCAACGCTGAAATACACCAATGAAATTAAAGACGAAGAGCAGATCCTTGACTTGGGTGATGCTTCTGCTGCACGTCTGGCTGAAATCCTGAAAAACGCCAAGACTATTTTGTGGAATGGTCCGGTAGGTGTTTTTGAATTCCCTAATTTCCGTAAAGGAACCGAGATTATTGCCCGTGCAATTGCTGAAAGCGATGCTTTCTCAATCGCAGGGGGTGGTGATACCTTGGCGGCAATCGATCTGTTCGAAATTGCCGATAAGATCTCTTACATCTCTACGGGGGGTGGGGCTTTCCTTGAGTTCGTTGAAGGCAAAAAACTCCCCGCCGTTGTGATGCTGGAAGAACGTGCTAAAAGTCATTAAGTTGTGATAACAGGCAGCATTGGCTGCCTGTTCAATGTCAATACAGGACCACGTAACATGTCTAAAATTTTTGATTTCGTAAAACCGGGTGTCATCACTGGTGATGATGTTCAAAAAGTCTTTGCCGTCGCTAAAGAAAACAACTTCGCGTTACCAGCGGTTAACTGTGTCGGTACTGATTCTATCAACGCAGTGTTGGAAACGGCGGCAAGAGTACGTGCTCCGGTCATTGTCCAGTTTTCTAACGGCGGTGCTTCTTTCATTGCCGGTAAAGGTTTGAAAGCAGAAGGACAACAAGCAGCAATTATCGGTGCTATTTCAGGTGCTCACCATGTTCACCAAATGGCAGAGCATTATGGGGTGCCTGTTATCCTGCATACCGACCATTGTGCCCGTAAACTGCTGCCATGGATCGACGGTTTGTTGGACGCGGGTGAGAAACACTACGCACAAACGGGCAAGCCTCTGTTCTCCTCTCACATGATCGACCTGTCAGAAGAATCGCTGGAAGAAAATATTGAGATTTGCGGCCAGTATCTGGCCCGCATGGCGAAAATCGATATGACGCTGGAAATTGAACTGGGTTGCACGGGGGGTGAAGAAGATGGTGTTGATAACACGCATCTGGACAGCTCTTCCTTGTACACGCAGCCAGAAGATGTCGCGTATGCGTATGAGAAGCTGAACGCTATCAGCCCACGTTTCACCATCGCGGCTTCTTTCGGTAATGTTCACGGTGTCTATAAGCCAGGTAACGTGAAACTGACACCAAAAATTCTGCGTAACTCACAAAACTACGTTTCCGAGACATTCAACCTGCCACACAACAGCTTGGATTTCGTCTTCCACGGTGGTTCCGGCTCTACCGCAGAAGAGATTAAGGAAGCGGTTAGCTACGGTGTAGTGAAAATGAATATTGATACCGATACCCAGTGGGCAGCGTGGGAAGGTATCCTGAACTACTACAAAAAGAACGAAGACTACCTGCAAGGCCAGTTGGGTAACCCAGAAGGTGCGGATAAGCCAAACAAGAAATTCTACGATCCACGTGTTTGGCTGCGTGCGGGGCAGTCTTCCATGGTTATTCGTCTGGAACAGGCTTTTAAAGAGCTGAATGCGGTTGATGTGCTGTAATTCGTTGTTATAAAAGCAACGTTACTCGTTAAAAAAGCTGGCTAAGTTTTTTTGAATTAGCCAGCTTGATCTGATATTCCCCGCCCATCATTTGAATTATCAACGAGCGAAAAATTGGCTTAATTAAGCAGATTACGCTTTCATAAACTTGTTCAACCACGGCACCATAAAGGCCATAATCACAGCGACAACCAGGGTGGCAACCCCGATCTTACCAAAGACGCCAGTATAAATTGGCAGGGTTTGCAGTGGATTAGTCACACCTTCTGGCGCAGCAGTAAAGGTTGCCACATAACTGCCCAAGACTGATGCCGCAGCTTGTGACAGGAACCACATACCCAGAATAAACCCCGTCAGATAGCTAGGAACAAAAGTTGCTACCATTGCCAATCCCAACGCACTGATCATTAACTCACCGACGCTCTGGAACAGGTACACCAGCACAATAAACCATGGAGAGGTAATACCATTCGCATCGGCAAATAAACCAGAGGCGGCGGCGGTCAGGAAGCCCAGAGAGCACAGGAACATGCCGAAGGTGAATTTCGTTGGCATGGAAAAATCTTTACCCTTGTTACCCAGTTTGGTGTAAACAATGGCCAGGATAGGGCTGATGACGATGATCCAAAATGGGTTCAGTGCCTGGAAACTGATGGGATTGATATTAAACCCCAAAATCTGGTGATGAACATTGTTGATGGCGAAGAAGTTGAGAGATGTTGGCATCTGGTTATACAGGATATAGAACACGATGGCCTGGAGCATCAGAATAAATGCCACAAACATCTTGTTGCGGGCGACCCTGTCTTGTTTGAATGCCTGCCAGAAGAAGATCGCGACAACAATGATTGAGATCGTTATAAGGGCAATATTGGCAATTTTGATGTGATGCAATAACCAGGCACAGATGCCAATCATCACCACTGCACCCACCAAGACGAAAAACAAGGTGGCATAATTCAAAGGGGCGTGGTCTGGCTCTGAACCGATATTATGTACAATATGACGGCAGGCGATATAAACCAACAGGGCGATAATCAGGCCAATACCACAGATATTATAGGTGAGCGCATAACCATATTTTTCGGCAATGACGGGGGCAAGAGAGAGGGAAACCAGGGAGCCAAGGTTAATGGACATATAAAATAGCGTAAATGCCCCATCCAAACGCGGATCTTGCGGCTGGTAACATTTTGCCAGCAGGCTGGCCGGGTTAGCTTTGAAAAGGCCATTACCGACAGCGACGGTTCCCAAGGCATAAAAAATCAGCTCAGGTTTTATGATGGAAAGGCCAATCATAAAATAGCCGATTGCCAGTACAATAGCACCCAGGGCAATCGTCCGTTTTGTTCCCAATAAGTGATCACCAACATAACCACCGATTGAAATCAGACCATAGACCAGCGCAGTAAAGGCGCCAAAAGTGATAAATGATTGAGTTTCGGAAAAACCAAGTTGTTGAACGAAGTAAACAGCCAGAATGCCTTGAACGCCGTAGTAGCCAAATCGTTCCCATAGTTCTACAAAAAAGATCATAAAAAAGGGTTTGGGTTGATCCCATAAACCGACCGGAGCGGTTTTACTCATAGTGAATGCCTCTGTTAACTCTTATGGGTAATACATTCAGATAAAAATATATTCAGATCATTGTACTGTTGTTAACATACTTGTAACTTAATGTATCGCATGGGTTGTGATTTTGTTTATTTAATCATGGTGATCGTGAAGCGAGGGAGGTTAATATACTGGGATGGTATCTTCTCAACGATAGATCACACTAACTAAAAAAAGTAATACCAGATTTGACAGAATATTCACTAAATTAATATCAAAAATTATTAATAAGTGGATTATATGCTTGCAAATAAATCAATTTGGCTGCCATTTGACCTGGCTGTTTGTTTCATTTTTTTATACCCGTCGCCTTTCAAGATGCGTTTTATATCTCCCCGCGCAGCGGGGAGATATAAGCACTTCCATTGGTTTGCAAACGGCAACTTGAAGTTGGATTGGTATAATATGAGATGGAGGATTTTAAAATTGAGGTTTTGGGTTAATATTCAGTATGAACTTTATGAAATATCAATTAAAACGATATTGATAAGAATTTAGGCGTGAAGGCCCTTTGTTAAAGAACCTTCATATTAGGAGACGACATTGAAAATATTTATGCTTTAATGTGCTTTGGTTTAAGCGGCAGTTATTGCGGTTTTATCCATCACCGGATGAAAACTACGCTTAAAGTAAATCAACCCGTGGCCTTCTTCACGAACCATGATCTGTTTTATTTCCACCAGATAGACATAGTGAGTCCCAACTTCCTGTACTTGCTTAATACATCCTTCTAAATTGGCGAGCGTCTCTTGCAGCAAGGGTTGCCTCAGTACACCCGTTTTCCAGATATTCCAATTGAAACGCTCTTCCATACTGACTCCCGTCATGCCAGCGAAATGGCGTGCCATCAACTCCTGTTCATGGTTTAGGATATTGACACACAAATGACCATTTTCCTGAAATACCGGATTCATGGCACTATTGTGATTAATGCATACCATCAGGGTTGGAGGCGTATCTGTCACAGAGCACACTGCGGTTGCAGTCATACCGCAGCGCCCCGCGGGGCCATCGGTGGTGATGATATTCACCGCCGCGGAAAGGCTTGCCATCGCATCTCTGAAACGCAAGCGATATTCATTTTCTACAGACATAATAGGCCTCCTGCTGCTGACTTATTTCAACAGCTTATCTAACAGGTTAATATCACAGTTGTTGTGTAAGTGGGGTCTGGTCCAGCCATTCACATCATAGTCAGAGAGACAACGATCCACTAATTCCGTCATTTTCTTCATATTACCGGAACCATAGGCATGACGCAGACATTGCAGGCGAATTTCATCCTGGCTGCCGGCATAATTAATTTCATATAATTCATGGCGTCCGCCAAACTCACTGCCAATGGCATCCCACATTAATTTCAAAATCTTAATGCGTTCTACGTGGTCAATCCCGTTAGAACCACGGACATATTTTTCAAGATACTTATTGATCTCAGGGTTATGCATATCACGCACACTGGATGGCAAATAAATCAAGCCACTGGTGACATTGCTTTCAATAATGTTCTTGATTTTTGTATAAGCCATCGGTGCCATCACGCGATAAGTTTGAATCGCTTGCGTATCGGGCAGATAAGCGCCATTTTCCCACGGCTTGGATTCCGCCCACATTGCATCGGTCAATGACCAGAACAGATTGCGCCATGCGACAACTTCGCCCAAATCGGCCTGAACCCCCCGGAACTCCACCACGCCGGTGCATTCAAGGCTTTTTTGTAGCAGCGCCGTAATGAAATCCAGCTTAACGGCAAAACGGACGCAGGCTTGCATAGGGAATAGCCGCGCGAAACCGCTTTGCACTGCCCAATGACGGGCGCGATCAAAATCGCGATAAATTAACACGTTTTCCCATGGAATTAATACCTTATCCATCACCAGAATGGCGTCATTTTCATCAAACCGACTGGAAAGGGGATAATCAAACGGTGAACCGGTAACCCCTGACACCAATTCATAGGAGGCGCGGGAGATTAATTTCACGCCATCGGCATCCATGGGGGCAACAAACATGAGGGCAAAATCAGGATTATCTCCGATCACCTGTGCAGAGCCAAAGCCGATAAAATTATAGTGAGTCAGGGCTGAATTGGTTGCGACGACTTTCGCGCCACTGACAATAATGCCGGCATCCGTCTCTTTTTCGATTTGGATAAAAACGTCTTTGACCTGATCGGCTGGCATATGGCGATCAATCGGCGGATTGACAATCGCATGATTAAAATAGATGCAACTTTCCTGAATGCGCTTATACCAGGTGCGGGCATTGTCGGCGAATTGTCCATAATATTCAGGATAGGCACCCAATGAGCAGCAGAAAGCCGCTTTATAATCGGGCGAACGCCCCATCCAGCCGTAGTTCAGGCGCGACCATTCGGCAATGGCATCGCGCTGTTGGCGGATATCATCAGCGCTGGTGGCGAAACGGAAAAATTTGTGGGTATAGCCACCATTGCCGGTATCCGTATCCCAACAAAGTGCATCGTGCGTTTCCTGGGCATGAAGGGCATCATACAGTTGACCCATTGAAGCTGCCGCATTGCGGAAAGCCGGATGGGTTGTGACATCGTTGACGCGTTCACCATAGATGTAAATTTCGCGGCTATCCTGAAGTGAACTTAGGTATTCTTTACCAGTAAATGGGCGTTTATGATCAGTACGCAAATCTTCTAGTCTCATAGCAACCTCATGCTCCAAACAATCCCCCACGTTGATTTGTTATCCACATGGGGGGTAAGTGTTAATCGTATGTTTCTTTCGTTGTCTGATTGAAACGACTAAACAGCTTCTCTTGAAGAGACTTTCAGAGGGTTTACTGGTATTTTTCGGCGAAAACAGCACATTTGTTACAAAAATGTGATCGATCTAGTGTTTTGATCACCCGTATTTTTCTGCTTTATTATTGAGGGATAAAAATGGAATAACCCTATTATGACGGGCTGCCTCCATAACGATAGTGTAAAATTAAGTTTCCCGTAAATGGAGCTTTGCTGTCATAAAGTTTGATCGGATAGGCCTGGTTGGTCCATGGGTCACACACCACTGATTCAGGGTTCCATGTATTAGGGGGCATCATATATCCCGTTTCCCTACCAATAACCACAAATGTATGCCCATCATTTTCGAGGTCAATATCAAATAGATCAAGCGGTTTTGCTCCCAGATTTTTAAGATAAGAGAAAGCAAGAATGGCTTTTTCTCCACAATTTCCCAAATGGGATTCTATAGTGGCAGCGTTAGAAAACATCATATGTTTTCTATAAAAGGAGTTAGAGCGTGTATTGCCAACATGCTCCTGAACCCTTTGCATGACAGAATCTCTGATTTTGAATAACTCAACCTCGTAGTGGTGTTTCCTATCTATTTGTTCAGGTGTCTGGATAGGCATCTGGTTTGTCGACGTCACACCAATCTGAATATTTACATAGTTAATGGCTTTTCTTGCTAAAAACAGGTTATAGGGCAGTAACATTGTCATTGTTATTTCTCCTTATTTCGGAAAATTTACTCATAGCGATACATCAGCCTTAATGTGCCATTAAAAAAAGTGCTGAGATCACGACCAATAGCGAGGAATACATTGTCGTCCCAAGGATCACAAATCACCGCCTCATGGTTCCAACTTTCTGATTGATGGGGTTCACCTTGGTTTCTGCCAATGACGATAAAAGCATGATCACTGATCCCCATCTCATTAATGATGACGAAGCGTTCCAGCGGGCGAGCGCCTCGCAGTAATAAATAAGTGAAAGCAATTTGTGACTTTTCATTACAGTTACCGACACCTGCTTCTATGGCATAGTTATTAGAAATTAATCGTTGCCTGATGATATGTTCTTGTGGCGTTTTAGCAGCATAATACCTTGCGGGATTAGTGATCCCCGGCTCTTTATTAATAATGTTAGGATCTTTTTTAATTGCATCGTCAGCCCGATTTTTATAATAATTATTTAATGTTTCTTTTCCTTTCTCACGTAGGGTTTGAAGACGCCGATTATAAAAAGTTCTGTTCGAAGGTGGAAAAAGTAAATGTTCTGGCAGTCGGTTTGGCGAAATAATTCCAAGTGTATTATTAATATGTTCAATTGCTTTTTTGGCCAAGTATAAATTTAATGCTTTTCCCATAATTAGCCTTATGATGTTATTGTGTTTTAGTGTGGCGAAGATAAATAAAATAATGGTTTATTCATATCTATAGCGTAATTTTAACCTTCCCTTAAAAGCCACTTTATCTGGATAAAGATGGGCAGGATATGCTGTTTTATCCCATGGATCACAAATCACAGCTTCACGACCCCAGGTTGCTGGATCGGTGCTGTTCCCCGTTACTCTACCAATAACGACAATGGAGTGGTGATCATTGCCTAAGTTGTCAATATCGATTGAAAAAAAATCGAGGGGTTTTACGCGATTAAATTTTAAATGGGCAAATGCTATGGCCGCTTTTTCCCCGCAATTACCCACATGCCATTCAGTTGCATAAGCACTGCGAATGGGAATACGTTTTCCATAAAGTTTTTGATAAAAATGAGGTTCGTCTCTTTTTATGTTATCTCTTATTACATTTTTTCTTGTTGTTTGATCTATCATTTTTCGCATGTGGTGAAGTTGAAGTTTCATGTCATCCCGATATGGAAGTAATTCTGGTATCTTAGGGATTTGATTTGGGGATATAACCTCAACAGAATTATTCACATAATTAATGGCTTTTTTAGCCATAAAGAGATTATATAATGTTCTCATCGACATAATGATATTCCTGTTTAATGGAGGAATGGGATAAATTGTTAAACTTTATTGGACTGTGGATAAGAAAGAAATTAAACAATAGTGGGAAGTGTATAATATGCAAAAGAGAAGGTATATATTCAAGACACTATCCACCAGAATGCCCTTCCCGCCAAACACTCGGTGAACACCCCACTGACCGATTAAAAAATCGGGTAAAGTAAGCCGGATCTTTAAAGCCAAGCTGGTACGCTATTTCAAATACAGGGCTATCACTAAACAGCAATAACCGTTTTGCCTCTCGCAGTAGCCGGTCAAAGATCAGCTTCTTCGGTGGCCGGTTGGCAAAGCGTCGGCACATATCTTTTAGGCGTGATTCCGTAATGCCCAATTTTTCCGCATATTTTGGCACGGCAAGATGCTGATAATAATATTTATCAATCAATTGGTGAAAGTGCTGGAACAGTTTCAACTCTCCTCTGACACTACTGGAACGATGATCGTCGAGGGGAATATTACGCAGCAGAAAGGTAAACAAAGATTGGGCCAGAAGAGCGAGAGATTGCGCCCGCCCGGCAAATTGATTGGCAGACTCACGCCCGATCAGCGCCCAATAATGGTTAAATGTTTCCAATTCATCATATTTATCCGCAACAGAAAGACAGATGGCAGGAATATCAACCAATTCTTGCTGAGTAGGATAAAGCGAACTGAGCAACGGGGTGATCAGTTCCTGTCGGACGGTCAGTACATAACCATCTGTATCTTCCTGCGTAAAAAAAGCATGAGGGACAGAAGGCGGTGTCAGAATAAACAGCGGGGCTTGTACGGAATAATGCTGTTCGTCCAATTGCAATTCAATCCGACCCGTGACCAGAAAATGCAGTTGGTAAAAACCATCATGGCGATGTGCCTGCATATCACGCCCAAAAAATGCCGCCATGTGACCAAAAGTTTGGTAATGAACATCATCCGATCCCTGTGTTTCATCATAGTCTTTGGCAATATCGATATTGGCAATGATGGATTTGTTGGCTTTGAGTCCATTGGATGCAGGCATCGATTTTCTCCGGTATGTTATCGTTGGCTAAGAGGGATCAATCTATTGCTCGTCATTTACGAGGTTATCTGTGGACGTGGGATCAGAAAAACGATGAACGCCCCGATGATCAGCAACCCGGCAACAAAATAAAGCCCAGCGTTGAAACTCCCTGTTTGATCTTTTAACCAACCGATCAATAGAGGGCTGACGGCCGATCCCACATTACCCGTCGCATTGATCACGGCGATCCCCACCGCGCGGGCGCGTAAGCTGATCGCTTGATCTGGCGTTGTCCAGAATACCGCCATGGCGGTAAACGATCCGGTGGAAGCCATTATGATCCCCAATAGTTGCACCAGGCTGTTATCGGTGAGTGAAGTTAAAATCCAGCCTGCGGCGGCAAACAGGTAGGGCAAGGCCGTGTGCATTTTGCGCTCTTGCAGGCGGTCTGAGCGACGGCTCCAGTACACCATGCCTAAGATCGTGCAAAATTGGGGAATGGCAGTCAAAAAACCGATGATGATATGGCTGCTGCTCTGATTAAAACTCTGCATAATCTGGGGCGTCCAGATATTAATGGCACTCAGGGTATTGGTCAGGCAGAAATAAGCAACGGTGTACATCAATATAATGGGAGTAAAAATCTCGCGCCATAGGCTGATTTTTTGTTGTTGACTGTTGTTCCCATTAGGCTGCGGTAAAGAAAGTTTATCGTTTTCTATCATCGCTTGCAGGCACTGTTTATCTTCACGCGTCAGCCATTTGGCCTTGGCGGGTGAATCATCCAGATAAAACCAGACCGCAAAACCGAGCAGCACAGAAGGGAAGCCTTCCAGCAAAAATAACCACTGCCAGCCCCGCAAATCCCAGATGCCATCCATTTCCAGAATATAACCGGAAATCAGTGAACCAAATGCCATCGTCACCGGCATGGCGATCATAAACAGCGCGTTGGCACGTGCCCGATAATAGGCCGGAAACCAATAGGTCAGGTAAACCAAAATCCCCGGCAAAAAACCCGCTTCTGCAATGCCGACCAGCATACGCAGGATATACAGGCTCGTGGGCCCTGTGGCAAACAGGGTGGCGGTGGACGCGATCCCCCATAACACCATAATGGTCGCGATCCAGCGCCGCGCCCCCACGATGCTCAATATCACATTGCTGGGAATGCCGAAAATGACGTAAGTGGCGTAAAACAGCGTAGCGGCCAGGCCGAACATCGTGGAGGTTAAACCGAGATCTTTTCCCATCGTCAAACCCGCAAAACCAATATTGATGCGATCCAGAAAAGAGAAAACGAACAGGATAAAGAGAAAGAAAATTAGGCGCCGGAATAATTTATTGATGACACTTTGCTGCTGGGCAGTCAGCTTGTGATGTTGATGGGGCAGATGTTCTGATTTTGGTATGGTGTCAGGTGAAGCGCTCATTGTTGTTTCCTTTTTATTCTTTTTTATTCTTTTTTATCCCCCTATTTTGCTATTCCTTGTTTTGTGGGTGGCTTGATTTTCCTTTGGTGGGGATTGGCAATCTATTGGCGATTAGGAACTTCAACTGCAATGGCTGATGTCGCGTTCAACATCAGCCATTATTGCGTCATCATTTTCGGTCGAAATGCGTTGCCAGGGCGCTGGCTGCTGCGGTCAGCAAAATGGTATCCACCCCTACGGCGACAAACAGTGCGCCCAGATTGAGATAATGTTTTGCCATATCAATATGGGTCGTCAAAATGCCAGCGGCCTTGCCGGAAGCGCGGATTTGACCAATGGCTTGTTCAATGGCCGCCTGAACGTCAGGATGTTGTGGGTTAGCGATGTATCCCATATCGGCGCTGAGATCTGCCGGGCCGATAAACACGCCATCGACACCGTCGACAGCCGCTATTTCCGGCAGGTTTTGCAGGGCTTCGCGCGTTTCTACCTGAACCAAGACACAAATTTCGCCATTGGCACGGGATAGATAGTCAGGAATGCGGTTCCAGCGGGAAGCGCGCGCCAGGGCACTCCCTACGCCACGAATACCTGCGGGGGGATAACGGGTCGCCCTGACCGCTTCACGTGCTTGCGCCGCATTCTGGATCATCGGAAACAATAACGTTTGTGCACCGATATCCAATAACTGTTTGACGAGTACCGGATCATTCCACGCAGGGCGCACGACCGGCTGGCTGGGATAAGGCGCGATACCCTGTAATTGGGCTAGGATGGTGGAAATATCATTGGGCGCATGTTCCCCATCAATCAATAGCCAGTCAAATCCGGTTCCTGCCAGTATTTCTGCACTATATCCACTGCATAGCCCAAGCCATAACCCAATTTGTGGCTGCCCTGCTTTCAGGGTTTGTTTAAACTTATTTGTTAGCTGATCCATGATGTTACCTCGGTATAATCCCTACTTTAGATCGGGTATTTCGGGAGACTTAAATAAAATGACAGCTAATTGAACCTAACTCGCCGTAATCGACATGAAAGGTATCCCCCTTACGGGCAGGGACTGGGCGGGTAAAAGAGCCAGCCAGAATAATCTGGCCAGCTTCTAGCTGGACATCATGTGTGGCCAGTTTATTGGCAAGCCATGCCACACCATTGGCCGGATGATTGAGCACCGCGGCGGCCACGCCGGACTCTTCAATCACACCGTTACGGTAGAGCAGAGCACTTACCCA
Organism: Xenorhabdus kozodoii; assembly: GCF_002632875.1. Lineage (GTDB taxonomy): Bacteria > Pseudomonadota > Gammaproteobacteria > Enterobacterales > Enterobacteriaceae > Xenorhabdus > Xenorhabdus kozodoii. The sequence goes on from NZ_NJCX01000022.1 coordinate 36,810, forward strand.
GCGCAGATCCCGTTCATCTGGCTTAATTGGCCGTCCTCCCATAATCACGCCGCCATTGGCGGCGTTATCAGAAATCGTATCGAATACCTTGCGTGGCCGTTGGGTTTCCGGATCGATGTTGTGACAACGGGCATCGATCAATTCCAGGGCGGGAATGACGTAATCTGTCGCGTTATACACATCAAACAGGGTGCAGTTTGGGCCACGCAGAGGTTTTGCCAGCACAAAGGCCAGTTCGACTTCAATACGCGGCACAATAAAACGTTCGCGAGGGATATTACCGCCATCTGGAAAAAACATATCATCCAGCAGAGCACCATAATCCGGTTCGTCAATCTGTGAACTGGCTTGCATGGCCTTGGATGTCAGGCCAATCTTGTGCCCCTTGAGAGTGCGGCCTTCCCTGATTTTTAAATCGACCCATTCACGTTGAATGGCATAGGCATCCTCAATCGTTATCTCTGGATAGTCCAGAGAGATTTGTCGGATTTGCTGACGGCTTTTCTCTGCCTGATGTAAACGGCGAGCCACCTGTAATACGATTTCTTGCTGTAGCATAGGATGTTAAGCTCCTTTCGCTGCCAATCCCCCAAAACAGAGGTATTTCACTTCCAGATAATCTTCAATACCGTAACACGAACCTTCACGCCCCACCCCGGATTGCTTGATGCCACCAAAGGGGGCAACTTCGTTGGAGATCAACCCTTCATTGATGCCGACCATGCCACTTTCCAGCGCTTCCGCTACCCGGTAAATTCGGCCAATGTCACGGGAATAGAAATAGGCAGCCAGGCCAAATTCCGTGTTATTGGCAATACGGATGGCTTCCTCTTCATCACGGAATTTAAACAGTGGCGCCAGAGGGCCGAAGGTTTCTTCATGGGCAACGAGCATGGCATCGGTAACGTCTGTCAGTACCGTTGGCTCAAAGAACAAGCCACCCAGAGCATGGGTTTTTCCGCCCGTCCTGATACGTGCGCCGTTGGAAACCGCATCACGGATATGCGCCTGGACTTTTTCTACTGCCGCTGGGTTAATCAGGGGGCCTTGTTGTGATGAGCTATCCGTGGCTGGTCCAACCCGCAGTTGTTTTACGGCCTGTACCAGACGTTCCGCAAAAGCATCGTAAATACCTTCCTGTACCAGAATGCGGTTGGCACAGACACACGTTTGCCCGCTATTACGGAATTTCGCGGCCACCGCACCTTCTACCGCAGCATCAAGATCGGCATCGTCAAACACAATAAAAGGCGCGTTGCCACCCAGTTCGAGGGAGAGTTTTTTCACCGTATTGGCGCTTTGTGCCATCAATAACTTGCCAACCCGTGTGGAGCCGGTGAACGACAGTTTGCGCACGATAGGGCTTGCGGTTAGCACTTCACCTATTGCCCTGGCATCCATTCCCGTGACGATATTGAGGACACCCGCAGGAATGCCCGCCTGCTCTGCTAAGACGACCAAAGCCAGGGCAGAAAGGGGCGTTTCAGCCGCAGGTTTCAGGACGACCGTACATCCCGCAGCCAGCGCGGGTGCAACCTTACGGGTGATCATCGCATTGGGGAAATTCCACGGTGTAATGGCCGCGACGACCCCAACCGGTTGTTTGATGGTCGCGAGACGGCGGCCGGGCATGGGGGAAGGCAAGGTTTCGCCATAAACACGCTTGCCTTCTTCTGCGAACCATTCGATAAAACTGGCACCGTAAGCAATCTCTCCCATAGCCTCGGCGTGGGATTTACCCTGTTCCGTACTCAAGATGTTTGCCAAGGCGGTTTGGTTTTCCATAATCAGATGGAACCATTGTTTGAGTTTTTGGCTACGCTGTTTTGCGGTCAGTGACCGCCATGCAGGTAAGGCATTTTGGGCGGCTTCAATGGCGAACTGTGTCTCTTTCGCGCCTAAATCACTAACATTGGCAATAACTTCCTCATTAGCTGGGTTAGTGACGGCAAAAGTTGCTTTATTTTCCGCATCAACCCAATGGCCGTTGATATAGGCTTGTTGACGCAGCAATGTGGTATCCAAATGACGGGTCATAGTTCCTCTCACTCAAATTGTCTTAATAAATTGTTTTAACAAATTGTTTTAACAAATTGTCTTAAACAGGTCATGGACGTTATTGGATTTATAATTCAGCACAGGATCAAGCTCTTCCAGAGTGAAAGATAGCCCAAGATAACGCTGTGCCATCAATTCACTGAAATGGGCCTCGACTAAGCTAAACAACATTTCTCCGACTTTTTGCCGATCTTCAAGCCGGCGTCCGGCACCTATTTTCAGGGTCATGTGAACAAAGGCGTAATCTTGCTGACCATCTGCCATTTGCCAGGTATCCAACCAGATGGCACGGCTGCGGATACCGCCCAGCGGAAAAATACCCGTATCTGCCAGCGCCTGGTTCACTTTGGCAAATAATTCCGGCAACCTGGCCTCTTCACGGATATTTTCAGTACATTCAGCGTAAAAATGTGGCACAGTTTTCTCCTGTCGCATCAGTTTTATTTTGATTAACCCTATCATCCGGTAGCGGAAAAACTGCGTTAACCTGCCCTGTTCCTGAGCTGGCGAACAATTCCGTCAAAAATTCCACCTTGCCGTCATACTTGTCCCATCCGAGTAGTCCCAGCAGCATGACGGTATCATGCATGTTACCCTCACCCCGACAATATTGTGCATATTCCGGCAGCATCTTGCAGAACTCCTTGAACTTGCCTGTTTTCCAAAGTTGCACAACGCGGTGATCCATCTGCTCATCGAACTCACGGGTATAACTGTTCATGCCTTCTTCAGCGCGTTGATCCTCAATGAAACTGTGTGACAGCGAACCGCTTGCCAGCACCGCAACCGTACCATCGTATTTCGCAATTGCCCGTAAAATAGCTTCTCCCAGCTTGCGGCTATCTTCAAACGCATGGACAGTACAAAAGGCAGAAATTGAAATCACCTTGAAACGGCGGTCACTGTTCATATAACGCATCGGCACCAGCGTGCCATATTCCAGTTTCAGGCTTGGGATCTCGTGTGACTGAGCACGGACACCCATTTGGCGGGCTTCTTGTGCAATCATTCGGCCGAGTTCAGGGTTACCCTCATATTCATAGGTCATATCGCGGATAAAATGGGGTAGCTCGTTACTCGTATAGATACCGGAAAAATGGTCGGAACAGTTAATATGATAGGCGCTGTTAACCAGCCAATGTGTATCGAAGACAATAATCGTATCGACCCCCATCTCACGACAGCGTCGGCTGATCTCTTTGTGTCCATCAATAGCGGCTTGTCGGCAACCGTGATGCTTGCCTGGCAATTCAGACAGGTACATAGAAGGTACATGTGTAATTTTCGCTGCTAACGCTAACTTTCCCATAACTCCTCACTTGGTATCAGGATGGCAATCTAGGGTTAACGCTGAGATTGATGACATTCCTTAATTGCGCAAACTGTATTATTCAAACCCTATTATTCAAACACCCCAACGAGGAATAGGATGCTCTCCCATTGAGATACAAACGTTCTTCACTTCGGCAAACACGTCAAAACTGTATTCCCCACCTTCACGCCCCACACCGGAGGCCTTTATGCCGCCAAATGGCTGACGCAAGTCACGAACATTCTGGGAATTGACAAACACCATGCCTGCCTCAATGCCCCGTGCCAGCCGCAACACTTTGCTGACATCTTGTGTCCAGATATAGGAAGCAAGGCCATATTCCACATCGTTAGCCATGCGCAGACCGTCCTCTTCTGTCTTGAATGGCAGCAGGCAAGCGACAGGGCCGAAGATCTCTTCTTGTGCCACGCGCATGGCGTTATCGACATCCGCCAATACCGTGGGACGCAAAAAGTGGCCATTTTTCAGATGAGCAGGTAAATCGGCCGGTTTATCGGGACCGCCGGCCAGCAGTGTGGCGCCTTCTTCAATCCCCAAACGGATATAATTGGAGACTTTTGCCCAGTGTTGCTGGCTGATTAGGCTACCAACCTGGGTTTGCGGATCTTGGGGATCGCCGACCCGCAGCCGATTGGCGCGTTCAGCAAAGCGTTTAACAAATTCGGGGTAGATGCTTTCTTGAATGAAAATACGGGAACCTGCCGTACAGCGTTCGCCATTGAGGGAGAAAATGGTGAACAGGGCGGCATCCAGTGCGCGTTCAATATCAGCATCTTCAAAGATGAGAACCGGCGATTTTCCGCCTAACTCCATGGAATATTTTTTCAGTCCGTCATTTTGCATGATCAGGCGGCCTGTTGCGGTTCCGCCAGTGAAAGAGACGGCGCGCACATCAGGATGTTTTACCAGTGCATCGCCTGCGGTGTTGCCGTAGCCCTGTACCACATTCAGCACCCCAGCCGGAATTCCGGCTTCCAGTGCCAGTTCGCCCAGACGATTGGCCGTCAGCGGGGACAGTTCGGACATTTTCAAAACCGCCGTATTTCCCAACGCCAGACAAGGCGCAACTTTCCACGTCGCGGTCATAAAAGGCACGTTCCACGGCGAAATCAGTGCGCAAACCCCCACCGGCTGGATCAAGGTATAGTTGAGCATCTTGTCATCAACGGGATAGGTACGCCCATTCATCTGCTGGCAAATTTCAGCAAAGAAATTGAAATTTTGGGAAGCCCGTGGGATCAAAACATGTTGTGTCTGGTGAATGGGAAGACCGGTATCCTTGGTTTCCAGCGCTGAAATATCGGGGACATTTTGGTCGATTAATTCACCCAAACGGCGCATTAAACGAGCACGTTCTTGCATTGGGGTATTGGCCCATTTGGGGAAGGCTGCTTTGGCCGCCTCAACAGCCTGGGCTATCTCTTCCTGCCCACCTGATGCAACTTCAGCCAACACCTCGCCCGTTGCAGGATTGGTTGTTTCAAAATAGGTTTTGCTGCCGACATTCTTGCCGTTGATCCAATGATTAATCATGGTCATGACAAACTCTCCTCATATTCTTGCTGGCTGACAATGCGATTGACCAAACGCCCAACACCTTCGACTTCCACGATGACTTCATCCCCCGCAACAACATTGGACAACCCTTTGGGCGTCCCAGTGGCGATCATGTCTCCAGGTTGCAATGTCATAAAATCGCTGAGGTAGGTGATTAAAAAAGGAATGTCGAAGATCAAATCGGCGGTTGTACCTTGTTGACGGAGTTCACCGTTCACCCAGGTTTTCAACGTCAGATTATGCGGATCAGCGATCGCTTGTTTATCGATGATCCACGGGCCGATTGGTGTGAGCGTATCGCGGCTTTTTACCCGCAGGTTAGGGCGATAGTAATTTTCCAGATAATCACGAATGGCGTAATCGTTACAAACGGTATAACCCGCAACATAATTCATGGCCTCTTTTCTGGAAACCTGATAAGCAGGTTTACCCATCACGACAACCAATTCGGCTTCATAGTGCATATATTCCACATTATCAGGGCGGACAGAAACCTGACGATGCCCGGTTAAGCTATTGGCGGCCTTGATAAAGACCAGGGGTTCTTCTGGGGGCTTGAATTCCAGCTCTGTTGCGTGATCGGCATAATTTAGCCCTAACGCAAACAGTGTGCCGCTGGCGGGGGGAAGCCATATAACGTCTGTACCGCTTACGCTATTTCCATCTGGCAAGAGAATATTTTCCCTTTCATCAACGGTAACATCGAGATCCTGACCCTGATAATGAACCTTGGCGTATCTCATGCCTGACCTCCTGCCAATCCGACCCTATTTTCCAAATCAGGGAAGCCCTTGGCCTTGACGGTGACTTTATCGGCAGGGTGGAGGGTAACGCGTTGGTGGGGCGTTCCCAATAGAATGGCATCCCCCTCTTTTAAGGTGGCGAATTCGCTTAATGCTGACAATAATTCTGTTGCTGAACGGACGAGATCTTGGGTAGACCAGCAATCAACCTCCTGTCCGTTGATTTCGGTCACAATATCGAGTGATTTTACGGCGTTAGTCTTGATCATTTGACCTATCGGACAAAAACCATCCCGACATTTTGCTTTAATGGCCGGACGGTAAAACGACGCCTCAGGTAAGCTAACTTCGTTTGCCAATGCATAGCCGGCAATATATTGCTCGGCATCCTGAACTGAAACTTTGCGTGCTGTTTTTCCAATCAACAGTGCCAGCGTGGCACCGCTTTGTACCGTTTCCCCGACAGGATAAGGAATAACATCCCCTGAATGAATCAAAGTATTGCGGGGTTTGATAAACCAAATTGGTGTTTTAGGGGGTTTTTTATAAGGTGCTTCGTTAAATGCCTCATGCCAGAAATTGATCTGGCTACGATGGTTGAGGGCAACGGCAAAGACAGTGCCTTTCATAGACAACTCCTTGAAACCTGAATGACGTGTTGCAAGATGACTTGTTAATATATTAATAAGTCATGCGTGGATAATCTTCAACATGTTAAAGAAATTGTTAATTTTAATTGTGATCTATGTAACAACACTTTGTTGATGATCTTTTTACCACATAAAGATCAGGTTGTTATATTTTTAACCAAGGTCATTTGGGATTGGATTTAACTTTTTGTTAACTTTGTGGAGAAGGGATGGTTTTATTTATTTGTTAATGTTGAAGTCTTTCCCCTTTGTGGATGATTTTGAGCGTGTTAGTCTTTTTGGTGTTCATGTTGTCTATAATAAATAGCGTGAGCGTTAAACTTATAGAGAATGACTAGCGATTAACTAAAGAGTCACTTTTACTTATGCATGAATCCTTGACAATTGCATTGCTTCAAGCGAGAGAAACTGCGATGGGTTTTTTTCGCCCTATTTTGAAGAGCTATAATTTAACTGAGCAGCAATGGCGTATTATTCGTGTACTTGCGAGTAGCCGCTCTATTGATTTTCACGATTTAGCTTGTCTCACTTGTATATTACGTCCAAGCCTAACCGGCATTTTGACACGTATGGAGCGTGACGGACTTATCTTCCGCCTTAAACCTATGAATGATCAGCGTAAGCTGTATGTTTCTTTGACTCCGGCTGGCCAGGAACTCTATGAGCAAGCAAGAGGGCAGATTGCAGAGGGTTATATGGCGATTGAAAATGCCTTTTCCCCCGAAAAATTGGGCCAACTTTTAGGGTTATTGGATGAATTTATTGCTATCGGCAATCCCTCTCAACAAAATTTGGACGAAGAACGCTAACTATAGATTGAATGTTTATTAATGTATTAATTAGTTAATTCACCAGGAAATCAAACCGAGTATCAAGTAAAGTAAAAAGGCCGCCGTAATGAATTGCATAAGGGTAATAATGCAGTATATTGCGGCGGCTTTTCTGTTTTTTATCAGAAATATTAGAGAGAATAGTTTAAGAATACAGGTAAGTTTTTAGTAGAAAAATTGAAGTATTTCCCGTCACCATGACAGATGATTTTTTACCCCGTGCATCTATCCAACTCTTTATAATCCGTAATTGATCAATACCCAAAATGCAGTTCCTGTTATTTTAATGAACAAACCTTGATTAAATAGCGCGCTGTTTAATCCGTGGTGAAACGGACAAATAGCACAAAACAGCAGAGCTATGGTGGATACTCTCAAGTAAGATTGGCTTTCTAAGCAGTGGATTATCAATAAAAATCTGGTCGACAAAGTGGCAGTTCCTCATCCAGCGATAACCGATGTAAGGAAGCTAATATGATATTCAATGAAGTTAACGAATCGAGTGTTTTGAAAGATAAACGTGTTGTGGTAACAGGCGGAGGACGTGATTTTGGGCAAGCGGTTTCGGTCTGGTTAGCACGGGAAGGCGCCCATGTTGACCTCTGTGCCCGCCAATTAGCCAGTGCAGAAGCAACATGTGAGCTTATTCGCCGTGAAGGTGGCATAGCCAGAGGTTATCAATGTGATATGAGTGATGCCCAATCCGTTAGCCATTTTGCCGCCCAATTACTGCAAGACAACCTGCCTATCGATATCCTGATCTTAAGCGCTGCCCAATGGCTGGAAGGGCATTTGGGGGAAGGTGACAGTGATGCCGATATCGTCAGTACGGTGAATTCAGGTATAACGGGTTCTATCCTGTTGACCAAAGCATTATTGCCGAGTTTGCGCCGATCACCAGGTGCCGATATTGTTGCTATGGTCTCGGTTTGTGGTATTCCTCAATTTACCGAATCTGTCGCTCATCCGGCATTCTTCGCCGCCAAACATGCCATGAGTGGCTTTAGCCAGAATTTAGCCCACCACTTAAGTAAAGAAAATATTCGCGTAACTGGGCTTTATCCCCCTGATTTTGAGCTTAATGGTTTTGATGAGGTTCTGGATAATCAGAAAAAAATGGGCGAGCAAATGCTTAATGGCCGGTCAGTATGGGAAACCCTCCGGTTTGTCATCACGCAACCCCGTAGTTGCCATATCAAAGCGATTTATTTCCAGGGACCCACTTTTCAGGATGTTGAATAAATCGAAGTAAATAAACAGTGGTCATGTACCGTTTGATGCGGTAATAATTTGGCGTGACTTGTCTGCCTGCTTAGCATAATCGTCACGCCATTGTTTACCCGATTGTTAATTTAACTTGCTTCTTTCAATGAATCGTAGTGATTGATACCCAAATATTCCAGCTCCCCATTTGGCAACCAGCGTACCTGCTCGCCAGTAGGGTAGAGCCATTTATGATGGGTAGATTGGACAAACGGGTTGGCAATAAGCGGGTTTTTTGCCAATACGGATTGCCCCAAATATTTATTGTCCAATTCTGATCCAGATAGATAAAGTTCGCCCTTGACTCCCATTGGCACCATGTGTAATCGTTCATTTAGCACATAGGTCTGGATACCTGATATTTCAGCCGCTTGTGATTGCCCGATTGCCTGTTGATAATGTTTCCGTATTAGATCAATCACCAGAGAGTCGTGTCGTTCTGATCCTGTGTCACCTGATTGTTGTGGACTCCCGTATTCCAGTAATGTCTGTGCCTGATCAGGCGTTAATAAAGGGAATTGTAATATTGGCGTTTCGGGATAGGTCAGGGCATTCACCAACAATTGCTGGAATTGTTCACCTAACGCTTTAATTTGTTTGGCATGGAAAAGGTTGGGATGATAACGGATGCGAAAAGCCCAATGATCCTTTTCCAGATGATATTCCAGTATCCATTCTGTATGGGCTAAATCATTATTGAAACGATGGCCATGGGTGACTTCACATCCGTCTAATTCCAGACTGATATCCTTAAAACTGGCTTGATTAATACCCACATTGAGCTTATCTACAACATGGATGGGGGCAGCCTGAAATAGAGGTAAACTTGAAAAGCGCAGATCCGGTTGAGCCTTCAATGATGCACTATAGTTCAACGTAGCCTGATAGAGAGAATTAAAACTATCCGTTTCATTAAAACGAAAGGGAAAAATAACCGCATTAATTTGGGCACCAAGTGAAACAGATGCCCCGCCAGCGATTGCAACGGGATAGATAAAGTGAGCTTTACCCGTTCCAGTATATTGAGCCACTAATGTTGCCCACAACGTTTTAAACACCAGAAAAGGCTTATTAGGGAGTAAAAAGCGGGAGAGATCCTGCCAATCGGCTAATAGCAAGTTGAAACGAAATTCATGGGATAATTCAGGCTCCCCTATCGCTTGTGGAGACAAATAGGGCAATGGGTTGGTGTTAGTCACATCTGATAGGCATTTCTCCCAGTATTGTTCGGGGTTATATTGGCCTAATAATTTTAAAAGCTGGCGATCTTGTTCAAATTTCTCTGCTACTTGTTGCAGCGTCATGGGGGAATGACGCAGAGGACGTTGGTTGTACAGATCAGACATATTGTGGATAAATTCCTCTATACCCTGGCCATCACCGATAATATGATGCAATACAATCAATAAATGAAATTGTTGTTTTGCCTCTTTGATTAAACCAAATCGAACTAATGGCCCTTTGATGAGATCAAATGGCTGTAGGGCAAACTGATCCAATTGTTCTTCATTATTAGAAAGAACGGTGAAATTAATATCATCTGAGCCAAATTTCCAATATAAATCACCCTCTTCTTCTTCAACCCGATATTTAAGTAAAGGATAAATATTAAGGAATTCCTGTAGTGCCAGTTTTAATCTGTTTTCATCCAAATTGCCCTTAATAATCTGTTCTACAATAATATTGTAGGTGGATGAGTGGGGTTCGAGAACCCATGATTTCCAAAAGAAATGAATAAATGGAGAAGCCAGAATCTTATCCATGTGAATACTCCGTTATGATCCTAATTTATATTCAAAATAGCTTGAAATCTGTTTTTCAAGCATACTCAGTCTGTATTTTGTTAGATGGAAAAAACAGTGAGTCAAATCCATCCCAACAATTAAATTAATAGCGAGTAAATAATTAATGATTTAAGAATTCACTTGCTGATATTAAATGTCATTACTATGACATTCTATAAACTAATAATCGCTTGATTATTTTGTTTGGCAAGGAAGGGGCTTTTTGGTTAGTACATCGACTGATGATAATTTTATTCATTGATGCAGTGATATCATTATTAAGCTATTTGTTTGAAAAGGATACCCGTAGATTGGCGATGATTAAAGATTATTTTAAATAAACCTATATCTATAAAATATTAAGAACTGAGATTTTAGTGGTAGTGATTTAATCATCGCGCCGGGCGTGATCAATATGTCCTACGATCACGCTCTGTGCTTATCGGGTCTATCTGGTTTATTCTCCCTGCCGATATGCCAGTGCTACCGCCAAAGATTGTACCAAACATAAAGTTGCAGATTGAGAGCGGAACGCATCAACTTGTGCTTCCTTCACCACAAAACAAATATCGCTGAGATTTGCAAGCGGACTAATTTGGCTGTCAGTAACCACAATTTGCTTCGCACCAGCCTGTGCTGCCTTTTTACTGACCATCACCGTTTCTTCGGCATACGGCGTAAAACTGATTGATACCACAACATCTTTAGGGCCAATCATATTCATCTGCTCGCGGAACATCCCCCCTAAGCCATCGATTAACCGCGGGCGGCATTCCAGGTGGCTGAGGGCATAAGCTAGATAGGAGGCAACATTGAAAGAGCGGCGCAGGCCGATAATATAAATATTGTCGGCACTTGCCAGTAAGTTCACCGCCTTGGTTAAATCCTCTGCGGGCGTACGGGCTGCGAGTTGCTGCATGGCTTGAGCGTTGGAATGGGCAAACGCCTGCAAAATATGTTGAGGATCTTCTATCTGATGATCGCTATCCAGCTCCTTGAACAGCCGCGCCCGATCAGTATAGCTGGCGGTTTCTTCCACCAGATTCATGCGAAACAGTTGTTTCATTTCATTGAACCCACTGAAATTAAAGGCATTGGCGAAGCGAATCAAGGTGGAAGGTGGAACATCGGCCTCTTTGGCAATAACGGCAACAGTGTCAAATGCGACACTATTCGTGTTATCCAATACATACCTTGCAACTTGTTGTAATCGTTTGCTTAATTCACCATAACGGGATTGGACTTGTTCTTGAAGTTCATTCAAATTAGATGCAGCAGACATCATGCCCCCAGAAAGAAATAGTCATGAAATTGAATTCATTCATCCTCTGGCAAGTATGCTTGAGGCAAGTGAAGATGCTCGCAAGTTGCCACGGTGTAATGAATGTAATTGCATAAAAATAGCGTGTTGATCACATTAATTAAAGCGCATTTCAAATTCAATTGAAAATGAAATATATATTTCATATATGTGTAACACCGTGAACCAACACGGGCAGTTCAATAACAACTTACTGGTTCAATCTTAATTGAATTTAGGTCATTGAATTTAGAGAGGCTCAGAATGGAACAGATTAAAAACTTTATTGGCGGGCAACTCGTTGATAGTCAAAGTGATCGCATTTCACTCGTTTTCAATCCCGCTACAGGGCAGGCGATTCGAAAGGTTGCCTTGAGTATGGTTCATGAGACTGAGCATGCTATTGAATCTGCCCATCTGGCCTTTAAAGAGTGGTCAAAAACCTCGCCCCTGAAACGCGCCCGTATCTTGTTCAAATTCAAATCATTACTTGAAGAAAACCAAGACAGATTAGCCAGGTTGATTTCTGAAGAACATGGGAAAATCTATTCCGATGCCGTGGGGGAATTAACCCGTGGCCTTGAAGTGGTCGAATTTGCCTGTGGAATACCTCATTTACAAAAAGGGGAACACTCTGCCAATGTCGGGGCAGGCGTTGATAGCTACTCCCTGATGCAACCCTTAGGCGTTTGTGCCGGCATCACGCCGTTTAACTTTCCTGCCATGGTGCCAATGTGGATGTTTCCTATTGCGGTGGCGACGGGAAATACCTTTGTCCTGAAACCTTCTGAAAAAGATCCCTCCCTTTCGATTGAATTAGCGAAATTATTGCAACAAGCCGGTTTACCGGATGGGGTGTTTAATGTTGTGCAAGGAGATAAAGAAGCGGTCGATGTACTGTTAACCGATCCTCACATTCAGGCCGTGAGTTTTGTCGGTTCAACCCCGGTTGCGGAATATGTTTATGCCACTGCATCAGCGCATGGTAAACGTTGTCAGGCATTGGGGGGAGCGAAGAACCACAGTGTCTTGATGCCGGATGCGGATATAAAGATGGCCGCAAGTGCCATCACGGGGGCGGCATTTGGTGCGGCAGGGGAACGCTGCATGGCCTTGTCTGTTGTACTGGCGGTTGGGGATGAAATTGCAGACACACTGGTAGAGAAACTCCAGCAGCAAATTGCTCAAATGTCGGTGGGTTCTGGTATTGACCAGGAAATGAGTATCACCAATGGAAAAGAAAACGACATGGGGCCGGTGATTTCTCAGCAGCACAAGGAAAAAATTTGTGGCTATATTTGTAGTGGGATAGAGCAAGGGGCGAAATTGCTGATTGATGGGCGAGGCCATCAGGTCGCTGGCTATGAAAACGGCTATTTTGTGGGACCCACACTGTTTGATTATGTCACGCCAGACATGAAAATCTATAAAGAAGAGATCTTCGGCCCTGTGCTTGTCATTGTCCGCGTACCGGATTATGACACTGCATTGAAATTGATTAATCAACATGAATATGGCAATGGTGCGGCCATTTTTACCCGTGATGGTGAAACCGCCCGCCAATTCAGTGAAGATGTCCAAGCCGGTATGGTTGGTGTGAATATTCCCATCCCAGTACCGATGGCATTCCATAGCTTCGGTGGCTGGAAGCGCTCCATTTTTGGGCCGCTGAATGTACATGGCAATGATGGTGTTCGCTTCTATACTCGTATGAAAACCGTCACCAGCCGCTGGCCTGCCAGTGTGCGTTTGGAACATCACGATAGTCATTTTGTGATGCCAACGATGGAGTAGTGATTTCATGAAAAACAGTTCAATGAATACCAAGCAAATGACGATGGCTCAGGCCTTGGTCAAATTTCTTAACCAGCAATATATCAACGTTGATGGGGAAGAGTATCCCTTTATTCGAGGCGTATTCACGCTATTTGGTCATGGTAATGTGGTGGGATTAGGGCAGGCATTGGAGCAGGACGCGGGGCATCTGCGTGTGTATCAAGGCTGTAATGAGCAGGGAATGGCCCATATTGCAACGGGGTTTGCCAAACAGAAAAAACGTCGGCAAATTTTTGCCGTCACCTCTTCTGTTGGGCCTGGGGCAGCGAATATGGTGACGGCTGCGGCCACGGCAACGGCGAATCGCATTCCATTACTGTTATTACCGGGAGATACTTTTGCCTGCCGTCAGCCTGACCCCGTTTTACAGCAGGTGGAACAGTATGGCGATGGCACTATCAGTACCAATGATTGCTTCCGTCCGGTGTCCCGTTACTGGGATCGCATTTCGCGGCCAGAGCAATTAATGACAGCCATGATCCAAGCCATGCGAGTATTGACGGCACCGGCAGATACGGGGGCTGTCACGATCGGTCTTCCGCAAGATGTGCAGGGAGAGACATGGGATTATCCCGATTACTTCTTCCAGAAACGCGTTCACCACATTGAGCGCCGCCCGGCTTCCCAGGTACGTATCCAAGCGGCAATTGCACTGATCCAGCGTAAGAAAAAACCGTTATTAATTTGTGGTGGTGGCGTACGTTATTCCGAAGCTCATGAGGCTTTCCGTCATTTTGCTGAAACCTTCAATCTCCCCTTTACTGAAACCCAGGCGGGAAAAAGTGCCATTGTGGCAGCCCATCCGCTAAATTGTGGCGGTATTGGCACGACCGGTTGTTTAGCAGCGAATCGGCTGGCTAGGGAAGCGGATTTAATTATTGGCGTTGGTACGCGTTTTACCGATTTTACGACAGCGTCAAAGTCACTGTTCCAGCACCCAGAAGTGGAATTCCTGACCATCAATGTAGCGGAATTTGACGCCTGTAAACTGGATGCCGTCGGCGTCGTGGCGGATGCCAGAGAAGGGCTAAATGCCATTGCACAGGAACTGTCAAAAACAGCATGGTGTTCAGAATGGCGGCAAGAAATTGCTCAGGCGAAGGCCGACTGGCAGCAGGAATTAGAACGATTATTTTCCATTCAATATCAGGCCGGATTCAAGCCAGAGATCGCGGGGCATTTGGATGAAAAACTGGAAGAATACAGCGAAACGCTGCAAACCACGCTGACCCAAACGCGTGTGCTTGGCTTGATGGATCAGTATTTGGAACCCAACGCGATTATTGTGGGATCTGCGGGTTCTCTGCCGGGAGATTTACAGCGCATCTGGCAACCGAAAGTGCCTGATACCTATCACCTTGAATATGGCTATTCCTGTATGGGATATGAAATTGCCGCATCGTTGGGGGCCAAACTCGCTTGTCCTGAACAGCCGGTTTACGCCATGGTGGGTGATGGTTCATACCTGATGTTGAACAGCGAATTACAAACGGCTATTCAGGAAAACATTAAGATCACCGTATTGCTGTTTGATAATGCAGGATTTGGTTGCATCAATAACTTGCAGATGAGCCAAGGTATAGGAAGTCTTGCCACCGAAAATCGTTATCGCAACCCAAAAAGTGGCAAGTTAGACGGTGCCTTAATACCGGTGGATTTTGCCAAGAATGCGGAAAGCTATGGTTGCAAAAGCTATCGGGTGCATAATGAACAACAATTGATTGCAGCGCTGCTGGATGCACAGAAGCAGCCAGGTGCGACGTTGATCGATATAAAAGTACTGCCTAAGACGATGACGCATGATTATGAATCATGGTGGAGAACAGGAACCGCGCAGGTGGCTGATAACCCAGAAATTACGGCATCAGCGGAAAACATCAGGCAATACGTGAAGAAAAAAGTGCGTCAGTATTAACCGATGCTGGGTATCATTGATCAGAATTGAGCGCAAAACCCTCACGTCTATACACGGTGATTTCTGTTCACAGCCTGTGTTCAAACTATCTGCCAGCCAATACACCGCGAGCTTATTGGTTCAATAGGATTGCCGTTTTTTCTTACCGCAAAAAAATAGTTTTGCCAATTTTCTATCAGTTTTGAAAATATTAAATTTTAAGACAATAAAAATAAATTATTTCATATCATTAACTTTATTATATGGATCTATCATCATATTTTAATGAAGAATGGAAGACTAAAAAACGATTCAAAATTATATACCAATCCAACTTCAAGTTGCAGTTTGCAAGCCAATGAGAGTGCTTATATTTCCCCGCTACGCGGGGAGATATAAGACGCATCTTGAAAGGCGACTGGTATAGGACACTTTCTTACTCTTCGTGCTGAGAGGAGTAAGGGATTTTCATAAATTATGATGAAAAGGGATTGAGCGTTTTAATTTTTGAAACATTGTCCCGACAAAAAATCGATAATTTATCGAATATCTGCTATCTACATTTGTCATAGCAACTTCTTGTTGGTGATATCAAGTTTGGTAACGATCAGATTATCACTGACGATACGACCCCACTTCTTATCCCTATGATTAACCCGACCTTGCTCATGAAACATGGAAGAAATTCGTTATGCCGGCCATGGCCGGCAAGATACACCCCGGATGAAAGTTATATGAGCCAGCTCTAAAAAATAAAATTTTCAAATAAAACGAAATTGAAATAAATATTTTATTTGATATGTTTTCCTTCACACCAAGAGCCGATACCAAGGTATCAAGGAGCATTTATGTTCAATATTGCATTATTTGGCGCGGGGCGAATAGGGCAGGTTCACGCCGTTAACATTGCCAACCATAAAGAAACATGCCTCTATTCTGTAGTAGATCCACACCCGACAAATGCGAAGGCGCTGGCTCATCAATATCAGGCCAAAATACAGACCGGCGAAGAAGCGATGTCTGATCCTGGTGTACATGGTGTTCTGATTGCATCATCAACGGATACTCATGCCGATCTGATAGAGTTGGCAGCCCGACACAATAAAGTGATTTTTTGTGAAAAGCCGGTTCACCTTGATCTTGAACGGGTTCGTCAGTGCCTGGCTACGGTAAAGGTGTGTCAGGTTCCCTTGTTTGTCGGGTTTAATCGCCGCTACGATCCACAATTTCGTCAGCTGAAAAACCTGTTTGATGCAGGGACGGTTGGCAAAGCGGAATCCCTGCTTATTATCTCCCGCGATCCTTCCCCCCCACCCGCAGAATATGTGCGTGTATCGGGTGGTCTGTTTCGGGATATGACCATTCATGATCTGGACATGGCACGTTTTATCATTGGTGAAGAACCCTGTGCTATTTATGCACAGGGAAGTCATCTTGTTGACCCTGCTATAGGTACGGCTGGCGATATCGATACTGCGTTTATTGTCATGAAATTCCCATCGGGGGCAATGGCGACCATCACTAACAGTCGCCGTTCTGGCTATGGGTATGATCAGCGATTGGAACTGCACGGCGAGAAGGGACTTTTGAGTGCCGGAAATATAAAGGAAAACAGTGTGGAGTTCTGGGGAGAAAACGGTTGTACCACGGCCAAGCCAGAGTATTTCTTCTTGCAACGTTATCGTGACGCATACATTGCGGAATGGAGCCATTTTGTTGATGTCATGGCGGGCAGGGTAATGCCTGAAACGAGTGGTATTGATGGAGAACGGGCTTTATATCTCGCAGATAAGGCGCTCGAATCCTTGCAATCTGGTCAGGAAATAAAACTGTAACGATAAGATTCAAATCACACACGTTAAGATCAGAAGCGATGTGAGTGAAAACAGGTAACCGAAGTAAGGAGGCATGTCACCAATTAAGCCACCCATTGAACGATGAAGAAATATAAACGTTTCGTCATTTCCACAGAATAAGGGCAGGGGAATTGTTTTCAATGGTTTATTTTTAGAAACCATTTTTCTTGTCTGCCCATTACTGCCTGATAACAGCTAATCAGGGTGGAGGATATATGTCAGCTTTTCTTTCTTTTATTGGCTTTACCTTATTGGTAGCCGGATTTGCTTATTACAAAACGCGAAACAAACACTTAAGTGATTCAACCGAAGGTTATTTTCTTGGTGGACGCTCCTTGACCGGAATATATATCGGCAGTTCCATGTTACTCATGAATCTGTCTACAGAACATTTGGTCGGCTTGAATGGATTAGCGTTCAGAACCGGATTTATTGTCATGGCCTGGGAAGTCATTGCGGCTTTGACTATTGTCCTTTTTGCTGTTTACTTCTTGCCAAGATATCTAAAATTAGGCATTTCGACCATTCCAGAATATCTTGAACGGCGGTTTGATAAAAATACTTTGCTGATTACATCATTCCTATTTTTGGCAATGTATGTGATCTCATTATTACCTATTGTTTTGTATACAGGCGCTATTGCCCTGGAAAGTCTGTTTCAGGTTTCTCATGTTTTTCAGATCGATAAAACCACGGCACTCTGGATTATGGTTTGGGGCGTAGGTGGATTGGGGGCGATTTACGCAATCTTTGGTGGGATCAAAGCGATTGCGGTTGCCGATACCGTTAATGGGGTTGGCCTGATTGTAGGCGGCTTGATGGTAACGGTGTTTGCCCTGTTGTACGTGGGCGATGGCAGTGTATGGAAAGGCTTAACTGATGTCTATCAGGCTCACCCAGAGAAATTCAATTCCATCGGTAGTGAAGATTCACTGGTTCCATTCTCGACCCTGTTCACAGGGCTGCTCGTTTCCAACATGTTCTTTTGGTGTACCAATCAATCCATTGTGCAGAAATCATTGAGTGCCAAGAATCTGGCACAAGGGCAAAAAGGCGTCATGCTGTGTGCCTTATTTAAGCTCATCATTCCTTCTATTATTATCTTACCAGGGGTAATTGCATTCCATATTTTCAACGGGCAAATGGATAATCCAGATAATGCCTACCCTGCGTTAGTGCAATTAGTCTTGCCCAAAGTTCTGGTTGGTTTCTTTGCGGCGGTGGTTGTCGGCGCTGTATTCTCGACGTTTAGTGGTGGGTTAAACTCTTCCGTGACACTCTTTACCGTTAATATCTATAAGCTACGGATCAACCCGAATGCGACTGAAACGCAAGCTGTAGCGGTTGGCAAATATTTGGGGTTAGGGCTTGCACTGGCAACGATGATTATTGCTCCATTTGTCGCTAATGCGCCCGAAGGCTTGTTTTACCTGATCCAGCAGTTGCAGGGGATCTTCAATGCCCCGATCCTCAGCGTGGTTTTGGTTGGGCTGATGACAAAACGTGTTCCCCCGATTGCGGCAAAACTGGGATTGTTGTTTGGTGTGTCGGCTTACATCATTTGTAACTTTATCTTGAACATCAATATTCACTTCTTCCATCTGGTTGGCATTCTGTTTGTCCTGAATATCATCTTGATGTTGACGATAGGGTATTTTTTCCCTGCCGAATCTTATCAAGAAGTCTATACAAAACAAGTGGATATTACCCCTTGGTCAATGGTGAAACCGGTGGGGTGGCTAATTACGCTGGTTGTTGTTTCCATGTATGTTTTTCTGGCCGAAAATGCGCCAGCTTATGTGATGGTGCTCTACTATATATTTGCAGCCTGCATATTAGGTTATGTTTTCTACCAGATAGGTAGGGTGTTATTTAAACGGCCAGCAAAGAGTTAACCGAAGCTAATGACATAAAGAATTCAGCAAAATACCGTATCCGGTAAGAGGTGAATCAATGGAGCAGCATAAAACGTGGGATGTTATCTGCATGGGACGTATCGCGGTTGATCTGTATGGTCAGCAAATTGGTTCCCGTCTGGAAGACATGGGAAGTTTTTCAAAGTACTTAGGCGGATCTTCGGGAAATGTTGCCTACGGGACAGCGCGACAGGGATTAAAATCTTCCATGCTGGCAAGGGTGGGTGATGAACACATGGGGCGCTTTTTGCGTGAAGAATTGGAGCGGGTTGGTTGTGATACCAGCCATTTAATCACCGACAAAGAGCGGCTGACGGCTTTAGTCATCCTCGGCATTAAAGATAACGCAACTTTCCCGCTGATCTTTTACCGCGATAATTGTGCTGATATGGCGATCACCCCAGATGATTTCAGCGAAGACTATATTGCATCTGCCCGTTGTCTGGCTATTACCGGAACTCATCTTTCCCATCCGCAAACGCGTGATGCTGTTTTGACTGCACTGGCTTATGCCCGCCGTAATGGAGTCAACACTGTCATTGATATCGATTATCGTCCGGTATTGTGGGGGTTAACTTCACTGGGTGACGGTGAAACTCGCTATATCGCCTCAGCGCAAGTCACGGCTCAATTACAGGAAGTACTCTCCCAGTTTGACTTAATTGTGGGAACCGAAGAAGAGTTTCATATTGCTGGTGGCTCTACCGATACGCTCGAAGCCTTGCGTCGAATACGCGCGCTCACGACTGCCACATTGGTTTGCAAGCGTGGCGCATTAGGCTGTTCGGTATTTACTGCCAATATTCCCGATACCTTAGATGAGGGGATCACCGTACAGGGCGTTAAGGTAGACATTCTGAACGTTTTAGGGGCGGGGGATGCCTTTATGTCCGGTCTATTGCGTGGTTACCTGAATAATGAAAGTTGGGAGCAGGCTTGTACTTATGCCAATGCTTGTGGGGCCTTGGTTGTTTCCCGCCACGGATGTGCTCCCGCCATGCCAGATAAAACAGAGTTGGATGACTATCTAATGCGGGCAACGGAAGTACCACGCCCTGATTTAGACCCACATCTCAACCACCTGCATCGGGTTGGCAGCCGTCACAAACAATGGAATGAATTATGTGTCATGGCATTTGACCATCGTCTCCAATTTATGGAAATGGCGCGCAAGGTCAATGCTGGCTTCGATCGAATTCCACAACTGAAAAAACTTCTGTTCCGCGCGAGTCAGGAAGTCAGCACAGAAGCTCATTTGACCGGAAAAACGGGAATATTGTGTGACAGTCGCTTCGGTCAAGACGTACTGAACGCCGCAACGGGAAAAGGGTTGTGGATTGCTCGCCCGATTGAACTGCCAGGCTCCCGACCGCTTTGTCTCGAACATGGTGATATTGGCTCCCAATTAATCAGTTGGCCGCAAGAACATATCGTGAAATGTTTAGTATTCTTTCATCCAGAAGATAATCATCCATTGCGTCTGCAACAGGAAAAAACGGTGCAAGAAGTTTATGCGGCCTGCTGTCAATCTGGTCATGAATTATTGCTTGAGGTTATTTTGCCAGCAGACATGCCCCATTCTGATGCGTTTTATCTGCGTGCACTCCAGCGTTTTTACAATATTGGTATTAAACCAGACTGGTGGAAATTGCCACCCATGCAATCTGCAACCTGGGATCACATTTCTGTATTAATTGAACAGCGTGATCCCCATTGCCGTGGGGTGGTGATCCTTGGCCTTGATGCCCCTGAAGCAATTTTAAAAGCCAGTTTCAATGCGGCAGCCGGTAAATCCATTGTCAAAGGTTTTGCTGTTGGACGAACGCTCTTCGGACAGCCGTCACTGCAATGGCTGGCGGGAGAAATTGATGAGGAACGGTTTATCCAGAAAGTCAAAACTAACTATCACAATCTAATTAACGACTGGCGTCAGCGTGGATAGCAAAGTCAATAAATCACAAAACTAATAGAACATCACTTTTTCACCTTACAGGAGAACCCTCATGGCTGTTCAACTTGGCATCAACCCCCTGACATGGACCAATGATGATTTGCCGTCCTTAGGGGCAGAAATACCGTTGGAAACCTGCCTGACAGAAGGGCGACAAGCGGGATTTGCGGGTTTTGAACTGGGCAATAAATTTCCTCGTCAGCCACAAACTTTAGGCCCCATTTTGGCCGCCCATGATTTGAAATTGGTATCTGGTTGGTATTCCGGTGGACTGCTGGCGCACAGTGTTGAAGAAGAGATTGCCGCAGTTCAACCCCATTTGACCTTATTGCGTGAGTTAAGGGCGACGGTGATGGTGTTTGCCGAAGTAACGTATTGCATTCATGGTGATCAGGAGAAACCCGTGCATCTTCGTCCACGGTTTCCGGCGGAGCGTTGGAAGGAGTATGGTGAAAAACTGACAGCATTTGCCCGTTATACGCAGTCACAAGGTGTACAGATTGCCTATCACCATCATATGGGTACGGTGATTGAAAGTGCCGAAGATATCGATAACCTGATGGAAAATACCGGTGAAGAAGTGGGGTTATTATTGGATACCGGACACCTGACTTTTGCGGGGGATGATCCTGTGGCGGTGGCAAGACGTTGGTGCGGGCGTATTAATCATGTGCATTGCAAAGACATTCGCCTGGAGGTGTTAAAAGACGTTAAAAACCGTAAAACCAGTTTCCTTGATGCGGTATTGAGTGGCGTGTTTACCGTGCCCGGAGCGGGTTGTATCGATTATCCGGCCATTTTTGCAATCTTAAAAGCGAATGGCTATAACGGTTGGTTGGTGGTTGAAGCAGAGCAAGATCCCGCCGTTGCCCATCCACTGACTTATGCCACGATGGGATATCGCAACTTGCATCAATTTGCCAAAGAAGCGGGATTGATTTAAACGCACAAATTGGGAGGAAGTGAAATGTCTAAGCTACTGTCAAAATATCACTTACCGGATCAGGACAAGCGAACGCAACATATTACGCCGAAAACAGCAAACTGGGAGTATGTTCATTTTGCTGTTTATGAACTGGGGGCGGGGGAAACCATCACCTTACCCGCCTCAGAAAATGAGACGTGTCTGGTACTCGTGGCCGGAAAAGCGACGGTCGTCACGGCTGGGCAACAATTTGAGAAAATCGGGGAGCGCATGGATCCCTTTGAGCGTAAAAAGCCTTATGCCGTCTATGTTGCACCCAATGAAACGATGGAAATCGTTGCCGAAACGCAACTTGAATTGGCGGTATGTCAGGCGAAAGGAAAAGGCCGCTATCCCACCCGCCTGATAACCCCGCGAGATATTGGGGCTGAACAGCGTGGTCATGGCAATAACCGACGCTATGTCCATAACATTCTGCCGGATGACCAAGCCGCGGACAGCCTGCTGGTTGTTGAGGTCTATACCGATGAAGGGTGTACCAGCTCCTATCCTAGCCATAAACACGACACTGACAACGAACCGCTAGAAACCTATTTGGAAGAGACCTATTACCATCGCCTGAATCCATCACAGGGTTTTTGTGTCCAGCGCGTCTATACTGACGACCGCTCGTTGGATGAAACCGTGGCGGTTTATAACAAGGATGTGGTGATGGTGCCAAAAGGATATCACCCCGTGGCGACGATTGCCGGTTATGACAGCTACTACCTAAATGTCATGGCTGGCCCAACACGTAAGTGGTTATTTAAATGGGAAAAAGATCATCAATGGGTCAATGGCAAAGAATATGCAGAAAAACATGCTATTGCTCCCCATTTGGGGAGCAAATCATAGGGGCATGATGCTAACTGCGTTTATAAGCTAACTTAAATAGCCCATAAGCTAAGCTCGCTAGCAATAATGAGTTGATGGCCGGAACTCCCCAGTTTGTCCCCAGGGCAACCACGCTGCCGATAACACTGGCAATAATGGCAGCCCAGCCGATAGTTGGTGTTTCATGCGGAAGCCTGCCTTGTTGCCGGCTCTCATCTAACGCTTTGCGATGGGAACGCAGGAGATAGTAATCAACCAACATAATCCCAATAATGGGCGGAAAAATAACCCCTAACACAGTCAGGAAATCAACAAACCGTTCCAGTATCCCCAGAATAGAAAGTAGCGTTCCAAATATTCCAATGACGATAGCCGTTGGGGGATACCGAAGTTTTTTGCCAGTGATGCCTTCTACTGCGTTGATAATGCCTAGTGATGAAGAGTACAGGTTCAAATCGTTGACCCTCAATGTTGAGAAAACGACAACCAGAAGCCCTGCCCCTCCTGCGGCTTGCGACATAATAGTGACAACATCTGAGGTGTTCAGGGCTTTTGCAATCAGAATGGCCAGGCCATTAATCACGAATTCTCCCGCAATAATGGTCAGTAAGGTGATCCCCAAAACATGCTTACCGGATTTGGTGTAGCGAGTCAGATCAGGGGTCATTAAGCTGGCAACAATCGCACCTCCCACGACAATCGTGATACCCGCACTAATGGATAAGGTATTACCAGAATGGGATAATTTGATCATTTCATGCAACGGTTGACCAGTACTGTCGGATAGCACGGTGATGGAAATATAAGCAACCAGCAAAATAAACAGGGGAACAGCGATCCTGGCGGTAAACCGTAATGCTTTAAAGCCAAAGGCGACCAGTGTTGTCAACAAAGCACCGGAAAGTGCCGCAGCCCAGCCAAATCCGAGTTTATGGCCGGAAGCAAAATTAAGGGAATGGGCAAAAATAGCATTTTGGATACCAAACCAGCCTAATAAGCTGATAGCAACAACCAGGCCAATGAATACTGATCCTATACGACCAAAACCGCACCACCGAGCGAGCAGGCTGCCGGATAATCCTTCACGCATCCCCGCAAAACCTAGCCCGAACGTGACAATGCCAAAGATTAGGCTGCCGACGAAAATGGTAATAAAGGCATCGCTCAGAGCCATAGCGTCACCGAGCACAGCCCCAAGCATAAATTGATCCAATGCCGTTAACATACCCATATGGACGATAGCCACGCTGAATAGTGATACACGCTGTGTTTGTGGCACTCGGCTCAATGGGGCGTTTTCAATTTTTGATACTACCACCATAATTTTGATTTCATTAGAGAAACAGGACCCCTTTCTCAATTAGGCGCTCTGGAATATAGCTGTCCAATTGCAGATGCCTGCAAAATTCCTCAAATTGCTGGATAGAATGAACATTAGCTTTTTGATAGATGTTATAAACCCTATTTTCTACCGTTTTGTGGCTAACGTTGTATATTTGGGCAATCTCCTTATTTGAGCGTCTTTGCAGCATTAAGAAGATGATATCCAGTTCACTGCGGGTAAATAGATTTGTGGTCGCTTCTGTCGTCAATATGCTGGGTTTATGGCGGTTAATGTATTTTAAAGGAGAGAAGCTACTCAGTGGTTTGGCATTCCAAACGATCCCGATGCACTCTTTTTCATCGTTATACACGGGAAATTTTTCACTGATAAAAGGCGCCAAACTGTTTTTTCCATACCAATAATGTGTTTCGATAATGGAAACTCTATCTTTTGATTCCTCGGTTCTTCGGTCGTGCTCTTTGAGGTCTTGTGAAAATTGGTCGTCAGACCAATCAGTTGGAAATTCACAATCTAACTTACCTTCAACGTCAAAGTCTTCTGGTGTGTTGGTGTAAAGATAAGCCGCTTTATTCATATAGATATGCCTGGATTCCAAATCCTTAATACCCCAAGGATCGCTGAGATGTTCCATCATGGCAATTAGCCCCTTTAAATAGGGTTCATTATTTTTATAGGATAAACTCATCTCAATCTCATATAATTTATAATTGTAGATTATTAGTTGAAAATAATAACGTTTGTATTTATTTTCCCACTTGCATTGATTTTATATCCATCAAAGTTAATTTCCCAAGATAATTGATAATTTGGAATTTAAAAATATTAACATAAGTCATATCCCCTCTATTTTTGTCTGCTTTTATGCGGTTTTCTATCCATTTTTCTATTTTATTAAAATATAATTTATTAAAATGATATTTTCTATGTAAAATAATTTTATTATATCATTAAATAATTCTATCTAAAAAGTAACTGCTACCATTTTTATTGTTTGATGGCAAGAGTGTTTTTCACTCTTTCGCGTATTGATAATAAATGTTTAACCTAAAAGATCATATAAATTAGATTGTTATATATTTTTCTAGGCATCAGTATGCATAAAAAACAAAAAATGGAATACCTGAGAAAAAATTTGCAGTATTTGCTTGATTCCAGAGGAGAAACAAGAGTATCGCTCTGCGATCGTACAGGACTTAACCGTACAACCCTCTATAATATCTTAGATGGCAGGGTTAAAAGTGTTCACTCTTCCACCATACAGAAAGTCTCCAATTTCTTTGGCATATCATATGGTGAAATAGAATCAACGGATATTGCAGAAAAGGAGCGCTTGGACGGGATCGTCTCTTATGAAGGCAACATGAATCCCTGTGCTGTTCCATTATTCATGCAATCTGAATGCATGACTCCCGAATTTTTGGACGGTAAGATAGGTTCTCTGATTATTGAAAGGCAACTGACTTATTATTTTGGCACTGGCCCTAATATTGTTGCCATTTTAATTGAGTGCGATTTTTCAGATAAATATAGTTCAGGGGATTTATTAATAATAAAAAGAGGGAATTATCAAAATAACAAGCCAAAACTCTGTTTCGATCTAAAACAGAAACAGTTTCATAGAAATGAATCTAATAGAGAGAATTTGGATAATTGGATAGTGATTGGAGATATCATGGAAGAACGTTTCGGATATAGGAAAAAAATATAAATTATTAGGGTTTAATAATTAGAATAATACAATTCATGTTTATTGGTTGAATTTTTTTGGTCAATAACCATTTTATTTACAAGGTAAATGATATTTCTGTTTTTATTTTTCGATTGAAAGCACCTATGTTTTTCAATGAGATATTTCATTTAATATCAATTGATTATTGTGTTTTTGTCGATTTTTATTTGTGAGTCATTAAATAATGATATAGCCATATTCATCATTAAAATCAACATTTGTATCTTTATGTGTTGATTTTTACATTTGTCTGATGTATTAATTTCATTATCAAAACATAGATTGAAATTTGTATTTTGTCTGTATGTTAGATTAGGGCCGCAAGTCTCCTTTTAGACAGAATATTTTTTTAATTATAATTTTACTCGCCCGCACCAGGGCAATATTATTTCGCGTGCTAAACTTATTTTTTTGCACTTATTATAGTCACCAGCCTTTTAGTCGGAGATCTCTAACTAATAGGCTGGAACTATTCTCAAGCCAATATATCGCAAGCTAACATAGCAATAACTTGTAAGATATAAAGTAGGGTCTTTTACGCCAGAAGCAGATAAATGTCAGTAACAGCTTCGGCTTCAGTCACTGTTGGGAACCATTTTACTCGTTCAAAAAATAGCGGAAAATCCCGGACTTCTTGGTTGTGCTCCGATAACCAATTTGTGTACAAGTAATTGACTATGGGAGTGATTCCATCATCTGAGCCAATGTATCTAATATGAGCACATTTCCCTGATGGAATGGTTTTTAATATGATTTTTGCATTATTAACTTCAAATTTTGGTGAAACCTCGACACACAAGTCAAACTGATACTCTTTCGGATCAATGTTTGTGGGATCTGCATAAACAAGATTAAAAGTTCGGTGGCGATCTGGGGATAATTTATGATTTATTCTCCATTCCTTGAACGTCCTAATTGTATTACCGATCTTTGATGGTGAGCCTTTGTGCTCCATAACGGCCACGGTGGTTTCTGGAAAATTGACGGTTTTTACATCAACAAAAGATAATTTCTCATTCATCATTTTAGTCCTAATCTCATTTATGATTTGGTAGTGTCTGTACCAGACAGCCCAATCAGGTTTTTTCCTGAACTCAATAGGACTCTGACCAACTGAACTTTTGAACGCCCTTGAGAATGCTTCAGGACTTTCATATCCACATATAAGCGCAATATCTATTACTGAACTATCGTTATATGCCAGCTCATAAATAGCTCTCTTTAATCGAATTTGCCTGATATATGCAGCAACACCGATACCATAAGTCGCGGAAAACAATCGGTGAAAGTGATACTTAGAGCAAGCTGCAATACGACTCAAATTCTCTCCGTTCATATGTGTATCAATATTTTCATCAATGTAATGGAGAAGGGCGTTCAATCGTTGTTTAATCATAGTCATATATCTAACCTATCGGGTACAAGGAGATGTTATATAACCTCCTTGATTAGGGCATGATAATTATTGCTGACTTGTCCTTTTCATTCATTTCCCTGCCAATATCGTTGCGATGGTTCATTTATTGGGTTAATCCCGCATTCCCATCATTATTCATGTTTGGCTGTAATGTTTCGTGCAAATGAAGCCAGACAGGTGTCCCTGCTTGAAGGTTAAAGATAGCGGTTGACCAGCGCACTGTGGTTGCTTTGTCGGGTTCGGTCTGCTGTTCACGATATAAAATCACAGCCCCATTTTCCCACTCCCCCAAGACAGACAACGAATCCACGGCAATATGTAATCCTGGACGGCTTGCGTGTTGAGCAACAAAAAAACGGCTTAACGATTCATGATCAAGCATCGCGCCGGTTATCGTGATCATTGAATAATCCCGGCTGAAACGGTCAAGGAGTGTCTGCACATCTCCTTCGCCTTTGCCAAGCCAGTTCTCAATGGCAACATGAGCCGCCAACACTTCATTAATATACTGGTTCATTAGCTCTCCTCTTCTGATAAAAGATTAAGTTTTACATTTCGGTTATTGATGCTCAAGCTGAGCAGGAGTGGAATCAGAGCACCGGCTGCTGCGGTATAAAATGTCCACATATACGCTTGTTGCAGTGAAAGGTGGCGGGTAAGCAGATTGAGTTGTAGGCTCAACAGTGCGACACCAAAGCAGAAGCTAAGCTGGCGGTTTATGTTCCACAATGCACTTGCTTCAGGCATGGCTGTGGTTGATATATCAAGGAAAGCACTACTCTGGGCGGTACTGCTACATAGACTCCCGCCCATCCCCATCAGTGCAAAAGCCGCCACCAATAGGGAGTTTTGCCCGTCATGGGTCACCATCGAAAGTAATAAAATGCCGATCGCTTGTAGCAGACAACCGGTCATGATGAGTGGCCTTGGACCCAAACGGTTAAATGTTTTGCCTGTAACCGTGATCGCCAGAAATGAAGACAGCGCCCAGGGGATCATTAGTGCTCCTGTTCCAGCGGCAGACATACCGAGAAATGTTTGTAGATAAATGACGCCAACCAGACTTACCCCCATAAACAGGCCAGGCACGAACTGATAAACCAGCATTGAGAAACGCATCAACGGATCAGAAAGGAGGTGAAAGCTGAAAAGTGGTGCAGGATGCCGATTACTGCGAATAATGAAAAAGGCCAGCAAAATGATACCTGATAAGAGAAATATCGCGCCTTTTGCAGTGTCTCCTGCCTCACTTATTTTTGTCATTCCGAGTAAGATAAGAAACAGGCCAGCACATCCAATGACAAGACCTGAGAGGTCGAGTGTTTTATTTGTCTCAGACGAGATCCCATCCTGTAACCATATGAAAGCCAGCACCAGTGTCAGCAAAGTGGGAGGCAGGCTGACAAAAAACACCCAGCGCCAATTGAAGGTTTGGACTAACACGCCCCCCAAAGCAGGGGATAGGGCAGGAGCCAGTAGCGCGACCAGCATAATTGCAGATGACAGTTTAGCGCGTTCATGTTTTGCATAAAGTTGCCATGTCAACGCCTGGCCAACGGGTATTAACAGTCCACCGCCAATGCCCTGCACGACTCGATAGAAAACCAGTTCCTCAAGTGAAGATGCAAATCCAGATGCCGCCGTTCCCAGTGCGAATAAGGCCAACGAAAGTAAAAATACCCGCCGGGCACCTACACGCTGTGTTAACCACGCACTGAGAGGGATAATAAGCGTGAGTCCACATAGGTAGCCACTACTGATCCATGCCAATTCTGCTACAGAAGCCTGCATTTCCTTACCTATCGTGGGATAAGCAACATTGGAGATAAACATATTGACTAAGTCGAGGAAAAAGCCAAGAAGGTAAACGACGGCGACTTTACTACGATAATTCATACTTTCTTCCCGGTTAAAAATGAACAATATAATTTCAGTAATGGGAAGGATAAAGCACCACCCCAGTGATACACTGTCAAAAAATATTTGACAGTAAGCAGAAAATTTATGCTCAACTTACAGCGTGTAGCAATGTTTGTGGCTGTTGTCGAAGCGGGGAGTTTCACATTAGCAGCCACCACGCTCAGGCAAACGAAAGCCGTGGTGAGTTTTAATATCCGGCAACTGGAGGCGGAGCTTGGTGTGTCGTTATTACTACGTACTACCCGACGTCTGGCACTGACGCAAGCGGGGGAGGCTTTTTATCTGCGTTGTGTCCATCTTCTGAAAGAAACGGAAGACATTGTGAACGATGTACAATTCAGTCACCGAGGATTTGGTGGGGAACTGCGGATCACCAGCACACCAGAATATGGCACGACAATGCTCATTCCCGCCTTAGTCGCATTCGGGCAGGCGCACCCAGAGTTGAGTATTTGCCACGTTTCGTCTTCCTATCATGCCGATCTCATTTCAGGGCACTTCGACGTTGCCATTCGTCTTGGTAAACTGGCTGATTCCAGTTATCACGCCGCGCTAATAGACAACTTTTCGATACTTCCCGTGGCCGCGCCGAAATGGATTAAAAATAACCCGATAAATTCGCTTAACACATTGGGTAAGGCGGAATGGGTTATTCATACTCGTCTCCAGTCCCCCTTACGCTGGCAAGTCACGGGGCCGGGGTCGCAAAAGATCGATTTTTCCATCACTGGCCCCGTCAGGTTCTCAACTGATAGTGCTTCTGCGTTGATGAGTTTTATACTGGAAGGCTGTGGTGTTGCGCTGCTACCGGAGTGGCTTGTCCGACCCGCTCTGGCAAGCGGGGAATTGCAGCACTTGCTACCCGATTACCATTTCCCTTCGCAGGGCGTGTACGCGGTTTACCCCAACACTCGTCACATCCCCGCTAAGGTACGTGCTCTGATTGATTTTCTTCAAAAACAACAACAGGTTAATTAAATGGAAAATCTGTACCAGAAACTGAATATTCTGCGTAAAGTTGATAACTTCTTAATGGCTCATCAGCCCAATAACTGCACAGGTATTAAGCGATTTATTTTAGAGTTTCTTTTCTTTGGATTGATTAATGCACGCTCGTGCCTATTTGCGGGTTTCTTTTTTTTGGCTTTATTTTTGGTTCCAGCAAAAGGCATCGTGGGCATACCGCGTTATGATGTACTATTAGTATTTGCGGTGACCTTCCAAACATTACTCATCTGGTTAAAACTCGAAACATGGGATGAATTGAAAGCGATCTGCGTCTTTCACTTAGTCGGTTTTATCATGGAGCTATTTAAGACATCCGCATCTATTAGTTCATGGCAATATCCTGATGCTGCGTTTACCAAGCTTTGGGGCGTCCCACTCTTTACCGGTTTTATGTATGCAGCCGTGGGAAGCTACATTATACAGTCATGGCGCTTTTTTAAGGTACGCATTGAACATTACCCACCGTATTGGATGGCAACACTGGTGGCACTGGCAATTTATATCAATTTCTTTAGTCATCATTATATTGGCGATTATCGCTGGTACTTAACCGCTTTTATTTTCGGTTTGTATGCACGTGGTACTGTTTTTTATACGCCGTTGGATAGAGAACGCAGGATGCCACTATTACTTGCTTTTATATTGATTGGCTTTTTTATTTGGTTGGCGGAAAACTTCGGTACTTTCTTTGGGATCTGGCAATACCCGAATCAATTAGGTGCTTGGTCTGTTGTTCATGCAGGAAAATGGGGGGCATGGTCATTATTGGTGGTTGTCACCTTTACGATTGTCGTTCACCTTAAACATATCAAAACGAATGTGGCAATTGCCCGTTAATTTAGTCACGCTATTTCCTTACTCCTCGCGCCGTGAGGAGTAAGGCTCTGTTTTGTTAGTTTTTTTGATAGAAAAAACCTGCGAACCGGTAAAGGGACATGGTTTGAGGCCCTGCACGTGGTCAGTGAACGAAGTGTCAAAGGTCAACCTTCCCACCGTGATCCACGTTGGTATGTTAGTTCGCTTCCTTTGGATACAGTCAGGCGGCTAAACGCCGAAGAGCCACCTGGTCAGGCGAATTCCGCAGCCAACTTATCTTTGATTAAATTAAATACAAAGTGGAATCCCGCCCTGTGACTCACTCTTCATCATAAATCTATTAAAAAATATTCATTCTTTATCTCTGATTATGTGTAATGATAGGTTTATTCTCTTTCTCAACATAAGAAGCGGTGTCAAATGCAACTATCGGTTTACACCAACATAGCCCGAATTATTTTCGGTGCTTACTCAATTATATTGAACATACAAAAGACGATAACGCTCGTATTTCACTTGTTACTTGCTCCGTTCCAGTTTTTACAAAGACCATGAGGTGAAGCCAATAACACAAATTTTTAATAAAATTAAAACGGAGACTTATTTATGAATATCATGAAAAAAATACTGTCAGGAGTTTTTATTTTATTCACCCTAAGTTTTTTTTCAGCAGCATATACCCAAATTTATAAAATAAAACCTAACGCCAACGAAAAATCGTCTCAACTTGCGCAAGGAAAAAAATGTACCGCTCAGTCTTCCTACCTCGGTTATGTTGTCTCTGTTGCTATTGGGTATGGAGGTTATAACAAAGACCCGAAGATAAAAAATTATATCGCTATTACCGTGGTTGATAAAAATAGAAAAAATCCCGAATGGTACTGGTCACAGTATGATGCTAATACAGATGCAGGTAAATCCATACAAACACTGGCGTCATATGCTGTCGCCAGTGGGCAAAAAGTTCTTGCTGAGTGCGAGGCGGTCGGAGATCACCAAAATATTAACTCGTTATGGGTTGGGCCAGATGCTTGGTAAAAGGATAATGGGAGCATATTATGAATTTAATAAAGAAAATATTTATTGCCATAATTGCAATGTTATCATTTTTACCCTCTATTTTCATGGCATTTGGCCAGCCATTACCCGAAGGTGATCCAAGGCGTTCGGTTGTCGGTTTCTTTTTTGATACAGACGGTAATATTTATAATCCCATGATGGCTTACGGAAATACGATAAGATATAGTCTTTCCGACCCAAATTTATCGATACAATATACATATGAAGATTTCCAAGCTGATGTTCAGATCGAACCACTTATGCGCCGTGCTGCAGAATATTGGAATAATGTGCTGAATCCATATTTTACTATCAGAATAATTCAATCTGGGGAACAACCTAATTTTATTCTACAAACAATGTTGCCTACTATGCTAGATAGAACTCGGCCTAATTACTATCTTGGACATTTAGACGCAATAACTGCTATGCCTCTTTACTATGAATATGATGAAATGAGATTTAATTATGGCATTACGTCACCAGGAATATATTTTGTGCCTACCATTGCTGTATCTAACAGGCTTTACGACACTTGGGAAACCATAATGGGGGATGATCTTGATTTAAGTAGGTATGCAAGAATTTATACATATGCGCTTGTACTTCATGAGATGGGTCATGCTTTAGGGTTGGGTCATCCTGATGATGTACTCCGGGGGATAAACCTTACGAGTACAGATGTTCACCCGATGTTTAGTCGGTTAAATGATTTTGCTGTATACAGAGATTTAGAGAGTAATGTTCCACAAGCACCAGTAATGCTTGAATATCCAATTTATTTTTTACTAACTTTGCATCAACAGCTTGGCAGGCCATTAAATATTAATAATATTTCTATATCAGAACATGAAAGAAGGTTTTTATTCAATCAGGTTTCTGGATTTTGTGAACGTTCAAATAATGCAGATTGTGATTATAATATTGTTCATCCATTAGCAAAAACAATGGTGCCCATTGTCAGTATATTGTTGAGTAATTCCACGCCTAAGCCAAAACCAAAAGTTAAGATTTGTACAGTTGAACTTAAAACCACAGACGAGATAGAGCTTATTTTTTATAGTCAGTGGTATACCACCTTTACCCGCAAGGATGGATGTCAGGTCAATCTGAGTTTAAAATGCGATGGAAGTGAAAGTTCCTGTTCCAGCGGAGACTATTCGTCACATAATAAATTCCAATTAATCATACATGATGACCAATCAATCAATGACGAAAAGCTCACCATAAGTGCTAGAAGTGCAGAAAAAAACGACACAATGTCAAGAATAACAAATTTCTCATCAACTAATAATATGAAATTTGAAAATAAAGGTAGTGGCATAGCCAAAATTTCATATGTTGATTCAACTTGTTACTATAGTACAGGCCCCTCTTTCATGGAAATTAAACCAGATCTTGATCGTGCGTTTACCGTAGAAACTAATAATGGTTTTTTTAGTGCCTGTACATCACAACCAAAAGTAATAAGCTGGAAAATTGAATACATTACATATGAATAAATTAACTAACCCGAATTTTTGATAAGGAATTCGGGTTAATTGAAAAGGAATGAATTGCTATGAAATCAATTTACTTGTTCGTATTATTTTGTTTTTTTGCTTGCAGTGTGTCAGCGGAGGGGAATGGAGACAAGATAACTGGCAGCCAATTAAAGCCAAATATCTCCGTTTCTACAGGTAAGAATGATGCAATAAACTGCAATAAATCCATTACAGGCTATATTATTTCCGTTTCCACAGGATATAAGGGAAATAAAAATTGGTTGGCCTTTACAATTAAAAATAAAAGTGGTCAGAGCTGGTTCTGGGCAGCTCATCTAAACAATACTGATGCAGGAAAATCCCTGCTTTCAACGGCAATTTTTGCTGCTTCTAGTGGCCAAAAAATTTATGCCGAATGCGATAATAATAACTATATTACATCTCTGTGGGTTGGGCCGGATGCTTGGTGATTCGATTCTGTCGCATTAGTGAAGAACACTCGAGGATAAGGCATTAGAATACTTAGCAAAATCTGCCGTAAACCCTCGTCCTATCGAGGGTGTCGCAAAAGCTCATGTTATCCATTAAAATCTGTGCTCTTCCTTTAGGCGCAGATCTTTTATGACCTTATTCACTTGAAAACTGGAACCGTCTACTTACACCAAACGTCAATTTGTCAAAGCGCAGCAGTTACCTGTATTGGATGGCTCTCTATCATCCGGACAAATTGTTATTGGATGCCGGTTATTTCCATGACGCGGTGATTGCGGAGACACAAAAATATCAGATCCGGCTGTTTTGCTCTGAAAATTCAAACCGACAGAGCCCCCGAAAAATCTACCTCAAAGCGTTATTTGTCTATGATGCTGAGCAAGAGAGTTTCCGCTAGCGATGACGTTGACAGAAGCGAAATCCCCACACACTTGGGATACGCCATTCCTGTTCTTTGTCGGCAATTTAATTATTACTTGTGCGTATTTAATATGATTGTATTAATCCGGCATGCAACACCTAAAATTGATTATTCATCATGTAATTACCAAACGGCTCAGCAACGGCTGAGGGAATATAATCAAACACAAGATGTGGAAGAGCAGGAAATAGAAACGTTTCTTTCCTCTGCACTTTTCCAAGAGATCAAGGCAAGACGTCCGGTGGTTTACAGTTCACCAGTGGGTAGAGCAGAGCGTACCTGTCAATTGGTTTTTGGACACATTGATGGCTATACAATTCATTCTGAACTGCGGGAAGTTGGGCTTGAAATCACTCCACTACCGCTATTAAAAATGAAAATCAGGACGTGGTTTTTACTGTCTCGATTAGCCTGGCTGTTGAGAATGAACCATGCACAGGAAAAAATAGGGCATGCGTTACAACGCTCTGAAGCACTGCTTCCTTTTCTTGAACAGCATGACGATGTGGCAATTGTTTCACACGGTTATCTAATGCACTACCTGAAAAAGCATTTGAAAAAAAATCGCTACCACGTCAAAGACAGGTTTAAACAGGGTTGTTTTACCGCGGAGATTTGGGAAAAATGAAAAAGATCCTGATCGTAGGCGCCACCGGTTTTATTGGCAAAAAAGTGGCTGACTATCTGATTCAGCAACAAGAATTTGACGTAATACGCTATACCAGACGTCCGCATCAGGGGTTTTTTAGTTGTGAACTAGGCGACAGCGCCTGGCAGGAAATGGTGAAAAGTTGTGTGGCCATCATTAACTGTTCGGGGGTAGGACTGGCAAAAATCAAGCAACAACGAAATGCCAATGAAACCATTGCACGTCAGCTTGTGGAGTCACTTCCTGATATCGGGAAGAAATACCGCCTGCTGCATTTAAGTACGGTCAAAGCTTTCAATGTTCATCACTATGCGGATGCCCGTCAAGACACCGGAACTCACGCCGGGAGAAGTCGTCAGCCGGCCACTGCAACTGCCGGGCATTGGCGCGTTGTTTTTGATAGGGGATGATCCCGCCTCTCGCCGGTGGTTAAGTCAACATGCAGCACGACTCAAGCAATTACACGCCGTGGGACTGGTCGTCAATGTCAGTGAGATGGCAGGCTTACAGTCATTGCGCGCCTTAGCGCCGGATATCCTGTTATCACCGGCTTCCGGCTCAGAGCTGGCTCGTCGTTTGCAACTGCACCATTATCCGGTGCTGATCACTGAAAACGCACTCACGCAGCAGCTATCACCATGAGCCGCCGCTATGTGGTTGAAGCCCTGTTACGGCCTGCCGTCGAGCTGAATACCGCGGTGGTCTCAGCCGTGGCCGCGTTTATCTGTATCCGCGCACCCTGGGCGATTGCACTGGCACCGTCAGTCAGTGAGGTGATGGCAGGGGGTTTTGCGGTATTGGCGATGATACGCACGTGGCAGGGCATTCAGGTGATCCGCTATCGCCGAAACCTGCGCCGTTTGCCGCGTTACCAGATGAGCACCAAACAGATCCCCGTCAGCCATCAGCGCTTGTTTCTGGGCAGGGGATTTCGCTGGCAGCAAAAGCATACCCAGCGTTTGCAGGATACGCGGCGACCGGAAGTCGAACGCTTTGTGCAACCATCTAAGGTTTATCAGCTTGCCCGTTTGCTGGAGCGCCGAACGGAATACCGTTGGCCGACATTGTCGACCCTGTTACGCAACGATTCCCCGTTCAATCCGGTGCGACCACTGCCACCGGTGGGCGGTAATCCGATGATCCACGGTATTGAGCCACAGGAAACCGACGTGTTTATGGATCTGCGCGAGCGGGTCGGGCATACGCTGATAATGGGAACAACGCGTGTAGGGAAAACCCGTCTGGCGGAGTTGCTGATAACGCAGGATATCCGGCGCGGCGAGGTAGTGATTGTCTTCGATCCCAAAGGGGATGCTGACCTGTTAAGGCGCATCTGGGCGGAAGCGCACCGGGCAGGTCGTAGCAATGCACTTTCCCTCTTTCATCTGGGCTGGCCGGAAATCTCGGCACGCTATAATGCGGTCGGGCGGTTTGGCCGGGTCTCGGAAGTGGCTTCTCGTCTGGCCGGGCAGCTCAGTGGTGAAGGGAACAGTGCGGCTTTTCGGGAATTTGCCTGGCGGTTTGTCAATATTGTCGCTCGTGCGTTGGTGGCATTGGGGCACCGGCCGGATTACACGCTGATCACCCGTTACGTCAATAATATCAGTGAACTGTATCAGTTGTATGCCACTAAAATAATGGCAGACCGGCAGCCCGCCCTGCTGGAACATATCCGTCAGTCCCTCGGCAAGCTGAAAGAAAAAGATATCCCGCGCAATATGCAGGGACAGCCGGATGCGTTGCGACTCTGGGCGATGGAAATCACGCTGAGTTCAGAAGCGGGTAAGCAACTCTATGACCCTATCCTGGATGGATTACGCTCTGCCGTGCGTTATGACCGCATGACCGCACCTATTTTGACAAAATTGTTGCATCCTTATTGCCGCTCTTGGAAAAACTGACCACCGGTAAAATCTCAGAACTGCTCTCACCGGATTACCTCAATATGTCTGATTTACGCCCTATCTTCGACTGGGAACAGGTGATCCGCAAGAACGGCATTGTCTATATCGGGCTGGATGCACTGTCTGACAGCGATGTGGCCTCGGCAGTAGGCAACAGCATGTTTGCGGACTTGGTCAGTGTGGCGGGGCAGATTTATAAATATGGCATGAATGCCGGCTTGCCAGTGCGCCATGACGGCAAGCTGGCGATTAACCTGCATTGTGACGAGTTCAATGAACTGATGGGGGATGAATTTATTCCGCTGATCAATAAAGGCGGTGGCGCCGGTATGCAGGTCACGGCCTATACCCAAACTTCATCGGATATCGAAGCCCGTCTCGGCAGTCCGGCCAAAACCGCGCAGGTGATTGGTAACTTCAATACCCTGATGATGCTGCGGGTACGGGATAACCGGACGGCCGAACTGCTCACCAGCCAGTTGCCCGAAGTGGAAATCTACAGTAAAACACTGGTCTCGGGGCACTCTGATATCGCCGATGTTGAACAGGGACAGGATTTTACCTCCTCCACGCAGGATCGGGTCGGCACCGTCAAAACACCGCTGGTGACGCCGGCTGAGATGATTAACCTGCCGAAAGGTCAGGCATTTGCCCTGCTGGAAGGCGGCCAGCTATGGAAAATTCGCATGCCTTTGCCCACCGGGGATGACGACGATGCCCTGATGCCCGCGAGTTTGCAGAAAATCGCCGAACTGATGCGGCGTCACTATCGCACCCGTGAAGCCTGGTGGGAAGATAAGGGATAATTTCACGTCATGGCACCGTCAGAAAATCACTCCCGCCCACCTTCCCAGCCGCCTCGCCAGCATGGCCTGCTATATCGTGTGTTATGGGCATGGCCGTGGCAACTTATTGGTTTTATTACGATGTCATGGCTATTCAGTCTGTTACTGGAATATGTCGGGATGACCTTTTTCTGGCCGGAACAGGGCGCGTCTCACAGCCAAATGATGATGAAAACGGAGCTGCAATTTTTA
Organism: Xenorhabdus kozodoii; assembly: GCF_002632875.1. GTDB lineage: Bacteria > Pseudomonadota > Gammaproteobacteria > Enterobacterales > Enterobacteriaceae > Xenorhabdus > Xenorhabdus kozodoii. The sequence goes on from NZ_NJCX01000022.1 coordinate 74,860, forward strand.
TCCACGGAGTTTACCCTGCGTACCCTGATAGGCGCTCTCAATAAAGTGCGTGCCGAGCAGAAAAAATTAAGCCAGCAGAATACCGATATTCTGAAAGAAAATGACCAGTTAAAGCACCAAAGCCTTGATGTTGCCAGCCAAATCGAGGCGGCGGTTGCGGCTATTCGTCAAGACGATGAACAGCGTCAGCGCACGTTGCAGGATGAGCAGCAGGGGTTACTGGCACAGATTGACCTGCTCACGGAGCGGTTAAATGCCACGCCTTTGTCGGCACCGGATAATCAGATACCACTGGGCACCGGGCTGGCTGGGAGTCCGTATTCTGCCGGCGCAGTCAGCGGGCAGGATGACATTATCTGGGTCACACCGGCCGATGAAAAACCGACCGCGTTGCAAGCGATGGGGAATGGTCAATCGACACCGCAATATCCCACTGCTTTTTTAAGCGAACAACCGACAGCCGGGCAAAAAGTGCAGGACACGCCCGCGCTTGAGGAAAAGAGCGAAACCCCGGTCTATACCCTGCCGGAAAATGCCACCCTGGTGGGCAGTCAGGCGATGACTGCGTTGCTCGGCCGGGTGCCGGTCAATGGCACGGTCACAGACCCCTATCCGTTCAAGATTTTGATTGGCAAAGACAACCTGACCGCCAACGGTATTGAGCTGCCGGAAGTGGAAGGGGCAGTGGTTTCCGGTTCAGCCAGTGGTGACTGGACACTGGCCTGCGTGCGCGGGCAGGTCAATGCCATCACATTTGTGTTTCAGGATGGCACGGTGCGCACCTTGCCGGGTGCCGGTCAGGGCAAAAACGGGGGCACCCGCGGCATCGGCTGGTTGTCTGATGAAAACGGCATTCCCTGTATCAGCGGTGAGCGCAAATCTAACGCCAGTACTTATCTGCCGACGCTGTTTGCCCTCTCAGCGATGAATTCCGCCGGCAACGCCCTGAACGAAAGCCAGCAAACCGCGCAAACCAACGGCGCAGGCGGCATCACGTCCGCTTTAACGGGCAACGCCGGCCAGGCGGCATTAGGGAAGGCGATGGCCGGTGGTATGAATGAGATGAGCGAATGGCTTAAGCAGCGCTACCGCCAGACATTCGATGCCGTTTACGTGCCGCCCGGTGCCCGTGTTGTGGTGCATATCACCCAAAGTCTGGCGCTGGATTACGAAACAAAAGGCCGTAAGGTGCGCTACGACATGAGTGAACCCACTCAATATGATCATACTCAGGAAGCCTTAGATTAATGGAACAGATTTCTGCTCAATGGCTATTCATCGCCAACCCACCTTATTGCCTGCAAATTAATCGTCCCCCACAGGCTGAACCCGTACCGGTTCAGCTTGACTGGCGGCCGGTCCGTAAAAAAGTGTCCCGGTTGTCTCTCTCAGTGGGCCGGGAGTGCCGATGGCTCGGTGACGGTGATTTTACCGTCTTTCGTCTGACAACCGCCCAGTGGCAGGCGGTGGTTGAAGGCAAGGCAGGGGCGCACCCTGAACAGTGGGAACCGATGCCTTTTACTTTATCCGAGCTGGCCGTGCACCCCGAATTTGCCACCTTTACCGCGATTGGCACGACGGAGACCAACGAATGCAGAAAATAACCTATGCGATGGTGTTGTGTCTGGCAGGCTTGCTGGGCGGTTGTTCAACCTCGAAAGAGACCTTACTCCCGGCCGGCGAGCAGACGGTGCTGGCGATGTGGCAGGGAAACAAGGCAGGCCATAGCGTAGCACAGGCAAGAACCGCCTTGCGCAGAACGTTGACTGAAACCGAACGGCACCGGGCGCTGGAAGAACCTGACCATTACAGCCGTTCGGCGATGCAGGAAATCAGCCAGTTATTTCCCCGTCTGCCCAATCCCGATATGGTGATGTATGTCTTCCCGCATCTGGCGGCAGGCAATACGCCGATACCGGGCTACAGTACCGTGTTCCCGTTTTATCAGCAGGTGCAGTATGCCCTGCCGGGTGAGCGCACGGAGGCACAGTAATGGAAAAACCCAAACCGCTGCATCGCCCCGGCAAGTTGCGTGACGCCGATGAAGCCGCGATTTACCGGGCGAACCCCTCCATCATCGACTACCTGCCCTGGGTGGAATATCTGGAAGACGGGCAATGCCTGTTGCTGGATGACGGAGTTTCCGTGGGTGCGGTCTATCGGATTGAACCGGTGGCCACCGAAGGGCGTCCCATGGAACGACTGATTGAAATCCGCGATCAACTGGAAGATGCGATCCAGGACAGCCTGGAGGAAGACGATATGTCGCCGTGGGTGGTGCAGTTTTTTTGTCAGGATGAGAATGATCCTACCGGTTACCTCAACACGTTACGTGACTATATTAAACCGTGGGCGCAAGGTAGCGCTTTTACACAGGCGTTTCTGGCGGAATCGGAACGCCACCTGAACAGCATTGCCCTGCCGGCGGGGATATTTCACGACAGCTTAATCACCGGGCAACCGTGGCGGGGGCAGCAGCGCCAGACGCGGATGGTCGTCTATCGCTGGCTGCCTGCTCACAAATCACAGGCCAACACCCCAACCCTCGCTTCGGTTGCCGCGCTAAATCAGGTCTGCGAGCGTCTGGTGTCGTCGCTGGCGTCTGCCGGGGTCATGGCTATTCGGCAACATGGCGGGCAAATTCACGGCTGGCTGTTACGTCATTTTAACCCGGCACCGGACTGGGGCATGGCAAAAGCCGATTTTTACCACACGGTGCGCTATGAAACGCCCAGGCCGCACGATCTCCCGGTACGTAATGACTTTGCCGAAAGCCTGTGGTTTACGCCGCCAGTCTCTGATCCTGACCAGGGCATTTGGTGGTTTGATGGCCTGCCGCACACCGCGGTGCCGGTTGAACGCCTGCGCCGTCCGCCGGCACCGGGTACGCTGACGGGGGAAGTCAAACGGGGCGATAATATCAACGCCCTGATGGATATGCTGCCGGAAGGCACCGTGGTTTCTTTGACCATCGTGGCGCAGGCCCAGGATACACTGGAAGAGCGTTTTACCCGGCTGGCAAAAAATGCGGTGGGGGAGAATACCGAATCGGCCCGCGTCCGGCAGGATGTTCAGGAAGTAAAAGAACTGCTGGGACGACGGCATAAACTGTACCGCAGTGCGCTGACCTGTCTGGTGCGCGGTCAGGATGTGGCTGACCTGGAACATCGGGTGCACCAGCTTTCCTCAACGTTATTGACCGCCGGATTGCAGCCCGTGCGAGCGGCATTCAGTGTGTCCCCGCTGAATGCCTATCTGCGTGCCCTGTCGATGGGCTTTAACCCGCAGAAAGACAAAAAGCACTGGTACAGCCGCCTGACCTGGGTTCAGCATCTGGCGGGACTCCTGCCGGTCAGCGGCCGTTCAACCGGCACCGGCCATCCGGGGTTCAGCTTCTTTAACCGGGGCGGGGCACCGCTGACCTTCGATCCGATGAACAAACAGGATCGCACCCAGAACGCCCATTTACTGCTGTTTGGTCCGACCGGCGCCGGTAAATCCGCCACCCTGTGTGCCTCGCTGGTGCAACTGATGGCAATACACCGACCGCGTTTGTTTATTGTCGAAGCGGGCAACAGCTTTGGCCTGTTGGCCGATTATTATGAAAGTCTGGGGCTGACGGTCAATAAAATTGGCATCAAACCGGGCTGTGGGGTGAGTCTGGCGCTGTTTGCCGATGCGCATCAGTTGTTGCAACTGACCCCTGACCAGTTGCGGATTAATGAGGCGGATATTCCGGACAGCGATGAGGGGCAGGATGAGGGCGATGAACAGCGCGATATTCTGGGGGAAATGGAAATTGCCGCCCGGCTGATGATCACCGGCGGTGAGAAAAGAGAGGAAGAGCGCCTGACCCGCTCGGATCGGGGATTAATTCGTGAAGCCATTATGATGGCAGCCCACACCAGCTTTGCTGAGGGACACCAGATGCTGGCCTCGGACTTACAAAATGCGCTGTATGCCATCGCCCGCAATCACCGGCAGGATGAACACGGCCAGCCGTTCATCACCGCACACCGCCGGGCACGGGCGGATGAAATGGCCGGCGCCATGTCGATGTTTACCCAGGGGTTTGAAGGGGAACTGTTTAACCGACCCGGCACCCCGTGGCCGGAAGTGGATGTCACCCTGATTGATTTGGGCACGCTGGCGCGGGAAAACTACTCGGCGCAAATGGCCCTGGCGATGGTGTCACTCATCAACAGCGTCAATAACCTGGCCGAACGCGACCAATATCAGGACAGAGAACTGCAACTGGTGATTGATGAAGGGCATATCACCACTACCAACCCGCTGCTCTCCCCCTATATGACCAAAGTCGTCAAGATGTGGCGTAAACTGGGAGCCTGGCTGTGGCTGGCGACGCAAAACCTGGCCGACTACCCGGACACCGCGGAGAAAATGCTGAATATGGCGGAATGGTGGCTGTGTCTCACCATGCCACCGGATGAAGTGGAGCAAATCGCCCGCTTCAAAAAACTGACCGAAGAACAAAAAGCCGTCTTGCTCTCCGCCAGTAAACTCCCGCGCTGTTATACCGAAGGCGTGGTGCTGGCGAAAAAAATTGAGGCACTGTTTCGGGTGGTGCCCCCGAGCCTCTATCTGGCGCTGGGCATGACGGAAAAAGAAGAAAAGGCCGAGCGGCGGGCGCTAATGCGGGCACACCAGTGCAGTGAGCTGGAAGCGGCGGTGTTGGTGGCCAGAAAAATGGATGTGGCGCGGGGGTTGAACACCGGTCATTGAATAGGCTTAAGATCAATTCTGAAACGAGACAGAAAGAGGCATTTCCCCCTCGTCATTAAGGGGGATATAGGGTTGTAGATCCTGTACATAATATTTTTCAATTTCATAAGTGCTCTTGCCTTTCCATAATGCCATTTTTGAATACAATGCAGTAATAGTGAGGAACATTATTGGTGTGAATTCGATTGTTTCCAACGTGTTCAAGATAGCGCTCGACAGAAGCTCTGTTACTCTCATTGTGTAGATATTTTTGATAAATATCGTCATATCTGAAATTTATATAAACTGAACCTACATACCCTTTAACTTCAGTATCTCGTATTATTCCTGACACTTTTGCTGCGAGAGAGGTAATATCATAATTCGCTGAATTGCAAGCAAGAATATGGATCCTATGCAATGGCTTAACCGTTGTGTTTGACTGAATGTATCTGGCCACGGTGTCGTAAGTCCAGAGTTGATTGTTTATTGCAAGACTTTCCGGCCTCCCATTAAAAACAGCTAATCCATGACAAGCAATTGTAAATTCATTTATGACGTATCCATCATGAAAGGTTGATGAAACAGGGCAAGAGCGTGAATGTTCACTTCTTGCCTAACGCCTTAAATCCTGCGACTAAGACCTTATCCAAATAGTTAATATCCATACTCGCAAACCGCCTTTTTCGGCGAATGCTGGCTTTTTTGGTTGTTTCTGCCCGCAACATATTGACACTCATGTGACGCATACATCCCAATATTTCAGCCGAT
>NZ_NJCX01000023.1:0-62530 GCF_002632875.1 Xenorhabdus kozodoii
GTGGGACCACCTGAATCCATGCCGAACTCAGCAGTGAAACGCCGTCGCGCCGATGGTAGTGTGGGGCCTCCCCATGCGAGAGTAGGGCACTGCCAGACATCACTTCAGACAGAGAAGCCATTCTTCACCGGATGGCTTTTTTGCGTTTAGGAATTTAATTACTTCATAGTTTGATATAGGCTATAACCTGCTATCGCCCCGGCTATATCATAAGCAATATCATGCCAACTCCAGCCGGTTCCTGATGGTCGACTATCATAAAGTTCTTTGGCTGCACCAATGCCAACTGATAGCAATACACCAAATTGCGCACTTTCACGGTGACGCCAATGTTGACGATCACCATAAGCATTGCCTGCTGCAGTGACAATGGCAGAAAACAAGAAATGCTGCGCTTTATCTTTTCCTGTCCAGTTGTCATTTGCTTGACGGATATTGGAGCAAGCCGTATTCAATAGGATAGGAGAAATCATTAATATATTTCTTATCAGAGTGATGATGCTTTTTTTCATGTAAGTTACGCCATGATTTATTCTTTTTAAAATCATAGCTGTTTGATAAATAAGATACAAAAAAATCCCCTCAGACAATAGTCAAAGGGGATTAAAAAAACGATAATATTTTATAAGTGGGTTATCTATTCTACAGTATCCTGCTGATCAATCGATCTACCCGAATACGGCGCAAGCGTCGTATCAGTTTGCGCACCTTAACAGGGTAGAGTTGGATACTTTCCAGCTCTTGATAATCGTGGATGATTTTTGTATGAGTACGGATGCAATCCAATTCCATTGCACGTTGTTCTTTCATCTCTTGTTGGGGGTCGTGAATAAGAATGGCATTTTCCAGATCCAATCCCCACGCACGAGGATTAAGATTATTACCAGTAATTAATTGCCATTTATTATCAATCCAAACCCCTTTTAAGTGATAAGTATTATCTTGATCTTTCCATAACCGAATAGTTAATTGCTGGCTATCAATAAACTTTTGCAGCCGACTAGTGAATCGACGTAAGTTAATTTCATACAGATAAGGCAATGCACCGATGATCCTAAATGGTTCTTCGGGTGGAATATAAAAATCGTTGGCTGTTTTATCTCCAATGATGATCTCAACTTGCTTTCCCTGACGGAGTAATCGGGATATTGCACGCACCAATACTGCCGGTAAATTGAAATAAGGTGTACAAATAACCAATTTGGTATCGGTGCAAGAAATGAGATGGCAAATTGTTTTATTCAGCTGATTCTTTTTACCCAATCCAACAAGGGGAGTTACCGCCAATTCTTCATTTGATGCTTGGTTTTCAAAGTGATATTCGGCATTTCTCAGTGAAGCACGAAATTGACGGATCAAATTTTTAATTTCAAGGCTGCGAGGACGGTTATAGCAGGCCAAGTTTTTTACGGCGTCAGCGCTAATAATATTGTCATCGATAAACTGCTTCATGGTTGCGGCAAGTTTTGCATTATGCAGCAAGTGATAACGGTCATAACGATATTTTTCATGGCGGTGCAGATAGACATCATTAATGCTGGCTCCGCTGTAAATAACCGTATCATCAAAAATAAAGCCTTTTAGATGTAAAACTCCCAATGCTTCACGTGTATTCACTGGAACACCCAGGATGGAAACGTTGACACCAGGGTAGCTTTCAGCCATGGAACAATACCAGTCTGCATTTGTTGCCGCTGCTTCTACACCAATACGGCCACGTTGGGCACGATGCCAATCAACCAGGACTTTTATGTCCAGCTCAGGGCGTTTTTGTTTGGCTACATATAACGCAGTCAGAATATCCCGCCCTGCATCGTCGTTTTCTAAATATAATGCGGCAATATAAATATGCCTTTGGGCGTTTGCTATACGTTCCAATAAAGTGCTGCGAAACACTTTAGATTCATAAAGTGTTTCAATGTCAGCAACTGATTGCGGTAGCTTAGGCAGTTGTGCAAGGTGTTGTTGGTGTTTTGCTTGTTTAAATTTGGACAACATCACAGTGCGTTTTTCTCTTAGTCTAGATGGAATCAATACCATCATAAGGTGTATGAATCAAAATGATCCGGTGATAATACCATTAGTTTGGCTCATTGTGAGTATGAATTAACTCCTATGAGCTGATTGCTTTAAGTCTGTGCGATCTATCACGAAGTGAGGTTTTTTTCTATTCATCATGCGATACATGTTGAATTTATTTTTGGCTATAGGCTTAACCTAAGATTAACAATCCCATCTTCTAACTGTATGTCGATGGTAAACCCAAGTTTTTTCGCAAGTTGGATCATGTTACGGTTTTCAGGCATAGTGATGGCTGTTAGTGTCTGGATACCATGTTCTCTTGTGTAGTTAATCAGTTTCGTCATAAGCTGATAGCCTAGCGTCATCCCCTTGAGATCTGATCGCACTAATATCGCAAATTCTGCCTCGATATTATCGGGATCAGCCATGGCCCGAGCGACCCCAATAATTTCAGGTGCTGTAGTTGGATGGCGGATGGCCACGAATGCCATTTCTCGGTCGTAGTCAATTTGGGTCATGTTTGCAAGATCATCATGAGTAAATTCGTTAATTTCACTGAAATAGCGATAATACAGATCTTCCTTTGTGACTTGGCCGATAAATGCTTTCAGCAAGGGTTCGTCTTCTGGCAGGATTGGTCGTAGCAAACATTTAAAATCATCTTTGATATAGATAGTTTCTTCCAGCTCATTAGGATAAGGCCGGATAGCCAGTCTTTTGTGGGGATCGCCGGTTACTGGTGTTAACTCCATTGTCACATCCAATAAAGCGAACTCATTACCTGATGCAAGCAGTGGATGGATATTCATTCGAATGATTTGGGGACAATCGATCAGAAGGTTAGATACTCTGACCAATAACTGGCTGAGGGCAAGAATGTCCAGCGGCAAAAGCGAACCGCCAGATTTGATTTTGCCACTTTTAATTGCCTGGATAACCAGATAACGGGCTAATGCCATATTAAGGGGAAGGAGGGCAACAGCAGCCTGTGTTTCATGCACCCAATCAACACCTCCCTCGCCTAGCATGATTAAGGGGCCAAATATTTCATCTTGCTCAATCGCAATTCTCAGCTCTTGTGTGCCAGCCCGATTAGCCATGCTCTGGACTAACAAGCCATGAATTCTGGCTTGTGGAAAGTTTTGTTTTACACGTTCAATAATCGCTTGTGTCGCGGCCTTGACTTCATCGGCATTGCGCAAATAAAGCATCACTCCCTGAACTTCTGACTTATGTGGAATATCAGGTGAGCGGAGTTTTAATGCGACGGGGTAGCCAATCTTTTCTGCGATATTCACTGCATCATCACTGGTATGAGCGATCCAGGTTGGTAAGGTATTCAGACCGTAAGCATCAAGAATAGGTTGTACTTCATGAGTATCTAATCGGACATTCCCGTTATCAAGCGCCTTCTGGATACACTCATGGGCTCTGGCGGTATTTGAGGTAATGCCGATTGGCAAAGAAGGGGTTTCTTTTAGTTGTTTTTGGTTTCGCTGGTATTCCACCATGTGCATGAAAGCGGTAATGGCACCTTCTGGTGTCCGATAAGTTGGAATACCTGCTTCACTGAACAGACGTCGGGCTTCCAGTGAAGAATATTCTCCGCACCAATTAGTGAAAATGGTGAGCCATTTACCGCGCGGATGTTCTTTAATGGTTCGTATAACCTGAACCGCTGTAGTTTGGCTGTGGGATATGGCACAAGGAGAGTGGATTAAGAGTAAGGCATCATAATCATGGCTATCCAAAAGCAGCTTGAGTGCAGCAATGTACCGCTCTGTTGAGGCGTCATCACCGACATCTAATGGATTACGTAAAAGGAGCGTGTCTGGAAGTATGCCAGACAACCCAGTCATCGTTTCCTCACTTAATATGGCGAGCTTGCCCGTTCTTCTGAATAGCTCATCCAGCGCCATTGCCGCTGGTGCTGCACCATTACTGACGATTAATAGACGTTCCCCACGTAATGGTCGCATAAAACTTAACGTTTCCACTGCGGAGAACATTTCATGTGTGTCCTGTACCCGCAATAATCCGGCACGTTGAATGGCTGCATCATAAGCCGCATCGAAATTTTGTTGTTCTCCCAGTAACTGCTGAGCTTTTCGGGTGCGACTGCTTTTCACGACCAGAATAGGCTTATTACGTGAGGCGCTTCGGGAAGCCGAAAGAAAACGTCGGGCATCACTGATATGTTCAAGATGCAACAAAATGGCACTGGTTTTACTGTCTCTTGCCAGAAAATCAAGCAGATCATCGATATCAATATCAACACTGTCACCCAAGGCAATAAAATACGAGAAACCAATATTACGGTGATTGGCCCAGTCCAGAATGGTGTTTGATATTGCGGCGGATTGTGAGATAAAAGCCAGTTTACCTTTAAGGATAGGGATCGGGGAAAAACTGGCATTCAACCCGATCCAAGGTGCTAAGATGCCAAGGCTATTGGGTCCGAGAATTCGGATATGATGTTTTTGGCTGCACTGTTTCAATTCAGTAAATTGTGATGGCGGAGAGGATAAAATAATAACGGTTTTGCATCCGTGTTGAGCCAGTTGCTCTAATAAGGACAAATTGCGACTGTGATGGGTGCAAATCACAGCCAGATCAGGAGTCAATGGTAATTTATCAATAGAAGGATAGGCTAACACCCCCAGAACGGCATATTTGTTTGGTGTGACGGGAAGAATAGGTCCAGTAAACCCGCCCATTAACAAATTTCGCATCAACATTGAACTGGCTTTTTCTGGTTTTTCAGAAGCACCAATAACGGCGATAGATTTAGGGCGTAACAATGCTTCAAGTCCGCGCTGGCTCATTTCTGGGTTCCTTATCCGTTATCACATCAATAAACAATCACTGTTGATTAAACAATTACCATGAATAACTTTAGCCACCATCAGTGACTTTAGCGCGGATTGTCAAGCATTACTGTGAGTTATTCCTACAGATGATTAGATTTTCCGGCCAGATATTGTTCACGAAAGTGGTTAAAATGGTTCAATAATGATTGTGACGCTTCAATATCCCCAGCCAATTCTAATGCTACCGCTGCGACTTCGGCAGTACAATGTTGCTCTGTTCTGGAAGGCACCCGAAGTAAATAGTCTATTTTGGCAATATTATTCATGGACAATAGAGGAATATCATCCAAATAAGGGCTTTTACGAAACATTTTTCTTGCCTCAGGCCAAGTACCATCCAATATAATGAACAGCGGTGGTTTCAGGGTATCAGGGATCTCCCGATACACTGTGCGAGGAGGTATCGCATAACTGTCTGGGAAGATCAGATAGGGTTGCCGGGTTGGATCGCGCAATACTTCAAGCAGTTGTTGATCAGGCTCGGTTCTGGACCAGAGAAAAGCCTGTGTATCGGGCAGGATATCTGCAATCAGCTTTCCGGTATTACTGGGTTTCATTGGTTCAGTATCAAACATGATGAGACAAAAGCGGCTTGCCGCATTGGCAGGTGAAATCATTTCACACAGACATTTTTTTTGGGGTAATAAACAATGCAGGCAACGCTGCACGCGACATCCCCTTGCCTGAAAAGGTCGGGTAGAACGGGCAAGGCGTCGCTGGCGAAGCTGATAAACGGCGTTGTTATTTCTCATTTAAGAACTCAAACAGGTTCGTGGATAAGACCAGTAGAAAATTAGCGGATATTTTAATGGATTGTCGTTACCAGAGGTAGCTTCGGGAGCGTACATCGGGTAATCTTCGCGCCATAACGCAGTTGGAGAAATAAATGAACGATTCCTATAGTGGTAAGAACGGCAAAGTCAAAGTCATGTATGTCCGAAATAGTGAGGACAATAACGATAGTCGCAAGGGCGGAGATCGTCGTAAGAATAGTGACAGCCGTAAAAATGATAACCGTCCGTTTGGTAGAGGACGTGAGCAGGGTGATCGCCGTCGTAGCAATGAACGCTCAGACGATCGCTCTCCATGGAAAACGATCTCTCGGCCAGAGGGAGAATCTTCTCTCCAGCCAGAACACAATGGCATCAGTGGAAAAAGTAACATTGATCCGGAACAGCTTCGTCGTCAGCGGTTAGAAGAAACCCGCATTTATGGAGAAAATGCGTGTCAGGCAATGTTCCAGAACCGCCCTGATGCGATCGTTCGGGCTTGGTTTGTTCAAACCGTCACTCCACGTTTTCGCGAGACTCTGAAATGGATGGCGGCCAATCGCAAGGCTTACCATGTGGTTGATAATGAAGAACTATCCAAGGCATCGGGCACAGAGCACCACGGTGGTGTCTGTTTCCTGATTAAGAAACGTAATGGCCTGGATGCAGAAACCTATTTGCAGAAGGCCCCTGCCAAAGATTGCGTTTTGGCATTGGAAAACGTAGGTAATCCACATAATCTTGGTGCAATTATCCGTAGTTGTGCGCATTTTGGCGTACAAGGTGTGATTTTGCAGGATACCGCGATGCTGGAATCAGGCGCGGCTGTTCGCACCGCAGAAGGCGGCGCTGAACACATTAAAGGCATTGATGCCGATGGGTTCACGGCTACACTGGATAAATTCCGCAACCAAGGCTACACAATTGTGACTACATCAAGCCATAAAGGTAGCACCGCGTTGGCACAAGCAACCTTACCAGAAAAAATGGTCTTGGTATTGGGTCAGGAAAGTGACGGATTAAGTGACAGCACTTGGGAAGATGGAGACATTCGTCTTTCTATTGGTGGAACGGGTTGGGTAGAAAGCCTGAATGTTTCTGTTGCAACAGGTATTATGCTGGCGGAGTGGTGGCGTCAGAATAAGATTTAATTTATCCCTGAAAGATACCAATCTAACTTCAAGTTGCCGTTTGCAAACCAACGAGAGTGTTTATATCTCCCCGCTACGCGGGGAGATATAAGACGCATCTTGAAAGGCGATTGGTATAGATCTCAAGTTGCTATTTTGTAAAAGAATAGTGATTTGAAGATAGAAAGAGATAGTTTAATTTTTATTATCGATAAAGCCCTGGCTAAATAGTCAGGGCTTTATTTTTTCCCTCATTTATTGAACTTGTTTTTATTATTTCAATAAAAAAACATCGTACAAATATAAATAAAAACATTTGTTATTATTTTCATTGAAAGTATTTAATTGGATTTTTTAACTAAAATAGCTCATTAAATAATCTACATAAAATTTATGCCATTTATAGTTTAACCCTATTATTAGTCGGTTCTATTAAACAAGTCAGTCAATTTCGCTAAATAGGCTACTTTTTTATGGTTGTTAATCATAATAATTTTCATTATCATTCTATGAAATAAAAAGAGAATAACCCTAATTTTCGTGAGCCAGAATTAAGACCCCACTCATTGGATAGCAATATTCAGAAGTTTATATAGAGATGTATCACCCTGTCAGCAGTGTTTATGTATGGAAACAGGTGGGTACAGGATATGAATAAAGGGCTTTATAAATGCGTTCGTTAAATACTCATTGGAATCATCAAACCTCCCATTTAACCAGGGAAAATGGGTTGCCTACTGTATTCATAGTTATCAACCACAACATCGGGATCAGATAGAAAAATTCCGCAAATTTGATCTATTTAAGCACGATTTTGTGCGTACCTGTCTGAACCGTCTGCAAATGGCGAATAACCAACAGATGATCGACCTTGATGATCGTGAGAAGAATCTGAAATTTGCCGGAACGTTAATGAATCCTCTTTACGCCTTGCGGGAAGGATATTCTGTCGTATTTGCGACAGATAAGTGATGGAAATATCAAGACAAACATAATACAAATCATTTTGGTAACGAGATAAATAGAGTGAAGAATTCAACTTTGCAACACAATCATTTACCTTATTGCCTGCTTGCGGGCTCTTGCTTGCTGCTAATATCGGATATTGTTGCGCGATTGCTGATATCCCCCGAAGAAATCATGGTTGGTATTATTACGGCGAGTATTGGTGCACCGCTGCTTTATCTGGTGGCGAAAAGCCGCTCCCAAAAGATGATGGCGGAGTAAATGATGACATTGATTCATTCACCCATGAGACAGCCCAACATTAAAACAGTTAAGATAGGCAATGTCGTTTTTATGACGCCAGAGTGGCAGATTATCCGGGTAGTTTGTTCCATTTTATTGCTGATTGTCGTGCTTTTTTACCTGTCCTTAGCAATGGGCAGGGAAGGGATGGATAATCCTTTTTTACTGACAGAAACACCTTATCAAGCCTTTATCTTAACGGAGATCCGTTTACCGAGAGCATTGGTGGCAATCGGGGCGGGAATAACATTGGCACTTTCTGGTTCCCTGTTCCAGCTTATGACTCGTAATGCACTTGGCAGCCCGGATATCATCGGTGTTAACGGTGGTGCGGCGGTTGGGATCGTCGTGGCAATGGTTGTGTGGCCGGAAATATTACCCGTTCCATTAGGCGCGCTATTGGGTGCCATCATTGCCGTATTGTTGGTCTATCTCGGTAATGGTGCAGGCGTTGGGAATATGCCGGCGAATAAGATCATTATTTCGGGAATTGCGATTGCGGCATTGTGCATGGCATTTGTTGAATTTGCCTCTGCGAATATTCGCCTTGAGCAAGCCCAACAACTGAAATCATTACTGAGAGGCAGTCTTGCCAGTCAAAACTGGCAAAATGTCGCATTGATCAGTGGAATGGTGTTGTTCATCCCGGTTTTATTTTGGCTAGGCAGGCAATTGAATTACACCCATTTTGGCAATGATATTGCCAATACCCTTGGGGTGCCTGTACACCTTATTCAGATAGCCAGCATCTTACTGGCAGTGACGTTTGCCACCCTGTCGGTATTGGTTGTTGGGCCTGTTGCATTTATCGCCTTGTCTGCCCCACAAATTGCCCGACGCTTGGTGCGAAATAAAGGTTCTGCCCTGTTTTGCACTGCGCTGGTGGGGGCTTTACTGATGCTGGCTTCTGATTTCATTACCTTGCTATTACCCACCTTTGCTCGTTTACCTGTAGGGGTTATTACAGCGGTAATGGGTGGCGTTTATTTGATGTATTTGCTGTATGCCGAATTAAGGAGGACACGATAATGCCATCGGATGCTTATTCCCTTGAAGTGGCTTCACGATTGAAAGCCCATGATCTTTCACTGGCATATGGTAAAAGAACTATTATTGATGGTGTTAACCTCGCGATCCACGATGGTGAGTTTAGTGTCATTATCGGCCCGAATGGTTGTGGAAAATCGACGTTGTTGAGGGCTATCAGTCGCAGTATGCCTCCCCAACGTGGTGAAGTTTTGCTGGATGGAAGCAACATCCATCGTTATAAACCTAAATTAGTGGCGCGTGAATTATCCTTGCTGACACAAGGTGCAGCCATCACTGAGGCACTGACGGTTTATGATCTCGTTTCTCGTGGGCGCTACCCTTACCAGTCTTTCCTGCGCCAATGGTCGGCGGAAGATGAGAGGGTCGTCAATGAAGCGCTGAAGGCCGTGGATTTATGGGATATGTCGCAAAAATTGATGAGCGAATTGTCGGGAGGACAGCGCCAGCGTGCTTGGTTTGCCATGACATTGGCTCAGCAGACGCCGATTATTTTGTTGGATGAACCGACCACTTATTTGGATATTGCTCACCAGATTGAATTGCTTGATCTTTGCCAGAGCTTGCACCGACAAGGCAAAACATTGGTGTTGGTTTTGCATGATATTAATCTGGCACTGCGTTATGCCTCTCGTCTGATTATGATGAAAGAGGGGCAGATTTATGCTGAGGGTATCCCTGAGGAAATTGTGACAGTACAGAATATTGCTGATGTATTTGGCTTGGCTTGCCGAATTATTCGCGATCCTGAATCTAACACACCGTTGATTATTCCTAAATATAAAACTATTGGGTGATAGGAGAATGTTGAATGGCAAATGAGAATAATCAAGGCCCTATTAAATCGATATCTGAAATAACGATTGAAGATATCACAAACCTATTTGATGGGGCATTTAGCCATTTTAATTCATCAATAAAAATAAATTCAGATAAAATCCCATCGGAAAGTATGGGGTTTTATCAATGGTCGAGTGATGAAACATTTCCATTATTGATAAAAAGCTACCAAGATTCATATTATAGTGACAATGAATTAAAACCCAATCAAAAAGGACTTTATTCTTTATGGGCACAGTGGTACTTTGGTTTAATTGTTCCGCCAATGATGTTAATGCTATTGGAATATCCTCAGGCGGTTAATACAGATTATAATCTTTTTCAGGTTGAGTTCCATGAAACGGGCAGGCCAAATGTTGTTTATTACCGGTTAACGTGGTTAGACGAATCAATATCTTTATTGGAGCGTTATCACTCTATGTTGGATAGACATATTATACCTGTGTGTGAGAAGATTGAATCCTATCGAGGAATAAATGGACGTTTATTGTGGAATAACATTGGCTATGTTATGCATTGGTACTTAAATAATTTCAAGGAAAGAATGGATGCAGATCAGTATGATACATTAATACAGGATCTTTTCTTTACACAAACTCTGCCTGATGGCAGGGATAACCCGCTTTATCGCACAGTGATTATGAGAAATAATGTCATACAGCGTCGCTGTTGCTGTCAGAGAAATAAACTACCAGGAGTAGGGAATTGTCACGATTGTCCTCTTGAATCGACTACATAGATAATTTCATTTATTTTAAAAATAAAAAATCGTCATGGATTGAGGATAAAGCAGCCAATTTGAGCGTTATGACCTGTTTACGCCAGAAATTAAACGTTGTTGTTTGAATCGATTACAAATTGCCAACAATCGCCAGATGCTTGATTTGTCTGATCCCGCGCAGAGTTTTAAGTTTGCGGATAATCTGGTGAATCCCATTGCCCAGTTTGCTAACAAACCTGAAACGATGAGGTAATTGGACAATTATTTCCCGAACCCTCTATTTGTAGGTTACTTCCTGACTCCTCGCGGCGCGAGGAGTCAGAAAACCTGATAGTTTGAGTATATCGCTATCATGAAAACCTATTCAGGGCAGGGATATTTTTCATAGCGGGAGCAACTACTCCCGCTAAGATCCTATTAATTTAATGCGCTCCCCCGTGGTCTTTGCCTCCGGCAGAAAAAGGTGGTTTTGCCAGCCAGATCAATAACGTCAAGAAAAGGAATACGCCGGCGGAAAACCAGAAGATCTCATTGGCAGAAATAATTAGCCCTTGATGAGTGATCTGTTTTGCCAGATAAGCGGATATTTGTTCATCATTCATACCCAATTGAGCCAATTGCTGATGTATTTGCTGATAATTAGGGTTATATGGATTGATGTACTCTGTCAGGTTCGAGTGATGCATCGATTCTCGTTGTGTCCACATTGTGGTGGTGAGAGATGTCCCTATTGAACCCGATAATATACGGGTAAAGTTTGACAGGCTGGAAGCGGAGGCCATTCGTTCTGGTGCTAACCCTGATAGGGTAATGGTGGTCAATGGCATAAAGAAACATGCCATCGCAAGCCCTTGAACAAACTGAGGCCAGGCAGTGGCAGCGAAATCCATGCCTGGTTCAAAAGTGTATGCCCGCCAATAGAAGCAAATAGCATAAGTGATGAAACTAAATGTCACTATATAACGCAAGTCTATCTTATGGCCAAACTTGCCAATGACGGGGGACAGCAATAGCGGCAGCAATCCTACCGGTGCGGCCGCAAAGCCAGCCCAGGTTGCGGTATAGCCGTAGACTTCTTGCAATAGCTGTGGCAGCAAAACAATCGAACCGAAGTACATCATGAAGCCGAGGCTAATGCTCAGAGTGCCAATGGAAAAATTGCGTAGCTTAAACAAAGACAGATCGATTATCGGATGATCATCAGTCAGTTCCCAGATGATCAGGAAAATAAGTGCGATGATCGCCGTAATAGTCAGGGTAATAATCTCGGTGGAGTTAAACCAATCAAGTTCCTTGCCTTGATCCAGCATAATTTGCAGGCTGCCAATACCAATCACCAGCAAAAACAGCCCAATAATGTCGATAGGGCGAATTTCTGTTTTTGTTTCCCTGCCCCGCAATAACTGCATGATGGCAAAGATAATTGCGATACCAAAGGGGATATTGATGTAAAAAATCCATCCCCAATGGTAGTTATCACTGATGTAACCGCCGAGGATAGGCCCACAAATGGGGGCAACAACAATCATTATCGACCATAGCGCCAATGCCATATTTCGTTTCGCCGATGGATAGTTATTTAGCAATAAACTTTGGCAAAGGGGGAGTACAGGGCCTGCGGCTAACCCTTGCATGACACGGAAGAAAATTAGCATGCTGAGGCTGTTGGAAAGACCGCACAGCCAGGATGAAAGGGTAAAAATTGCGGTAGACCAGAGGAACAATTTCACCTCGCCAAAGCGCTTCGCTAGCCAACCGGTAATGGGAATGGAAATGGCGTTTGCGACACCGAAGGAGGTAATCACCCATGTTCCTTGCGAGATTGATGCCCCTAGATTACCAGCAATCGTCGGTATGGCGACGTTGGCAATGGTAGAGTCGAGAACAAGCATGAAAGTTGCCATTGAAAGTGCAATGGTCAAAAAGGCGAGTTTCGCACCTGTAAGCGGTTCTCTTGTTACCATGAACCCCCCTTAAATTTGGTTCCCTGAGTTACTATTAATAATGTCAGTAACTATTTTGTTTGCAGGAGCCATATCTATCGTTAAGGCATTGGTCTGATAGGCCGGAAGCGTACGTTCAGTGGTTGCTAATACCGTTCCATCGGTGTTCGCGGTGTCCACGGTAACTTTTGTTGATAACCCAATTCGCAAGGGATGTTGCTTTACTTGTTCAGGATCAAGTTCAATACGGACTGGCAGGCGTTGTACAACCTTAATCCAGTTGCCGCTGGCATTTTGCGCTGGTAACAGAGAAAAGGCACTGCCGGTTCCCATATTAATCCCCGCGACCTTACCGGTATAGACAACATCATCACCATAGAAATCGCTGATGACGGTAGCGGGCTGCCCAATCCGCATGTTTGCCAGTTGGGTTTCTTTGAAATTGGACTCAATCCACATATTGTTGGCCGGTACAATCGCCATTAAGGGGGTTCCTGAATTGATACGAGAGCCTACCTGCACGCTGCGGCGAGCAACATAACCATCAACCGGGCTGACAACATGGGTTCTC
The DNA here is from genome assembly GCF_002632875.1 of Xenorhabdus kozodoii. Lineage (GTDB taxonomy): Bacteria > Pseudomonadota > Gammaproteobacteria > Enterobacterales > Enterobacteriaceae > Xenorhabdus > Xenorhabdus kozodoii. The sequence continues at coordinate 13,163 of NZ_NJCX01000023.1, forward strand.
TGTAAGGCGAGCCAGGCATCACGAACGCCAGAGGCCGCTTTTTCGACGGCTGGCTGTTTTTCCAGTGGAGTATCCAGAATAATGGCTTGATTGCTTTTATATTGGGCTATCGCGACATCCAGATCAGCTTGAGCAGTAGAGACAGCTTCTCGCATATGTTGCAACTCTTCTTTACCAATCAGCTCCTGAGTCCCCAATATTTCCCTTCGGTTAAGATCATGTTGGGCTTTTCTGAGGGCAATTTTTTTCAGCTCAATGATAGCTTGGTATCTTTTACTGTCGATCATGTGCTGATGGGTGATCCGGACAGTATTGGCTAATTCATTTTTAGCGCTTTCCAACGCTAATTCGGCGTCACGGGGATCGAGTTGGACAAGAGGCTGACCACTTTTCACAAAATCAGTATTGTCAAAATTGACAGTCACGACGCTGCCTGCAATTTGCGACATTATTTGGATCTGATTACCCGTAACATAGGCATTATCAGTTTCCTCATGGTGACGTAAAGTGAGAAACCAATAAACGGTATAACCGGCCCCAAGCAAAAGGAAGAACAACGTCAATAACGTAATGGTACGGCGACGTTTCTGTTTTTTGAGATCATTTTTTATTTTTACCTTTGAAGAAGATTGCCTTTCGCTTGAGGATAGCGTGCTTTCGTTAGACGGAAGTGGTGCTTTCTCACTAATACTCATGGAGAGTCTCCGTATTTGTTCTTAACTTATAATTAATTGTATGGCCCCGATTGGAAAAAAACACGATTCCAGTAGTGTGCATTTACACTACTGGAAGGGGCAAACGATATGGATTTAATTATTACCTGAAGATAATAGCCAGCCATACGAAGTATCCGATGATACAGGCTAGCAGAAAAGTTTTTTTAGATTATGTTGCTATAACGTGTTTTCTGTTTTGTTGATCTAAGACTGCTCAGAAAACGGACAGACAATCACTTACTTAAACAATCCCCAATATTATCTAATTGCCCCAAGATTTTTCTCATCAGTTTTTCTAACTGTTTTTTCTCCTCGGAATCAAGAATAGACCAAAGTTTAATTAGGCACTCATGCTGTGGTGGCAGTAAACTATTCAAAAAAATTGAACCTTTTTCTGTAAGATGAAGATGAAGACAACGGCGGTCGTTGTGGCTCTCCTTCCTCTCTATCCAACCTTGCTTTTCTAATTCATCTGCAATTCGGGTTGCATTTGTACGGGAAGAGCCTAATGCAGCGCTAAGTTCTGATGGCTGAATGCTACGACTTTCTTTGGTATCCAGAATCATCAGAGCCATAAACAAGGTTTCATTGATTCCTTGTGCTTTCAGCATGTTGTTGCGATTTTCCAGAAGTTTATTCTGGACATGCATGGATAAGCGAGTGAGTAATATCTCTTGGTAGGGCAAACTTTTTTGCTGTGATACACGGCAATTAAGTAACTCTTCTGTGGGAGTGAATGAACTTTCCATTGTTTAGATACCTTATTAGTTTCAACCGGTAAAGTAACTTTTGTTAAAAACCATACAAATACTATATTAAAAGTTAAATTTAGCAATTGTAGTTATTTATTATCATCATATTTCTTTTAATATTGATACCTAATTCATAAATACTTTGAATGCTATCCCAAAGATTAAGGCACCAGATAGTGTGGAAATGATGATGCTTCGTGTTTTATAGAAGAAAAAGCAGATAGTTAGGCAACCCATTAACGTCGGAAAAAGTTTGCTGTGCTCTTTCATGGCGTCTGGAATGCTTGAGACGATGAGGAGTGAGCAAATTGATGCGATACCAATGCTGTCGAGTATGACTCCCATTTTCCCTTTTTTTCCTGCCGGTGAGTGATTGGCTCCTAAACGCAGAGGAAGATAGCGGAATAGAAAATTGGCAGCGCCTACAATAAGTCCAATAAAAAGTATTTTATTATCAATCATATAATTTTATAGTCATGTAATGCATTAATCATGCAAGGTATTGGCATTCGATTGTGTGTTTTTAGTTTGCAACAGTGCGGCTAAGCATCCACCCATGATCCCCGCAAGAATGGCGATAGGGATTGAAAAAAATGTAATGCCTACTAAAGCGCCCAATAAGGAAGCGGTAATACAGTAAGTATGCTGCTTTTGGAAAGAGGCTAATAAAAAACTTAAAAACAGAGCCGGAAGCATAAATGTCATGGCCGCTTCAACGGCGGGATAAGAATTCAGATAACCATTACCCAGGATGGCTCCTGCTACAGTACCCAATACCCAAGAGAGCCAGGAGCATATTGCAATGGCCATCATCCAGTTTTCACTCCAACTTCGCTGGTCTTTAATGAGTTTGGTTGTTGCTGCGGCAAAAACTTCATCAGTCAGGCCAAAGGCCCAAATCACGGTTTTCTTTTCCGAGAGTTTTTGTTTAATGCGATAGCGTAAGGCAGGGCCATACAAAATATGGCGGATATCCATTGCCATTACTGTCAGTGCAGAAACCCACAGCGACATTCCGGCGCTCAATAAGGCAGTAATCACAAACTGGCTGGCTCCGGCATAAATGACACATGAAAAAAATATGGCCTCTATGGGAGTAAATCCCAGTTTAGTGGCGCTTAAACCAAATGCAAAAGAGATGGGAATATAGCCAATAGCGATTGGAAGACTATCAAAAATACCTTCTTTAAATGAAGAAACCTTGTTTGGTAGAGGCTTCCCAGGTTCTGATGTATCAGAGGCTGATGTATCAGGTGCAGATTTCTCAAGCATTGACATGGAGTATTTTGTTTTTTTGTTAACAGATAAAACAACCTTAACAAAATATGATGAAAGTGAAAATATAAAATATATAAATTATTTAAATAATGTCATTCAGAACAATGGGATTGGTGGTCGTAGAGGAATAGATACGGAGTAGCCGTGAATTTTTGTTAATGTTTTCACGGCTACATAGGTTACTACACAGCGTAAAAGAAAAGTTAATTTATGCTTTATCAGCGGCTTCTCTGGCTGCTTTTAGCCAACGATCTACCGTTGCCTGATGTGATTTGATCCAATATTCAGCCTGGCGTTCAATATCAGCTTCTGACGTTTTAGCACTATGCATAAGCCGATTTTGAGCACTAATATCCGCAATAGGCAAGGTCATTACAGCAAACAGTTTCGCCGCAGCGGGGTTCTTTTCTGCCCACGCTTTGTTTGCCACGATGTGCATGGTACTGGGAGGAAAACCATAGTTACGGCCGTTAGGCAACTGAGTATCGATAGTTTCTCCCTCACCGGTAGCAGAGAAGGGGACTTGCAGCCAGATGACATCTTTTCCGGGTTTCAGGACATCACTCACCCAGTAAGGTGTCCAGGTATAATAAAGGATAGGCTTACCAGCCCGATAACGGGCAATAGTATCAGCCATCATGGCGGCATAATTGCCTTGGTTTTGTTCCACCGTATTTTTTAATCTATAAGCCGCTAAGTGATGGTTGATTGCGCTTTCACATCCCCATCCAGGGTTACAACCTGTCAAATCTGCTTTTCCATCGCCATTACTATCAAACAACTTGGCAAGTTTAGGATCTTTTAATTGAGCAATATTGGTGATGTGATATTTTTCTGCGGTTTTTTTATCAATCAGATATCCCTGAGCCGCATTGACGACATAATTTCCCTTGCGATAGAAGACATTATCTCCTCCAGCAGCTTTGTATGGGGCATCATGGAGTGGAACCCAATTGACGGTCATAAATGTGGCATCACCAGAAGCAATGGAAGTGTAAGCGACGTTATAATCAACTTCCTTGATCGGTTTGACATCATAGCCAAGTTTTTCCAACGCTTTGCAGACAATCAACGTCTGAAATGTTTCTTCGCTGATTGTACTTTGTAGTGGTTGCACACTAATGCCTTTGCCGGGAAATTCAGTCGCAGCAAATGCTGTGGATGTTAAGGAGAGGCTCGTGAATATTATCAGGAGCGTTCCAGAAATTATCCCCTTATTGATGATCTCTTTGCATAAGGTGATTATGCGCATGGTGATTTCCTCCTTTTGTTGCCAGATCGGATGTTGTTTTGGACGTATTATTTTGACTGGCGCGATTTTGATAGATGGTTTTTTTTCTTAATTGCGTGAATTGAGAGAAAAAGTAGGCGAAGCAATCCTATTGGCCCAGAGTGATACCAGTGTCCCCCTCTGGCTCGATGATTCTTGCCCAGGGATTGCGTCAGGCGATCAAGGATAATGGCAAGAAGGACAATGCCCGTACCGCCAACGGCGGCCAATCCTATGTCAAGGCGGCCAATACCACGCAATACCATTAATCCCAAGCCGCCAACCGCAATCATGGAAGCTATGACGACCATGGAAAGCGCTAACATCAATGTTTGGTTCACACCAGCCATAATCGTCGGCATCGCTAGCGGCAGTTGAACTTTGAACAACATCTGCCTTGGGCTTGCTCCAAATGATCTGGCGGCTTCAATTAAATCTGATGGAACTTGCTTTATTCCCAGAATGGTCAGGCGAATAATGGGAGGTAACGCAAAAATGATAGTAACGATGACGCCAGGGACATTACCTATGCCAAACAGCATGACGATGGGAACCAGATAAACAAAAGCCGGCGTGGTTTGCATAGCATCCAGCAAGGGGCGAACAATCTTGGCCAGCCGCTCATTACGCGCCAACCCAATACCGAGAGGAAGCCCAATGATAAGGCAGAATAGCAGGGCTGTCAGCACCAGAGCCATGGTTACCATGGCTTCTGACCAGGCTCCAATGGCACCGATCATGATCAGTGAAATGAAAGAGAGCACACCGATTCCTGCTCCGGCAAGTTGCCAGGCCAGCAAGGCAAAAAATAAAATGGTAATGGGTGGGGGCAATGTCATCAGGAATTGTTCAAAACCGCTGAGGACAAAATCGACCGGCACACGGATCACCTGAAAAACAGGGCGAAAATGTATGACAACCCAATCGACAATATGAGTTACCCATGAGTCAAACGGAATGAGTTTGTGCTGAAAAGGTGACATGAGATTAAAGTGTTCAGCAGGGATGTCGGTTGGCGATGTATTCAGCCAATCAGGGTTTTCTGGTGGAGAAGTGGCTCCACTGTCCATCCAGGGATCACTATTGATGTTGGGATCAGTGACTGTTTGTGGAGAGTTATTGTCCATTGGGTGCCTCCTTATCTAAGGCCTGTAGCAATATTCCTTTGGAAATGACACCTAAATAACGACTATTGTCACCTACGACAGGCACCGCGCAGGGAGATTGCGCGACAGTCGATATCAATTCATTCAACGGAATATCTGCCGAAACGGCGATGGGTGTTTCCAATATGGCATGTTCAATGGATTTCTTTTCTGCCAACGCCTGTTGCAGGGAGTTGACAGAGACCACTCCAATAAATTTTTGGCCTTTTTCGATCAAATAGCCATAGTTCCTGTCCTCATTATCCAGCACTTTTAATGCCGAGCGCGGGCCAAAGCCGGCAGCGGCATGGAGCAATGTTGCTGGTCGACGGCGGGCAATATCTTTGGCTGAGAAAACATGGCCGACATCCACACCACGGAAGAAAGTTTTGACATAATCATTAGCGGGGCTATTCATGATTTCATCAGGTGTTCCGACCTGGACGACAATACCATCCTGCATGATGGCAATGCGATCACCGATGCGCATAGCTTCATCCAAATCGTGGGAAATAAACACAACGGTACGTTGATGCTCCCCTTGCAAACGTAGTAACTCATCTTGCATTTCGGCACGGATTAGGGGATCAAGGGCCGAGAAGGCTTCATCCATTAACAGAATATCGGGATTGTTAGCCAACGCTCTGGCTAAGCCAACCCGTTGTTGCATACCCCCGGACAGTTCATCAGGATAGGATAGGGCGTAGCTTTCGAGATTGACTTGTTTCAGCGTTTCAAAGGCTTTTTGATGGCGCTCGTCTTTAGGAATGCCCGCAAGATCCATACCAAACGCGGTATTATCCAGAATATTCAAATGCGGCATAAGCGCAAATGACTGGAAAACCATGCTGATTTTGCTACGTCTAACATTCCGTAACTGGGTTTCGGTGATGGTGGAAATATCTTCACCGTCGATAAGTACATGGCCTTTGGTAGGCTCTATCAGACGATTGAGAAGACGTACTAGAGTGGATTTACCTGAACCAGATAATCCCATAATCACAAATACTTCGCCTTCTTCAATGGCCAGATTGACATCCTGGACACCGACGGTAAGACCTGTTTTTTCAAATATTTGCTCTTTGCTGAGACCCGACGCTAATAACTTAAATGCAGTCTCAGGATTATTGCCAAATATTTTATAGAGGTTCTTAACTTCAAGTTTAATGCTCATGGAATAAATATTTCCTATTATTGATGATATGTTGAGGTTGATTACTCCAGCGCTATTTTACCAACATATACCCTAACATATTAAAATACGCTGACAACCCCTTATTTAACATCATTAATACAATGGTTATGTTTCCTATGGCATAATATGGGGGTGAGAAAATGGATTTTTGGATAATTATTTAGAGAAATTCAGCTCAATAAATGAATTGAATTTCAGAAAACAATGAAAGATTATTATCCTGTATAAAATTAATTTATTTATATGTTTAGGGTATTATTTTGATTTTTTACATTTTCTTGGTTTTTTATTCTTTATTTTTTGGTTATCAGTGTGGGGGTTATCATTGCATAAAAATCCATAAAAAAGTGATGGGATAAAATTATCATCGCGATATATTTAATATTTATGGGGTTGTTGAATATGATTCTATGTTTAAGGCTTTAAAATGGAGTTTTTTGGGATATAAGTGAGGATATAACAAAAGAGTATGTTGTTTATATTTGTTGTTTTTTGTTATTTATTAACCATATTGAATGGAATTGAAATTAAGTAGCTAAATGTTTATTTTGTTTTTTCTATTCTTGGAGTGTTTATGGCTAATTTTTCAGTGAGTTTTTTATATTAAACAGAATGTTAACAGATATGAAATGTAATACTTAAGGCTGGGTGAAATAATTAATTTAAATTCATTGGTTATCGTTCATTATTTCACTGTGCTAAGGATAGAAAAGGGGTCTTGTTCAGAAAAAAGTCAGATGCTTGAGTGATTGGGAGATGATCTTTATCACAGTTTATCAGTTAACGCTTTTAATGCTTGGGGATAACTGGCTTTTTCACACCATTGAGTGCATTGGTTGCAGTGTAGTGTATCTCTTTTAGGGGAATTTCCCCCAATTGTCGTTTTCTAACCTAGAATAGACCAATGATATGCCTCTGTGTGTCATAAAGGATAACACTTTTAGCAAAATTTAGGGGTGGTATATTATTTAATAATAATAAAAACGAACACATGTGTATTATATTGAGATAATTTAATTGTGAAATTAGAGCTATATATAGTTATCTGTTTTGATTTTTTGTCTACATGTGGTGTTTTGATCTTTTTTAAATAGGTGACATTAAAAATAAAGTGTCATAACTTATTGGCAGAGCCATAATTTTAATTGTCAGAGGGCGCGATGGTTTCTTTATCAAATTGTCAGATGTGTAATCGAATTCATCATTGCAAAGTGATGAATGGGCGCTTTAGGCTAGTACAGAAATTTTTAATAATAAATTAAATGGAGGTTAGTTTATGTATCATCATTACCTGAATACTCCAGAAGGATTTCCCAAGCCTTATGTACATATCACTGCGGACGATGAAGGAGTAAGTAGTATCTATTTCGTCAATGAAAAGAAAGAATTAGAATCAAAAAATGGGATGACCAAACAGTGCGCGAAAGAGTTACAGGAATATTTTAAAGGGAAACGGCTAACGTTTACCGTTCCTTTAAGCATGCAGGGCACTGAATTCCAAAAGCGCGTTTGGCAGCAGCTTTGCAAAATTCCTTATGGAGAAATGTGGAGTTATAAAAAACTGGCACTCACGTTAGGTTCGGTCAATTATTGTCGTGCGGTCGGCATGGCAAATTCACGCAATCCTGTTTCATTAATTGTGCCTTGTCATCGGGTGATTGGACATGATGGTAAATTGGTTGGCTATACCGGTGGGCTGGATATCAAAAGGTGGCTACTGGAACATGAAAAGAGCAGAAAGGTGAAAAGTAAACAGAATTAAAATAAAACGCTAATTTATTTGTGAAACCACTATTGGTGTATAAAATCAATTAAATGTAAGTGTTGATATTTCCCCGCGAAGCGGGGAGATATCTGATGCATATTTCACAATCATAACCTCAAAATCATTATGAAATTTAATTTGGAAAAAGAATATTATATAATAAAGCATAAGATAATGGGTCATTAAGAGAAATAACACCTGTTACTTCTTGTATTATTTGTTCTTTATGAGGAAATCTAAGTAATAAATCAGCCGCAGCCCAATCTTTAAACATTCCTCTATAGTTGTTCATCCCCCACAGTTGTAGTATTTGTGACATTCTTATCTCATCAAAAGGTGTTTGATGTGTAAAATTATAATCAATGAGTGAACGTATTGTATTAGTATTGGTAACGTGTGTTACAGCAGTATCATCAGTAATAAATTGCGCATATAATCTTAAATAAATACTGTCTGTAATATTCACATGAGTACTTTGTTCAGTAAAAAGTTTTACTGAAACAGAATTATCTATTCTCCATATATTACTTCCACTGGAAGTTTCCCAAAAACCTAATTTTAAAACCTTTCCATAAGTTGATTGATACTCGTAAGGATTAGCTATACTCCTACTCAGATTATCCAAATTAATTTCGATATTATTTATCTGGCTATTGCCTATAGTTTCCACAATATCTCGGCCAGCCTGGTTCTTAATCTGCCTGAAACTGCGTACATACTCTGTTTCTCTTACAGTCAGAGAGCCAGCCGTAGTGTAGCTATGGCTACTTCCCGCCACCTCTGCCCCCCTGCCACTCAGGCCATGAGAAAAACTCTCGGTTAACCTTTCACCGGTTTGCCGCATTCCCCGCGCCAGCCCGCCCAGCAGCCCGCTGCCTAAACTTAATGCTCCCAGGGAGAGGGATACCCAGCCCAGCACCGCTGATGCCTGCGGGTTGCTCTCTTCCATCGCCGCACTGGTAATTCCGGTCGCATCGCCCAAAAAGCCGATCCCCGCTAAAATCGCGCCGCTAATTGTCAGAGACGCACCTCCCGTCGGGATCGCCATTGCCAGCCCAATGACCAGACCTATTGTCCCAAAGACAATGCCCAGAATACTGCCCAGGCTTATATGCCCGCTGGGATCGCTCCGGTTTATCGGATCACCCAAACAGTATGCATAGGGGTTCAGCCCCCCGGCACCAAACGGGCTTAAGCTATCCGGGGCAGTAAACCGCATGAGTACCGGATTGTAGGTCCGGTAGCCATTGCCCAGATGATAACCGCCGCCCACCGGATCGAAGGCTTCCCCGGTATACGCGGGCTGAGCGGGATCCTGTTCGTTTGTTGCCTGCTGCCCATACGGCGTGTAGCGATAGCGGGTCAGGGTATCGGGATGCTGTAGGCTCACCAGCACACTGCCTTGCTGGTCAGTACCCAGTAAATGCGTGCCACTGTCGGTGACGGTTGCCGCCGGCACGCCGTTCGCCTGTACCCGGTGGGTTTCTGTCCCGCTTTCCCGCAATACTTCCATCACCCGTATGTTGCCCCAATAATACAGTTCCTGCGTCTGTGTATCGTTCAGTCGTTGCAGTGCCAGCCGACCCGCCGCATCGTACCCGTAACCACAGGTGTTTTCGTTCAGCGTGGCGGAGGTGAGCTGGCCCAGCGCATCGTAGGTAAGCTCTCGCCCGGCCTCATCCCGGATCAGCCGCCCGTTTTTATCGTAAGCCAGCGTAATTTCCGCCGGATAGCCCGGATGGGTATGAGTAATACGCTGTAACTGGCAGGCATCGGACGGGCTGTAACTGAACGTCGCCGTATCACTGCTGCCATCCGCCAGCGTGGTGATACAAGTCAGGATATTACCCAGCCGATCATAAGTGAACTGCTGGCGGGTCAGCGTCATACCATAAGCATCCCGTGGGCACTCGCTCCCCGTGCACTGATAATCCGTCAGCCAGCGGCGGGCAGGGTCGTAAGTGTAGCTTTCCTGCCGTAACAATCCGGCCTGTTGTGAGTGGGTCGCCCGGCTCGCTATCTGACCGATAACGGTATAGGTCTGCGTCAGCGTCAGTATGTCGGTGTCGCTTTCAATCCGGCGTTCCGTTTCCCGGCCAAAATCATCCCACTTCAGCGTAGTCATCAGTTGCTGCGTTGTTTTTTTATCCTGTACCGTCCAGCGGTTAAGCCGGCTGGCGGCATCATAGGAAAAGGTCACACTGAGAGCCTCGTCAGCCATTTCAACCGGCCGCCCCAGCGTATCAAAACGCAGCCGCTGGGTTCGGTTTTCCGCCGTTGAAAATCCCCGGTATTCTGTCAGCCTGCCCGCTGGCGAGTAACGGTATTCTGCGTTCCGGGCCGCGCCTGCACCGGTATCGTCAAAACGCACACTTTCCTGCTGTAACTGCCCGTCCGGGGTATAATTGAGTTGCTGAACAGCCTGCTGTGCCGTCACCGCCCGGACCATCGCGCCGGTTTTAGCCTCATAGGTAAAGTTTTGCTGGATACCCGTGGTGATCATCTGGAGCAACGCGTTGCCCAGCCGGGGTTCATGTTGTTGCTGCGATGTCTGCCCCTGCGCATCGGTGACCGCTATCGGTGCCGGATTATTGGCCTGATAGGTCGCCCGGTGGGTACGGTCGCTAACCGTGGTGGATATCACCCGGTGCAGGCTGTCAAACTCACGGATACCCAGCACTTTTCCGTCGGCTTCTATCTGTGTCAGTAACGCCCCGACGCTGAACGGCGCATAACTTTTGCGCACCACGGTGCCATCGCTGTACTGGATCACCGATACCCGGTTAAAGGCATCATAACCGTACTCGGTCTTCTGCCCCAGCGCATCCACCGTGGCGCGTAATCGCCCCAGTCCGTCATAATCGTTTTGTTGCTGGCTGGCCGGTTGTCCCTGACTGTCATATTGCGTTACGGTCAACGGCTGGTGCCGCAGGTCGTAGACGGTTTCTGTATAACTGAACGACAGGCCATCCGCTTCCATCTGATGCCGGGTTGTCAGCGTGACCGGATCATACTCCTGCCGCAACCGTTTTCCGGTGTCATCCGTGACCAGGCAGGGTTGACCCCAGTTGTTGTAAGTGGTTTGCTGGCGAACGGAAACCTGCCTGACCTGTGCCTCTTTTTCCGGATCTGTTTCCGTTGGTAACCAGTCATGGTAGGTTTTCGTGATAGCCCGGCCCCAGCTGTCCCGCTCGATGCCCGACACTTGACGCCAGCCCGCCGCTTCCTGCCCTTTCGCCAGTATTTCCTTTTGATAAGGCTGTCCTTTTCCGTTAAACCGGGTGCGTGTCTGATTGCCCCAAACATCCTGTTGGGTGGTGGTGGGCACGTTATTTTCTTCAATGGTATAAGTAAACTGAATATCGCGGGCGTAATCCGTGCCGGCATTATCCTCCTGTTTCAGCAGGCGTCCCAGTGCATCATAGGTATAGTGTGCCGTACAATTCAGTGGGTCTTGTCCCCGCAAGAGTTTGCCGCTGACACACGATGTCACCTGGAGGCCACTGACGGTCAGCCCGTCATGTCCGCACCACTGCACGGTATTTTGCAGCTCTCCGTCTGTCAGGCTGTAGCTGAAGCGCGTCTGGCTGGTCCAGTGCGGCAAGGTGTCCGTTGACCTGTTATCCGGCGCGCTGTAGACCGTTTCTTCAATCAATGCCACCCGCCCGTGGTGGGGCTGATCCGGCTGATCCACATAATGGGTTTGGCTGGCTTGCAGTAACTGGCTGCCGCTGTACATTTCTTGCCGGGTACACACCACGGCATAGGTGTTCGGGCTGCCGGAACGGGTGGATAAGGTTTCATAACGATAGCGCACGTGATGCACCGGCGCATCGTTATAGCCCGCTGTCGGTGCTGGCGTCACAGTTTTAGATTTAACGTAACGCACAAACCCGTGGGGGTCCGCCGGACACTGATCGGTTTCCCCTTCTGCGGGGTAATATACCCATTCAGTACGGGTGCCATCCGGGGCGACCTGAACGGTCGGGTTGCCCGCCGCATCAAATTCAGTCTGCGTCACTTCTTCCCGCTGGCCACTGTCACTGATAAAACGCACTGTCGCGGATTGCGGTAACTGGAACTGCGGCGGCTGGTTATCAAAACTTTGTCCAATGTGGGCATAATATTTTGTCTTGTGCTGACGCTGACAACTGTTTTGCTGTGCGTTTTCTGAAATCAGCAGGTGGTAATTATTGTAACGCCGGGTAATATGCCGCTGTTCTGTGCCATTATTCCAATGCTCGGTTGAGCCGTAGTGATAATTTGTCAGGACCCCGTAGAGATAGTCATCATTCTCATTCCAGCTCCCATGACTGCCGTACCCCAGAAAATTATATTCGGTATATTCATAGTCCCTGATGATGTCAGAACCTGGCTTGATTTGTTGAGTGTGCCGGGTGACATAAGGCAACGGTGGCAGGTGGGCGTCACTGGGGAAGTCATGCCCCTCCAAATCGTAATTCACAAATTCAGTCATGCCGGTCGGTGATGAAATCCGGGTTAAGAATCCGCTGCCTGAGTCATACCCCAGTTTCCAGCTTAACGTTTGGTCACCCGACTCATTATGGATCTGAGTCACCCGGTCATTCTCAAAGTTTAATCGGATAACATAAGATTCCGGTGTGTCGGGCCAGACCATAATCCGGGTATAGATAGCCGTATGATACTGGATTTTTAACAGCACCTGACTTTCGTCTGAGACTGAAACAAGGCGGGGGATTGGCTTCCCCCCATAATCCCAATCCAGTGTCAGAGTACATCCCAGTGGGTTGATAATGTGAGTGGGGACTTTGAGATCATAAAGATTCCGGGGACCGGTCAGTATTTCCACCTGACCGGATTTATGGATGACCCGGTAAACATTTTGTTCGACATCTTTTTCAAACCGAATCACATCCTGCTTGTATTGTTTCAAAAAGACCCGCTCATCGGTTTCAAAGACTTTATACTGTTCGCCGGTTGAAAGCATTAACAACCGGTGTTCCGCATTATAGTGCGTGAGCCCCAGCGAAAAACCGATGCCAAAACCAATATTGCCCGAATTGAGCGGGCTATAAGACAGTGCGAAAGTCTGCTCTGGCCCAAGCTGGTTATTGCCGATAAGGTGTGCCAGCGGCATCGCGTAATTAAATAACCCGGTACGCGGATCGACTTGGCCCGTTGCTGTGCTCTGAAAATTAGCGGCCTGGGAGAAAAAATTATCACTCATCTTAATCACCTGTCTTTGAGAGCAGAATATTGTGGTCGTTAAAACGCGATATACCAATCGCCTTTCAAGATGCGTCTTATATCTCCCCGCGAAGCGGGGAGATATAAACACTCTCGTTGGTTTGCAAACGGCAACTTGAAGTTAGATTGGTATATACCCGTCGTCTTTCAAGTTGCCGCTTTGTTGGCTGCGCTCATTCACCCCAGTCACAGAGTTATCTATGCTCCTGGGGGTTCATTCCCTTGCCGCCGCGCTGCATCTTGAAATCCATAGGGTATAGACTGTTTTACCCTTCCTGTAGGTGAAATTCGTTATCATTGCCCGTGACATCCATGATAATTTTTAGCTAGACTGATTCATTGCCATAAACATCACGAAATTTAAATTGTGGCACTTGGTTCGCTTCATCAACCCAAAAATTGTCTATTGGTTTTTTGAAATAAAGTCGACTCAAACTAACCACATCAGTACGTGGTGTTGTGTCTATTTTGACTTGTGGAGTCGCTTCCCTAGTTATAGTGCTACCAGAATCAGGAAAATAATATTTTTTAGACTGATAATCAGCGCCCACTATTCTCCTAGCCTGATATTTCCCCCACAGAAACCAAAGATAAAGATGACTATCTGTTGTGTGATGAGTAAACCTTCGGTAATCATATCTAAAAGTGTCGTTATCGTTTTATAGTATTTTTAATATCAACATCATGAATAGAAAATTGATAATTATCAGTGGCATAGATGTAGTGATTATCTTGAGGGTTTTTTTATTTTTCTAAAATGCAAACGGAACTATACTAGGAATAGTTCCATGAAAATATAATATTATTTAATGAGATAAAATGTACGCCCAATACGACGAACGGGATTCAATTAAAAAACGACAACGACATTCTATAATTAATATTGACATATATAAATATTAGACTACGCATTAAAACATTTCCAATAAAATAATAAAAATAAATATTTCATTAATTAAGTTTATATAAATAAAAGATGGAAATCCTCGTGGAAATAATAACAAATTATTTTTATTGAACTCTTTTTTATAAGACTATTTTATGATGTGAGTTTATTTAAATAATTTTATTGTCTATTTGAAGGTAAGCGCCAGCGAATAACCACCTTGCTTTTTGCTCTTTTCCAGATCCGGCACTGGCCTGTGCCCCGCGGGCGGGCTGAACAGCCATGCTTCCTGCCGGGCATTGGAGACAGTTTGATGGTTGTCCTGGAAGTTTTTTTCACATTCTCAGCAGGCGTATTTTGGGCGAATGTTGGGTTCGGTCAATTATTGTTGTGTGGTCAGTATGGCAAATTCACGCAATCCTATTTCATTAATCGTGCCTTGTCATCGGGTGATTGGACATGATGGTAAATTGGTCGGCTATACCGGTGGGCTGGCGATCAAAAGGTGGTTACTGGCTCATGAAAAGAGCAGAAAAGTAAACAGAAGTAAAATAAAACGCTAATTTATTTGTGAAACCACCATTGACGTATAAAATCAATCAATGTAATTAAACAAAAAGTCTGTTTTTTTACATTCGGTTATATGTTTCGTGATCTATGTTGCAGACAGTGGACTATATTATTTGCTGTACTGTACGTCGTGACGCTGAGTTCGTGTCTTGTTTATTAAAGGTAAGTTTTAATGTCAAAAATTAAAGGTAACGTTAAGTGGTTTAATGAATCCAAAGGGTTCGGTTTTATCACTCCGGAAGATGGTAGTAAGGATGTTTTTGTACACTTTTCAGCCATTCAGTCTAACGGATTTAAGACTCTGGCCGAAGGCCAAAAAGTAGAGTTTGAAATTACTGAGGGTGCGAAAGGTCCATCTGCTGCAAACGTTGTCGCAATCTAATTTCGAATCCCATATTTTGAAAACCCGTTTTGATAACGGGTTTTTTTATCTTATGGGTTTTTAGAGGGTTATCAGATCATTACAGTTTGTTCATGAGTGCAAAAGCCAATGTTGTCATCAACAATGAACCAATCACATTCATCAAGAGACTGGCTAGCGCCCAACCTATTTTTCCTGCCTGTAAGAGATAAACCACTTCGACAGAAAAAGTGGAAAAGGTGGTTAACCCTCCGCAAAAACCTGTCGTTAGCATTAGCTTCCAAACCGGATCGAGGTGTGTGGCTTTGTTAAAGTAGGCCAAACCTAACCCAATGATAAATGCGCCAATACAATTAGCCGCCAGTGTACCAACGGCAATGGGGGAGGAAGGACTGTTCAGGCGGAGGCTGATGAGCCAGCGCAGTACGCTCCCCAGACCACCACCAATAAATACAGCAAACACAATATTCATTATGATGGTGGAAACCACTTATTTGATTTCGATGCCCTTGGCCTGCAAGTCAGCATGGTAAGAAGAGCGAACAAACGGGCCACAGGCAGCATGAGTAAAGCCCATCTCTAACGCGGCTTCTTTCATTTCATCAAATTCAGCGGGGCTGACATAACGCTGCACCGGTAAGTGATGGCGGCTTGGTTGTAAATATTGCCCCAAAGTCAGCATGGTGACACCGTGTCTGCGTAAATCGCGCATCACCTCTAAAATTTCTTCGTTGGTTTCGCCTAATCCCACCATTAAGCCTGATTTAGTTGGGATATCTGGATGCGCTGCCTTGAATTTTTCCAATAGTTTCAACGACCAGTCATAGTTAGCGCCCGGACGAACTTGACGATAAACCCGTGGCACGTTTTCCAAATTATGGTTGAACACATCAGGCGGGGTTGCAGTCAGAATTTCCAGGGCACGATCCATACGGCCGCGGAAATCCGGCACCAAAGTTTCGATCTTAATTGATGGGTTTTTTTCACGAATAGCTGCGATACAGTCAGCAAAATGCTGGGCACCACCATCACGCAAATCATCACGGTCAACAGAGGTGATAACGACATAACGCAGCTTCATATCCTGGATAGTCTGCGCGAGCTTGATAGGTTCATTGGCATCAGGTGCATTTGGGCGACCATGAGCGACGTCACAGAATGGACAGCGACGAGTACAGATGGCGCCGAGGATCATAAAAGTGGCGGTTCCGTGGTTAAAGCACTCCGCAAGGTTAGGGCAGGAGGCTTCTTCACAGACGGAATGCAACCCATTTTTGCGCATTGCCGCTTTGATACCCTGAATGCGGCTGGAATCCGCAGGAAGTTTGATTTTCATCCACTCAGGTTTACGCAAGAGTGCTTCACGTTCTGTGGCGATTGTTTTCACCGGGATCAAAGCCATCTTGTCTGCGTCGCGGTATTTGACACCACGTTCCATCTGAATTGGTTTACTCATAATCGTGCTGGTTCCAGTTATATTCTTCAGATTTTGACTTACTGCCTGGTGGTGATGAGAAAAATATCGAGGCAATAAGTCCATTCAAATTTTTTTGAAAAATGTTAAAAAATTATATCATCTTTCATTGATGAGTTGAAATCCCAAGATCTGACAGAATTTTTCCACCAGAACGGGTTGTACATCTTTAATCGTTACTCCGGTGACGAGGTCACTGAGTTGGATCATCTGCATGCCTGCATAACCACAAGGGTTGATGCGTAAAAATGGCTGTAAGTCCATTGCAATATTCAGTGCCAGACCATGGAAAGAGCATCCTTTGCGGATACGCAAACCAAGGGAGCATATTTTGTTACCTGCAACATAAACGCCTGGTGCATCCGGACGGGCATAGGCTTCCACACCAAAATGTGCCAGCGTTTCAATCACGGTATTTTCGATTGAAGTGACCAATTGACGCACCCCGATTTTTGCCCGTTTCAAGTCAATCAAAACATACATGACCTGCTGTCCGGGACCATGATAAGTGACTTGTCCTCCCCTGTCTGACTGGACAACAGGGATATCACCAGGTGCAAGTATATGCTCAGTTTTGCCGGCCTGACCTTGCGTAAAGACTTTTTCGTGTTGGACAAGCCAGATTTCATCCGGTGTTTCTGCCGTACGTTGTTCGGTGAATTGGTGCATGGCATCAGAAACCGGTTCGTAGGGCTGAATACCTAACTGGCGTAAAATAACGGTGTTATGTTGCAATGGAAATTTCATCATTCGTTAACAAAAGTGCCCGTCAGTATAACGCTGTAAGAGGATTCCCACCAGTTTGAGAATGACTTAATGTAATAATATTGTTCATTAGAAGAATATATTTTTATTTTATATTATCATGGTTATATATTTTGGTAATTTTCTCTTTAATCTCCTTTTTGAGCTAACAGATGGTCAAAAAAAACCAACTTCTCATTGTTGGGCATCTTTGTAGTTTTCTGGTGCTCCTTTATAGCCTCTCAATGTTGCTGCCTTTTTCTGTGGCTTTGTTTTATCAAGAAAAAAGTGTTTTTGCTTTTTTTGAAACATTTGTCATTGGCTTGGTTACCGGCGGAGTAGGCTGGTACTTTACCCGTAAAACTAAGGCGCAGCCCAGTACGCAAGATGGATTTCTTATCATTGTACTCTTCTGGTTGCTCTTTTCGTTGCTCAGTGCCTTGCCTTTTTTGCTCGACAATAGCTTAAATATCAATCTGGTGGATGCGATGTTCGAAGGAATATCTGGCATCACGACCACCGGTGCCACGGTATTGAATGATGTTTCAGCCCTGCCCAAATCCATGCTCTATTACCGTGCCCAGCTCAATTTTATCGGCGGCTTAGGTGTCATCGTCCTGGCTGTTGCTATTTTGCCTTTACTGGGAATTGGTGGCGCCAAACTGTATCAATCAGAAATGCCCGGCCCTTTTAAAGAAGAACGCTTGACGCCACGGCTTGCAGACAGTGCTAAGAGCCTATGGGTTGTGTATTTGTTGCTGGGAGGGATTTGTTCAGTCAGCTTCTGGGCGGCAGGTATGTCGTGGTTTGATGCTATCTGCCATGGGATCTCAACGGTTTCCTTGGGGGGATTTTCTACCCGTAATGAAAGCCTGGGTTATTACGACAGCGCCGCCATTGAAATGGTGGGGGGGGTTTTTTCGGTCCTGTCAGCGGTCAACTTTACGCTCTATTTTATCGCCTTGACGCGCAGGAGCTTAAAACCACTACTAAAAAATGCTGAACTGCAATTTTTCTTGCTGGTATTGGCGGCGATCGTTGCCATTATCTGGCTGGAATTATACCGTTCCGGCATGTATGGCGTGAAAGAAGCCTTTGTTCATGGCTTTTTCATGACCAGTTCCATGATGACGGATAATGGCTTGGCGACTTCTGATTATGCCCAGTGGCCTCCCCATACGATATTATTGTTGCTTGCTGTCAGTTTTTTTGGTGGCTGCGTGGGATCAACGTGTGGAGGCATAAAAGCCCTCCGTTTTATGATCCTGGCAAAACAGAGCTTCAGTGAAATTAACCAGCTCATTCATCCAAATGCCATCTCAACGATTAAAATTGGTCAATCTGCGGTTCAGGAAAGAGTGCTGCGTTCTGTCTGGGGGTTCTTCTTCCTCTATGTCTTTTTTAGTTGTTTCTTTGTCTGGGCTTTGAACTTGCTCGGTTATGATTTGGTCACTTCATTTGCGACTACTGCCGCATGCATCAATAATATGGGGATAGGATATGGCACGACGGCGCAAGGCTTCGGAGATCTTGATCCCATAGCAAAATGGATGATGTGTGCGGCCATGTTGTTGGGACGGTTGGAAATTTACCCAATACTGATTTTATGTTCAAAAGCGTTTTGGCGTTTTTGAGCAGCCTTTAGCCATAAATAAGTTGATATGTGCCAATATATTTAAAAGGTTATCATGTACTGCTGCCTGTACCGGATGGCAGTACATGGTGTTTTGCAAAATCGCGTAAGCCTTTTTAACAGTACGATTGCACCATCACAGCACTACGCGAACCAACTCCAGCTTACCTAACTCTTCATACAAGGTTTCAACTTGCTCAATATGGGTCGCATTGATGGTAATGGAGACAGAATGGTAATTGCCTTTGCTGCTTGGTTTCACGATTGGGGAGTAATCGCCCGGTGCATGGCGCTGAACGACTTCAATTACTTGATCCAGCAGCTCAGGTTGAGCTAATCCCATCACTTTGTAGGTGAATGAGCAAGGGAACTCAAGCAGTTCATTTAATTTCGTTTTCATGGGCGCTCCTAAAAGAGATTTGCCACGGCATAGTGATTGATCTACCGTGGCGTGATAATTTTATAACGATATGTCATTAATATAAGGCTCAATAATCGCCTTTCAAGGGATTAACCGAACCAATGATGGAACATCAGTCGGATATAGTCGATTAGGCGGCTAAAGAAACCACCCTCTTTGACTTCCTGCATCACGACTAATGGGCGTTGTTCAATGGTTTTACCATCAAGCTGGAAGTTGATGGTTCCAACAACTTGATTTTTGGCGAGTGGTGCATGCAGTTCGGTATTGTCCAATACATAGCTGGCTTTCAGGTCTTTCAAACGACCACGAGGGATAGTCAGGTAAACATCTTGTTCAACGCCCAGTTGGACCTTATCCGTATCACCAAACCAGATTGGCTCTGACGCAAATTCCTTACCGACTTGCAGTGGTGAAACGGTTTCGAAGAAACGGAAGCCCCACGTCAGCAGTTTTTTGCTGTCGGTTTCACGTCCTCTGGAGGTTGGGCTGCCCATCACAGCCGAAATCAGGCGCATATTGCCTTCGGTAGCCGAAGCAACCAGGTTATATCCTGCGCCGCTGGTGTGGCCTGTTTTAATACCGTCAACACTCAGGCTCTTATCCCACAGCAAACCATTGCGATTAGGCTGGTGGATGTTGTTGTAAGTAAAATCTTTTTCTTTGTAGATAGCGTATTCATCCGGCACATCGCGGATTAAGGCTCGACCAATCAATGCCATATCATGGGCGGAGCTGTATTGCCCGTTGGCATCCAGACCGTGAACGGTTTGAAAATGTGTATTTTTCAGCCCCAAACTTTGCACATATTGATTCATCAAACTGACGAATGCATCTTGGCTGCCTGCCACATAGTCTGCCATCGCGACACACGCATCGTTGCCCGATTGCAGGTTGATACCACGGGAGAGCATAGCGACAGAAACCTGATCACCCGGTTTTAAAAACATCAGGGACGAACCTTTAAATATCGGATTACCCGTTGCCCAGGCATCTTTACCGACAGTCACGATATCATCCGGTTTGATTTTGCCTGATTTGATGGCCTGGCCAATGACATAGCTGGTCATCATTTTGGTCAGACTTGCGGGATCGCGGCGGACATCTGCACTCTTTTCGGCCAATACCTTTCCTGAGTTGTAATCAATCAGAATATAGGCCTCTGAATCCAGTTCTGGCACGCCTGGGATCATGGTTTTGAAATTATCATCCGCGTTGGCAGATACGGAAACACTGGCAGCGAGGGCAATGCCTAACGTGGCATTTTTAATAAGACGGGAAGTAACGATGTATTTCATGATTGATTAGATAACATCCGTGAGAGAAGGATTGATAATAAGTGACATAATAACAAATGAAAAAAAAGCTGACATTAAACAAAATTGATGCCGCCGATTTTATCTGCCTGCTGACAGGAAAATATCAGCAGGCGGTGATGCTATTTATCGCCATTCGGATTCAGGGTTCAGGGTTCAGGGCGCAACAATAAACGAGGATTGATGCATCTGATCCGTCAATTTTTTTTGTAGCTCCAGCGCTTGCTGGCGGCTATTGAATGGCCCCAGTTGGACGCGAAAGACGTTACCAAATTGGATAATACGCCCTTGGACATCAAAGCGCTGGCTCAACGATTGTTGCCAGTCTTTGGCTTTTTGTTCAGTACTGACTGCGCCGACTTGCACCATAAAACCGCTTGCTGATTCTGGCGCTGAAGGGGTTGCCACCGACGGAGGAGTAACCGATTGGCCGGCTGTATTTTCAGCCGGCGCTTGCTCTGTTGCTAACGGCTGCACAGTCTTTTTGTCAGCAGGATCATCTGTCACCGCAGGCGGCGTTGATGACGGGGAACCCAGATTAGGCCTTTCAGGTAAAGCAAAGCTCTGCTTAACGAACGTCGATCCTGCAGTGCCTAAACCGGAAAGTGAGCCATCAGGTGAAACGAGGATACCATCCAATTTCACTTTGCTCTGTGGCATTAAATTGAGCCGTTCTGCTGCGGCACGAGATAATTCAATGATTTTTCCCGGCTTATTGTAAGGACCGCGATCATTGATCCTGACAATCATCATGCGCCCATTGCTTAAGTTGGTCACACGAACATAACTGGGAATCGGTAACGTCGGATGTGCTGCCTCTAACGCATAGGGGCTGGCCCGTTCACCAATTGCCGTCAGTTTTCCATTGGACCCTTCACCGAACCAACTGGCATAACCGGTTTGGGTAAAATGAGCCGGATCTTGCACGATGTGATAGGTTTGCCCATCCCGTTGATAATCTCGATTAGCGCTTGGATGGTAAGGCTCATAGAGAGGCTCAGCACCCAAAACATCACGAGTCGGAACTGCGGGAAGGGAAGATGTCTGATCGCTACCGGTTAGGTTACAGCCTGATAGTAGTACTGTAACGATGCTAAGTATAAGCCACTGTTGACGCATGAAACTTCTTCCTCATAGACTTTTGGACAATAACTTACGATGTGTATGTATCGACATGATAATGCCGAACCCCGCCATCAGGACAATCAATGCCGATCCCCCATAACTAATCAACGGCAGGGGGACACCGACTACCGGCAGGATACCGCTTACCATGCCGATATTGACAAAGATATAGACAAAGAAAATCAGTATTAATCCTCCGACCATGACCCGGCCAAAGGTGTTTTGCGCTTGGGTGGCTATAAACAAACCACGTATAATGACGAGCAAATAAAGTCCGAGCAAAACCAAAACGCCAATTAACCCTAACTCTTCAGATAAAACGGCGAAAATAAAGTCGGTATGTCGCTCCGGCAGGAATTCCAGTTGCGATTGAGTGCCTTGTAGCCAGCCTTTTCCAAATATTCCCCCTGAGCCAATCGCAATTTTGGATTGGATGATATGGTAGCCTTTGCCCAATGGATCACTTTCCGGGTCTAATAGCATCATAACGCGGGCGCGTTGGTAATCATGCATCAGGAAGAACCACAATATTGGGATGAAACAGGCAAGCAGTAAAACGGCAACGCCAATTAACTTCCAATTCATTCCCGCCAAAAAGAGGATGAATATCCCAGAGGCCGCAATCAGTATAGAGGTGCCTAAATCGGGTTGCGCTGCGACCAGCAGAGTAGGAACAAAGGTCAAGACCAGTGCAATGCCCGTATTTTTCAGCGAAGGTGGACACAGATCTCGATTCATAAAGCGAGCCACCATCAAAGGCACAGCGATTTTGGCAATTTCTGATGGCTGAAAGCGCACAATGCCCAGATCCAGCCAGCGCTGCGCCCCCTTACTAATCTGCCCAAAAACATCAACGAAGATGAGCAAAATGACACAGGCAATATAAAGATAAGGCGCCCAATTTTCGTATATGCGTGGAGGAATTTGAGCTAAGGCAATCATCACGATAAGCCCCATGATGACCTGGCCTATTTTTCGCTCCATCATGTCGATATCTTGCCCACTGGCGCTCCACATAATAAACAGGCTGTAGATCAGCAATGCCAAAACGCACAGCAGTAGCGGAATATCGATATGTAGTCGGGTCCAAAAAGGAACCTTGTTTGATGAGTCTGTCATAGTGTTACTCAATTAGTTTCTGCTCTGAGTAGCGGGTGTCTTGGTCGTACTGACCCCTGTTTTAGCAGCGGTGCCGGCAGGAGCGGTATTTTGGTTATTCCTGAGTAAAATATGATCCAGAATTTGGCGAACGATAGTGCCAACCGGCGGCCCAGAGCCACCATTTTCAAGAATGATGGAAACGGCAACCTTCGGGTTGTCATAAGGGGCAAAGGCAATCATCAGCTTATGGTCGCGCAAATGTTCAGCAAGTTTACTGGCATTGTAGGTTTCATAACTGAAAACCTGGGCAGTACCTGATTTGACGGCTGCTTTATAGGGTGTACCCGCAAAGAACCTCCGTGCTGTGCCATTTGGGGCATTGGCAACCCCAAGCATGCCATCTTTAGCAATTTCCCAATACCCAGAATGAATGTCCCCAATAGGTTCACTGACCGGCGGTTGGTAAGGCTGCATTTCGCCATTGACGCGAGTATTCATCAAGAAATGAGGCGTTTTTACTTCACCATCGTTAATTAAGATCATTAAGGCTTTTACCATCTGCATCGGCGTTGCCGTCCAATATCCTTGGCCGATACCAACGGAAATGGTATCGCCTTGATACCACGGCTTTTTATAGCGTTTGAGTTTCCATTCACGGGTCGGCATATTACCGGGGTTTTCTTCCTTCAAATCAATGCCTGTAAATTGACCATAACCAAATTTTGTCATCCATTCAGACAACTTATCGATACCCATATCATAGGCGACTTGATAGAAAAAGGTATCCGCTGATTCGACAATCGATTTATGTACATTGAGTTTGCCATGTCCCCAACGCCGCCAATCACGGTAACGTTTTTCTGATCCGGGCAGCACCCACCAACCAGGATCATTGATGGTGGTGTTCTTTGTAATGACATCACTCGTGAGGGCTGCAACGGCAATAAACGGCTTCACTGTCGATGCGGGTGGATAAGCACCTTGTGTGGCACGGTTAATTAAGGGGCGATCGGGATCATTGAGCAGAGACTTATAGTCCTGGCTCGAAATACCATCGACAAACAGATTCGGATCATAGCTTGGGTTGGACACCATAGCCAAAACTTCCCCTGTCCGGGGATCGGTAACCACAACACCCGCACGGCTAGTCGTCAGTATCTCTTCAATATAGGTTTGTAGTTCTAAGTCGATTGACAGGTAAATGTCTTTGCCGGCCTGTGGCGGCTGTTCGTGTAGTTGGCGGATAACTTTACCACGGTTGTTGACTTCGACTTCTTCATAACCGGGTTTGCCATGCAAGATGGATTCATAATAGCGTTCAATACCCAATTTACCGATATCATGGGTGGCTGAATAGTCTGCAAAAATGCCTTCTTTTTCTAATCGTTCTACATCTTTATCGTTGATTTTGGCAACGTAGCCGATCACATGGGTGAGAGCGGAGCCATACGGGTAATAGCGGCGTTGGTAACCCTTGATTTCCAGCCCGGTAAAGCGATATTGATTGACGGAGAACCGCGCAACCTGGACGGGGTTCAATGAGGTTTTTAGCGCAATAGGCGCAAAACGGCGTGCGCGTTGACGCTCTTTTTTGAAGTTTTCAATATCTTCATCAGTCAGCCCAACGACGGAGCGTAACTCATTTAATGTCTTATCAAGGTCTGCAACTTTTTGTGGCACGATCTCTAACTGATAAATGGTTCGATTAGTTGCCAGTGGTGTACCATTGCGATCATAAATAATGCCCCTGCTTGGGGCTATGGGAACGAGCTTAATGCGATTCCCGTTTGAACGGGTCTGGTAATCTTCGTGGCGTGTGATCTGGAGATGATAGAGATTGGCAATGAGGATGCCTGTCAAAATAATAATGCCTATAAACGCCACGAATGCGCGGCGTATAAATAAGGCCAATTCAGCCGAATGATCGCGAAAAGGGGTTCGTTGATTCTTCATCCCATTGCCAGAATTCACAGTGTCAGATTACCCAATTTATTCCCGATGATAAGGGTGGTTAGTCGTGATGCTCCATGCTCGATAAAGGCTCTCAGCAACCAGAACCCGTACAAGAGGATGTGGCATAGTTAAAGGAGAAAGTGACCAGCTTTGTTCCGCGGCTGCTTTGCAGGCAGGGGCTAAACCTTCAGGGCCACCAATTAACAAACTGACATTTCTGCCATCCAGCTTCCAACGTTCAAGCTGTTGTGCCAATTGCGGCGTATCCCAACGAGAGCCAGGAATATCCAGGGTCACAATACGGTTGCCTTTACCCACCGCGGCCAGCATTTGTTCGCCTTCTTTTTCCAGAATGCGCTTGATATCCGCATTTTTGCCCCGTTTCCCCGCTGGAATTTCAATAAGCTCAAAAGGCATATCCTTGGGAAAACGATTCAAATAATCTATGAAGCCGGTCTGTACCCAGTCCGGCATTTTTGTTCCTACAGCGACCAATTGTAACTTCAAACTCAGCTCCAGAGTTTTTCCAGTTCATACATACGGCGGCTGTCTTCTTGCATAACATGAACCATGATTTCGCCGAGATCGATGACTACCCAGTCTGAAATGCCTTGTCCTTCAACACCGAGAGGCATGATACCGGCTTGGCGGCAGTCATCCACGAGATTATCGGCTACAGACATCAGGTGGCGGCTTGATGTGCCGGTACAGATAACCATGCAGTCAGTAATGCTGGATTTTCCACGGACATCTATAGAAACAATATCTTGAGCTTTGGAATCTTCAAGTTTATCAATAACAAATTGTTGTAGTTCTGTGCCTTGCAAAAGGATCACCTTTATTTCATAAAATGGGTTGAGTAATGCAGAATAATAACATGCCAATCTCCATAAAAGTAAGCGAGTTAGCTGCAAATCACTGCATGGTTCCGCTATTTCTTATATAGCCCCTGTGAATCGATATAATTTTGTATTGATGGAGGCAGCAAATCATCGCAATTACCCCCTTGCTGGTGACGTTGGCGAATATCCGTTGCTGAAATGTTTAATAACGGAGTGGCTGCCAGATAAATACAACCGTGTGGTTTTTGGCTCAATAGGAATGGAGAGTCAATTTGATGCTTTTCAAGCCATGACTGCATGCCTGGCGCCGAAAGTTGGCTTTGATAACCCGGACGGGAGCAGACCAACAGATGGCAAATATCGAGCAACGCTTCCCACTTATACCAGGTATGGATAGTTTGCAATGAATCCTGCCCAATGATAAACGCCAATGGGTGTTGCTCACCCATTTCCTGACGAAAAGATTTCAGGGTTTCGACAGTGTAAGAGGGTGATTGCCGTTCCAGTTCGCGGGTATCTACGGTAAACAGAGGGTTATCCCGCACCACCAGACGAACCATTTCCAGCCGTTGCTGAGCCGTTGCCTCAGGTTGAGGGCGATGCGGAGGAACGTGATTCGGTAATAAGATCACCTGCTTGAGTCCCACTAATTGAGCCAAGGCTTCCACAGGCCGCAAATGACCATAATGAATGGGATCGAATGTGCCACCGAATAGCGCCTGAATAACCGGAGAATTCCCATTGGTTGCAGAATTAAGGGTATCGACTTTAGCCGTATTCATTGAATCAATACTGATTGGGTTAATAGAGTCAAGCATTCAGGAAACTCTCTGGTAATGGTTTTCCGCATAACAACATGGAGAGCGTTTCCAGGTCAGACCAAATGGATTGGCTATAATCCTGTTTGACACGCAGTTCTATCTGGGTCAACAAATGTATGGCAGATTGCAGTTCTCTCTGCGATAGACGCTGTAAAGCGGTTGACAGCAATGCCCTGCGATTTTGCCAAACTTTATGTTGATCAAACAACGCTTTCAAAGGAACAGTCGTATATTGACGCTTAAGTACCAAAAGCAGCATGAGTTCTCTCTGTATAGTACGAAGCAAAATAACCGTCTCAATATCTTCGTGCCGAAGCTGTTTCAATATATGCCATGCCCGCTTTATTTTGCCTGCCAGTAAAGCATCAACCCAATGGTAGGGGGAAAAGTGAGCCGCATCGTTGACGGCTTCTTCTACACGAGGAAGTGTCAGTCGATTATCAGGATAGAGCAGGGAAAGACGTTCCAGCGCCTGGGACAATGCCAATAAGTTTCCTTCATAGCAATAGCACAGTAGTTGGTTGGCTTCATTTTCCAGTATTAGCCCCAGGTTTTTGGCTCTTTGTGCCACCCATTGCGGCAGGCGATTTTGCTCAGGGGTCAAGCAACTGACGTATATCCCATTTTGTCCAATGACTTTGAACCACGGGCTATTTTCTTGTGCTTTGGTGAGCTTGTGTCCACGCAATATCAGCAAGATATCTGAATGCAACAACCCCGATAGTTTGGTCAGTCGCTCTGCCATAGCGGCATTGGGGCCATTTTCTGGAAGTAGCAGGGTGAGAGACTGGCGGCTGGCAAACAGGCTAAGTGACTGACACAGGCTGAATATTTCATCCCAATCGGTATGGTTATCCAATGAGAAAGTGAAATGTTCCATAAAGCCATGTTGTTCAGCCACTTTACGGATGCTGTCCTGACTTTCCTGCAATAATAATGGCTCGTTGCCCCACAACAGATAGTTGCCTCGCAGCCCTTCATTGAGCTGCGAGAGAAGTTGTTCAGGATACAGTCGGATCATTGCTTCTGTGTAGCCGCAGCTTTCTGTTTTGCTTGCGCTTTCAGGAGTTCTGCACTATGAACAGTCAGCAATTGGCGCATAAGCTGACGGGCCGCTTGTTCACGCATTTCTTGTTGAACCAGCTCATTTTCCGCATCCTTCGCCAATGCTTCCAATGGGTTATCAAAGAACGAACGATCAACCCTTGCCTGCAATGGATAGGTGCTGCCATCCGGCATCAGAATTTGAGCATCAACATTCAGAACCAACTGACGTTCAGCCGATTTACCATCCTGAAAGATAGAAACTGTCTCTTTGTTTTCACTGGAGCCAACAAGTTTCAGGATCGGTATTGAAGCATTACCATTTTCAACAATTTTGACATCGTTTAACCGAAGTTGCTGACGTACTGCCCGTGCCAGCGGCCCATAAGGGTCTCCAGAACTTAATTGCAATGTTTGCAGCTCCTTGGGTACTTGGGTTGTGCCCCGAAGATGGAAACCACAGCCAGCGGTGACCAGCACCGCTAACCCAAGTAACAACGTGAAAATAGCGTGTCGTAGATTATTTTCTACCACAAATAGGCTCTCCTTTATCAGCCTACAACCAGGTTCAGTAACTTACCTGGCACGTAGATGACTTTGCGGATACTAACGTCTTCAAGATATTTCTTCACACTGTATTCTTGTGTTGCCATCTCTTGGACATACTCTTTTGTCGCATCTGCCGGTACAGTAATGCGGCCACGAACTTTACCGTTAATTTGGATAATGACCAGCTTAGTATCGTCTACCATTGCCTGCTCATCAGCTTGTGGCCATGCCGCAGTGTCAATGTCGTCCTCATTGCCAAGTGCTTTCCACATGACGAAACAAGCGTGTGGCGTGATAGGTGAAAGCATACGTACAACCGCTGTTACTGCTTCTTGCATCAATGCGCGATCTTGCTCAGTTTCCTGTGGTGCGCGAGTCAGCTTATTCATAAACTCCATGATAGCGGCTATCGCGGTGTTGAACGCCTGGCGGCGACCAATATCATCAGTGACCTTCGCGATGGTTTTATGCAAGTCACGGCGCAGATCTTTTTGTTCTTCGGTCAGCTTGCTGATATCCAGCGGCTGGGTTGCCCCTTTATTACTGTGCTCATGAACCAGACGCCAAATGCGTTTCAGGAAGCGATTAGCGCCTTCCACACCAGATTCTTGCCATTCCAAAGTCAGTTCTGGTGGTGCGGCGAACATCATAAACAGACGAACGGTATCAGCGCCGTATTTATCGACCATAATTTGCGGATCGATACCATTGTTCTTGGATTTCGACATTTTGCTCATGCCAGTATAAACCAGTTCATGACCGTCATTATCTATCGCTTTTACGGTACGGCCTTTCTCATCGTGTTCAACAATGACATCGGCTGGCGATACCCAAATTTTTTCGCCGTTGTTGCCGACATAGTAGAAAGCGTCGGCCAGAACCATGCCCTGGCACAGCAGACGCTTGGCGGGTTCATCAGAGTTGACCATGCCGGAATCGCGCATCAATTTGTGGAAGAAGCGGAAATACATCAGATGCATGATAGCGTGTTCAATACCACCGATGTATTGATCCACGGGTAACCAATAGTTAGCCGCAGCCGGATCGAGCATACCTTTATCATAATCTGGGCAGGTATAACGGGCGTAATACCATGAAGATTCCATAAAGGTATCAAAGGTATCCGTTTCGAGCAGAGCAGGCTGACCGTTGATGGTTGTTTTTGCCCATGTTGGATCAGCTTTGATTGGACTGGTGATACCATCCATCACGACATCTTCTGGCAAGATGACCGGCAATTGATCTTCTGGAACAGAGGCAACCGTGCCATCTTCCAGGGTTGCCATTGGAATTGGAGCACCCCAATAACGTTGACGGGAAACTCCCCAGTCACGCAGGCGGTAATTGACTTTACGTTGTCCGCCGCCCATGGCAACCAGCTTGTCAGCGATAGCATTGAAGCCTTCTTCATGACTCAATCCGCTGAATTCACCGGAATTGACCAATGCATTTTTGTCAGTCATCACCGCTTCTTGCACGTTTGGTACATTGCCATCATTGTCAAGAATAACGGCTTTCATTGGCAGGTTGTATTTGGTGGCAAATTCCCAATCCCGTTGGTCGTGCGCCGGAACAGCCATAACCGCACCCGTGCCGTATTCCATCAAGACAAAGTTGGCAACCCAGATAGCGATTTTTTCATTAGTCAATGGATGAATGACAAACATGCCTGTTGACATGCCTTTTTTCTCCATCGTTGCCATATCAGCTTCAGCCACTTTGGTATTCCGACATTCATCGATGAATGTTGCCAGTTCAGGATTATTTTCTGCCGCTTGTTTTGCCAGAGGGTGAGCCGCTGCGACAGCAACATAAGTTGCACCCATGAATGTATCCGGGCGAGTGGTGTAAACGGTGAGTTTTTCCTGGCTGTCAGCAACATTAAATGTGATTTCCACACCCTCAGAACGACCAATCCAGTTGCGTTGCATGGTCTTGACCTGTTCAGGCCAATCTTCCAGTTTATCCAGATCGTTTAGCAGCTCTTCTGCGTAAGCGGTGATCTTAATGAACCATTGCGGGATCTCTTTACGCTCAACCTGGCTATCACAACGCCAGCAACAGCCATCAATAACCTGCTCATTAGCGAGGACTGTCTGGTCATGTGGACACCAGTTAACGGCAGACGTTTTTTTGTATACCAGACCCTTTTCGTACAATTGGGTGAAGAACCACTGTTCCCAACGGTAGTACTCTGGCGTACAGGTCGTCACTTCACGATCCCAGTCATAGCCAAAACCCAGTTTTTTTAACTGGTTTTTCATGTATTCAATGTTGGAATAAGTCCATGGGGCAGGAGCGGTATTATTTTTGACCGCAGCCCCTTCTGCTGGCAGGCCAAAGGCATCCCAACCGATAGGTTGCAGTACATTTTTACCTAACATGCGCTGATAACGGGAAATGACATCACCAATAGTGTAATTACGGACATGGCCCATATGTAGTCGGCCAGAAGGGTAAGGTAGCATGGACAGGCAATAATATTTTTCTTTGCTGTTGTCTTCTGTCACTTTGAACGTTTGCTTCTCTTGCCAATGAAGCTGGACTTGTTGTTCTATGTCTTCTGGACGATATTGTTCTTGCATGGCACCGATAATCCTATGGTGAGTAATAAAGCGACGCGTTTAGCGTGTTTGGTTTATTTATGAAATCTAAGATCCCATAGCATAGCTGATAAGGGATGGAGGCAACAACTCTTGTTAAAGGTGGATTGAGGAAAATGACTTATTTTTAGGGGAAATTTAAGGTCGGCGGCAGCTTTGCCCTCCGCCGACAAGGACAAATCAGTGCAGAATTTTCGCCAGAAAATCGCGGGCACGCTCTGATTTTGGGTTGGCAAAGAAATCTTCTTTCTTACTGTCTTCGACAATCTTGCCTTCATCCATGAAAATAACACGGTGCGCTACCTTTTTGGCAAATCCCATCTCATGGGTGACAACCATCATAGTCATACCTTCGTTTGCCAGTTTCACCATGACATCCAGCACTTCATTAATCATTTCAGGATCAAGTGCGGAAGTGGGTTCATCAAACAGCATCGCAATAGGATCCATACAGAGCGCCCTGGCAATGGCAACCCGTTGTTGCTGACCACCAGAGAGTTGTGATGGGAATTTATCTGCATGGCTGGTTAACCCAACTCGCTCCAGCAGCTTTAATCCTTTTTCAGTCGCTTCTTTCTTATCCCGTTTTAACACTTTAATCTGGGCCAGTGTCAGGTTTTCAATAATCGACAGGTGCGGAAAAAGTTCAAAATGCTGAAACACCATGCCGACTTTGGAACGCAGTTGTGCCAGATTGGTGTTCTTGTCATTGACTTTTGTGTCGTTTACTCGAATTTCACCTTGCTGGACAGGTTCAAGGCCATTGACCGTTTTTATCAGTGTGGATTTGCCGGAACCGGAAGGCCCACAGACCACGACCACTTCGCCTTTTTTGACTTCAGTCGAGCAGTCAGTAAGAACCTGAAATTGGCCATACCACTTGGATATATTTTTCAGGGAAATCATCAAACAGTCCTTTTCTTCAAATAGTTAACCAGCATAGAAGCGGAAAAACTAATCACAAAATAAACAAAGCCGGCAAACAGAACCATTTCAATTTGGGTTCCATCACGCTCACCAATATTCGTTGCTGTACGGAAAAAATCCGCCAGACTCAATACATATACCAGAGAAGTATCCTGGAATAATACAATGCCTTGTGTCAGCAGCAATGGGATCATCGCCCGAAAGGCTTGTGGCAGTATGACTAGCCGCATGCTTTGCATATGGGTCATTCCCAACGCCAGCGCCGCAGAAGATTGCCCGCGAGAAATGCTCTGGATGCCTGCCCGAATGATTTCGGAGTAGTAAGCTGCTTCAAAGAGCGAAAACGCTACCATTGCAGAAATTAAACGGATATCAGTTTTTGGCGATATGCCTAGAATATTTTGTAATAAGTTAGGCACAATCAGATAAAACCACAGTAATACCATCACCAGTGGTACTGAGCGGAAAAGGTTAACATAGAGGGCGGCAAACCAACTCAATGCCTTGATGGATGAGAGGCGCATAATTGCCAGAATGGTTCCCCAGACAATACCGATGATAATGGCGGTCACAGTAATTTTTGCCGTTATCAATAACCCATTCAGAAGAAAGGGCAAACTCGGTATAATTGAACTCCAGTCAAATTGATACATTGCTTTATTGCCCTCCTATGTTGCCCGATAAACGTACTTTTTTCTCCAATATGCTCATGGCAAGCATAATCACGAGGTTGATACCGACATAGGCCAATGTGATCGCGGTAAATGATTCATAGGCGTGTGCGGAATAATCCAGCAATTTACTGGCCTGAGCTGCCATATCGACTAAGCCGATTGTGGAGGCAATGGCTGAGTTCTTCACCAAATTGAGCATTTCCGAGGTCATTGGGGGAATGATCACTCGGTAGGCATTTGGCAACAGAACATAGCGATAGGTTTGTGGCAACGTTAAGCCCATTGCCAGCCCTGCGGCTTTTTGCCCTCTTGGGAGTGACTGGATTGCCGCACGAACTTGTTCGCAGACACGGGCAGCCGTGAATAACCCTAAGCAAACCACTGAGGAGATAAAAAATTGGATATTGGGGTCAAGATCCATTTTGAACCAATCGCTTAGGTTTTTGGGCAGAAATTCGGGGACCACCAGATACCAGGTAAAAAATTGGACAATGAGAGGGACGTTGCGAAATAACTCAACATAACAGGCTCCAAGCCCAGAAAGGAATTTATTCGGCACTGTACGGAGAATACCGAACAACGAACCGACAACGAATGCAATGATCCAAGCGCAGGCGGAAAGTGCCACCGTCACCTGAAAACCAGAAATAAGCCACCCCAGATAGGTGGTATTACCAAAAGGGGCAGCTTGTAAAAAGATGCCCCAATCCCAATTAACGGACATAATCGAACTCCCTGATATGGGGTTAGCTGTCATTCATCGAAATCTAAATTCGGGAAAAAATGAGGTAGGGAACGACTACCTCATACCCGATCCGCCAATAAAATTGGGGTTATTGTTTAACTAATTCAATGCTTTATCGTTTGGAGCCTTAAACAAGTCTTTCATTTCATCTGAGATAGAGAAGTTTAAATTCAGATTCTTAGGTGGAATGGGTTCTTTGAACCAGCGATCAAACATTTTTTCTGCTTCACCGGAGGTTTGTGTTTTGGCTATAACGTCATCAATCAATTGCTTAAATTGAGGATCATTTTTGCGTAGCATACAGCCGTACGCTTCTTCCGATTGTGGTTTGCCAACAATAATCCACTGATCGGGTTTCTTCGCTTTGGCGCGTTCACCAGCGAGCAGGGCATCGTCCATCATAAAGGCGACAGCACGGCCTGATTCCAGAGTACGAAACGAATCACCATGATCTTTGGCACTGATGATCCGCATCTTCATTTGCTTTTCATCATTGAGCTTATTCAACAAAATTTCAGAAGTGGTGCCAGAAGTGACAACAACATTTTTTCCTGCCAGATCATCAAATCCCTTGACGCCTGAATCTTTTTTGGTCAGCAGACGTGTACCGACGACAAAGATCGTATTGGAGAATGCCGCTTGTTTTTGCCGTTCATAATTATTGGTTGTGGATCCGCATTCAAAATCGAAAGTCCCGTTTTGTAGTAGGGGAATGCGGTTCTGGGAAGTAATCGGGAGCAGCTTGACTTGCAAATTAGGGATATCCAGTTTTTTCTTGACCGCATCAACGATCAGGTTGGAATAATCCTGGGAATAACCCACGACGTTTTGCTGATTATCGTAGTAAGAGAACGGAACAGAAGATTCTCGGTGCCCAACAACGATAACGCCATTATCTTTGATTTTTTTCAGTGTTCCAGTCAATTCCTCGGCATGGGCAGCACCA
Organism: Xenorhabdus kozodoii; assembly: GCF_002632875.1. Classification (GTDB taxonomy): domain Bacteria; phylum Pseudomonadota; class Gammaproteobacteria; order Enterobacterales; family Enterobacteriaceae; genus Xenorhabdus; species Xenorhabdus kozodoii. The sequence goes on from NZ_NJCX01000023.1 coordinate 47,248, forward strand.
ACTGTACTAAGTAACATCATGGCTAACATTAGCTTACGCATATACAACTCCTATATCCGGTTGTTTTTTTCGTGAAATGAGGCTCTCTCACAGATAATTGTGTTTCTGCATGTTTCTACATAAATGAATAAGACTGTCGAAACGATTTTCTGATTTTTTGTTTATATACCGTAAAAAAATAATTCATAATGTTACTTTTTTGAAACCATAATGTTTCTGTTTCGCGACTCACATCGCACTATAAATGAACAATTTCATTTATGCGTGATTAAAAGGCAAATAATGTTGAATGCTGTTCACACTTTGCACTATTTGAAGCAATATTCTGTTTTGGTTGGTTCTTTGTGGTGAAATATGTGATTGGTTGTTGCTATTTTAGTGATGAAATCGATGATTAAATGAAATCCGGGCATAAATAATATGCCCGGACTCTTTTTAATTTTCAATTATGAGAAAGATAGGAAATTAAGTTTTTCGGCGTTTTTTCATAAAAGAAAAGACTAAAAACAGGGCGCTTACTCCCCATATTGGCCAATTCCCGAAGCGAAAATAAGGTGTTACCCCGTTGGCGGGTGTAACGTTAGCTTCCAGTACCTGTCGGGTAAATTGTGGAAGTTCAGCCTGAATGGAGCCATCTGGATTGACGACTGCTGTAACACCATTATTCGTTCCTCTTAGCAGAGGACGGCCCAGTTCAAGGGCACGCATCCGAGCCATTTGAAAATGCTGCCACGGGCCAATGGAGCGTCCAAACCAGGCATCATTAGAAACGGTCAGGAGGAACTCTGTATCAGGCTTGAAATTATCACGCACCTGTTCACCCAAGATAATTTCATAGCAGATCGCAGCAGTAATCTTGTGCCCAGCAACAGAAAGTTGGGGCTGGATGTAATGACCTCGGCTAAAGGAAGACATAGGCAAATTGAATAAAGGTGCCAGGGGACGCAGTATTGATTCCAATGGCACAAATTCACCAAACGGCACCAGGTGATGTTTGTCGTAACGGGCTAGCGCTGGGTATTGGTAAGGCGTTTTATCCCCCAATACGATAATACTGTTATAAAATTTATAACCTTCCAATGTCGAACGGGCATCTACGACGCCGGTGAGCAAGCTGGTATTGTGCTTTCTCAGTACGGCATCCAATTTGGTCAGGAAATCACGTTGGTTATATTCATAATCAGGAATGGCAGATTCAGGCCAGATGATGATGGGCGTTTTACCAATGAAAGGGCGGCTGTTATCTAAATAGACATCCAGTGTCTTCCCAAGCACGCTGGGGTCCCATTTTATGTCTTGGGGAATATTACCTTGAACCAAAGCAATATCAGTGGCTTTTTCTGGCTGTAGGGTATACCACGGGTAATGTCTCATCGGCCACGGTAGTAGCAGCAGGATAATAGCGAAGATCGCGGCGGAAATTTTTTTCTGAGTGGCCGCAAAAACCAGTAACCCGCTGATCATCATCAGTAGGAAAGTAATACCTTCCACACCCAAGACAGGCGCAATGGCCTTCATCGGGCCATCAATCTGGCTATAACCAAATTGTAGCCACGGAAACCCAGTTAATACCCAGCCACGCAAGAATTCAGTCAATTGCCACAACGCCGGGCTGGCTATAACCAACCTGATGCCATTGGCAGCCGGGAAAAAGCGGTTCAATAAACCGGCAAATAGAGCAGGATAAAGGGCAAGGTAGGCAGATAGCAGGATCACTAAAAAGACATTGACGGCGGTTGGCATGCCACCAAAGTCAGCGATACTGACATAAACCCAGTTTGCGCCGCTGCCAAATAAGCCCAGCCCCCAACATAAACCAATAAAACAGGCTTGACGGGTTGTTCTGTTCAAGGAAAGGATTTGCAGGCCGAAAAGGGAAACAAGTGCAGCAGGCCAGAAATCAAAAGGTGAAAAAGCCAGCGTTCCACTGGCTCCTAAGAAAAGTGCCAGAACGGCACGTAGCCGCTGGCAACTCATTAATGAGGCTTTGTTCATCCAGATCCTATTATGGTTTATCAAGGCTAGGAACGTCAGCATCATCCGGTATTTTTACATGAACCTGAATGATCTTACGGCTATCAGACATTGCCACTTTAAACAGGTAGCCATCAATGGTGATGGATTCCCCACGTGAAGGCAGATGCCCAAATGCTTGCATGACCAGTCCACCAATGGTATCAACTTCTTCATCGCTGAAATGGGTGCCAAAAACGTCATTGAAATCCTCAATTTGAGTCAATGCCCGCACTGAATAGGTATGGCGACTTAAAGCACGAATATCGTTATCGTCATCATCATCGTATTCATCCTCTATTTCACCGACAATCAGTTCAAGAATATCCTCAATGGTGACCAGCCCCGAAACGCCGCCAAATTCATCGATCACAATCGCCATATGGTAGCGTTGGGAACGAAATTCTTTCAGCAGGCGGTCAACACGTTTACTTTCCGGCACTACGACAGCTTGGCGCAGGACTTTATCAATGCTGAAAGGTTCTGCATTTGTACGCATGAAAGGCAGCAGATCTTTCGCCATTAATATGCCTTCGATATGATCTTTGTCTTCGCTGATCACAGGAAAGCGTGAATGGGCCGAGTCGATAATAACATCCAGACATTCGTCCAGAGATTGGTTGCGTTTTAAGGTAACGATCTGTGAGCGTGGGATCATAATGTCACGCACGCGTTGATCAGCAATATCCATGACACCCTCGAGCATCTCGCGGGTGTCGGGGTCGATGAGGTCGTTCTGCTCAGAATCACGGATCAGTTCAACCAAATCATCACGGTTTTTTGGTTCACCGTGAAAAAGCTGATTAAGAAGTGCAAAAAAGCCTTTCTTAGGGTCAGGGGTATCGTTACTTGAAGGATGGTCGTCGCTCATGGCGTTTTAATAAAAATCCCCATATAAAATCATAGACTGTTATGTTTAACATAAAAATGTTGGCAAGGGTTATTCTTTTTCCGCGAGGTAGGGATCAGGATAACCCATTTTTTTTAGGATCTCTGTTTCCAGAGCTTCCATTTCTTCCGCTTCATCATCTTCAATATGATCATATCCCAGAAGATGAAGGCTGCCGTGAATCACCATATGTGCCCAGTGCTCCTCGACCGTTTTTTGTTGCTCCTCTGCCTCTTTTTCAACAACTTGACGACAGATAATTAAATCACCGAGTAAAGGTAATTCAATTTCAGGCGGAGCTTCAAATGGGAAAGATAACACATTAGTGGGTTTATCTTTCCCACGATAAGTGAGGTTTAGATCGTGGCTTTCTGCCTCATCAACCAGACGAATAGTGACTTCACTTTCTGCCTGAAATTGTGGCAGAACGCCTTCCAGCCAGTGCTGGAAAAGGACTTCCGTGGGAAGCCCTTCGGGGTTTTCACATGCAATTTGTAAATCTAAGATGACCGAACTCATTGTGCTTCCTGTTTGCGTTTATCATTGAGCGCTTTTTTGCGCTCCTGCTCTGCCGCTTCCCATGCTTCATAGGCGATAACAACTTTTGCCACCACTGGATGGCGAACAACATCTTCGCTATGCAAAAAGTTAAAACTGAGTTGATCAACATCAGATAAAACCTCTATTACATGGCTCAGTCCTGATTTTTGACCTCTTGGTAGGTCAATCTGAGTGACATCACCTGTAATGACTGCCTTGGAATTAAAACCAATGCGGGTCAGGAACATTTTCATCTGTTCGATGGTGGTGTTTTGGCTCTCGTCGAGAATAATAAAGGCATCATTGAGGGTTCGTCCACGCATATAAGCCAGAGGCGCCACTTCAATAACGTTTCTTTCGATCAGCTTCTCAACTTTTTCAAATCCCATCATCTCAAACAGGGCATCATAAAGCGGACGCAGATAAGGGTCGACTTTCTGGCTTAGATCACCCGGCAGAAAGCCCAACTTTTCGCCAGCTTCAACCGCAGGACGAGTCAACAGGATACGGCGGATTTCCTGACGCTCCAGTGCATCAACGGCAGCGGCGACAGCCAAATACGTTTTTCCTGTACCCGCAGGCCCAACCCCGAACGTAATATCGTGATCAAGGATGTTAGCAATGTATTGTGCCTGATTAGGGGTGCGGGGCTTTACAACACCCCGTTTAGTTTTGATATTGACGGACTTACCATATTCGGGAACGCTGTCTGCGGCTTGTTCCAGTACCCGACTTTCCGTAATCGCAAGATGAACCTGTTCAGGCTCAAGATCGGGTATCAGGCCGCGTACAGGAGCGGTTTCGACATAAAGGTGACGCAGTATTTCTGCAGCTGCATTCACACACAGCGGCTTACCTACCAGTTTGAAACGGTTGTCACGGCGGTTAATCTCAATGCCCAAACGACGCTCAAGTTGTTTCAGATTATCATCAAGTGGTCCACACAGACTCATCAAACGTTGATTGTCTACGGGTTCCAAAAAGATTTCTTGGGTTGCTACTTGTGGGTTGATTTGTGTCACTGATTATCTCTATGTTAGGGCCTGTTAAGGCTGATAAAAGCTAACGCCGAGTTCATCTTCCTTGCGAGTACGGGCAATGACTGATTCAGGTGACTCATGGATACGCAGATCCATCTCATCTTCAGTACGGATGACTTTACCACGCAGGGAATTGGCATAGACGTCAACCACTTCGACATCGACAAATTTACCAATCATATCAGGCGTTCCTTCAAAGTTAACCACGCGGTTATTCTCGGTACGGCCAGAGAGTTCCATGATATTTTTGCGTGATGGGCCTTCAACCAGAATACGCTGTGTACTGCCAAGCATTGCGCGACTGTAGCTCATGGCTTGTTGGTTAATGCGCTGCTGGAGCAGGTACAAGCGCTGTTTCTTCTCTTCCTCACTGACGTCATCTGGCAAATCGGCTGCCGGTGTGCCTGGGCGCGCTGAATAGATAAAGCTAAAACTCATGTCGAAGTTAACATCGGCAATCAGTTTCATCGTTTTTTCAAAATCATCCTGTGTTTCACCTGGGAAACCGATGATGAAGTCAGAGCTGATCAGAATGTCAGGGCGCGCCTTACGCAAACGGCGAATAATACCTTTGTATTCTAGCGCAGTATGGGCGCGTTTCATTAAAGTAAGAATACGGTCAGAACCACTCTGGACGGGCAGGTGTAGGAAGCTCACCAATTCAGGGGTGTCTTCGTAGACTGCAATGATGTCGTCGGTAAACTCAATAGGATGGCTGGTGGTGAAGCGAATGCGGTCGATACCGTCAATAGCGGCAACCAGACGTAACAGTTCCGCAAATGTGCAGATATCGCCATCAAACGTAGCGCCTCGATAGGCATTAACGTTTTGGCCGAGCAGATTGACTTCACGTACACCTTGCGCGGCAAGCTGTGCAATTTCGAATAAAATATCATCACTAGGACGGCTGACTTCTTCCCCACGGGTGTAAGGCACGACACAGAATGTGCAGTATTTATTGCAGCCTTCCATGATAGAAACGAAAGCTGTTGGGCCGTCTGCACGGGGTTCTGGCAGACGATCAAATTTTTCAATTTCAGGAAAACTGATGTCAACGACCGGGCTGCGAGTCCCTTTTACATGGTTAATCATCTCAGGCAGGCGGTGCAGGGTTTGTGGCCCAAAAATAATATCGACACTCGGTGCGCGCTGGCGAATGTAATCCCCTTCCTGGGAAGCAACACAACCACCCACTCCGATAATGATTTCCGGGTTTTTATCTTTCAGCCCCTTCCAGCGGCCGAGTTGGTGAAAGACTTTTTCCTGAGCCTTTTCACGGATTGAGCAAGTATTCAGGAGTAAGATATCTGCGTCTTCGGCGACATCGGTTAACTGATAACCGTGAGTGGTTTCCAGCAAGTCGGCCATCTTGGATGAATCGTATTCGTTCATCTGACAACCCCAAGTTTTGATATACAGTTTTTTTATCGTCGACATTTTGTTGTATCCGGTGTTTCCAGTGGAATGATGCATTAACACTGAAAAGTGCAATATATCGCACAATATTGCACGTCGTGTATTTAGCATAATATTGTTGGCTATTGTAGTCATTTGAGGCACCAGTGACCAGACTGTTGCAACGGATATTCACGGCCAGAAAAGGAAAATTCCGGTACACTATTTTAATCAATAAGTTAATGACGTGATGAATATGAATAATCCACAACAAAAATTCGATGTTGTTGTCGTTGGCGCCGGTATGATTGGTGCTGCGACAGCATTGGGATTAGCGCAGGAAGGTTGGCGTGTTGCATTGTTGGAGCACCAACCTCCTGCGTCTTACGATGCGGATAGTGAACCCGATGTTCGTATATCTGCAATTAGCTGTGCTTCGGTGGATTTACTGAAACAATTAGGAGCATGGGAAAACGTATTGCAAATGCGCAGTGCCCCCTATCGGAAGCTGGAAACATGGGAGCAAAATGATTCGAACGTTATTTTCGATGCTGAAAGTTTGGGGCTGCCAGAGTTAGGGTACATGGTTGAAAATCATGTCTTACAACTGGCCTTGTGGCAGGAGTTTGAGCGTTACCCGAATCTGACCTTGTTTTGTCCCACCGCGCTGAAATCTATGCAGCGTCAGAATAAAACGTGGTTGGTGGCATTGGTGGATGGCACGGAAATTGATGCACGGCTGATTATTGGCGCAGATGGTGCCCGTTCTCAGGTTCGTCAACTGGCGGGTATTGGCAGTAAAGGGTGGCAATATCGCCAGTCGTGTATGCTGATCACTGTCAAGAGTGAGCAGCCTCAACAAGATATAACATGGCAACAATTTTTTCCTTCGGGTCCCAGGGCGTTCCTGCCACTGTTTGATCAATGGGCTTCATTAGTTTGGTACGATTCTCCCGCCCGTATTCGCCAGTTACAGTCGATGACGATGACACAGCTTGAACGAGAAATTTTTCAGGCCTTTCCTCCTCGCGTGGGTAAAGTCACGCCGATCGCCGCGGGTTCATTTCCACTGACCCGCCATCATGCCAGTCGTTACGTACAAGAAGGGTTGGTTTTACTGGGGGATGCGGCCCATACCATCAACCCATTGGCAGGGCAGGGAGTAAATTTAGGCTATCGGGATGTTGATGTTTTACTCAAGGTATTGACGGATGCTAAGGAATTGTTGGAAGAATGGGATTCTTTGGTGGTCTTAATGCGTTATCAGCGTCGCAGGATGCCGGATAATTTGGTGATGCAAGCGGGCATGGATTTTTTCCATACCACATTCAGCAATGATTTGCCGGGATTGAAAACGGTCCGAAATTTAGCATTGGTGGCAGCGCAACGTTCAGGCGTAGTGAAAAATCTTGCACTGAAATATGCATTGGGGCTGTGATGGGTTAATTCCTGTTAGGTTGAAAATAACTAGCCCCTTATGGGGCTAGTTTGGTTGGTTTTATAAGAATATCTGCAGGAATTCCGAACATACAGTGCAGATTCCGGATCATAGGTAATGTCAGGTTGCGTTTACGATTTAGAATTTCATAAACACGGTTGGATTTACCTATAGCTGACTCTAAATCTTTAATGGTTAATCCTGATTGTTCCATTCTGTATTTAATTGCTTCAATGGGATCTGGTGGATCTATTGGGTAATGTTCCGCTTCATAAGCTTCAATTAGCAGCACCATAACTTCCATGTAATCAAATTCAGGCGTCCCAATTTCAGGTTGATTTTCAAACAGTGGAGCAATAGCTTTTAATGCTTTTTGATAGTCGCTTTCTGTTCTAATAGGTTTAATGTTCATTGTTCACTCCGGCTCTATGATGTTGGCATTTATGGCATCATACTGTTTGTGTGTGCCGATGAATTTTATGTACACCCAGCCTGCGGGGTAAAAGATGGAAACTATCAGGCGGTAATCGTTCCCCTTGATGTTGAATACTTACTACGCGATTGTTTTTCAAAATACTCGCATTGCGGTATTGCGTTTTAATTTCAGCAGGTGTTTTCCAAGAGGCTTTTTTTGCCTCGTCAAACCAGGCCTTTAAAGGTTGTTCTGCGTCGGGATATTTTTCCCAAAACGTTTTTAATGATGCAACGGATATTATTTTCATAAAGTCATGCCAGTCCCAATACGGGACTTATGCAAGTGGCGAGTAAGCGTATTATTTTTACCCAATTAATGCTATTGGGTTGAAGATTTATTTGGTTTTCTTTGAAATGGCTTTTATGAGGAAATTTTGAAGGCTATAAAACAAAAAAACCACCTTGATTGGTGGTTTCTGCATTAAAGAATATCCTTATCGTATATTCTTTTTTTGCATTTTTTCAATATGTTATTTTACGTAACACATTGAAAATATTGGCTGGGGTACCAGGATTCGAACCTGGGAATGCCGGAATCAGAATCCGGTGCCTTACCGCTTGGCGATACCCCAACAGAATTTAGAAATGGTGGCTACGACGGGAATCGAACCTGTGACCCCAGCATTATGAGTGCTGTGCTCTAACCAGCTGAGCTACGTAGCCATTTACGATAATCGTAAGAGTTATGATAACGCCCAGAGAGATGGCTGGGGTACCTGGATTCGAACCAGGGCATGCCAGGATCAAAACCTGGTGCCTTACCGCTTGGCGATACCCCACCTGAATGTTATCAACGCAACCTTTGTTATTCTCGAAATGTTTAGGCAACACTATATCGTTTTAACTTATTGTTTCAGTTAAATGGCTGGGGTACCTGGATTCGAACCAGGGCATGCCAGGATCAAAACCTGGTGCCTTACCGCTTGGCGATACCCCACCTGAAACAACATACTAAAACTTAAAACCGTCACTAAAACATATTCTAAGTACAACCCAATGAAGAAAATGGTGCGGGAGGCGAGACTTGAACTCGCACACCTTGCGGCGCCAGAACCTAAATCTGGTGCGTCTACCAATTTCGCCACTCCCGCAAAGATGGTGGCTACGACGGGAATCGAACCTGTGACCCCAGCATTATGAGTGCTGTGCTCTAACCAGCTGAGCTACGTAGCCATCTTTTTTCGCTTTGCCTTCATCGGCGGTGCGGGGCGCATTATGCGTATATCAGACAAATGCGTCAACTGATTTTTTAAAGAAATATGCGCAAAATCGTTTGTTTGTTTGTCTTATAAACATTTTGTCGACAAAGTCGACTAAAACGGTGAAATTTATCCCCCAAGAAGATGTTGTAACAGTACCCCATTAAGCATTGCACGTTTTGTTAATGCGAATGCACCAATTGCTGAACAATGATTTAGCTCAGAAACCACCACCGGGAGGTCTTCGCTGAATGCTTTTAATACCTGGGTATTAATGCTGCTCTTGATAGTCGGTAGCAATATCTGCTGTGCTTGCGTTATTTCTCCAGCAATGACCACTTTCTGGGGATTAAACAAGTTAATGGCGATAGAGATAGCCTTGCCCAAATAGAGTCCGACATGCCTGATGACCTCTGTTGCCAGAGGATCACCCGCATTGGCTGCAAGGCAAATTGCATGGATATCACAATTATTCAAGGAAAGTTGGCTAGGGAACCCTTGGCGTAGTTGATGTTGCACTTTGGCTTCTATTGCTGAATTGGACGCGATAGTCTCCAGACACCCAAAATTACCGCAATGGCAGCGTTCACCCAGAGGATCGATTTGGATATGGCCTATTTCACCCAGATTACCGCGCTTGTTGAGCAGGATGTTGTTGTTAACGATGACCCCCGCGCCTGTGCCGCGATGGATGCGTACTAAAATGGAATCCTCACAATCGCGCGTTGCCCCGAAATAGTTTTCGGCCAAGGCAAGGCTGCGAATATCATGCCCGATAAAGCAGAAGGTCTTAAAATGCGCTTTGAGATGATTAATCAGCGGCCAATTATCTACCTTAATGTGTGGCATATAGCGGATGATACCCTGTTCAGGATCAACCAAGCCAGGGAGGATCACGGAAATGGCGATCAATTCACGGATCCGGCGCTGGTTTTTGTCGATGAAACTTTCAATGGCGCAAATAATCCGTTTCTCGACTTCTTGCTGACTATTTTCCTGCACAGGATAATGGGCTTCCACTAACATCTTGCCGCTCAGATCGAATAGCGCCACGGTTGCATCATGGCGCCCAAGCCGGACGCCAATAGTATGGAAATGGCGTGTTTCGGTAATAATGGAGATAGCGCGCCTTCCGCCGGTGGAAGCCTGATGCTCAACTTCTTTGATCAGTCCACGCTCCAACAACTGGCGAGTAATTTTTGTTACGCTAGCAGGAGCAAGTTGGCTCTCTTCTGCAATTTGGATGCGTGATATTGGCCCATGCTGATCAATCAGCCGATAGACCACCGCACTGTTTAACTGTTTGACGAGATCAATATTACCAATTTGCTTCTGTGCGTTTTCATTACTCATTCGTCTTTAATACTCACGGTAGATTGAATTCATTGCCGTTAACAATGGTTTTGCAGATTTTGAAATCATGAGTAAATGCGGTCAGATTCGCGACCTTGCCGGGTTCAATCGTGCCGAGATGTTTATCAACACCGATTGCGCGGGCTGGGTAAAGCGTCACCATTCGCAATGTTTCATCTAAAGCAATACCAACGTGTTCCACACTATTTTTGACACAATCAATCATTGTGATTGATGATCCGCTCAGTGTCCCATTTTCATCAACACATAAGCCATTTCGATAATATATTGTTTTATTAGCAAAGGTAAATTGTTCCATCGCATCGGTAGCAAGCCCGGCGGGAACAATGGCATCCGTCACCAGGATAAGTTTCTCATTTTTTAATCTCTTGGAATTGCGGACATTTGGCCATGAGACATGCATTCCGTCGCAGATAATGCCAGCATAAATGTCTGGGGAATCATAAATAGCACTGACCAGCCCAGGTTGACGGCCAGAAATCGGCGGCATGGCATTATATAAATGGGTAGAGAAAGTCATGCCATTTTGGAAGCCGTGACGCGCTTCTTCATAAGTCGCATTAGAATGACCCGCCGAAACCGTGATACCCGCTTCGGCTAATTGCCGAATATATTGGCTTTCCACCATTTCAGGGGCGAGCGTGATCTTGGTAATCACATCAGCATTCAGACACAGGTAATTCACCATTTCAGGGGTAGGTTTGCGGATATAAGCGGTATTATGCGTTCCTTTTTTTATTGGATTGATATAAGGCCCTTCCAAATGCAACCCTAATGCCTGATAAGGATTTTTTTTCAGGTAGGCGCGCATCACATCAATGGCTTTTATCATTAACTCATCAGGGCTGGTGATGAGGGTAGGCAGGAAACTGGTACAACCATAGCGCTGATTGGTTTTCTGCATAATATGCAGCGTCTCTTCTGAAATATCTTCCAGCCGTTCGTTAAACTGGACTCCACCACAACCGTTTACTTGTAGATCAATAAATCCTGGGGCGAGATTTGCACCCTGCAAATCGTGTTTTTCAATCTCTGCTGGCAACTCGTTTACCGGACAGACTTGTTTAATTAAATCATCTGCAATAATGACTGCATGGTTATCGAGCCTGTCATATCCGGTATAAATAATGCCATTGGTTAATGCGTACATTGATATCTTAACTCCTAAATCAGTTTAGCTGGCGAATTCATTAACGATATCGGCCTCTAACTGGTGGAAATACTTCACAGTCTTTACTTTCAGTTCCATCGTGGCGGGTTCATCACAGACAATCAGTGATTTTGGATGCATCTGCAAGCAACTGATTGTCCACATATGGTTAATACTCCCTTCTACTGCGGCTTGCAGGGCTTGTGCTTTATTCATTCCGGTTGCCAAGATCATAATTTCTTTAGCATCCATTAAAGTACCGACACCAACAGTTAATGCATATTTGGGTACTTGTTCCACATCATGATTGAAAAAACGGGAATTAGCTGTTCGCGTTTCAATGGTCAAGGTCTTAATTCGGGTGCGGGAAGAAAGGGAAGATGCCGGTTCATTAAAAGCAATATGCCCATCATTGCCAACACCACCCAAAAATAAATGTATCTTGCCATAAGCTGTGATCTTATTTTCGTAACGTTGGCACTCAATATCAATATCTTCCGCGTTTCCGTTTAACATATTGATGTTCTCTTTTGGAATATCAATGTGATTAAAGAAATTTTGGTACATAAATGAATGGTAGCTTTGAGGATGATCTTCCGGCAAGCCAACGTATTCATCCATATTAAATGTCACAACATGCTTGAAGCTCACTTTTCCGGCTTGATACAGGGAAATAAGTTCTTTGTAGGTTGCCAGCGGGGTGCTGCCTGTGGGAAGACCAAGCACGAAGGGATGCTCAGCAGTTGGATTGAACTCATTAATCTTACTTACAATATAGTGCGCAGACCAGCGACCAACGTCACTTGCCGTCGTTAAGGGGATCAGCCTCATGATTACCTCTTAAAAAAACAGTCAATTATCTAATAATGAGAAGTTATATACGCCACTCGTAATATCTGAGATATCAATGTGGTACGTGATAACTGTGTGACGAAACCACACATCATACTTGTTCTCAGTAGGGCTCGTCGTATTCAATGTGAGATAGATATTTTCAATAATAAAATAAGTTTTGCGATCTAGCTATATTTTTGATTAAAAGTTTATCAACTAGGGTGACTTTAATCACATATTAGGTGGATTTAATTTGCGATGCAAAATAATTTTTTTAGACTACTCATGTTATTAACAATAAGCACATAAATGATGACATTACGTTATTAAATAAAAGACTCCATTAACGGAGCTTCAAGGGGGCATAAGTGAATATTCTGAGCTACTTACAACGGATTGGACGGGCATTGATGGTGCCTGTGGCGACATTGCCCGCAGCGGCAATATTGGTTGGTGTAGGTTATTGGATTGATCCAACGGGATGGGGAGCCGATAATGCGTTGGCGGCACTACTTATCACGTCAGGCAATGCCATTCTGAACAACATGGGTATGTTGTTTGCGATTGGGATCGCCTATGGAATGTCGAAAGATAAAGATGGGGCTGCTGCACTGGCAGGGCTTATCGGATTTATTGTTGTCATACAACTCTGTTCTCCGGCAGCGGTGGCAATGATTAAGGGTATGCCGATTGGGGAAGTCCCAAAAGCATTTGGCAAGATTGATAACCAATTTGTTGGGATCTTGGTGGGAGTCTTTTCCGCTGAACTGTATAACCGCTACAGTAGGGTAGAGCTACCACAAGCACTGTCTTTTTTTAGTGGTCGTCGTTTAGTCCCTATCTTGAACTCTTTCCTGATGATTGTTGTGTCTTTTATCTTGATGTTTGTTTGGCCAATGGTTTACAACTGGCTGGTCGCATTCGGTGAAAGTATCACCAATCTTGGTTCCGTTGGAGCGGGTTTGTATGCCTTCTTCAACCGTCTGCTGATACCCATTGGTTTACATCATGCACTGAACTCAGTATTTTGGTTTGATGTTGCTGGTATCAATGATATTCCTAACTTTCTTGGTGGGCAGAAATCCATTGAAGCCGGAACGGCTGTTATGGGTATCACTGGCCGTTATCAGGCGGGTTTCTTCCCGATTATGATGTTCGGCTTGCCGGGAGCCGCATTGGCGATTTACCACTGCGCCCGTCCGGAAAATAGGGCCAAGGTTGCCGGTATTATGATGGCGGGGGCATTTGCCGCTTTCTTCACGGGTGTGACTGAACCACTTGAATTTTCTTTCATGTTTGTTGCTCCGGTACTTTACGTTTTGCATGCCATAATGGCAGGCATTTCAGTTTATATCGCAGCCACGATGCATTGGATTGCCGGGTTCGGCTTTAGTGCGGGGTTTGTCGATATGTTACTTTCCTCCCGTAACCCGCTGGCGGTTCATTGGTACATGTTGATCCCGCAGGGCTTGGTATTCTTCTGCCTGTATTATGTTGTTTTTCGTTTCACCATCAAAAAATTCAATTTGATGACCCCAGGACGGGAGTTGTCGGCCACAGATGAAACCGATGGCTATGATGTCGATAGGGTGAAGAAAAACCGTCATTCTGTACATAATATTGAGGAAGAAGCGCGTCAATATATTGCCGCTGTGGGAGGATCAGATAATTTGACCAATATTGATGCTTGTATCAGCCGATTGCGTTTGTCAGTCAAAGACTCAGGCTTAATCGATAATCAATCGGTGAAACGCCTCGGTGCTTCAGGGGTTATTCGCCTGAATAAACAGAGTGCCCAAGTTATTGTTGGGCCTCGTGCAGAATTGATAGCCGATGCTATGCGTGACTTGTTAAAGAAAGGTTTCGTTGCTGCATCAACAGAAATAGTGCAATCAGAGCCTCAATCTTTAGGAAAAAAGCATCACCAGCCGGAAGGTAAACCTATTCTGACCTTAATGGCGCCGATGAGTGGTGAATTAGTTGATTTAGAAAATGTACCTGATGAAGCATTCTCTCGTAAGATAGTGGGTGAAGGTATTGCCATTAAGCCCACATCGGATACCGTTTTTGCGCCTGTTGATGGTAGGGTTGTTAAAATTTTTGATACGAATCATGCATTTTGTATGACCGCAGATAATGGTGTTGAAGTCATTGTCCATATAGGTATTGATACTGTCTTATTAAATGGAAAGGGATTTAACCGTTTGATTGAAGAAGGCGTAAAAGTAAAAGCAGGAGATGCAATATTGAAGTTGGATCTTGACTACCTGAACGCGAATGCTCGCTCTTTAATCAGCCCGGTTGTTATTAGTAATATTGATGAATATGAAGGAGTTAACATTATATCTAAGGGCAAAGTGATAGCTAAAAAAGAGATTTTATTTCAAGTCATATAATAAATTTTAGGTGATAAAAATTAACTTTTTGGTTTACATAGGTGATCGCTTAGGCGATCACTAAATAAAATCGTGGGTTAATTTTTCTAGCAGGGCAAGAGCGTGAATGTTCACTTCTTGCCCTGATTTTTCTAGCGTAAATTATTATTTGTTTTATACCCTATGGATTTCAAGATGCAGCGCGGCGGCAAGGGAATGAACCCCCAGGAGCATAGATAACTCTGTGACTGGGGTGAATGAGCGCAGCCAACAAAGCGGCAACTTGAAAGACGACGGGTATATACCAATCTAACTTCAAGTTGCCGTTTGCAAACCAACGAGAGTGTTTATATCTCCCCGCTACGCGGGCATAGGTATCTACACATTTATTGAAATTTATGTTATTACCTTTCAGCATGCTCTTAATTTTACTCTCGCCGGGCTTGATGCCCGGCTTAACCGTCGATACCCGATGCTGGTCAAACAACATATGACACCTTCAGATCCTCTCGCCTGTGCAATTAAAGACGTGGCCAGCGCACAGAAAACCACGTTCGCCACC
>NZ_NJCX01000023.1:62630-75330 GCF_002632875.1 Xenorhabdus kozodoii
CTGAACACATTAATGTTGCTATCCGAGTATACCCCCGAGGAACTGACCCTCTTAGCCGCAAGAGCATTGGGTCAGCTCGGAGATGTGTAGATACCTATGCTACGCGGGGAGATATAAGACTCATCTTGAAAGGCGATTGGTATATATGTAATAAAAATAGTGACTATAGTAATGCCAAAAATGTATTCTTAATATAATTTATATAGGGTTTATTTTTTTTGTTTAAATTTTACTTTGTTTAAGTTGGTTTTTTTTGATAAATTTATGTTTGTTTATTGTTGGTTTTTTTGTTTTTGAATTAATCTAAATTATATCGAGTAGGGATAATTGCAGTTAGTTCATCACTAAATAACAATTCAATCTTGCAGGACACCTTATTACTCCTTACATTGAGAGGAGTAAGGGATCTTCATAAATATCTGTGTCTCACTATGATGAAAAGGCATTTAGCAGCAGACTAATAATATTTTATTGAGATATGAAAGTAGGTTTAATAAAACATAAACTAAAAATAAAATCATTTTATGAGATAGTAACGTATTGTATATAAAAACTAAACAGGGTAAATAAAATGTCTAAAATTCTATCTGAAGAAAAGATGAACGAGTACTTAAAAAGTTGGGATGATAATGGATATATAGTTATAGAGTCAGCGGTAGATAGAGAACAGGCACAGAAAACAATAGATGCTATATTTAATTTCCTTGAAATGGATAAAAATAAAGGCATTGATTTTTATGATGAAAACATTCGTTCTCGCTCTGGAATTGATGAAATGGGACGAATTCCTTTTTATCATCATCAAACGCTATGGGATAATCGACAAAATCAAATAATTTATTCGGTTTATGAAAAAATATTTGGTACAAAGGATCTATTGGTAAGTATTGATAGAGTCAACATGAACCCTCCAGTGAATGAGAATTGGAAATATAAAGGATTTATTCATTGGGATATTGATGTTTCAACGCGGCCATTGGAAAGAAAAATACAAGGTTTATTGAGTTTGACAGATGATGATGGAAACTCTGGTGGGTTTCAATGTGTTCCCGGATTCCATAAAGTTATTTATGAATGGTTATCCAAACAACCTGAAGGATATAATAGTAGATTTCCGGATACTACGGGAATGAAAATTGAATCGATTCCATTAAAGGCGGGAGATTATGTTATTTTTCATGGTGCATTACCTCATGGAAATAAACCTAACATTTCTAATAATCCTCGGTTGGCTCAATATTTTTGTTGTTTTCCACGCACTGATCTTACTGAGCAACAAATTTTAGAGAGAATTTCAGCCTATCAGAAAGGATTGCCTACTACATCTATAACGGGTAAACCTTTCCCTATTAAGAAAGTAGAACAACAAAGTACATATAATGTAAACTTAACAAAGTTAGGTAAATTATTGCTTGGGTTTTAATAATATTACTCTAAGATGTTATAATGGAGAAAAAAATGCATCATGTAGAGAATAATATTGATATTTCAATTATTCTTCCTAGATATAATGAAAGTTTTTTCATTATTGAAAAAACGATACAGCGTATCAGGAAGATTCAAGAAATATTGAATGTGCAAATTATTATTGTTAACGATTCAAATAAAAATAATTTCCATGATCCTGATATCATTAAAATAAAAAAACAGTATTCTGATGTGATGGTTATCTCTAATTGTGGTAATTATGGTAAAGGATATAGCATTCGACGAGGAGTCGATCTCGCAATTGGAAAGTGCATTTTTTACACCGATATTGATTTCCCAATAGAAGAGAATGATTTTTTTAGTGCATACCAAAATATTAAAACATCTAATATTGATTTAATTATTGGTGAGAGATTTTCAAAAAATAAATCAAGAGCTAATTTATATCGTAAAATGACAAGTAAATTATTTTTGAAAATGGTTAATTCATTATTAAAATGTGAGGTTTCTGATTCTCAGTGTCCATTCAAAATGATAAGGTCAGATCTGGCAAAAGAGTTATTTTCTAAGCAAAAAATCAAAGGGTATGCATTCGACGCTGAAATTATTTATCTGGCAAATAGGCTTTCTAAGAAACTATATCAACTTCCTGTTTCTTGGGAAGACACAAGGGAAAATTGGAGTTTAGTAAAGACATTAATTAATTATAGTATTATGATTTTAAGTATTTTTTCTATTAAAGTTTATTGGATTGTTAATGATCCGAAGCTGCTGTGATAATTTTGCTTAGTAAGTATTTACTGATTTAAAGATTATTTTATTATTGGTTGTTGGCTATTAATAAGAGTGGTCTAAATTATTATAAATGTGGCTTGTAATGTTTTTGGTTATGGAGTGATGATGGAAGTTTCTAATATAAAAGCTATTTTATTTGATATGGATGGTACTTTGATTCAGTCGTTATCAGCAGTTGAAGATGTTTTGTCTAAATGGCGTGAGATGCATAATATTCCTGTAAAAAAGGTATTGGAAATTTGCCATGCTGTTGCGTCCATTGTAACATTTGGATATTTTGGAATTATGATTGGACCTGCTTTAATAGGTTTCATTGCGCATAATTTTGATTTGGAAATAGCATTTTATATATTATCTGTTGGTGCATTAATTATGCTATTAAATACAAATTTAATAAAAAAACACTGATTTAATAAAATTTATTTACTATAAAAATAAGGAATGTTCTTATGAAGTTTCCTCAATGGCCTTGCTTTTCAGAAAAAACACTTAAAGATATTCAAGCCCCACTTTTATCTGGTCAAGTTAATTATTGGACCGGAAAAAAAGGTATGGAATTTGAAAATAAATTTGCCAATTGGATTGGTGCAGAAATGGCGATTTCTTGTAATTCAGGTACTTCCGCCGTTAATATTGCCGTTGGTGCATTAAATATTGGCCCAGGCGATGAAGTGATCGTCCCTTCCTATACGTTTATCGCCACCTCTTTTGCCGTTTTACAATGTGGGGCTATTCCCATTTTTTGTGATACGACAGAAGAGCACACCATTGATCCTAACAAAATTGCGGCACTGATTACGTCCCGTACCAAAGCGATTATAGTTGTCCACCTTTATGGGGTGGTATGCGATATGGAGCCGATTATGGCTATTGCACGCAAGCATAATCTTAAGGTTATAGAAGATAGCGCCCAATGCCTAGGTGGAAAATATAAAGGACAATCCGTTGGCACAATTGGTGATCTTGGAACCTTTAGCTTTTGCCAATCAAAACATTTTACGACAGGTGGAGAAGGAGGTATGGTCGTCACCAATCATACGGAAATTGGTTGGGAATGCCGATCCTATCGTGATCATGGCTTTGATGTGAGAAGAAAGTTTGACCTTCTCGCTTTGGAAGAAGTTTCGTGGCATGTACATAATCGCATTGGTTACAACTATCGAATGACTGAAATCCAGTCGATTATTGGGATTAATGAATTGGAGCGATTCGATAGTTGGAATATGAAAAATCGTCAGCAATATGCCAAGATTTACGATGAAAAATTTGCCAATATCGATTTGATCGACAATTTGCCGCTGAATTCCGAAGATAGATGCAATGCTTACTGGTTATATCCGATAGTTTTTGATTTGAACAAATTGGATTGTACAGCTGAGGTCATTTTGAGTGACTTGAAAAAGATAGGTGTCCCTGCATTTAAGATCCAATGGCCGGAAGCCTATGGGGAAAAAGTATTCAAGGAATTGCGCGGCTTTGGCTCAACGAATTTCCCTTTCCATTCGACAGAATACACCTCACCGGAATCGGTTAATTACCGTGATGTTGTGTGTGAAACAGCGCGGTCTTTATTACCTAGAACAATCAGCTTGTATTTGCATCCTAGCTGGGATGAAAAACATATTGTTTATTGTGCAGATCAATTGATTGCGGTATTGAGTAATCATCGCATTAGTTGATTTTGTTGCGGGAAGTCCTTCTTCTTCCCGCTTTTCCGCTCTAACTTTACCCATTCCACCATTTCCCACTAACAAAGTGTTGTTTCTCGGTTCAGCTTATTAGATTATAGAAGGTTATATTGAAGCGCTTTTTGCATTGAGGAAAAAACGATGAGTGAGGCAGATGCCCGCCCGACAAACTTTATTCGTCAGATTATTGACGAAGATCTGGCAACTGGTAAACATACAGCCGTACATACCCGTTTCCCGCCTGAACCCAACGGTTATCTGCATATCGGCCATGCTAAGTCGATCTGCCTGAATTTCGGCATCGCTCAAGACTATCAGGGACAATGCAACCTACGTTTTGACGATACAAACCCAGTTAAGGAAGATATCGAGTACGTTGAATCGATTAAAGCTGACGTTCAGTGGCTAGGATTCCAGTGGAGTGGGGATATTCGCTACTCTTCTGACTATTTTGATACCTTGTATCAATACGCCATTGAATTAATCAATAAAGGCCTGGCGTATGTCGATGAACTGAGTCCTGAAGAGATCCGTGCATATCGCGGTACGTTAAAAGAGCCGGGCAAAAATAGTCCGTATCGTGATCGCAGCGTAGAAGAAAACCTGGCCCTGTTTGAAAAAATGCGTGCCGGTGAATTTGCTGAAGGCAAGGCGTGTCTGCGTGCCAAAATTGATATGGCATCCCCGTTCATTGTGATGCGTGATCCGGTTATTTACCGGATTAAATTCGCAGAGCACCACCAGTCAGGCAATAAATGGTGCATCTATCCGATGTACGATTTTACGCATTGCATTTCCGATGCGCTGGAAGGGATCACCCACTCCATTTGTACGCTGGAATTTCAGGATAACCGTCGTTTGTACGACTGGGTATTGGATAACATTACGATTGATTGCCATCCACGTCAGTACGAGTTTTCTCGCCTGAATCTGGAATATACGGTGATGTCCAAGCGTAAACTGAACCAGTTGGTGATGGAAAAAATCGTTGATGGCTGGGATGATCCACGTATGCCAACCGTCTCTGGATTGCGTCGTCGTGGCTATACTGCGGCTTCTATCCGTGAGTTCTGTCGCCGTATTGGGGTGACTAAGCAGGATAACAACGTTGAGATGGCTGCATTGGAATCTTGTATCCGTGATGACCTGAACGAAAATGCACCACGTGCGATGGCGGTACTTGATCCGGTGAAATTGGTGATTGAGAACATGCCAGCAGGTGAGGTTATTCTGACGATGCCTAACCATCCGAATAAGCCGGAAATGGGTAGCCGTGAAGTACCATTCAGCCGCGAATTGTACATTGATCGGGCAGATTTCCGCGAAGAAGCAAACCGTCAATATAAGCGTCTGGTTCTGGGTAAAGAGGTACGCCTGCGCAACGCTTATGTGATTAAAGCAGAGCGTGTGGAGAAAGATGCACAAGGCAATATCACGACGATTTATTGCCAGTATGACGAGCAAACCCTGAACAAAGATCCTGCTGATGGTCGCAAGGTCAAGGGGGTTATTCACTGGGTCAGTGCTGTGCACGGTGTACCCGCAGAATTTTATCTGTATGACCGCCTGTTCAGTGTGGCAAATCCAGGGGCAGAAGATGATTTCTTGTCTACTATCAACCCGGAATCGCTGGTGATCCGTAAAGGATTTGTAGAACCAGGATTGACAAATGCATTACCAGAAACAACCTATCAGTTTGAGCGTGAAGGTTATTTCTGTGCTGATAGTCGCCTCTCAAGTGCTGAACATTTGGTCTTTAACCGCACGGTTGGCCTGCGTGATACTTGGGCAAAAATTTCACAGGAGTAACGATCTCATAAGAGATGAGTTAATCCATCCACCAAAAGCGTGATTATTTTCACGCTTTTTTTTACTTAATAGCCTCGTAATGAAAATTAACTCCCGCAGTTAAGATTAAAAATTGCCTTATAGTCACATATTGTATAGGGTTATTGTCTGGTCAAACTTGTATATTATTTGCCCAAAACTTGCCTAGCAAAAATAATAAGTTCGGACGAGGTAATTTATGAAAATCATTAAATTACGTATTTTGGCAGCACTCTTTGTAGCAGTTGGATGTATAGGTAGCACCCAAGCAAAAATGACATCATCCATGTCATCTCAACAATCAATGTCATCACAGCAGATCGTGGATTTACTCAGTCAATTAAACGTCAAGTTTAAAGTGATTGATAATCAGGCGGGTTCACATGGCACAGATTGCGCCATTCTTGGTGCGGATTCGGCTGTCTGTAACCGGGTTAACATTATCCTGACTAATGGTGATAAACCCATCAACTCCTCCGATTGGGCGCTCTATTTTCACAGTATTCGCCAAATCCTGAAACTGGATAATGATCAGTTCAAAATTACCCCTATTACGGGTGACTTGCATAGGCTGACCCCGACGAAGAAATTTACGGGCTTTAAGGCTAATGAAAAGGTCGTGCTACCGATTGTTGGTGAATATTGGCAGATTTACAGTACAGATTTCATGCCACGTTGGTATGCGACTTCCGGTGATGCTATCCCCAAAGTATTGGCAAATACCGATACTGAAAACATTGGCGAATTTTTAACTGATCTGGAAGGAGAGCAGTGGAAACGTACGACAACCGATAACAATATCCTGATGACACCCGAAAACCGGTTTGCGAAAAACCAGCAGGTAGCAATAATCAGTGAAGATAAACTGCGAGGGCAGATTGTTCCGACACCGAAAGAACTTTCCGTTCACTTTCAGGATGTGGATTTATCCCGTGGCGTGAAACTAGAATTAGGCGGATTGAGCAGTGAATCGGTCAGTGTGATCAGGGAGCGTTTTAAAACCTACGGCATTCATTTAATGGATAACGGTTATCGCATCGCGACCCAAATCAACGCAAACTACTTTACCAAGCCTTGGCGGATAAAAGGCGCGTATTCATTGGAGATTACCCCCAAGGGGGCACAAATCATCGCGTTTGATCAATCCGGCGTATTCTATGGCCTCCAATCCCTGCTTTCCTTGCTGCCTGCCAATGGCACGCCCAAAATTGCGACACTGACGGCAAAAGATGCACCACGGTTTGCCTATCGTGGCGTATTCCTTGACGTGGGAAGAAATTTTCATAGCAAACAAGCTGTCCTGCGCCTGCTTGATCAAATGTCACACTATAAATTGAACAAATTCCATTTTCATTTGAGTGATGATGAAGGCTGGCGTTTAGAGATCCCCGGTTTGCCGGAATTGACCGAAATAGGCAGTCAACGTTGTCATGATCTGAGTGAAACTCGGTGCTTATTGCCACAATTAGGCTCAGGGCCGGATAACAACAATATGGGAAGTGGCTATTTTAGCCGTCAGGATTATATTGATATCCTGCACTACGCTAAAGCCCGCCAGATAGAGGTGATCCCAGAAATTGATATACCTGCCCATGCGCGTGCCGCCGTTATGTCGATGGAAGCGCGTTATAACAGGCTGATAGCACAGGGAAAAGAGCAGGAAGCGAATGAATATCGTCTGCTTGATCCGACAGACACCTCAAATACAACCTCCGTGCAGTTCTATGATCGCCACAGTTACCTTAACCCATGCCTGGACTCTTCAAAGCGGTTTATCGATAAAGTGATCAGCGAAGTTGTTGCCATGCACAAAGAAGCCGGTTTGCCGTTGAATACATGGCATTTTGGCGGGGATGAGGCAAAAAATATTCGTTTGGGGGCAGGGTATCAGGATAAAGATGAACCGGTTGTGCCAGGCAAGGGGATTATTAACCAAAAAATCGAAGATAAACCGTGGGCCAAATCTCAAACTTGTCAGAAGCTGATAGCGCAAGGCGTCATTAAAGATGTTGATGAACTCGCCAGCTATTTTGCTATTGAAGTCAGTAAGATCGTTAATGCCCACGGTATTGATACCATGCAGGCATGGCAGGATGGCCTGAAACACGCCAAATCGGCAAAGGATTTCGCCACTAAACATGTTGCGGTGAACTTCTGGGATACCCTGTATTGGGGAGGCTATGATTCTGTCAATGACTGGGCGAATAAAGGCTATCAAGTCATTGTTTCCAGCCCTGATTATGTCTATCTGGATATGCCATATGAAGTCCATCCAAAAGAGCGAGGCTACTATTGGGCGACTCGCTTTAATGATGAGGCGAAGATCTTCAGCTTTGCCCCGAACAATATGCCACAAAATGCGGAAACATCGGTGGATCGTGATGGCAATCATTTCAATACCCAGAGCAATAAACACTGGTCGGGGGCTTATGGCATGTCGGGGCAATCATGGAGCGAAACGGTGCGCACCGATGAACAAATGGAATATATGATCTACCCACGCTTGTTGCCGCTGGCGGAACGGGCATGGCATCAGGCGGAGTGGGAGCAGAATTATCAACAGGGCAGGGAATATAAGGGAGGAATAACACACTATGTTGACACGGCTCGGCTTCAACAGGACTGGGCGCGCTTTGCCAATCTGATCGGGCAACGTGAGTTGGCTAAACTGGATAAAGCCAGCATTTCATATCGACTGCCTGTACCTGGCGGCAGGGTTATCGCTGGAACATTGGAAGCCAATATCGCATTACCTGGGCTGGTTATCCAATACTCATTAGATAATGGAAAAACATGGCAAGATTACAATGACAGGCAACGACCTTACGTCAGCAGTAATGTGAAAATTCGCTCCGTTAGTACGGATGGGAAACGTTTTAGCCGCATAGATGAAGTTAAATTCTGACGATGACTTTTGAGACATGAAAGCCATAAATTGACAAAGCAACCTGCCGGTTAGTTCTCAAGCCAATCGGCGGGTTGCTTATTGAGATGAACAAATATCAGAAGCGGTTTATTTCAATCACTTCATTGTTAGTACTTGATTATCGTACTTTCTCATCATGAAGCGTGTTATCCTGGCGGCAATCTCCAGCAGCGCAGTGACCATATAGATACAAACTGTGATTTGAAAGTTTAATCCCATAGCGCTCAGAGATGATCTTCTGACGCTCTTCAATAAACTCATCATTAAATTCAATGACCTTACCGCAGTCGAGACAAATCAGATGGTCATGGTGATGTTGCTGAGTGAGTTCAAAAACCGATTTACCGCCTTCAAAATTGTGGCGTGTGACTATGCCGGCATCATCGAACTGGTTCAACACGCGATAGACAGTGGCGAGGCCAATCTCTTCACCGATATCAATCAGTTTTTTGTAGAGATCCTCCGCACTGACATGATGGCATTCTGGGTCCTGTAACACTTCCAGAATTTTCAAGCGTGGAAGTGTTACTTTAAGTCCAGCATTTTTCAATGCTTTATTGTTGTCGGTCATGCGGATTCAGTCCTGTAACTTGAGTTAAGTGAAATTATGATACTTGGGGGTATCGAGGGAATCATGATTTTGTTTCACATTGCTGATTATAGGCATGGATATTCAAAATGAAAACCATACCTATTCCGTTATCATGACACATTACGCAAGAATAATCCTGCCTGAAAGGGTCTTTATCTCCTGATTATGCGCCCAGGATCTCTGACAGACTCATTTCGGCCTTGATCTGTTGTACCCAGGTTTTGACGCGCTCATCCGTCAATTCGGGTTGGCGATCTTCATCAATGGCAAGACCAATAAAGTGGTTATCGTCAGCCATGCCCTTAGAGGCTTCAAAGTGATATCCTTCGGTTGGCCAATGGCCTACGATAATGGCACCACGAGGTTCAATAATATCGCGGATGGTGCCCATGGCATCACAGAAGTACTCTGCGTAATCTTCCTGATCACCACAACCGAACAAAGCAACCAGCTTCCCTTCGAAGCTTATTTCTTCCAGAGTTGGGAAGAAATCATCCCAGTCACATTGTGCTTCGCCGTAATACCAAGTTGGGATGCCAAGCAGCAGGATATCGAAGGCTTCAATATCTTCTTTGCTGCTTTTGGCAATATCGTGGACTTCAGCAACATCAGTACCGCCCAATTTTTCTTGGATCATTTTGGCGATGTTCTCTGTGTTGCCGGTATCGCTGCCGAAGAATATACCTATTATTGCCATAAAATGGGTTAACCTCTTGTTTTATTTGCGTATTAAATTTATACACATCACGCTGAAATCAGCTAGAAAAATGTCAGTTTTAGTAACATGAAAAGCGTTATTTTGACCAAACATCAATGACAAATCTGTCAAATTTGTGTGGTGATAGCGCTTCATTGCTGTTTAATAAAAGCCGTTAATCGGCAAGGTGATTTTTTTCTGCCAGTTGGGCTAACAACATTTGTTCAATCAATTCACTGCGGCTAATGTTGCGCTGTTTTGCCAGATGGTTCAGTGCATCGACGGCATCTTCATTGAGTTTGAGTTCCACTCGACGCAGTCCTTTGACTTTATCTCGTCGCAACTGGTTGCGTTTATTGATCCTAAGCTGTTCATCCCTGGACAGCGGATTTGTTTTAGGTCGCCCAGGCCTGCGTTCATCTGCGAACAAATCCAGTGTGGTGCGATCAGTTTGTTCTTTTGCCATAAATTCAATTGATAATGGGCGTGTACCAACAATATAGCGGGCAATAATACCTTAGCTGGACGCGTGTCGCTACTAGTTGATGGGAGAGATTGTTGGGATGGCTCAAAGGTTGCGAATCTCTTTTGGTTGAAATTTGGACTCTTGCTTTGCGATGCTGCAACGGCGCAATCCCTCCGTCAGTTACAGTGCCAGCCCGCGCCGGCTAAACCTCCTGCTTTTTATTATGGGTGAAATAATAAAAAGCAGATCGGGGTGTATGTGTTTGGGGGATGCAGTAGGAACACTCATTGAACGTAACGACGATATTTCACCAGCAATCTAACTATTGGGTTCATGACCCATGATGTTGTGATGGTTTCAGCGTAATTGTATTACCATTCACCATAGGGATATTTTTTCCCTTTGATAAAGTCTTGGATATATTTGGGGTACTCACTATAACCATTCAGAACATTTGTTTTGCCCTGACATACTGTCATCTTATCGCCGAAAACGGATTCACCGGTGGCAATTAAGATATTATCACCGTTATTTTTATCATAACCCCGTAACCAAGCGCGGGCACTTCCACCGGGGGCTAGACCAATAAGTATTCTATTCCTATAAAATATATGTCCCTGAACTGCCCGCGAATTATAAGGTTCACGCATTAGTTGCCAGGTTTCGGGGATAAATTTAAAGGTTGTCTGATAAGATTTTTTATCAATCACTGAATCCCAACAGACGGTCAATGAACGAGGCAGTGCTTCCCCATAATTTCTGATCCCACTACTTGTTGTGCCTAATTTTTTATTCCAACTCACTAAGCTACGGAAATTTTGATTAGCACCATCCGGCATAAATTTTTGCACAATATAATTATCTTCATCCTGAAACTGCGCAAAGCTAATGCTAACGGGAAAATATTCAGGTGTATAAAACTCAAACCACCATTTCTCATACGGCAATGGCTGGCTATGGCGCACGATGGGTTTGTAAGTCACCACCCGTTTTCCGGGGGGATAGGACTGGCAGGCGGTTAATCCCAATATTATTCCTAAGCTAAATAATAACACTAATGGTTTTTTGTTTCTCATTATGAAATTTCCTGACCGGTAATATTAAAGATGGCTCGGTGCCATTTTTTACAAGGTCGCAAATTGAACTTGTTGGTTAATCCAGTTCAAAATAACGGTATTACCATTCCCCATAGGGATATTTTTTCCCTTTGATAAAGTCTTGGATATATTTGGGGTACTCACTATAACCATTCAGAACATTTGTTTTGCCCTGACATACTGTCATCTTTTCGCCGGAAACGGATTCACCGGTGGCAATTAAGATATTATCACCGTTGTTTTTATCAATACCTCGTAGCCAAGCGCGGGCTGTACCACTAGGTGCTAAACCGATAAAAATAACTTTTCGGTAGTCAGGTGGCTGTTTTTCATATCCGGGATAGAAAGCAGGTTCACGCATCAGTTGCCTTATCTCCGGTGTGAATTCAAACAACGTTTGATAGGATTTTTTATCAATCACCGAATCCCAACAAATCATCATCCTTAGTGGTAAGGCTTCACCATGGTTCTTGACTCCACTACCTGCCCCCCCGCCTAATTTTTTACTCCAGTCGGTCAAACTCTGGATACTTGATTGAGCGCCATCATTCATAAATTTTTGCACAATATAGTTATCTTCATCCTGAAACTGAACAAAACTAACACTGGCAGGGAAATATTTCGGTGTATAAGTTTGAAACCACCATTTCTCATACGGCAATGGCTGGCTATGGCGCACGATGGGTTTGTAAGTCACCACCCGTTTTCCAGGGGGATAGGACTGGCAGGCGGTTAATCCCAATATTATTCCTAAGCTAAATAATAACACTAATGGTTTTTTGTTTCTCATTATGAAATTTCCTGACCGGTAATATTAAAGATGGCTCGGTGCCATTTTTCACAAGGGCGGTTCACAAAACTGATTAATTCGATGGCATTCACACCATCCTGAATTTGTTCTTCTTTTACCACTACGCTATTCCAGTGGGATGAACAATGGACATATTGAGTCTGGATCAACGTTAATTCTTCAGCACTAAAAGGGGTTAATGACTGACCTTGCCGGACTGCTCGTCCTTGCTTAATGGCTTTTTCCGTCAATGGAGCAAGTTCCGGAGGCAGTTGATAATTTTTATCATCATCATTGGGTTTACCAAAAACGGCACCTGCTTCTTGTGCAGCATCCTGCATTACCAACATCACAACCTTAGACCAGTCATTGGTAATCTCACGGTACAATACCG
>NZ_NJCX01000024.1 GCF_002632875.1 Xenorhabdus kozodoii
CACAGAAAATTTCCACTAATTTGTTCATTGCCTGTTCCTCCCCAGAGCGGTTTTTGGCGTGCACCAAAACTTTGCTCTTGGAACAGGCACTTCGTCAATCCCTTACCCAGAATTCGGGTTAATTAGGATATTGCAGTCCTTTTGTGGTTAGATAGGGCGATTGCCCGGCGACAGTTTGCGCCATCAGTGTCGCAACTTTTTCGGCAATCGGTTGTGTGGGATAATGGGTTTCTTTGGTTGGATTGGTTTTTGGTAAAGGCAATGCCAGCGCATCTGCAACAATTTTTGCTGCTTCAAGAATAGTGATCCCCTTAGTTTTTGCCACTAAATCCAGCCCATCGCCATAGTTTGGGCCTCATAACGGCAGGTAGAGAGTGACAATCCAGCCAGTCTGCAGGCACGACTTTGCGACAGACCAACTACTGAATGTGCTGAAATCAGCGAGCCTTACCGAGCGGTTGTTTCGTGTCGGCAAGGGGATCCCAGTCGGTTATAACAGAAAATGGCAGACCGAAGCTGCCAGCAAGTTTTATATAAGGAACAAAATTGGTACCGGCTACATTACAAATGGTGATACCAAGTTGATCCACGCTTTCCTTTAGAAAAATGTATAGTTGAAATTAACACCAACAAGAGAATTGACAGGAGTCATTGCCCCTTCGCCTTGAGCAGTTGTTTGCAGCATGATGAAAGGCTTAAGGTACAGATGGGAAGTTAAAGGGTACTGACCTTCGGTCCATAACGTTAAGCTGTTATCTTCAAGACCGTAAATCAGATTAACCTCAACCGATCCCTGCGTGAAGCGGTCAATGCTGTCGTAACGAACTGAAGCGTAATAGCGACGTAAGTAGTTATTTTGCATCAATCTAGCAGAATCACCAAGCATGGAAATATAGGAATTACCATTTTGTAACCAAGGAATTATCCCATCATCAGAGAGGGTTCTGGCCACTGACTTTTGCCTGCTAACCCAGTGATCCCACTCCCGGTCGTTCATCCCATCTCCGTTATAAAAAAAGGTTCCTTCTACACTCCCTCCTTGCTGTAATGCATAACGGAGCGTCACTAGCAACTTCTGCCAGTTACGCCCATGAGTATTTTGTTTATAAGCATATCGCGCAGGTAAAGCCCCGTTGGAACCCAATGATATTTCCGGGCTTACCTCTACCAACCGTGGGATGTCACGATTTTTACTGAGAAGATATTCGCTATAAAGTGTCCATTGTTCTCCAATACCCTGACTCCAGGTTGCCCCCCAGCGAGGCTTATAGCTTGCTGATTTTTCAGCAATAAGACTTACTTCCATTTCATCCAACTGGAACAAGCCTCGACCCGCAAATTGCTGACTCGTACTCATTGATCCTTTTTTGCTGGCATCCGCCCAAATAAAATCATATGAAATCGTGTTAGTGCTTCCCTGCCAGCGCACCATAGGTTCGCCTTCACGGTGAAAGTAATCGA
This sequence comes from Xenorhabdus kozodoii, assembly GCF_002632875.1. Lineage (GTDB taxonomy): Bacteria > Pseudomonadota > Gammaproteobacteria > Enterobacterales > Enterobacteriaceae > Xenorhabdus > Xenorhabdus kozodoii. The sequence goes on from NZ_NJCX01000024.1 coordinate 1,462, forward strand.
TCCTGTTTATACCCAAAGTACTTTTGGGCTGATTATAACGGCCAAAAAAATCGATAGGGTGAAATAAACTATCCTGGCTCCAATGAACAGCTAATTTTCCTGCTGTTAAGCGCTGAGTTTGTGCTTCATTTGTTGCTGTCATACCGCCGGTCAGCAGGCGTATCTCATGCTTTTCTGTATGATCATGCTGTTGCCAGCCTAGAGCGATGCTCACATCGCCCTGTATATAATCGTTAATAATGGCTTGAGAGGATAACAGTGATTCCACATCAAAAACCTGAGAGCCTGTTGAACTGTAACGGGTAGGAGATACAGGAGATGATTTCTGATACTTTTGTACAGAGTAACGCCCCTGCGCTGAAAGATGGGACTGCAACTCAACAGCCTGTGCAGTACCAAATGCATAAAATAAAAATGCGGCAGTTGCCGCATTCACGAAAATACATTTATACATCCACTTCATTCCTAGCGAATGCCGCGTTTGACACACTACCTGACTGCAACAAATAGCGAACCTGATGTGCTTTAGCTATCGTCATAGGAAGTGATGTGCCGATAAAGTAGTTTGCCGTGGAAAGTTTTCCTTCTCTGACTCGAATGTCATTACACCCGCTCGCGGAACTCGCTGCTTCAAGAAGGCACCAGGCAATGATCACTTCAGCGACCATCTCCATCAGGATATTGGCGCAGGCAGGCACACTAAGCATTTGCCCTCTGAGCACATATTCACCAATTTCCCTCAAACTGGAATCCAATAAAATGGTGGATTGTTCAAGTTGCTCAGCCATCTCTTTCAGCTCAGTATGCATTTTCGCCTGTTCTGTAAAGGTTAACAGCCGTTGGTGCAGCTCTTGAAGCCCGTGAGTGTCACGCAATCCCATGCCGAGCTTATCCCTGAGAAGGAACTGAGCTTGAATGTGGTTCGTGCCTTCCCATATCGATAATATTTTGCAATCTCTTGCGTACTGTTCTACAGGGTATTTCGTTAGATAGCCGTTACCTCCCAGTACCTGAATGGCATTTTCAGCGACAACCCACGCTTTATTTGAGCAATAAGCCTTTACTAACGGTGTCAGAAGTTCAAAGAAAGCTAATTGCTTTTCTGCCACCTGCGAATTATCTAGCTTTTTAGCCTGAAGATAGTGAGTTTCTGCCACACCTAATTTGCCAAGCAATGCCCGACAGCCTTCTGTCAGCGCTTTCATTTCAGAGAGCATACGTTGTACATCGGGATGATCGATAATCGGTAATGAAGGCGCTTGGGCACTCATTGCTCGGTTAAATTGCTTGCCCTGGACACGATGGTGTGCATAGTTCAACGCGTTGAGATAGGCACTCGATGCCATCCCTAACGCGTAAATACCAGTACTGATACGTGCAGGTGTCATCATGCTTAACAGCTGTACGAGACCGATATTTTCTTTCTCTCCCATCAGATAGCCATAGCAGTTGCCATGCTCACCGAAGCGAAGGTGTGTATTGGCACAACCTTTCAGGCCCATTTTCTGTACGACTTCGCTACAACGTACTTGATTATCCTGCCCATTATCGAAGCGGGGAATAATAAAGCACGACAGTCCCAGTACACCAGCTGGTGCGTTCTTGATACGCGCCAGTACAAACCACACCATGTTCTCCGTCAGAGAATGCATGCCTGCTGAGATGAAGCGTTTTTCACCAGTTATTAAATAGCGTCCATCTGGCTGGCGTTCAGCCTGTGCAGAAATTCGGCTCAGGTCGCTGCCTGCATCGGCTTCAGTGATGCAAAGGCATGACGTCCAACGATATTCAGCAAGGGGAGGACCATAGGTTTCACGCTGTTGGGGACTACCAAACCGGTTAAGCAGTTGCAATGCTGGTTCGTTAAAACCCACGTACGTCATAAATGATGGATGGGCGCCCATGAACATTTCCAGAACGGCATACATTATCAGTGGTGGTAATCCGAGCCCCCCCTGTTCACGCGATTTCAGTCGATCTCCCCACTCTTCCCGAAAACTTACCAGCAGTGTGCCGTAGCTTTCAGGAACATGGACTTTGCCAGCGGGATCCAGCCAGCATTCCTGTTTATCCGCTTGCTGATAACTGGCAGACAACGTCAGCTCCGCGAAATCTGCCGCTTCTTGTAATATCTGATCGACTAATGCCCGGTTTAACCACGGACAATATGACTCCAGCCACTCTTCAGTCTGATTCTGTTGCCAGATAACAAAACGTATATCTTCCAGAGGTGCGCGATAGATCGAGGTGTTTTTCATAGTCACTCCATGTGTAAAGGCACTGATAAATCGAGGTCATTCGAACTTAATTCGGTAAGGAAATATTGATTATCAGCATAGCGATACTGCGGATCACAATAATCCGGCATGTAACCGTTACGAATAGGATGAGGCGGTACAAGAACTGGTCTGTATACTTTTGGCTCAGAGGCTGCTTCTGCAGGCGAAATGTGCGAGTGCACGACAATACAACCCACGCGTCCTCCCGCGGCTAAAGTGGTAATAATCAAAGGGTGGGCAAGTGGACGCCTCAACTCACGGTGAAGTTCGTGCACGGGTTTCATAGCTAGAAGATGGCAAACATCTGTTTCCATACTGGGACGTTGCTTAAGACGGCTCATCACCTCTGGAAACCAGCAGAACAATCCCGCCCAAAGGTGCGCTGACCATCCAGTTGCAATTGAAAACGAAACCCAATCAGCGGACTGATGAGCCGTACTGTTTACATCAAGCCATTCTCCGTACCGTCTGACCAGCAGCTCAGTTCCCCGCAACCCAGGGGGTTTGGCAAACAGTGAACAAGCCGAGAGAACAATGTCACCTTCCTGGGGCTGACATTTATGTACTACCATCCGGGCTATACCCGGTTTCGCCTGCAAGCCTTCACCACCTTTGCCCAATCCTGCGCTGTCAAGACGTTCCTGAACGAAAGAACTGGACGTTTCAAGCACCCAGAGTTCAGCTGTGTGAAAAGGGCTGCGTTCAAACTCCAGAATGGCAGCATACCAACTGGCACATGCCATTGAGACAAAGGCGCACTGGGGTCGCAGTTGCTGACGAGACCCTTTACTCATCCATTCAGAAACTTTTCTTTGCTGAAGTATTCCTTGCTCGCCAGAGCTGCAAAAAAGAAATAATTCAGGATCTATTGCATCTTCGCCTGGTGCAGGCAGCGACTCAGGCAGTTCGCCAGTGTCAGATACAGGAAAAATACGCAAATCGCGCAGGACCACGTTTAACATCCTGTCTTTCCATCTAGCTCTTTAATGTTAAGGCGTCCCAAGTCAGCGATAAATTCATACCACCCTTGCATTCCCTTTTCAGTCATTTGGGCATACCAGCACAAAGTCAGAGAATTATTGCCTGCCTCCAGAGGGTGCCGGATAATCGATTCTTCAATAGAAAGCAAGCTGTATCCAGCCTGATAGATGCGTTTAACTTCGGCATCTACCTGATGCACCAAGAAAATATCGTCTTCCAGCATGCGAGCTGGCAAACGTCTTCCACCTGGCATCATTGCCGTCATTACACAATATTCTAGAGGCTGCAGCCTGTTAAATGCAGCAAAAATTATGTGCTCAAGAAGATGGTATTTTTCCTGAAATCCACACAACACAGGCGCCTGAAAGACCGGTTTTGGAATACGGCTAAGCGAGGAATAGTCGTCTACGCTCTCCAGTGGAAGTATCCGGGCATCTGCCCGCCAGGCCTTCTGGCTAAAAGGGGAACCGCTGAGCCGCCCATTAAAGATATGATTTGGTTGCATTATTCCTCCTCCCTAAAAGTGAATTTCCCGTCATGTGCCAGGCTGACATCCGCCATTGCCCAGTACCCGTTCAACGCCACCGATGTTGCCAGTAAACGCTCATCTGGTACGGCCTGACTGGCGTATTCAATCAGTGAGATCCATGGATCTGCACCGAAACAGTGCCCCAACAGTGGATGTAGGTCTGGTAATGAGTCCGCCTGTGGCAACAGACGCTGGAACAGTTGCGTCACCTGCTTTGGGAAAAAGGGAAGTGCTAGTTTATGGGGATGTTTTACTTCGAGGTACTGACGTACCGCGATACTAAACTCAGCAATAAAATTACTTGTTTTAGCCACGCCCACCTGTAAGCAATTAATCGCGTCAGCTCCCACACGGAACAGCAGAGTAGCGATACCAAATCCCGACTTCCCCCAGTCAGGATTTGCCTCCCAGAAAGACAAATTTAGTAGATTCAGATCGACGATAGTTATCATGACATACGGTGATGAGCTCGGGTGTGTCAGCGCTTGGCGTAGGCAATAGCCCCAACTGGCACATTCATATGCGTTTACCAGAACGTCCGGAACCGCCTGGGTGTACTGTTCCATTTGCTGTTGCAGGCAATCCCAGTCAATTAGTCGGTTGGCAAAGGCAAGATCCATAATGGTGGAGCACATAAAATGACGCTCAGGAAGCGGCCCGTCCCATCCTTGCAGACATTCAGAGATATGCTTACCTACCCGACAGGCCAGAGCAGGAGATAGATTTTCAAGCGAATCGTCAACTGAAATCAGTGGCGTTGAGGTACGGGCAAATGATGCCCGGACGAGTTGCAAGTCAGACATAGTTTTTCGCCCGATGGCGTTGGCAAATTTCCATCAGGCAGCGATAAGAACTGCCCTCCATTTTGGTGAATCCCAGCAGATCTCGTTGATCACTTAAAAGCGTTACGCTCCGTTGCTCAACCAAGTCATATAACAACGCATTGGAGCTGAATTTTAGCGCCATCACCTCATCTTCTGAGTAGCGGTTAAAACACCGCTGTGAAGCAAGCATTTTTGCCACCGATGTCAAATATTCTCTGGTTTCATGTTGCTGAGCATTTAGGATCAGACGTCCCTGCTGCTCCAACCAATGAAGATGTTGCATAAGCGAAAAGACAAATCGGGGACGAACAAAAGTGAGGAACTGTTTTACTGCCATCAAACCGCCGCGGCGTAACGCTCCGCTCTGGTTGACCCGAAAGCTGCCGTTAATGTTGCCAAGCTGAACATTTCCGTCCAGCCACGGAGCACCAATAGCTGACCTTTGCAATTGTGAACAGGCTTCTGGCGGTAATAACCAGGCTTGAGGGATCATTTGGCCTGGTCGTGCCAGGATGACAATAGCAAACTCACAGTCCAGTGCCCCAATTCCCCACTCTTTGTCAATTGTAATCTGCCAGTTTTGCTGATCAGTCTCGACGACCTGAGACCGCCACTGATGTAATGATGGACCACCGGCATCCGTCATCAGAAAAGCACCTCGTTTGCCCTCCTTGACCCAGTTTACAACTTGCTGATTCTGAGTTTCATCTCCAGACAAAGTCAGCATGATGTTGCCAAACAGGCCGATAATACGAGTAAAATAGCTGCCGAGTCCTTCGATGCATACGGCTTCAACATAACTGTCCAGCAGTGGTAAACATTGAATGTCAGGCAAAGGAAAGGAAGTTGCTGAAACAGCTAAAGGGCTAAAAGCCGTCATCGGGTCTTCTATGATCATCCGAGAATCGAGATGGCGCATCACACTGTGATTGATCAACCCGAGTACCGAAGCCGGCATGGACTGATAGGACTCGAGATGGCGTGTGATAACCATACCAAACTCGTTAAAACCATTGAGTAAATCACGAGATAACATAGTACGCCGCCTCCTTTAATCCTAGAAAACGGTTTACTGTGTAAGTGCTATGATATGCACCACACTGATCAAACAGCAGAATATCGCCAGCCTGAATATCCTCTCCTGGATAGTGACCAATAACGTCATCGCGACTGCAGGTTGATCCAACCAGTATTGTTTTTTGGTCAGCGTTATTCTCCAGAGGAATCTGACTTCCTTTCCTGACACAGTAAGGCTGGCGCATCCTGCGAAAGCTGTTTTCCGTCTGACACAGCAGGAAGTTCTGATTCATCCCCCCGTCACAAATGGCGTAATGTTGGCCCGCAATGCGTTTCGTGCCCACAACTGTTGTCATGAACACACCACACGATGCAAACGTCGCACGGCCAGCTTCATGGACGAGTTCAATATGTTGAGGAAAACGTGACAATGCCTGATGGTACGCTGCAAAGCTTTCCTGTAGTCCCCACCAATGTTCACCAAACCCACCACCTAAGTTAACCAGTGCGATATCGGAACCGTAGCTTTCTTCAATCAGGGGAATGAGGGCTAATGCTGCTCTGGCAATGTATGTTGCGAAACGCTGAAAGGTGTGTGAACCACCAAACAAATGAAAACCCAGAAGCTGTACTTTTTCATTGTCCCGAATATAGCGGGCTGCAGCCAGAAGACTGGTCAGATCCATACCAAAATGGTCTTTACGTATTGCTGGTGCATCCGGAAGCAAGGACGAAACAACATCCACATTGCAGCGTAAAATCACCGGCTGTAAAGGACGGTTCCCTGCCAGTGCAATAAGTTGTTGGAGCTGCTCCTGAGTATCGATAATAAAAAATGCTTTTGCGGCAATACCGGCACGCATCAGATTTTTATCCATCGATGGGTTGTTGATGTAAATCTTGTTACAGTTCACAGCCAGATTCAGTTCTTTGAGCGAAGCGACCTCAACCCCGCGGTCTATGAGACGTAAATTCAACTCAACGGAAGGATTAGCTTTAATGGAAATAATAACTGGTGTGCCCAGTTCTTTTTCCAGCGCATTGATATTGTCCTTCAGTACTGTTGGATCGTAAATATAGCAGGGGGACTCAAATGAGAATTGGCCGCCCGACAGGCCCTGTTCGAGTCTATTAATAATACCTGTCACGTTTGCCTCGTGGTTTTAACTATGTTGGTTATTAAAGTAGTTGAGTTAAAGCTTTTTTATCTACTTTCCCATTCTGATTGATCGGCCAGTTGTCAATAAATTCAATTCGACGTGGTAAATAAGGAGCATCGAAATGTTGTTGTAACCAGTTAGTGAGCGTGGACTTATCCAGAGATGTTTCAGTTCTGACAAACAAGCAGGCGTGTTCGTCTCCGTCTTCTCCTCTTATTCCAACCACAGCACAATCCAACACGTCAGTGTGTTTTTCCGTTATGGCTTCCAGATTTCGCGGATAAAGGCAAAAACCAGCTTGCTTAATCAGCTCTTTTTCGCGGCCACGAAAGTAAAAGTCACCATCCTGGTCATAACTGAACAAATCTCCCGTAGACAGCCAGTTATCATCACGATAATCCCCTGCAATAATCAGCGCACCGGCACCATTATCCGCTCGAGTATAACCCTGCATGAGAGAGCTTCCGCGGACATACAGCATGCCAATCTCACCCGGTTCACATTCTTTCAGGCAGGTTCTACCGTTGTGTTGCACTTCTGTAAAGACTTTAGCTTCAAGGCCGGGCATCGGCTTGCCGACAGAGTTCGGTTTGAGCTCGACCTTATCGACGGGAAGGAACAGCGCACGCTTAGACTCGGTCAGTCCGTACATCAACATGACATCAGCTGTAGGGAATACCTGCTTAAGATTCTGTACCACCATTTCAGGTAAATGCCCGCCAGTGTTGGTAAGTAGCCGGACGCAATCGAACTGTTGCTTAAGTGCGTTGCCGAGTTTCGCCAGTCCACCACCCAAGGCAGGCACTAGAGGGATCACACTGGGTTGCTCATGTTTTATCAATTTTAACAACTGCATTGCGTTGCATGACTGAGGCGCAAGAACGACTCTACACCCTACATAAAACCCAAAAAGCACCTGATACAGGCCGTAATCAAAATGAAGTGGCGGTGCACAGAGCAGCGTGTCATCAACATGCAAATTCAGATAGCTTGTAATTGAGCGAAGTGCTGAAAGGACGTTTGCATGGGAAAGCATGATACCTTTAGGCACCCCAGTACTACCTGAACTATAAATTATCAAAGCCAAATCACTGCCCGTCACTCGCGGCGGTGTACGAAAAATAAATTGTTCTGTTCGCACTGCAGATTCATACGCTTGCCATGTTTTCGCTGCCACATCGACGACTTGGCATGCACCACAGTCTGAGGCTATAGCGTCGAGGGATTCCGGCCGCGTATGAGGTGGAAGCGGACTAACAACCACCCCCAGATGCCATGCCGCCACCATGATGGCAACGCTTTCGGTTGAAGCCGCCGTAAGCAATAATAACCGGTCACCATGTTTCAGCTTCCTATCGATTAACTGATTATGCCAGTACTCAATTCGATCTGAAGTTAATACTTTTTCGCCCTCAGAACGTATTTCAGGCACAGGCCGACCCAAAGTTAATTCATCATAAATATCTGCAAGTGAATGCATTATATAACTTTGCATAAATCCTACTGTAGTGAAGTGATTGACTTACGTCTCTTTCCTTAGAATGACAAATTTAAACGATGACAAAATCGCTCTAAATAATTCAATGACAACGCTGCGCACAGCATGCCTGTCAATGACGATGAACCTTCTTTTGCCTTAGCGTAATACTTATTGCTGGGCACGAGGTTAACGTAGTCATTGATTGCCGATTGCGTGTTTTTTAACTTTAACGATCGGAAAAAAAGGTTGCCTGATTCAGGGGCTTCTAATGAAAAAATTTCACTGTCATCTTTCGCCCGCAGAGTTTCTTCAATGTTTGTAGCGTCGAAATATAAGGTGCTTTCGAAACCCAGTTTTTTTGCGATGGTAGTAACAGCACGTTGCCTCTCGCTAATGACCAGGTTTCTGTACCACAACCATTCAGAATCAGCATTGCCCTTCGGGAACCATTCAGCGATTTCAGGCATCCTGACTTCATTCCAGTATTTCTGCAGTATTTTATGTCCTGATCGCGATAAGTTATGCTGCTTAAACCGTTTAGCTGCGTCAAAGTCCTGCGGCAGGAGATCATTGTTCAGCTGGACAGTGTAAGAGTCTGCATGCAGGTTCCTCAATCGGTTAAAAAGACGCAGCAATCCTAGGTCACCATACGCTTCACCTGTTAACGCGGTCAGGTACGGAATAGCATTGAGCATCATCACATTTGGGGACAATGAAGGATTTATCACCCTACCATTCTTTGCTCCAGCAAAACCTATTCCAACGGGAAAAGTCTGACAATGATGGATCGTATGATGCTCACACAGTACCTGCTCGCGTCCTCGCACCCAAGTAATCTGTGCACCCGGTGCCAATTGATATACTCCTAGAAAGGGGGTACGCGGTGCCGAAATAAAACCTGTGGCAATCAAATCTGCAAGACACTGATAATCAATATCTACACTTGTTTTCCCTGTCAATTTCAGAAGATGTGGCAATCTGCTGGAAAACACAACCTGTTCTTCATCAGCCACATAGTAAAGCGGTGGTTGGCTCCATCTATCACGCTTAATGGTCAGGGTTTCATTTTCACAGTCCCACTGCGTGTTAATCAGAACGTCATTTTGTCCGTTAGATAATGCTGTAGCTACTGAACCGGCTATACGTCCATTTGCGTAGTACCAGCGACAATCAGCATCAGGCCAGGTGTATTCTTTCTTACCACACCAGCCATACAGAATTTCCATTGGCATGTTCTTATTTTCCCCCTGCATATGTTGCAATAGTATTGCGCAACCACAATCCTATCAGGGTGGAGGCGATTACGAGGATGCTGAAATGACCCATTCGACTGACACAATGTGCTTCACGCAGAATTCCGGGGGCCAAATGCCAGTTAAGTAAGCTGAATACTGCATCTGGTAGCATGACTTCATCCTCGTACCCAGCCATCACGTATACCGGTAGGGTTAAATGTTCAAGCGTCTTCTCGAGGTGATGACAACAATAACTCTGAAGAAAACGATAGCTGTAGCTCCGCCAAGGTTGCTCAGCATCACGGCGTACCCGCAGAACACGGATTTTCTGCAATGGCTTCAGCGTGGCGCCAATGCTATGCCGCAACAGCGAGTAACGAAACTGCTGACGTACCTCAAACTTCGAGGTAGGGTGTTCACAGGGTTTACGGTGATACCGACCATAGTGAATAAAATGATAAGCTGGCTTAATATGACGGTAGTATTCCATATGGCCAAAGAAAACAGGAGCCACTAGATACAATGCTGCAACAGGCGATGTTGGTTTTGATGCCAGATAGCTGATCGCCAGTGAACTGCTTCCTGAATGAGCGGCTAATACTAGGGGAATCCCTGGATGATTCGAAAGAATGGTCTCTATCATGTCGCTCAGGTCATCCTGCAACTGACCAATGTAATCGACATCACCAGGCTTGCATTGTGAATCACCCAGCCCGCGCAAGCCGGGGCTGTAGACGATAGCTGCACTAGACTTCACCAAGTGCTGACAGCAGGAAACATAGTCCTCACCTGACAATCCAAATCCTGGTAATAACAACAATATTGCCTGTGGCTGTGAATAGCTATAACAACGGTAGCTAATACGGTATTCATCGCGCATGATGAATACCCCTGTTTCATTCTCTTGAGTCATCATGTCAGTCCCGGATTATCGCATTTAGCAGGTTATCTTTTTTAAAGATCCCAGCAGGAAATGCCTTGGGCTTAAACTGCCCCAGCGTCATGACGGTGTAACGATCAGGTTGAACGGGATTGATCAATTTCATTCGTTCAACCCGGGTCTGCCCATTGTCGGTAACGTAATGCTCGTAATGAATTTCCTTAATTAGCTTCTGCGATGCCGTATAGTGCAGACTCATACGAGGTAATTGTGTCTGTGGATCAATCAGGTAAACCACGCGCTGATAGCTTTGTCTGCTATTATGCGCAACAAGCGTCAGCTCTGTTAGTTTCTGGTCATTCTGTATAATGTCGCGTTGCTGCTTCAGGTCATAATCATCAAAATTGGTGTTAATTACATCCCCGTTGCTTGCTTCCCCTAAGAGTCGCTGGCTGGGTGAAATGCGTAACACACGGTTGGAAGTCGGCAGAGATAGCCACATATTGTCACCTTCAACCAAGATGCGCCGCCCGAAAGAACTCTGAGGCTGACGAAACAGTATCAGTATTTGCTGGTGGGACTGGAATAACACATCAAGAACGCTTTGTGCTTCTTCTGTATCATTGCGGTACGACTGAGCCTTCAGTGAAAAGCTGAAAGCCCCAGTCAGACCCCGAAGTTGGCTAAGTTGCTGAAACCATTTTTCTTGATCTTTTGCTGATGCCTGAGTTGTACAGATACTCAAAATGACGCCGAGCAGGCAACCCCATACCGCTGTAAATCTGAACCGATCACATTTGAATCTATCAAGCATGATTAAGCGCCTTTGTAATGACCAATTTTCCTGCGCGCATGGCAGGCAGTAGGCTGCATACCAGCGACATAGTTACACTTGCACAAAAGGCATGAAAATAAAGTTGAGGCGTCAAAAGTATTCGCATGGGGTAAGTCACCGTATTACCCGGAGGTGTTGGCATCATCACACCAGAGTTATTAAGGATTATTGCCAGTAACCACGCCAAGACAATGCCGCTCAACCCACCCAGAATGCCAAGGATTCCGCCTTCCAGCACAAATAACCTGATAACTTCTCCACGGCTTGCACCAATAGCACGAATAACGCCAATTTCGCGGGTTCTTTCCACCACGTTCATCGACAGGGCGTGTGATACCGCAAAAGCAGCCACGGCCAACAGAATGATATTCACGAAGGTAAAAATTGCGTTGAATAAACCAACAACCTGTCGGTAATACGTTGCTAACTGATACCAGGTGCGCACTTCAACTTTATCTGTATCAATGCCAAGACCAGTAGATAACAGTTTTGCTGTGCGATCAGTTTTATTGGTGTCATTCAGCAACACAACTATTCGCGTTGCACCTTTGCTCAACATGAAATCCTGCACCATTGCCAGATTGGCGTATGCTGTACGAAGATCGCGCTCCATCACACCGGTCGTCACAATACCAGACACGGTAACATCCATGGCATTGATGGTCTGATTTACTGCAGTACCCAAGATCGTCAGGGTATCTCCCACTTTGACATTCAGCGCACGCGCCAACGCACCACCGAGTAATATGCTCTGCTTCTGCTCGGGAAAGAGACTACTGCCTAACTGCACCTGAATAGCAGAACTGAGGATGGCTTCTTTGTCAGAATCAATTCCAACAAGATGCGTAGACATCTGTGCATCTCCATTGGTAATGAGCACATCTGTTTCGAGTCGTTCAGTTACGATCTCAACATCGGGTTGTTTTCCTGCCAGTGTCATGATGCGATTTTTCAAGGCTTCCGGTAACAGCATGCTGGTATCACTAAGCGCGCCGTATTGGTTAAATCCACGACTAAAAAACTGTATATGCCCCAGCTGGGAACGGATCATGCTTTCCCGTAATCCCTGATACATTGACTCGCAAAATCCAGAAAAAAGCAAAATCGCTGCCAGCGCCAGAGCAATGTTCGTGATGGAAAGTATGGTTCTACGCTTGTTGCGCAATAAATTTCGAAAGGCAAGTTTAAATCTGACCATTACGCCACCTGCCGTAGTGTTTCAAGATGCTGACATAACACTTCCTGGGTGCGAAACAGGCAATTAAGGTGCGCATTTTTACGGAGCACTCTGAAGCTGAGCAATTTATTGCCATGTTCACTGGTAAACTTCGACATGGCAACTGGATCGAAGAGCTTATTTTCTTCAGAGGCAAGCAAAAGTGTTGGTAAAGGCAGTGTAGTCGGTTGACGCAGAGTTAATGCATTGGCCATTTCGTAAAGGCGATAGCGTAATTCTTCTGTATGAGCAGTTTTCACTTTTGCTGGGACGGCCAGCGTCTCAGTAAGCAATGCTACCTTCTCGTTAATCTGTTCAAAATTAATCACTATTACGGTTTCCTGTACATCTGTTGCTATCACTGATTTTTCACTTACAGCTGTTTTTGAGCACGTTCACTCCAAACGCCGGCATCCAAAGAAGCAGCTTGTTGCCAGAGCTTAATTGCCTGAGCTTTGTCCTTTTCAGCAACTATCTCAGCAAGATCGAATAGCAACATTGCCCGAAGCTCTGACGTTTTCTTGCTCACAGGAATGACAGTCAGTAGATAGTTAAGATCTTGTTCTGCCAGTGAACGTTTTCCCAAAAAAGTCGGTGTCTTGCTGGCAGTGATCGCACGCTGCAAGCGAGGCCCTATATCGTACGGTTCCATCATTACTGCGCGATCAAGTTGACGAAAACCTTTATTAACGAGCGACATCGCTTTCATACTATCTATGTTTTCCTGACCCGCTTGTATACAAAATAGACTTCCTTGGATCGCTATTAGAAGTGCATCTTCAGGCAGCTTCTGTCTCGCCTGATTTATTGTGGACTCCATTTCAGCCATAGTCGGAGAATCCGTGGTTCCCAAAAGTGTAATGCTTACCAGCGATAACTGGCGCCATTGCTGCTCGGTTCGATCTACTGTCGGTATTGCAAGAAGCTCCTCACGCATGGCCTGTTGCGAACTTTCGATAGCGGGTATTGCTGGTGGATATTGAACATCAGGTTGTGCCAGCACCGAACTGCTACAGAACAAAAGACAAAATGAATAGAAAATCTTAACCATTAGTACTCTTCTCTTTACCGTCCTGCATAACGATTACTTTATCTGCCCATCGTGTTTGCGATAGATCATGTGTGACAAGCAACACGGCAACCTGGTGACGCTGACACAAATTTTTAAGTAGGGCTATGACACTCTCTTTGTTATCACTGTCGAGATTCGCCGTGGGTTCATCTGCTACGATCAGCTGCGGATTACCTGCCAAGGCCCGAGCTATTGCAACTCTTTGCATCTGGCCGCCGGACAATTCAGTTACTTTCGCATGGAGATGGTCTTTGAGTCCTACAGCAAATAGCAGAGCTTCAGCCTTTTCATTTGCATCATCTGCCTGACGGATATCGAGCGCATAGCGCACGTTTTCCAGGGCAGAAAGCACAGGGATAAGATGGAAATCCTGAAAGATGAAGCCGATCTTCTCTTTGCGTAACCGGGAAAGCTGGCGATCATTTAACGAGCTTACATCGGTGCCAAAAAGCGTCAGCACTCCTGTATCAGGAAGTTCCAGGGCTCCACAAAGATTAAGAAGAGTACTTTTGCCGCTGCCACTTTCGCCTGTAATAGCCAAAAACTCGCCTCGGTGAAGGCTGAACGAAATTGACTTCAGCGCTTCAATCTCCACCTTACCTCGCTGGTAACGTTTACCAACATGCTGAGCATTAATGATTTCGGTTGTATCATTTACCATAAAACAAACCATTTACCTTAAGGCCTAAATCCTGACTTTCTTTCACAAGCCAGAGTGGTTGGCTGTCTAACTGCTGGTATCGTTTCCATGCCTCAAGTGATTTGGTTTTCCAACTATCCGAATTGGCATCGTCCTCATTAGCCATATTCAGATATAGATGCGTCAAAGCTAACCAGCCCGAAGCAGCCAGATCTTTTGGCACACCTTCTTCTAAAAGAACAGGTTTTATCCGTTGCTCAATAACCAGAGCATTAGCCTCGCTGTCGCCGATATCCGGTACAGAAATAAAGGCCCATAATGCAAGAAGTTGCACATCAAGCTGAGCAGGGAGAGCATCAGATGTTTGCTTTAACTGAGCCAGAGCCTGCTTAAGCTGATAGAGTTTGCGCTGACCGAACAGCAAATCAAGACGCGTCCCAGCAATCTTAGCGTTAATGGCTGCGGACAACGCTTCAAGTTCAGTTGTAGTGTTACCTTGCGCTTGTTCTGTTTTGACTACTTCTGCAGCTTTCTCTAAGTAATTGTGTAGGAAGTAGATCAAACCGATCGTTTTTGCGTCAGAGGCTATCGAATTCTCCGTTTGTGTTGCGATAAAAGCCTGTTCCTCTTCGCTCAGCGGAATCTCAGTGAACTTTATCGGCCAGGCTCCTGAAAGCCAGGCGATAACGTTTCCTATCACAAAAGTGATGAGAGTACCCCTCAAAGCTATCATGAGCGGTTTTTTCTTTTTTACATTCAGCATTGCACGTGTCTCACACCGGGAGGCTGCTTTCGGTCATGCGTGCGTCAATCTCACGCAGGGTAGAATGCTCATCAAATATAAGATCATCGAAATCGGCTACGTTAGGATAGATCATCTGGCAGGCAAGGATTAATTCAACGACATTTAATGAATCAATTCCTAACTGACCGAGGGGAAAATCGGCATCGACAGTATCGGTTTTTAGGATATTAGCAACTTTATTGCAAAGTTGTTCAAGTGCTGTCTGTGACATGATTATATGACTTCCTTATGGTTTATTATTGATTCGGTTTATTACACCAACTCTCTGGCAAGCATTTTTTTCCAGATCAAAGAGGGCCATCCAGTAAAGGTTATTAAGGCATGAATCAGTAAGCCTAATAACCAGCTCAGAAGCGGATATATAAACCAGATGGTTTCAAAATTAAATAAATTGATTATGGCTAAGGCCACATTAACAATAATATAAATTGTTAAATGTAAGCCGAATGCAATCTTCCTCCGTGCACGGTATATCACGCGCTCATATTCATTGTGCAAAGGCAATTGTGGCACCCTTTATTAAATAATGAACGGTATTAATCTCCAGCTTTTTTTCTTATAGTCAGGGTAATGGTCCGGAAAACTTAAAAGCAGTGCTTTTTCTTCAATTCTGATACGCCACAGGAAAGCCAGAGTAACGGGGATCACTGATGCCAATATTGACAGCAGATTTCCGAGGGAAAGCCCCATTCCAAAGAATGCTATAATAACGCTAAGGTAGGCTGGATGACGGATGTAACGGTATACACCATTCGTTATCAACTGATGATCATCGAGAATAGCCACGTTTACCGTGAAGAATTTTTTTAATTTGTATATCAAGTGCCAGCGTAACAATAAACCAGCTATAATCATAAATAGCCCAAACCAAGTTAACACTTCATCTTGACGGGCAAAGCGAAATTCTTTCGATTTACTTAGCCAAAATGCAATAATTAATGCGCCGTAAGTAATAATCTTTATTATTATTTCAGAACGTCCATCAACTATATTAGAAGTGTTGTTATTAGTTCTTTTTAACGAGCCAATAATTGTTTCTGAAACTATCCATAAAAGACCAATCGCTAAAGAAACATAGCTGAAAAGCATCCTTACCCCACTATAACTGCAATTTATCTTTATCAGGAATAAACCAATTCAAGAAGTGAGTTGTTAAATAGAGATAACAACTATGAGGAATTAAATCCATCCTTGAATTTGGCCATGCATCCAGCACTATTTATGTAAAAAAACTGAAAATTTATCGTGAAGAACTTTGAGTGTTTTGAATAATAACATCGATAATTGTAAAATCAAGAAATAATTCTATATAATTGAGTTTATGTCATTAATTATTTTGAAATGTGATAAATGTCAAATTTTCGTGATGTTTTAAATTAAATTGCTACGGGTAATCTAGACACTTTTGAACCGTTGTTGGACTGTACCAGTATCGATAGACAATACCCATGCGGCGGTCAGTGACGGCACGATTATCGTGCGGGATACCGATAAGCAGACACAGGATGTGGCTGACTTAAGCCGCGATACCGACAACGCCGCCGAGTGTAGTGGTCAAGAAATGCCGGATAGACACCGAACGCCAGCCGGTCTTCCTTTTTATCGGTGGGGCGGTAATACTTCATCCGCCAGTATTTTGAGCCGCGTGACGAGACTTCTAAATAGAGGCCACCGCCATCGGCGAGTTTGTAGGTTCTTTCTTTGGGGTTTGCGGTTTAGATTTGTCGTGCGTTTAGTTTCATTATTAAGGGCATTCCTTTAATCGAACGGTAAGTGCCCCGGATTATGCCCTTCGCTGTATCTTGATTGCAACAGACGAAACTAGACCTAAAAATAAAAAAGGGTGTTGATTTTGCAAGGTTTGTGAGAAATTGTTTGACTGGGCTGGACTTCACTGGAAGTTGAAGTGGTGCCCGGAGGCGGAATCGAACCACCGACACGAGGATTTTCAATCCTCTGCTCTACCGACTGAGCTATCCGGGCTAACGGGGCGCATTAAACCGTATTCAGCCTAATCCGTCAAACACTTTCTGCGAAAAAACCATGAAAAATGACTGCTTGCTGTATTTTTATACCAACTTGGTGTGGTTATTCAGCGAGTGCTGCTTTTTATTAACTTAATGCGCCATTTTTTCGGCATTTTGCGATGGTTAGAATATCTTGAGCCAGCAGTTTCGCAGTGATCACATCTTCAAGCTCTCTTTTTACTAATAGTTTACTGAGGCATCCCTCAAGGATAAGTTCCATCTGTTTGGCGACTTGTTGACTGTCATCAATATCAAGCTGTTGTAATAATTCTTCCGTGTAATGGAAAGAATTTTGTTTTTGCAATTCTGCTAATTGGTGGATTGGGTGGTTAACGTCAGGAAAAGCGCTGCAAGCCGCAATAAACAGGCAGCCTGGATAGCGCTGTTCCTGTACTTTTTCCTTGAGAGCGTCGTAGCGTGCCAGTAATTTCTGCTCAGGGCTTAAGATCTCATCCAACAGGATTTGGCGTTGCCAGATTTCAATTTGTTGACTGTGATAGCGCAGGCAATCATAGAGTAAGGCTTCACGATCAGGCCAAAAATGTTTTATGTGGCTGATATCAATATCAAGGGGAGCTAAAAGTGTCTCCAGTGTTGCTGATAGGCCATGTTGTTCTAATAAGTTCAGGGAATGGCTAAGCACATATTCTCGTTGCACGGTGGCTCTCCTTCCAGATTATTTTTGTTGTATATATTGTTGTATTTGCAGTATATGCTGATTAAAACGCTGGGCATCCATAAAGCCATTGACTCGCAAATCGGTTAGCTCTTTTCCTTTATCGAAAAACAAGATAGTGGGGAGACCCAGCACTTGCAGCTTTTGCAACAATTCTTTTTGTTTTGGGGCGTTATTCGTGACATCTGCCTGTAATAAGAGGAATTGACTTAATTGTGCCTGTACTTGTGGATCACTGAAAGTATATTTTTCAAACTCTTTGCAGGCTACACACCAGTCAGCATAGAGATCTAACATAATCGGTCGTTGGTGATCCTCAGCCAGAATTTGACTTAATTCTTGCCAATCAGTGACCTGTTGAAATTGCAAATGGGTTTTTTGTTGTTCCGCCACGGGAGTTCCCCACACCCAATCTTGCAAAGGGCGTGAAGCAATGAGCGCCAGAACCAGCAAGATAAGTTGTAAAGTTCGTATCCAGCCGTTTTTACTGTTTAAGGTTAATGCGAATGCCCAACCAAGGAAAGAAACGGCTAAGAGGCTCCACAGTTTTATGCCCCATGCGTCACCAAGCACGCGTTCCAACAGGAAGACGGGCAGGGCCAGTATAATAAATCCGAAGGCTTCTTTAACGTATTGCATCCACGGGCCGCTACGGGGCAGGAGTTTGTGGCCAAATAGTGTGACGGCGATAAGTGGTAATCCCATTCCCAATGCGTAGAGGTACAAAGTCAAACCTCCGACCCATGTATCACCAGTTTGGGCGATATAAAGCAAGATGGCACTGAGTGGGGCGGTCGTGCAGGGGGAGGCGATTAACCCTGCCAAGGCGCCCATCACGAATACGCCAATGTATGATCCGCTTTGCTGTTGGTTGCTCCAATCCACGAGGCGAGTTTGGAGCGAAGAGGGAAGCTGTAATGTATATAGCCCAAACATTGATAAGGCGAGCAAAATAAATAGCACTGACAACCCGACAAGAATGTAAGGATTTTGCAGGGCAGCTTGAAATTGTAAGCCAGCCGCCGCGACGACCAAACCAAGTGCCGTGTAAGTGAGTGCCATTCCCTGAACGTAACTCACGGCAAGCCAAAAGATCCGTTTCAGGCTTTCGGGGCGTTTTTGACCCAAAATAATGCTGGAAATCAGCGGATACATGGGCAGTATGCAGGGCGTAAAAGCGATACCGATGCCAATTAACAACGCCCAGAGTGGCGAAAAGGGAACATCATCGGATTTGGATGGTATATCTCCCTGCTGCGAAGGTGTGTCTGCTTTATTTATCGCTATGTGGGTTGATGCCGTCGTTTCAGGATTGGGTGGAATGGAGGCAGCAACAGCTTGTAATGGCACATTTAGGGTTTCAGGTGGATAACAATAACCCGCTTCTGCGCATCCTTGGTATGTGACTTGAATAGCGCCGTCGTTGGTGGCAGAGAGAATGGGAACATCAATCCGCGCCGACTGGAAATAGACCTCGGTCTCACCAAAAAACTCATCTTCATGTGCCACAGCTTTAGCGTACGTCATTTTACCCAATGATGCTCCCTGGGCAGGAATGATGTTGAACTGTTTTCGATAGAGGTAATAACCCGGTTGGATCTCCCAGCTCAGCGTGAGTTTATTGCCTTGTTGCTGAAAATCAAACATAAATGCCTGATCGGCAGGAAGGTAGGAACTTTTCCCTGGGGGCTCAAACAGTGCACTGGCTTTGACAGGAGACAGCGCAATCCCGCTGAACAGTAGAAACAACATAAGAATACGTTTCATCATAAGATAATCTTTCTTCATTACCCTGCCTGTATCGTGGGTTTGATTCGTGAAATTTATCGGGATCTGCACTATAACCGATGAGACTCACAGCAGAAAGTCACTTGCCTAATATTAAGACAATACTGGGTTTTTAACAGGAAAAGATGTGCAGGGAAGGGAAATTTCAGGGGCGGGTACACCCCTGAAATAACAATGCCAGATAATCGAAAGGGTGAAATTACAAGATGACACCACCAAACAGGAAACCAAATGTCACGGCTAATACCACGGCAATGGTGCCCGGAATAAAGAATGGGTGGTTAAAGACAAAACGCCCGATACGGGTAGTTCCGGTATCATCCATCTGTACGGCTGCAACCAGTGTCGGGTAAGTTGGCAGGATAAACAGGCCAGATACCGCCGGGAAAGACGCAATCGCTGTTAATGGCGTGACACTCAGTGCCAGAGCCATTGGCATCAATGCCTTTGCTGTTACAGCTTGTGAATAGAGCAAGGCAGAACAGAAGAAGAAAATAACTGCCAACAGCCACGGTTGGGCGTGAATCAAACTCCCTGCGGTCTCTTTGATCCAGTCAAGGTTGGCTTGTACAAACGTATCGCCCAACCATGCAACCCCCATAATACAGATAACTGCACTCATTCCAGCTTTAAAAGTACTTGAATTTAAAATTGCATCGGTATTAATAGAGCAAGTAATCGTTGTGATGGTAGCAATACTTAGCATAATGATAAGGATTGCACTGGTGGTATTCATAAGAGGTTTTTCTATTAAACCAACACTTGGGCTGTTAATAATCGCGTAAATAACGATCCCCATAACCCCTAACAGAAACAGCAGTACAGAAAATTTAGCTTTTGGTTTAATCTCAATTTTATGACTACCACGTAGTTCCACCAGACCATCTGCAAGGCGTTGTTGATAGATAGGGTCATTAGATAATTTGGCATCGAAGAACCATGAAATTATAAATGACATCAAAATAACGGCAGCAAACGATGAAGGAATTATTATCGACAACATCTGAATATAGCTAATACCTTTCCCTTCCATAACAGAAGACATATAGACTACTGCCGCGGAGATTGGCGAAGATGTGAGTCCAATTTGTGCAGCTACGACGGCTGTTGATAATGGTCGACATGGTTTAATGCCTTGTTCTTTTGCTACTTCGGCAATTACCGGTTGTGTTGCTAGGGAAATATTTCCTGTTCCAGCTAGCAGTGTCAGACAATAAGTAACGATTGGTGCAAGGATGGTGATATATTTTGGATTCTTTCGCAGTAATTTTTCAGTTTGATGAACCAAATAATCTAGTCCACCAGCCACTTGCATGACAGAGATAGCTGCAATAACTCCCATAATAATTGAAATAACATCAAATGGAATACTACCTGGTTTGACGCCGATCATAGACAAAATTAAAACACCAAATCCTCCGGCAAAACCAATACCAATTCCCCCTAGTCGTGCACCCAAAAAAATGGCCAGCAGAACGATAGCTAATTCTACGGCTAACATATTACTTACTCCTTAGTTTTTAATGTTATGAAAGTTTTTTGTTAAATTATAGTGTTGTTTTTTAAGTTAAAGGCGATATTATCTGAATCATTGTTCCAAAAAGTAGCGTGTTATTAACTGATTTATACCAGTCCAACTTCAAGTTGTAGATTGCAAGTCAATGTGAGTGTTTATATCTCCCCGCTGGTCGGGGAGATATAAGACGCATCTTGAAAGGCGACTGGTATAGATACAAAGTGTTTATTTAGCAGTGAGTAAGAGTTATTCCGTCGAAGTAGCTCATGAATAATTCTCCTACTTATAGTCGTATTGTAATTGATTAACTATTTGATTTACAATAAGAATATTTGTATTGAGTTTGTTCATTATCAATGAATCTTATTTTATACTGAATGTTTTTATTTACTGAGTAATTTTATAGAGATTACACTATTGTATATTGTTTTAACACAAACTTTTCGTGTTTTTATAGGTATGAATTACATTTAATGTTTGATATAAAGGTTGGTTAGGGTTAGGAACCAGAATTTGGTCTTAATATTTTATAAGTGATTTTAATGTAAATATTATGTTGCAATTACTATACGTAATATACTCATTTAACTCAAGATGCTGGTTTGCTATGATCTATAATAACTTAAAATCAATATGCTAAAATTCAGGCATTATGCATCTTCAGGTTTGTTGCGTATAGAGGGGAAATTAATGTTCGTGGAATAATATGAGCCATATTATAGCTCATATTATAGTTTGGCTACATATCAGACAGAAATTAGAAAGAAATTTATTAATTTTTCAACTGACAATATTGTTAAGTAGGGCTATAGAAGTTGGCACGGTAATAACAGCAAGGATTGTACTTAACATTACTGAAAGAGCTGCTTGTTCTGGATGTAAGTTAAGATTACTTGCAATAACAACTACATTACCAGCCATAGGTGTAGCTAACATTAATATTATTACAGTTAGTAAATCATCAGGAACATTCATGATGTAATAAAAGAATAATATTCCAATAGCAGGATATATTAGATGTTTCCATAGTAATGCAAAAAAAGAAAACTTCCAATCAATACTTATCTTATAAAAAGAAGCTAGAGTAATTCCAATAACCATCATACCCAGAACGCTATAGGCTCCTTTAAAATTTTCTAATGTAGAAATTAATATTGTGTTTAATATAATATCATTGCTTTTAAAGATTATCCCCAATACTGCGGAATAAATAATAGGCAGTCTAATGATCTTCATTAGACATTCTCTAGTGCTTAGATTACCTTTTGCTGTAATGAAATAACCTACAGTAAATTCATATAAATTAATCCCGATTATAATAAAAATAGTAATAGCTATTTGATTAGGATCGAAAATAGAAAAGGCTATAGGTAACGCAAAATAACCAGTATTACCCGTTCCTCCTGCGAACCCAAATAAATTGGATTTATTACAATTCCATAATTTCTTTCCTACGAAATAAGCTATGGATGCTGAAATGGATGCTGTAAAAAAACCTGCTATTGAATATGAAAAATAAGTAAAATTGGAAGGAGATTGTATTATTGAGATAAAAATAACAACAGGGGATATAATATATATTAGTAATGATGATATATCCTTTGTTTTTAATTTTAATTTCTTTCCAATAAAAAATCCTGTTAAAGTAATAAGCATTAATAATAATGTTCTAATCATGACTTCAAAAAACATAAATCACCTAATTTTATTGAAATTCAGCCTAAAAAATAAATATTTCTTCATAATGGTGGAACGTTGATAATTATGAATATTCCTTACTTCACGCGATGCTAAAAGTAAGGAAGTGTCCTGAAATTTTAACTTGTTATTTAGTAGGCTATAGCTTTACTTAATTCAATTACAGTAGCTGCTGGAATTATAGATGAGCCATAACATCGCTGAAGCCAGCGCTCTCCTTTCACTTCACCTCTGCCATGTACGCACCTTAAGTTATTAAATATTAAAAGATTTCCTGGGTTCCATTCTTGAGTGAAAACGACATCATCAATGGCGTCATGTAAGCGAGATAAAGCATTTTGTGCTTTTTCATTTATACCTACTGTATTATGAAATGCTACTTTCATTTCGTAAATACCATCAATGCTATCTAATACAGATGTGTTGGCTTTTTTACAGTCAACATTAAATGTAGCAGGAGCAGTGTGGATATATAATTTGCTCATTAATGTGTTTATTTCGTCTTCTGATATTCTTTCTAACGCTTCGCTAAGTGAAGCTAATTTTGTACCTGTCTTATATCTATCAGTCAAACATATTAACGATAATGTATGTGGTCTGATATTTCTGTTTAAATAGGCAGCATCAGTGTGATAATCAAATTCTACTGTCCCATTACTAGATGGTATGTTTTCTTTAGATTTAACAGGAACAATTTCGTGGACAAGGGCACCATTTTTTCTTCTTTATATGAAAATGGACTAAAACCTAATGCACTACTTACTCCAATAATACTAAGTTCTGAGATGATTCCTTTTTCCTTTGAGGCAGTTCCATCGGTTGGGAATGAGGGTATAATTTTATCTATGGGAATGTTAGAGAACTGAATGTAACCTTTTCCAAAGTTAATTTCATTACGGAGATTTTGAATATGAGGTAAAAAATTTTCGGCAACTTATTTACTTTTAATAATTATGTCATTGTTAATTTTTGTTGTGTTTTTACTTATTTTATAAAGCTCATCTTGCCATAATTGACGAGTTTCATGAGGTATAACGATCTTCACTGACTTATCCTTTTCTAATACATTTAATATATATGTATTCCAAGGATACAATGTATTTTACTTGTGTAAATAAACAATAAATATTGTTGTGTAATGAAAATTATTGCATTATGTGAAATGGATGTTGTCTTGATCTTTTAATTCATCTAACATTCATGGTAACCTAATAATATTTGCAATTTATTTAAAATCAGTATATTACAGATATAGCTGCGGAATGACGGATTAAGATTATTGCTTTTAGGTGTCTGTTTATTTTAAATAAAAGTGGAATAATTTATATAATTATTAAAAAGGCACGCTCCGATTGGAATGCGTGCCTTAATGATTAAGACGAACTCGTTATTATAATCATTTAATTAGTTATCAAAACGTTTTGCTTTATAAGTTGGATGTTTTAGGTTCTCAACGGAGAAAATATCATCTAATTCAGTTTCGGTCAGCAGACCGCGTTCAAGCACGACTTCGCGGACGCTCTTGCCTGTTTCAGCGCAGATCTTACCTACGATATCGCCATTGTGGTGACCAATGAATGGGTTCAGATAAGTCACGATCCCGATAGAGTTGAATACGAAACTTTCGCAGACTTTCCTATTGGCAGTAATCCCATTGATACATTTTTCAACCAAATTACGGCATGCATTGTTCAGGATAGACATAGATTCAAACATCGCCTGACCAATCGCCGGTTCCATGACGTTAAGCTGCAACTGCCCCGCTTCTGCTGCCATCGTGATACAGGTATCGTTACCGATAACTTTGAAGCAAACCTGGTTAACCACTTCTGGCACAACAGGGTTAACTTTAGCTGGCATGATGGAAGAGCCTGCTTGTAATTCTGGCAGGTTGATTTCATTCAGGCCAGCACGAGGGCCGGAAGAGAGCAGGCGTAAGTCGTTACAAATCTTGGACATTTTAACAGCCAGACGCTTTAACGCACTGTGAACCATGACGTAAGCGCCACAGTCAGAGGTGGCTTCTATCAAATCTTCTGCCGGTTGGCAAGGCAAACCTGTGACTTCGGCCAATTTTTCAACGACCAGCTTTTGGTAACCTGGTGCGGTATTTAAGCCAGTACCAATAGCGGTGGCACCAAGGTTCACTTCCAGCAGCAGCTCTGCCGTGCGAGTGATGTTTTTGATTTCTTCTTTCAACAGCACAGAGAAAGCGCGGAATTCTTGGCCCAAAGTCATAGGGACAGCATCTTGCAACTGGGTACGACCCATTTTCAGGATGTCATCGAATTCAACGCCTTTTTTATCGAAGCCTTCTTTTAGCAACCCAATGGAATCAATTAAGTGCATCAGGGAGTTGTAAACAGCAATACGGAAGCCTGTAGGATAAGCGTCATTGGTTGACTGGCTTCTGTTTAGGTGATCATTTGGGTTCAGGTACTCATATTCACCTTTTTGATGTCCCATCAGCTCCAGGCCGATATTTGCCAGCACCTCATTGGTGTTCATGTTCAGTGAAGTACCTGCGCCACCCTGAAAGACATCAACAGGGAATTGATCCATACATTTGCCTTTAATCAGGATTTCATCACATGCTTTGACAATGATGTCCGCCGCTTTTCCAGGAATAGTATGAAGTTCTTTGTTTGCCAGTGCTGCGGCTTTCTTCACCATCACCATCCCTCGGATAAATTCCGGTACACTGTTGATGGTACGGTCACTGATATAAAAGTTTTCAATCGCACGTAGAGTGTGAATACCGTAGTAGGCTTCAGCAGGAACTTCTCGTTTACCTAACAGGTCTTCTTCGATACGAATGTTGTTTGACATGAGAACCTTCTTAAAATTAGATACGTTTTTTGGCTGTTCTATTAAGTGTTTGTTGAGAAATAATGTTGCCGACAACAATTTCCTTGATATTAGATACTTATCACGAAATTGCTGGCGCGATCATATGTGGATTTGTCAGAAATGCCTTGAACCTGGATCACTTTATAGTGCTATTTTATTGATGAAATTACATATGTGTGACTAAGGTCACGATTACGGAGGGCGAAAGTTAAGTGTTTTAAGTATTGAAAACGGCCATGATTATCCCCACTTGTATTACCTGACACCATAATTATGTGATCTACCCCTCTATTAGATGTCTAACATAGTGTGAATGATCAAATAGTATGAACTCTCAATAGTAATGAAAGGAGAACCACGTGCGTTGGCTCCCGCTTATCCTTATATGTCTTCTGGTCTACATCGAGTCCGTCCTGTTTGTTCGGCTTGCCTCTGAAGTTGGGGTTTTGTTGACTCTGTTACTGGTTATTCTTACCTCTTGTCTTGGTGTATCCCTTGTGCGTAATCAAGGCATCAAGAATTTTATCTCTATGCAGCAAAAAATCGCGGTTGGTGAAAATCCTGCCGAAGAAGCGGTGAAAAGTGTTTCTCTGGTTATCGCGGGATTCTTATTGATCCTGCCGGGTTTCTTCACCGATTTTCTCGGATTACTGCTGTTATTGACGCCTGTACAGAAACTCCTGACAGCGAAGTTATTGCCTTATATTAAGTTTTACCGTCCGAATACTTTTAATGGTTCCGGTAATCGTGGTGGCGGTTATGGTCAGAGTGGGCAGACTTTTGAGGGAGAATATGAGCGCAGGCAAGAGGGGGCTCCCCATATCCTGGATGACCAAAAATCCGATAACTCCCCAAATAAGGGTGAGTCTGGCAGTGAACACAATAAGAAATGATTGCTTGCTGCGTTGGCTGAAATTTCAGTGGATGAGAAAAAAGTAAAATATTTTTTGCTACCCACCCTTGAAGTCATGATCCCAAGCCCCAATTTGTAGCTTCATGGTACTGGTTCTGTTGGGTTCTGGTATCAATCCTCTTTACCTGATATGGACTTTATTTATAGGAGATCTCTCAATGAAAATTCGTCCATTACATGACCGCGTTATCGTTAAGCGTACAGAAGTTGAATCAAAATCCGCTGGCGGCATTGTTCTGACGGGATCTGCTGCGGGCAAATCTACCCGTGGAAAAATTTTAGCAGTCGGCCATGGCCGCATCCTCGAAAACGGGGAAGTGAAAGCGCTGGATGTAAAAGTGGGTGATACCGTCATTTTTAATGAAGGTTACGGCGTTAAAACAGAAAAGATCGATAATGAAGAAGTATTGATCATGTCTGAAAGCGATATTCTGGCAATTGTTGAAGCGTAATTGAGAATCTAGTTACGCTTAGATCTTCTTAATTGAATGAATTTAAAGGAAAGACACAATGGCAGCTAAAGACGTAAAATTTGGTAATGATGCTCGCAGCAAAATGCTACGCGGTGTGAATGTACTGGCTGATGCAGTTAAAGTGACTTTGGGTCCTAAAGGCCGTAATGTAGTTTTGGATAAATCTTTCGGTTCGCCTGTCATCACTAAAGACGGTGTATCTGTAGCGCGTGAAATCGAATTGGAAGACAAATTCGAAAACATGGGTGCTCAGATGGTTAAAGAAGTCGCCTCTAAAGCTAATGATGCGGCAGGTGATGGTACTACTACAGCAACCGTACTGGCCCAAGCTATCGTCACCGAAGGTCTGAAAGCTGTTGCTGCCGGCATGAATCCAATGGATCTGAAGCGTGGTATCGATAAAGCCGTTTCTGCCTCTGTTGAAGCGCTGAAAAAACTGTCCGTACCTTGCTCTGATTCCACTGCTATTGCACAGGTTGGTACTATCTCTGCAAACGCCGACGAAACCGTAGGTAAACTGATCGCAGAAGCGATGGATAAAGTCGGTAAAGAAGGTGTCATCACCGTTGAAGAAGGTACTGGTCTGGAAGACGAGTTGGATGTTGTTGAAGGTATGCAGTTCGACCGTGGCTACCTGTCTCCTTATTTCATCAACAAACCAGAAGCTGGCTCTGTTGAACTGGAAAACCCATACATCCTGCTGGTTGACAAGAAAATCTCCAACATCCGTGAACTGTTGCCAGTTCTGGAAGGCGTAGCCAAGGCAAGCAAGCCTTTGGTGATCATCGCTGAAGATGTTGAAGGTGAAGCATTGGCAACGCTGGTTGTTAACAATATGCGTGGTATCGTGAAAGTTGCTGCGGTTAAAGCACCTGGCTTCGGTGATCGCCGTAAAGCCATGCTGCAAGATATCGCTACCCTGACCAACGGTACTGTTATCTCTGAAGAGATTGGTCTGGAGCTGGAAAAAGCGACTCTGGAAGATCTGGGTCAAGCAAAACGTATTGTTATCAACAAAGACACCACAATTATCATTGATGGTGTAGGTGAAGAAAGCACAATTGCTGCGCGTGTTACTCAGATCCGTCAGCAAATCGAAGAATCGACTTCTGACTATGACCGTGAAAAACTGCAAGAGCGTGTCGCGAAACTGGCTGGCGGTGTTGCTGTCATCAAAGTGGGCGCAGCAACTGAAGTTGAAATGAAAGAAAAACGCGCACGCGTTGACGATGCACTGCACGCAACGCGTGCGGCTGTCGAAGAAGGTGTTGTTGCGGGTGGTGGTGTTGCCCTGGTTCGCGTCGCTGCGGCTATCACTGACCTGACCGGTGATAACGAAGATCAGAACGTAGGTATCCGTGTTGCACTGCGTGCAATGGAAGCGCCAATGCGTCAGATCGTCGACAACGCAGGTGAAGAGCCATCTGTTGTTGTCAATAACGTGAAAGCAGGCAAAGACAACTACGGTTATAACGCTGCAACTGAACAGTACGGCGATATGATCGACATGGGTATCCTGGATCCAACTAAGGTAACCCGTTCTGCACTGCAATTCGCGGCTTCTATCGCTGGCCTGATGATCACGACCGAAGCAATGGTGACTGAACTGCCTAAAGATGACAAAGCTGACTTAGGTGCAGCCGGCGGTATGGGCGGCATGGGTGGAATGGGCGGCATGATGTAATGCTGTTCACCCTGATGATGGAATTACCCATCTGTTAGGACAAGCCTTTGAAGGCGAGCAAGGAAAACTTGCTCGCCTTTTTATTTTTTTGTCCTGATGAGAGACAAAAGGGTATATTTGTCACCACGGTAGGAATTTCTATAACCAATGAGGGAAGTTATGCGAATTAAAATTTTGTTTGGTGCGGCAGCATTCTTGTTGGCAGGGTGTACAACAACTCACCAACTCACCTCCGCAGGCACTCATGTCCGTTTTGTGGATGAGCAACCCGCGAGTGAATGTCAGCGGTTAGGTGAAGTTACTGGCATTCAAAGCAACTGGCTTAATGGCGTTAGTAATGAGAGCAGTTCTATGCGCAGTGCAGCCAACGACTTACGTAATAAAGCAGCTGAAATGGGCGGCAATGTTATTTATGGCGTAAATAGTCCGTCCGAGGGATTGTTGGCGAGTTTTGTCCCCGTGGATAGCAAAATGGTTGGCCAGGTCTATAAGTGCCCCTAAGCATTAATGCCATCAGTCCAATGAAATAAAAAACAAAAATATTGCCCCGAAGACCAGATGGTGCCGTTTATGGGTATGTAATGCAAAAAATCGATGGGGCTAGTGATAAAGTGGTTTGGGCAATGCCCAGAAAGAATGTTTCGCGTATACATTTAGCTTCTGTACATTGCCCGTTAAAAAGCGCTTTATTGGTGGTGGCGCGGCCTAATCTTATCACTCGTTTTGGGCTAGCCCTAAATCCAGCGGTGTTTTGCTTGGTTCTCCACCAATTTCCCTTGTCAGGCCAGGAACCAGATAACCCGATACTTTAGTCAATAATTCTCGCATGATAGCTTTTGCTTCTTCATCATCCACAAGAAAATGTGCCGCGCCTTGAACTTTATCCAAAACGTGAATGTAGTAAGGCAATATACCTGCGTCGAAGAGTGCATGACTTAAGTCAGCCAGAGTATCTGCATTATTATTGATATCACGTAACATCACACTTTGGTTCAGTAGTGTCACGCCAGCTTGTTTTAGCCGTGTCATGCTTGTGCGGAACGCATCATCAATTTCATTGGCATGGTTGATGTGCGTTACCATGATCACCTGTAAGCGGGTTTGTGCTAAACGGTTGCACAGCGAAAGTGTAATGCGATCAGGGATCACAACCGGCAAGCGGGTATGAATGCGTAACCGCTTAATATGTGCAATGGATTCAATGTGGCTGATTAACCAGTCCAGTTCATGATCCTTAGCCATTAGCGGATCACCGCCAGAAAAGATAATTTCATCCAGTTCAGGGTGCTGTTCAATATAATTTAAGGCAAGCTGCCAGTTGTTTTTGTTACCTTTATTGTCCTCATAAGGAAAATGACGACGAAAACAATAACGACAATTAACCGCACAGCCCCCTTTGACCAATAGCAAGGCGCGATTGCGGTATTTATGCAATAGGCCAGGAACAATACTCCGTTGTTCATCCAATGGATCAGTGGAAAAACCAGGAGACGTTGCAAACTCTTCCCGTGAGGTCAGAACTTGTAATAGCAAGGGATCACGGGGATCACCCTTTTTCATCCGTGCCACAAATGCTCTCGGTACACGCAGCGGAAATAAACGCTTCGCATCATTACCTTCTTGTAGCATCGTATGCGTGTTTAAGGATAATAGTTGCAATAATTCACTGGGATTTGTAATAACATCCGCAAGATGTTGTAGCCAGGCTTCTCTGGCGGGGGGTATATGGGTTATAATATGTGCCATTTTTTTGGCTAAGCCATTTGTTAAAAATTAGAGGATCTCCATGGCTACTTATAGTACCAATGAATTCCGTTCAGGTCTTAAAATCATGTTAGATGGCGAGCCGTGCGCTATTCTTGACAGTGAATTTGTTAAACCAGGTAAAGGTCAGGCATTCGCCCGCGTCCGTATTCGTAAACTGATCTCGGGTAAACTGCTGGAAAAAACTTTCAAATCAACAGATTCTGTTGAAAGTGCAGATGTCATGGATATCAACCTGACTTATTTGTACAACGACGGCGAATTCTGGCACTTCATGAATAACGAAACTTTTGAGCAGTTGGCTGCTGATGCAAAAGCCATTGGTGACAGTGAAAAATGGCTGATCGATCAGGCAGAATGTATTCTGACTCTGTGGGATGGCCGTCCTATCTCTGTCACGCCACCCAATTTCGTTGAACTGGAAATCGTTGATACCGATCCAGGTCTGAAAGGTGATACTGCTGGCACCGGCGGTAAACCGGCAACGTTGAGCACCGGCGCTGTTGTTAAAGTACCTCTGTTTGTGCAAATCGGCGAAGTGATCAAAGTTGATACCCGTTCTGGCGAATACGTTTCTCGCGTAAAATAATTGCCCTTGTTATTTTAAAAAAACCGCAGCCTCTTCGTCCAGAGGTTGCGGTTTTTTTGTTGTCACTCATTGGTTATTATCATTGCGGCTAGCTATAATCCCATTTCATCTCTTATCGTTATCCTGGACGACCTGGATAAACGTCATCTTATTGGGGACGACCCCACTTATCATCATATAAAGGGAAGACATGTCTTGGTTCATCCTTCTTATTGCGGGTTTGTTGGAAATAGTGTGGGCAGTGGGCCTGAAATATACTCACGGTTTTTCACGTTTGGTGCCGAGTTTAATGACGATCAGCGCGATGGTTGTCAGTATGGGGTTACTCGCCTATGCCATGAAAAATCTGCCAGCAGGAACTGCCTATGCCGTGTGGACGGGGATTGGCGCGGTAGGTACGGCAATTTTTGGCATCATGGTGCTGGGAGAATCGGCGAATTTTGCGCGGATATTGAGCTTGAGTTTGATTGTGATTGGCATTATTGGCTTAAAACTGGCGAGCTGATGGCCGATAAATAAACCCAGCGCAGGGCTGGGTTTATCATTATTTCTTTTCATAACGCGAAGGCCATATTTCTTCTGGCGGGCGTCCCAATGCGGCTGCAATGAGGCGCTCGCCTTTTGGCCAATGTCGTTGCAGTGCGTTGGCAAGGGTTGATGACGCCAGCCCTGCTGTTCGCGACACTTCTGATAGTGTTGTTCCGCGTTTTTTCAGCTCAGCGATGATGTCAGCAGAATGCCAGTCTTTTTTTTCCATTCTTAAACCCTCCTGTTATCAGTTAGTAATCATCTTTTTCAATTAAAAAGTCAGCCAGTATTCAGTAGACTATAAGCCACACATCATAGCATAACTCCTGCTGAAACGTGACTTATAGTCCGTGGTCGGATAAGTAACATGAATCGATACTTATCGGATGAAAAAATCGAACAATATAAGATCCCTGTTTGGTCAAAGAATTAGGTATCTCAGGAGAGAAGCTGGGATGTCACAAGAGGCTTTTGCCGACAAGTGTGGATTGGATCGCACTTATGTGAGTGGCATTGAGCGTGGTGTCAGGAATCCTACCTTGGAAATTATCTATGTGATAGCAAATGGACTACAGATTGAACTCAATGAATTGTTCGATTTTGGGACAATACCGCCTCCCCGTTAAAACACGCTAGCAAGGGAACAACGCGAGCATTTTGTCAGGGACATAACTTTTATCAACTCAGCTTCTATACCTTTACTTTCTTTCAGTTGCAACGTCGCAGTCAATAAGGCTGCGATGGCATTCTCTGGCTGCCTGGCTTGAACATTAGGCTGAAAAATATATTCTATTTTTGAATATGATATTTATTTTTGCCATATTATGGGCGGTGCGGGCTGAAAATTTGGTAAAAAAAGACGTTTGATTCGATATCAATTGGAAATGAGATGATGCTATTGATCCCTGAACTTGCAATTGGGGCGATTGTTGGTTTGATTATCAGTACTACTGGTGTGGGCGGTGGCGTGATAGTTTTGCCAATCCTGACCTATTTTTTTGGATTGGATGCATTAGCTTCTGTAGCAACGGCTAATCTTCTTTCAATGCTGATGAAAATATCATCTTCTTATATGCACTTTCGCATGGGAAATATTCCCTTACGACAATCTTTGATTATTCTGCTGATCATGATACCCGGTACGGTGTTCGCCAGTTATGGCGTCACCATGCTGAGTCATTTAAGCCATAATCGGCTACAGCTTGAATGGGGGATCAACCTACTGGTTTTACTGGCTATCTTATTTTCCCTTTATCTTTTTTATCGCCGAATACGCCAGCCTAAATTACACATAGACCAATCACAACGACAATCTGGGCTGATTAAGCCCCTCTTACTGCCTGGGACAGGAGCCGGATTGGTGCTTGGGGCGACCGGTGTGGGTGGCGGTGTCGTGGTATTGCCGTTATTGTTGCGCTATGGGCAAATGAGCATTAAGCAAGCGGTCGGTGTTTCCCTCTTTATTACGATGATGTTATCCGGTTCCTCTGCTTTTGCTTATGCCTACGGCGGGCATACGGATTGGAAACTGGCGTTGGTACTGTTTGTTGGCTCTTTGCTGGCTATCCCTTTTGCCAGATATTTGATAAAGCATATGTCTGATAAAGTACTACAGCATGCCACATTATTTTTGATCTTAGGTAGTGCTGTGTTAATGGGGAGTCGATTAGTTTGACAAAAATGTCCTTGACCATTGAGGCGGAAGGGCAGTCTCAATGGTCAAGGGATAGATCAAATAAAATCAATAACATCAGTAAGTTGTTTCACCTATATTTTTCAGGGCATCAATCACTAATTGCCAGAATTTGGCATGATCCAATTTGACAGCCACTTGCGTATGGCAATCCTCAGGTGGCGGAAAACGAAAATCTGCCACTGTCATTCCTGTTGTTAAAGTGCCTGTCAGTTCAATATCAATGGGGACTTTTTGGGTCGTTATAACATCAGGGTTGATCACATAGGCTACGGCACAGGGATCATGCACAGGCGGATAACCGAATCCTTGATGCTCACGATACCTATCGCCATAAAATTTCAGTGCATCCAAAACGAATTGGCTGGAACGTGTTTTAATCTGGGCGATGGCTTCAATAATTTCAGGTGTTGCTTGCGCTTGGTGAGTGAGATCTAAACCAACCATCGTCAGCGGCCATTTTTCATTAAAAACAATGTGTGCAGCTTCTGGATCGATCAGAATATTGAACTCTGCCACTGCACTTTTGTTTCCTTTATGATAACCCCCTCCCATTAATACAACTTCCTTGACACGCTCAACAATTTGCGGTGCCTTACGTGCCGCCATTGCGATATTGGTCAAACCCGCGGTTGGAACCAAAGTCACACTCTTGGGTGGGTTTTCCATAATCACATCAATAATGAGATCAACTGCATGGCGAGCATCCAGTTTCATGTCAGGTTCGGGAAGAATAGGACCATCCAGACCTGTTTCACCATGAATGTCGGGGGCTGTCTTGATCTCTCGAACAAGTGGGCGGTGGCAACCGGCTGCGAAAGGGACATGACGAATATTAGCGATGCGTGCAATACAAAGGGCATTGCGGGTAACTTTATTCAGGGTTTGGTTACCAACAACGGTCGTTACAGCTAACAGTTCAATACTGGGAGTCCCGTGGGCAAGCAAGAGAGCAATGGCATCATCATGGCCGGGATCGCAGTCAAGGATAATTTTTTTGGGCAGCATATTTATTCCTTTCCAGAGATTATACCTTTTATTTTTCAAGTTACTGTTTTGTCGGTTACAACTCGAAACTTATTAGGTACATAGGTAAATATCTACTTTCAGAATAATTCATGGTCAAAAAAATTCCTCCAAAACCTATCACAAAACCAAAATGTAAAAGCAATAATTTAACAATAAATATTTTAATAATTGCGATTTGATTAACACAAAGGCAACAAATGATTTGAGCATTTTAAGTACATATGATTCATATATATCAAGCATGAAATGCATGAATGCTATTTTATCAATTTATTAACTTATTAATATTTTGCTTTTGTTTGTTTTGTTAATACATCTGGACAACTTACGTTCAATAAATGTGATAAACCTCCCTGAGAAAAGGAATCGCAAGGTGATTGGTTGTACACCATCAGGGGTAAGCAAATGCTCATGGGGTATAACATGAATAATAAACTTGATTCATTAACATATTATACGGCGACAAAAAAATACGATCTTCGTTTCCCGATGCTGACAGAAGATCTGGATGTTGATGTCGTTATCATTGGTGGCGGTTTTTCAGGCATCAATACGGCATTAGAGCTGGCAGAAAAAGGCATCACGAATATTGCTATTTTGGAAGGCCGAACTTTGGGATATGGCGGTACAGGCCGTAATGGTGGTCAGGTGATGACGGGCATTGGTCATGACCTGAATAAAATCAAACGCCATGTGGGTAAAAAAGGTCTGGAAACCCTATTTAAAATCAGTGGATTGGGCGCAGGGATTATTCGTGATCGCATTGCCAAATATGATATTCAGGCTGACTTTTGCCAAGGTTATGCCTACCTTGGCTGGAATTCGCGACATGATAAAACCTTGCACAGTTGGCTACAGGAATTTCGCCAGGCCTCCCCCGATGAAGATATTGCGCTTTATACGGGTTCAGATGTTAAAAAAATCATTGGCTCAGACCGTTATACTAGTGCGTTAAAACATATGGGAGGCGGGCATGTTCACTCGCTCAACTTGTTACTGGGAGAGGCCAAGGCTGCCACTGAATATGGCGTTAAAATTTTTGAAAACAGTCAGGTTGTAAACGTAGAGTATGGTTCCAGAGTCACCGTACGCACAGTAACGGGATCAGTTCGCGCCAATAAAATGTTGTGGGCCTGCAATGGCTTTTTGGATGGCCTCGAACCGACTATTTATAGAAAAACGATCAATACCTATGCTTTTCAACTGATGACAGAAGAGCTGCCGGACGATGTGATTGAAAGGATCAGTCCAATTCGAGGGGCATACAGCGATATTAGCCCAGTTATCGATTACTACCGTGTTACCAAGGAAAATCGCCTGTTATATGGCAGTGCGACACATTTTATTGAATATATCCCTTCCGATTTAAAAGCATGGAACCGCCACCTGATGCTTAAGACTTTCCCTTATTTGAACGATGTGAAGATAGAGCTGGCTTGGGGTGGACCATTATGTTGCAGCGCTAACCTGTTCCCGCAAATTGGTTCTCTGCCTGCGCATAACAATGTGTTTTATGTCCAGGGCTATTCGGGTTTTGGGGTAACGCCAAGCCACATCATCTGCAAAATTTTGGCTGAGGGAATGAGCGAAGGCTCGGAACGTTATTCGTTACTCAGTTCGGTTCCACATCTCAATATCATTGGAAAAGACAAACTGAGAAATGTCCTGCTCTCCATCGGTAAAACTTGGCACCAAACCTCAGGCTATTGGCAAGGACGTCGCTAGTTTTATCACTATTTAGGTTTTTTCTTGTCACCCATTCTTTTCACATTTTTGGAACGCAACAGTTAAAGGTAAAAATCATGATAAAGCCATTAGTGTTAGATAAAGCACTTCCTGAATTAATGCCAATTGGCAGCGTCACTCATCTTGGTTCTATTGTAGTGGAAGGTGATCCGCAGGTGAGCGTAGCCATGATCCACGGCGAGCCATCGGATAATCTGACATGTGGTATTTTTGCCTGCACTAAGGGCAAATTTAACATGATCTATCCCTTTGATGAGATGGCAACAGTGCATGAAGGTTCAGTGAAACTAACTGATGTTAAAACAGGGGTTATGGTTGAATATCATAAAGGCGATTCGTGGTTTGCGGCAAAAGGGAGTGAAGTCTTGTGGGAAATCACCAGTGAACGTTTCGTCAAACATTATATGGCGTGCATCAATGGGCAAGTGTCTGACTAAACAGGGGAAAAATGATGAGTGAAATGAATTTGCTGGCGTCCGTTACCGCTTTTTTGCAGCGCTCTCACGGTCATTATATTCAGGGTGCTTCTGTTCTTGGTCAGGCAAATGAAACTTTTTCTATCGTAAATCCCGCATCCGGTGAAGTGATAACTGAAATTAATCAAGGCGGGGAGCACGAAGTTAATCAGGCAATGCAGGCGGCATCCGATGCTTTTCACGGCGTGTGGGCACAGACTTCGCC
Organism: Xenorhabdus kozodoii; assembly: GCF_002632875.1. Taxonomy (GTDB): domain Bacteria; phylum Pseudomonadota; class Gammaproteobacteria; order Enterobacterales; family Enterobacteriaceae; genus Xenorhabdus; species Xenorhabdus kozodoii. Next base: position 38,070 of record NZ_NJCX01000024.1, read on the forward strand.
GATAGAACGGGGAAATTGCCTGAACCGGTTGGCTGATCTATTACAAAAGAATAGTGAAGAGTTAGCGCAACTGGAAAGTTTATGCACCGGGAAGCCAATTCAATTATCCCGTATGCTGGATGTGGGGGCATCGGCTGATTATTTACGCTATTTTGCCGGATGGTCGACCAAAATCACGGGCGAAACAATAAATGTTTCATTGCCATCATTTAAAGGGGAAAAATATTCTGCGTTTACTCGCCGTGAGCCTGTTGGCGTTGTCGTTGGCATCATTCCGTGGAATTTTTCCATCATGATTGCGATCTGGAAATTGGGAGCCGCGTTGGCTTGTGGTTGTACGATTGTGCTTAAGCCCAGTGAATATACCCCCTTAACCATGCTTCGTGTTGCTGAACTGGCAAAAGAAGTGGGTATCCCAGATGGTGTGATCAATATTGTCAATGGCTCAGGCGCTCGCGTTGGCTCCTCCCTGATTAATCATCCCCAATGTGACAAAGTCACTTTTACAGGCTCGGTTCCAACAGGAATGAGCGTGGGAAAATTGGCCTTGGAACAGGGATTGAAGCATACAACGCTGGAGCTTGGTGGCAAAAACGCAGCGGCTTTTCTGCCTGATGTGCCAGTTGAAAAGATCGTTGATGGCATATTGGAAGCGGGATATGTGTATCAAGGGCAAATTTGTGCCGCTGCGGAACGTTTTTATATTCCATCTGTTCATATGGATGCGGTTCTGGCGTTACTTACTGAACGCTTATCTGCGATGAAAATTGGCTCTCCCCTTGATGAATCAACGGAAATAGGGCCTTTGGCAAATAAAGCACATTACGAAAAAATCCTGTCTATGTTTGAAAAAGCGCGTCTGGAAGGCAATGAAATTGTCTACGGAGGCTATGCTCTGGAAAGGCCAGGATTTTTTGTCGCACCAACCGTGATTAAAGCCAACAGTGCCGAAGATACATTAATGAAAGAGGAGACATTCGGGCCGATCGGCGCTTTCCTCAGTTACGATGATGAGGAAGCGCTAATTACCCTGATGAATGCGACGCCATTTGGATTATCTGCCAGCCTATGGACGAATGATATGAGCAAAGCCATGCGTATGATCCCCTGTATTAAGGCGGGAATGCTGTGGGTTAATATGCATACGTTTCTGGATCCTGCGGTGCCATTTGGTGGTATGAAATCTTCCGGGATTGGCCGTGAGTTTGGCAGTGCATTCATTGAGCATTATACAGAGCTGAAATCGGTCATGATGCGTTATTAATGGAATGATAATCGTCATGGAATAGTCATATTGGCAGAGCGCTTACTCAAGCGCTCATCTTTTCTGTGTTGCCATGCAGAAAAATCGTTGTCATAAGAATGTCGTCATAGGTTCAACTCGTTGTCATATGACATATCTATGATCCGGGCAATTCAACATGATTATTTTTCATCCTATTCATCTGATTGCAAGGAAAATCCTATGTATTGTAACCATCAGAAAAGCCGACTTGCTGTGGCCGTTGCTGTATTGATATCAGGCGTTACAGTGCCTGCATGGGCAGCCGGTGATTCAAATCACATTCTGGCGCAACAGCGCACGGCTCAAGGCAATATTACCGAATTTGGTGGTGCCCGCCGTCTGACCCAAGATCAAACAGAGGCGCTTAAGGCCGCGCTGAGTAATCACAAAGCCAAGAATGTGATCCTGTTTATCGGCGATGGCATGGGAGACTCTGAAATTACCCTTGCCCGTAATTATGCCGAGGGTGCTGGTGGATTTTTTAAAGGAATCGATGCCTTGCCATTCACTGGCCAATATACACACTATTCGTTAGATAAGAAGACACATAAACCCAACTATGTTACGGATTCCGCGGCCTCTGCTACGGCCTGGGCAACGGGAGTCAAAACCTATAATGGGGCGTTGGGAATTGATGTTTTTGGCAACTCTCATCAATCTCTTTTGGAACTGGCTAAAAAGAACGGCAAAGCAACGGGAAATGTCACCACGGCTGAAATCCAGGATGCAACCCCCGCCGCTTTATATGCCCATATTATAAATCGTCGGTGCTACGGCCCTGAGGAGACTTCGCAGTATTGCGCGACAAATGCCTTAGAAAAAGGCGGTAAAGGTTCTATCACTGAACAATTACTGGCGGTACGTGCTGACGTGACCTTGGGAGGAGGGGCAAAATCGTTCACCCAGCAATCGGTATCCGGTGCTAATAAAGGAAAGACCTTGCAACAACAGGCATTGGAGCAGGGATACCAATGGGTAACGGATGCGAAATCATTGGCCGCCGTCAAAAATGCCAACCAACAAAAACCCCTATTAGGCTTGTTTCATCAGGGAAATATGGATGTCGCCTGGGAGGGACCCAAAGCGGTTTATCACGGAAATATCGATGAAAAGCCGGTGAAATGCACCGTGAATGCTAAATTAGATCCTAACGCACCGACGTTGGAACACATGACAGAAAAAGCGATTAATTTACTGAAAAAGAATAAAAATGGCTTTTTCCTGCAAGTTGAAAGTGCTTCGATTGATAAACAGGATCACAATGCCAATCCTTGTGCGCAGATTGGTGAAACCGTCGCCTTGGATAAGGCCGTACAAGTTGGCCTTAAATTTGCCAAAGAACAGGGCGATACATTGGTGATTGTGACGGCTGATCATGCACATGCTAGTCAGATCATTGAGCCTGATGTCAAATCGCCTGGCTTGACGCGTTCGTTGATTACAAAAGATGGCGCAGTGATGACGGTCAATTATGGTAATTCGGAAGGGGATAAACAGGAACATACCGGTGCACAGTTACGTGTTGCGGCTTACGGTCCGCATGCTGCCAATATCGTTGGCTTAACCGACCAAACGGATCTGTTTTTCATCATACGGGATGCGATGGATTTAAAATAACAAGAAAAGAAAAATGGAAACAGTGGTGCGAAGGGGGGGACTTGAACCCCCACGTCCGTAAGGACACTAACACCTGAAGCTAGCGCGTCTACCAATTCCGCCACCCTCGCAGGTACTGCCATTTATCCAGTTTGTTCAATCGATAGCTGTCTGATTTGGTGCGAAGGGGGGGACTTGAACCCCCACGTCCGTAAGAACACTAACACCTGAAGCTAGCGCGTCTACCAATTCCGCCACCCTCGCATACTCAGACACTATCACTTAAACGGATAGCATGGGGGCGCATTCTAGAGATTTTATGGCTGGCGTCAATCATTATTTAGGAAGGAAACGTGTGATTGGTGTAAAAATCGGCATGTCGAAGTGTCTGGGGAAGGCTGAGGAAAAATAGACATTGCCTGCTCCCCGTTAAACGGGGGCAGGCAAAACAGGGTGTCGATTGCCGACTTATTTCTTGGTCGCCTGATAGACTTTGAATTTACCTGTTTGCGCAATGACCTGATGGCGGCCAAAGGCTTTATCCAGCAGCTCAGGATAAGGTAAAAAAGCGTTTGCGACGATCCGCAACTTACCGCCAGATTTCAGATAATTGGGTGCCATACGGATCATATCTTCGGCCGCCGTCAAATTGTTTTTCAAGCCATCATGGAAGGGAGGATTAGAAATGATCCAGTCGAATTTCTCCTCAATGGCAGAATAGACATTACTTGTGACCACATTGCCTTTCAGCTTATTGGCTAGCAGTGTTGCCTTACTGGATATGATCGCGGCAGCATTGACATCACTTAGTGTCAGGGACAAATCAGGGTTCTTTTTACCCAGTACCGTTGCCAATACGCCGGCACCACAAGCAATATCCAACAGGCTGCCAGAGATGGGGGCATCGAAAGTCGAAAGCAACAGGCGGCTGCCGATATCCAAATCATCTTGACTAAAGACACCCGGCAGCGTATTGATGACGGCATCCCCGACTTGATAGCTGTTCCACCAATTGTCCTGATCAAACTGGACCTGATTTTTCAATTGGCCGTAAAACAGGCTACAACGCCGTGCTGTATCAATTTTGTGGAAAGTGGCGATGCCTTCCATTAACTTATCGATACTGCGTACGCCACTACGGTTTTCTCCTACAACAAAGATATCAGTACCCGGTGGCAGGATGGAAAACAGATTACGTAGTTGAAAACGTGCTTCATGTTTGCTTTTGGGCCAATAATAAATCAATGTATTACAGCCTTTGGTAAATGTGCTGTCTGCTACAAGGCCAAAGTAGGCATTATCACCCAGTTGACGGATCAGGGATTGCCAGTGGTGATATTGGTTAGTATGTACACGCACACTTGCGGCTTCAATTTCCGTTGCCAGGTTATCCTGAAGATCACCGGCAAAGAGCAGATGTTGAGAGTGGAATTGCTCTTGATGGCGCAGGATAACTTCGCTGGCCGGGGTTAATACTGACATCTATGTATAGCTCCTTATAAATCTTTATCTGAACATCAGTGGGCGGTACTGACGGCTGGTTGGCGCAGGGATAAGCCCTCTGATAATATGTTACCTGTTATTTTTTTATGGCAGATGGAATAAAACACGATGACAAAACGTGACAGATTACTCTCCCGACTGGGGATCACCCAATGGGTTTTGCGTAGCCCAATGGCTTTGCAAGGTGAATTATCTGTCCTCATCCCTGATTCAACCCGTCTATTGATCATTAGCCATGATCATATTGACTTAAGTCATTCATTGTTTGCTGATATTTTCACAGCCATGGGGATCGATGCCTCATCGGTATATTGCATCACGACAAAAGAGGTTGAGCTACTTTCGGAATCAATCCACTGCCCAAGCTGGCTGTTGGGGGTTGATATTACCTTATCAATACAAGGGATTTCTTTGAGAAGCCCAGCATTAAATGACTTATCTCTTGATGGGAATGCAAAACGTGCTCTTTGGCAACAAATTTACCATTATGAAGAATATTTCTCTATTAACTCCCGTTGATCTTGCAGCAGCATTGCAAATAGAACAGGCCAGTCATGCGTTTCCATGGAGTGAAAAAACCTTTTACTCCAATCAAGGAGAGCGTTATCTCAACTATAAGATAACGCAAAATGACCAGATTGTCGGTTTTGCGATAACGCAATATGTCATGGATGAAGCAACGCTATTTAATATCGCTATTCACCCTGAGCACCAATCACGGGGATATGGCAGGGCATTGCTGACGCATCTTATCAACCTATTACCTGAAAAAAAGATCAATACGTTGTGGCTTGAGGTTCGGCGCTCTAACCAATCCGCCATTCGTTTATACGAAGATATGGGGTTCAATGAAGTTTCTATCCGCAAGAATTATTATCCAACGGCGACCGGTAAGGAAGATGCCATTATTATGGCGTTACCGTTGTTTGGTGGATAAGAATTGTTTGGTGGATAAAAATTGTTTGGTGGATAAAAAGTAGGGGGAAAAGTTTTTATGGAAACTCTTGCGATGCACAAATTAGCGCGGATTGCCCATATCTTGGCTTATTCATTATCTTGAATATCATTGGTTGTTTATAACGCCAAGTTCAGCCAAAATAAGCGCCAACCACGATTAACTCGACGGATTTGAAAGTGGAGCGCCATCAGAAGGCGCTTTCCAGATGATATCAACCCGTACAACCAGAAGATCCCAATTGATGTCAAGTTCCTCATTTCAGCAGGAAGTCGCGAAACGACGCACTTTTGCTATCATTTCTCACCCGGATGCGGGTAAAACAACGATTACCGAAAAAGTATTATTGTTCGGACAGGCGATCCAGAAAGCCGGGACGGTAAAAGGCCGAGGCTCCAACCAACACGCCAAATCTGACTGGATGGAGATGGAAAAGCAACGTGGTATTTCCATTACCACTTCCGTCATGCAGTTTCCTTATGCTGACTGTCTAGTCAACTTACTGGATACCCCAGGGCACGAAGATTTCTCGGAAGATACTTACCGCACTTTAACCGCCGTTGACTGTTGCTTGATGGTCATTGATGCCGCGAAAGGGGTTGAGGATCGCACTCGTAAGCTGATGGAAGTAACTCGCCTGCGTGACACACCGATCCTGACATTCATGAACAAGCTCGACCGTGATATTCGTGATCCGATGGAGCTGATGGATGAAGTCGAAAATGAACTGAACATTGCCTGTAGCCCAATTACATGGCCAATCGGCTGCGGTAAATCCTTTAAAGGCGTCTATCACCTCTATCTTGATGAAACTTACCTGTATCAATCAGGTCAAGGGCATACCATTCAGGAAGTTCGTGCTATCAAGGGATTGGACAACCCTGAACTTGATGCGGCAGTGGGGGAAGAGCTGGCGAACCAACTGCGTGAAGAGCTGGAACTTGTTAAAGGTGCATCCCATGAATTTGATCAGGAAGCCTTTTTAGAGGGGGAATTAACCCCCGTCTTTTTCGGTACTGCACTGGGTAATTTTGGTGTTGATCATATGCTCGATGGCCTGGTTAAATGGGCGCCAACCCCAATGCCTCGTCAGGCTGATGCGCGTGCAGTGCCTGCCAATGAAGAGAAATTCACCGGTTTTGTTTTCAAAATTCAGGCTAATATGGATCCGAAACATCGTGACCGCGTGGCATTTTTGCGCGTTGTTTCCGGTAAATATGAAAAGGGCATGAAACTGCGCCAGGTTCGCATTAAGAAAGATGTTGTCATTTCGGATGCACTTACCTTTATGGCAGGGGATCGTTCTCATGTTGAGCACGCTTATCCAGGGGACATTATCGGTTTGCACAATCATGGCACTATCCAGATTGGCGACACGTTCACCCAGGGTGAAGAGTTGAAGTTTACCGGCATTCCTAATTTTGCACCTGAATTATTCCGTCGTATTCGTCTGCGTGATCCGTTGAAGCAGAAGCAATTGCTGAAAGGTCTGGTGCAATTGTCAGAAGAGGGAGCCGTACAGGTATTCCGTCCGTTGTCCAATAACGATCTGATCGTTGGGGCGGTCGGTGTGCTTCAGTTTGACGTGGTTGTCGCTCGCTTGAAGAGTGAATACAACGTTGAAGCGCTGTATGAACCGGTTAACGTTTCCACGGCTCGCTGGGTCGAGTGCAGCGATGCGAAGAAATTGGAAGAGTTCAAGCGCAAAAATGAACAAAACTTGGCTTTCGATGGTGGCGATAACTTAACTTACATCGCACCAACAATGGTTAATTTAAATTTGACCAGTGAACGCTATCCTGATGTGTCTTTCCGTAAGACACGGGAGCATTAATATCCTTTTGGGGCCAGCTATCCTGTTGGCCCTTATTACTTATCCTGCATATATATTCTAACTTTTCCTGCAATAAAAGAATAATTCTCTGGTTTAGTGAAAATGTACGTTATTTTTTGTAAATCTGATTTGAACACTACTGCCTAATTGACATACTGTCTTGGTTACAGTTCAAGCTAATTAAAAGGTGGTAGGATGAAAAATATCAAGTTTGCACATTCACTACTGGCTGTTGTTCTGGGTTCAGTATTGGCGAGTAGTAGTGCCCTGGCAGCCGATCTTTCTGCAGGAAAAGCATTGGAGAGTACAGAACAAAAAATCGATAAATCGGTCGATATTGCAGGGAAAAAAATTGATGACACCTTGCAAAAAGCAGATGCTTATTTAGACGATAGTGCCATTACAACAAAAGTAAAAGCGAAATTGCTGGAACATAAGAGTATAAATAGCCGTGACATCTCAGTGAAAACGGAAAAAGGGGTTGTCTATCTTTCTGGTTTTGTTAAAAACAAACATCAAGCGGCGAAATTAGCTAAGATTGTCCATGGAATAAAAGGTGTCAAATCAGTAAAAAGCACGATAGAGATTAAGAAATGATCTTGATGTGAAAAAACAATCACAGATTGAAAAATAACAGGCATCGTGAATAGAGTGGTGGATAATAGCCACTCTTTCTGTTTCTTTTCCTCGAATAATATCTTGTTAAATTAAGCGATCATCTTACAGGAATGTTATTCACTGGCAGTATGCCAATAAATTGCTACTCTCATATCGACTTAACCATTAATGCTTTATTTTTCATTTCTTATAAAAATGTGACAAGTAAGTTGTTTGGGCAACGATATACTGATAGATATACGATCCGTGTGGCTTGGTACTGCCATTCATTTTCAGAGGGAGAGAAGAGTGGGGAAACATGTTCCAATAACATTGGGTAATATCGAACCCTTAGCTTATAAATCACAAATCAAACCTGGGAAAATTGCCCTTGTTTGTGAAGGTGGGGGTCAGCGAGGTATTTTTACTGCGGGTGTGTTGGATGAATTTCTTCGCCTTGGCTTTAATCCGTTTGAACTGTACCTTGGGACATCAGCGGGAGCGCAAAATCTTTCTGCCTATATTTGTGGCCAAAGGGGATATGCACGCAAGGTCATCCACCGTTATACAACTGATCCTGCTTTTTTTAATCCATTACGCTTTGTGCGTGGAGGGCATTTGATCGATTTAGATTGGTACATTGCGACGATATCTAAGCAGTTGCCACTCAATATTTCCGCCGCCATGCGTCAGTTTGATGCCGGGCGAGAATTCTACATGTGCGCTTGCCGCGCGGATAATTTTGCACCGAATTACCTGCACCCGGATGACAAAAACTGGATGGATATCATCAAAGCCTCAAGCGCCATTCCAGGATTTTATCGTAACGGCGTTACCCTTGATGATGTGGTTTATCAAGATGGTGGCATTTGTGATGCGATCCCCGTGCAGGAAGCCTATCGCCGAGGGGCGAATACGATCGTTGTGATTCGAACCGTGCCGTCACAGCTTTACTATACACCTCAGTGGTTCAAGCGTATGGAGCGCTGGTTAGAAGCCAGTAGCTTGCAAAAAATGGTCAAGATGATCAACCTCCATGCCCGGAGTTATCGCCGGACACAAGAATTTATCGAAAATCCACCGGATGATGTGCAAGTCTTCGAAATCTATCCGCCCGCCCCATTGGCGACAATGGCATTAGGCAGTCGGCTCAGTGCACTAAATCAGGATTATCATTTGGGGCGGCGCTGCGGGCGATATTTTCTGGCAACGATTGGACACACTTTCGTGGAAGGAAAATTTGGTTATGCAGAGCGTAGGAGTTATGGAGCATGCCGTACGGGATTAAGCCCCGATGGCTTCAGTCGCGACTGTTTTCGGAGAAATCATTTCCTGAACAATTGTTCAATAGTGGAATCCCCAATACCTGATGTGATGGAACATACGCAAATGACCGAAACGTTGATGCTGGATAAGCTGGATAATTAGATGTTTATTGACACCCATTGCCATTTTGATTTCCCCCCTTTTGCCGGTGACGAAATAGCAAGCCTGCAACAGGCCAGGCAAATGGGGGTGGAAAAAATGATTGTCCCCACAATAGGTCAAATGAACTTCCAGAGGGTTTCTGTATTGGCTGGGGCTTATTCTCCAATTTATGCCGCATTTGGTTTACATCCACTCTATGTTGCTGAACATCAAGCGGTTCATTTGCATGAATTGGGACAAAAACTACAAGAAAAAAATACCAAATGTGTCGCGGTAGGCGAAATTGGCCTTGACCTTTATATGCCAGAACCGCAGTTTGAAAAGCAGAAAAGTCTGTTGGAGGCGCAGCTAAAACTCGCTAAACAGCATGATCTCCCCGCGATCCTCCATTCCAGAAAAAGCCATGATCCATTGGCGGCCATCTTGAGAAAGCATAAGTTACCACGAACAGGCGTTATTCATGGTTTTGCGGGAAGCTTGTCTCAGGCCCAAGCCTTTATTCGCCTTGGCTTTTACATCGGCGTCGGGGGGACAATTACTTACGACAGGGCGCAGAAGACGCGTAACACGATTTCACAATTGCCCCTGTCTTCTTTGGTATTGGAAACGGATGCGCCTGATATGCCGTTATCGGGGTTTCAGGGACAACCAAATAGACCAGAAAACGTTGCCCAAGTTTTTTCTGTATTGTGTGAATTGCGTCGAGAGCCGTCAGATGAAATTGCGAACCAAATTTACCAAAACAGTGTGGCATTATTTGCATTGGATTGACCTGTACCGAGTTGCAAGCTAATGACAGAAAAACGGATTCTCAGGCACGTACTAACAAAAAAGCAGCGATTTGAAAGAGAGGAGTAGAGTAAATATTAATAATGCTTAACTGATATTCCTTGCCTATTTATTCTGTTTTTTACCTTATTCTCCGTTAAATTATCTAATCCCACTGAAACTAGATGGTTTTATGTGACGTATGTCTCATTTTTAATTTTTATATTACTTTTTGTAGCACTAATTTGTGATGTTAGTTGCTTGTTCCTTTTTGGTCCTAGGTATAATCGCCCCACACACAATGTCAGTAGGAACTTATGGAATAACTGACATATTTTCTTATTATTTTATTTAGTGAACAGGGATTCTTCCAATGCAACTCCTTATGAGCCTGATCGGGATGGTAGTGCTGGTTTTGATCGCAGTACTTTTCTCCAGTAATTATCGAGCCATTAAAATCCGTACTGTCCTGGGCGCCTTTCTGCTTCAGGTTGCTGTTGGAGCATTTGTACTTTATGTACCCGCCGGTAAAGACATTCTGGGAGGAATGTCAAGAGGTGTTTCCAACGTAATAGGGTATGGACAAAAAGGAACTGATTTTATTTTTGGCGGCTTGGTTTCCGACAAAATGTTTGAATTGTTCGGTGGTAGCGGTTTTATCTTTGCCTTGCGCGTCCTGCCAGTAATTGTTTTCTTCTCATCGCTGATTGCCGTGTTGTATTACATGGGGATCATGCAGCTCGTCATCAAAATCTTGGGTGGCGGATTGCAGAAACTATTGGGAACCTCACGGACTGAATCTCTGTCTGCGACGGCGAACATTTTCGTCGGTCAAACCGAAGCCCCTCTGGTTGTGCGCCCTTATATCTCGTCGATGACCCAGTCTGAGTTGTTCGCCGTGATGTGTGGTGGCTTGGCTTCAGTGGCTGGCTCTGTACTGGCAGGCTATGCCTCTATGGGTGTTCCATTGGAATACCTGATTGCGGCTTCATTTATGGCCGCCCCTGGTGGTTTGCTGTTTGCGAAATTGCTCGTACCGGAAACTGAAAAAACGCAGGATACGGCTGATGCGATGTCGTTGATTGCCGCAGAAGATCGTCCTGCCAATGTGATTGATGCCGCGGCATCGGGTGCGGCATCCGGTATGCAGTTGGCCCTGAATGTGGGTGCCATGTTGTTGGCATTCACCGCATTGATTGCGCTGTTAAACGGTATCTTAGGCGGTATCGGTGGCTGGTTTGATTATCCTCAATTATCTATGGAACTGGTTTTAGGTTGGGTTTTTGCCCCAATCGCCTACCTGATCGGTATTCCGTGGAATGAAGCAACCATCGCGGGTTCTTTCATTGGGCAGAAATTAGTTGTCAATGAATTCGTGGCATTCATGAACTTTAGTGAATATATGAAAGCGGATGATGTCGTCCAGGCTGCGGGTCTGCAAGTGCTTTCCGGCCATACTAAAGCCATCATCTCGTTTGCCCTGTGTGGATTCGCCAACCTGTCTTCGGTTGCGATCCTTCTGGGTGGCTTAGGGGGTATGGCACCAAGCCGTCGCGGTGATATTGCCCGTTTCGGTTTGAAAGCGGTATTGGCAGGTTCACTCTCTAACTTGATGAGTGCAACCATCGCTGGATTCTTCCTCTCGCTGTAAAACGCAGGAAATAGCTATCACATTGAATGCAGGTGAGAGATTTCTCACCTGCATTTGTTTTAAATCTGTTGTCTGATTCAGTCATGATAATCACACTGTTGGAGAGTTTTATGACCGATTTAACCGCCGCCGCTAAGCAGGCGCTAAGTTTGATGGATTTAACGACACTTAATGATGATGATACTGATGAGAAAGTCACCGCACTTTGTCGTCAAGCAAACAGCCCCGCCGGACATACGGCCGCTATTTGTATCTATCCACGCTTCATTCCTGTGGCACGTAAGGTATTACGTGAGCAGGGAACCCCGGATATTCGCATTGCCACCGTGACTAATTTCCCGCATGGCAATGATGATATCGACATTGCGGTGGCTGAAACTCGTGCAGCGATAGCCTATGGTGCTGATGAAGTGGACGTGGTTTTCCCTTATCGCGCTTTGATGGCTGGTAATGAACAGATTGGTTTTGACCTGGTCAAAGCCTGTCAAACAGCTTGCGCGGGATCCGGCGTCTGGCTGAAAGTCATCATTGAAACGGGTGAGTTGAAAGCAGCGACGCTGATCCGCAAGGCATCTGAAATTTCCATTAAAGCGGGGGCTGATTTCATCAAAACCTCAACCGGTAAAGTTCCTGTCAATGCGACACTGGAAAGTGCCGAAATTATGCTCAATGTGATCCGTGATATGGGCGTCAGTGATCGCGTTGGTTTTAAACCGGCGGGTGGCGTGCGCACTACCGAAGAAGCGGCACAATATTTGGTGCTGGCAGAGCGTATTCTGGGCGACAAATGGGTTGATCCCCGTCATTTCCGTTTTGGTGCTTCCAGTTTGTTGGGGAATTTGCTGACCACGCTTGGACACCAGAGCCAAAAACAGAGTAGTGGTTATTGAGATCAATAATGACTGATGATATGCACGCTAAGATAGCGTGCATGACTGCCATTCTTTTCAGGTAATCATGATTGGGAGGTAGCTTTGTTTCTGGCACAGGAAATTATCCGCAAAAAACGTGATGGTCACTCATTGAGTGAAGAAGAGATACGCTTCTTTATTAATGGCGTCCGTGATAATACGGTTTCTGAAGGGCAGATTGCTGCACTGGCAATGACCATCTACTTCCATGATATGACAATGGAAGAGCGTGTCGCACTCACATTGGCGATGCGTGATTCTGGTACGGTTTTAGATTGGAAGAAATTGAATTTACCCGGCCCGATTGTCGATAAACACTCGACAGGCGGTGTAGGCGATGTCACTTCCCTGATGCTTGGTCCAATGGTGGCGGCCTGCGGAGGCTATGTGCCAATGATATCGGGACGTGGCCTGGGGCATACCGGAGGAACGCTGGATAAATTAGAATCCATTCCTGATTTTGACATTTTTCCCGATGAGCACCGTTTCCGCGACATTATTCGCAATGTGGGCGTTGCCATTATCGGACAGACAAATTCACTGGCACCTGCGGATAAACGCTTTTATGCGACACGCGATATCACGGCGACCGTGGATTCCATCCCTTTAATTACCGCCTCTATCCTGGGTAAAAAATTAGCCGAAGGATTGGATGCGTTGGTTATGGATGTGAAAGTGGGATCGGGGGCATTTATGCCGACCTACGAACAATCGGAACGGCTAGCCGAAGCGATTGTTGAAGTCGCCAATGGTGCAGGGTGCAAGACCACCGCACTCTTGACGGATATGAATCAAGTACTAGCATCCAGTGCGGGTAATGCGCTGGAAGTGCGTGAAGCCGTCCAATTCTTGACGGGGGAATACCGTAATCCTCGGTTATTTGAAGTCACCATGGCGCTGTCTGCTGAAATGCTGGTTTCGGGGAATTTGGCTATCGATCGTGACGATGCCTATCGTCAGTTACAGGCAGCCCTGGACAGCGGCAGGGCGGCGGAAACATTTGGTCGTATGGTGGCAGCACAAAAAGGGCCGACTGATTTTGTCGAAAATTACTCTCGCTACCTGCCAACAGCGGAATTCATCAAACCCGTATTCGCCGGACAGGGGTTAGCTGAAAGGGATTGCATCGTTGCAGAAATGGATACCCGCGCCTTGGGACTGGCGGTTGTCACATTGGGCGGCGGGCGCCGTAAGGCGACTGATCCTATTAATTACCGTGTGGGGCTAAGTGATATCATTGCGCTGGGCACCAAAGTGCATACAGATACGCCTTTGGCAACGATCCATGCCAGTAGTGAACAAGCCTGGCATGAAGCCGCAGAGGCAATACATAAGGCTTTTGTTTTTAAAGAAACCGCTGCTTCTAAGCACAACGAAAAACAAGCCGCTACGCCTATGATTTATCGTTATATTAATGGGTAAACCCTACAAGCATTGAAATTGATTTTATTAGCTGGCAGTTTCCGCATTGATAGCGTGAATTGACGCAGGAGAAAATTATGAAACGTACATTCATCATGGTATTGGATTCCTTTGGTATTGGTGCAACAGCCGATGCTGAAAAGTTTGGTGATACGGGATCTAACACTTTGGGGCATATAGCAGAACGATGTGCCCGTGGTGAGGCTGATGTCGGCCGTAAAGGGTCACTACACTTGCCAAACCTGAGTCGGCTGGGATTGGGTAAAGCAGCGGAAGAGTCTTGTGGAACTTTCCCGATCGGTTTGGATAAAGAGGCTGAAATTATTGGCGCTTACGGTTATGCGAGTGAACTTTCTTCTGGTAAAGACACACCATCAGGTCACTGGGAAATTGCCGGTGTTCCGGTTCTGTTTGACTGGGGTTATTTCCATGACGAAGAAAACAGCTTCCCGCAGGCATTGCTGGATAAACTCGTCGAACGGGCAAATCTGCCGGGTTATCTGGGGAACTGTCACTCTTCCGGTACGGTTATTCTGGACAAATTGGGTGAAGAGCACATGAAAACGGGTAAGCCGATTTTCTATACCTCTGCGGATTCTGTGTTCCAGATCGCTTGCCATGAAGAGACATTTGGCTTAGATCGCCTGTATGAACTGTGTGAAATCGCCCGTGAAGAGTTGAATATTGGCGAATATAACATTGGCCGCGTTATTGCCCGTCCATTTGTAGGGGATAAAGCTGGAAGTTTCCAGCGTACTGGCAACCGCCATGATTTGGCCGTTGAGCCACCGGCACCCACTGTTTTGAAAAAACTCGTTGATGAAAAACAGGGTGAAGTGGTTTCCATTGGCAAAATTGCCGATATCTATGCGAATGTCGGGATCACCAAAAAGATCAAGGCGACAGGAATTGATGCCCTGTTTGATGCTTCATTGATTGAAATGGAGCAGGCAGGAGACAACACCATCGTATTTACCAACTTTGTTGATTTTGACTCGTCTTACGGTCACCGCCGTGATGTTGCTGGTTATGCGGCCGCACTGGAGTTATTTGACCGCCGTTTACCAGAGATGCTGAAACGGGTTAAAGAAGACGACATTCTGATTTTGACCGCTGACCACGGTTGTGACCCAACCTGGCCGGGTACAGATCACACCCGTGAACATGTACCGGTGCTGGTTTATGGACCTAAAGTCAAACCCGGCTCATTAGGACATCGTGAAACGTTCGCCGACATGGGGCAGACCGTCGCAAAATACTTCGATCTGACCCCAATGGATTACGGTAAAGCGATGTTTTAATCTGTTGTGGAGACCTGAGGGTCTCCCGTTTTCATCTATTTTGATACGTAATAAAAACAAGGAAATAAATTATGGCCACCCCACATATTAATGCTGAGATGGGCGATTTTGCTGATGTTGTTTTGATGCCCGGTGACCCACTGCGTGCAAAATATATCGCGGAAACTTTCTTGGAAGATGCTCGTCAGGTTAACAATGTTCGCGGCATGCTGGGTTTTACCGGTACTTACAAAGGCCGCCGTATCTCTGTTATGGGCCATGGAATGGGTATCCCGTCTTGCTCTATCTATGCCAAAGAACTGATTACTGAATTTGGTGTTAAAAAAATCATCCGTATCGGCTCCTGTGGTGCGGTCAACAAAGACGTTAAAATTCGTGATGTTGTCATTGGCATGGGGGCATGTACGGATTCCAAAGTAAACCGTCTGCGCTTTAAAGATCACGACTTTGCGGCTATTGCTGACTTTGACCTGGTTCGTCATGCGGTTGATGCGGCGAAGGCGAAGAATGTCAATGTGCGCGTCGGTAATATCTTTTCTGCGGATCTGTTTTATACACCAGACCCGCAGATGTTCGACGTCATGGAAAAATACGGTGTTTTGGGTGTAGAAATGGAAGCGGCAGGTATTTACGGTGTTGCCGCTGAATTTGGTGCAAAAGCCTTGGCGATTTGCACGGTTTCTGACCATATCCGTACGGGTGAACAAACCACGGCTGAAGAGCGCCAAAATACCTTTAATGACATGATCGAAATTGCGCTTGAATCCATTTTGCTGGGTGACAATTAAACAAGTATAAATAATTTTGGCATTTGATTAAAAAATCATAAGCCCTTTCCATTATTGGAAAGGGCTTTTTATTTATCAATCGTGTACCAATTTATATCGATTATTATGGGCCGGGTTTAGTTATTTATTTAACTGTGATTAATTTTTTTATTTGATTAGAAAGCGAGTAAACGCAATAAACTTAACACATTTTGAACGATTATTTTAAGGGGTGTTTTTTGTTTATAATTAGCTTGATAATCATGTGGTTTGGATAAATATTCTGGTTTTATATTGACTTTGTCGATAATCATGACAATAAAAACTGAATGTTATGGTTATTTCGGGATAATAAAATGCACCTTGTTTGCAAAAGTAAAAAGTGGAGAAATAAAGTGACACCAATTAAGATCCTGAACTACTAAACATTGCTCGATATAACTTAGTGGAATAATCCAAAATTAAAAAATTATTAGTAAAATATACTACTCGTTATCTGTACTTTTGGCTAAAAACTCATATTTAATATGATGTTAAGGCACATGGTCAGTTTTATCGGCTGAAATTTGACTTAAGGTTTATTGTGTAGAATCATATTGCCGGTTTAGTTTATTTTGACAGATTATGATTTTCGTCAAAAAACTAAATAATCATTAGCCCAAGTGTCAGAAATTAATTTCTGTGCTTCGGCTCCCTTTTGGTTATTAATATCGATTTTATGATTAAAGGAATAAGTTAATTATGAAACTTAACAAATTGGCGATGGTTTTGGGTTTTGGTTTGGCTTTAGCTGCGGGTTCTGCAAGTGCTGACGATGCCGGTGATACTGGTGCTAATACTGGTACTGCAAAAGTAGCTAACCAAGGTAGCGGCACCGTTAAATTCACCGGTTCTATCATTGATGCACCTTGCTCAATCAAAAACACCAATGTTGAAGTGGATATGGGTGCTATTTCCAGCGTTGCCCTGAAAGATGGTGGCCGTTCAGCGTCCAAGTCTTTCAAAATTGAATTAGAAGGTTGTACTTTTGAAACTAAAGGTAGCGTGCAAACGACTTTTAATGGCCCAGAAGCTACTGAGAAAGGTTTACTGGCTATTGAAGGTACAGCACAGGGTGCAGCAATCGCAATCACCAACCATGGCAATAAAGTCATTCCTTTGGGCGAAGCGTCAGACGCAATGTCTCTGCATGACGGCAACAACGATCTGAATTTCGCAGCGCACCTGAAAGGTCTGACAGGAGAAGATAAGAAAGGTTCTGTAACAGCAGGTAACTTCACTGCTATCGCAAACTTTACTTTAAACTACCAATAATATTGCAAGCAATCTGTTAATTTTTGATGCTTGAATATCAGGAAGTTCACATTAATTGTTCACCATGACTTTCCTGATAATATATTTAGGGTATTTCTGGGATATATCGTGTAAGTAAGGTATGACTACAATATTCTGTCACACGATCTTTTTTATTGATGTAAGTCAATATTATTAGTGATCGCGCAAGCAGATTGCGTCATTAACAAAATGATCCTTGTAGATGTAAATTGAAATACCCTTTTTTTATTTATTTATTTAATTTATGGTGTTCTCTATTGGCTGTATTCGGAAAATAAAAATTTTCACTATTCTGAAATAATTGCTAATGGTATACCGATGGTGACGTTTCCTCTACTTCCCGCAGTACGGTAAAACAAGTGAAGCACAAACAGAGAACGTAACATATTACGGATAGGCAGGGCATGTGGCTATCTTTGCAACCCCAGTATCGGTCAGGGGCCTCAATGTAGATCGATGAACTTTAATGACGCCATGTATGAGGTAAGAAAGCCTATGCGCTTACAGACTCGGTCATGTCAGACAGCGGCTAATTTCAAACGGGATCCTTAACGATTCATTGTTCAGAGGATGTTATGGCTTTGTTTTCAGATGCTATGAATCATGGTTTTTTATCTGATAATAGAAAAACGATCAGTAATAAAAAAATAAACAATAATAAGAAAAAAACCTTCAATACAAATAGATTGGTTAATAAAAAGAAAGTCGCTAATAAAATAAAAACAGGGCACTTACTTTTTGGAATTAACCCTCTTTTTGCCTTCGTGCTGTTTGCGTTATCTGGCATTCAGGCTGCGCATGCCAAATCATCCATTGAATTTAATATTGGTGCACTGGACGTCAGTGAACGAGCCAATATTGATTTGGATAAATTTGCCCGTGCAGGTTACATCATGCCGGGTAACTATATGATGGGCGTCCGGGTGAATCAGAATGAGCTTCCTGAGACATATTCTATTGATTTTATCGCACCGCCTGATGATCCAACCGACAGTGAAGCCTGTGTCACGCCTGAATTGGTGAAACAAATCGCATTGAAACAGCAGTGGGTAGAAAAATTAGCTTGGCAGAATGAGGGGACGTGTCTTGATCTCAATAGCTTACCCGGTATGTCAGCCAGAGGTGAGCTGGCCACTTATACGCTTTATTTAATCATCCCTAAAATTTATCTGGAATATGATTTGCCAGACTGGGACCCGCCTTCCCGTTGGGATAATGGGATAGCGGGATTGCTGTTTGACTATAACATGAACGCACAAACGTCTAAGCCCAGTCATGGCAGCAGTGACCAACAGATGAGCGCGGTTGGAACCGCGGGCATGAATGTGGGGGCATGGCGTTTTCGGGCTGACTGGCAGGCCAGATATAACCGTTTCAAAAATCAGGGTAACGAATTGAACCATTCCGCTGGCAGGAAACGTGATTGGGATTGGAGCCGTTACTATGTCTATCGTGCGATCCCGCGTCTGGAAGCGAAATTGACCATGGGCGAGGATTACCTCGATTCCAAGATTTTCGATAGCTTCCGCTATACGGGGATCAGTGTGGTGACTGATGAAAATATGTTGCCACCGAATTTACGTGGATATGCGCCGGAAGTGACCGGTGTAGCACGGACTAATGCCAAGGTGACGATTAAACAGCAAGGAAGAGTGCTGTATGAAACTCAGGTTGCTTCTGGCCCATTCCGTATTCAGGATCTCAGTGATGCGGTAGCAGGAACACTGGATGTCAGAGTCGAAGAACAAGACGGTGGCGTGCAAGAGTTTCAGGTCAATACCGCGACCATTCCTTACCTGACTCGCCCCGGACGAGTGCAGTATCAGTTTGTTGGCGGCCAATCCACGAATGATAAGCACCGTCGTGAAGGGCCTGCATTCGGTTTGGGGGAATTTTCGTGGGGAATTAACAACGGTTGGTCACTGTATGGCGGTCTTCTGGCGGCAGGGGATTATAACTCTTTGTCAATGGGGATCGGGCGTGACTTGATGATGTTTGGCGCGTTGTCGTTTGACGTGACGGAATCAAGGGCGAAATTACCGAGAGAAAACAAAACCCTGACCGGGGGTTCTTACCGTTTCAGTTATTCGAAACGTTTTGATCAATATAACAGTCAGGTGACATTTGCCGGATATCGCTTCTCTGAGCGCAATTTCATGAACATGGGGCAGTATATTGATCGCCGCTATCGCAATATTTTTACCGATAGCGGGAAAGAGATGTACACCATTACCTTTAACAAACAATTTACCGATATTGGCTTAAGTGCCTACCTCAACTATAGCCATCAAACCTACTGGAACCGGCCAACAAACGATCGCTATAACATTTCCTTATCCAAATATTTTGATATTGGACGTTATAAAAATATCAGCGTCAATCTGTCGGCCTATCGCAACAATTTTGACGATAAAAAAGATGACGGCATGTATCTGAACCTTTCCATTCCGTGGGGAGACAGCGGCACTATCAGCTATAACGGCATGGTTAATCGCCAGGGTGACGCCCATACCGTAGGTTATTTTGATCGTATCGATGATCGTAATAATTATCGTATTTCGGCGGGTACGGGTATTGGCGGTAGGGCATCAGTCGATGGTTATTACAACCATTATGGCGACAAAGCGTTACTTACGGCGAGTGCCAGTTACCGGGATGGCGGCAATACTACGGCCGCTCTTGGCTTGCAAGGTGGGGTAACGGTAACCGCAAAAGGGGCGGCACTGCACCGCACGAATATGTCTGGTGCGACTCGCCTGATGGTCGATACCGAAGGAATTAGCAATGTGCCTATCCGGGGATTCGGTTCAGCAGTGCATACCAACTACTTTGGTAAGGCCGTATTGGCAGATGTGAACAGCTACTATCGCAACAGGGCAAATATCGACTTAGATAACTTACCTGATGATGTCGAAGCACTGCGCTCCGTTCAGCAGGCAACATTGACGGAAGGGGCGATTGGTTATCGGAAATTCCAGGTCATGTCAGGCATCAAGGCGATGACCATCCTCCGGTTAGCTGATGGTTCATTCCCACCTTTTGGGGCTTCTGTCTTGAATGCAGCCCAGCGGGAAATCGGGATTGTCAGTGAGGATGGATATGCTTATCTGAGTGGGATAAATCAGGGCGAAAAACTGCAAGTGCATTGGGATGGAAAAGCGCAATGTGAGATCACCGTGCCGGCGGAAATGACATCAGAGTCTTTAACTTCACTTTTGCTGCCTTGCCAGTTTTTAACAGGTGACGGCAAGTAAACGGTAATAAAACGATCCAAAAAATCTTTATTTAATAGAGTATTATGTTTTTTTGAACTAAAAAATGCGGCGATTAGCTAGTACAGAAATATAAACATGAGCCTCTTTTGAGCATGAGCGAATAACACGATGAAACTGAAAAACATTCTAATGATAACCGCCATGACGGTAACCTGCTTGATGCCAATTCATCAGGCAATGGCAGCGATAGCGTTAGATCGCACTCGCGTGATTTTTAATGGCAATACAAAGTCCGTCAGCCTAAACATTGAAAACCAACACCTTGATTTGCCTTATCTGGCGCAGGCGTGGATTGAAGATGAGAAGGGAAATAAGATTAATGGCCCGCTGGTGGTTGTCCCGCCAGTGCAGCGTGTTGAAGCTGGGGCGAAAAGCCAGGTCAAAATTCAGGCTCTGCCGGCGATAGCCCAGTTGCCCCAAGATCGGGAAAGTCTGTTTTATTTCAACCTTCGTGAAATTCCACCCCGCAGTGAAAAACCCAATGTGCTGCAAATCGCTTTGCAGACTCGCGTTAAGCTGTTCTACCGCCCGGAAGCGGTGATTGCGCGTCGTATTGATCTGGATAACCCCTGGCAGGAAAAACTCACCTTAAATCGTGAAGGCAATCAATACGTGGTGAATAACCCAACACCTTATTACGTCACTATCTCAGAAGCATCGAACAAGGTGAACGGTAAAAGTGTGGAGGGATTCCAGCCGATGATGTTGCCACCCAGAAGCAGTGAAAAACTGGGAGGGACGGCTAATTCATTAGGGAATACACCGGTACTGACTTATGTCAATGATTACGGTGGGCGCCCACAACTCACATTTAACTGTAATGGTAATGCCTGCACGGTGACAAAAGTGGTGGTGCATGAAAGCTAATTGAGTTGGATTGATGATCCGCCATCAAGACGCCTTGATGGCGGATCATCAAAGAATTAACCGGAATGTGGTGGTTTTTTCGGTAAATGGTTGGGCAAATGTAAGGTAAATAATAATGAATCCGCTAATCATCAGATTATCCAAATATATATTGCCGATGCTATTTCTGTTCGGCTTTGGTAGCCAGCAACGTGCACAAGCACAAGATAATCTGAGTAAGAATGTCAGGATCACACTCACTGTACTCGCCCCGACTTGCTCGATTAAGACAAAAAATCAAAACATAGAGGTGGATTTTGGCAATATCGTTAACAACGATCTTTATCTGAGACACCGTACCAAGGGGCAGCAATTTTATCTGTATTTAGAAGATTGTGATCCTCAGATGATAAAGCGTCTAAAAATCAAGTTCCTGGGTGAGCAAAGCCAAACGCTTCCGGGGCTGCTGGCGGTCAGGTCTAATGGCAGCATTCGCGGTATAGCCATTGGTATGGAAAAGATTGATGGCACGCCAATGCCATTTAATAAAACCAGTGAATTTCCGCTATCCGCGGGTAGCAGCACCAATGTGATCCCATTCCAGGCCTATGTGCAGGCAGACCCCAGGGTGATTCAAGAGAAAAAGATTGGAGTGGGTCAATTTACTGCCATCGCGACTTTTGAAGTTAATTACGACTAGTCATGCTGACTGGTTTTTCATCCACGATATTGAGTCAAAGTTTGATGCTATTTGGAAAATAAGTTATGCGCCATATTAAGAAATCGTTGTTGAAGCTAGCAGCCCTGTTGTTTTTAGCCAGTGCCACTTATGCTTATGGTGGGGCTTATGTTATGCCAGTGAATACAGAACCATCAGGTGATCAGGCGATTACGACGATGGAACTGATTGCCTGGACGGAAGAAGAAGGGATACCAAATCCTTGCTATGGCATGGCCGGATGCTATGTTGGCCCGGATGTTCAGTACAAGAGGGGTCAGCCTGGCATGTTCGGCTCCTGTACAGAGGCAGGGGCATGCTTGGGTAATGCCGGTAGATATCGGACGACCGCCGATGTTATGCGAGCTTATACAAGTAAGTTTAACCTTCCTCAACGGGCAACATTTACCATTATAACCAAGGATGCTGATTGTATCGGTTTGTTTTATACAACTCAGATATCTAAGTGGTATGGTTCGGCTCAAAAATTTCCCAATTCCACTTGCAACAAGCTGCCTCCTAAGAACCAGATTTGTACCATTGAATTACCTTCTGACATTGCTTATGGGGAATTAACCGCCGCAGCAGTGAATAATGCAACTCACATAATTGAAGGTCAATTAAGTTGTACTGTTGAGAGTAACAAGATTAAGTTGAGTATCATATCTCCCGACGATACTGAGGCAAAAGTTTATCTCGATCCCAATAAGCAAATATATTCGACGTTGCAGATTGATAACCAAAATGCAGCAAAGGGCGTGAATATCTCTGTTGAAGGAAAGAATATCCCTAAATCTTTCAAACTGACGTCAGTACTGCACACGCGAACACTACCAAAAGCCGGTAAATATGAAGGCACTGCAATAGTTCGTTTATCTTTTGAGTAAATTGAGAGCAGAAATATTATGCAAGTGAGTATGCTGGTAGGAAAAAGAATTCAAATGAAAAGAAGAGAAATTGGCGTGACAGCCGCAGAACTGGCAGACAAAATTGGCGTTAGCCATCAGCAGTTGTCACGTTACGAACGCGGAACCAATAAAATCAGTCTGGAACATTTGGTGGCTATTTCTATTGCCCTGGAAACGCCGGCAGATTGGTTTTTGGCGGATTGCTTTACTCCCCCCAAGGTGCCTATGAATAATCAATATACCTGTGTGGCAGAAACCATTTTGGGTTTATGACACTGAGTTTATATTTACTAAACCATAAAGATGCTTGGTATGACCGATGACAAAAAAGGGCATGAAAAAACGCGGCAGGGAAACTGCATGTGGTCAACAAGCATCATAAAGCTATATACCAATCGCCTTTCAAGATGCGTCTTATATCTCCCATTGGTTTGCAAACGGCAACTTGAAGTTGGATTGGTATATTATATAAATCCTTTAAGTCGCATAAATTACCGATGCTGAGGATGTTAATAGACCGGGGGATCGAATATTTCTACTTCGGCTATCTGTTAGGGATTATAGTCATGTAATCACTGACAAAATCTATCAGCTTATTATCACTAGTGATTAGTGGGGTATTTTTGTATTTCGCCTGAGCGACAATCAAGCGATCAAACGGGTTCTTATGTCACTTTTTCGGTAAATCACACACAACAAGTGTATGCCCGCTTTTGATAGGAGAACGCTCTAATTTTCCGCGTTGGGTTTTCAATCTTGGGGAAATCGCTTTGCCAGAAAGATACCGCCAAAAATGACGGTATCTTATTGGGTAGCGTTATCTTAGATGTGTTTATTTGGCAATTTTAGCGTGCATTTCTTGGACAGAAATGACCTGTTCAGTCGGATCAGCGCTAAGTGCCATGGTGGTTGCAAAGCCGCCATTTAAGGTGGTGTCATAGTGCACTTTGTATTGCAGTGCGCTGCGACGCAGCAGCTTTGAATCCTCAATCGCCTGACGACCCGCGGTGGTATTGACGATATAGTCATATTCACCATTTTTGATTCTGTCCTGAATATGCGGGCGCCCTTCGTGCACTTTATTCACCAAACGTGGGTTAATCCCTGCTTCGCCCAAGACAATCGCTGTACCGTGCGTCGCATCCAGGGCAAAGCCATGCTTAAGTAGCTTAGCCGCCAAATCGACAACCCGCTCTTTATCGCCTTCGCGTACCGACAGCAGCGCCCGGCCTTGCTTACGCATGGTGGAATTACTGCCCAGCATGGCTTTTGAAAAGGCTTCAGCGAAGGTACGGCCAACACCCATGACTTCACCGGTAGAACGCATTTCCGGTCCCAGAATGGGGTCAACGCCTGGGAATTTATTAAATGGCAGTACCACTTCTTTTACGGAGTAGTAAGGTGGAATGATCTCTTTAATTGTACCTTGCTCAAGCAAAGACTGGCCTGCCATCACACGTGCCGCTATTTTTGCCAGTGGCATACCGGTTGCCTTGGAAACAAAGGGAACGGTACGTGCTGCGCGTGGGTTCACTTCAATCAGGTAAACTTCGTTGTCTTTCACGGCAAACTGGACATTCATCAGGCCGCGGACACGCAGTTCAAAAGCCAGTTTTTCAACTTGCTGGCGCATAACATCCTGAATTTCTTGGCTCAGGGTATAAGCAGGCAGAGAACAGGCCGAGTCACCGGAGTGAACACCCGCTTGTTCGATATGTTCCATGATACCGCCAATCAGCACACGTTCGCCGTCACAGATAGCATCCACATCCACTTCAACCGCATCATCAAGGAAGTGATCCAGCAGGACTGGCGCATCGTTGGAGACATTCACCGCATTCTGGAAGTAACGGCGCAAATCTGACTCGTCGTATACAATTTCCATTGCGCGCCCGCCCAAGACATAAGAGGGACGAACAACCAGCGGATAACCAATCTCATTGCCTTTTTCAACCGCCTGTTCGATCGCGGTCACGGTAACATTGGCTGGCTGTTTCAGACCAAGGCGATTAACGGCTTGCTGGAAACGTTCACGATCTTCTGCACGGTCAATGGCATCAGGGCTGGTGCCAATAATAGGGACACCGGCAGCTTCCAGTTCACGAGCCAATTTCAATGGGGTCTGACCGCCATACTGGACGATAACGCCTTTGGGTTGTTCAACCCGCACAATTTCCAGCACATCTTCCAGCGTGACAGGCTCAAAGTAGAGGCGGTCGGAAGTGTCGTAATCGGTAGAAACCGTTTCAGGGTTACAGTTCACCATGATGGTTTCGAAACCGTCTTCACGCAGGGCCAGAGACGCGTGAACGCAGCAGTAATCAAACTCAATACCTTGCCCGATGCGGTTCGGACCGCCGCCCAAGACCATGATTTTGGGCTTGTCATGGTTCGGATTGGCTTCACATTCGTCTTCGTATGTGGAGTACATATAAGCGGTATCGGTGGCAAATTCTGCCGCACAGGTATCAACACGCTTATAGACGGGGTATAAGTTATAGTCATGGCGTAGCTTGCGGATCTCTTTACCAGAGACGCCCACCCGTTTCGCCAGATACGCATCAGCAAAACCTTTGCGTTTTAGCTGGCGTAAGAACTCAGGGGTCAGGCCGTTAATGCCTTGTTCTGCAACTTGCTCTTCCAGACGAATTAACTCTTCAATTTGTACCAGGAACCAGCGGTCAACATTGGTCAGGTTGAAGACACCATCAACGGACATGCCAGCGCGGAAGGCATCGGCGATATACCAAATACGCTCAGCGCCGGCGTCCTTCAGTTCGCTGCGGATTTTGGTCAGGGATTGTGGGTCGTCCAGATTCACTTTAGGATCTAATCCGGTCGCGCCAACTTCCAGGCCGCGCAGGGCTTTCTGCATGGATTCCTGAAAAGTACGGCCAATGGCCATCACTTCACCAACCGATTTCATTTGGGTCGTCAGGCGGTCATTACTGCCGGCAAATTTCTCAAAGTTGAAGCGAGGAATTTTCGTCACAACGTAATCAATGGAAGGCTCGAAAGAGGCCGGCGTCCGTCCACCGGTGATGTCGTTCATCAATTCATCAAGGGTATAACCCACTGCCAGTTTTGCCGCGATTTTCGCGATGGGGAAACCGGTTGCCTTAGAAGCCAGTGCCGAAGAGCGGGAAACACGTGGGTTCATTTCAATGACGATCAGGCGGCCATTTTTCGGGTTCACGGCAAACTGGACGTTTGACCCCCCGGTTTCTACGCCGATTTCACGCAGTACCGCCATCGAAGCGTTACGCATGATTTGGTATTCTTTGTCGGTCAGTGTCTGCGCAGGTGCGACGGTGATGGAATCGCCGGTGTGGATGCCCATGGGATCGAAGTTTTCAATGGCGCAGATAATGATGCAGTTGTCATTTTTATCCCGCACCACTTCCATCTCATACTCTTTCCAGCCAATCAGGGATTCATCGATCAGCAATTCCTTGGTTGGGGAAAGGTCTAAGCCCCGTTCGCAGATTTCTTCGAACTCTTCACGGTTGTAGGCGATGCCGCCACCGCTGCCACCCATGGTAAAGGAAGGACGAATAATGCAAGGGAAACCCACTTCCCCCGCTACCGCCAGCGCTTCCTCCATAGAATGGGCAATGCCAGAACGCGCGGTGTCCAGGCCGATTTTTTTCATCGCCTGATCAAAACGTCTGCGATCTTCTGCTTTATCAATGGCATCAGCCGTTGCACCAATCATGGTGACGCCAAATTCTTTCAGTACGCCTTGGCGTTCCAGCTCCAGTGCACAGTTGAGCGCGGTTTGCCCGCCCATCGTTGGCAGGATGGCATCAGGACGCTCTTTTTCAATGATCTTGCGGACGACTTCCCAATGGATTGGTTCGATATAGGTTGCATCGGCCATTTCCGGATCGGTCATGATGGTGGCTGGATTCGAGTTGACCAGAATGACACGATAGCCTTCTTCTCGCAGCGCTTTACAGGCCTGTGCGCCGGAGTAGTCAAATTCACAGGCCTGGCCGATAACAATTGGGCCAGCACCTAAGATCAGGATACTTTTAATATCAGTACGTTTTGCCATTTTTTTTCTTCTCCTGATTATTGGGCATTCTGAACGTTTGTCAGGCGAGATTGTTCAATTAACTCAATAAAATGATCGAACAGTGAAGCCGCTTCGTGTGGACCTGGGCTAGCTTCAGGGTGTCCCTGAAAACTGAATGCGGGCTTGTCAGTACGATGAATGCCTTGCAGTGTGCCATCAAAGAGCGATTTATGGGTGACGCGCAGATTGGCCGGCAGTGAACTTTCATCAACAGCGAAACCGTGGTTTTGTGCGGTGATCATGACAACATCGCGATCCAGATCTTTGACGGGATGGTTTCCGCCATGATGACCAAATTTCATTTTCACGGTTTTTGCGCCGCTAGCCAGCGCCAGCAATTGGTGGCCTAAACAGATGCCAAATACCGGAATTTCGGTATCTAAGAAGGTCTTAATGGCTTCGATAGCATAATCACATGGCTCTGGATCACCCGGTCCATTGGACAGGAAAATGCCATCGGGTGCCATTTTCAGCACGTCATCTGCGGGAGTTTTTGCGGGTACAACGGTCACGCGGCAGCCGCGATCAACCAGCATACGCAGGATATTGCGTTTCACACCAAAATCATAAGCCACAATGTGGTAAGGTAATTCTTGCTCTTTACGCGCTTCTGGTAGCCCATCCGCTAATGCCCAGCTTCCTTGTACCCATTGGTAAGATTGTGCTGTCGTGACTTCTTTGGCTAAATCCATGCCTTTCAAGCCGGGAAATGCTTTGGCTTTTTCCAGCGCAAGCCCGGTATCAGCCTCATTACCGGCAATGATACAGCCGTTTTGTGCCCCTTTTTCCCTTAATAGGCGGGTAAGTTTGCGGGTGTCGATATCCGCGATGGCGACAATATTGTGACGTTTCAGGTAATCAGACAGGTTTTCTTCACTGCGGAAGTTGCTGGTCACTAAAGGTAAATCACGGATGACCAGGCCTTGGGCTTGAATGGCGGGGGATTCTTCATCAGCGGCATTGATGCCGACATTACCAATATGGGGATAAGTAAGAGTAACGATTTGGCGGGAATAGGAAGGGTCGGTAAGTATTTCTTGATATCCGGTTAGTGAGGTATTGAAGACCACTTCTCCAACAGCCACACCCTCAGCACCAATAGCGCGACCGTGAAATTGGGTTCCATCTTCCAGAACCAGTATAGCTGACTTAATCAAAACGCCCTCCAGAATGAATAATCAATCGCATCCAATGCATATTAATTCAGAATTGATCCTTGAAATCAATGCCAATCATGATTTTTAGCAAAATTTTGGCAAATTGCGCGAATTCTAATGACAAGAGTGGGGATTGTCTACAAAAAATGGCATTTTTATTGGCTTTTTTACAACCCTCGGTCTTATATTGAGTAAAGGCGGCTGAAAAATATAAGGAAAGTGGCAGTAGTTAATCGATTATAGTGAAAGAAAATTTAAAAATAGAAAAAATGCAGGTTTTTTTCGCGTGGAAGGGGAAAAGACAACAAAAAGGTCAAGTTTTATGACAAAGATTATGATTAACCTTGCTATTTAACTATAAATATTATTTAATTTGCCATTACGCAACTATTATAAAAATAATTGCGTAATTACAATTAGTTATGTTTTTAAATAATTAAATCTTATCAAGGTTAAGTACGTCTTTCATGTTGTAAAGACCCCTATTTTTCCCTGTTAACCATATTGCTGCCTTAATTGCGCCATTAGCAAAGGTCATGCGGCTTGATGCCTTGTGACTGATCTCTACACGTTCACCAATATCGGCAAAGATTGCGGTATGCTCCCCAACGATATCACCTGCCCGTAGGGTGGCAAATCCAATGCTTTTAGGATCGCGTTCGCCGGTATGGCCTTCACGGCTATAGACTGCATGGGTTTTGAGATCACGACCTAATGCATTGGCGATGGATTCTCCCATTGCCAATGCGGTTCCTGACGGGGCATCTACTTTATGGCGGTGGTGAGCTTCAATAATTTCGATATCGGTATATTCCCCCATCACTGCGGCGGCTTTTTCCAACAGTTTTAGTACCAGATTGACGCCGACACTAAAGTTTGCAGCAAAAACAATCGGGATCTCATCAGCGGCTTCTGTAATGGCTTGTTTACCCGCATCATCAAAACCGGTTGTGCCGATGACCATGGATTTACGGTATTGGCGACAAAGGGCTAGGTAGGCCAGCGTACCCTCTGGGCGAGTAAAATCGACCAAGACATCGAAATATTCAATGACTTGATGCAGGTCATCATTGATCATCACGCCGTTTTTACCCACTCCCGCCAGTTCTCCGGCATCGGCGCCTACCAATGAAGAGCCAGGCCGTTCTAATGCTGCGCCAAGTGTCACGCCATCCAATGATTGGACGGCCTGAATAAGATGACGCCCCATGCGCCCGCCAGCGCCCACGATAGCAACCCGAATATCTGTATCAGCCATAAGGCCCTCTCTGTAAATCATTTTTAATTGAGGTGACTAAGGAAACAGTTTTACAGCTTAACTGGCAAACACGGGCTGCGCCAGAGTTATAGCTTGGTCATAAGAAAAACAGGGATCAGGTTGGAAATTATAAAATTTATCTATCTTCCTGCTTTCCGGCTTCTGGCAATTCGTAATGATAGGTTGAACGGCTTTTAGCCATTTTTTTATCTGAGGTCGCTTCATTACGGAGACATTTAGCCAAAAACGCGATGAATACATTAAGTTTTGGCGCTAAATGCCGTGTTGGTGGGTAGAGTATCCAAAGTTCGCCAGTGTAGTTGGCCTTAAAATTCCAATCAGGAAGCACTTGAAGGAGTTGCCCCTGCTGTAAGGCATGTTTGGCGGTAAAGTAAGGTAAACTGCCAATACCAATATGTTGCAATACTGCGTCAAGCCTGACACCCGTGTGGTTGGCGGCATAACGGCCATGAACATTGACGCTGGCAACTTTGCTACCTTGGCGAAATTTCCAGCGCGAATCACCCGGCTCTTCCCCAAGGTAAATACAACTATGGTTTTTCAGGTCGTGTGGGTGCTGTGGCGTGCCATGTTTCGCTAGGTATTCTGGTGTTGCACATAACATATGCCAAATATTCAACAAACGTCTGCCCATAAGGCCAGGAGGCGGTTGATCGGTAATGCGTATAGCGAGATCAATCTGCTCGTCTATCAAATCCACATATCGATCATCAAGCCGTAAATTCACATCGACTTTCGGGTAGTGGGCAAGGAAGGCAGGTATATGGGGATGGACAACAAAGCGTCCTACCGCCTTAGGGACACTGACGCGTATGATCCCTTGCGGCTCACGGTTAAGATCCCCTGATACCGCCATAACCCCCTGGGCGGCATTGACCATGTCCAGGCAACGCTCGTAAACGTCCTGCCCATTTTCACTCAAACGTAGTTTACGTGTTGTTCTCTGTAAGAGGCGAGTTCCAAGTGCCTTTTCCAGTCTGGCTACAGCGCGGCTAATGGCGGAAGGCGTGGCTGCGAGTTGACGTGCTGTTTCGGAGAAACTTCCCGTCTCAACGACTTTCGCGAAAATGGCCATCTCTCGCATTAAATTTATCGTGTTATTTGTGCTCATAGATCAAAAGTTATTTGGTTTTTTGATGGATTATCACCATTGAGTCCATCTAATACAATCAACAAGAAATGTGTTGATACCAGGGAATATTAATTATGTCTGAACGCCTTTATTTATCCAGCCACATTCTGGCTGGGGAAGCTGAAGTCCTGAATTGTGCCCTTTGTGATGATGGACGTTATGCAATTCAATTAAAAGCAACACCATTTCACCCTCAAGGGGGAGGCCAACCCAGTGATATTGGCTGGCTTAATGCGGTGGAGGTCACGCATGTCTCGCTAGAAAATGGCAGAATAATCCATTACACCGCACATCCAGTAACCACAGGAATTGCCTTTGCCCGTGTTGATGAAAAACGTCGTCAATTACATTCACGACTGCATTCTGCGGGACATCTTATCGGCCACATTGCCGAACTTCTGGGCTGGCAGCCCATCAAGGCACACCACTGGCCTGGAGAAAGCCGCGTTACCTTTAAACCAAAAGAGGGGGCACAAACCTTTTCAATTGAAGATCTGCAAGAAAAGTGTAACCAAGTGATTGATGAAAACTTACCTTGCCAAATAACCCTGCATGATGATGGGTTTAGGGAGGTCGGTTTTGGCGAGTTTACACCTTATCCTTGTGGTGGAACACATGTGGTGTCATTAAAGCAAATTAATGGGATCTTGATACAGGATATACAGCAGAAGAAAGGTAAACTATCGGTGCAATATGATGTGGTATTTACATCGTAATTCATTTCCATAATAAATATTGTATTTTTATTTGAGTCTGAATTTAAATTAGGCTTCGGTCGCATTGTTATCTTTCTTTTTACAACTGAAAGATCTATAGTGGCCTTTTAAAAATAGAATTTAATCCGATAACACGCCATTAATTAATTATATTGTTTTGTTTATGATTTTTAATTGAATGATAATTAATGGCGGCTGGCCTTTGATTATGATTTTATAGAATAAAGCTGAGTCAGTTTTATTACCGTCTTGTCGGGGAGGAAGGTTATGATGTTTAGATCAAAATCTTTTAATATGAATTGTCCTTCGGTATTTGAACCTTTAAGCCGTTCTAAATCCACTTCGGATATAGGAACACCATCGTTTGACGCCCGGTTATGGATAAAAATTAAGGAATCTACTGAACAGGAAATGTTTCATGTAGTTAATAAGATAATGACAGAAACCATGAAATATGATGAATGGCAATACGTTAATAAAAATAAAATATATGATAAAGAGCAAGAAAAATGGAATAACAGGCATGCAGGATCACATGGTGTTTTTCGTACTATAGATATGAATATAGAATACGGTGTAAATGATCAAAAAAGTGAAGAATTAAAAAAAGAGTCATTATTTTTTGTTGCCTATTTCAAAGGGATTCCTATAGGCGTTTTACAGCTTACCCCTAGCGATGATGGTTCTGGCACGCCATTACTTGAAGTCAATTATGTAGCATCTCATTGTGGTATTCAGAATTGTGGAATTTTACTAATAGAACATGCAGTCAACGAATCACTACAATTAGGTATGAAAGGCCATCTGAAAATTAGCCCTGTACCGAAATCCAGACAGATATATATTAATATGGGATTTACTGGATCATCCAGTAATGAATACTTATATTTAAATCCCGCCAGAAGTCTTAAATGGCATTTTATAAATGAACGTTATAGATGTAAACTCAATTGAATTTTAACTGACATACATAAGATACTGTAACGTAGTCGGCTTTTTATGAAGAGGTGTATCAGGGTGAAATATCTTTCATCATTTTATCCAGAATTTGGGTTAAATAATAAAATATTGCAGGAGCGCCCTTATTCCTCACGGCGCGAGGAATAAGGAAATTTCATATCCTTGCATGAGGTAGCATAATGTTTAGATCAAAATCTTTTAATATTAATCGGCCCATAACATTGGGTTCCTTAACTCATGCCAAGT
The DNA here is from genome assembly GCF_002632875.1 of Xenorhabdus kozodoii. Taxonomy (GTDB): domain Bacteria; phylum Pseudomonadota; class Gammaproteobacteria; order Enterobacterales; family Enterobacteriaceae; genus Xenorhabdus; species Xenorhabdus kozodoii. The sequence continues at coordinate 70,738 of NZ_NJCX01000024.1, forward strand.
CTGTTTCGGACATGGCTCGATCAGTGAGTGATGCCAGAGCTTTTATCACAGTCAAGGAAGTGAGTGTCAGTGAGGCATCAAATATAACCAATCGAATAACAACCACAACCATGACTTCCGAATGGGGGGATGTTTTTTACCAAAACCTTCCTGATAATGAACAAGAAAAATGGAGTGCAAGATATTATTCTACATATGGAATGTTTGAAGTTGTGTATAATGAAGCCAGGCTCTTACTTAAAAAAACAATACAATTAAAAATAAATGTATTTTTTGCTGCCTACTTCAAAAACGTTCCTATTGGAATTTTACTATTTTCTTCTAAAGTGACTGGTGATGCTATACCTGAAGTCGAATTTTTAGTCACCCACTGTGGCATCAGAAATTGTGGAGTTTTATTAGATAGTGTCGTCATGAGAAATTTCGTGCAATAATAATGCCCCACCATTCCATCATAAGAGTTGATTAACCATGAGTACACCTGCACACCGCCGCCAC
>NZ_NJCX01000025.1 GCF_002632875.1 Xenorhabdus kozodoii
CCCAATGGTTGATTCATGTGCTGGACAAAAGGAATAAATGCATTGCTTTTTAGCGTGTTACTTGTGCGCAAGGGGCTGAGCAAGCAGACGCCAAATCTGGCGTCTGATTAGATATCAATGAGTTATCACTAAAATGGGCTTTCAAATCCCAATTGGCGCGATCAGCCAAAAATTTGTTCGATCGGAACTGAGCCAAAGTGAGGACCTCGGATAAATCAAGGAGTTAGGTTAAAGGGGAGGATTGTTCCCTTTTTAGCTCATTATGTTCTATCGGTAGAGGAGTAGATTTTATTGTATGAAAAAAACCGCACGAGACGGGTCAGTTTAGATAAGAGGATAGCGGCATTTTAAACGGAGGATGACCAGAGAAATCCACTACTTTTAGCTCGTCAGGAACTAGCTGATTTATGTAATGAAGAACATACTCAGAAGTTCTATCGCCGAATGGTTTAGAGAGATCATATTCAACAACACCAATGTGGTAATGCCATAACTTATGCTGCTGGGCAAATTTCACCTTTGTGGGGAAAAAAGGGTCATCTTTGTCAACATCATCAGATGATTTATTCCTGCCCTCCAACTCACGCAGCCCATTTTGTTGAGTATGCTTAATAAATGCCAAAATTTTCTTTTTATCTTCAATCGGATAATTAAGGATTTCTTTAGCGAACTGGATACCTATTTTAACAATCATTATCAACAATTCCTCTCAGCCATTCATCCATATCTTCTATGCTATTAATGTCTGTTGGTACTGCCACAAAGTCATCGTTTACTCTACATTTCAACTTTTCTAAGTCAAAATGAACACTAAAATCCCTCGCACCAAAGAAGCGTCCTTCTTCAGTCACTATGCATTCTTTCAGTAACTTATTATCTATTGCTGATTTTTCACTGTTTGCCTTCGACCAAGCCGAACCAGGTAAGTGAGTAATTCTAGATAAGTAAGTCGCTTCCATACAACCATAAACAGAAACAACGCTATCAATTATCCGGTGCATCCAGATATCGTTTGCTGGTATGACTGGTGTCACTTGCTCAATATAGCCATTTTCATAAAATTCTAATGATTCTATGAGGTTACCAATCGTTGAGCCACCATATTCTTTCACAGCATGATAAAGGGATGGGATTACTGGCCCGTATTCCCATTTAGCAAAGAATTCATCTACTAATGGTTTATTAAAAATACGCAAGCACCATGATTGCGCGAAGAAAATTAACTTCTGCAGCTTCATTGGGGAAAGGTTTGGTATCTGCCCGCTAATCCCTCTTTCGATAAAGGCATTCGCGACAGCGACAGTTGAATATGCCATCTTGCCTCCTACAATCATGTACATTAATACAGTAATACAGATGAGCTAATGATAGCAGATTGCATGCAGTTGTCTATATCTAAGAGATCATTTTATAAATGTCAATACCTAAATGACCTTGTACAACCAAAATCATATTTTAGGAAGATGCGCGCACATTCGCAGCATAATCGATATAAAATTCTGACTAATGGCATCACATTACCGTCACTTTGTATTAAATTCCATACGTGTGATGAGAGTCAAATAAAGTCATCCGTGGTTTGGGATTATGTATTGACCTTTACCCCCATCATGTTTCATCAGTGGGATATGGATTTTATTAATGTCCTGCCAGTCATTCCATGCCATCCTAATCAGAAGTTCTCTCCAGTATTGATGAACCCCTTTATTGATGTTCACAGGCGGAGAAGTAACCCGCCTTCATAGATATAAAACCACTGAAATATAATTGGAGGTAATACTATGTACGATTGGTCTGGAACTGTGCCAGGAAAAGCCGAAAAAGGTCAACCCACAGGGCTTATTCTCAAGGCGGGAGATGTAATATCTATTATTGCAACAGGATGGATAAAATACGGCCATCCAGATAATTACTGGGGAGCACCTCAGAGCTCTATCCCTACCAACCCAAGGCCAGTACCTATCATCTCACTAGTAGCTAAAATCGGAAACAGCGCCTACAAAATAGGAAATGGTGTGCTTCATAAAACAGTTCCTGTGGATGGAGAGCTAATACTTTTATTCAATGATGCCCCTGGTACGTTTAGTGATAATTCAGGTGAATTTCACGTCGATATAAAAATAGAATCCCGATATAACCCAGATTACCTTGAAGAAATAAAATAAATAACAAAAATTCTAACCCGCAATTTTCTGCGGGTTAATGATTCTTCTGTGGCATCACCCCACCAGTTCAGATAATTCGATATCAGACGCCAATTTTTGTTTTTGATTCCACACCGAATCTTCCGGCATCTGGACGCGGACAGAAATAGACCGACCGGTGGGAATGTCAATTGGCTATAGGGCACTCAGCCCCTGATTGTTATTCTGGCGCTTTCGGCCAGTCAATTTCTGGTGCTGTCGAACAGTCGACGCGGTTCAGTAACACACAGTATTTTTTCCATGCTGTTAGCAATGTCAGCTCTGCGTTCGTCGCCATTTTCAAATCGACGGCGTATTGGAGTGGGGCAATAGAGTTTGCAGCTTGCGACATGCGTGATTGTTTCTGAGACTCAGCCTGTTGCTGTAATTCAGCCGGTGTTGGCGGCGGAATATCGACCCACGCAATTTTACCATCGGCGGAACCCAACATTTTTCCCGCGGGTGGGTGCGTTATGTAGTAGCTGCGTAATTCCTCATCTGTCAGTTCATACGCATCATCTGGCCACGTTCCAGCAGATTGATAGGCCGCCAAAAATTTTACCGGATAAAAACCCGTTGTTTTTGGAGAGAAATATATACTCATATCAGTACCCCATACAGATAACAGAAATGACATTACCCCCACCCGACCAGTTGAATATTCGGATGCCCCACGCTCCCTCGTTTGTATACGTGGGAGCTATGGTAATATCGCCAATACCATCCCGAGGTGTCAGTATTGCTGCGGAAAACAGATTAGGGAACGCGAACGGCAGTGGATATACATAGCCCCGCGGAGCTGTTCCCGGCACATCACATTCAAATGATTGTAAAATCAGTCCAGATGGAAATGTTGCGTATAACCCTCGGGATGTGCTGCTCGCCAGAGTAAAAAACGACATATCTGGGATTTGGTTGCGACCATTCCCGATAGTCCTGTAAACGGAATCCGATAAACCGAGGTTTTTCACAAACTCGTTTTTGTTTGGAATGTCCGCGCCGTTCTTGGATTTTTCCAGCGCTCCACTGGAAATTAGTTTCCTGATTGCCTCGGATAATTGCGCATCATTATGTTTATTCGGCTGTATTCCAGCCGCTGCCAATGCATTAATTATTTCTCGCTGGACAGTATTAAACCACGGTGCCTCTAACAACGTCGGTGGCACACCTGCGGCCACATTTCCATTCGTGAATTCACCATTACTGTCAGCGGTATTTGTCACGTCACCTATTTTTTGCATAGAAAATCCTCACTCAGTTAAGGTGATTAATAAATGATTAATAAATTTAAATTGAATTATTACTGGTTATAACCAAATTGAAGAATGGTATGGGATGGGCTAATTTTTCGGAATTGGCATTCGAGTTTTTTATTTCCCCATGAACGCAATGGATCACCGCAATAACTCCCGCCTGCGACGGCGTAATTCGTGGTGGTTGTCGGCGCATTAATACGCCAGACAAACGGCCACTCATCACCATTAATCGCCGCACCACAGGCAGACATGCCAGCGCGAGCCTGCCTAAATTCGGTGATCGTTATTTTAAATCCGAGTTCAGCCGCCAGACCGATAAAATACTCATTGGACTGGCCACCCGTTCGCAGCAATTTAGAAACAACAGATTTTTGCCGCAATGAGATACTATCAATTTCCCCAATCGCACAGGCATCAGGCAGTCCCAACGATTTTTCCCACTCCGGTAACATAATGGTTGCCGTCGCAGGAAAACTACCCTCTAGCAACTGATGCCCATCCTGATCACTCCGATGGTAACTACGCGCCATAGCACGGATAACCGCACTCATTATCGATTTTGGCTGCCGTGTCCATGCCATGCCTGTTGGCAATAGCCCATTCAACGCAGCGGTATAATCATTCACACTATATTGTTTCATGTGTATCGCACCTCACCCCGAATAGGTAATTGACCCACTGACAATTCAATATTGGTTACCGGTGATGTAATCACAAAACCCGCTGTTCCTGGCACATCTGCAATGGCGTATTGCAAATCGGATATGAATATTCGCCCCGTTCCGTCAGGATTGCCGTGTTCAAACAGCACATTATCAATCGCCGCCTCGATTTTACTCGTGACATCCGTTCCAACATGCGCGATACCAGTAATGGTGAAATTGATAGTGCGTTTTATCGGTGATAATACCCAGACCAACGCCGTTGTTGGTCGCAGCCGATAAATATAATCAGCAACACGCAATTGATCGCCTGTGGCGTGAACTGCATACGATTCATGGGATGAAACGCCATCTGTACCAATGGGAAAGCCATCCCGCCCGTTATTGTCGCACATAATATAAACACCTACCGTTCCCGCGCCCGCCGCTCTGGGTCTGACCCATGCACGGGTAATCCCCGGTACAGCCAATGCCCACTGTTTATAGTCATCATCAGAGCCACCCTGCGGTGAACCCTGATAGGCGAGTAACATTCTGGAGCGAAAATCTGATTCGCGCTCAATATCAGCCCCACCAGTTATCGCTACGATTGCCGTGCCCTCAACATCCACACCGGCAATACTCTGGTCGAGCGTTAACACGGTTCCCGCAGGAGCATTGCCTGCAACTCCACCCCCTGAAATATTGTCAGTGATATCAGGCAATATCCCGATGATACTACTGATTCCACGCCCGTGAGCATCAATACGGGTTTCTGCCACCGTCTGATACTGGTAACCATCCCCCCGGTTCAAAATCGCGGCAGGCGGAATAATTGCCCCCGCAGTACCCGTAAATTGAAATTTCTCACATCGGGCGGCAGCCGCCGGTTTTCGGTATATTTTTTTCAACGCAGCCCAGCCTGCCAGCCATTCATCCGTTGATGTAAACGGCGTCGTTTGCCGGGCAATATAATCGAGGTAACCGTAATGCAGATGCGCCATCCCGGCGTCCATATCTGCCAGAACACCCATATTGGAAAATCGCAATAACGGCCCTGTTTTCTGTAACTCCGATTGTAAAAAACTACGATTTTGCTCGCGTAATTCGGTGAGTGTTTTTCGTTTAAATGGCATTTTCTCGCTCCCATACCCAGAAAAACCGCAGATCCTCATTATCCCGTCCGGGACGCTGATAACGAATAATCATATTCAATCTGTTGGGCCAGACAATTTGAGTGCCGATGTCGATGGAGTCAGCCACACCATCATCTAGCATCCATTGCAGCGCCTCACGCGCATAATCCTCGGCGGCCAATGCAACTGCTGTAGTGAGTTTTTGTCGGTGTAATAGCCATAAACGGGAACCAATAGGATAATCAGTACCGCTGTCACCCCACCAACCGCGACGATCAGTACCGTCAATTTCATCATCAGCCCGCGCCTGTCGGTCAGTAAACAGACTAATAATGATGGCGGTTTGCAGGTCATTCCCGGTCATCAAATCCCCGCGCCCAATCGACCAGTCTGCATGGATATTTTTCACATCCCACCATGACGTTATGTCACTCATCTGACTGTCGCTCCTGTTGTCCTGCTGGTTACGGTCGAACTGCCTGATTCAACGCCTGAAACGGGGTGAGTATGGCGATTGTAACTATCACGCAATTGTTTCATAGTAGTTTTATTGCTGTTGCAATTATCAATAATATCGCCGGAAACCCGCAATACAGGCGTATTCAATAAAACCTCGGTTGAGGCGTTAATCGTTACCTGAGTGGCATTATTGACTGTAACAGGTTGCCCTCGTGCCTCCACCGTGATTCCCGATGCAGTCAGCAAAATATGCAGCCCCCACTGGTTATAAATCACAACCTCACCGGGATTTAATCCCTGATGCCGATATTGCTGATGATTGCTGCCAATCACTACGGCATTGGAGCGATCCCCGCCCAAAAAGGCGAGCAGCACATCAGTGTTCGCGGGCAATCCAGACGAAAAGCCAAACTCGGCGATCCGCTGGGTGTTATCCCGCACTTCCATTGCGGTCTGATACTGCACCTGCTGGATAACGCCGTTGTCATTACACGTTGTAACCCTACCTAAACCGATCATCATCATTGCCCGGCGATATAAATGGCGATATAAATTCTTAACGGCTTCCATTATTGACATAACCTCCATCACGAGTCTCCATCAGCGTGGAGTAAAATTCATACGGTTGCACGGTGAACGCAGCAGGCGGCATGAGTGTGAGTTCTGCTCGCGTGCCATCGTCTTTATTGCGAACATACGACACTTCGGATAATAGCCACTGTTCAGACTCCAGCCCGAACACGGGTAAATGGATTGGGATCAGGGTATTGGGTGTCCACAGCGTTCCGCTGACATCCCGCCAACTGTCAACCAGCACTTTGATCACTTTAGCGCGCCCGTAACGGCGGTTCATTTCCCAGTCAATGGATTCCTGTTGTCGCTGGTGTGAGTGCAGGGTGCTTTCGATAATAGTGACATAATTGCGATAGCGCATTGATTCGGTTTCAGGATCTTTTGCGGTGGCAATTTCAACCACGCTATACCCCTGCCCCTGAGACAACTCGCTGAGACCGCTGACATTCATAGACAGCCCGCTGTACTCTGAGAACCGCTCATTCATTGACGACTGATAGTCCGCCATTTCAACGTTTTTACCCTGTTCGACTCCACTGGCAGCCAACTGGTTACTGACACGGGTCAGAAACAGGTTGCCGTCCGGCGTGTCATAATAGAGCAGGGCTGACCAGCGAGTAATCCGATCAATGATTTCCTGTGAGGATTCCCCCCAGTTCAGGGTAAATTGCGGCACGGATTTCATATCAGTCACGTCGGAACTCACCTTAATGCCGTACCACTGCGCCAGTTTTTGGGCAATTTGCAATGCCGTTGCTGAGGTGATCACGTTCTGTGGCCATTTTGCCGAGCAGTCAACCAAATCCTGACATTTACTACGACCGGTCACCCGTATTTGATGGCTGCTCTTATTAATGGACGAGTTCCAGATATCGATATACCCCGTAATCACAGGGTCATCACCCAGCAACACCTGACAGGATTGCCCAGCCTCGACCAGTTGTTTTTCACTGCTGCCGGGATAATAGTCCATCAACATCAGTTCAAAATCAGACGGCAGTCGCTCTATGCCGCGCGTGACTCGGATACTGTCCCAGCCGTAAATCCGCTTGCCACCAATAACCAATGAGAGTTCATTTGAATTTTGTTTCATTTCCGTAACGCCGTAAATTTGACGGGCATAAATGCCGGGTGACGGGGGTTGGTCGCCTGTATTAACTCATCACTGCGTCCAGCATCCTGATAAATCCGATTGGACACATTCAGTGCCGGCAGAACCGCAGGCAGACTAAACTGCGCCAGTCGACCTGATTCAGCGCCGTTCAATTCTGCACTGGTGACAAACTCATGCCTCAGCGTTGTTAACGCCGAGTAGATCTCATCCATACCCAAATCACCAGACATCACTAGCGCAGTATTCAACGCATGGCACACGCGCCGCTGTAATTCGTTTGCGGCTTGCGTGTTCGCGGGTGTGATTTCACTGGCAACCTGCGCCATTGCCCCAGCAGATAGCACAACCAGTAGTAAAACCGTCATGTTCGTTACATGGCGATCGCTATCACTCAGTTGATATTGAGTGTTTTGAAATGCAGATAAATTTTCAAAAATGGCGATTTTCTCTTCCGCACTACCTGCTGAACGGATAATCGCATCCACGACGCCATGCGCTGCCTGACTGAATACCTCAACAGTCAATGAATGCGTCATTTTATCGATGGATTCGGCAATGGATTTGCGCCCCATGACAACCGCCGCTGTAGCCTGCTGAATAATTTCAGCATCATGCCGGCTTTGGTTATCACGTGACCTGACGCCAGTTGCTCCTGAAACCGTGCCACCAATCTGCCCCCGCTGATAGCGTCCATAGCGTTCTGTGCCAAACGTTGTTTTCAGCATATCACTCAGGTTCGTCACCTCATCCACCGAACGGGTTACCATCCCAATCCACTGACCGGCTGTCGATTTGATGATTTTCATGCCCCACACCACGGAGCGAATTTCACCCCGTACCATTGCGACATATTTCGCCAACGTCGTGGTATAGGTTAGCAGCCAGTGATTTTTAACCTCGGTTGCAGATTTGGTGCTATTGGTAACGGCAAAAACCTGTAACCCAGATTCAATGACTGTCAGCGTGAATTCAAACACCCGCCCAAACTCGACGCTTTCATTCATGCGTAGCCCGCTCTCTGTCACACTGACCGTCAGTTCCCCCAGTGTTGGGTGAACCAACGTCCCAGTTGAACCCGTTTCACAGGCAGCAACCAAATTTTTACGCTGAGTAATAACATCCGGTGCGTGATAAACCGCGCTGTCTTGAATGATAAAACCCCGTAATGTGATTTTTCGCGTTGCCCGGCCTAGATCCTCAATCCACGCGGTATCACGGTACGGGTATTCATGTACTGCCTGACGGCGACCAAAAACACTCTCACCGGAAACAACTGCAAACGGGACACCGCGAAATGATGCAGGGTGTAAATGTTCTGACCATTTCCATGATGAGCCACTATCGCCACCCAGCAGGGAATGGATAGCATTTTTAATAAAGGCCATGAATACCTCTTTTAGGCGGCTTGGGTTTGGACGTAAAAAAACCGCACTAGGCGGCAGATATGAAAAACCCGCCTGAGCGGGTTAGTTATTTGTTCGGGAGAGCTATTCTCGATATTATGGCTAGCCTATTCATGTAATGTTCCACATTACCCCATAACCAAGACTGATAGTAACCTACTTCATCTTCATTAGATATTTGCCTAACTTCACCACTCATTACGTCGTAGCCGTAGACATACAATCTATATTGTAATGCTTCGTACATTCTAGCTTGCCAGAATGACATACCCTCAGTTGTTTGATTTACATCAGAAGCTACAACGTCATAGCTTTTAATCAGGTAATGGAAGAATATTTTTGAAGCTAAGCCAGTTAGCGCAGCGTTGTGCTTAGGTTTTTTCGTGCGCCAAATCAATACTTGTGATACGGGTCTGTAATTTAGCTCTACATCATTGGTTATTATCACTTTATTATAATAAACCACTTCATTAGTGATATCGCATAGCAAAGCCAATTCAAAATGAGTCCTACCTAATGTTAACCTGTTATCAACCCGAATTAGTCGATATCCCGGAGGTAGAATCAGTTCGTCAACGTCCTTTACTATCTCGTTAGCCAATGGATTAAGAACATCATACAGGGCACGATTGCGCTCAGACTCATTCAGGTGACTGAAATCAGCAGCAACTTTATCTATATTTTCAAGATGTAACGGCATACCGACTCCTCACCAAAAGATTCAATATTTAGCTCATTGATAAATATTCCTTGAGGTGATATTAGTCTACTTGAACCTAAGGTTCAATAGCATTGGCTATATTGCTATTGTTCTGTTGACGATTAAAATGCATCAAAATATGGCAGTTTTTAGCCATCCGTGGCTTGGGGTTAGGCGCTGAACTTATAACCCCCCAGTGCTTTCATCATCGGCTGTATATCCTCTTTATGTATGAGTAAATAACCAGCACGTTGTGCAATTTCCATGAAATCATTTATGGTCGCTACATGATGATTTGGTGTCAGTGTTGAGTAATAAAAAAGATCTTGGCACAGAGGGAAACATCAGGTAAGGGAAGTGATAATAATGCTTTCGTTCAGGGCGTAAAAAGGAAGCGAATGACGTCTGAAGAGTTGAGAGAACTTTATCAAGAAAATGTCAAAAGACATAAGATGATCCATACAAGATCTGAATTTACAATATCTAGCCTGATGATCGTTAAGGAAATTATGATGAATTTACTGCAGGACAAAGAATTTTCGGGTCTTTTGTCTACTGAGAGCCTAAATTCCGTCCCTGCATTTATTCTCGATAATGTTGACCCAGAGCGAGGTCTTGAAAATGAATAAACCTAACTTCGGCAATAAGTGCTTTATAATTGATATTACTGATTTACAATACGGGAAAAAATTACCTATCAACGTAAAATCAAGCGTTAAATATCTTCAGATATTATCCACTATTAAAACAGTCGGCGTCATTGAACCAATCGTTATTTATATTAATAAATTATCTGAAAAGATCATACTTGATGGACACCTACGAGTCGAAGCATCAAAAGACATAGGTCTTGCAAATGTACCTTGTTTAATCGCAGAGGATGAAGAGTCTTACAGCTATAATAAGTATGTTAACCGATTACCTGTGATTCAGGAACACCGTATGATATTAAAGGCTGTAGATGATGGTGTTTCCGAGGAGAAAATAAGTGATTCACTAAATATATCGATCGATACGCTTAGGGCAAAATTTAAGTTACTTGATGGGATCAGCCCTGAAACTGCTGCATTGTTAGCAGAGAAGCATGTTCCACAGGCTATATTTAGCATTTTACGAAAAATGAAGCCTGAAAGACAGCATGAGGCTGTTTCCACGATGATAAGTATAAATAATTTTAGTCGTAAATTTGCCCTTTCATTATTACATTACACTCCTGATGAAATGTTAAAAAATCCGAAAGATTCGAAACTCAAGCAGCAAGATATCTTAAAAAACTTTGCCAGAATGGAACGTGAAATGGCAGCAATGGAAATGGAAACTAAGCAACTTGAAAATATTTATGGTACAAATAATTTAAAGCTGGCTGTGATTATTGGTCACATTAATAGATTACTTTCTAATTATGCCGTGTTGAATTGGTTAGTAGATAATAATCCAGATTATTTAGCTCAATTAAAGAAAATCGCCGCGATCGATTCCTTGCCAATGCACGAAGATACAAAATCTCGTTGAATGTTTTTTACGGCTACTATGAACAATGTATTTTATGCTGTAGTGTGTTGTTCATAGTAGAACTGCTATAGAAATAATATTCTAAGATTGTATGTTCGATAATGAAGTTTTTTTCAATGTTTGTCATTAACATAAAGTAAGAAATAATAATGACAGCTCCAATTAAAATTATTTCAATATAAATCATTTTTCCATTGCAAATGGATAATGAAAATACCAGACAACATCACTAATTATCTATACCAATCTAACTTCAAGATGCGTGTGATTTCTCCCCGCTTCGCGGGGAGAAATCAGGTTTCATATAGTGTTGTAAATTGCAACTTGAAGTTTAATGCGTATAGTTGATAAACTAGTAAATAAATGGTAATCATAATCCATAAAATTATTCATTACTTATTAAAAGCATCAATATTATTAATAAATAAGGTATTTAAATTTTAAAGAGGTAATAACATGAACAAAAATATTATCATTACTTATGGATTTCGTAAATATAGAAATCCTTATTTGGTTGATATTAAAAACATCAACACTAATGATATTTACATCACTATGGATGATTTATTTACCAGCCTGATGCTACTAATGCCTGGAGGTGGAAATCACCTAAAAAGAGTTAATATTTTCTTTGAAAACAATGGACAAAGTGATTATCTTTTGCAAAAAGAACGTGGTTATGATACCGATCGTTTTCATAATTTATTCATAGAAGAAATCTTAATAAATCAAAAAAGTGAACTTGATTCACAAATCTCAAAAATCAATAAAGACACCACAAATTATCTATTTCATAGCCTTAGTTATTTTTTAAAGAATCATTTTCCTCAACTATCGGTAAGTGCCACTCTAAATAGAAGGAAAGAAAACAAAACTAAAACAGGTGGTTATAAAAAGTATCAAAATTATCAAGCTGGGTTTCTCGCTAAAAATACACTTCTTAACGATGGTTACCGAAACAAAGATATCCTAAAAGAAAAAAGGAGCACCTCATCAGAAATATTAGCTAATAGATTCAATCATAATTTTGGTTCTAAAGATTATCCTAACCGTTCAGGACAAGATTTCATCTCAAATTCGCTTTACGGTCATTATGATATTGGAAATAGAGAATATACTTCCAATATTTTTAATGCTTTCCTTGAAAGTGATCAAAGAGGTTTTAGTCGCCTCTTTGATATGAAAGAGGATATAGAGGAACGTGATCGCCGCTGTTATAAAAAACCGGTCACCGAACAAGACAAGGAGATGTTTGAACATGGAAAAGTCCTTACAAATTGTTTTACAATGGCTTTTATACGAAAATTATGTAAACTATCAATCGATTGGGCTGAGCAAGAAGCGAGTAAGGAAAATTCACCCATCAAAAAAATCATCTTTTATTTAGAGGAACATTCTCCTTTTAATCTGGCAAAGATGGATAATATTAATTCCCATAATTTTCATCATAAATGGAGAACGAGTGATTTCAGGGATATCGGTTCCAGCAATAGAGGTTTCCCGATTACTTATTCCGAACTTAAATATGCCTTTGAATTAATGGACAGAAAAAAAGATCATCATATCGAACTGGTTCCTGTAAATAAATTCGCTTATAACAAAAGAGTCATTGATAATCTTTAACAACTTAAAATTATTTTCAGGACAAAAATACTGATGTATTTTTGGTAGCCATAATAATTTATTTAATTTCACCCTGCTCTTTCGTTAACCTCCGCCATAACGTCGTGCGGCTAATGCCCAGATATTCCGCTGCCGCACGCCGATTACCTGAAAATCGCGCAACAATATCATGGACTGAAACGTCGTCCCCTAAAAGCGCCGTTTCTGCCCTCATTTGGGTTGCTTGCGTGCTGGCGTTAACAATATTGGCATCAGCCTGACGCTCAGGTGAAAGGGACAATATCAATGCCGGCGTCAATGCCTGCTCTGGATGGGCACTCAAATACAGTGCGATCCGTTCCGTCAAGTTACGGAGTTCACGCACATTTCCAGGCCAATGATAGTCGTGTAACACGTCATGGCATCCAGCAAGCTCCTGTGTCCTCGATGCAGAAATAGGTAAGTCAAGTGCCGCGAAAGCCCGTTGTAAGTACTCTGTCGCCAACAAGCCAATATCATTTCCTCGCTCCCTTAATGCCGGCACGTTGATCCGCAAGACACTTAAACGATAAAATAAATCTGCCCGAAAACGCCCTTCCCTGACCCAGGTATCCAAATCACAATGTGTCGCACAGATGATCCTCACATCGACGGCAATTGGGCGATATCCCCCTACCCTGACCACAAACTTTTCTTCCAAGACCCTTAATAACCGCGTTTGCAACGGTAACGGCATTTCACCGATTTCATCCAAAAATAGCGTCCCCCTGTGCGCAATTTCAAATAATCCCGCCCGCCCGCCACGCCGTGAACCGGTGAAAGCCCCCTCCTCATAACCAAAAAGCTCGGCCTCCAGCAAAGATTCAGTAATCGCCCCACAGTTAACGGCAACAAAGGGGCGTGAATGCTTGCCCGCTAGCGACCCGTACCGCAAGGTATATTCATAATGAATAGCCTGTGCCACCAGCTCTTTTCCCGTACCGCTTTCTCCCTGAATGAGAACCGCCGCCGTCGAGCGGGAGTACAGCATAATCGTATTGCGCACATGTTCTACCGCAGCAGAATTTCCTCTAATGTCGCTAATTGTGTGCCGTGTATGTCGCTTATCTTCTGTAGAATAAGGAGAAATGACCGCCTGATTGAGTTTGCTCATGCGCGCCATCTCCAAAGCGTCCCGAAATGCCTGCCGAATGGAATCCGCTGAATAGACAAAAACCCCCACTAACTCAGCTTCATAAGCCAGATCGGTAATTAAGCCTGCCCCCACAATCACTTTGATACCCATCGCTTTCAACGCATTGACCTGCGCCCTGGCATCTTCTTCTGTGACATAACTACGTTGCTCAATGCGCAAATTGAAACGCCGTTGAAACTCCTCCAGTGCCGGCAAGGTATTCTGGTAAGTAATGACCCCAATTCGGGAGCTGATTTGTCGGGCGCGGGCCAGTGCCTGCATAAAATCAAATCCGCTGGCGTTAGCAATAATCACCGGTACGGATAACCGGCTTTTTAAATAGGCGCCATTAGATCCCGCGCAGATCACTGCATCACAATGTTCGGTTTCCAGTCGCTTACGGATATGCTGAACCGCACGCTCAAAACCCAACTGAATCGGCGTGATATTGGCCTGGTGAGCAAATTCCGGCGTGATATCACGAAACAGGTCAAACAGCCGGGAAACAGAGACTGTCCAGATCACAGGTCTGTTGTTACCATGCTCTTCTGCGGGTATCGATGCCATGTCTTCTCCTCTCTCTCTGGTAATACGGTTTATCCCCATCCAAACTGTAAGTTGCAGCTTGCAAACCAAGGTAAGTGTTTATATCTCCTCGCGCAGCGGGGAGATATAAGACGCATCTTGAAAGGCGACGGGTACATAACGATATTACGCCCCAGATATTCAGCGCTTACGTAGTGCTCTCAGCCGCATCGTCAGGATGAACAGGGGCACGCCAACGAGTGTGAAGCTCAACCCGATAGGGAGAAAGACGCCTGCGGGTGCTGCTTTCGTCATAATATCCGCGGTGATGACCAGATTGCCGCCCACCAGAGCGGAAAGAAACAGTCGGGCGCGGCCTGTGGCCGATGAAATAAAGCTGGCTAGATGCGGCGCCAGTATCCCCAGAAAGCTCAATGGCCCTACTGCAGTGACCGATGCTGCGCTTAGCAGGACAGAAAACATCATCAGCAACGGACGGGAATATTTGATAGGCTCCCCAAAGGATGTAGCAAGTTCATTTCCAAGCTCATAGCGGTTTAAAGCGGGGCCAGTGATCAGAATTCCGATAATACTCAATAAGAACAATGGCATAAATGATGCAATAATTGACCAACTGGCCTGAAACAACGATCCTTGCATCCATTCAGCAAGATTCAAGGATAACTCTGTTGGAAGATAGAGAATAAGAAAAGCGCTGACAGAACTCAGAACGGACGAGACGGCAATCCCCATCAGTAAAATTGCCAAGCCACTTGCGCGATTATTGCCGACGAGCAAAGTCAAAACCAACGCAACAATCAGTCCGCCAACGAGTGCAGCAAGGACGATCAGCATCTTCGGGGCGGAAGGAACAAATGCCAGTAAAACCATGATCATCGTCATCGATCCCTGACTTATGCCAAAAAGGCCGGGGTCGGCCAGCGGATTGCGAGCAATCGGCTGCAAAATAGCACCGGCAAGGGCTGCACACCAACCTACCATGAATCCCAATAAAATATGAGGTATGCGTACAACCCAGAGTGCATAAAACTGGTGGTGTTCAAGGGAATATCCGAAAAGCATATGCGTGAATTCACGTATACCCACGTTCGTCACCCCGACGTTTAAAGAAATAGCCACGAGTATGATCGTGATGGTAAATAGGCATAAACCGACTTTTATATCACGGGTGCGCATCTGTAATCCGTTGGCGAAACGTAATACCCTTTGTCCGTCTGTTGCCTGACCGAAATTCATAATGATCTCTCCGATGTTGCTGAAAGATAGCGCTTTCTGATAATCCAGATAAAAAACAATCCTCCCAAAAAATCCATTAGAACGCCGGTATGTATGACATAAGGCTGGAAGAGTGTCTGCGCACAGAGATTAGCCATCAAGCAGATACTTGCCCCCGTCAGAGCACAAGCTGGCAGCGACAGCATAAAACGCTGACCAACCAGAGGCTTGACAATATGGGGGACAACCAGCCCCACGAAACCAATTGGACCGCATATGGCAACGGCAGAACTGGATGCAACGATGGCTGCAATCAGCGCAATGCGTGAAACAAGCGTTACATTCGCGCCCATCGAAAGCGCCTTTTCGTAACCGAGCAGAATAAGTGTCAGTGGACGTGCCAGTAATAAAAGTACCATCAAGGCCAGTATACCGAACCACCAGAAGTGGTGAAGTCTGGTGATATAAGCATGATTGATAGCCCCTGCTAACCAGCTCAAATATTCCGTTCGTAATGCAGGATAGGCTAGAAGAACCGCATTGCTGATCCCAAGATAAAGCATCGCTATTAATGTACCTGACAGTATCAGTAGCAAATCGCGAGAGACGCCGTTAACGCCCGCCAGGCGAGATACCGCAAGAGATGACAGAAAGCCGAATAACCCGCCGACAAGGGCTGCTATGCCTTGTAATGTCAGATCGAACTCAAAGCTGATTGCGCCTATTATGACAAACAGTGTCGTACCAGCATTGATTCCCAATGTTGATGAGGAGGCCAGTGGATTGCGGATAAGTCCCTGGAAGACGAGGCCACTGCATGCCATCGCTGCACCGACATAAACAGAAATCAAAGCCCGTGGCAATCGCTGGTATAAGATAACTGCCTGCTCATAGTTTTGCGGTTCGGACTGGGTTAAGGCCGCATAAATTTGCGAAACTGACGCAATATTCACGCCAAAAGAGAGACTAGAAAAAAAGATCAGCAGCAATACAATCGGTGCGAATATAAAGAACAAACTGGATTTCATCGTCATACTCCGGACTGATTTCCAGGGTGGTTTATGCCCGGATAAGGCTGGCAGATAAGACTGCCGTTATAACTAAAAATATCGGCCGGAATATCGAATACGCGCCGGATATTATCGACCGTTATCGTTTTATTGACAGCACCTGCCGCAGTAACACTACCATTATTTAGCATCACAACATCATCGGCAAAAGTTGTGGTTAGATTTAAATCATGTAACACCACAACGATGGTTTTTCCGTGCTGGAGTGAGAGATCGCGAACCAGTTTAAGCACCGTGTATTGATATTTGATGTCTAGGTGATTCACTGGCTCGTCCATAAGAATGATGTCAGTATCCTGTGCAAGCACCATCGCCACCCAGGCGCGCTGGCGTTGCCCTCCTGAAAGGGCGTTGACTTGAGAGCCTGCCTTATCGGCCAAGCCAACGATTTCCAATACATCATGAAACAATTTGCGATCCCGCGGGGATGACCCGCCGAAAAGCGAATTGCGCCCACTCGCTGCCAGCTCGATCAACTCTCCCAGTGTCATGTAATCCGGGCAATGGCATTCCTGCGGCAGATAAGCGATTTTTCGAGCCAGCGCTTTGCGACCAATCCCTGTCATTAGCTGACCTTCCAACAGAATTTCTCCACTTTTCAGAGGGATGAAACCCATAATGGACTTCAGAAGTGTCGATTTACCGCAGCCATTAGATCCGACGAGTGCCGTGATACGCCCTTGGGCAAAGTCTACTGACAAATCATGCAATACGGTTTTCTTGCCGTAAGTTGCGGTGATATTTTTTGCTGTAAGCACCAACGGATCCTTCAATTTTATATAAAATAAATTACAGTGTAATCGTTATGATTTGGTTAGCACATCAAAATCACAGGATAAGCCCCAATGTGGTTGTTTTTACCTCTCACATGACAGCATCCTGCACTTGAACTATCTGGTGTGATTCAGCAATGACATCGTTGATTAATGCATCGATTTTACGACTGTCGTGATGATGTGCCGTGGTGATCAGGTGAGCAATATCTCCCGATCTTGCCAGACAATACTTCTTCCCGATGGCTGTCGACGGGCATGGAAATACCACCGTAATGGAGTTGTCATGACGCCAGGCGTCTATTCCGGCAGCACGGAAACGCTTGACGGCATATTGTGCCATCTCTAGGCAGTGTTTGGTGCGGCGCTGCCAATCGGCAAACGAGTGACTGCGAATGGCCGCCCACATCATCAGTGGCGTCTGGCCATTACGTGAACCTGAGAGGGTTTTGTCCTGAGCCGAAATGTAATCAACCTCGACGGTAATACGTTCAACATTTTTCCGTTTTGCAACAACAACTCCGCAAGGAATGGGGGAACCTATCATTTTGTGCCCGGAAACACAGATGGAGTCGATACCATCTGCAAAGGTAAAAGGCTGCGGGTTATCGACGAACGGCAAGATCATCCCACTTAAGGCCGCGTCGGCGTGCAGATAGTAATTCTCGCGAGCGATACCGATTTGCTGCATACGTTGTTGAATGATTTTTATGTTATCCACCGCACCGCGCAATGTCGTGCCGATATTGGCAAAGATGATTGGATGCGGTTCTTTATGAGCGATGATCTTCTGTATCAGGTCATTATCATCTATCTCACCCGTGGGTAAAGATTCGACTAAACAAGATTTGATACGCAGTAATCTGACAATTTTTGCCACCGAATAATGCGTATCTTTTGAATAATAAAGTGTCCCCTCCGGGAACAGTTCTCGCCCAAGATAGCAGCCGAACATATTACCTTCCGTTCCTCCGTTGGTCACATAGCCCCAACTGTCTTCGAAAGGGATTTTGAACAGTTCAGCAAAGTATTTCATGACCTCTTTTTCGAACTCAAAAGAGTTTAAGAGATAGTTGCATTCCGCTCCCCAGTCACCGCAATTGTTGATAGAAAACTGCATAAATTTCTGTAAATAAGAATAATCAAAGTCTGAGGACTCAGGATAACCAATATTGAAATACTGATTTTTAACACAGTAATGCCAAAACGCATCTAGCCTGTTCTTATCGGCAAAGGACAATGCCATCTTTATCTCCGGTACTGTAACACTCTGGCATACCAAAGCTCTGGAATGACGAATTTTGAGGCAAGCGATAATACTCTCGCCCAAGCAGCTGGTTGGCAATAATCCCATTGCGATACGCGCCAAGTCCCAGATCGGGAGAGCCAATACCATGCTGAAAAATCTCAGCATTCTGAACGAAAATAAGGCCTTGTCCTTTGTCAAGGCGCTGGGCACTAAAGTCCTCGTTGACAATAACATCGCCATAATCGTCGGTGGCAAGCACGGTATTTTTGAGCCCTTCTAACCACTTGGGGCAGGTGTGCGCATAACCGGTAGCAGCGACAATTGCATCGGTTTCAATGACGCCGACTTTATCCAGATGCCGATGACGAAAAACAACCCGCAACGCCTCAGCGTCTCCCGTGTTTTCCACCTGCTCGACCTCGCAGTTTGCAATAAGCGAAAGTCCAGGATCACGACCACCGAGGGAGCCTTCATACAAAATGTCGAAGATATCTGCGATAGTTGAGACGCTGATCCCTTTATAAAGCCCCCCCTGACCCGCCGTGATCTTGCGGCGTTTTTCTCTTGTGATACGGTGAAAATAGTTCATGTAGGCCGGCGTGAAACATTCCTGACCGAGTTTCGACGATTCCATAGGATGAAAACCGGCAGATCGGGTGATCCACTGGATTGAAGCACCGGCCGCTATCATTTCAGGCGTCAATGCCTTGTGGAGCGCCAGTACGCATTCGGCAGCACTTTGCCCTGAACCAATTACCGTGACACGCCGACACGTTGAGAGCTGTGCACGTCTGTTGATGAACTCTGCCGAATGTAAGATAGGCGCTTTGGTCTGGATTTTAGCCCACTCAGGCAGAAACGGAGCCGTTCCTATACCGATAGCAAGGTGACGACTGTAATACTGATGCGTCGCTCCCGTATGAGACTGACTGTCAACAATGAAATGATCGGAAACCGGATCATAAGCCACATCAATGACATTTTCACCGAACTGGCAGGCGGGAAGCTGTTGCGTTACCCAGCGGCAATAATGGTCATATTCCTGGCGTGGGATCTGAAATTTTTCATAATAGTAGAATTTGTAAAGACGATCATGTTTATGAAGATAATTAAGAAAACTCAGAGGATGTGTAGGCTCTGCCATCGTCACCAGATCCGCAAGGAATGGAACCTGTAGGGTTGTACCGGATAACAGGAGCCCCTCATGCCAGCGAAACTCAGGTTTACGTTCGAGGAAAAGGCTGGTGAGATCAGCGTGTGACGAAAGCAGTGCCGCCAATCCCAAATTGAAGGGGCCAATACCAATACCGATGAGGTCAATATTATTCATATTAATAATCCGGGCTGTTTTCTAACGTTTTTTCATTAAGAGACTGTTCGACTTCTGCCACATTACGGCAACGCAGCAGTTGCGGGAGCGAAAGCACAATGGCAAATTCTTCATAGAGCCGTGCTGAAATTGTTTTCAAATGCTGGGGACGCAGCCCCATGCTGATGAAGTCACTGGCTCCATCGATGTGGTGAGTGCGCGATTGGCCGAGCACGTCCAGATAGATTTCCAGCACCTTCTTTTTCATCGTTGTTTCTTGCGCAGGGAAAGCATTGTGTGGAATAGGCGGTTGCTCATGTACCGATTCCATCAACAGGCTGCGTGCTTTAGCGCGATCAGGCTTGCCATTGGGTGAGAGCGGTAATTCGGTGACCGGCAGGATCCGCGTTGGGATATGCGATGGTGGCAGGCATTGGCAGGCATATTTGCGCAATTCTGCGCCTGACAAAGCCTCCTCTTGTCGCGGCACATAAAGTACGCCGATGGAAGTCTCACCGTGCATTTCCTCGCCATAGTCCACCACAAGAACATGCTTAACCGACGGGTGGCGAACCAGTTCATTTTCGATGTCCGGCAACGAAATACGCACTCCACGTACCTTGACGTAACCGTTGACACGGCTATCAAAGACAATGATGCCATCACGACGATAGTGTCCGTAATCACCGGTTCGGAACGCGCGGATCTCTTCTCCGTTCGTATCTTTGATGGTCACAAAATCGGTCTGGGTGAGGCTTCCGTTTTCCAGATAACCCAATGCGACATTGACGCCGGCCGTATGAATACGGCCAGAAACCCCCACCGGACAATGGTCGCCACGCCCGTTTAGCAGAAAATAGCGGTTAGCCGGTAAGGGCCTTCCATAGGGGATCAGGCTAACATCGTCCTTCCCTATTTCGTGCCATATACTCCATATCGTCGTCTCCGTTGGTCCCCCCAACGAAATCAACCGTACTGACGGCAGGAGTGTACGCAGGCGACTAATAACAGCAGGTTTGATGTAATCGCCACCCTGCGCAATCAGCCGCAGGCTTTTCAATTCATTCCCCTGACGGCACGCGAGAAGCATTTCCAAAATAGCGGGCACAGAGCACCATAATGTCACCTTGTGCTTGGCAACCAACTGATTCCAGCGTCGTGCATCCTTTTCTTCACCGATGGCGGGAAGAACAAGGGTCGCCCCTGCCGTCAGGCAGCCAAAAACGTCGAAGACTGACATATCATGATGTAAAGGTGTGACAGAAATGAAGACATCCCGATGCGTTACGGACCATTCGTCAAGGGTGCTGGTGATAACATTCGATGTTGATTTATTGGATAAAACAACGCATTTCGGCCTGCCGGTTGTCCCAGATGTGTAGAGATAGTAAGCGGGCGCTTCACTTGATGAGAGCGCGTCAAGCGGAAGCGGGAGTTCCGCCAATGGCTTGGCAGATAAGAGTTTTTCAGGCGTTTCTGCCGGGTGTTCAATCCCTTCTCTTTTTGCCGTTACCACCAGGTCTGGATGGCAGTTTTCAAGGAGATAGTGCTGTCGCTCTGAGGGAGAACTTGCGTCTATCGGAACCCAGATCACCCCCGTCAACGCACAGGCCAGGGTCACAGCCGTGTGCTCAGGCCCACGGTGCATACAGAGGGCAACGACACTCCCTTTGGAAAGCCCTCTCTCCATGAAAGCGCCCATTATTCGACGCACATGACATCCCAGTTCGGCGTAGCTGATGTGCCTGTCGCCACTGATGAGGGCCGTTTTGGTGTTTTTGCTGTCGAAGATATTGGTGGCTATCCGGCTGAGAAATTGCCCGCAGTGAAAATCAGCTTCAATACCGTTTAATCGTAAGTGGGTTGTATCGATAATATCCTGCGCCGAAATTGCGAATACGCCTGAAGCGGCGATGGCCTGCATTGCCTTGCCTATCGCCCTTAAAATATCTTGAACGAGAGCCGATTCAATCGCCGCAGTGGCGTAATCGATGTCAAAGACAAGCGCGTTGTCTGCATTGATCGAAAAACGAATATCCATCGCGACTTGTGGTGTCTGCGTCAGCCCACTATGCAACTGCATACCACTGTCCTGACTTGATACTGGCCACGAAAGTCCGTTGGTCATCACTACCGGTAAAACAGGACCAGCACCCTGTTTTTCAACCAGAAGCCGGGTAATGTCTATACCTGAAAAGGCAAGATGTTCAAGCCCTTCCAGCACATCGTTCTGTAGCGTGTTGGCTCGCTCGGAAAGGTTGCCCTGCTCAGCATTCCAATTGACCACAATAAAACTTGACCGATTGCACAAAACACCGGATACCGGCGGCGCGACGGGAACGCCGATGAACAAACTCCGCTCTTCGAACCAATGGGACATAACCTCAAGTACCAGCGTCATGAGGGTAGAATTCTTGAAAAGCATGTGTTTGGCACCGGCTTTCAACACTGCGGTATAATCTTCCCGTGCGACAATCAGGCTTTGCCGTACATAGCGGGAAGTGCCTATTTGTGCCAGTGGCTTTGTCCACGGAAATCGTAGTGGACCGCTGACTGTTTCAAGTTTGGTTTTCCAATACGCTTCATCTATCTTGCGCCTTTCAGAGATATCTTCCCCATCCAAGGGAACATCCGTCTCCGCCACGATTGCTGGCTTGCCCTCAAAAAGCGCTACCATCAGGGCGGCTATCGACCATCCATCAAGGATCAGGGCGTCGAAACGAACAAACGCAATCAGATCATCCTCTTCCGGTTTATCCTTCGGCAAACGGAACAACGTGATGGCCCACGGAGAACGGTCCAGGTCGAAAAGCGCATGCGCAAATTCTTCACGGTGGTTTTCCACATGACGGAGGGCCTCTTCCCGTGACACGGTGCTCAGGTCGATTTGCTGTAAATTGATATCCACTTCTGCGCTAACATATTGGACGAGTCGCTTTGCATCTATTCGGGTGCGCAAACTTTCATGACGCTGAACACTCTCCGCTAGGTGATTTTGCAGATGTGCCAATGCCATGCGTCCGCGGTACTCGCGAAATTCTTGCATCGCAACGCCACCAAGCGGTAATTCTGCTCGCCGCCCAAGCAGATAGGCCAATTGCAGGGAGGTTAATGGTTTTTCCTGGCTGTTTTTCCGGTCGATTTTTACCGTAGCGTCAGTGGTTCTCATTCTGGCTGTCGGTGATGAGGCGGTGACTTCATCGAGGGAATGTATTGCCTCATCGAAGCGTTGCGGATATGTCGCGATTTCACGGACGAAATTGACAAAATTGTCGAACATCGGGGTTACCCATTCTTCTGGCAGCATATCGAGACGAATGTCCCAGTTGATGAGAATACCCCCGTCAGCGGAAGCAATTTGTGCGTCGAGCGCAACTTGCGGACCTTGTGAGATCACCCAATTCATGGGACCCAATGCGTTCCTGACGCGATCTGAAAGCAGCTCTCCCCCCGGTATATCCAATGCCGCGGTGAAGACAATTGGCGCCAATTGCGTCGCGCCATGATGCCGGGAAAGATCGCGCATCAGATTCACCCCCGGATAGGCCGAATGGGCGAGTAAATCGGTCAGTTGTCCACCAAGCCGTTTACAAAGGTCAGCAGCGCTTTCTGCTTCATTGATACCCACGCCGAGGATGAGCACATTGGAGAAATCGCCGACGATCCTCTCCACGTTATCCACAAGGGGAGCACGCCAGAACATCGGGACATTAAGCCGAAAGCATTTATCTCCGGTATGCCTTCCAAGAACAAGAGAGAAAAGTCCCAGCATCAGGTTCGACAGGGTTATCCTGTGTGTTCGGGCAAGTCTTTTCAACGCCTGACGCTCGTCTGGTTGGAGCCATGCCGCCAGTCGATGGCTGCAAGCCTGAGTGGGCAAAGTTTGGTTAATAGGCAACGCGGGAGCAGGCGGAATGTGCGGAATACGTGAGCGCCACCAGATTCGGTCCCTTTCACGGGCAGCTTTAAAATAGGGATCGGTGCGCACTTGGTCGCACCAGTCGAAATACGACGCGATGACCGGAGCCGGCTGATCCGGGTTATCGTAAAACATAGCCAGATCTTCCATTAACACCCTGAAACTCGACGGATCGATGGCTATCATATCGGTATCGACATGCAGGCGAAATTTGCCGCCATCTCGCAGACTGAGCGAAAAACGGGACGCCTGGCCAGAAGAAAGATCAAGTTTCTGATGAGTCCACTCCACACGTTTAACAAGCAGTAATCTTGCTTCTTCTTGTTCTGGTAATCCCCTAAAATCCTCAATCTCCAGCAACAACGACTCACCGGATGGAATAACAGACTGAAGCCCTTCAGCGTTAACACAGAGTCTTAGCATGGGGTGCAGAGAACAAACGCGTTCCAGAGCCTGTTTAAATCGTTCTATCTCAATGTGATAGCCGTCGAATTCAGCATAAAGATGCGCGGCAACGCCTCCCAAATCGGTCTGAATATTACGCCCGACCCAGCAGGCTGCCTGCATTGATGTTAATTCTCTCATCGTTTATTCACGTGGTTGAAAAATTCTGGTTAATAGGAGCAAGTATAAAAATACGTTGAATTCACACAGCCTCTGGCGGACGAGCACATTTTATTGCTTTGTCTTAGCCCATTCTCCCACGGCTCTGAGAGTATGTTCCGCACTGGCAAACGTGGGGGTAAAAACTTTGCCGGCGTTAAGAAAAATAATCCGTTTTTCGCGAGCGGGTTTCATATAGTGAGCCCATCCAGGCACAACCCGATCAAGTGCAGCGCGAATCGCGTTCTCATCGTGCTCCTTGCTGCCCCAACTGTTGAGCACGATCAGAACGTCTGGATTGAGTTCGCCTAATTTATCGGCACTCAACTGTAAAAGTAGTTGGGATGAGGGGGCAGAAAGACCGCCTTGTGCCGAGAGATTCAGGCGGGTGAAACCCAGATCTTCCAATGCTTGAGTGAAACCGGTTGCTTCTCCGACGACATTGATCTGATCGTTTACAAGGATAGGTAAATAGGTCTTATTAGACGAATTTTCCGGCAAAAGTTTGCGCGTTTCCGCTACCCGTTGTAAATACCTATCCCGCCGTTTTTGAAAATTCTGCTCACGTCCGGTCAGTCTGGCCAGATTTTCTTCAATATTGAAATGATGGAATTTTCCAGAAAGGAAATTTTGCAGATAGACAGGCGCCACTGTTGAAAGCTGTTTTACCTTGTCGATATCGAATTCTGTTCCAATAATAAGGTCAGGTTTAAGTGCGTAAAGCTTTTCCAGATCGATCTCCCTGCCAGCACTGATGCCTAGTGGTTTTGTGTACCCTTCACCGAGCACAGTATCGACGAAATCGGCACCCAACTGATAGGTGCCATCTTCCGAACGACCATAGCTGCCGACCGGTTGAACGCCCAGTTCCATTAGGGGCAAACCGATAGCTGGCTCACTCATCACCACAATACGTTGTGGCGCCTCAGGAATAACGACTTCCCGTCCCATCGTGTCCGTAACCTGCCGCGTTGCGGCAAAGGCCGATGTCCCCATCAAGCACAGTAATATGACAGTAATAACAGATCGCATAACGTTTTCTCTCTCAGAGTGGAATAGGGTTATATGGCGGGTTCACCATCTCCATAGACATCACACAGGAATGTGAGCAAGGGGGAGGCTTGAGACCTCAGGCGTTGTGAAGAATGTGAAAACTTTATCTATTGTTTCACGGATGCGTTGGACGTGTTCTTCAGGGTAACGATCCACACGGTAAGTGATTACCAGTCGCATTCTTCTTTCTCCATCAATAACATCTTCCATGATCTCGAATTGAAGACCAAACATGGATTCTTTTTTATCGGGATCGATTTGTCGGTAGCGTATCTCGTTACCAGACGGGGTTTTAAGGGCACCATTCAGCGCATTATTGGCATGAATTTGAATATAAACGTCGAAGATTAAGCCATCTTCAGGTGTCATCCCCAACGATTGTTGAATAAGATCGAGCGGTACATCTGCATACGGCATTGAATGATTGATAGTGTCTCTGGTGTCTTCGATCAGTGCGCTGGCGGGTTTCTCCGGATAGAACTGCAACCGATGAGCCACCATGGTGGTAAAATAGCCGACTGTTTCATAGGCATCGGGATCGGTACGACCCGACGCAGAGGTCCCGATCACGATATCCTTCAGATTGCCAAGCTTGTGCAGCGAAAGCGCAATTGCCGCGTAGACGACACTGAACAGGGAAGCATTATTTTGCCGCGCGAAGGAATAAAGACGATGCGTGATTTCAGGTTTAGGTTTGTACTCGATCCAGCCGGCTTCTGACGAACTTTCATGCGCCGCGATAGTCTTCCGGTTGTCAGATAAGGCGAGTTCTAACCCGCGTGTTGCATCACGCAACATATGAGTCCAGTAATCGAGATGCTTTTGATTAAAGCCGTCTGCCTGCTGTTGCAAAGCAAACTGATGGAATGACAAGGCGGTTTTTTTCCAGACAGGCGCCATACCCGCAGCACGCGATAAATAAGCCTGGGCAAGTTCCTCCATCAAAACGTTCAACGACCATTCATCAATCACCATATGATGAACGAGGAATGACAATATTTGACGCCCGGTTTCTGGATTACGGATCAGCCGTATTCTGATCGGCAATTCGCAGGAAAGATCGAACTGATAAGCCGCTTCGTCATCAAGATGTACACCTTTGCTTTCGTGACTGCGCCAGAACCACTTATTATTGGTCACGTCCGACATGGCGACAATCTGCTGACAGGCTTCACCATTTTGAACATAGAATAGGGTGCGCAGGCTGGAATGACGCTCGATAAGATCAGAAAAAGCGTGTTCAAGGAGCGCTTCGTCAACCTCATCAAGAAAATCCAGCGCGAATGGCAGGTTGAAGATTGAGCCAAATTCATAAGCGTTACAGGCATTCCAAAGAGAGGTTTGGGCGAGTGCTAAGGGAGCCGTCAAACGATCGTTTTGCGTCTGCGCAGAAGACGCCGCGTCCTTACCCTGATTTGTTATCACTGCGCGCGATGCCAAGGCAGCCGCTGAAGGGTGGCTGAAGAAATCACCGAAGTGAACTTCTAGCCCGTGCGTGCCAAGCAGTTTACCGATAATGCGCGTTGCCAGCAGAGAATGACCGCCGCAGTCGAAAAAATCATCATCCAGCGTCATATCGGTAATAGCTAACGTTTCACGGAACACTGACAATATGATCGCGGCTATTTCATCCGTGCTAGCGGAAGTCTCCTTGCCAGGGACGTTGTGAGCAGAATGTCCAGCAGTGCCAGACACAGCGTTCGCGACTAAACCCGCAATGGCACCTTCACCCCGTTTAAGAAATGACACAAAACGATTTAGCAGAAACTCGCCAGTATGACCAGAAATCGCCTGACCGGTTGTTAATATCAGGCTAATTTCTTCTGTACCTTCGCACTCTGTTGCCAGCTCAAAATCGGGTCGCATTTCATAGGTTGGCAACAGGATTGGCTGACTGAGTAAGCGCTGTTGTTCAACCAGGCCGTTCGGACGAGAGAGCAATCGAACATATACCCAGGGCTCATCACTCCCGATAACGGAATCACCGGAAAGAAAATTGTCTTCGTCTGGTTGCGCCTGAAGCCTCTCCATGACGGACTGGATAATCTGTGTTTCCGCCATGCCACACTCGATAATCATGCGGCGGAAACCGTCCGACTGTAACAGACAAAGTGCCATCTTTTCTTGACCGCTGAGCAGGCCAATGAACTGGGCAAATCTGGCGGAAATCATAGCCGACACAGAGTGGGGTTGTCTGTCGTGAGGAAGGGACGTTTTCAGCTCATTCATTTTAAGTCCGGTTTTCCAACGCAGTGCGAGCCGATCTTTACTCAAATCGGTGGTTACATCAAAAGAGGAGTGAATGACGGTGTCCTCACTATTGTCACAGCGCAGCCAAGGTACGAGAAACGTTGCCTTTCCGTTAAAAGGTAGTAAGGAGATAGGTAGTAAGGAGATGCGTTTTAGGGATGGCGGCTCTACCTCATGACCGGCATAAGCGTGGATCAGTATTTCGAGTATTTCGTTTTCATGACACGTTTGTGCCAATATCTCGTGCAAAATAAGAGATAAAATGACTTCATTATTTTTTTGTATTATCAATATCTTAAAGGGTGGATGTTGCTCAGGGATCCAAGCAGATGTTTGCACAGCGAGCAGATGCTTGATCACGTCTGTATGTGAGCTGGCATGGAAAAACTCAAGGCATTCCTGCCAGCCCACAACTCGGGTTTTATGCAACTCACCATCATCATTTAACTCATAGCGTACGTTCAGATCAGGTATTGCCTCAATAACAGACTGAATAGCATGTACCATGATTGAAATATTAACATTGTCATGAAGCCGCCAGGCTGAGAGCTGCTTGAGAATTCGGCCAGGATTCTGTTGCTGTAGTAGCCAGATATGTTCTTCATAACGGGATACGGGTAGATGTAATAAATTTCCTGAATCAATATTCAACATGGATTTTCTCGTTTTATCAAACTGAACAGTCGTTTTTTACAATGCATTAATACGCGCCAACACCCATTACATGCCGCATAAGAGGACTAATCCTGCCCGCAGAATGTGCATTGCAATGGCGGCCGTATTTGAAGCGAATTGACAAATATGCAATTGACAAATGTGAAGGTTAACATAATATTGTCGGCACGCGAACACAAATGATAATGATTATGAGAATGAGAATTATATCCATAAAGACAGTCACGCCTATTGGTATAAAGATGGGAAATCTGCTTTTTTCACGCAGAAAAGTGTTACTTAGCAGTGCGATTTTGTTTTCCTTATCCTCCTTAGGAAACCAGGCCACCGCTTTGACTCAAGCAGAGAAGAACAAAACGGGGAGTGATGACGCCGATGTCATCACGGTAACGGGTGAAAAAACAGCAAGATCTCTACAGAGAACGTCAAGTTCAGTCACGGTTATCTCCGGGCAGGAGATACAGAGTAAGCCTGAGGCGACAACCCTCGTTGATATTTTGCAGGGTACACCCAATGTGCTTTACACCAGCAGTACCGGTGCGCCAAGTATTCGTGGTATTGAGACAAACGGGCCTCTCGTAGGCGGGAATACCTTTCTTTCCAAACCCATACCGCGAGCAACTATCAGTGTTGATGGACGTTATATCAGCTCCGCAGAATTTAGTTTGGGGCGAGGGCCTGTTTGGGATGTGAACTCAGTCGAAGTCTTCCGTGGCCCACAGACGACGACACAGGGGGCAAATAGTATTGCCGGTGCGGTGATTATCAAGACTAACGATCCCACCTTTACCCCCGAATTCGATGGGCAGATTTTGTACGGAAGCCACCAAAAGAAACGGGCTTCCTTTACGGTCAATGCCCCATTGACAGACGATCTCGCCGTACGCCTCGCCATGGATTACAGCGGCAGAAATACGTTCATTAAATATACCAATCCCGGTTTCTTCGATTCTGATAAGAACAAAGATTTCGAAAATCTGAATGTCCGTGTGAAAGCACTTTGGCAACCGCTGGATAGCCCTTGGTTGGCCAAACTGACTTACTCCCATATGACCGCAAAAAATCCTGACAGTGAGTCGGCGTCATTGCCCTATCGTGACTTGAAAAACGCGATGCTAAACCTTGACAGAGCCAAGACCAACAGTGATGTCGGTATCTTAGATCTTCAATATACGTTCGAAAACGATATGGTGCTCTCCAACCAGCTCCAATATTCTGCATCGAAGTACCGCTACACGTTCACAAATCGGTTTCCAGGTATCGCCAATCGCGATTCGCACAATGTTGCCAATGAAATGCGTTTGAACTTCGGTGATGAATATTCAATCTGGAGTGGCGTGACAGGCCTCTATTACTCGCGTGATAAAGCCACGAATATACTTGATAATTCGCTGGGCAAGGCAGACGCCGATCTGACGAATACCAGTGTCGGTCTTTTCTCAGAGGCGACGAGGCGTTTTGCAGAAAAATGGGCTCTGACTGGCGGTTTGCGTTATCAGTATGACCAGGTCAAACATGAAGGGGTTACCAGCTATGTGCCAGGCGTTTATCATGACTATAGCAAGGGTTTTCATGCTATTTTGCCGAAAGTTTCTCTCGCCTATGACGTGACTGACGATATCACCGTCGGTACGCTGGTAAGCAAAGGCTATGCGCCGGGCGGTACAGGTGTGAATTTCTCTGGGCATTCCTATTACACCTTCGCTCCGGAGAAGGCTTGGAATTACGAATTGTTTGCGCGTGGTAGTGCGTTCAATAACCGCTTGCTGGTAACCGGTAATCTCTTTTATACCGATTATAAGGGGTTCCAGAGTGCTGTAACGGATTACAGGAAAGACTTACCTAACGGTTCTATCCTTGTCAACGCCGACAAGGCGGTAACCTACGGACTTGAGCTGGGAGCCGATTATCGTGCGCTGGATAATCTTCGCCTACGCGGTGGGCTTGGATTGCTTCATACCGAAATCAAAAAATTCGCCGATTATCGAGGCAACGTGTTTGAAGGCAAAAAATTCGCTAAAGCGCCCGGCTACATGTTTAACGTCGGTGCTGATTGGAATATCATCGAAAAAGTTCGTCTAAGTGGTGATCTTCGTTACGTAGATCGTTACTTTTCAAATGACCAGAACGAGCCCGAGTTGCGAGTCAGTTCTTATTTAGTGTCCAATCTCCGTTTATCCTATAATCCGACCAACTATCTGGAACTCTTTGTTTACGGCAATAACATCTTTGACAGACGGGTGCCAACATACAAACAAAATAATCGTGGAGCAGGCGTTTCAGGATACATGCTGGAGCCGCGTGAAGTGGGTATCGGTATGAAAGTCCGCTTCTAAAAATCAACATTGACCGCGCTGGTGTGTCGGTGATAGGTGCAGGTTGCCGCTTGCAAACCCATGTGAATGTATATCTCTCCCCGCGAAGCGGGGAGAGATAAGACGCATTTTGGAAGGTGACTACTGTATATAGGGTTCTATTAATAGCAGCTTGGTTAATTCCTTGGACGAAGGCTTACTTTCTTCCCCTTTAGGCACCACAAAAAACTCACCCTGCTTTATTATTACGTGATCATTTTTAAAATCTATCCGAAGTTCACCTTCAATAACCATAAACACCTTGTCTTCATCTTTATGTGTGTGCCACATAAAATCACCCTCAGCGAGTAATATGATTATCTTATATTCGTTTGTTTCCGCTATCACCTTCGGTGACCAGATTTCTTCTATTAAATCAAATTCTTGTTTTAAATTATTCACTTTTCTCAATGCTGCAATATGACTCATGTTCCTCTCCTTTCATTCGTTTTTGGTTTAAATTTTTAATATTTATCCATTCCATGGAATGATAGTCCCTCCGTTTTTCATAGCGACATACAGGTAAACCGATTTAAACATTCGGTTTATCAGACACCGAGCGTAGCGCCCCCATCAATGACAAGATCCTGCAACGTGATGTGGCTTGCTTGATCGGAGGCTAAAAACAAAATGACGTTGGCGATTTCATCGGGCTGGGCAATTTTCCTGAGTGGAATGCCGAGTTTAAATTGTTCGGCAGAACCGTTAATCAGACGTTGATGTGTCATATCATCGTTGAGCATTCCCTCCAGCATTGGCGTCAGTGTGGAACCGGGTGAAACAATGTTACATCGTACCCCAAAAGGTGCCAGTTCCAGCCCCACACTCAGGCACAGGCTACGCATCGCAGCCTTAGAAGCGCAGTAAACGGCCATATTCACGCGCGGCACGTGGGCGGCGTTGGAGGCTATCGAGACGATATTGCCGCTGCGTTGACGCTGGAAATGTGGAATAAGGATTTTAAACAGATTGAATGCTGCACCGGCATTAACGTTGATGGAGCTTTCCCAGTCTTCACGGCTTAACGTTTCTGTGGCGCCAAAGCGCAGAATTCCCGCCCCGTTAACCAGCACGTCCAGCCCATTTGCCTTCAGCAATGGCGGGCAGGTTTTTTGCACCGCATCGGTATCGCTGACATCCAGAATGCGCGTTTCAAACGGCATTGAATGGGGAAACGTCAAATCGAATCCAAAAACCCTGGCCCCTGCCTCGTGAAAACGGAGGGCGGTTCGGGAACCGATACCGTTCCCTGCTCCCGTCACCCAGACGGTTTTTCCCTTGAAACCGTTCATTTCTCTTCCCGATCGTTGTTCAGCAGTGCGAGCCAGTTTCGCAACCTGGGTTGTTTCATCAGCGTGATAAAATCAATTTCATACCCTTCCTGACGGCACTTTGAGACGAAGGACATTGTGCGTAGCGAGTCTAAGCCGTAATCAAGCAGGTTTTCGTCATCATCAATGTCGTGTGCATCTTCATCCAGTGCGGGTTGCAGTATGGCAAGCAAACGTTCACGATCCCATTTACGTTCCGCTACGGAAGGGGGGAGCGCCGACAGCGCCATAGCAGTACTCAACACCCGACCGGAACGACCCGCAGTATAGCGCAGCGCCATCATATGCTCTTCCCGGCTGAAATCTGCTAGCGCATCACTGATCATAAAAGCCTGTATGTCGCGCATAAAGGCATCAGTGGCAGTAGTGAGGCAGCCGATATGGGCGTACACGCCGCAGATCATAAGCTGGTCGCGCTGACGTTCTTGCAGATGGGCTTCCAGGTCAGAGCGCTGAAACGCGCTGTAGCGCCATTTCACCAAGATCGTGTCCTTCGGTTCGGGGGACAGTGCCGACGCGATGTTTTGTTGTTCTGGATAGCGGTTCAGGCCAGGCCCCCACATATCATTCAGTAGCGCGCGATCGACGTCGTTCTGTTGGTTCGGCTGAGCGGTGTAAAACACAGGAATACCGAGCTCATAGCAACGTGCACGCAGAATAACGATGTTGTCGATAACCTGCTGAATCATCTTGCTCTCTTTTCCCCAAAAGTTGAGGAAATATTCCTGCATATCGTGGATCAGCAGCGCAGCGCGCTGCGGCACCAACCTCCACTCAACTTTATTTGCCGGTAAGGCGGTTTCATCGGGCAGGGTATAATCCTGAAGTTTAGGAATGCTCATAACGTCTTTTCTCAATTTTCTAAGGCGGCGCTGGCACGTGCACGTAACGCCTGTTTGTTGATTTTTCCTACCGGAGTGAGCGGCAGTTCAGGTAGATTTTCAAAACGATCAGGGATTTTGTAGTCGGCGATGCCCTGCTCGCGTAGCCAGCGGCGCAGGACGGCGGGCTTCACGGGTTCTCGTTCGCGCGTTACCACATAGGCACAGGTTTTCTCGCCCATGAGACCGTCAGGAATAGCGACCAAGGCGGCGTACACCACCGCTGGGTGGCGCAACAACAGGTGTTCAACCTCTTCAGCGGCAATTTTTTCGCCGCCACGATTGATTTGATCCTTCTCACGTCCAACGACTTTCAGATATCCATCGGGAAGCTGAATGACCACGTCGCCAGAACAATAAAACCCGTTACTGTCGAACACCGTCTGGTTATGTTCTGGGCTTCGGTAATAGCCTCGAAAGGTGTATGGCCCTCTGGTCATCAGCAAACCTGGCTCTCCAGGCGGTACGGGTAGGCCTTCTCGGTTTGCGACCCATACCTCATCATCTTCACTGATTGGGCAGCCCTGAGTGGTAAAAATATGCGCATCGTCATCGTCTAATCGGGTGTAGTTCACCAGACCTTCTGCCATACCAAATACCTGTTGGAGCTGGCAGCCCAGCGTCTCTGGAACGCGTCTGGCCAGCGTTTCGCCCAGAGGAGCACCGCCAACCTGCATTACTTTCAGACTGGAAAGTTCGTTGGCGTGACCTCTGATATTGGCATATTCCAGCCAGATGCTGACCGCAGGTGGCACCAGAGCGGCAATATTGATCTGATGACGGGCTATGAGCGGAAAACATCCGTCTGGACTGGGATCGGGGGCGAGGATGACCTGACCACCTGCATAAAATACACCCAGCGCGCCCGGTGAACTCATCGGATAGTTGTGTGCGGCCGGCAGTGCGCAGAGATATCGGGTTTGACTGCTGATATTGCAGATCGGATTGCTGGCTCGGATACTGTAATAGTAGTCGTTATGGGTACGTGGGATCAGCTTGGGGGTGCCAGTGCTGCCGCCGGAAAGTTGGAAAAATGCGACTTCATCCGCTGGCGTTGGCGTTGGCGTGAAGTCTCCCGCTTCTTCCGATATCAGGCGTGAAAGCGAACGGTCCGAATCTGAATCCTCATGGTGAAGCACCACGATATTCAGCGCCGGACACTTGGCGACCAGAAGGTCAATAAGCGCATCATCATGAAACTGACGATGCTGGCGATCGGCAATGAGTATCTCTGGCATAATCTGGTGCGCATACGCCGTTAATTCGCTGCTCTGATGGCTATAAAGCGCGTTAACCGGCGCGACCCCCAAGCGCAGTAAGGCAAAAAAGACGATATAAAATTCAGCCTCGTTGCCAAGCTGCACCAGCGCGGTTTGTCCCTGACGCACGCCGCGTCGGCGCAGGGAAGCGGCGAGCCGGTTTACGGCTTCATTAAGCGCTCGATAGCTCCAGCACCGCTCCCCGCAGAATAGTGCCACGGCATCGTTCTCGCGGTGAATATCGAGGATCTCGCTCAACGGGCGATCAATCCAATACCCTTTCAAACGATAACGTTCAGCCAGCTCCTGAGGCCAGCGGTTGAATTCAATCATAATATCGGCTCCTGTTGCGTTGCAAAACCCAGTGCACTTAGCATGGTGTTAAATTTGGTACGGGTTTCCAGCCATTCGTTTTCCGGCACAGAGTCCGGAACGATGCCGGCACCAGCGAATAGCTCAATCTGATGAGGCCGAACTTTGCCGCAGCGGATCGCCACAACCCATTCCCCGTTCCCGCGGGCGTCACACCAGCCGACAATACCGCCAAACCAGCCACGGTCGAATGGCTCCAGCTCGCCGATCAGATTGCGGGATGAGGTATAAGGAGCGCCGCATAATGCGGGCGTGGGATGAAGCAGGCAGGCAAGAGACAGCGCGCTATGGCGATCATCGGCCACTATACCCTGAATCTCAGTCGCGAGATGCCAGAGCGTGGGTGTGCTGAGCAGCGAAGGTTCTGGGATCGTCAGGGACCGGCAGAGATCTGTCAATTGGTGCCGGATAGCCTCCGTGACCACCCGATGCTCATGGCGATCCTTTCCGGAAGCCAACAGTTTTTCCTTGGCATTTCTGTCACTGGCGTCATCGTCGCCGCGCCGCGCTGAGCCGGCAAGAGGGCAGGAGCGCAGGACATTGCCCTCTTTACGTAGCAGCAGTTCAGGGCTAGCCCCAATCAGAGTGCCATCCGCCAGCGGTAAGTGGAAGTTGTAGCTTTCCGGGTTCTGTCTGTTGAGCTGTAGCCATAGGCTCAGAGCGCTAAGCGGCGGGATGCTTTCAATCTGCAATAGGCGCGACAGCACGACTTTATTCAATGTCCCGATGCGCAGCGGATCCAGGGCGTTCTCCACCATGGCGCAAAACGCATCGTGGTCGGGAATGTAGTGAGCTTGCCCCTCCACCTGCACCGGAGAGTCGGAAAGGTTAAAGGTGTTGCGATCGAACCAGTAGCAGGTTTGTGGAATAAACAGCGAACAGGGTTGGCGCTTATCAAACGGAATAGCCCCCACGATAATGGGATTTTCTACTCCGGCCTGCTGAGTCTGACGAAGCAACTGTTGCACCTTCTGCTGGAACTCGCCCTCGACATGATGTCCGGATGCGGCGGGATGTGCCAAGGTGGCGAGACATCCCCGGGCGATCAGGCTTTTGTGGGGCGACAGAAAGATAAAGTCATCCTCTTGCAACGTGAGTGAAAGAAGGTTGTTGGCGATACCAGACAAAATCAGGTTCCTCTTATTGGTATAGGGGCCAGCTTTTCCCCCTCTTCCTGAGGGGATAAAATACCGACGGCAACGTGAGAGTGAGCCGCCAGCAGTGCCGGATACCCGGTTTTTAGCTATAGTTGACTGTGGAGAACATGCTGTGTTCATCGCCGTAGAAACACGCTTCTTTTCCGCCGTAGGCGGCGGCATGATGAGGTTGTTGACATTGAACTGCACAGATGCTCCTTTCAGGTTGGAAGCATTTTCTCTTAGACATTAAGCAGCGGATGACGACTTTATCATTGTGGTCAGATGAACCTGAATAATGGGTGAAGGCACTTTGGGTGCCATTTAGTGCGTTGAATACGAAAGTTGTTGCATACGCCCCATCAGATAACGTGGGTATTGAAAACAATGCCGCCTGAAACCCAACCCCTGTGTGTCTGGCGATGATTTTCACCACACGTTTTTTTCTTCTTATCTTAAACATAATCAAACACCGTCTGATTTGCCTTATAAAAATATTAACAATTAATGGGTACTGCTTACAGGCGGCACCAGAAATCCAATTTGACAAAACGTTCATCAGAAAGAGGTATGGGCGCCTGAGAAGGAAAACGCCATTACAATATTGTAAATAAAAATGATTATCAATATAATTAGCATTATTAATAATGGCTTTTCTTGTAAAACTTTCGTCACCCTTCACCAGCCCTATACCAGCCGTCTTTCAAGATGCGTCTGATATTTGAATAATCTCACCTTAGCGTTTCACCCACGAAACATGAAACAAAAATGAAACATAATTAATCCAGAATGAAACAACTATAGTGTATAGCCAATGGCTAAATAGTCACTATTCATAAATCAAAGCCAATCTATCTCATTAATTTATAGAAGAGAAACAATACACTTGTCACATATCCTGCTTCCCCTCTTCCCATTTTTTAAGCATTGGCATAAACCTTGCTAAAACTTTGCTTAAGTAACACATAAACACAAACCAGTTTCATTTTGGTAACAATGGAGTTATATATGGCATTTTCTTCTCCAGGTTTGGCTTTTCGTCAAGCGATAGAAGCCGAATCTCCGTTACAAGTCGTCGGCACTATCAATGCGAACCATGCATTGCTGGCAAAACGGGCAGGTTACAAAGCGATTTACCTTTCAGGCGGTGGGGTTGCTGCGGGTTCACTGGGGCTACCCGATTTGGGAATTTCGACGCTGGATGATGTGTTGATTGATGTCCGCCGCATTACCGATGTCTGTGACTTACCCCTGCTTGTCGATGCCGATATCGGATTCGGTTCCTCAGCGTTTAATGTCGCCCGCACAATTCGTTCTATTATTAAGGCAGGCGCTGCGGGTGTTCATATTGAAGATCAGGTCGGCGCTAAACGTTGTGGTCATCGTCCAAATAAAGAAATTGTGTCCAAACAGGAGATGGTAGACCGTATCAAGGCGGCCGTTGACGCCCGCACCGATGAAAATTTTGTCATCATGGCTCGCACGGATGCACTGGCCGTTGAAGGGTTGGATGCCGCTTTGGACAGGGCCACAGCTTATATCGACGCTGGCGCCGATATGCTATTCCCGGAAGCGATTACACAGCTATCGATGTATAAGGAATTCGCGTCCAAAACGCAGGTGCCTATTTTGGCGAATATTACCGAGTTCGGTGCAACACCGCTTTTCACCCTCGAAGAGTTAAGGAGCGTCAACGTCGCCATTGCCCTTTACCCGCTATCGGCATTTCGGGCGATGAATAGAGCGGCCGAACAGGTCTACACCACCTTGCGTCGCGATGGCACACAGAAAAATGTCATCAACACGATGCAAACCCGTAATGAACTTTATGAAAGCATCAACTACTACGATTTTGAACGAAAACTGGATGCCCTGTTTTCCCGGAAAAATAGCAGAGGTGATACTCATGAGTAAACAGAATACGACGACCTCATTCAAACCCAAAAAATCCGTTGCACTATCCGGTATTACGGCAGGCAATACGGCACTGTGTACTGTTGGCAAAAATGGCAATGACTTACATTACCGCGGCTATGATATTCTCGATTTGGCCGCCCAGTGTGAATTTGAAGAGGTCGCTTATCTTCTCATCCACGATAAACTCCCTTCCCGCGCAGAATTAACTGCCTACAAAAACAAATTAAAATCCTTACGTGGCCTGCCTGGCAGCGTCAAAGCCGCCTTGGAGTCATTGCCTGCGGTAGCGCATCCTATGGATGTCATGCGTACCGGCGTTTCCGTATTGGGCTGTACTTTACCGGAAAAAGACGATCACAACCTGACCGGCGCCCGCGATATCGCGGATCGCTTACTGGCCTCTCTCAGTTCAATGCTGCTTTATTGGTATCACTACAGCTATAACGGCCGCCGTATTGAAGTTGAAACCGATGATGATTCCATTGGTGGGCACTTCCTCCATCTTTTGCATGGTCAAAAACCGCGTAGCTCATGGGAAAAAGCCATGCACACTTCCCTGATCTTATACGCCGAGCATGAATTTAACGCCTCGACCTTTACCTGCCGGGTGATTGCCGGCACGGGATCGGATATTTACTCCGCCATTATCGGGGGGATTGGCGCCCTGCGCGGGCCGAAACATGGCGGCGCCAACGAGGTTTCATTCGACATTCAGCAACGCTATGACACCCCGGCACAAGCCGAGGCCGATATTCTGGCTCGTTTGGCAAGAAAAGAAGTCATCATGGGTTTCGGCCATCCGGTGTATACCCTTTCCGATCCCCGCCATAAAGTGATTAAAGCCGTTGCCCGGCAACTTTCCCAAGAGGCCGGGACAACCCAGATGTATGACATTGCCGACAGGATTGAATCCATGATGTGGGATAACAAAAACATGTTTCCGAATCTCGATTGGTTCTCTGCGGTGTCCTATCACATGATGGGCGTGCCTACTGCCATGTTTACGCCGCTGTTTGTGCTTGCCCGGACTTCGGGTTGGGCAGCTCACATTATTGAACAACGCATTGATAACAAAATCATCCGTCCATCAGCTAACTATATTGGCCCTGAAAATTTGGCCTTTATACCGATTGAACAACGTTAATAACCCGATTTACAAATAACACGATTTAAGGATTGATTATGTCTACCTCTGTGGTTAACAACCGCCCTGATTACGATCAGGTGATTGTGGATATTGTGGATTATGTCATGGACTACACCGTGACATCCCCAATTGCCTACGCCACCGCCCACCACTGCCTGATAGATACCCTGGGTTGCGGCTTAGAAGCGCTGGAATACCCCGCCTGCACCAAACTCTTGGGGCCGATTGTGCCGGGAACAACCGTGCCTAATGGGGCACGCGTACCCGGCACTTCATTCCAGCTCGATCCCGTTCAGGCTGCCTTCAACATTGGTGCGATGATCCGCTGGCTCGATTTCAATGACACCTGGCTGGCGGCTGAGTGGGGACATCCTTCTGATAACCTTGGGGGAATACTCGCCACTGCCGACTGGCTGTCAAGAAATGCGATTGCCCGCGGGGAAAAACCATTAATGATGTGGGATGTGCTGACAGCGATGATTAAGGCGCATGAAATTCAGGGTTGTCTGGCATTGGAAAATGCGTTCAATAAAGTCGGATTGGATCATGTTGTTCTCGTCAAGGTGGCTTCTACGGCGGTGGTTGCCCAAATGCTGGGGCTGCAACGTGAAGAAATATTAAGCGCGGTTTCATTGGCCTGGGTTGACGGCCAATCCTTGAGGACCTATCGTCACGCCCCCAATACCGGCTCGCGCAAATCCTGGGCGGCGGGAGACGCAACCTCCCGCGCCGTGCGTCTGGCACTGATAGCCCGAACAGGCGAAATGGGATATCCCTCGGTATTGACGGCTAAAACCTGGGGATTTTATGACGTCCTGTTTAATGGCCAGCCATTCCAATTCCAGCGCCCTTATGGTGCCTATGTTATGGAAAATGTGCTGTTTAAAATCGCTTTTCCGGCCGAATTTCATTCACAAACTGCCGTAGAAGCGGCCATGATGTTGCATCAACAACTCAAAGCGCATGGCAAACACATTGACGATATTGCCCAAATCACTATCCGTACCCACGAGGCCTGTATCCGAATCATCGATAAACAGGGTCCTTTGAATAACCCCGCTGACCGGGATCACTGCATCCAATATATGGTTGCCATTCCGCTGATTTTTGGCCGCCTGACGGCGGCGGATTATGAAGATGATATCGCGGCTGATCCCCGCATTGACACCTTGCGGGAAAAGATAGTCTGTGTCGAAGACCCAGACTTTACCCGTGACTATCATGATCCGGAAAAACGTGCCATCGCCAATGCGCTGACACTGACATTCACCGACGGCACTCAACTGGATGAAGTTAAAGTCGAGTTCCCGCTTGGTCACGCACGGCGGCGTAAGGAGGGCATTCCGCTATTAGAGGAAAAATTCAAAACCAATCTGGCACGCCGTTTTCCGCAAGCGCAGCAGCAAAAAATTTTAGCCGTCTCTCTTGACCTGATGTCATTGAGGGACATCCCCGTAAACGAATACCTCGATTTGTATGTCATATAATTTGTGTACCCTTGAAAGATGCAGGGCATAACTATTGGCGGCTCTGGTCTTAGATGCCGCCTCTCATCTGCATATCAGTAGGAGAGATTATGTCATTCCAGGATTTTTATCAGCACTCCATTGATGATCCCAATGCTTTTTGGGCTGAGCAGGCTCAACGCATACACTGGCAGCAACCTTTTGAACAGACGTTAGATCATCGCAATCCTCCTTTTGCCCGTTGGTTTTGTGGAGGAAAAACTAACCTCTGCTACAACGCACTGGATCGCTGGCTGGAAAGCCAACCCGATGCCAGGGCGCTGATTGCCATTTCAACGGAAACGAAAACAAATAACGAACGGGTTTTCACCTATAAAGAGTTACATCAGGAGGTCAATCGAGCCGCCGCTATCCTGCTGTCACTCGGTGTGGGGAAAGGCGATCGCGTCGTGGTTTATATGCCAATGGTGGCCGAAGCCCTGTTTATTCTACTGGCCTGTGCCCGCATTGGTGCCATCCATTCAGTCGTCTTTGGCGGGTTCGCGTCCCACAGTCTCGCCACTCGATTGGATAATGCCAAACCGGTTTTAGTTGTCTCCGCCGATGCCGGCTCACGTGGGGGCAAAATCATTCCCTATAAGCCCTTGTTGGATGAAGCGATTGAATTAGCCACGCATACACCCCGCCATGTTTTAATGGTGGATCGCGGGCTGTCCGACATCCATTGGGTGGGCGGCCGGGATGTGGATTTCGCCACATTACGGCAGGCGCATTTTGCCGCGGAAGTTCCCGTCACCTGGCTCGAATCCAATGAAACTTCTTGTGTACTCTATACATCCGGCACAACCGGAACACCGAAAGGTGTCCAGCGCGATGTCGGCGGTTATGCCGTGGCGCTGGCAACATCCATGGACGTTATTTTTGGTGGTAAAGCCGGGGGTGTTTTTTTCTGTACATCGGATATAGGCTGGGTTGTCGGGCACTCTTATATTGTCTATGCCCCCTTGATTGCCGGCATGGCCACCATCATGTACGAAGGGCTGCCGATCCGCCCGGATGCCGGCATTTGGTGGCGCATTGTCGAAAAATATCACGTCACCCGAATGTTTTCTGCCCCGACAGCCATCCGTGTTTTGAAAAAATACCCGACGGATTGCATCGCTAAATACGATATCTCATCGCTTGAAACGCTCTATTTAGCCGGAGAACCCCTTGATGAACACACTGCCCGCTGGATTGCCGAAACCCTCCATGTGCCGGTGATTGATAATTACTGGCAAACAGAAACCGGCTGGCCGATTATGGCGATTGCACGCAGCCGGGATGACAGGCCAAGCCGCTTTGGGAGCACGGGTTTTCCCATGTACGGTTTTAACGTCAAACTGTTCAACGAACTGACGGGCCAGGAATGCGGTGATAATGAAAAAGGGATGCTGGTCATCAAAGGCCCTTTACCGCCGGGTTGTATCCAGACGATTTATGGCGACGACAGCCGTTTTATCAATACCTATTGGAAGCACTTTGATCAGCCAGTCTATTCGACTTTTGACTGGGGTATCCGTGACAGCGACGGTTACTATTTTATTCTGGGGCGTTCGGATGACGTGATTAACGTTTCCGGCCACCGTCTGGGGACGCGCGAGATTGAAGAGTGTATTGCCAGCCACGAAGATGTCGCCGAAGTTGCTGTCATTGGTGTCAAAGATGAAGTCAAGGGGCAAACCGCGGTGGCTTTTGCTGTCCTCAAAGAGGGGCGGGAGATCCAGAATGCTGACCATTTTGCCATATTGGAAAAGGCGTTGATGGCATTGGTGGATAAAAAAATCGGCAGCGTTGGGCGGCCGGCACGGGTCTATTTTGTGGCACAATTACCGAAAACCCGTTCAGGAAAAATGTTACGCCGTACCATGCAGGCCATCTGTGAAGGACGTGAGCCAAGCGATATCGCCCTGATTGAAAACCCGGCTTCATTGGAAGCCATTCGAGACGCCATTTCCCATTAAGCCATGGATGAAGGATCACCCAATGAACCCAGTTAATATTTGGTATGGCTCTGTTGATGAACATTAATCGATGTTATCGATCTCAGCCATACCAGGTATTCGCCACTTTCCCAATATCCGCTTGTCCATACGGACTAATATACTCATTGATACGGTAAACAGGGCCAATCACCGGTGAATAGCATTTAAATTCCACCTTGTGATCCTCTTCACTCTCTTTGCCATCGCCTTCAGCGAAGCTGAACGAAGACAATATTCCCCACGCATTATTAAGCGCATAACGGTAATTTAGCGTGACTTCCTTTAATGCTTTTTTTTCCTGTAATGTGATGTGTGCATATCCTATAGAAATAGGTTGAGATCCCGCCTGTGCCAATGAGCAAACCAAGAGTAAACTTATCGCCAGAGCCGAACCTGCAATTGCGTTTTTCATCCTAACTATCCATTGTCAATAAAACGGTTAAAAATCCTGATTATACTGTCGGAGATAAACTTCAAAGGTGAAATAAACAGAGTAAAATCAATGGTATTCTTAAGGAGTGAGATTTTTTGTGCAAACCCTCTTTTGTTTAACCTGCATTTAATATAGGAGGGTTATTATACCTCCGTACTACATTTTCCCAGCTACTTTTACCCATTCCCGCTCCGTTCCTACACGGAGCTTTTTTTTATCCAGATAATCGGGTTAAGTCCATCGTACAAAGCTGGCGTAAGGCCGTAAAACCAGAGTGCATTTCCGCTGTGGCACTTCTCGCCCATGCTCTGGCTGTTTTATCGGATGGCCAAACTTGGGCATGATCCTCGGCAAGATATTCCACAATGTATATACCCGTCGTCTTTCAAGTTGCCGCTTTGTTGGCTGCGCTCATTCACCCCAGTCACAGAGTTATCTATGCTCCTGGGGGTTCATTCCCTTGCCGCCGCGCTGCATCTTGAAATCCATAGGGTATACATCGTTTTTCTCTCTGTAATGATAAAATAGCGTGATTACACAAGCGAATTATATTTTCTTGCTAAAATAAAACCTTATAAAAAAATAACACCTCAGATAAAGAAATTAATTCACTATGCACTTTAAGAACGCTCATCTATATTACAGTAACGTCTTTATCTTAAAAATAAGGATATAATATGTCATTCAAGAACACGGCCACCCACTTTGGTCATATTTCTATTTTCATTCATTGGCTGGTGGCATTAACTGTTTATGGCATGTTTGCACTGGGATTATGGATGGTAACATTAAGTTATTACGACACTTGGTATCATCGTGCTCCAGAAATTCATAAAAGCATAGGCAGTTTATTATTTATTATTATGGTGATTAGGGTAATCTGGCGATTTATTTCCCCACCCCCAAAACCTTTAGTCAACCATCGTCAT
Organism: Xenorhabdus kozodoii; assembly: GCF_002632875.1. Taxonomy (GTDB): domain Bacteria; phylum Pseudomonadota; class Gammaproteobacteria; order Enterobacterales; family Enterobacteriaceae; genus Xenorhabdus; species Xenorhabdus kozodoii. The sequence continues at coordinate 43,665 of NZ_NJCX01000025.1, forward strand.
TTTATACGCATAAGTTCCCAACTGATGCAATTCACTCTTTATCTCGCCTTATTTGGCCTTCTCTTTACCGGATATCTTATTTCCACCGCCGAGGGGCAGCCTGTCAGCATTTTTGGTTGGTTTGATATTCCCGCAACCCTGGCTGGACAAGGAATACAGGCTGATACGGCGGGCGTTATTCATCTTTATCTTGCCTGGATTATTGTAGTGCTTTCCCTATTACACGGGCTGGCTGCATTGAAACATCACTTTATTGATCGTGATATCACCCTAAAAAGAATGCTTGGTTACAAACCAAATTAAAATAGCCTTGGAGGAACATTATGCTGAAAAAGACGCTAGTCGCCCTGACGGTTGGGGGATGGCTAATGAGTACCGGAAATGCACTCGCTGCTGATTATAAGTTCGACAAAATAGGCCAACATGCCTTTATTGAATTCCGTATTCAGCATTTAGGATTTAGCTGGCTTTATGGGGGTTTTCGGGATTTTGATGGCCGCTTTACGTTTGATCCCCAAAATCCGGCAAACGATAAGGTGAGTGTCGTTATCAAAACCGATAGCGTAGACACCAAACATGCCGAACGGGATAAACATTTACGTGGCTCTGATTTTTTAAACAGTAAGCAATATCCTGAAGCTAAATTCACCTCAACGAATGTTAAAAAAGAAGGTGAACATTACTTTATTACCGGCAATCTCACATTAAATGGTGTGACCAAGCCAGTCACCCTGGATGCCAAATTGATCAATGCAGGAAACGACCCGTGGGGGGGATATCGCGCCGGTTTTGAGGCGACAGGTAAACTCAAATTAAAAGACTTTAATATCAAAGCCGATCTGGGACCAAAATCTCAGGAAGTCGAACTTATCATTTCTGTTGAAGGCGTGCGGGAAAAAGCCTAGTCATAAAAAAACGCGGTAAAAAAACATACCGCGTTCTATTTTATCGCCTTATCTGTGACCGAATATCTATTCAGCAATCAGTTCATTAACGTGACGCGTTATTGCTGCCAAAGCGTTATGGGCATCATAATCTGCCTTAATAATCTGTGACTGCTGGCGCCATATCGGGGAAGATAATATTGTTGTCACCGCCTTATAGAGTTGCTGCTCACTGGGGGTATCCGTATGCAAGCTGATGCCACAACGTGACCAGATAACACGGGCAACGGCTTCCAGTTTGCCATCTCCGGTTCCCGCAACCACCAAAGGTACACCGTGACGAATGGCGGAATTCAGTGAACCATAACCCCCATTGGTAATAAAAATGGCGGCTTGTGGGAGCCAGTGTTCAAAATTGAGATACTCCACTACCCTGGCATTTTCGGGGATCACTTCCCCCAAACCCTCAACCGCACGACCACCGGTGATCGCCACTACCCGAACCGGCAACGTTGCCAACGCACGTAATGTGGGTAATATCAATTGGTTAAAATCAATATTCGCCAGTGTCCCCTGCGTCACCAGAATCAACGGCAGGCTTTCATCCGGCCAATGAATTTGCGTTTTATCCTCTTTCACTTTCACCGGCAGCGATCCGATAAAATCCACCGTCTCAGGTAAATTATCACGAGGAAATTCAAATGACTGGGTGGCCAGTTGTAGAAAACGATCAACGCCGCTCATCAGGACATCATTGTGATCCCCTGTCAGTGGGGGGCAATCCACGACAGCCAGCGACTGGTTGAATGCGTCCCTAACCTGTTCAATTAATTGCTGCGTTTCCTCATCCACTAATTGCTCGCGGGTTAAATCCGCGGGTAATAATTCAGGCGGGAGCCTGGCTCCCCAGAATATGGCATCCTTGGATGACCATGACAACGGAGAAACACCAATCGCAATAACCGGGATCCGGTTTTCAGCCGGTTTTTGCAAAAGTGGCAGCGCGGCATAAAAGGTATTATCGATAAACAGCAGTTCAGCTTGCTGTTCTTCAATGACTTGCATCAATTGCTGCGACAACACAGGAATAGGTTCGGCAAAAAATCGCCTTAACGATAACCCCATCTGGATATTTCCCGGTGGATGTTCCGCCCGTTCGGGAAAATAGGTTTCCAGATAGCGGTAATCAACATCCACCTGTTTATCAAAGGGAACAAAAGTGGCTCCCAATGCTTCCGCTTGTTGTCGGAACAAAGAGCCGCTGAATAGGGTGACATCATGCCCCTGTCCGATTAAATGTTCCGCAATAGTGAATATTGGAAAAACATGACCTGGCGTTGCAACAGCAGCTAAGACAATACGCGACATTCATTAAACCCTCTTTAAAGGCAACTCGGCTCAATCTCTATCGGAACCGGGAACAGAAATGGTACGGAAATGGTGATTGTGACACACCGGTGTGCCGTGGATATGTACCCGTTGAATATGGCGAGGAGAACGTGAAATAAACGCTTCACGCCCATGTAATAACGTAAAATTATCGCAAATTGCAATATCACCCGACTGCCATTGATGGGCGTAGAAATAACGCGGATCATATAACCGGTTATACAATGTTTTCTCTAAGGCTTGTTGCGCTTCCTGTGATATGCCCTCGATCGCCAAAGCGTGATGATCGGCATATTTCACATCGTCTTTTCCCATCGGCTCATTGTAACGCATCACCCATTTTTCCCCGTCGGGATGAAGGCAAACCAACGGTGAAACCACTTCGCCGCCATAATGGGTCACTCGGCTTGTGCGGTAGGTAACGAGGGTATTTTTCCATCTATTTCGTTCATCATCACTGGCATCAATAACCAATTGTTCCGTGTTCACAAAGGTAGTGCGCCCTCCTTGAGCCGCTTCGGGAGCAGAAACACAGTGAAATATCTGAAATTCCGGGATCGTCTCGCGATACATCCCATCCCAATGCAACGGCACACTTCCGCTGTCCAGAACATGATCAGACGGCTTGGGGGATTCCATCACATCCAATACCGCGCCAAATGGCCACATCATAATTTCACCCCAGTGACCTGAATATTCCGCCAATTTTTCTTTATCCGTAAAACCGGATTGAAAACCACGCAATACAACCAATAGGTGAGTACGAGCCAGTTTACGCAACGCATCAACTGGCAGGGTGGAAATATCCTGATCAGGGTAATTGGGCGTAATAAATACGCCGAAAGGTTTTATTTCCTCAATACGACAATCAAGTTCATTCGTATTCATCATTTTTTCTCCAAAATGCGTTAGACCACTGGGTTATTCTGCTTATGCTGTCGCCGTCTGGGATGCTGTTTGCGGGATTTCTTCCGGTGACATTTCAATCACGTAATGGCTTGGAACACCTCGAATTTCGATCAGTTTTCCATTCATCTTTTTCACTTCATCGCCTTTCATCAGGACAAACTGACCGTTAATGTTGGCTGCCACACCATGCCACGGCGTCAACCAATCATCCCTGGTTGGCATCATATGAATACCTATTTTGATACTGTCCACCGGCTGTGGGTGAATAGAGAGACGGATCGCCAATGGAAACTGCTCTGCCAGCAAATTACCCCACGCCCAGCTACGTTGAATAACCCCCACCGAACGCTGGCGGGCATCTTTTTGTAACGCATTTTTCGAACCGGTATATTCTGGTAATAAACTATCTTCATAAAGAAAACGCGTAATCGCTCGATATAATTGAACGCCCTCTTCGGTTTTTTTGAGTTCTTCCTTAATCTCCTCGATTGAAGAAGCATAACGGCTGACCAATAATTCACGCAGTTGATCGTAATCATGGGTATATTGCGTGAGTGATTCAACGTTACCAAGATTAAAAACAGAAAGATGAGTTGCGCCCACTTCATGCAACAATTTTTCAATTTCTAATTGATAGTGATTAATTGTTTCATCATCGACATGAATAAGATCACTAAACACATGCCCATCAGAACAAATAACAATATTTGCCCCCGGTGGATAATAAAGCTGAATACGCTGACAAAGAGAGTTTAGAAAAATCAGTGATAATTTTTCTGCCATATCCGGTATTTTTCCCAATACTTTTCTAGGATTTGGGGATTTTGTCGGAAAGGCGGGCAAAATACATTCAATAGGTTTTCCCTGTTCCACAAATGCCCGGATACGTGGCAATTGAACCTCTGAAACCCGGGTTTCCTCATATTGAATTGTCTGTTCAGATTCAGGAAAACGACGTCGATACTGCAATAATTCATGTAGAATTTTATTAGACACTTTTTCTATATCAAGGCGTTCCATAATTCATTCCTAATTTATTACATTTACATCACGGCTAATTAATGCAATCGGCAATATAGCGATATTGCTGAGCATAAAACATCAACTCACATGCTTTTGAACATATAAAAACAGAAACATCGAAATAAAACTTACAGCCAGGAAATTACAATATACAACCAAACCTCACTATAAATACACTGAGTTTTTTTATTTTATATTTTTTATTACACATGTAATACAACCATAAAAATCATACACATAAATATATAGCATTATAATTTTATAAAAAAATTAAATTTTTTAAAAAAATAAGTCAATTTTTTTGATAATGTTACCAAAATCAAATAAAGTTCAAAAAACTTAGAAAATATTATTTTTTAAAGCCATATTATTTATATATCTAACAACATTTATTACGAGATAAAAAATAATGCATGGCGAATTTACCAATAAACCCGAAAAAGAGGTCGCAATCACCTCATATACTCGAAATCAGCTTATTCAAGCACGTCCTATCATCATTGAGGGAAAATCAATCAACAACTCGCAGAAAAGGGAATAACCCATTGATCATTTTGCAGGAAATCAGTCATGAACCCAGTGACTCATTGCCCAATACCCGTTTTATGATCCATCAGCCGATCGAAACGACTGATGGAACCAGAAGAAGCGCGCAATTAGGGTATTGTTGGACAGATCATTCGACATTGGGTGGGTTGTAATAATCACGCTTTGGATTCATCTTTATCAGGTCGCCATATGTTCTGGCCTTAAGTTATTCATTCAAGAAGGTATTGCCGCCATCGCCGGTTCAATCAAGCCCATAAGCTCCTCTTTTGACACACCATCACGGGCCTGCAATGAAATAGCCTGCATAATCCCCAAAAAATATGATGACAATTTTCCAATATGGATATTATTGGGTAATTCACCCTCTTTTACCCCTTTTTCTATCCGACTCTGGATCAATGCCAATGTGTTCTTGCGCATCGTTTTAAGATAAGCGTAAACATCCTCATTTTCTTGTGAATTGTTAACGACGCCTAAAATAAGCAAACACCCACCAGCTTGATTCGAGGTAGCCACGTCCAACTTTTGCAGCATTCACTTACTTCATCCCAATCTTAAAAGAGGTCACTAATTATAGCGATGACATGATCACCTGTTTACTGGTTGTCTATGGTGCCGCCACAATAGTGGGCAATGCGGTAGTGGGCAAGCTGGCGGATCGCCATACAATTCTAACCTTAGCCACGGGTTTAATTTCTCTTACCCTATTTCTCCTACTCTTTGGTTTATTTGCAGATAAAAAATTACTTGCAGCCTTATCCCTAATCGGTATCGGGTTAGTGGGTGTTACCATGAACCCAGCCATGGTGACACGCGTTATGCGAACGGCGAACGGTCGTCCACTGGTTAATACTATTCATTCCTCCGTGATTACTCTTGGTGTTGTCATCGGTTCTTTTCTTGGTGGATTTTGTATTCATTTAGGCTGGGGATTGCGGGCGCCATTATGGATTGGTGGACTCATGGCTTTAATGGGTTTAATCACTTTATTGCCTGATATTTACAATTTACATAAAGAAAATAATATTAACAAACAATGATGGCCTTTATTTTTCTTCCTAATGAATATACCAATCTAACTTCAAGTTGCCGTTTGCAAACCAACGAGAGTGTTTATATCTCCCCGCTACGCGGGGAGATATAAGACTCATCTTGAAAGGCGATTGGTATAGATATAAAAACACAGGCGGCATTACCCAAATATCAATAATAGCCGCCTGCTTTCTCAGTATTTTATTGAGGTTCCTTGGATATTGTCGTTTTGTCTAGCATCCAGACAAAATCCTGCTCTACCACGGGTGAAAAACCCAATTTTTTATAAAGCCAACTGGCATTAGAAGTCACCAACATCATGCGTTTTACATGGGGAATGATTGGGTGCTGTAAAACACACTCTATCAACCAGCGCCCTAACCCTTTCTTTTGATATTCATCGATAATAAACACATCTGAAAGATATGAAAACATGGCAAAATCAGTGACTAGCCTTGCAAACCCAATGGGTTTATCACGATGAAATAAGGCAAAACATAGACTATTTTCTACCGCAGTGTTAACTTTTTCAAACTCAACACCACGTGCCCAAAATAATTGCGTTAATTCACTATGTACGAAATGGATATCCATTTTACGCTTATCCGTTGTGATCCAATATTCGCCGCGTTCCCATGTTATATTTTTCTCCATCACCCTGCCTTTTAAGGAAATATTGAAGTGCGAATAAATTTACCATAAAAAGGCGTAAAAAAAAGCCATGCTATAACATGGCTTGCCAACATGAGGGAAATATTAATTAACGGATGAATCATCTTTCTGTAACAGTGTTCGATAGATCAATCCACCAAGAACACCACCCATTAATGGAATCAACCAAAATACCCAAAGTTGCTCCAAAGCCCACGTTCCTTGAAAAATAGCAACCGCTGTACTTCTTGCCGGGTTAACCGATGTATTTGTGACGGGAATACTGATTAAATGGATCAATGTCAATGATAAACCGATAGCTAATGGCGCAAAACCTGCCGGGGCTTTTTTATCGGTTGAACCAAGAATGACAATCAAGAAAAACCCGGTCAATACTAATTCAATAATAATTGCAGCTTGTAATGAAAAACCACCAGGAGAATGTTCGCCATAACCATTAGAGGCGAAACCACTTGCCGTTGCATCAAAACCACTTTTACCGCTGGCGATAAGATAAAGCACCGCCGCCGCCGCAATTCCCCCAATCACTTGGGCAATAATATAAGGGATAACATCTTTAGCAGAAATACGCCCGCCGACGAACAACCCCAATGTGACTGCCGGATTAAAATGCCCGCCTGAAATATGCCCTACCGCATAGGCCATCGTTACTACAGTTAAACCAAACGCCAGAGAGACTCCCACAAAACCAATCCCCAACTGAGGAAATGCCGCAGCTAAAACTGCACTACCACACCCACCAAATACCAACCAAAAAGTCCCCAAAAATTCCGCCGATAATTTTTTAAACATTCTATGATTCCTCAATAATATTTGCATGCATGCAAAAAAATCTAAAACTAGTTTAGTTAGTATTTTTAAATATGGGCAAGGGATCAGCGGCAGAAAAATAAAGAAAACCGACTTTATCAATACGAAGGGGAAAAATGCACGTTTCAACAACCTGAGTTTAATATAAAAACCCAGGTTGTTGATTTACCTAACCAATAACTTATTTAATCTCTGAGTTCTTTACCTCAGCCGAGGCTTGCCAAATACGATATTTTACTGTCATCGATTTTGGCGTATAGACGACGATAGGTAATTTGCTGTTATAACGCACAAAAGCCTCTTTACCTAACTGAACTTGGACAAAACGTATTGTTTCTTCTTTATTTGGACAGGCCATTTTTGTTGAAGCAGGGCCAGTCACATTATTTAGCACATAATAATCATATCCCCATCCTTCCAGCGTTTTAGTTTCCAACTTACCGCCAAACCAGTGGTGATTACAATCCACTTTCATATCCTTGCCAATCACTAATTCAACCTTATAGTCGTTTTCATGTTCTTTCTGAGGCAATTCAATCACACTACGAACCATTTTCTCAGAAGGCGCAGGATAAGGGGCGATGTCTTCAAGTTTTTTGTCCGCAAAAACAGAAGTCGATACCATCAATGCTGCTAAAGGAAATAGATATTTTTTCATAAGTCACCTCTATATATATTGAAAAAGGAGACTGAATAATAACAATAAAAAAATTGGGGTAAATTATGTTTTTTGGCAAGGAACTGATTTTAAAAGGTATTAGATAATAAAAAATCTCTTCACTTATCATCACTGTCAACTTTTATTAATCATTCAAAAGTGAACAGGTGTTACCAGTTCTTTTTTGTGTGATATTTCTCAAATCTGGTATTACAATGGCCTGCTACACTCATTGAGTGTGATAGTAAATTTCGTATAGGAGGTTTTATGTTTCCAGAATATCGCGATTTAGTGTCCAACCTGAAAGAATCTCATCCCCGCTTCCAATCCCTGTTTGAAAAACATAACCGACTTGACCACGAGATAGCCCAGCTTGAAGGCCCAAATGGCGCAGGCTACAACGATAAAGTTGTGCGCCTGAAAAAAGAAAAACTACACATCAAAGATGAAATGCAAAGGATTTTGCAGGAGCAATATCAGAGCCAGAAGTAAACCAGCCAATGGTTTTGACGCCTGCTTTGTTGACGGGTGGGCGTCACAAGAAGTTCTCTATTAGAGAACCACTTCAATTCAACATCCACAAAAAAGCCACCATAACGGTGGCAAAAATGGGAGCAAGGGTTTTTGCGTTATTTATTGTGCGGCAGCCGCTTTCTGGCGAGGTTGTCTCTTGGTTTTTGCCCTTGGATGTGGCGTAACACCCTCGACTTCACCTGGCTTTGAAATGAAACGGACAAAGGTTTCATGGCTGACGAACGTTGCTCCACAATTGATATTCTGACATTGGTTATAGCGCTCCTTTGTTTGGCTTGAATGCTCGAAGCTACTACGCGTATGCGCTGATTGACCACACAGAGGACACTTAATCATATTGTTCACCTTTCTGAAATCGTTATCTCGAAATAACCCGTCTCGTCTGGTGAACAATATACCAAAGATCTCATATTGAGATCAAGCGTTTATTTTACTATTGCCGATACTGATTTAGATCCCATCAATTTTAACTTCGAGATCCAATGAAGTTGTAAAACCGCTGTCATTAAAATTGTGGGTGACTTTAACTATCGTCCAATGAGTTCCATCAATTTCTGGCTTAAATCCTTCAATCTGAACCGGGGTTTCGGGATAAATATCAGCACGCCCTTTCGCCAAAGTGATAGAAAATTGCGCCACGCCTCTCTGTAGCTTTTCCCAAACCGCTTTAGCACCACGCTCTGCCTCTTCCTTGTTATGGAATACACGGGAAAGTGTCAGTACATTTTCTTCTGTCCCTTGCAAATATTGCTGGGCTTCTTTCTGGGTAGTCGCCGTTTCAGTCGTTGTTTCATGGGACTCAAGCACTGATTGTTGCTGTGTCTGATAAAACTGGCTTTCATTCCTTCTGCTGATATGGCTGTTACCTGATTTTCTCCCCTTATCTCCCCCCTTATCATAAGGAGAGCGTTTCCTTCCCTTTTTGTTCGGATCTTTTTTCGATAAATCAACCGCACCTGGCTTTTTATTTTTTTCTTTCAGCTTCTTTTGCGCTTTTTTATCTTTATGTTTTAAAACATCATGATGAGAAGATTTGTCATTTTTTGGGGCATGATTTTTGTCCGAAGATTTATTTTTACTACTCTCATAGTGTACGGAAACCCCAACCTTTGTGCTTTTTGACGCTTTTCGGGTATAGGTTACCGTCTGTTTAGACGCAGTACGTGTATCCCACCATTGTGCGACAACGCCCGTATAGGCTTCACGATCAGACAGAGAAAACCGGTGACTATCCCCCAATTCACGGGTAATCACGACGAGAGGAATATCCCTACCACTCGCGCTCTTGTTTTGTCCTTGGCGGATAAACAGCAATTCGCCATTTTTGACTGAAGCGATTGCCCCTTCCTGTTTTGCCACCCGTGTTAAAAAGCTCACATCAGATTCGTTAGTCTGATCAATATGCATGGAAATGCCTTTCAATTCCTGGCTCATTTGGAATTTCAGTTGGTTCCTCATGGCAATCGTACTAACAATGTTCTCTAACGTATGCTTATGGTAAGACGCTTCGCGTTTAACATTCAGATCACCACGAAAATCGGCACTGCGAGCACGAACCGTCAGCTTATCAGGGGCGCCACTATGTTCAATTTCATCAACAACAAACTTTCCCTTTGGGGTTAAAGGGTGGCCGTGCCACCCTAATTCCAGTGTCAAAATATCGCCTCTGGAAGGAAATATCAGTTTTCCATCGGCATCATCCAATTCAAGATCAAGCTGGTCTGATTCCAGGCCACGATTATCCGTCAGTGTCAAAGACATTAAACGCGACTGAATATTGCCAGTAACATCTTTTTTATTGGTTTCCAATCGAAAAGCCGGCGCCCCCTCTTTTCCGGTAGCCAGATCAAATTGGGGAACCCAGTTCGTGTTTGGCATCCACTGTTTAAAATCAATCATGAAAAGACCCCCTTGACTTTATTCATGGATTGATCTTTAAGACCAGAAAACGCATCCAGTGATTTAGGTAGCTTATCCTTCATATCAGCGAGTTGATCTTGTAAATCCCCTAACATGTCAAACAAATTGTTATCAACACGCCGCAAGGTCAGTGTAAAACTGATTTTTCTGGCTGCACCGCCTGACATAAATTCGGTTTTTGTCTTGTCAATGCTTTCGATAATGAACATGCCATAAATCACACCGCTGCCATCAATAAAAGACCAGGCTTTCCCACTATCTGCCATCAATTCTAATGCCGTCAGTGAAAGGGAACCCCCTGTCAGTTCAGGATAAAGCTCTCCCGATAACGTGATCGTATCATTATCTGACCCAATGAATTGCCATGCTGGCCGTGCTCCCACACGGCTATTAAAGGCATGTCTCCAGCTTTGTTTATGTTGAAAACTTTGGTATGGCGTTGTTTTCAGCATAAAAACAAATAAACCCAGTGCTGCCATCATGAGAAAAATTCCTCCCTATCAGAATACGAGCTACGCATACGGGCTTGGTGCATACGTTCCCTTTGTTCCAATTCCTGCTTAACGACACGGGCAATATCCTGTGCGGATTGTCCCTGTGCGCCATAGACATAGATGTTATATTGTGGTGCAGCGCCACTGTATTGCTGTGGCTGGCTCCGCTCCCGTTTCGCCTGCACTTCTTCATAAGCGTGAGCAGGTAAACTCTGCGCATGTAATGGTGCATCCTGCGCCGCCACCGGCAGTGACATTGAGCTGAGAGCCACACCAACAGCAGCATATTTCGCCGTATTTTTCCGGCTAATCACACTGGCTGAACCGCTGATAATTTCTGGACCACGCTCACCGACGATACCGAATTCTCCAGCCGGAATAACGCCACCTTTATCATATTGAGCAGCAACCAGCTTCGCTTGCGTAGCCGTTTCGCTCTTGGTAATTTCCTCTGTTTGTTTTAACGTGACTTCTTTTTTCTCTTCGTCGCCCCCCCATGATTTAAACCAATCAATAATCGAGGCGAATTTACTTTTCAGGTTTTCCCATTTTTCTTGAATACCCGTTAGCAAACTGTCGATCATGGCTGACCCAGCCGCTTTTAATTTCTCAGGAATAGCTTGAACATTAGCAACAATTTCATTCCATCTATCTGAAATTGATTTTTTGACGTTTTCCCAAATTTCCAGCGTATTTTGTTTAACGGATCCCCAAACTTCACTTATTTTATTTTTAACTGATTCCCAGACTTCTGAAGCACTTTGTTTAATCGTATCCCAGTTTTGGTAGATAATGCCGATTAACCCACCATCCATGAAATAGCTTTTAATACCCTGCCATGCATTACTGACGCTGTCTTTAATTCCCTGCCATGCATTGCTACAGACATTTTTGACACTTTCCCACAAGGCGGTGAATTTTGGTCCCAATGATCCCCAATTCTGCCAAATATAAATAGCAGCCATGGCGATAAGACCAATCACGGCAAGAATTGGGTTTGCCATCATGACTCGACCAACAACCATGATTGCTTTACCTAATACACTGAAAGTACTAGTTAAAAAAGACAGGCCTTTTACACCAACACTTGCCAGAATATTTATGCCACTACCCAAAACACCAAAAATTTTCTGTCCAATATTTCCTAATATTCCCAGTCCTTTTCTTTGGTTTCCAAAAGTATCTTTACCTCCTTTATTCGAGAGTAAATCAGCACCCTCATTCAATGAGCCAAAAACCTTTTTCCCGGTTTTGCCAAAAAAGTCCATAGCGGCTCTTAGCGCTTCTAAAGCCTCGGTGCCGAATTGTGCAAATGCCTTCAAGCCATCTCTTAAATTCTCCATAGCCTGAATTCCCACCTGCGCAAATTTATTCAGGTTGGCTCTTAATTCTTCCAGCGCCTGGACGCCAATCTGAGTAAATATTTCCAGCGGCGCGGTCAGTTTATCCAGTCCCTGAACGCCTAGCTGCACAAAGGCATCCAGTGTGGACTTTAACTTGTCCAGCGCCTGCGTTCCCAACTGCGCAAAGACATCCAGCGGCGCGGTCAGTTTATCCAGCCCCTGAACGCCCAACTGCACAAAGGCATCCAGTGTGGACTTCAATTTATCCAGTGCCTGAGTCCCCAACTGCGCAAAGACATCCAGCGGCGCGGTCAG
>NZ_NJCX01000026.1 GCF_002632875.1 Xenorhabdus kozodoii
TAGATAATGCGCGTATTCACCATGGGATCGAGAAAAAAATAGAACGTCGCGGGTTACAGGAGCACAACCTGTTTTTACTTTACCTTCCCACCTACAGCCCAGAGCTGAATCTGATTGAAATCGTCTGGAGACAGGCCAAATACCACTGGCGACGGTTTATCACCTGGACGCAGGAAACCATGGACTATGAGCTAAATACGCTATTGGCAGGTTATGGCGACAAATTTGCAATTAATTTCTCTTGAGGACTTATTAATAAATGTACTAATGTGTTCACTCTGTATTTCACTCTTAATGGATATTCTGGCTGCGGATAGATTTCTATGATGCATATGTAAGACCTCTGTCAACAATTCGGAGTTGTTAAAATTCAAGCTATATTGAATATAGTTTGAATTATGTTAGGTAGATCACAATATTAAGATGATGAATTTACAGTAACATACAAAGTAATTGAAACTACTTTTTGTTTTATGATGTCTTATTAATCGGAAAAGTGAAATTATGAATGAGTTTAGACAATATTAATGCATTAAAGAATAGCAGGGCATATTAACTATGAATAACATTGACCACAATCGCCGAAAGTGGCTCGGCATAAGTGTGGCCGCATTGGGGTTAAGTTTATTACCCCAATCGGTTTTAGCTGCACTGACAACATCACGTCCCCGAATTTTACGCTTCAATAATTTGCATACCGGAGAAACACTCAAAGCTGAATTCTTTGATGGCCATCGGTATAATAAATCTGAATTAGCCCGCCTGAATTACTTATTTCGCGATTTTCGTCAAAATAAAGTTACAACCATTGACCCGAAATTATTTGATCAAATTTATTTATTGCAAATTATGATGGGAATAAATAAGCCTGTTCAATTAGTTTCTGGTTATCGTTCTCTGGTGACAAATAATATGTTGCGCCACGCCAGTGGTGGGGTGGCAAAACACAGTTACCATACCCGTGGGCAAGCCATGGATTTCCATATTGATGGCATTCAGCTCGCTCATATTCGTAAGGCCGCATTGAGAATGCGGGCAGGGGGCGTAGGGTTTTATCCAAAGAGTAATTTTATTCATATTGATACAGGCCCGGTCAGGACATGGTAATCTTATTACCGATTGAGTCTTGATTGTGGAGTGAAACAGTATAATGAAATACCATATTATCCCCGTCACGAGGGCGATGCAAAATTGCACATTAATTTGGTGTGAAGAAACTCAGGAAACAGCAATTGTTGATCCTGGTGGTAATGCCGAACAACTTATTGCTGAGATAGAGCGCCGTGGGTTGAAACTGACCCAAATTTTGCTGACGCATGGTCACTATGATCATGTTGGCGCCACTGTTGAAGTTGCTAAGCATTTTAATGTGCCGGTTTACGGGCCACACAAGGAAGATGCTTTTTGGATAGAGGGCTTGGAAATTCAATGCCAAATGTTTGGTGTTGAACCCTGTCCCTCTTTTACCCCCGATCGTTGGCTAGATGAGGGGGATATACTGAAAATCGGCAGTGTTGAACTCTCTGTTTTGCATTGTCCGGGGCATACACCGGGGCATATCGTTCTTGCCAACCATACCGATAAGATCATCTCAATGGGAGATGTGTTGTTTAAGGGCAGTATTGGCCGTACTGATTTTCCAGGTGGGGATCAGGATGAGTTAATTCAATCCATTAAGGAAAAGGTATTGCCATTGGGGGACGAGTACCAATTCATACCGGGCCACGGTCCAATGTCAACATTGGGTTATGAACGGGAAACAAACCCATTCTTGCAGGATTAATTGTTCTCGTAAGAATAGCTGTGAAAAAGATAAAAGCCGCTTTGTCAGCGGCTTTTCAGAAAATCAGGCGTGATTAGAGTACTGCAACGATAGCTTCACACAGGGGAACCATATTCTCCAGTGTCAAGCCCGCAACGTTGATACGACCAGAGCTCACCGCGTAAACACCGTATTCATCCCGCAGACGATCAACTTGTTCTTTCGTCAAACCGCTGAATGAGAACATACCATTTTGAGCGCAAATAAAGCTAAAGTCTTGCTTCGCACCTTTTTCTTGTAAGGTGTTCACAAACAGTTGGCGCATACGCTTAATGCGTTCACGCATTGTTGCCAATTCCTGAATCCATTCTGCTTTCAGATCATCATTGGACAGAATAGTCGTCACAACAGAAGCACCGTGCGCCGGTGGGTTAGAGTAGTTGGTGCGCACAATGGATTTTGCCTGGCTGAATGCTTTTTCTGCGGTATCGCTGTCTGTTGCAACGATGGTGCAAGCACCAACACGTTCATTGTACAGGCCAAAGTTTTTGGAATAAGAGCTGGCAACGATCAGTTCATTGTGGTTTCGGGTAAAGATACGCAGGCCTTCCGCATCTTCATCCAATCCCTTGGCAAAACCTTGGTAAGCAAAATCGAACACAGGCAGCCAGCCGTTTGCCGCAGATAAATCTGCCAGTTTCTGCCACTGTTCAGTAGTGGGATCAATACCCGTTGGGTTATGGCAGCAACCGTGCAGTAGAACGACATCACCTGCTTGTGCCTCAGATAAACTTGCCAGCATTCCCTCGAAATCCAAGGCATGCTTTTCTGCGTTGTAATAGTTATATTCGCGGATCTCCAAGCCAGCGCTGGCGAAAACACCTTTGTGGTTTGGCCAGGTTGGGTTGCTGATCCAGACACGTTTTGCATTGGTCTGTTTGGCAATAAAGTCGGCGGCAATGCGCAGTGCGCCGGTTCCACCTGGGCTTTGTACAGTACGGGCGCGTTTGTCCGTGACAATCGGGCTGGTGTTGCCAAAAAGCAGTTCCTGAGTGACACGACCAAATTCAGGTAATCCACTAATGGCCAGATAATTTTTGGTCGTTTCGTTTTCCAGCAGGAATTTCTCTGCTTTTTTAACAGTCGTTAATACAGGGGTTTTACCTGTTTCGTCTTTGTAGACGCCGATACCTAAGTTAATTTTATTTTCACGAGGATCAGCTTTAAAGCTGTCCGCTAAACCAAGAATAGGGTCGGCAGGCGCTGCTGTGATTTTTTCAAACATTTTTTTGATTCCAAGACTCGGAGAGTTAAGCCCAAAATAAATGATACGCTGCTCAGGGTAACCTTAAGGGATCGATTTGCCAACCACTTGTCGCAAAAAGAATAAAATCTTGTGAAGTGGTTTACGGAGTGAAAAAAAGAACCTGAAAAAACAGATAAGTAAGATGCAAAAAGCAGCGCCGGAGCGCTGCTTTTCTAAGATAGACTGATTAGCTTTTCGCTAAACCGTTTATCAACAGTCATTAGAACTGATAAGTCAGGCCAACACCGAATACGTTGCGAGCGTTTGCGTCTACACCTTCGTTTTTGTCCAACAGGTTGATTTTGTAATCAACATAGGTAGACAGGTTTTTGTTAAAGTAGTAGTAAGTCCCTACAGAAACGTATTTAACCAGATCAGCGCTGTAGCGTTCTTCACCTTCACCCAGATCTTTGCCTTTAGATTGAACATAAGCCAGAGATGGTTTCAGGCCCAGGTCAGAGAACAGGTATTGTGCAACCACTTCAAAGTTCTGAGTTTTATTAGCAGTAGCAGTAAGGGAGGAGGTGGCGCTCTCCTCTTTAAAGTCAGCAGAAGTCAGATTACGGGTTTCGCCGTACATTGCTGCCAGGTATACGTTGTTCGCATCGTATTTAGCACCGATGTTCCATGCTTCAGCACGTTTACCGTGAGCAACAGCATTATTCCATTCACCGTTTGCACGAGTAGAGTTAGCGTAAGAAGCACCAACAGTGAAACCGTAACCTACGTTATAAGTGGTCGCCAAACCGTAGCCATCGCCATTTGCTGTAGCGCCGCTACGTTTATTTTTGGTGCGCTCGCTGTTTTGACCTTGGTATTGCACGGCAAAGCCCAAGCCATCAACCAGACCGAAGAAGTCAGTGTTACGGTAAGTCAACAGGCCAGTAGCACGACCGGTCATGTAGTTATCAGTTTTAGCCATGGAGTCAGCACCGAAGATTGGCAGCACGTCAGTCCATGCGTTGATATCGTAGTTGACGCCGTAGTTACGACCGTAATCCAGTGAACCGTAGTTAGCGAATTTCAGACCCGCGAAAGCCAGACGAGTTTTAGTCTCTTGCCCACCTTCGATGCCGTTAGCATTCAGGTTGTATTCCCAACGACCGAAACCAGTCAGTTGATCATTAATCTGAGTTTCGCCTTTGATGCCGATACGTGCGTAAGAAGCATCGCCATCTTCGCCGCTTCTTTTATCAGCGATCTGGTGACGAACGTCTACTTTACCGTACAGATCCAGTTTGTTGCCATCTTTGTTAAAAATTTCAGCTGCGTTTGCTGTACCAGCAACCAGCAGAGCTGGAATGACCACTGCAAGAATATTGCGTTTCATTATTATTACCCTCATTGGTGTTATCTAGACACCTGCCACTGCCAGAAATAGAACACTAAAAAAATTTGGAACTATTTTTGACTATCGAGTGTCTTATTAGTCGGCGACCAGTGTTCCATTGGTAATGAATTTTATCTACCGGCAAAATGCTACAAAAGTGCAAAATCGGTAACAAAGTGAAAATAGATGTTTCAAGATGTAAATTTCAGGGAACTTTTTTAGTGTGCTTTTCGCCATAAAATAAAAAAAGCCAACTTTCGTTGGCTTTTTACGGGATTGATTTTTAGCTCGTTTATTGAGCTGATTCATTAGAAACTTGCGTTTCTTGGTGTCCGTGGGAAGGGGATTACATCACGAACGTTGGAAACGCCGGTGACATAAGCGACTAAACGTTCGAAGCCCAAACCGAAACCGGCATGCGGTACAGTGCCGTAACGACGCAGGTCACGATACCACCAGTAATCTTCTTTATTCAGCCCCATCTCTTCCATACGCTGATCCAGCCTATCCAGACGCTCTTCACGCTGAGAACCCCCGATGATTTCACCGATACCCGGCGCTAACACGTCCATTGCTGCAACGGTTTTGCCATCTTCATTCATGCGCATATAGAAGGCTTTAATATCTTTTGGATAGTTTTTCATGATCACTGGCGCTTGAAAATGTTTCTCTGCCAGATAACGCTCATGCTCTGAGGACAAATCCACGCCCCAGAAAACCGGATTTTCAAATGCCTGCCCACAATTTTCCAGAATTTCAATGGCATCGGTGTAATCCAACTGAACGAACTCTGAATCAACAAATTTTTCCAGACGAGTGATAACTTCACTATCAACACGCTCTGCAAAGAAAGCCAGATCATCAGCGCGTTCTTCCAATGCTGCCTTGAAAACATATTTCAGCATCTCTTCGGAAAGTTTAGCGATGTCATTCAGGTCAGCAAAAGCCACTTCGGGTTCAACCATCCAAAACTCGGCCAGATGACGGCTGGTATTGGAGTTTTCTGCACGAAACGTTGGGCCGAAGGTATAGATTTTGCTCAAGGCACAGGCATAGGCTTCGCCATTTAACTGGCCGGATACCGTCAGAAAAGCCTCACGACCAAAGAAATCCTGACTGAAATCCACTTCGCCTTTGTCTGTGCGTGGCAGGTTTTGCAGATCCAAAGTGGAAACGCGGAACATTTCGCCGGCACCTTCTGTATCGGATGCGGTGATCAGCGGGGAAGAGACCCAGAAGAAGCCTTTTTCATGGAAGAAGCGATGCAGGGCTTGAGCCAGTGTATGGCGAACACGAGCCACGGCGCCGATCAAATTGGTGCGTGGACGAAGGTGTGCCACTTCACGCAGATATTCAATACTGTGGCGTTTAGCTGCCATTGGATAAGTATCAGGATCATCAACCATGCCAACGATCACAATGTTCGTGGCTTGCAATTCAAAATCCTGCCCCTTACCTTGAGATTCCACCACCGTACCCGTAATTTCAACAGAACATCCCGTGGTTAAATGTAATACTTCATCCTGATAATTGGGTAAATTATTATTAACGACGGCCTGTAATGGATTAAAGCAGGAACCGTCATAGACGGCGAGGAATGAGATGCCAGCTTTAGAATCTCTCCTTGTACGTATCCAACCGCGAACGGTGACTTCACTGCCAACCGCAACACGGCCTTGCAGTACATCGACCACAGGCGCTACGCTCATAAATTTCTCTCTTTTTTATATATAGTGGGTTAATAACGGGATAGATTTTTACCAAATACTCCTGAATTCAGGAGTAGATCCCCTATCTTACTTGCCATCTCTCAGGAAACAAGTGGAAATTGCGGGTGTTAATGCGGAAAAGGAGGGAAAAGGGGTTTTTTATTTGCGTAACCCGCATAAAGCCGGTTACGCAGAAGATATTTAGCCAGGTTATGCCGTTTTTCTATACCGCTTTCTCTATATAAGGAATATCGAATGCCTGGCGTAACTTATTGACAAATTCATCATCTTCACAGATGGTTTTGCCGGGGCTATCCGAAAGTTTTGCCACGGGTTTGCCATTGCATTCGACCAGTTTGATAACAATATTGAGTGGCCTTATGCCCGGAATATTGCAGGTCAATCGTGTGCCAATACCAAAAACCACATTAATTCTCTTATGGAAATGCTGATACAGTGCCAATGCTTTTTGTAGATCCAGGCTGTCAGAGAACACCAATGTTTTTGTCATTGGGTTGATATCCAGTGATTGGTAATGAGCGATGGCTTTTTCCCCCCATTCGATAGGATCACCGGAGTCATGGCGCAGACCTTGGTAAGCCGTTGCTAATGGTTTGTCAAAATCCCGCAAAAAAGCATCCATCGTGATGCAATCCGTCAAGGCGATGCCCAACTGGTTTGGGTATTCATTGAGCCAGGTTTGCAGCGCAGCCCTCTGGCTATTGGCCAGCTCCGGGCTAATTTGTTGGTGAGCCTGGAACCATTCATGGGCTTGTGTACCGAGAGGTGAAAGATCAAGCTGTTCGGCCAGTTGATAATTGCTGGTCCCGATCAAATAAGGGAAGCTATTTTTCAATTCATTGATAATGGCATATTGCACTGCGTGTGAAAAACGCCGGCGAGTACCAAAATCCATTAACTTAAAACCGGATAGGTCGATATTTTTTTCCGCGGCGTCTTGATAAAACAATTCGACCAATTTTCTCAATTGAATAACGGCATCTTCGGGCGTTATTTCAGGTGAGCGATGACGATGAACCAATTCGCTGATCAACGCAAGCAGAGGCACTTCCCATAAGATAACTTCGCGCCATAAACCGGAAATACGGATGGCTAATTGCCCTTCATGGGTAACAGAAACGTCTACTTGTTTAGGATTAAAGCGGAATGTCTTGCACCAGTTAAGGTAATCCTCTTTAAAGAACGGGAGGCGGGAAAGATAATCGACTTCACGTTCTGTCAATGTTAAGTCTGCCATCATGTCAATTTGATGACGTAATGGCTCGGCGTATTCTCCGAGCAGCTCGTCACCACGGCAACGAAATTCTGCAACAACAGGAATATCGTTGTAATGGTGGTACACTGCTTGCTGCATGTGAAACTTATAGGCATCAGTATCAAGCAGCGATTTGATAATCGGGGTAGCGTCTAAAGTCATGGCGCGTCAGGCATCCTCGCGGAGCATATTCGTGTCAGCTAAATCGATAAAGTCGGGAGAGTATACCGTGATTATTGGGTTATTAAAGCGATATAACTGCATATATTTTCCCGAATCTAAAGATAAGGTTAATCCATTTATAGATAATATCATGTTAAATGAGATATGAGATGACAATTCGCACGAAAGCACTAATATATCGATCACATCACTTATACCTTTATTTAATAAGTTATTAACATCTAAAAAAGAAACTTATTGATTGAAAGGACAGTTTCTCTATGGCAGCGTTTATGCTTGTTAAAAATAATGGAAAAGGTTCCCTATGACACAACAGCGACTCGTTAAACACCGTCTGGATTATACAGCACCAGATTACACAATTACTCACATTGATCTCGATTTTGAGCTGGATGCTGAGAAAACAACAGTGACGGCAATCAGCCAGGTAAAACGTCAGATTAATGACATTACCCCACTGGTTTTGGATGGCGAAAACCTCACCTTAAAAGGCCTCTATATCGATGATAAAGGGTGGGAACATTATCAGGAGCTGGATGGAAAGTTGCTTATTGAGCAACTCCCAGCCCAGTTCAGCCTGAAAATTGTCAATGAAATTAATCCGACCGCAAATACGGCACTTGAAGGGCTGTATGTCTCTGGCGATGCTTTGTGTACCCAGTGTGAGGCAGAAGGATTCCGTCATATTACTTATTATTTGGATCGACCCGATGTTCTGGCTTGTTTTACAACTCGCATTACCGCGGATAAATCTCAGTACCCATTCCTGCTCTCCAATGGTAACCGTATTGATCAGGGAGAGCGGGAAGATGGGCGTCATTGGGTAAAATGGCAAGATCCATTCCCAAAACCGGCTTATTTGTTCGCATTAGTTGCGGGGGATTTTGATGTCCTGCGTGACACGTTTGTGACCCGCAGTGGACGTGAGGTTGCATTGGAACTGTTTGTTGACCGGGGCAACTTGGATCGTGCTGACTGGGCGATGACATCGTTGAAAAACGCGATGAAATGGGATGAAACCCGCTTTGGTTTGGAATATGACCTTGATATCTATATGATCGTCGCCGTTGATTTCTTCAATATGGGGGCGATGGAGAACAAGGGATTGAATATTTTCAATTCTAAATATGTGCTGGCAAAAACGGAAACGGCAACCGATGAAGATTACCTTGCCATTGAAGCGGTGATCGGACACGAATATTTCCATAACTGGACAGGCAACCGCATTACATGCCGTGACTGGTTCCAGTTAAGCCTGAAAGAGGGGCTGACCGTGTTCCGTGATCAGGAATTCAGTTCTGATTTAGGTTCACGTTCGGTTAACCGTATTAAGAACGTAAGTGTTATGCGTTCTGCCCAGTTTGCTGAGGATGCCAGCCCTATGGCGCATCCTATTCGTCCCGATCAGGTGATGGAAATGAATAACTTCTATACGATGACCGTCTATGAAAAAGGCGCAGAAGTGATTCGGATGATCCACACCTTATTGGGTGAAGAACAATTTCAGGCGGGTATGCAGCTTTATATCCACCGTCACGACGGTAGCGCCGCGACCTGTGATGATTTTGTTCAGGCGATGGAAGACGCTTCTAATGTCGATTTGACACTTTTCCGCCGCTGGTATAGCCAATCTGGCACACCGGTATTGACTGTCCGTGATGAATACGATGCAGAAAAACAACAATATATTTTGCATGTTAGCCAACTGACACCCTCAACGGCAGATCAGAAAGAAAAACATCCCCTGCACATTCCTCTGGACATTGAACTGTATGATGCACAAGGAAAGGCGATCCCACTGCGTCGCAATGGCCAACCTGTACATCCTGTTTTGAATGTCATCAGTGCAGAGCAATCATTTGTTTTTGACGATGTTTCAGCACAGCCTGTTCCTTCTTTACTGCGTGAGTTTTCTGCGCCGGTGAAACTGGATTATCCCTACAGTGATGAACAACTTTCATTTTTGATGAAACATGCACGCAATGCGTTTTCCCGTTGGGATGCCGCCCGGACATTGTTCATCAATTATGTGAAGCTAAACGTTGTCCGTAACCGAAAATCGCTGCCACTGGAATTGCCAATGCACGTCATTGATGCTTTCCGTGCTGTACTGTTGGATAAAAATATCGATCCGGCATTGGCGGCATTGATTTTGACTTTGCCGTCTGAAAATGAAATGGCAGAACTGTTTACGGTGGTCGATCCGCAAGCTATCCATGACGTCATTCGCGTCATGACGAAGGTACTCGCTAATGAGATGGTGGATGAGTTTTCTGCGGTATATCACAGCCTGCATACAGGGACATACCGCGTGGAGCATAAAGATATTGCGAAACGCGATTTGCGTAATACCTGCCTCTACTATTTGGCCTTTACTGATAACAAAGAGTTGGCTGACCAATTAGTGGCGGCACAATATTATCACGCTGATAACATGACTGACAGTATCGCTGCTTTGTCTGCGGCTGTATCTGCTGAATTGCCTTGCAGTTATCAATTAATGGATGAATTTGATCAGCGCTGGCATCAGAATGGTTTGGTCATGGATAAATGGTTCAGGCTGCAAGCGACCAATCCAGCTTTCGATGTGCTTGATAAAGTACGTGATCTGATGAAGCATCGTTCTTTCAGCCTGAGTAATCCAAACCGTGTTTATTCACTCTTGAGGATCTTCTTTAGTAAAAATGCGGTGGCTTTCCATGCTGAAGATGGTAGCGGTTATCAATTTTTGGTGGAAGTCCTCACCGAACTGAATAGCCTCAATCCTCAAGTCGCCTCACATTTGATTGATCCGTTGATCCGTCTGAAACGTTACGATGAGAAACGTCAGGCTTTGATGCGTAATGCACTGGAACAGTTGAAAGGTTTAGAAAACTTGTCTGGTGATCTGTTCGAGAAAATTACCAAGGCACTTGAAAGTTAACATATTCTCCGGCTCTGGCCGGAGAAGCCAGGTTCGCCAATAAACCCTGTTGTTTTAAACGGGGTTTATTTTTGCCTGCTTATGAAGGGGGCTTTTTTGTTGACTCATATGATGGTAAATTAGCGCTCACTTCCTGCTGCCACAACGCACAATGATATATGTATGGGATTGCGCACAATTCAAAACGTATAACTGACAATTCCCACGTAACTGATTATAAAAACGCGATCATAAAAACTCGCTCGTAAAAAAATAGGTTAATTTAAATGTGTTATTCTCTAGTACGGAAAGCATTATTCCAGCTTGATCCTGAACAGGCACATGAGCTGACTTTCCGCCAACTCAAACGCGTCACCGGTACGCCTTTCGAATTTCTTATCCGCCAATCCGTTGCCACTAAGCCCGTGACTTGCATGGGGTTGTCTTTTAAAAATCCACTTGGTTTAGCCGCTGGCCTTGATAAAAACGGTGATTGCATTGATGCGCTTGGCGCGATGGGCTTCGGGTTTGTTGAAATTGGTACAGTGACACCACGTCCACAAGCTGGAAATGATAAGCCAAGATTATTCCGCGTGGTTGAAGCAGAAGGGATCATCAACCGGATGGGGTTTAATAACCTTGGGGTGGATAATCTGGTTGAGAATGTTAAGTGCGCAAAATATGATGGGATCATCGGGATCAATATTGGTAAAAATAAAGATACGCCGGTCGAGAATGGAAAAGAGGATTATTTAATTTGCATGGATAAAATTTATCCCCATGCAGGTTATATCACTATTAATATTTCTTCCCCCAATACACCGGGTTTGAGGACATTACAGTATGGTGATGCACTGGATGATCTCTTATCTGCGATTAAAAACAAGCAAAATGAGCTTCAGAAAAAGTTCCAAAAATATGTTCCTGTTACCGTTAAAATTTCTCCTGATCTTTCAGAAGAGGAATTAATAAAAATTGCTGATAGTTTAATTCGTCATCATATTGATGGTGTTATTGCAACAAATACCACATTGGACAGACAAATTATCGCAGGATTGAATCATTGCCAGCAGGCAGGCGGATTGAGTGGGCGTCCTGTACAATTGCGCAGTACCGAGATTATCCGCCGCCTTTCGCAAGAATTAAAAGGTGAAATACCGATTATTGGTGTGGGTGGAGTTGATTCACTTGTTGCAGCCAGAGAAAAAATGGAAGCAGGCGCTTCATTAATTCAGATATATTCTGGTTTTATCTATAAAGGGCCAAAACTTATCAAAGATATTATTGATCATATCTAAACATTTACCGTAATTTGGGGCAGGGGTTTATTTCTGTCCCCAATTCGTCTATATTTTGTCATATAGATTAAATTTTATCATTTATTTTAACTTTGTTATTTCGGTGGTAATACTTATTTTTAACCAAAAAAGCTATTTTGAGCATAAAAGGGTAATCAATGAAAATTAGACCTGATGATCAGTGGCGCTGGTATTTCGATCCTGAGCATAGTCGAGTTATGCTCGATCTTGCTAATGGCATGGTTTTTCGTTCCTGTTTTCCCGTTAAGATGTTGACTGATTACGCTGTTACAATGAAAGAAATGTCATTCTCGGTTGATGATGCTGCGTTTTTTTACACCTTCGAAGAACATTTACGTCGTATTAACATGGCTCCGGCGCTTAGGGCTGAATTAGCGTTGAATGGGGTGGTTGCGTTACGTTTTATGAAACCACTAATGCCTAAGAGCTGGTATTTCTCCCCTATTTCTTTAGTAGAAAAACCAGAACAGGGTGAAATTATTCAGTTTAAATTACAAGATAGTGGCACTGAGGCGCTGTTTATGGTCGCAGAAGTGGGTGACAATGCCAGTTTGTGCCTGCTGGCACAGCAAAAGTTAGCGCTGCATGATCGGGTAATGAATTTTTGTGATCCCATTAAGGTTATGAATGATCGCATAATGCCTTATATTGAGCCTGCGCCGACATCAATATATGATCGGGCGATTTAGTTATTGTATTTATAATATTCTTCCTACTCACATCATTGTCCACACGCTATCAAATACATTTACAATGTCAATCAATGGGATGGTTTTCTTCCATATCTATTTTTTATTTAAAAATGCAATAATAAAAATCTTATTAAAATTAACAAGATAGATATTAAAAACCAGATAGATAACTGACTGCTTATATTATACTGCCTGATTTCAATTCCACTACTACTGTTATATATTATTAATGCTTATCTTAATTCAATGACTAAATCATTTTGAGGTATACAGCTACATGCCAGAATTTTCCCATCACTTTTGATAGAAGTGGATTTTAATGGCAATACATCCCCTTCAATCAGAGATACCTTACAAGCACCACAAATTCCGGCACGGCATGAATAAGGGACCCGAATACCTTGATCTTCCAATTGTTCTAAAATAATTTGCTGATTATTGCCAATAAATTGTTGCCCATTGAATTCAATAGAAACAGTTTGTTGTTCCACTTTCTTTATCGCCAAATCGGTTGCTTGTTCACCACCGCCATATTCCCGTGGCGTTTTCTTTTCCAAAACAGTGACGCGATCACCGACTCGAATAATGCCGCTATTACGGGCAATGGCATTTTGCCCAAAATCCACTGCCCCATTTTCTCTGGCTGTTCTGAACGATTGTAGTGTCGCCAGTGGCTCACCCTGTGGATTTTTACGACCTTTTTCCGGGCTGACGGTTGTCAAGATACAACGACTGCACGGTTTTGGTAGATCGAAAACAATATCGCCAATTTGGATCACCTGCCAGCTATCCTCTTCAAAAGGGGCGGCACCGGTGACAATGATATTGGCACGGAACTGCTCGATTTTAATGCTGGCAGGACAACGTTGTTGCAGGGCCTGAAAAGAGGCTTCATTGATAATTAAATAGGGAAAACCATCTGCGAATGATAAAGAAATATCGGGAAATTTCTTAACCCGCCGTGTTAGCGCCTCACTAAGCCAGCGTAGTTGTACCGGTTGTTCAAAAAAACCACTTAACCACTCATTCACCCTCTCAGGGGCGACTAAAGCGGTAAAATGATTTCCCCAAACTTCGGTAGGGAAGCGCTCCTCTTCAAAATCATCGTAAAGCACAGTGACGCTTTCCCCGTTTGGCGCCTGTAAATACACGCCGTTATGGAGCATGGCTGGGGTAAATAGCAGCAATTGAGGATATTGGCGGGCAGTAATAAAAGTACCATCAGTCTTGGTGATCATAAAATTGCGATCAAACATCAAGCCACTTTCATTGACGAGGGAATGGGAGATTTGTACTCCACGCATGGATTTGACGGGATAAGTATAGAGGCGCGACAGGGTTAACATCCATTATCTCCAAAATGTTTTTATCTTTACCAAGGTATTTTTATCTGTACAAAAGTATTTTTTATCTTTGATCGTGTCAGCAACTTTAGGATATGTCGACGGTATTGGCTATAATGTGCAACAATTTTTTTGGTGGTGAACTTTAGTGATGATTAATAAGATGAACTCTCTCTTTGCCAGCACGGCACGTGGTCTGGAAGAACTGTTAAAAAACGAACTGGAAATATTGGGCGCACAATCCTGTAAGATTGCCCAAGGTGGGGTTCATTTTCAGGCTGATGATCAGGTGATGTATAAGAGCTTGCTGTGGAGCCGGCTGGCTTCCCGTATCATGCTGCCACTTAACGAATTTAACGTTTACAGTGACCTGGATCTGTATCTTGGTGTTCAGTCTATTGACTGGAGTGACATTTTCTCAGTTGATAGCACGTTCGCTGTCTATTTCAGCGGCACAAATGACGAGATCAGAAATACACAATATGGCGCATTGAAAGTCAAAGATGCCATTGTTGACAGTTTCATGCGCAAAATAAATCGACGTCCTGATGTTGCTAAACAACAGCCTGATATCCGTATCAATGTCTTCCTGAATAAAGAGAAAGCGTTCGTCTCACTCGATTTGAGTGGTGATAGCCTGCATATTCGTGGCTACCGTGATTTGGCCGGGCAAGCACCACTGAAAGAGAACCTTGCCGCCGCGGTCGTTTTGCGTTCTGGTTGGAATGCAGGCACACCAATGGTTGATCCCATGTGTGGTTCTGGAACGTTGCTAATAGAAGCCGCCATGATGGCAGCAGATTGTGCACCTGGCCTGCATCGTAAACATTGGGGTTTCACCTCATGGTTGAAATTCGATGAAACCATCTGGCGCGAAGTGACGACAGAAGCACAGGTACGTTTCCGTAAGGGGTTGCAGGAGACAACTTCGCGCTTTTTTGGAACAGATATTGATCGCCGGGTAATGGACATGGCGCGTTCGAATGCGCGCAGGGCAGGGGTGGCTCAATTGATTCAGTTCCAGCAGGGAGATGCCAGCAAGCTGGAAAATCCGCTGCCGGAAGGGCCAGAGGGAACCGTATTAAGTAACCCGCCTTATGGTGAACGTCTTGAAAGTGAACCGGCATTGGTTGCGCTACACAGTGTCTTTGGTCGCTTGATGAAAGCCCGCTTCCCCGGTTGGCGTTTATCGTTATTCAGTGCTTCGCCAGAGTTGTTGAATTGCTTGCAATTACGTGCAGAGCGTGAGTTTAAAGCCAAAAATGGCCCTCTGGATTGTATCCAAAAAAATTATTTCATCCAGAAGAGTGAACAGTCAGCGGATAAACCCCCGTCATTGGATATCGGTATTGCTGAGGATTATGCTAACCGTCTGCGTAAAAATGAGAAAAAAATCAGCAAGTGGGCCAAACAGCAAGGCATTGATTGCTATCGTTTATATGATGCGGACTTACCTGAATACAATGTTGCTGTTGATCGCTATGCCGATAAAATTGTTGTGCAAGAATATGCACCGCCAAAATCGGTGGACGCCAATAAAGCTCGCCAACGCCTGTTTGATGTGATCAGTGCAACAATGAATGTGCTCGGTTTATCATCCAACCAACTGGTCTTGAAAACCCGTCAGCGCCAGAAAGGCAAAAGCCAGTATGAAAAAATGGCGGAGAAGCAAGAATTCTTTTTGGTCAATGAATATGGGGCGAAATTCTGGGTTAACCTGACCGATTATTTGGATACGGGATTATTCCTTGATCACCGTATTGCCCGTAAAAAATTGGGTGAAATAAGCCGAGGCAAAGATTTCCTTAACCTGTTTGCCTATACCGGTTCGGCAACCGTTCACGCCGGATTGGGGGGCGCCCGTTCGACCACCACGGTAGATATGTCTCGCACTTATCTTGAATGGGCAGAGAAAAATTTACAGGTGAATGGCTTAACGGGGCGTCAGCACCGTTTGATTCAGTCTGATTGTTTGGGATGGTTAGCCCAGTCCCATGAACAATTTGATGTCATCTTTATTGATCCCCCAACATTCTCTAACTCCAAACGGATGGAAAACACGTTTGACGTTCAACGTGATCACGTCGAGTTGATGAAACAACTAAAACGCCTGTTACGTCCTGGTGGAACCTTAATGTTCTCCAATAATAAGCGGGGTTTTAAAATGGATGTTGCTGAATTGAATAAGTTAGGGCTGGTTGCTAACGAAATAACAGAAAAAACGCTATCTCAGGATTTTGCCCGTAACCGTCAGATCCATAACTGCTGGCTGCTGCACCACGCTGGCGAGGAAAAATAATATTATGTCATTGATTAGTTTATCCGGTGCCTGGTTATCATTCAGTGACGCACCGTTGTTGGATAATACTGAACTTCATATTGAAGAAAACGAAAGAGTGTGTTTGGTTGGCCGAAATGGGGCAGGAAAATCCACATTATTGCGTGTGTTGGCAAAAGAGCAATCATTGGATGATGGCGTAGTTATCTATGAGCAAGATCTGGTTGTTGCGCGTTTACAGCAAGATCCGCCTCGTGACGTAGAAGGCACGGTATTTGATTTTGTTGCCGAAGGGGTAAAAGAACAGGCTGAATACCTCAAAGCGTACCATCATGTTTTGCGTTTGGTCGAGACAGATCCGAGTGAGAAAAATCTCAACCATCTGGCAGAGTTGCAGGAAGTGCTGGATATCCGTGGTCTTTGGTCATTGGATAGCCAGATTAGCGATGTGTTGAAACAACTTTCTTTGCCGGCAGAAGCAAAACTCTCTTCATTGTCTGGTGGTTGGTTACGTAAAGCCGCATTAGGCCGGGCGTTGGTTTGTTCGCCAAAAGTCCTGTTTCTTGATGAACCCACCAACCACCTTGATATCGATACCATCGAATGGCTGGAGAATTTCCTGAAAGACTTCAATGGCAGCCTGGTGTTTATTTCCCATGACCGCTCATTTATCCGCAATATGGCGACACGTATCGTCGATCTGGATCGCGGAAAGCTGATTTCATGGCCGGGAAATTACGATAAATATCTTGTCGGAAAAGAAGAGGCATTGCGGGTTGAAGAGTTGCAAAATGCCGAGTTCGACAAAAAACTGGCACAGGAAGAAGTTTGGATCCGTCAGGGTATTAAAGCACGCCGTACCCGTAATGAAGGCCGGGTAAGGGCATTGAAAGCATTACGCACAGAACGCTCTGAACGCCGTAATGTCATGGGAACGGCCAAAATGCAGGTCGAGGAAGCGACACGTTCCGGTAAGATTGTTTTTGAAATGGAAAATGTGAATTACCAGGTTGGTGGTAAGACATTGGTCAAAAATTTCTCGGCCCAAGTCCAACGTGGCGACAAAATTGCCTTGGTGGGGCCGAATGGCTGCGGTAAGACGACATTATTGAAATTAATGCTGGGCGATTTGTCCGCAGATAGTGGGCGCATTCATTGTGGTACAAAACTGGAAGTTGCTTACTTTGATCAGCATCGGGCAGCACTGGAGCCTGATAAAACCGTCATGGAGAACCTCGCGGAAGGTAAACAAGAAGTCATGGTCAATGGACGTTCCCGCCATGTACTGGGTTATTTGCAGGATTTTCTTTTCCATCCCAAACGCGCAATGACGCCTGTGCGAGCGCTGTCGGGTGGTGAGCGCAATCGTCTGTTGCTGGCTCGTCTGTTCTTGAAACCCAGCAACTTGCTTATTCTCGATGAACCGACCAATGACCTGGATGTTGAAACATTAGAGTTACTTGAAGAATTAGTTGATAGCTATACCGGAACCGTGATCCTGGTGAGCCATGACCGCCAATTTGTCGATAATTCAGTCACTGAGTGCTGGATTTTTGAAGGCAATGGTGAAATTAACAATTTTGTCGGGGGCTATTACGATGCCCAGCAGCAACGGTCACAAACTGTTTCTCTGCGTCAGGTTGCGGAAAAAAAGGTGAATGCGGTAAAACCGAAAGAATCGTCTAAACGGGCAAACAAGACAAACAATAAGATAAGTTACCATTTACTGCGTGAATTAGAACAACTACCCTTATTATTAGAGAAATTAGAAGAAGAGATAAATCAATTGCAATCTCAGGTCAGTGACCCGGAATTCTTCAATCAAGCGCATGCAATTACACAAAATGTTCTGAATGAATTGGCAAATAAAGAACAAGAATTGGAAAAAGCGTTTGATCGCTGGCAAGAATTGGAAATGATGAAAAATGGATGATCGCTGCCGCATAGACGAAACTTGTGGGTTTTGCTAAAGGAGAAACACTTTGTGTTCCAATAATCACCAGCACGATAAGCTGGTTCTTTGTCCTCAGTGTGACATGCTGGTGGCTGTGCCTGATTTGGAACAAGGGAAAAAAGCGGTTTGTCCACGATGTAGTGCGTTACTGACAGCAAAGTGGAAAGAGCCGCGTAATCAGCCAACAGGCTATGCATTAAGCGCATTAATCATGCTCTTTCTCGCTTGCCTGTTTCCTTTTGTTAGCATGAGTGTTGCGGGGATTGTGAGTGAAATAACATTGACTCAGATCCCCAAGGTGATGTTCAGCGAAGACTATTCCAGTATGGCGGTGTTTTTCCTGATCTTCGTCCAGCTTGTGCCGACATTTTGTATGGTTGCCATCATCCTCTTATGTCAGAACGTCAAAATGGCGCGCCGCTTGAAAATAGAGTTGGCGCGCATTTTGTTTAAGATGAAAACGTGGTGCATGGCCGAAATCTTTCTGGCGGGAGTGCTGGTCAGCTTTGTCAAACTGATGGCCCATGGCGAAATCAGCATTGGGTTGAGTTTCTTCCCTTATTGCTTATTTTGCCTGTTTCAGGTTCGGGCGTTTCAGTGTCTTGACAGACATTGGTTCTGGAATGAAATTGCACCAGCCCCTAAAGTTTGCCACACCTTGCAGGCCGGAAAACCGGGTTTGGTGCAAGGTGTCAGGCTTTGCCTGTGTTGTACCGCAATTTTGCCTGCCCAACAATCTCGCTGCCCCCGTTGCCACACAAAGGGGGATGCGCGTCGTCGTAATAGCCTTCAGTACACAATGGCATTACTGATAACATCAGTCATACTTTATATTCCAGCGAATATTTTACCTATCATGGTGACCCAGGCACTGGGGACACAGATAAATTCCACCATTTTGGAAGGTGTGCTTTTACTTTGGAGCTCTGGATCTTATCCCGTTGCCATAGTGATTTTTATTGCCAGTATTATGGTGCCCTTATTAAAAATGCTGGCGATTAGCTGGTTATGCTGGGATGCCAAAAGTCACATGAATCACGATTCCGAAAAGATGCATTTTATTTATGAAATGGTGGAATTTGTTGGGCGTTGGTCAATGATAGATGTCTTCGTTATTGCTGTTCTATCCGCGTTGGTTCGCATGGGACAACTGATGAGTATTTATCCTGCCCTGGGAGCAGTACTGTTTGCCCTGGTGGTGATTTTGACGATGTTTGCATCAATAATGTTCGATCCGCGTCTAACTTGGGATAAAGCCAATCGTAAATTTGAGCGACATAAAAATGAGGAGTAGTAAGGTGACGGATAAAGAAGAAGATCTGACCCAGGCCAGAATTCATAAACTTAAGAGTTGGTCACCGGTATGGATCGTACCCATTGTCACTGTGCTGATTGGGGCCTGGATCTTGTTTTACCATTTCAGCCATCAGGGACCCGAAGTCACATTAATCACTTCCAATGCGGAAGGCATTGAGGCAGGCAAAACAAAAATTAAAAGCCGCAGTGTTGACATTGGCGTCGTCGAGAACGTGTCCCTAAGCGAAAACCTGGGGCAAGTTATCATTAAAGCTCGCCTAAACGATGGCATGAATCGCTTGTTACGCACAGATACCGCTTTTTGGGTTGTGAAACCCCAGATTGGCCGTGAAGGGGTTTCTGGCCTGAGTACATTATTGTCCGGTGCTTTTATCGAATTACAGCCCGGTACACAAGGTGAGGAAGAAAACAGCTTTTCATTGCTTGATACCCCGCCGCTGGCTTCCCCTGATGCAAAAGGTATTCGCCTGATCCTGAGTAGTGAAAAAGCAGGACAATTAACGCCCGGCGATCCCGTGTTATTTCGGGGATACCGTGTGGGTTCCGTTGAGGCGGGCACGTTTGATCCCACCTCTCGCCTGGTTCGTTACCAGATTTTCGTTAAAGCACCTTATGACGCTTTACTGACCACAAATGTCAGGTTCTGGAAAGACAGCGGTGTCACATTTGATATGTCATCACAGGGTATACGGGTTGAAGTCGCTTCATTATCGACCTTGTTTGGGGGGGGGGTGAGTTTTGATGTGCCGAAAGGTTGGGAGCTGGGTAATCCGGTGAAGGAAAAGGAAGCCTTTAAACTCTACGATAGCGAGAAAAGTATCCAAAATGCACTGTATACAGAGCATAAAGACTTTTTACTCTTTTTCTCTGACTCTGTGCGTGGTTTGCAGTCGGGCGCCCCGGTCGAATTTCGTGGTATCCGGGTGGGAACGGTAGCCAGGGTGCCTTTTTATAGTGAAAACATTAAGCAGCGTATCGACACTGACTTCCGTATCCCGGTATTGATTCATGTCGAGCCTGGCCGATTTGTGAAAGAGTTAGGTAATGGATTTAGCACAGACAAAGAATTGAAGGAAACTATTGCCAGAGGGTTGAGAGCTACCTTGAAGCCAGGCAATTTACTGACAGGTGCGTTGTTTATTGATCTGGATTTTTTCGCCAATGAGAAACCATGGGCAGGCCCCTATGAAATTGCGGGCTATAAAACACTGCCTACGGTAAGCGGTGGTTTGACGCAAATTCAACAAAAAGTCATCGCGGTGCTGGATAAGATCAACAGCATGCCGATTGAACCCGTTTTTGCTCAGGCAACACAAACACTCAAAGAAAGCCAGAAAGCAATCAAAACAGCGCAAAAAACCATGGATGAATTAAATCGTATTCTTGCGAGTAAAGCAGCACAAGGATTGCCTCAAGATATACAAGAAACATTACATGAGTTGAACCGCAGCATGCAGGGGCTACAGCCAGGCTCACCAGCATATAGTAAGCTGATGGATAATATGCAACAGTTGGAACAGGTATTACGTGAATTGCAACCTGTCTTGAAGACGCTCAATAACAAGAGTAATGCACTGGTATTTGAAGCCGAAGCAATAAAAGATCCTGAACCTAAAAAGGCGCCTAACTGATGAAAAAATTGATTTCAAAATTGGCATTTTTTATTTCCGCCAGTGTGTTTATTGTTGGAAGCGGACTTATTTCGGGATGCAGCAGTAGTCAGCCACAAAAAACCTATTATCAGCTACCGGTCTTAGCTAATCCGGTCGCCCAAAATCGGGTTTCGCAAGAAGGTAAACGGGGAGCTAAGCATGAACGGCCGCTGTGGATAAAAGAGGTTAACCTTTCTGATTACCTTTCCGCCCCTGGAATTGTGTATCAGACCGGAGAAGTGAGCTATATCAATGCATCGAACCATTTATGGGCCAGTCCGTTGCAACAACAATTACAACAACTATTGATTTCTGAACTGAGCGCAGCATTTCCACATCGTTTGGTTTCCGGGCGAAAATTAGAAAAAGATGCAGATGCGTTGGATATCACAATAACGGCTTTTCACGGGCGCTATGATGGCCAGGCATTGATTGAAGGCTATTGGATATTGTCTAACCCAGAAAGCGTGATTAAGCGGCCATTCAGCCTTAAGCTGAAACAGGAAAAAGACGGTTACGCTGAATTAGTGCTGACTTTAGCGAAGGGTTACAGCCAGTTAGCCGAATCTATTGCCAGACAACTCTCTTTGCAACATTAACGGAGTTATTCAATGGGAGAAAAACACCTCCGCAATAGCGGAGGTTCGACATTGGATCGCCAATTGTCAGTTAATTAAAAGGCACTGGTATCTTTAAACAAGCCGACTTTCAGATCAGCCGCAGTATAAATCAGTTTGCCATCGACCAGAACTTCGCCATCAGCCAGCCCCATGATTAATTTGCGATTAATGACACGCTTGAAATTAATGCGATAGGTCACTTTTTTGGCTGTCGGTAAGACCTGGCCAGTAAATTTGACTTCCCCAACGCCGAGTGCGCGGCCTTTACCTTCTCCACCGATCCAGCCCAGGAAGAAACCAACAAGTTGCCACATGGCATCAAGGCCAAGGCAGCCAGGCATGACAGGATCATTGACAAAATGACAACCGAAAAACCACAACTCTGGGTCGATATCGAGTTCCGCCTCGACATACCCTTTATCATAAGTCCCCCCGTTTTCTGTCATTTTCGTGATGCGATCCATCATCAGCATATTGCCAGAAGGCAGCGGCGGCCCATTTTCACCAAATAATTTACCTTGCCCAGAGGCTTGAAGTTCTTCTTTCGAGTAGGACTCTTGTTTTTTAAACATGTTCGCAGATAGCCTTAAAATCGTGTAAGGGTAGAGAATAGCGTACACTTGTACGCCCAACAACTCCGATCAGATAACGATGGAGTTAACCTAGCCAGCGGAGAAACCAGGGTAATCGAGGTCGCTCTTGAGTATTAGCCTGTGTAATGAGTTCACGTATCATAGCTAACAAGTGTTCTTTTTGCGGATCATAATAAGGAATACCCGTTAACAATGATGCCGCCTCAGAAACATGCTTAACTGCCCAAATATGAAATTGCTCATCCTTTACCGCATCAATAACATCCTGGTTCAGGCACAAATGTTGGATATTTGTCGTCGGAATAATAACACCTTGATGGCCGGTTAGCCCTCGGTAGTGACAGATGCGGAAAAATCCCTCAATTTTTTCATTAACGCCACCAATAGGCTGCACATAACCAAATTGATCCACGGCACCCGTAACGGCAATTTGCTGGTCGATAGGTTGCTGTGACAATGCACTGATAAGGGCGCATAATTCGGCGAGTGAAGCACTGTCTCCATCGACTTCACCATAAGATTGTTCAAATACAATCGAAGCAGAGAACGGTTGTGGCTGCTCTAATTTCAATTCAGAAATCAAATATGCCTGCATGATCATCATGCCTTTTGCATGAATATTGCCACCTAACTCAACCTTGCGCTCCACATCAATAAATTCCCCATCCCCTAAATGTGCAACACAACTGATACGGGAAGGTTCTCCTATTGGATCAGGATGTCCAGGATATTCGAGTACGGATAGCCCATTGATTTGACCAATAACGGAACCTTGCGTGTTGATCAAGATCTGGCCTTTTAGAATTTCCTCTGTACTACGTTCAGCCAGATAACCATGACGCCAGTTACGATTATCTTCCGCTTGTTGCAGAGCATGTTGGGTGATCCGATTTTCCTGCTGATAATTGGCCGCGGCTTCCAATTTTTGCTGCAACCATTGAATATCCAGAGGCAAGCGGAATTGATCTTCTGTGTAACGGGTAGCAAGTTTAATCAACTCAGGCCAGGCATCGGTACTTAATGGCGGCAAGTTTTGTTGCTGGATGATGCCATTAACGTACCGGCACCATACCGCCAGATCATCTTCTGCCAGAACGGGGATATCCAGTTCAAATTCACCATACAATGCGCTGCTTGCCAGTTCAGGCTCAATGGCCTGTAACTCTTCAAGGCTGAGCCTGTCTCCGACTAAAATCAGACGCAGATCTAATTCCATTGCGGGTATCGGCAGAGGTAGGGCGCGATTTTCATCGTGTGACAGCCAGTCAAAACGGCGCTGAATAATCATCTGCTTGAGACGAACCCACATCAATGGCTGAGAAAGCAGGGTGCGCAGGGGCAAAATCAAGATACCGCCATTCACTTGATGGATAAGGCCTGGTTGCAGTTGAAGCGTCCCTTGGTATGTATAGACATTACCAAATAATTGCTCTGGTTCAATCCATTCGCGGTAAGCCACTCGTTCAGTTGGCGCAAAAAGACCTTCCCCAGAGGGGTGCCAGGTAATGGTTTGGTGCTCTATCTGATAATAACCACCAATATTTGGCCGGTTTTCTGGTAACAAAGAAGGGATCGTATCGGATAAAAGGGAGAGATAAATATCACTTTCTTCTGCTTTCAACAGCATAAGGGGTTGACGCAGGGGAGTCTGACAAAAAATGGATAATCCGCTGTACAGCCTGGGTTGAACCATATCCATTGTGATGGGGGGCAATTCAGCGACAGAATTGAAGAGTGCCTGATAAGGCGCATTGTTTGGCTGTAAAGCCTGCCAGTCTAATTTTATATTCGTCAAGGTGATAGCTACATCATATAGTAAACAGGGAAACATTTATTATACAAGATTAGGCAATGAACCAACATGACAGAATTTTGAAAGAGACGATATTTGAGACAGCACTTTGATTGCTTGTAAAATAGGCCAATATTTTGTGTTGTTATGGGCAATTTCAAGAAATAGTTGCTATGCTTAATTTTAGTTACGCTGTCACTGAGAGATGAAATGAAATATCAACAACTAGAAAATCTGGAATGTGGCTGGAAGTGGGCATATTTGGCAAAAAAACACCGTGAAGGTGAGCCGATTACTAAATACATTGAAAAAAGTGCTGCACAAGATGCGGTCAATGAATTAATGAATTTAGAAAGCGAGCCAGCCAAGGTATTGAAATGGATTTCTTTGCATATGAATCCTGATTTAGCTAACCGAATGAAGCAAACGATTCGGGCGCGGCGTAAACGTCATTTTAATGCTGAACACCAACATTCGCGTAAAAAATCCATTGATCTGGATTTTCATGTTTGGCAGCGGCTTTCAGCGCTCTCCCGACGCCGTGGTAATACTCTGTCAGAAACGATCATACAGTTATTGGAAGATGCTGAATATCGGGAAAAGTACACTCACCATATGTCGAGTTTGAAACAAGATTTAGAAGCAATATTAGGCAAATAAATCTACTGCTAAATAGGAAAATAGATAAAAAATAAAAGCCCCATATAAAATGGGGCTTTTGATATATTGATTGTAACGGTATTACTGGGCGACTTGAGGTTGGGTAACCACTTCAGTCGTGCCCTGGATGTTGATATCTACACGACGATCTGGAGCCAGACAGTCGATAAGTTTAGAGCGAACTTTAACCTTATCACAGGTAGAGCCAGTGACAGGGTTTTCCTTACCGCGACCTTCTGCCTGAATACTGCCTGCCGGGATACCCTTAGCAACCAGATAATCTACAACGGATTGGGCACGTTTCTGAGACAGTGGCAGGTTGTAATTTTGGCTGCCAATGCGGTCGGTATAACCGATTACCAAAACCTTGCCTTGTGTTGGGTCAATTTTAGCCAGTTGGTTATAAAGGTTGTCCAGTTCCTGTTTACCTTCTGCTTTCAATGTGGATTTGTTGAAATTGAACAGGACATCAGAGCGCAGAGTAAAGCTCTTGCTTTCAACGACAGGAGCTGGTGCAACAGGCGGTGCTGGTGTAACGATAGGTGCCGCTTCATCCTGGCCGAAACGGTAAGAAACACCCACGCTCAGCAGTCCGTTATCTGGACGGGCACCAACGGTAGTTGCATCACCGATGTTGTTAACCCATTGATAATCCAGGCGGGTTGCCAGATCTTTAGTCAATGCGTATTCGAGACCAACCGCGGCCAGAGGCGAAATACCATTGTCGCTGTTTTTCAGGTTACGCTGATCTTTCTCACCGTTTCCAGCGACGGCATTGGCATTGTAGGTTGCGGAGGAGTTTGCATGCCAGACCATACCACCAAGGCGAGTATAAACATCCAGGTTATTCAGCACTGGGTAGCTCAGTTTAGTGGTTAGCTGAACGCCCTGGGCACGGAAAGCACCATTATTGACGCTGCCTTTGTAAGCCATGCGACCTAACCAATCGTAACCCAGTTCAAAACCTAAGTATGGGTTTACTTGATAACCGACATAAGCCCCCGTACCTAACTGGCTTTTGTGGGCAGATCCGTTGCCAATCTGGTTATCATAACCATTTCCGTAGAAATTAACGTCATGGTATTGAGACCAACCCAGCTTAGCGCCGGTATACCAGGTGTTGTCCTTTGGAGCTGCTTGAGCAGCAGTTGCGAAAGCTGCCACTGCCACTGCTACTGCGATAGCTGTTTTCTTCATTTTTACGCCTCGTTATCATCCAAATAGGCAATTGGCTTTAAAGCCTTATTGTTAGCCATTGGTTAAAATGTTCCATTAGGTAAATATGCTTAGATTAGAAGATCTGTACTAAAATATAAGAATGGTAAGCACAACTCCCTAAACTGTGTAAGTCTACAACGAAGTTAAAAAGTTACAAGTGCACTGTGACTCATGGCCCAAAATTTTTAATTACAGACTGACAAAAATAAATATTTTTGACGAATATTTACAATATTGACGATATTAATATACCAATCCAACTTCAAGTTGCAGTTTGCAAGCCAATGAGAGTGCTTATATCTCCCCGCTACGCGGGGAGATATAAGACGCATCTTGAAAGGCGACTGGTATATATTGATTTTCATTGCAAATAATAATGTTTCTCAATGAGTAGCTTATTTTTTGTAAAAAATATTGGGAATAATCCTAAATTTAGTCAATGATAGTAATTAGAATGAATATGTAGCCTATTAGTTTTCGGCGTAAATGGATGTGGTAAATTTTGCGGCCGCATAATAAAACCGAGAGTAATACCTTTTTGTGCCGCTATTTGTAATGTATTTAATTGATATTCTGATAATTTAGGTAACCAACCCAATACAATACTGTAATTGCCACTTGCCAATGCTTTTTCCATAGCACTAATAGAAGCAATAGGACGTATTTGATTTAATTGAACGATCTTATTTAAGGGAAGCCCTGCATTTATTAACCATTGACGGCTTAACTTCTTATTAGGATTTATCCAAAGTAACCATCTATCTTCTTTTCCTGACTGATGTAATAAAGGAAGAAGGATAGGGTTAATAACAGGCTGATGTTCACAGTAAACCAGCTCACTCACCATGCCTTTTATAGTATGTGAAGTGCATTGAGGTGGTTCCACAAAAGAGGCGCTTTCAACCATTTCTTTGCCTATTTTATATTCGTTCACTGTTGTGCCAGCGGTTGCCGTTTCTTTCTCAATGAGGTGTTTCCACGCGGATCGGATGTTCATGATGTCCCTCGCCACATAAGACTGTATATTTATACAGTATAACGATTTTTGATTAAAAGCAAGTCTCTTTTTTTCAAAGCGCTTCGCAAAAATTTACAGAAATTAGGATTTTTCTGACTTAACGATTGGCAGGTGGAAACAGATTGCGTATGGTTTTAATTAATTGTTCTGGTTATCTATTTTATTAATAGCAGGCATGATTAAACATTACGTTGGAATGTGATTCATGGAGTGATAAAAATGTTTTTATCCGGAGCGCGTTTTGCTCAATTGCAACACGGTGTATCTTCACTGGGAAGGCTTAAGAAAAAGTCTCAATTTGGCGGTATTGGATTATTAATTAATGACGTTTTATTTGCCATCAGCTCTGATGGGGAACTTTATTTACGAGGAAATAGTCACGCTGAAATATTATTTAAGGCCAGGGGAATGGAAAAATTCATTTATTCAAAAAGAGGGATACCTGTGACCTTACGGTATTATCGTGTTAATGAAGCACTTTGGCAGGATCAAAAACAGTTATTCGAATATGTCAATTTAGCCTATCAATACACAATGAAGGAAATGATTGATAGGCAGAAAATGCCTCTCCGGCTTAAAGATCTCCCTAATTTAGGGATTGCTCTAGAGAGACAATTATGGAAAGTCGGTATCTCTAAAGTAGAAGAATTACGCGTGTTGGGGGCAAAAGCGACTTACCTCAAACTCCGGCAGCATAGGAAAAAAACAAATATCAGTTTATTGCTTGCGTTGGCAGGGGCAATAGAAGGGTGTCATGTTGCAGTATTACCAGAAAAATTACGTAATGAATTAATGCGTTGGCACCGCGATTTGGTTCACCATAACCCAGAAACTCATCCATGATGAGTGAAGTTTGGTGAATAGGGGCGTTAGCCCCTACTACTTACTCATTTTATGCAACGGCTGAAGATTTTTGGTTAATTTTATTATCGACTATGGATTGAATTACATGACTTAATATTGTTGGATCATGTTGAAAATCATTCAGGGAAATATGATGGACTTGAGCAATAGCTGATAACCCTTTTAATAAATGGCTGGCAGAATGATTAAAGGGTTTTTCAGTGACCAGTATAATGGGACGTTTTAAGGCGGAAGCCCAGCCCAACTCGATATGAGTGCCATCCGTCCTTATGAGTTGCTTCTGCTGTGGGCAGACAGGCAAAATAGCAGCAAAAATATCACACTGCTCCATCCATTGGCGATCCCGTTGGGAAACTTCCTCTGGTGTAAAGAGATGTGTGGTGCCTCCAAATTGCTCTGTACGGTGGGCTGAAAAAACGTCTGCACCGAGTGACTCCAGATGGTGAATGGCAGATTTAATGTGAACTTGTAAATTATTATCTAATACCCTTAATTTCAATGCATGTTGAATAGGGCCACCAATAAATATTTTAAGGTCAGAAA
The DNA here is from genome assembly GCF_002632875.1 of Xenorhabdus kozodoii. Taxonomy (GTDB): domain Bacteria; phylum Pseudomonadota; class Gammaproteobacteria; order Enterobacterales; family Enterobacteriaceae; genus Xenorhabdus; species Xenorhabdus kozodoii. Next base: position 28,332 of record NZ_NJCX01000026.1, read on the forward strand.
ATATTATGGACATAGAATTGCCTCTTAAAGTAATCACTTTAATGTTTATAAATATACGCATTAAACTTCAAGTTGCAATTTACAACACTATATGAAACCTGATTTATCCCCGCTTCGCGGGGAGAAATCACACGCATCTTGAAGTTAGATTGGTATAGAAGATAATGATTTATTTCATTGTACAGATATCATAGGTTGTTATCTGAGTAAATTCTATTTTCATTATTTGTTATATTTAAATTATGGCTATATATTCCAATTTCTGATTGGAGATTCTATTTTCAATATAATCAGCAATGATATCATCTGAATTGTTTTGGAAAATATCATGGCGAAAATGAGTGCTGTTTTTTTCTTTTGCAAGAAATTGATTTATCTTATTCATTGCTCGTTTTCTTTCTATCGGATTATTAATAAATAAGTCATTACATTTTTTAATTAATGCCAAGCCGTCTTTTTCTGGTAGGTATGGGGGGATTTCAGGATAACCCTCTTGCGGTTGCCATAAAAAACCGTATTCGTGGCTATAATAATTTTGTAGATACACTTCTAATTGTAATTGCTGACTGTAATTTTGTGGCGGTAAGAAAAAAACATCTTTATTGAGAGCGACACACTCATAAAATGTGGTAAGACCCGGATTAGCTAATACCTTACGGGCACGATGTAATTTTTGCAGAAAATCATCCCTTGCAAAACAGCCAATATGAATATGGGGATGCGTTTTGGCAAATGTTTCCGCCAGATTGACAATCGTCTTACCCCCACCTGCAATAGTGATATTGGTTTCATTTTGCAGTTGGGGAATAGACAATAACTCTTCAAGGAAATGGTAATAAAAATCAGTTGGATCGGCATAGACGGTATCAATGCCGCCAAGGGTAATTAATATCCCTTCTGGTTCATGGTCATCCAGCAGGTATTGTTGCACCGAGCTATGAAGAATGGGAGGGATAATTTGATAGTTGCCCAGTTTATCGTGGAATCGTTCGATATTGCGCTCTATCCCATGAAAATGCTGAATAAATGTTTTTTCCGTTTGGTGCAGATCAACATCAAGATTACCCCACATCCAAAAGAGTGTATCGATATAGATAATGGATGTGTTAAGTTTTGAAACAAAATTAATCGAGTTGGGATTAGTATTACTGATATACAAACTTGCGCCTGCAATAAGTTCAGAATAGCGTGAAAGCTCAGTAACCGAAGTGGTATCACATTCATAGATCTCATCAAATAAGCCAGACTTTTGACCTAATTGAGAAGAAGTGAGTGTGCCTAATAAAATAAGTTTAGTGCCTGACATTAATTTATTTCGACGCCGCAAATTTTCCACCACATTTAACGTGGTGGATATTGGACCAAAACAGAATGGTTCAGCGTCAAAAATAATATATGGAATATTTTTCGACATATTATTCTCTCATAAAGGGATATTTACATTTTCTATATCAAATTGTTTAGTATAAGGACTATATAAAAAAGTACTGCCATGGAGATTATTAAGATGCAATCGGCCAGAAAGATTGAGATTACTCGCCATTAAGTGCGCCAAGAAAATATTGTGCAAATTTTGATGGGAGATCATGATCCGCATAGAAGACATTGAAAGTTCATCGCCAATCTGCATGACAAAACGATGAATCCTGTCGGCCGCGTCTATCACCTGTTCTGAATCTTTAAAAGGTGAATCAAGGGGAGTATGCAGTAACCGATAGGCATAATCCTTGCCATAGCGATGCGGAATATCTGCCAGTTTCATGCCAATAAGTTCTTCTGGAAAAAATTCACGAAGTGCATCAGCTTCGTGTATTGCACAAGATTGATAGGCTGAGCTGAGTGCCTTGGCAGTTTCAAATGCCCGACGTTGGGGCGAAGTATAAATATCTTGCCACGGAAGTGCCTTCAGTATTCGTTTACCAATTGCTTCAGCCTGTTTGATTGAAGTCGCATCAAGGGTGATCAAACTATCTGCCGGGCAGTAATCCAGGTGATCAAGCGGGATAATTTTCCCATGTCTAATCCAAAGTATCTTTAGGGGTGGTATGGAGCCATTATAGTGCATACGCTCTTCCACTTGGTGGCTTGAAAGCCCATGCGATTGCCAAAAGAAGTTGGCATTTTTGCCGGCATCTGTCTCCAGATGAACAGATGTGGCACCGTGGCGACGTCCCCATTGCAACATAGCATGCCATAATCCATAACCCAGCTTCTGGCGTTGGTATTCATCCCTGATATAAAATTCAGCAATATTCAGCGTGACTTTTTCTTCCCGCTCAAGATACACATTGGCTAATCCCGCCAATTGACCGGCATTTAGCAACAAAAATAGCCCCCGGTCACCCTGCTGGATGCGTTGTTCAAGGGTAGCGTGGTTTTCCTTTGCTATTGCCTCTTCTGACTGATCCGTAAAAACGTCTGGCCAATGGCGTTGAAAATACTCGCCATAAAGGTGAAGAAATGCATTCCACAAGGGAGATTGCGGGGTAACTTGTTTGAGTTCTAACATTTTACTGACTCCATTCAACTCTTGGTGAACTGAACATCAACATCACTTTCTCACACCATTGATGATAATTTGAGCTAGAATGCCCTTTTTCCTGTCGGGGTTCAGCGAGTAACGGCTGAACCAACCCCTGATGTTTCAGTAATGTTTGCAAAGCGGGAGAACATTTCTGCCAATTCAATACAGTACGATAAGGGCTTGATTGGTAAGAAGCGTACAGCGAGGCATGGTCAATATCCTCTTCAATACAGTGAGATTGCAGGTGCGCTTTCAATGCCGCAAATTTTTCTTCGGCTGCGCCATAAAAGCGGGTAAAAATATTCCTGACAGAGCAGGGAATATGCTCCCTGCCTGTTAGGTGCAGGCGTAATGCGCCACCGGTATGGATAAGTTTATTGCCGTTGAAGGAATAATAAGCGGCATGAACATGCAAGATCTCCTGTATGCAATCTTTCCTGCCATAGCCCTGGGAAAGATCCAAGAATACATAAATATTGTGGTTTTTCTGAAATTCTTGCAAAAATACCATGCAGTTCGGGTCGATATAACCTAAAGGATGGGCAAGGAGTACAGCACAGGGTTGTGGAAGAGCGCTGAGTCTTTCCATCATGGCTTGGATATCCGCTTGCAAAATCATGCTGGCCTGCTCTGGTGGCAAAACAGGGTAGAAAAGTGGCTGCCAATTGGCTGCGTAAACGGACTCGACCATGCTTTGACATATCCACTCTGGCAGCAGGCAATAACCTTGAGCGGCCATGGATTGCAGATCTTCGCGGAAAAACTCGCGTACTGAACAGCCATAGTTCACGATATTATCCAGGGAGATAATATCTTGCCGGGACAGTACACCTTGCAAAGACCCTAGATTGCAGTGAGATATCATGGTGTGATCCTGAGATGAAGACGATCAAGATATGTCGTGGCTAATTGGTCATAGAAGTCATTTTCCCTGCCCCACAGATCAAGTTGGAGACCGGTGTAAGGGCAATAGAGCATTTCCAGATGACTCATCAGGCAATTAATCCCCATTAACTTTTCCCGCCCTTGATCGCTACAACCCCATTTAGCGGCATACCATTGGCCTGCACCGTTGTTAATCATTAATGACCAGGCACCCGGCGTGCCGTTATCGTCATAAGTCACGGCCAGATGATATTGATGGCTATTGGATAACAAACCTGGAAGGTATTGGAGATCTTCACGGTTGAGGCTGCGCATATCACTGCGTTGAATGCTTTTCCAGCCCTGTGTGTCGATATGCAGGGCATCTTGCCACAGTTGCTCCGTTTGACCATAAGCACTGTAACGTGTGACGGTATGATAGGCGCGTGCTTTTTTAAGGCTGCGCTTTACCCGTGCTGAATGATGGCTTAAAAAATCAGCGATGTTTGTCTTAGGGGGAATGTTGACTATGGGGGCTGACCATGCGCTTTCTTCGTGGCAGCGTAAACCGCGCTGCTTTGCTAAATCATGCAGGTAGGAATAGGCATGGGATTTTGCATTCACATACTTAAATAAGACCGGTTGCTGCGTTAAAAAAGATAACAATTCTTCTTTTTCTTGAGCCGTAAAAGCGAACTCGAAGAACGTATTACTCTGCCACTGTTGATGGTCTTCTTGCCAGACCAAATCAACCTGTTCAAAACGCCGGAATTTAGGGTAACGTAACGTTGTCCCCAAACGCCATAAATGGGAAGTCGTTGGATTGGCAGAAGGGGCAATGGCAGCCGATTGTTGCATAATTGCCTGGCTTATCTGTGCCACAATACGGTCTGGAGAATATTTCGTGCTATCAAGCAACGTTTCATGCGGGACATGGCAATCCCACAAATTATCCTGGGCGACTTCCCTGACACGGGAAGCGGGCAAGCGATCTTCTATGGCGCGTTCTTGATTACGGGTAATCAACGTTGCTTCATGTGCCATAAGCCGAAAATGCAGGATCCGAACACCCTGGCGTGTAAATAAGGCATGAATGGCGTCAATTTCTTCAGGATAAATGAATACGCCGTCCAGAATAATCAGATCACTGCCTGCATCAAGGCAATCATCAGCAACCTTTAACAACCGCAAGGTATCTTCCATGATGATCCTTCGCGTAAGGTATGTCCTTGGTTCAACGAAATGATGAAAAGTATCCCAGGGTAAATAGGAAACCGTTAACCCCTGCGCGAGCATGACATCTTTCAAGCGATCGCAGGTTGTGGATTTGCCACTTGCCGGTGTTCCCCTAACAACAACAACGGTTTTATGCTTCATTACCGAATACCTTTGATTGCCAGCCTTGCATGATATCGACAATAGAATGCCGGTTAAAGATGGCCTGATAATAATCGTCATGACCAATTTTAGTCGCACGATGCATGAGTTGCTTTGCGGTAAGACGTAATTCAATTTTATGGTTGCTATTGCCTAAACACATTTCTTTACCTTGGGTATTCGGCGCCGGTTCGTAAAGCAGGATATTGCAATTTTGCCCAGTGGCATGATAGTAAATCTGGATTGCTTTTTGCTGCGTGCTATTTTCCACAAACAGTGCCTGTCCTGGCGGGATCTTAAGGGCTGTGCTGAGGAATTCGGGCGTATAAAGGGTGATATTGCGGTAATACACATCCAACATCATCGGTTCTTCGTCTGTCCCCTGCGGATAAGTGGCATCCGGCTTTTTGGCATAGAGACCGTATAGCGTCGATGTGGGTAAAACCCGCTTGATATAAGGAACCCACTGATCAATGTGCTGGCGGATTTTATCTTCGGCTGTATCCACCCAATAAATCGGTGGTAAAGGAATATTAAGTTGCTCTAAGGTATAAATAATGCCGGCTTCCAGCCATTCCCTCATCGCTTTGTGGTTAGCCTGTTGAGGATCAAAATGCAACAAATCGGCCATCATGATGGCTTCATGGGACTGAAAATAGAGATAAACCGGGGCATTGTGCTGTGAAGCAATAATGGCTGGCAGTACAGAATCGATCAAATCCTGTAGTGAAAGTCGGGCAGGCACACCTTTTGCGTAACAGATGCAAGAGCCGCCCAACACAGATTGGACAGGCTGGTCGTTTCCGCTGAGTGGGGTAAAAAAAGTATTGTCTAATATCATGACAGGTTTCCTTCCCTTGCCCACTGTAAGACATGTTCGTAAACCCCATCATCAATGGGCACGGGTAGGCAAATACGGTCACTGATAATGCCACTGTGTTTCTCTAATGTGGGTGCAGGATGTGGGCTGGTTTGCAGATCCCAGGGGAAACGATCAGAGTAGGGCGAAAGCTGATTTTTTATAATCGGATGGTTAGCCAGATCCCAGGCTTGCCAATCATATAGCAGCGCTGAATTGGCGAGATCTGTGGGCAATTTGCTGCGTTTTAACCAAACAGATACGGGTATCGTTCCTTTCGGGCGTGAAGTGATCCAATCTGCGGGTAAATGTTGCAGGATTTCTTGATAACGTTCGATTAATAAGGCACGAAAATGTTCAATATTCTCCAGTTGATGAATGAGCAATGCCGCTTGTATTTCATTGAATTTATTATTGTCACCAAAGCCAATACTCTTGCTCCAATCTGGGTAGCCTTCTGCGGTACGTTGGGCGCCATGATCAGTCATCATGCAGGCATTGGCGAACCGGGAATTATTTTTGGCAATCAGTAAACCGCCTTCGCCGCTGCTGATCAATTTATTGGCCTGAAAACTGAAACAGCCATATTCACCAAATGTGCCTACCGGCTGCTCCTGATATTTTACTCCCATCGCTTGTGCGCAATCTTCAATCAGGTGCACATGATATTGTTGGCAAATTTGGGTGATTTCAGCAATTGAAGCCGCCGTACCTTCCAAATGAACGGCAATGACCGCCAGAGGTTTAGTCTCCATTTGATTTAACGTTTTGTTTAATGCTTCTGGACACATCATGCCACTGTCATCAACATCAACGAGAACCGGAATTAATCCGCAACTGAGTACCGCATTGGCAGTGGCGATAAATGAGATGGAAGGAATGAGAACCCATTGCCCTATTTTGGGCGTGAGACCAAGCAGAGCCGCTTTTAGCGCGACAGTACCATTTGTCAGTAGAATAGCATGTTGGGTATGCAAAATATTTTGCAATAACCTTTCGGCCTGGCGGCAATATTGGCTCTCTGTGGCATATCTGAACACCGCTTTATTATCAAGGACCGTTTGCAAACGAAGCCGCACATTATCAGCAATTTGGGTATTACCGAGATAAGGTCTGAGATATGACATATTATTATCCTAATAATCAATATTTTTATTAATATTACCTGCGCCAATCATGTATCGGCGCAGGCACTTTATTCATTTGAATGATTAAATAAACAGCTATTGCAATCAGTAAAAATAGAGAAAAACCCATCGCAGGTAAAAAATGTTGTGTCGAATCAGGCGCAATGGATACGGTGATTGCGGCGATTGGAAATGAAAAATTCATGGTGATCTGAAATAAAGAAAACAGGCGTCCCTGTTGCATTTCCAATCCTTTTTGATAGATAGCCTTGGTAATTAAAATGTTAAAATAAATTATTGCCATGTTATAGAGCAAATAGAAAAAGGCTTTTGCATAAAAAAGGGGTAGCTGAAAAAATAGAATGCCAAATATAAACATAGCAATAAATATTGAAACGGAATAACGTTGGATACGATGATCAACCCTTGTTTTACTGAGTAATGTTGTGCAGAGAATCGGTATTAGGGCACTGAGTACATAAAACAGGGTGACTAGCCCATAACCTTTATTCCCCAAACTTTCCATAACTACAACGGGGAGAGACACCATTAAAAACGCATTGGCAAAAATAGCGAAGATAACGGTAATGGCAAAGACCTTATAATAGTTTTGTTGAAATACAGAGCGTAGCCCAACGGGTGACTGAGTTTTTTGCGCTGTTGTCCGTTTAATCTGCATTCTCATCATAAGATAGCAGAGATAAAAATAAGGCAGCAGAGAAAATAATTTGATCGTCACAATGGTCTCTATGCCTTGAGTCATTCCCAGTAAAGCACCAAATCCAGGGCCGAGAGCTGAAATAAGCGAAGTCGCAATAACAATGTAGAGAGAGACATTCACATGCTTACCACCTTGTTGCTCTGTCCAATCATTAAGCTCATGCCAGGCAACCCGTGACCATGGGATCTCATAGGCAAAAAGAAACTCTAATAATGAAATAAATAAAAGTAGCATAATCGGCGAAAAGGTTATTTTGCTCAGTAACAATACCAATAGTGACAAGGTGCTAAATATTTCAAACAATAATATAACAATACGGAACTGCCAAATATCGGCTGAGTAATCGATTTTATAGCCCCATAACAATGCACCAATAGAGGTAAATAAAAAGATGATACCCATGTTGCCATAATAGTATGTCATTGGCATATTTTCAGATAATAATATGTAGGGGTATCCAACAGCAAGAATACTTGATCCAACACCATTAATAAATAAAGAAATAAGAAACAGATATCTTATCATTGTATTAATCTTGTTTTATCGTTGTGTAATGAAATTTGGTATTGTAATTTTTTAAGTGTTTCAGACATTCATGCTCATTTTTGGCAGAACAAATAATATAGCCCATTTTTTCAGTATAATGGTTATTGGAAAAATAATGGCCAGTTTTGGCATACTGTTCCCATTCAATCACATGCTCATCAATCATTTCTGCTATGGGCGTTATCGATTCTATTTCTCCAATCGGTGGGTTAAAAATGATCATGCCAATGCAATTGGAGGCAGAGGGCATTATGGAAAAAGAAGTCTCTTTACCCATTGACGTGGGGGAAATTAATGCATCGATAAAAACATCAAAGGCATGCTTATTATAGGCTTGCGCATGAAGGTCGAGTAATCGGAGTCCTGGTGGACGTGATGCCGTTTCGCAAAGTATGAGATTATGGGTATTTTCTTCAATGAAAACTTCGGTATGAGTAAAACCGTATTCGAGGTTGAATGCCTGCAATACCTGTTGGTTAAATTCAAACAGCCTATGGCTATCTGGGGAGTCTGGTAACAGGGTATGCCACATAAAATGGCGAGGTTCAGTTTGAGCGGAAGAGAGTAATGAACAGGCATAAACACCAATGCCTTGGTAAATAACCTGATGTTGCAATACTGCCGCATCAATATGGAGTAACCTGCCCTGGATCTTTTCTTCAACCAGATACGCTTCTGGTGTATCAAGTCCCTGTAATGCATAAAGCAAGGCCGTGCGGTCTGAATATTCTGTAACGCCCATAGAACCCCAAAATGAACGTGGCTTGACAATAAAACCGACTTGATTACCTTTGTGTTTGGCCGAATTTTCAACGGATTGAGTAAAAGCCGCGAAATGTTCAGGTGAGAGGAGCATTTCTGATGCCAGAGTAAATTTGGGGCACAAGAGTCCGTGCTCATTGGCTATCTTGCGCATGAGCCATTTATCCCTAAATGTTCGGGCTATCTCAATCACATGGGGATCTTGGTTAATGTGGGAGGCAATCGTGGCCATCAATTCAACATGAAGCTCAGAAAAAACCATAAAATAGTCGATATGAATTGGAGCTGTGCTAATTGATAGAGTGTCTTTAACCTGTTTCAGCGCCTCGATTATTTTTTCACTGGCATGGTTAGCTAACGGATCATCAATCACTAAATATGCCAACGCCAAAGAGCAATCTGTTGAGTCCAGCCATTTTTTCTTGACCAACAAAATAATATTTAAATGATGCTGATAGCAAAGTTGAACAAAACGTTCACTGTCTCTAATATCTGGCATACAGAAAATCGTTGGCTTTTTGCAATGGAAACTCGCCTGATGATTGATGTGAATTTCTGGAGACATCGTTTTACCTTAATCGATTGGCAGGATCACAGCCTTTAATACAGTCACACGTGATGACGGGATACATTTTTTTACGGAACAACGAAAACTTATCGCCATGCCAAATATCGTGGAGTGAATTTTCCAGGACATTTCCCATCACATATTGTTGAGGATTTGGTCGATACATGGTGGTATCACAAGGGTAGATATTGCCTGTTACCGCATCAATGAAGAGTGTGGTCAGTGGAATGGCACAGGCTTTTTTGCTGGACGCGTTATAATGTCCCATTTCCGCCCGACAATAATCTTCTTCATTGCGGCCAAAAATTTCGTAATTGGCATCCATAAATAAATGGCGTGAAATTTGTCTGCTTTCCAGTAAAGCATTTATTTTTTGCATAAATAACTTAATTTGGGCACGGTTCAAAAATAGCAAAGGGTAGTCTTTAATGGGAATAAGGTTAACACCATCAACCCGCAATGCAGCCATTTTTAGCAGGAACTGATCGATAGTATCGTAATTTAATGAACTGACAACATGGTTGACGACAATAATAGAGCCGGGTATTTCTTGCTTAATATACTCCATTGCATCATAGAGATTGTTTGTCAGCCAACGAATGCCACGTGACTCGCCATTTTTTTCAGGATCGACATGATCAATTGAAATATAAAATTTCTTGACGAGATGGCTCTTGTTTTGTACACGATTAAAAATCTTTTTGGATAGAGCCGTTCCATTGGTTGTGATAGAAATCGGGGTGTTTTTATTACAATCCAAAATCGCCAGAAAATCTTTTGATAAAAAAGCTTCTCCGCCATGAATATTGACTTCCTGCGGTGAGAGGGCTTCCAACTCTTGCCAAAGTTTAACCATGTCTATTTGTTTGTGTGCATCAACTTGGGCAGTTTGCCAGACATCGCAAAATTCGCAACGAGCATTACAAATATTATTTATACGTATAAAGGCATAGTTAAGTTTAGGTGTGACAAAAAGTTTTTCCGCTTCCAGACCAAGAGGGTATTTTGCAATGGCAATTATCTCTTCCATATTTTTTTCCACAAGTTTATAAATCCCAAAAGTGATGATTTTTCTATTGATAAAAATAAATATAATGAGTTGTTGTTTTTATAGATTTGTGACTTTACAGGAGTTATGTATGGAATCAATATCAAAAATAACTGTTTATGATATTAATATTTGTAAATGTCTTTTTTGGCTGAAAATTAATGGGTGATTTTTATGTTATTTATTCTATGGTGTTTTTTTAATGGTGTTTATTAAATGATTAGGAAGGAATAATAGGGGCAGGATTGATCTGCCCCTGAAGGATTATTTATCAGTGCGGGCTTGCTCGCTAATTTCTTTTTTTAACCAAACAATTTCCGGTAATAGCTCAATGAGCAATCCTATTTGCTGTAGTATAAGCTGAGTTTTACTGTTACTTTCTGAAGGTGACAGATTGATTGTTTCTAACAATTTATTCACTGCAACGTGTAAGGTATCGTCATTCTTCTGGCCTTGTTTTAATGTCGATTCAACATAACAGATTGTATGATTAAGGGTGTCTAAGATGGCGGGATCATTCAGTTTGTCGCGATGGGCTCCTAATGCGGAAATGTAGCTCAGCATGGTGTGATTCAGGCACAGTAAGCGGAAAGCGACTTCCTGAGAAATACGGTAGTTCCTTGGCTCCGATGCCATGTTTGAGATCACTGATGCCAGTTCAGCATCACCATTGTGGGCGTCACGACGGGCAATCCGATAATTCAGGCTGTTGCTCTTACCTTGGTGATATTGGGTTAAAATCGCACTAAGATAGCGGCTATTGGCTTCCATTGTGCGGGCAATCACTTGGGGCAATTGGCGAAAATTCCAATCTGGCCAGATGAAACTGACGGCCAGTAAAGCAATGCCACATCCAATGAATGTATCGATAATTCTCGGCAATGCCACTTCAAACCCTTCACCTAATAAATTGAAACTCAGTAATACCAGCAGGGTGATAAAGAGCGTTGCATGTGCATATTGGCTATTGCGAAAGACAAAAAACAGGACGCCAGAAATCACAATCAATACTAATTGGCCTTCAATGGAAGGGACAAAATAGAGAATGGGCAGGCCAATTAAAATCCCTGCCAGTGTGCCGGTAACACGTAAGGCAAGACGGCGGCGAGTGGCGCTATAGTTCGGTTGGCAGACAAATAAACTGGTTAACAAAATCCAATATCCGCGCTGTAAATCAAAGAGCTGGATAATGGCATAACCAACACACAGTAAAATGGACATCCGAATAGCGTGGCGGAATAGGGCAGATTTGGGGGTCAGGTGACTTTTGAGTCTAAACCCGATATCACGCCAGCCCGTTAGGGTTTCTTCGGATAGCTGTGTTTCTTCCTGTCTCTCTTTTGGCGAGGTATCCTGGGAAAGAAGAGAGTGATCCGAGCCAAGCCCGGCTAATTGGGCATCGATGGCACGTAAGTTTTTCAACAAATGATCAAATGCCATGATCTTATCATCGGTGACTTTTTGGTTTTTTAAGCGCCCAATAGAGTGTTCAAGGTAGTTAAAGGCACTTTCGAACCGTGGGTTATGTTGATATTGCTTATGCAGAATAATCGATTGTGCAACCTGCTCACATGCCCGCGCTTGCATGGAAAGCAATCGCTGAATGCGGAACATAATATCGCTATGGCGGAGCACTTCCCGTAGTTTTTGATATTGGACATGGGATGAACTTGCGCGTTCATGGATATCTTGGGCGACAAAATAGTAATGCAACGTATGGCGAGTCCCTCGCTGCCCTCGGTCTCCCCTTAACCGACTTAACAAAGAACTTTTGGCCTGATTGAGCGTTGCAACTAATGCACTGTTCGCCATGGCAACATCAACGACAGCTTGTTGATATTCATCAGCTTCACAATCGGGATCAAACAGGCTTGTTTTCGCATCGAGATATACTGAAAGTTGCTGGTAACAGCGGGCTAAATTTTCTTGCAAGGGGCGGATAGGAAACAATAAATAACCCGTTAATGTCAGTAAATTATACCAGATTGCCCCAGTGAGCAGTAATAAAGGCTGTTGATACCAGATAGGAAATATTGACGAACCGAGCATGGTATAAATGGCAATGAGCAAAGCACCAAAAGCGATAGTGGCGTAACGTTGCCCTAATGCCCCAAGTAAAATAAAGCCGCAAGTGGATATCGCCAATCCAAACATAAAAAGCCATGGATACGGAAATAGCAACGTTATCGATGCGGATGCGATAAAAAAAGATATCAGAGTAATAGTGATATTGCGTAATCGCCCCATCAAACGGTCATCCAAATCGGTTAATGCCGCCGCAACAACACCCAACAACAATGGAATAGTTATTTTGATTTCGTCCCCTAATAACCAGGGAATGAAGGTGACTCCTGTCAGTGCAATGAATATACGGATATAATAGAGGGTGTGACTGTGATAGAGAAAATGGCGGGAGTTGGATAAAACCGTTAGCACAAAATACCCCTAACAACATTTACGTGATGAAATCGTTCAACAATTTTCAGGTACGGTGCCACGACAATGGAACTAAAATCAACACAAATCGGCCAACGCCTCGCTCAACATCCCTATAATCGGGTACGTTTACTGAATGCTGGCATTGAAGTGAGTGGCGACAGGCACCAGTACCTTATCCCATTTAATCAATTAATTGATATTCAGTGTAGGCGAGGAATTGTTTGGGGGGAACTGGAATTTGAATTACCAGAAAGAAAAGTGGTTCGTCTGCATGGCACTGATTGGCAACAAACCCAACGTTTTTACCATTATTTATTAAAAGAATGGCAAAAATGGAGCCTCGATATGGGGGATGTCAGCGCTGATGTTTTGGCAGCGCAAGTCAATAAAATAACTCAGATAAAACGACAAAATCGCTGGCTTAAAGCAACAGATCTCGCGGCGGTGCAACAACAAATCCGGGATACCTTTCAGGCTTTACCTTTGCCATTACAACGCATTGGGCAATTTGAAAATTGCCGGGACAATTATCAGATTTGTCTGGATTGGTTAGATCATGGTGAAAAAGCAATCCAAACCCTGAACCAGCAATGGGTTGAGCACATGTTGGGGCAATATGGACAATTTTTCCAGACAATAGAAATATCACCCCTTAATCATGCCCAGTGTCGGGTCGTGATTAATGGTGAACAGAATATTCTGTTATTGGCGGGTGCAGGTAGCGGAAAAACGTCTGTTTTGGTTGCGCGCGCCGGATGGCTATTGTTACGGCAACAAGCCCTTCCTGAACAAATTTTGCTGTTGGCTTTGGGTCGTCAGGCTGCCGATGAAATGAATGAACGCATTCAGGCACGGCTGGGAACACAAGAGATAAAAGCCAACACATTTCAGACCTTGGCATTGCATATTATTCAGCAAGGTAGCAACAAATTCCCGAAAATTAGCGAACTGGAAACGGATACCCAAAAGCGCCGGGCTTTTCTTATCCAGGAATGGCAGAAGCAGTGCGAAGCAAAGAAAGCGCAGGCTAAAGGTTGGCGGGAATGGTTGAATGAAGAATTGGATTGGCAATTACCGGAAGGTGAATATTGGCATGATAATGCATTGACGACTCGCTTATCGGTTCGCCTGGAACGTTGGCTGGCGTTAATACGTATGCATGGCGGCAGTCAGAAAGAGTGGGTTGAACAATCTCCCGCCGCTTATATTGATGCATTCCAGAAACGCCTACGGCTTATGTCTCCGTTGCTGAAAGCCTGGAAATCGGCATTAAAATCTGAAGGTGCAACCGATTTTTCTGGCTTGATCCATCAGGCAGTGAATATCTTACAAAAAGGGAGATTTATCAGCCCATGGAAACACATCCTGGTGGATGAATTTCAAGATATTTCTCCCTTGAAGCTCAAATTATTGACGGCATTGAAGGCACAAAATCAACAAAGTCACCTATTTGCCGTAGGAGATGATTGTCAGGCAATTTATCGCTTTAAGGATCCTGAATTAACGTTAGCGGCGGTATTTGCAGGCTATTTTGGCAAAGGGACTGAATGTACACTGGATACAACCTATCGTTTCAATGAACGTATCGAGGAAATTGCCAGCCAATTTATACAACAAAATCCTTACCAGCCTAAAAAAACGCTGAATAGTCTGGCGAAAGGCAATAAGAAATCGGTTGTGATTTTACCGGAAGAGCAGTTGGAAGCACTGCTTAATAAAATGAGTGGTTATGTGACCCAGCAAGAAACCCTCTTATTATTGGCGCGCTATGACTATCTCAAACCAGAATTATTGAAAAAAGCGCCGACGCGCTGGCCAAATTTGAAGATTGAATTTATGGCGATCCACGCGTCCAAGGGGCAGCAGGCGGATTACGTCATTATCTTAGGATTACGGCAGGGCCAAGATGGTTTTCCGGCACCAGAAAGGGAAACGGTGATGGAACAGGTTTTATTGCCACCACCGGAGAATTTCCCCGATGCGCAAGAGCGTCGCCTTTTATACCTCGCCCTGACGCGCGCAAAAAAGCAGGTTTGGCTCATGCAGGAACCGGAAAACCCATCGATTTTCATTCATCAGTTAGCGCAATTGGGCGTACCGATCCAGCGTAAGCCTTGATGGTCGTTAAAATCACTTTAATCTTTCATTGAGATAGCGCTGATAATCTGGCACGCAAATATCAACATTTTTAGAAAAAAGCGTTGAGTTGATAAGAAAATCGGCCGTTGAGCGGTTTGTTGCAACAGGAATATTCCAAACCGTAGCCACGCGTAGCAGAGCCTTAACATCGGGATCATGGGGAACGGCATTTAATGGGTCCCAAAAGAAGATTAAGACATCGATTTTCCCTTCGGAAATCAGCGCACCAATTTGTTGATCACCGCCCATTGGCCCACTTAACATGCTCGTTACAGACAACCCCGTTTTTTGCTGGATTAGATGCCCCGTCGTGCCTGTGGCATATAAAGTATGTTGTGCTAACAAAGCGTTGTGAGTGTTAACCCAGGCCAGCAGGGCGTTTTTACAATGATCGTGTGCGACAAGCGCGATCTTTTTTGATTCAGGCAAGGTGCGAACCGTTGATTCCATAGGGATACCTTTATGCGGGTAAATTATTTATCATAAACAGGGTAGCAGATAAACCAAATGAAAAAGCGGTGGAAAATAGGGGGAGCAAAAATGAGTGATCAATACATCGCGGATATACTGGGAAAGGTAAAAACTATAGCGTTAGTCGGTGCGAGTGAGAAAACAGATCGCCCAAGCTACAAGGTCATGAAATATTTACTCAATCAGGGGTATCGCGTTATTCCTGTCAGCCCTAAACTGGCAGGACAAACTTTATTGAACCAGCCCGTTGTAGGCCAATTATCTGATATTAAACAACCCGTCGATATGGTTGATGTATTTCGCAATGCGGACGCTGTTTACGGTGTTGCGGAAGAGGCTATCGTCATTGGTGCCAAAGTCCTTTGGCTGCAACAAGGCATTATTAATGAAGATGCAAAATTATTGGCAGAAAATAAAGGGTTAGAGGTTGTGATGGATCGTTGCCCAAAAATTGAAATCCCGCGATTGGGAATGGAAAAGTAAAGAAGGCGGCGATGGATTTATTCTTCACCACCTTACTGTTATGATTTAGATAACGGTAATGAAAACATTTAATTTCGTAGTCGTGGAGCCTGCAATTGATTGCGGATCGATTCGGCCAACTCGTCCAGAGAAGATTGTTCTGGATGTTCGTCTGATGTTTCGTAAGTCAATTGAGCTTCAGCCAAATAAGTGTGAATAGGTTGCCCGTCATCATCTTCCATCACGACGTGATACCACGGCGCTGAACGTAAGGTGGCATTAGATGCAATATCATTTTCCTGCGGCTGTTCTAAAGAATATTCAGCATCAATATCTACAATCACACCCAAGTAACCCAGCAACCTATGTCGTACTTGCTGGCCGATACCAAATTTGCTGGCGATCATCATAGTCACCTCCAAAGAAACTTTGCAATGACTCATATATAAGGGCAGTAAGGTAAATTTCAAGCGCACACCAGAGAGTGATAGCCGGAATTTTTGCATGACTTTTGCAACCAAGATGACATGTGACCGCCACCTCATAATTTCAGGTTAGCTGTTGCATATATAAAATACAATATCAAAAGTGAGTTTAACATTTTAAAGTTTTTACCATCTTATCTGGGAGGAATATAACGATGGCTAAATGCAGCATGATTATTTATGTTTACGGAAGGGTACAGGGCGTTGGATTTCGTTATCATACTTACCGCTGGGCAAAGAAAAATAAGCTGGTGGGATATGTCCGCAATATGAATGATGGGAGTGTGAAAATCGTCGCTTGCGGCAATGATTCGCAAATCAAAATGTTAACGCATTGGCTGGAGCAGGGCGGGCCACCTGGCGCTAAAATAGAACATTTTCAATCTGAGTCTTGTGAAGTGGAAGAAATGAGTGATTTTAGCATCCGCCATTAGCGACGGATGAATAAATCAAATACATTTAACGGGCTTGGGAAGGCCAGCAATTTTTGTTGCTTGTTTTGCAGGCCCTTTGGGAAACAGGCGATAGAGGTAACGGCTATTTCCTTTTTCCTCACCATATTTTTGGGAGATCGCTTTGACTAACATACGAATAGCCGGTGAAGTATTAAATTCTTCATAGAACTCACGTACAAATCGGATAACTTCCCAATGCTGTTCGGTCAGCGTAATGGCTTCCTGTCCGGCAATGACAGGAGCTATGGCTTCTTGCCAATCACGGTAATTTTTTAGATAACCTTGTGCATCAGTTTCGATCTCGCGACCTTCAAATACCAACATAACTTTTTTTACCAATTCAATAACGATAGCTGCAATTTAGCAAAAATCACCACAATTCCCAAGAAAGATCCCCTAATATGCTGAATAAATAGACCAATAGACAGAGTTGTGAATAAATTAACGGCAGTTGAACAGATAAATGCTTTACATTGGGAACAGCCATGTTTATAGTGCTCGACATCGCGGAGGGGTGGCCGAGCGGCTGAAGGCAGCGGTCTTGAAAACCGCCGATGGGAAACCATCCGAGAGTTCGAATCTCTCCTCCTCCGCCACTTCTACTTCTCGCAACGTCTCCTAAAGTCCACTTTTTCAAATAAAATCAACAAATAACAATAATCCCAAGTCTCCTAATATCTCCTAGCGTCTCCTGAAAGCGACATGAAATTGTGCATAGTTTTGTGTATAGTTTTTACTATACACATCTTCCTACACACACGGGTGAAATGATGAAGCTAACAGACGTGGCAATTAAGAGAGCCAAGCCAAAAGCAAAATCTTATACGCTATCTGATGGAAATGGACTTTGGCTATTGATAGAACCGAACGGATCTAGAGGTTGGCGGTTCCGTTATCGTTTTGAAGGTAAGCAGAAGATGCTATCTTTAGGCACTTATCCTGAAGTGCCTTTAGCGGAAGCAAGGAAAAGAACCGCAGAGTGTCGTTCTATGATTGCTGGTGGCGTTAATCCTTCTGAAGATAGAAAGCAGAAGAAGCGAGAAAGCGCTATCATGTCTGAAAACACTTTTGAAAAAATTACTCTTGAATGGTACGAAAAACGCAAAGATAGATGGTCGGCAGGGTATCGCGCTGACATGATGAGCGCTTTTGAAAATGATGTTTTCCCTTATATTGGCAATAGACCAATAGCAGATATAAAACCCTTGGAGTTACTGGACGTTCTTTCGAGAATGGAAAAGCGCGGGGCTACTGAGAAGTTAAAAAAAGTCCGTCAACGTTGTGGTGAAGTTTGGAAATATGCAATTATCACTGGTCGAGCTGAGTATAACCCAGCCCCCGATCTTGCCAGTGCTTTTATTCCCCACAAAAGAGAGCATTACCCTCACCTTGATGTTGACGAGTTACCAGAATTCCTGAAATCCATTGACAAGCACATGGGTAGCCAGATTGTTAGACATGCACTGAGAATTCTAATTATTACAGGATTACGCCCTGGTGAATTAAGAAAATTAGAATGGAGTGAAGTTGATCTGGAAAAAAGACTCATTCAAATCCCTTCGGAAAGAATGAAAATGCGCAGACCGCACAGCGTGCCTTTGTCTGATCAGGTAGTAACTTTACTTCGGCAATTAATCCCAATTAGTGGTGATTATCAATATGTATTTCCTAGCCGAACCGATTACAAAAAACCTCTCAGCGAAATGGCTATGAATACCATGATGAAGCGTATGGGGTATGGCGGCAGGGCTACGGGGCATGGATTCCGCCACACTATGAGTACTGTGCTGCATGAGCAGCGCTTCCCTTCTGAGTG
The DNA here is from genome assembly GCF_002632875.1 of Xenorhabdus kozodoii. Classification (GTDB taxonomy): domain Bacteria; phylum Pseudomonadota; class Gammaproteobacteria; order Enterobacterales; family Enterobacteriaceae; genus Xenorhabdus; species Xenorhabdus kozodoii. The sequence goes on from NZ_NJCX01000026.1 coordinate 46,995, forward strand.
GATAGAGTTACAGCTTGCTCATGTTGACAAAAATACTATTAGGGGCACGTATAACCATGCCCTTCATTTGGATGGTCGCCGAGAAATGCTCCAGTGGTATGCTGATTTCATTAATGCCTTAGAGTGCGGGAAAGATATTATTAATAGTCGTTTTAAGAATGACTGATTAAGCATTATCTTCAATTGAGCGGCGAGACTTATTTATACGCTGCTCAATCCATTCGTTAATCTCGCTTTCTATAAAGGCAATTGAGCGAGAACCAATCTTAACTGGTTTAGGAAATTCTCCTTTATCAATTAATTTATAAGTCCATGATTTGCTATAACCTATTCTGCTCAAAACTTCATCTAACCTAATGAACTTATTCGACACTGGAATTACCTCCTTTCCGGTATCCTGCCTGCCAGATTGCATCGGTGATGTCAGCCGGATTACCCCAAGCTGAGGCGATTATCTGGGTGAGGTGGGGTGAGTTAGTGATCATTATTTCCTTCTCCTCTTGCCTGTCTTTACTGGTGTTAACTTCACGCTTGCCACTTTTGGCGCTGGTGGCAGAGGAGGGCAAACGCCCTCATGAATATGTTGGTTACGCCTCATGATATGAATGAGCCGCTGTGTTTGATCCGTGCCGTCGTCGATGTGGAATGTGGTTTTAACAAGCACATCGTGAATGTCTGCCATCTGGCGGTGCTTATTTGTCACGGCTTGCCTCCCTGCAAATGATTTTGTAGGCTCGCATCATGTGGTTCGCTTTGCCGGTGATCGCGGTTTTTCTGAACAGCACACCAAAAGAAGTAGTCCGCAACTTACCAACAGCCAACAGGGCGGCATCCACACAACGATTATGTAAACGGCGCTCTGTGATGAAGCTGGTTATGATGATTAGTGCTGCGTTGCCTTTGTTCTGATAGTCGATTTTCATTGAAACGCCCCCTTGGCTGCCAGCGTGTCGCCCATGTCATTGATCATGCTTTGCCATATTTCACGCCCGTGGCCTGTCAGATAGCCATTGACTACACATTTTTCCATCAGGTTAATGGCGATGATTTCCCATGCCGGGTAATTCTGCTGTAGTGCTTCCAGTGCGTAGCTATCGACCAGTTCACGAATGCCTTTTACCCCATCGACAATAGCGACATTGATTTCTGTTTTTCCGACCTGCATTGTGAAGTGAGCGCCGCCGTTACGGGTTGTTACATCGTGATAGATAGCGGCTGCGTAAGTGTTTGCCAGTGCGTTGAGACGAAAGTTTTTCGTTATCATCTGCGCCTCCTGTCAATGAATAACCGGCATAGTGTTAAACTCGCCAGCCTCTACCGCTTTGATTAATTCATCGTGCAAGATAGAAAGTCCCTCGCGCCCTTTCTTAGATAACCGGTTGCCTTTCTCTGGCTGACTATTGACAAAATCCATGTACATTCTTACCGCTATGTCCGCACCTTCTTCGCTTCCGCACTGCTCAAATGCGATCCCTTCAACATGGGTTGCCAACATCATGCGCTCTGAT
>NZ_NJCX01000027.1:0-2977 GCF_002632875.1 Xenorhabdus kozodoii
AAAAATGTATACGCTGGGTGAATTTGTAGCAGGTAAAGCCTGTTCGGATAACAAACGAGAAAATGCCTGCTATTTTGAAAGTACGGCTGAAACAAAACCCGTCAGCGATGGCGATAATACGATTGAATTAAAAATTACTATCCCTGAAAGAGTATTTATTGCAAAAGAATATCCAGTTGGTCACGAAAAAGATCCATTTGAAAAAAGTAAAATTGAATCGGAAATTCAGGATAGAATTGCAAAAAAAACTTATCCAAGGCAAGGATGGGCTAGTTTATGTGGCCCAGCGGCATTTTTTTATTGCTTACAGAAGGATAGGCCAGATATTTATGAGCAATCTGCCCGTGAGCTATGGAAATATGGCAAGACTAAAATAGGTAGATTAGAAATTAAACCGGGTGATGGTTGCCGCCACCCTAGCGGTTCTTTCTATAATAATGGAGCACCAACAATTTCAGGTTTAGATTGGATAACATTAGCGAGCTTAAGAGACTCAGAAAATGCTATTTTTAGCTATAATCAAGTTGAAGCTGAAACAGCGGGAGTTACAATGTGGGGGAAATTAACCGAATGGTTTGAGAAAGCAGGTTATGAGAAAATTTTTGATAATATAAGTATTTTTTCCCATAGTAATATCAATGATATAATAACTTTAAACGATTATATAAGAAAAGAGTATATTGTTGTAAGTTTAATCTCGGTTGGAATGCTAAACGGATCTGCTGGTGAAACTTCAGGTAAAAATCATTGGATTGTATGGGAAGGTGAAGTTAGCTCAAAAGGAAAGTCAATAAACCTAGATAGTGAAAATGAAATAGTTAATTTAAATATGTTTACTTGGGGAGGGATTAGTGAGCGAGTTAAATCTAATAATAATTTAAATTATTTTTTAAAACATACATTTGGAGGGTTGGTTTTTAAACCAATAAAATAAAAATGAGAAATATTTTTTTCATTATATCCATCTTACTTGTTTCTGCTTGTACAAGACAAACTGTTTCCATTTATCCTAATGGAAACTATTTAAAAGATGCTCAGGTAGGAGTTCCATATAATGAAATAATAAACATACCGGGTGTTATAGATATGGGTTTTTCAGCTAAAATAACACCTTCAAACTCAGGTCTAACATGGAATCCTAGCGATTATACAACCCCTGTTCTGCCAGCAACAGAAAAAGACTATAGCCGTATTCAAATTCAAGGAATGCCTATACATGTCGGGGAAATAACTATAAAAATATCTGGTGGTGTTTATGGCAATATGTTTACAAAAGTAGGTAAATTTAATAAAACCTACACAATAAAAGTGAAAGAATGATTTTTATTATTAGAATGGCGATTTAATTCGCCATTTAAAATGAAATCTTTTGTAAATATTTCGTCTTCATGTTTTCCCTTGTTTAGCCTCTGAATTCAAGAGGCTTTTTTATTATTTTTTATGGGGTTAAATAGTGTCTTAAAGAAAATAACCATTCCAAAAAACACCATGAAAAAACTACTCGAATTACGCCAGCAAAAAGCAACCTTTACTGAACAAATGCGTTCGCTGCTGACCAAAGCCGAAGATGAAAAGCGCTCACTTAACGCCGATGAAGCCAAACAGTTTGACGAGTTGCGTAGTCAGTCTGATGCCCTGAATACGGAAATCGCCCGTTATGAAGCGCTGTCTGATGAAGAACGCAATCAGGCCAAGAATCAGCCTGCCAGAGATAAACTCAGTAATGACGAATTGCGCCACTATATTCTGACGGGCGAAGCCCGTTCTCTGTCTACAAGCGTCCCCGCAGACGGCGGCTACACCGTTATCCCCGAACTGAACAAACAAATTATGCAGCAATTGGCTGATGAGTCGGTCATGCGCCAAATCTGTACCATTAAAACCACACGCAGCAACGAGTATAAACAGCTTGTTTCGGTCGGGGGTGCGGCAGTGGTACACGGTGAAGAAGGCAAGGCACGCGGTGAGACTGGCACGCCGAAGATGGAAGAAGTGAGCATCAAGCTGTTCCCCATTTACGCTTACCCCAAGACCACCCAAGAGATTATCGACTTTAGCGATGTGGATATCTTAGGCTGGCTGACCGCCGAGATTGCCGATACCTTCATTGATACCGAAGAAACGGATCTTGTCAGCGGTGACGGCAGCAAAAAAGCCAAAGGCTTCCTGTCTTATCCCCGTGACGTGAAAGCCGACAAGGTGCGTGATTTTGGTACGCTGCAAAAACTGGAAGCCACTACGCTTGAGGCCGATAGCCTGATTGATCTTAAGTTCCTGCTTAAGAACAAATACCGTAAAAACTCCGTCTGGGTGATGAACTCCAATACTGCCGCCAACGTGCAAAAGCTGAAAAATGGTAATGGAGATTATATCTGGCGGGAACGCTTACAAGCGGGTGATCCTGACATGTTGCTGGGCTTGCCAGTTCACTATCTCGAATTTATGCCAGATAACATCATTGGGCTGGGTGACTTCAAGCGCGGTTACTTCATCGTTGACCATCAAACGGGAATTCGTACCCGTCCTGACAATATCACTGAACCGGGATTCTATAAGGTACACACCGATAAATATTTGGGCGGCGGGCTGGTGGATTCTAACGCCATCAAGGTGCTGGAAGTGAAAGCAGCCAGTAAATAAGCGAGAGGGGCGAAAAGCCCCTTGACTGCCTTGGAGTACATAAAATGAATAACGATTTTGAAATCCGCACTGCCTCTTTGTCTGCCAGTGATAAAAAACTGACGGGTTATGTGATTAAGTGGAACAGCCGATCCCACGTTTTATGGGATGAATTTGTTGAACAGTTTACCCCGAATGCCTTTCGTGCCAGCTTAACGGCAAATACGGATGTTCGGGCATTGTATGAACATGATCATACGAACCTGTTAGGCCGTACCACCTCCGGCACATTGCAGCTTAGCGAAGATGCCACCGGATTACGCTTTGAGTTAACCCCGCCTGATACCCAACTGGGGCG
>NZ_NJCX01000027.1:3077-48498 GCF_002632875.1 Xenorhabdus kozodoii
GAGTATATCGCCTCAACGCTTGAGCATGCCCCGTGGAATTTTGAAGAGTAAAGATTTGTAAGTATTCTGTCCTCATGTTTCCGCCTGTTTAGACCTCCTATTGTGAGGTCTTTTTATTATATTTTTCATGTATATATTGAGAGATGGCACTCAGACGTGAGCCGCCATAAGGCCGTTTAATCAAGCTGCGAGAAGTAGCCTGCGAGACGCAGAAAAAGATTATTCGGCCTGCCCCTCTCAGAGCTGGTTTCACGTCTTAACATTATTGTTACGGAAACCCTTTCATGAAAAAACTGCTCGAATTACGCCAGCAAAAAGCAACCTTTACTGAACAAATGCGTTCGCTGCTCACCAAAGCCGAAGACGAAAAGCGTTCACTGACAGCCGATGAAGCGAAACAGTTCGACGAACTGCGTAGTCAGTCCGATGCTCTGAATGCAGAAATCGCCCGTTATGAGGTACTGTCTGATGAAGAACGCAGTCAGGCAAGCAAATCCCAACCGACCCGCGAAAACCTCAGCAATGACGAGTTGCGCCACTATATTCTGACCGGAGAAACCCGCGCCTTGTCTACGGGCGTTCCCTCAGAAGGCGGCTACACCGTTATCCCTGAGCTGAATAAACAGATCATGCAGCAACTAGCGGATGAGTCGGTCATGCGCCGAATCTGTACCATCAAAACCACACGCAGCAACGAGTATAAGCAACTTATTTCGGCCGGTGGCGCAGCCGTAGCCCACGGGGAAGAAGGTAAGGCACGCGGTGAGACAGCCACACCAAAGATGGAAGAAGTGAGCATCAAGCTGTTTCCTATCTACGCCTATCCTAAGACTACCCAAGAAATCATCGATTTTAGCGATGTGGACATCTTAGGCTGGCTGACCTCAGAAATTGCCGATACGTTCGTGGATACCGAAGAAACCGATCTCGTGAGCGGTGACGGCAGTAAAAAAGCGAAAGGCTTTCTGTCTTATCCCCGTGACACCCAAGGCGACAAGTTGCGTGATTTTGGCACGTTGCAAAAACTGGAAGCGACCACGCTTGAGGCCGATAGCCTGATTGATCTTAAGTTCCTGCTTAAGAATAAATACCGTAAAAATTCCGTCTGGGTGATGAACTCCACGACGGCCGCTAAGGTGCAAAAGCTGAAAAACGGTAATGGGGATTATATCTGGCGTGAACGTTTACAAGCCGGTGATCCCGATATGCTGTTGGGCTTGTCTGTCCATTACCTCGAATTTATGCCGGATGGCGTGATTGGTCTGGGTGACTTCAAGCGCGGCTATTTCATTGTTGACCATGAGACCGGCACCCGTACCCGCCCCGACAATATCACCGAGCCGGGATTCTATAAGGTGTGTACCGATAAATATCTGGGCGGTGGTCTGGTGGACTCCAACGCCATCAAGATCCTTGAAGTGAAAGCAGCCAGTAAATAAGCAAGAGGGGCACAGCGCCCCTTTTCAGTCTTGGAGTTCACAGATGAAGAATGATTTTGAAATCCGCACGACTTCACTGTCTGCCCGTGATAAGAAACTGACCGGCTACGTGATTAAGTGGAACAGCCGATCACAAGTTTTGTGGGATGAGTTTGTCGAGCAGTTCGCCCCGAATGCGTTTAGCACCAGCTTAACGGCGGGTACAGATGTCAGGGCGCTTTATGAACATGATCACATGAACCTGTTAGGCCGCACTACGTCAGGCACATTGCAACTTAGCGAAGATACCACCGGATTACGCTTTGAGTTAACCCCGCCGGATACCCAATTAGGGCACGATGTACTGACACTGGTTGAACGCGGTGATATTTCCGGTATGTCCTTTGGCTTTCGAGCGATTAAAGATCAGTGGGATGTGGGACAGGAACCCTATGTCAGAACTGTTTTAGAGGCTGAATTACGGGAAATCACTGTCACCAGTTTGCCTGCCTATCCTGAAAGTGGCGTTGAAATTGCCAAACGCTCATTAAACGCAGCCAAGCCCTGCAATGTGGATTTGCGCCATTACTGGCTGCAACTGTCTGAGGTGTAGTTATGTGGCCTTTTAAGCGTAAAGCCGCTGAGACTCGTAGTATCAGTATTGATGAGTTTCTTTCTCTGGCGGGTATGTCTAATACCAAATCCGGCGAGCATGTTTCCCCCTCAACCGCCGAGGGTTTACCTGCCGTGATGAATGCCGTCACGGTGATTAGTGAAGCCATTGCCACCATGCCCTGTTATCTCTATCGGGTTCAGCACCAGCACGGGAAAGAATCCCGCGAATGGTTGAGCGATCACCCGGTAGATTATCTGCTTAATGAATACCCGAACGACTGCCAGACCCCGTTTCAGTTTAAGCGAACCCTGATGCGCCATTGCTTACTGAATGGTAATGCGTATGCGGTGATTGTCTGGGGACGGGATGGTCAGCCACAATCGTTGCACCCTTACTCACCGTCAGCGGTGGTTCCGCAACGGTTATCCGATCACCGGTTTGCCTACACCGTCACCGAACCTTATAGCGGCAAGGTGAAAACCTATCTGCAAGAAGAAGTGCTGCATTTACGTTATGCCACCGAAGATGGCTTTTTGGGACGCTCACCGGTCACGATTTGCCGGGAAACACTGGGCTTAGGGCTGGCACAACAGCGTCACGGAGCCAGCATCATGAAAGACGGCATGATGGCGGCGGGTGTGATTAAGGCTGCTGACTGGCTGGATGGCATCAAGGGTAATAAGGCGTTGGAAGCCCTCGAACGCTACAAGGGCGCTCGCAATGCAGGCAAAACGCCCATTCTTGAGGGCGGGATGGAATACCAGCAATTGGGAATGAGTAACCAAGATGCGGAATGGCTGGCCTCCCGCCGTTTCACCATTGACGATATCGCCCGAATGTTCAATATCAGTCCGATCTTCCTGCAAGAGTATTCGAACAGCACCTATAGCAACTTTAGCGAAGCCTCCCGCGCTTTTCTGACCATTACCATGCGCCCGTGGCTGGCTAATTTCGAGCAGCAAATCAAATCTGCTTTATTGCTGAACTCACCAACAAAAGGCATTCGCTACCAAGTTGAGTTCGATACCGCCGACTTATTGCGTGCCAATCCCAACGAACGCTTCCAGAGTTATGAGACAGCGATTAAATCCGGTGTGATGTGCCCGAATGAAGCCCGTGAACGTGAGGGGTTATCCCCCCGTGACGGTGGAGATGAGTTTAGCCAGGCATGGAAACAAACCGTTGAAGTGAAGAAAGCCAATGAACCGGAGGGCAAGGAATGAGAGCGGGTGCATTAAGAGATCGGATAACTATCCAGAAAAATGAACAAACCCGTTCCCCGGGCGGTTCGGTGATTAAAGCATGGGTGAATATTGCTGAGGTCTGGGCGGAGGTGAAATTTATCAGCGGTCGGGAACTGGTCGCCTCCGGGCGGATACTTTCCGAAGCCACTGTACGTATTTGGTTACGCTACCGGAATGATATCACCACCACACACCGGATTATCTATCAGGGTAATAGCTCCCATAGTCAGGCCTTTGCCATCGTTGCCGTTATCCCTGATCCGAAACGGACTCACTTAGAGCTGCTTTGCAAGGGAGGCGTGAAATATGCCTGATATCGAAATCCCCCTGAATGAGATCAAACAGCATTGCCGGATAGATGAAAGTAATGCTTTAGAAGATACCTTACTTCAAGGTTATGCCAATGCTGCATTAGAAGTCTGCCAGCAACATATCGGCAAACGGTTTGATGAAGGCTTGGTTTTCAGCCCGGCGATCAAAGTCGGCTGTTTACTCTATATCGGTTTGCTGTATGAGAACCGGGCAATGGTGGCAGATAAGGAATTCAAAGAAATCCCGTTCACCATCAAATCGTTGTGGTCTGTCTATCGTGATGTGGGAGTTTACTGATGCCGTGGCAACCGTTAAAGCGTTGTAGCTATCCTAATTGCCGTGAGCGGGTGAAGTCAGGCCGCTGTGAACAACACCAACGCGAGTCCAGACGGCAACAGGATAAACAACGGGGAACCCGAACCCAACGAGGTTACAGTAATCAATGGGGACGCTACCGGCTGCAATACCTGAAAGCGAATCCGTTATGTGTCCACTGCCTACAGCAAAATATCTATGTCTCTGCAACGATTGTGGATCACATTATTCCGATACAGGGTGAAGCGGATGTGCTGTTTTGGCCTGAATCCAATCATCAAGCACTATGCCATGCCTGCCATAACCGCAAGACCGTACAGACAGACCCGATAACCAAAGCGAAGCGCAAACAGGGTGTCTATCAGGAACGGGAAACTGAAGCGGCAACGCGTCGCGGTTGGTTAGTCGCAGAATAATAACAAATGAAATAGTGGGTGGGGGTATCAAAAATGACAAACGCGCTTCCCAGCGGAACCGACCCCCTCCTCAAATTTTTATGCACGGCACTTTTTTCAATAGCAGTCATTTCAACAGGATACAATAACTATGGCAAGAGCACCCAAACCCCCCGTTTATTTGAACGACATCGCCGCCGAGCAATGGAAATCGAAAGCCAAGATACTCAACGAGCGTGACGACCTCAGCCCGGCAGACTGGAACAACCTGGAACTGTATTGCGTCAACTATGCCATTTACCGTAAAGCCGTGGCAGATATTGAAGTGCGCGGGTTCGCGGTGGAAGGGTCTCGCGGCGCGGCAACCAGTAACCCGTCACTGAAGGCAAAAGCCGACGCCGAAAAAATCATGATAAAAATGTCGTCACTGCTGGGCTTTGATCCGGTTTCCCGCCGCCGAAATCCGATAGAAAGCGATGAACCCGATGATTTAGATGTGCTGATAGCCTAAGTGGTTCAATGATGAACGCATGGGAACAGTACGCTTTTGATGTCGAAAACGGCACAATTCCGGCCTGCAAACGGGTAAAACAGGCGGTAAAACGCTACTATAACGACCTGAATAACCCGCTTTATCTGTTCGATACTGAGGTAGTAGAGCGTTTTATTGGCTTTTCCCGTCTCTGCCCCCACGTCAAAGGCCACTTACGCGGTCAGCCCATTGTGTTAGAACCGTGGCAGCAATTCGCCTTTGCTAACCTGTTCGGCTTCAAGGTCAAAGCGACCGGTCGCCGGAAATACCGCAGCGCTTACATTCAGGTGCCGCGCAAGAATGCCAAATCTACCGTGGCCGCAATACTGGCGAACTGGTTTCTGGTGATGGAGAACGGGCAGCAGGATATTTACACCGCCGCCGTGAGTCGCGATCAGGCGCGTATCGTATTTGATGATGCCCGCCAGATGTGCCTGTTATCAAAACCGCTCAAAAAACGGGTAGCTATCCAGCAACACAAAATCACCTATGCCAAGAGCAACAGCCTGTTAAAGCCACTGGCCGCCAAAGCCGCTACGATTGAGGGTACAAACCCCAGTTTGGCGATTGTCGATGAATATCATTTACACCCCGATAATGCGGTTTACTCTGCCCTTGAACTGGGAATGGGCGCACGTCCCGAAGGACTCCTGTTTGCCATCACCACGGGGGGCAGTAATGTGATATCCGCCTGTAAACAACACTATGATTATTGTTGCCAGATACTGAATGGCGAAGAACAAAATGAATCGCTGTTTGCCCTGATTTACGAACTGGACGACGAGAACGAAATTGATGATGAAGCCCTTTGGATAAAGGCCAATCCCAATCTGGATGTGTCGGTAGACAGTACCGCCTTGCATGACACTATCCAGAAAGCGCGGGGTATTCCGTCACAATGGACAGAAATGCTGACCAAACGCTTTAATATCTGGTGTCAGGGTGAAACCCCGTGGATGGGTGAAGGCGCATGGAAAGCCTGCCAGTCAGATTATGATGAAAACGACCTCAAAGGCTTGGAGTGCTACGCCGGCTTGGACTTATCTTCAACAGGCGATATCACCAGTCTTTGCTACACGTTTCCGGTCGATAATGAACTGTTACTCCTGACCCGCCACTACCTGCCCGAAGCCCAGCTACAGAACCCGGCCAACAAGAATCGGGCAATCTATCGGCAATGGGCGCAAATGGGCTGGCTACGTACCACGACGGGCGACTGTATTGATTATGACCGTATTCGTGATGATATTCTCAAAGACAGCCAGCACTTTGATATTAAGCTCATCGGCTTTGATACATGGAACGCTACACACCTACGCACGCAATTACAGGGCGCGGGGCTGAATGTAGAACCGTTCCCGCAAACCTACATGCGCTTTAGCCCGGTGGCGAAGTCAGCCGAAGTGTTCGTTAATCGCAAAATCATTCGTCACAACGGCGATCCGGTGCTCGCATGGGCAATGTCCAATGTCGTAATGGAGACTGATGCGAACGCCAATATCAAACCGAACAAGAAGAAATCCGCGAATAAGATAGATCCTGCAATCGCATTCCTGATGAGCTTTGGTACATGGCAGAGCGAGCATGAGGATTTTGCTTTCAGTCTCAATGAGGAGCAGAAGCAACGACTGGCTAGCTTTGACGGGATTTAGTTAACCCATTGATATTGCTTATTTCTGTCACAGGGACAGAGATTAGTGAAATCAAGGAGTTAACTAACTATTGGAGAAATCCCTATAGTTGCCATAGATGGTCAAAATCGTGACCATCTCAAAGTGTGATATCCCATCTTAGGTATAGGGGAAATCACCATACCTTTTAGCAGGGCAAAGCCCTAATTCGGGCTTTGGTGATAACCCATTGATATTTAATCAGACGACATATTTGGCGTCTGCTTATATTTTGAACACCGAAGATATCGGTATGCAAAATCCAATATCCGATAATCGGACTTTGCGGGTTACTATTGGTTACTCACAAACTTTGCACAACTCATTAAGAGGTGCACAAAAGAGCGAGATAGAGGCAATGTATTACCCTCTATTGTGGAAATCACAACGCAGAGGGCTTGAGTTTACGCCGTCCAGCACAAGGTTACTTAATGTAACTGAGTACGTATTACGTTCGCAGTGATTTAACTTGCTGATTTTTATCATGGTCAAAATCTTGACCATCTACAGGCGGTGGAAAATGGCACGAAGAAAGCAAAAGAACGCATCATCGATAGTCGCCACGGTCACAGGGAAGATTACCGTAGCCCCCAGGTGTATCAAGTGCCAGACAGGTAAAGTGATGGCAGTCGCTACCATGCAGGCGCAGAGTGAAAAGCGCAGTGATTATCCGCTGCGTGTTATTGGCTTTGATGAGATGGCACTATCGGTGATGTTATTACAGAAAGGTCAGGTGATCACTGTTATGGGAAAGGCTTCTTACTGGCAGGGCTATCAGTTGACTGTCAGTGCTATCGCTTAAGAGGCTCCGACGAAATACATTGCGACCTCTTTACAAGGTTGGTAGGTTTAGTGTGCTGACCTTGTCTCTATTACTGAAAACACATAGGTAGAGCAATAGAGCTGGCGAGAGTTATTAACGAAATGTAAGTTGCATAGAAATTTGTATAGATTTAAAAATATAACAAATATTTTTATTTAAAATCAATTTGATAACATTCACGTTTGATTCCTGCAGGGGCCAGAATCAAGTTACCTCGCATCACTCATCATAACCTAACCACCTAAAAAATCTGACTTAAAGCAAAGTGACCGTTACCTATTGTTACCCCGAATAACTTGACTACACCAGTACGGATACCGCCTGCGTCGCCGACAAACATTGCGTTTATTGATTCCACTCGTTTATGTGTGTGTCATCACATCCGTATTCCTCGGCATAAGGTGTTTGAGGGGGTAGCAAAACGCGGAAAAACCTCAATGGGATAGTTTTACGGTTTTAAACTCCACTTGATTGTGACCATCAGGGCGAAAGTCTGGCGCTTAAAGCCACTGCCGGTAATGTGGATGATCGGGAACCGGTTCAAGAATTAGCAAAAGAATTAACGGGTTTTCTGTATGGCGACAAAGGTTATCTCAGCCAGAAACTGGCAGATAGTTTAGCGCAAACCGGTGTCACTTTTATCACGAAAAAACGCCGTAACATGAAAGCGCATGTGCTGACTGAATGGGATAAGATGATGTTATAAAATCGTTTTATCATCAAAACAATTCATGGGCAATTAAAAACCATTTCAATAAAATAGTGGTTCAAACCAAATGGAGGGTAACAATGATGTTTGGTTTTTCTGGTGTCATTATTACAGCAATGAGGTATATGATCTGAACACTCTGTTTTCTATTCGCTTAACACAAAAATCAGATGTCACCCAATTACCCGCAGTAGAACATTCTGCTGCGAAATTATTTGGGTTTATCCCTGAACTGGCTTGGATAGCCGAGGGTCATGTGCAAACGGAGCAGCAACATTTGGACTATATTGCGCAAGGCAATAGCTGGGTTGCCGTTAATGAAGATTCTCTGCCTATTGGCTTTATTTTAGCTAAGCCGTTAAATGATGGTCTTCATATTATGGAGCTTTCTGTGCATGAAAATTGGCAGAGAAAAGGTATTGGAAAGGCATTGGTTGAAAACGTCATCCAGGTTGCAGGGCAGCGTCATCTTAATGCAGTGACATTGACAACTTTCCGTTATGTCAACTGGAATGCCCCTTTTTATCATCAATTGGGATTTGAGATCTTAGATTCGCAACAAATTTCTGAATCATTACAGCAACTATTACAAAGCGAGATCGATGATGGGTTTACCGAGGAACAACGTTGTGCAATGAAACGCTTACTGACCATAACTGCTACCTAAATAAGATCACAATGTCAGTGTTGAGAGTGGGGAAGCGAGGGTTTGTACCAGGTATGCCTTTTCCATACCTGGTGCAACTGAATAAACGACTTTAAGGTTTTTCTGTTCTTACTGCTTTGCCGCGTAATAGCTTCCTGACCCAAAAGCGATTTGGGTGTAAAGCCGCTAATGTCTCATCATCAAGCGGTAGCGCTTCCCCAAAAATCTGACTAGCCAATAATTCGGCACTTAAAGGGGCAGAACATAATCCGCGTGAACCTAATGCACCGAGAACAAACAAATCAGGGTAACAAGGAGATTCTTCAATCATTTTATTAGCGTTTATTTGCTGGGATAAATGGGCATATTTAGCCATAAGTTCACTGAAAACAGGAACATTCCCGACCATTGGCATATGATCCCGAATGACACACCGGATACCCTGACGGGATTTCCCTTCTGAAATGTCAACTTCCTGTGGCCAATTAACATCGGGGAAACATTTTAATAAACGATCTTGGTTTTCTTGCTGCTCGCGAGAAGAGTAAAGTGTATCCAACTGATTGCGTTGATAACTGGCACCGATACAGTGATATTGGTTATTAGGATTAACGGGGGTCATATAGCCATCGTAACACAGTACGCTTTTCAAGTGGCGCAGGCTATCTGTGGTTGGAATATGGCTAACCTGACCACGAACAGCGGTGACAGGAAGTTGTTTAGTCTGTTCAAATTGTGGCAGGCAATGACCATTGGCAATAATGACAACGTTGTGCTTCCTGCATTGCCGGTTTTCTCCATGTCCAATCTGCAATTGCCAGCCGTTTTTATCTTGAATGAGCTGAGTGACTTTATGGTTAAAGTAAACTTGCATTCCACGCTGCTCAGCCAGTTTGATAACGGCTTGGGTGAGTTGTGCAGGGTATAACCATCCCCCTTGTGGATAATAAATACCCGCATAATTTACATCTAATCCACCGACGTCGCTTAATTGGTTGCGATTCATACCAAGTGCAATTTCTTCTGACCATGCTGTCCGTAGCATTTTGCCAATTTTATTTGCGCTTTTTTCATCATAAGCTAATTGGCTGACACCACACCATTGGTGGTCAAATGACACATTTTCGTCAATGAATTGGTCATACTGGCGGCGGGCAAAAGTAAAGGCTGATGTAAAGAAGCGTTCTAATGGATCATCATTACCATTCAGTAAGGGATAAATGGCTCCTTGTTGATTGCCGGATGCATTCTGGGCTGGTTGCGCATCCTGGCAATATAGCGTGACTTTGGCGCCGCGGCGTAATAGGGCAAGTGCGGTCAATGCGCTGGCAATACCCCCCCCGATGATGGCAATATCGTCGGTATGGGTAGCTGCTTGGCGAGAAAACCAGGGGGTATGGGGCAAAGGCGGTGGATCACTGAATGAAGATAAAGTCCCCGTGAGCATCTCCCTTTTACGCCCAAAGCCTTTAACTTTAGTGACATTAAAACCGGCTTCTTGTAATCCCCGCCGGACGATCCCGGCCGATGTAAAGGTTGCAAACGTCCCTTCAGGACGACAAAATTTTGCCATTGCAGTGAACAACTGTTCACTCCACATTTGCGGATTTTTGGCTGGGGCAAAACCATCTAAAAACCAGGCATCAATTTTCCCTGTCAGGTTTGAACTTATCTTCGGTAATAGATCATTGACGTCCCCAAACCAAAGATCCAGGGTAATAGCGCCATTATCCAAAATTAATCGATGACAGCCAGCCAATGGTAAGGGCCATTGCTGGCATAATTGTGCAGAAAATGCCTCAAGTTCCGGCCAACGTTGGTGCGCTGTTTTCAGGTCTGTCAGCTTTAATGGATATTTTTCAAAACTGATAAAATGCAGTCGTTTTAAGGTTTCTTCAGGATATTGTTGCCTAAACTGGGAAAAAGATCGCCAAAGTGTTAGAAAATTCAATCCAGTACCGAATCCTGTTTCTGCAATAACGCATTCGGGACGGGGATGAGTATTGAAACGTTGAGGAAAATGATTGCCTTTCAAAAATACATATAATGTTTCTTCCAAGCCATCTTGATTTGAAAAATAAACATCATCAAACTGCTCTGAAATGGGGGTGCCCTGCTCATTCCAACTTAGGGTTGCGTTGCTGATAGCACTGTTTTTCACAATAATGCCTGTACAGTTGATAACAATAATATGCGGATTTTAACGGTCTTCGTTTAGTTGCACCACCCATGATAAATCTTCCAGGCTGAGTCCAGATCAATTTTTCCTTAAATTTTTAACCTGATCGGACTTGTTCGGCGTACAAGTGTACGCTAAAGTGCAGATGAATAAATCCCGCAGGTAAACATATTGATGAGGTAAGTAATGAAACGAGCAGTGATCACTGGTCTGGGTATTGTCTCCAGTATTGGTAACAACCAGAAAGAGGTGCTGGAATCTCTGAAAGAGGGTCGTTCCGGGATAACTTTCTCAGAAAAATTTAAAGAGATGGGCATGCGCAGCCATGTTTGGGGAAATGTAAAGCTGGATACCTCTGGTTTGATTGATCGAAAAACGCTACGTTTCATGAGTGATGCCTCTATTTATGCTTATCTGGCAATGGATGAGGCAATTAAGGATTCTGGCCTGTCCGAAGAACAGGTTTCTAACCTTCGCACTGGCTTGGTGGTTGGTTCGGGAGGTGGCTCACCTTATAACCAAGTTGTTGGTGCTGATGGTATGCGTGCCCGTGGATTGCGTGGTGTTGGCCCTTATATGGTCACGCGGGTGATGGCTTCAGGTGTATCCGCATGTTTGGCAACACCGTTTAAAATCAAGGGAGTCAACTACTCCATCAGTTCTGCCTGTTCAACTTCTGCGCACTGTATTGGCCATGCCGTTGAATTAATCCAGCTCGGGAAGCAAGATGTTATTTTTGCCGGGGGTGGTGAAGAATTAAGCTGGGAAATGGCGTGTGAATTTGATGCAATGGGCGCCCTGTCCACCAAATATAACGAAACACCAGAATGTGCTTCCCGTACTTATGATCAGGCTCGCGATGGTTTCGTGATCGCGGGTGGTGGCGGTATTGTGGTGGTTGAAGAACTCGAGCACGCATTGGCCCGTGGCGCACATATTTATGCTGAAATTATCGGTTATGGGGCAAATTCAGATGGTGCGGATATGGTAGCCCCTTCTGGGGAAGGAGCAGTGCGTTGTATGAAGATGGCATTAGACGGTGTTGAGGGCGAAGTCGATTACATCAATACCCACGGAACTTCGACGCCAATTGGTGATTTAAAAGAGCTGGAAGCCATTAGGGAAGTTTTTGGCGACAATACACCGGCCATTTCCGCCACTAAAGCGATGACAGGGCATTCATTGGGGGCAGCGGGTGCCCATGAAGCGATTTATAGTGTATTGATGTTGGAACATGGAATTATTGCACCAAGCATCAATATCGAAGATCTGGATGAAAAAGCACAAGGCATGAATATTATTACTGAACCTACCGAATGCGAGTTAAAGACAGTCATGTCCAATAGCTTTGGGTTCGGTGGGACAAATGCCTCCCTGGTGATGCGCAAGTATTCGAGCTAATTTTTAGCTACTGACAAGTTTATCCATTGTCATGAAAGCCAATCCATTGATTATGTGGATTGGCTATTTTTTTATTAAGAAGCTGAGATCTTAGTGTGATGTTTATTACGGCGTTTATTAATAATGCGTAGTACGGGGGGAATAACGATGACCAACATCGCGAGTATCAGCAACACTTGTGTAATAGTACTGCTCCACAGGATCGCAAAATCTCCATTGCTGATTGATAGTGCCCGTCGCAGGTTTTGTTCCAGCATTTCACCTAAGACGAAACCTAATATCAGCGGTGACATGGGAAAATTCATTTTTCGCAGGATATAACCGAACACGCCTAACCCAACCATCAACATAAGATCAAAAGTGGTACTGTGGATGGCATATACCCCGACTGCCGAAACGATGGCTATTGATGGAACCAAAAACCACATTGGAATATTCAGCATACGGGTAAATAGCCCAATCATCGGGATATTCATGATCAGCAATAAAATATTGGCGATCAATAAAGCGGCAATCAGTCCCCAGACGATATCAGGCTGTTCTGTGAACATGGTCGGGCCAGGGGTGATGTTATAAAGGGTCAAAGCACCCAGCATCACAGCGGTTGTACCTGAGCCTGGAACACCGAGAGTCAGCATCGGGATAAATGAACCACATGCTGATGCGTTATTGGCCGCCTCTGGTGCCGCTACACCGCGGATATCCCCTTTGCCAAATGAGTCACTGTTACCGCTAAGCCGTTTTTCTGTCATGTACGTAATGGCACTGGCGATTGTCGCCCCGGCGCCGGGTAATATTCCGACAAAAAAGCCAATCACTGAGGAGCGTAAGGTTGGCCCTACACACGCTGCCGCTTCTTTCCTATTAAATAGCAGGCGCCCGGTTTGGCTAATGACTTTTTGCCCTGTAGAAGTGCTTTCCAGCATTAATAAAATTTCACTAACTGAAAATAACCCAATCACGACAACAATAAATTGAATGCCATCGGAGAGGTGCACATTATTGAAAGTAAAACGATAAACACCGGTGTTGGCATCCACACCCACGGTGGCTAAAGCCAAACCAATTAAAGCGGCAAATAATGATTTTATGGGATTTTGGCTCATCATGCTGCCAAGACAGGCAATGGCAAACACCATTAGGGCAAAATATTCAGCAGGCCCAAATGCTAAAGACCACTGGGCCAAAAGTGGCGCAAATAAGATGATCCCGCTAATCGCTAACAGTGAACCACAAAATGAACTGACAGCGGAGATAGAGAGTGCAACCCCTGCTCGCCCCTGTTTTGCCATTGGATGGCCGTCAAGGGTTGTCATAATGGCAGCGGCATCTCCCGGTACATTCAGTAAGATTGACGAGATACGGCCGCCATATTCACAGCCAATATAGACCGTGGCCAACAAAATCAAGGCGGATTCAGCCGGTAATTTTAATGCAAAAGCCAGTGGTAGTAGGATCGCCACCCCATTGATGGGACCGAGGCCGGGCAGTAACCCAACAACCGTACCAATAAAACAGCCGATTAATGCAATGACCAAGTTTTTAGGGACTAATGCGACTTCAAAACCGTGGCTCAGATATACCCAAGTATCCATTGTTGTCTCCTTAGCTGAGCCAACTGCCGACTGGCAGAGTGACATCTAACAGACGATCAAAAACAAAAAAGAGCGAACTACCGAGAAATACACCAGAAATAATCGCAGCCGGGAATGTGGCGTTAAAGAGTAATGCCATACAGATGGTCAATAATGTGGTTGCCAGTGGAAAACCCAGCCACTCAAATGACCCTGCATAAATGGCGAGTAGGGCAATCAATAAAACTAAGCGACGTAACACCGGAGGTGCCGGCCAGTGGACAGGATCGGGTTTTTTAAAGAGCAGCAGTAAAGCACAGAGTGCTATTAATGAAATAATGGCAATTGGAAATGGGCGGGGACCCAAAGGCTCATAGCTATATTCGCTATGGATCCCCCAGCCAATGATCAACCCTATTCCACACAGCACTAGCCATACAGTAGCAAAGATACGATCACTCATGATGCAACGCCTTTATTTTGCTAATCCAAAGGATTTTGCCATTTCATGGTATTGAATAACCTGTTTTTTCACATAGTCATCCAGCTCTTTGCCAGACATATTGAATTCAAACAGCCCGCGTAGTTCACGCTGTTTTCTGAACTCGTCAGTTTGTTGGAGTTTTTTAAAGGTATCCACCCACCATTGATACTGTTCATCGGAAACTTTTGGTCCCAAATAGAAACCACGAATAATGGGCCAAACCAGGTCATAACCCTGTTCTTTTGCTGTAGGGATCTTTGCTAAATCGCCGTCCAGCCGTTTATCGGCATAAACCGCGAGGATGCGAATTTTATCGCCATTGAGATAAGGTAGCGTTTCACTTAGGTCACCGGATACGACTTGAATATGGTTACCCAGCAGGGCAGTGATAGGTTCACCCCCCCCTTCAAACGCAACATAGCGCATTTTGCGGGGGTCAATACCCACTTCTTTTGCCAGTAATGCGGTTTTCATCCAGTCCTGGCTACCGATGGAAGCACCGGCGCCAAACACAATACTATCGGTGGATTTTTTAAACGCCTCCATTAAATCTGTCAGCGTCTTGTAGGGGGAATCATAACGCACCGCAATCATGCCATAGTCTGTGCCGACACTGGCCAGCCAGCGCACATCATTGACGTTGTAGCGACCAAATTTGCCTTGGGCAAGATTCAATAAGGAACCCCCGGAAAAGGCGACGATAGTGCCAGGTTCGGCAGGCCGTTGGGCAATAATGGCGTTATAGGCAACCGCACCGACACCGCCGGGCATAAATGTTACCCGCATAGGAGAGTCGATAGTGTTGGTTTCCAAGAGTGAAATTTGAATAAGTTTGCAGGTTAAATCAAAGCCTCCACCGGGTTTGGCGGGTGCAATACATTCGGTTCGATTGGGGGCAGAGGTTGCAAAAGCGCAGGAACAAATAAGCAGGCTTGCAGCCGTTAATAACGTTTTAAAAGTGTTCATTTTTATTCCTCACATAGCACCAGTAAAGGGTATCAATGGCAAATTTCTGGCACCTGTCCATTTATAGAAATGAAACCTTTCAATTACCTTTCATTAACAATAAAAATTGTCTGGATGTGACCTTAGTCGCCTAATTTGCGTGGTGTTTTACATTTTTATGTTAATTATTTGTTTGTGCAGATGTTTTTTGTTAACCCGTAAGCAATTGCTAAGACTTAATATTGCAATTGTGTAATAACTTCGCTTTATTTCTCTGGTTAATTTTTAACAATAGGTATTATTTATGCGGCTCTTATTGGTTGAAGATCACCCAGAATTATCACATTGGTTACAGAAAGCACTGAATAGTTCTGGGTTTGTGGTTGATCTGGCTGAAGATGGTATTGTTGCCGATCAGCTTTTGCAGACGGAAAATTATGCTTTGTTAATTCTGGATGTTGCCTTGCCCAGATTGGATGGCCTGTCCCTGTTATCGCGGTTGCGTAAGCGTGGCCAAAACTTACCCGTACTGTTATTGACGGCCAAAACCGATGTCACGGATCGTGTGAAGGGATTGAATTCTGGTGCTGATGATTACTTGACCAAACCTTTTGATTTCCAGGAGCTGGAAGCCCGCATTCGTGCCTTGTTGCGTCGGAGTTCAGCCATACCACAAGAACCACAGAAATTTGGCTCACTGGCTTATGAAGGCGAAGGGTATTTCGTCTTGAACAATGTACCGTTGGCATTGACGCCCAGAGAACTGTCTGTCCTGACAACACTATTTTATCGCCGAGGGCGTCCGGTCTCTAAACAGCAACTGTTTGAGCAGGTATTTTCTCTATCAGAGGAAGCGAATCCACAAAGCATAGAGCTGTATGTTCACCGATTGCGGAAAAAATTACTTAACAGTGATGTTGGGATCAGGACATTACGTGGCTTGGGGTATCGATTGGAGCAGTTGCTACAATGAACTCTCTAAAAATACCACGGTCGTTATTCCATCAATTGCTGCTGTTTTTTGGCGTTCCCCTACTGTTACTGGGCTGTGCTTCTGTTTATGGCCAGTATGTCAGTGTAAAAAATGCAGCCATGCTGGCCTATGACCGAACACTGCTTGCGTCAGCAAGAACTGTTGCGGAACGTCTGACTGTTCGGGATCAAAACCTGATCGTCGATGTACCTTATGTGGTTCTGGACAGTTTCGAGCGCAATATCAATGATCGTTTGTACTATCAAGTTATTTCCCCGGAAGGAAAAACAATTTCCGGTTATGACGATCTTCCTCGAATACCGCAGCATCTCCAGCGTTCCCCCTTGTATACCGCATTGGCCTATTTTTATGATGCGGAATATCAGGGGCAGTCTATACGCGTAGTGGGGTTGTACCAGCCCATTAATGAAGGCAACATGATGGGTATGGCGTTGATCTTGGTGGCAGAAACGGTGACTTCCCGTCAATATATGGCCGACCAATTACTGCTGTCTTCACTGGTTAATCAGGGCGCCGTCGTATTATTGACATTGCTCCTTGCTTACATCCTGCTCAAGCGCCTGCTTAAACCGTTGCGAAAACTTTCTGGCATTATGAGCCACCGCTCCGCGAATGATCTCACATCACTGCCAAATATTTTACCCTGGTCCGAACTTGCCCCATTGCTTCAATCGATTAACCGATATATTGGACGGTTGAGATTGATGGTTGAACGCCAAGAGCGCTTCAGTGCGGATGCTTCCCATCAACTGCGGACACCTTTGACTGTATTGAAAACACAAGTCGTCGTGGCTCGTGGCAACCAAGATCCAAAACAGCGGGATAGCATACTGGCGGCGATTGATAAGAGTTTGGATAACATGATCTTGCTGACCGCTCGCCTGTTGCAACTTTCACAACTTAAGATGCATGAAAAAGAGGCAATACAAAATTATCAGCCAGTCAATATCGTAGGGTTGTTGCAGCAAGTCTGCTTTTCCCGCTTACAGCAAGCAGAAAGCAAAAATATTGACTTAGGTTATGAAGGGGAAGAGGCCTTGTGGATCAAAGGCGATCCGTTATTGTTAGCCGAAATGTGCGCTAACTTGCTGGACAATGCCATCAAATACAGCCCGCAAATGGGCGTGGTGACGGGAAGGGTAACCATCATGTCGGACAAAAAACGGGGTTGCCTTGAGATCGACGATTCAGGACCCGGTATCGCCCAGGCAGATATTCGTCAATCTCTTATGGCGTTTAACCGTTTGGACAACGCGGCTGGGCTGGAGGGGGCGGGATTAGGGCTGACCATTGTTAAAGAAATTTGCCAATACCACAATGCCACTCTCCAGCTTTTACCCAGTGAAGCGCTAGGCGGGTTACTGGTGAGAATTGTATTCAGGCTTTCTGCGGGTGAGCGGGATACGTAACTGTTGTGCAAGTATGACACCGGCCAGAACAATGCCTCCTCCAATTAAGTGATAGCTGTGCATCTTTTCATGCAGAGCGACGATAGCAATGACGGCCGTAAAAACGGGCGCCAGATTCATAAAAATAGACGTCATGTTTGCGCCGATGCGAACAACACCCTGTATCCATAAATAGGGGGCAATAATGGAGGCGGGAATGCCGGCAAACAGAACAAGGGAAATATTATCGTCCGTTAACTGAATATTGTCCGTCATCATGAAATTAGGCAGGAGCAATAAAACGCCAAACCCAATTTGTACATAAAGAGATTGCCAGTTAGGTAATGGAATTGCCCAGCGTTTAGTCAACACCCCATACAAGGCATAAGAGGCTGCGGCAATAAACATCATCACTTCGCCAATACCCAGGCCATGTTGCAATAGGGAAGCGGGTTCTCCTTTGCTGACCAGCCACACAAGGCCGAACAAAGACAGAACCGTACCAAGGGTAATGCCAACCGTAGGGGTAACCCGCAAGGCAAAGATACTGATAATGACGGTTAATAAGGGGACCAATGAAGTGAAAATCCCGATGATTGTCGCACTGACGGTATGGGCTGCGTAGTAGGCCAGGCTTTGGTTAAGTACCATACCCAGGGAGCCTAAAATCAATAACTTCCACCAATATTGGGCGACGATTTTCCGCTGCCTTAAGATCGGCAATAAGATGAAAGGGGTTAAAGCCAGAAAGGCAATAAACCACCGATAGAAAGCAATTGCAGCGGGTTCAATAAGGGTGGCAGCCGCTTTGCTGACAACGGCATTGATTGACCAAATCAGCACAGCGACGAAGGGGAATAATAAGTTTTTCATTGAGGGAAATGATTTCTATGAGTCTATTGTCTGTTTAGTGTATCAATGACCGATTTATTATATATATTGATAATCAGACAACAGGTGTGTCAATTAAGACAAGATATCAATAAGATCCCAAAATTGTCGGTCATTTCCTTACTCCTCGCGCAGCGAGGAGTAAGGAAAGCGCATACTTTGGGTGTATTGCTATGATGAAAATCTATTTATACCCTTATTATTTTATGGATAAAAAATTGCGGGAGTAAAAATGTTCGGTCGAGAGAAGACGAATCAAGCCATATTTGAGTCAGTCATACCAGAGACACTCTCTTTTCGTGATGAAACATTGAGCGCTGATACTGAATGTCGGTTACATGCACATCCTTTCGGTCAATTAATTTATGTCGTTTGTGGTGTCATGGAAACGCAAGTGGGGGCGCAGCGCTTTCTTGCTCCGCCGGAATTTTGTATCTGGATGCCGAAAAATACCGCCCATTCGAGTTATAACCACAAAGAATTACGGTTCTGGATCATCGACATTTCCCCCGAATGGAGTGATTCCTTACCGCAACACCCCTGTATTATCCGATTGAGTGGCATCTTCAATGCGATTATGGTGAATTTTTTTGCACGAAATATCCGGCAGCCGGAAACAGAAAAAGATCGGCGGTTGGCACAAGTATTAATCGATCAGTTGGCGTTGTCACCAAAGCAATGTACCTATTTACCTTCCTCAAAAGATAAGTTGCTTGCCCCAATACTACAGATGCTGGAACGCAATCCGGCGGATAACACCTCCTTAGCGGAGTGGGCCAAAAAGCGTTATACCTCCGAAAGAACGTTATCGCGGCGTTGTAAGCAAGCATTGGGAATGTCATTTAGTGAATGGCGGCAGCGGTTGCGTTTTCTGCATGCCATCTCCTTATTGGAACAGGGAAAAAGTATCCACGAAATCGCGTTTGATGTGGGCTATAGCTCATCATCAGCCTTTATTGCCATGTTTCAGCAACTTGCCGGTACAACGCCAGAACGTTTCAGAAAAGGCTGACCTGATAGCAAAAATCACCTGTCCGTTATTTTCTTACTGGGCGGTTAATGAAGCGATGGCTTAAAAGATAAGGCGGAAGGCATATAGGTTTTATGTGGATAAAGTGGCAGAATAGCGGATCACGCCCATGTAAGCCATTGGATGAGAAAAGTGAAAATCTTAGTTGATGAAAATATGCCTTATGCTGAACAACTCTTTCAGCAATTAGGAGAAGTGCGGGCAATTCCAGGACGCCCAGTACCTGCCGGGGTTTTGGAACATGCTGATGCCTTTATGGTCCGGTCTGTCACTAAAGTCAATGAATCCCTGTTGCAAGGCAGTTCGGTGAAATTTATCGGGACTGCCACGGCGGGAATGGATCATGTTGACCAGCAATGGTTGTCCCAGGCCGGCATTGGTTTTTCCGCCGCGCCTGGGTGCAATGCCATTGCTGTGGTTGAATATGTATTTTCGGCACTGATGTTATTGGCTGAGCAAGATCAGTTTCAGTTAAAAGATAAAACGGTCGGCATTGTGGGTGTTGGCAATGTCGGGGGGCGTTTAGCTGATCGATTGGCAGCTTTGGGCGTGAAAACCTTACTGTGTGACCCTCCTCGCGCAGATCGTGGTGATGAAGGGGAGTTTTGGCCTTTAGAAAAATTGGTACAGGAAGCGGATATATTAACTTTCCATACACCGCTTAATCAATCAGGCCCCTATAAAACCTATCACTTAGCCGACGCAGAATGGCTTTCTGCATTACCGGACAACCGA
Source organism: Xenorhabdus kozodoii (assembly GCF_002632875.1). Classification (GTDB taxonomy): domain Bacteria; phylum Pseudomonadota; class Gammaproteobacteria; order Enterobacterales; family Enterobacteriaceae; genus Xenorhabdus; species Xenorhabdus kozodoii. The sequence goes on from NZ_NJCX01000027.1 coordinate 23,379, forward strand.
ATTTTGATTAATGCCAGCCGTGGTGAGGTGGTTGATAATCAAGCGTTACTTTCCGTATTACAAAATGGAAAAAAATTACGTGTCGTGCTTGATGTTTGGGAAGTAGAACCTAACCTTTCTCTGCCTCTATTAGCCTTAGTTGATATTGCGACTCCCCATATTGCCGGCTATACCCTGGAAGGCAAAGCGCGGGGAACAACTCAGGTTTTTGAGGCCTATTGTGAGTTTCTGGGACAACCTCGCAAGACTGAGTTGGCTGATTTGTTGCCGACTCCCGATTTTAGTCAAATCACGGTACGAGGAGAAGTGACGCAAAGCATCCTCAAGCGTTTGATGCATTTAGTGTATGATGTGCGCCGTGATGATGCCCCCTTACGTCAGGTTGCGCATCAAGAGGGCGCTTTTGATCAATTACGCAAATACTATCCCGATCGTCGGGAATGGTCTTCCCTGACCGTACATTGTGACTCAGAAGAGAGCGCACAATTACTGTCCAGGATGGGATTTAATGCAAAAGTGGTTTAATGCGGGCAGGGTTCCCTGCCCGTCAGCCAAATAAAAGTAGCGGAATAAGAGAAGTGGAGAAAACCAACATGTCAGAGGGTTGGAGTATTGCGCTTTTAGGTGCAACAGGCGCAGTCGGTGAAGCGATATTGGCGTTATTACAGGAGCGTCAATTTCCGGTTGGTGAACTGCATCTTCTTGCCAGCGAACAGAGTATTGGAAAGATCCAGCGTTTCAACGGAAAAAACCTTACGGTTCGCGATGCGGCAGAATTCGACTGGTCACAGGTACAGCTCGCTTTTTTTGCCGCGACGATGGAAGTCACTGCCCAACATATTGAAAAGGCAACCGAATCGGGTTGTTTGGTGATTGATAGTAGCGGTTTATTTGCCGCAGAACCCGATGTGCCTCTGGTTGTTCCCGGCGTTAACCCATACGTATTAGCGGAATATCGTAACCGTAACATCATTGCCGTGGCAGATAGCGCAACAAGCCAGGTTTTGACGGCCATTAAGCCATTGATCGATGCGGCTGGCATTGGCCGTTTACATTTGACCAACATCTTGCCGGTTTCCGTTCATGGTAAAGCCGCCATTGACGAACTGGCAGGCCAAAGTGCGCGTTTATTAAATGGCATTCCACCGGATGAAGATCGTTTTAGCAAGCAGTTGGCTTTCAATGTCCTGCCTTTGCTGCCCGATGCCGAAGGCGTGGTGCGTGAAGAGCGCCGTATTGTCGATCAAATTCGCAGAATATTGCAGGATGAAGGATTACCGGTTTCTGTCAGTTGTGTCCAATCCTCTGTTTTTTATGGCATTGCCCAAATGGTGAGTGTGGAAACACTGCGTCCGGTTGGTATAGAAGAAGCTCGTAGTGAATTTGAACGTCTCGAAGACATTCAGGTTTCCGAAGAGGGGGATTACCCGACGCCGGTCACTGACGCGTCAGGCACGGATAGTTTGAGCATCGGCTGTCTGCGCAATGATTATGGCATGCCAGAGATGCTGCAATTCTGGTCAGTTGCCGATAATATCCGTTTCGGCGGTGCCTTGATGGCGATTGAAGTTGCAGAAAAACTGATGCAGGAGCAATTTTACTGATGTCTGATACAGAGCTAAGCCAGTCTGTGCCAGAGGCAAAGAAAGTGAAAATTGCACTGGGGATTGAATATGACGGCAGTCGATATTATGGTTGGCAACGTCAGCAAGAAGTGAAAAGTGTGCAGGAATGCCTGGAAAAGGCGCTATCGAAAGTCGCGAATGCGCCGATTTCAGTTTTTTGTGCGGGTAGAACGGATGCAGGGGTACACGCGACGGGGCAGGTTGTGCATTTTGAAACCTCGGCTCAACGTAAAGACGCCGCCTGGACAATGGGAGTCAATACCCACTTGCCACCAGATATTGCCGTACGTTGGGTTAAAACGGTGGATAATGAATTTCATGCCCGTTTTAGCGCAACCGCTCGCCGCTATCGCTATGTGATTTTCAACCATCGCTATCGTCCAGCGGTATTAGCACACGGCGTTACGCATTTTCATTATCCCTTGGATGAGAAAAAAATGCATGCAGCGGCACAGCGCCTGTTGGGCGAAAATGACTTTACCTCTTTCCGGGCGGTGCAGTGCCAGTCCAATTCACCGTGGCGCAATATGATGCATATTAATGTCAGCCGGCATGGGCATTATATTGTCGTGGACATTAAGGCGAATGCCTTCGTGCATCACATGGTACGCAATATCGTTGGCAGCTTGCTGGAGATTGGTTGCGGTAATCAGGATATTGGCTGGATGGCCGAACTATTGGCACTGAAAGACAGGACAAAAGCGGCAGCGACTGCCAAAGCTGAGGGGTTATATTTAGTTGCCGTGGATTATCCTGAACGTTTTGGTTTACCTGAACCTATTATGGGGCCGCTGTTTCTGGCAAATAATCTAATCTGACATTTTCGAATAGTGACAGGGATGTTGGGTTATCACGAGGAATATTATGGAGTTTTTAACTCATTTTGTTGATTTTGCGAAATTCATTGTCGATTTTATTTTACACATTGATGCCCATTTAGCGGAGTTGGTGGCGAATTATGGTGATTGGGTTTATGGCATCCTGTTTCTGATTATATTTTGTGAAACCGGTTTGGTGGTGACGCCATTTTTGCCAGGGGACTCTTTGCTGTTCGTGGCAGGCGCACTTTCTGCATTAGATTCCAATGACTTGAATGTACACATTATGGTGGCTTTGATGATTACGGCCGCGATTATGGGGGATGCGATAAACTATACCATTGGCAGAATTTTCGGTGAGAAGTTATTTACTAATCCAAATTCAAAGATTTTCCGCCGTAGTTATTTAGATAAAACCCATGGTTTTTATGAAAAACATGGTGGAAAGGCCATCATCTTGGCGCGGTTTGTCCCCATTATTAGAACGTTTGCACCGTTTGTAGCAGGAATGGGGAAAATGTCTTACCGCCATTTTGCTGCTTATAATGTCATCGGTGCATTTATCTGGGTGCTATTATTCACTTATGCCGGTTATTTATTTGGCGATATGCCAGTCATACAGCAAAACCTGAAATTATTGATTGTTGCAATTATTTTTATTTCTATTCTGCCGGGTATCATAGAAATTTGGCGCCATCGGCGTGCTGCATCGAAAAAAGCAGCCGGTCGCGCAGCAGACAGATAAATAGAAGATAGATAAATCGATAACCGTAAACAGGTTTGAGCAGTTTTTTATCCACACTGCAATGGCATTGTGGTTTAATGGCACGTAAAACAAAAGCTGGCAACAGCCAAATTTCAGACGGAAAGGTTCATTAATGAGCTGGATTGAAAAGATTCTAAACAAAAGCAAAATAATGCAAACTCGTAAGGCAAGCATACCTGAAGGAGTTTGGACAAAATGCGACAGTTGTAGTCAGGTACTTTATCGTGCTGAATTAGAGCGTAACCTTGAAGTGTGTCCAAAATGTGACCATCACATGCGCATTTCAGCCCGTAATCGATTGAAGGCATTTTTAGATGCAGACACGGGTACAGAATTAGGCAGTGAGCTGGAACCTAAAGATATCCTGAAATTCCGCGATACCAAAAAATACAAAGATCGCTTAGCGGCCGCCCAGAAGCAGACGCAAGAAAAAGATGCACTCATCGTCATGAAAGGTAAGCTGCATGAGATGCCCGTCGTGGCCGGTGCCTTTGAATTCAATTTCATGGGTGGCTCAATGGGCTCTGTTGTTGGCGCCCGTTTTGTGCGTGCGGTTGAACAGGCTCTGGAAGACAACTGCCCGTTTGTTTGTTTTACCTCCAGTGGTGGCGCACGTATGCAGGAAGCGTTGATGTCGCTGATGCAGATGGCAAAAACCAGTGCTGCGCTGGCAAAAATGCAAGATCGGGGTTTGCCTTATATCTGTGTATTGACCAACCCAACAATGGGCGGGGTAACGGCAAGTATGGGGATGCTGGGTGATATCAATATCGCTGAACCTAAGGCATTGATTGGCTTTGCCGGCCCGCGTGTCATCGAGCAGACGGTGCGTGAAAAATTGCCGGAAGGCTTCCAGCGCAGTGAATTCCTGCTGGAGAAAGGCGCGATCGATATGATTGTTCGCCGTCCGGAAATGCGCGATAAGGTTGCCAGCCTGCTTGCAATGTTGACCCATCAGCCGCATCCAGGCACAAACGCCGAGCCAGTGGAAACCATCGTCATTGAACCTGCTGATGTCGAAGCGGATATAAACATCAATCCTAATAAAGAAGATGTCTGATAATTTGCAAATTCCTCAAGCCACGTCGCCACTGATGACGTGGCTTTCCTATCTGGGAAACCTGCATACCAAAGCCATTGATATGGGGCTTGAGCGTGTGGGTAAACTTGGCCGTCAGCTCGGTTTATTAAACCCGGCACCTAAAGTCATTACGGTGTCAGGCACTAATGGCAAGGGAACCACTTGCCATACCCTTGAGTCTGTTTTTCTGGCCGCAGGGCTTAAAGTCGGCGTGTACAGTTCCCCGCATTTAATCCGTTATACCGAAAGGGTGCGTATTCAGGGTAGGGAAGTCGCAGAACAAGATTTCTGCCGTGTCTTTGCGGCAATTGAAGCCCAGCGTGGCGATATCTCATTAACCTATTTTGAGTATGGAACCTTGGCCGCATTACAGCTTTTTAAAGAAGCTGATCTTGATGTCGTGATTTTGGAAGTTGGGTTGGGTGGCCGTTTGGATGCCACTAATATCGTCGATGCCGATATCGCCGCCATCACCAGCATTGCGCTGGACCATACCGATTGGCTGGGCGCGGATCGCGAACACATTGGCCGTGAAAAAGCCGGTATTTTCCGTCGTGGGCACTTTGCCGTGGTGGGTGAACAGGATATGCCTCACTCCATTGCTGACGTCGCAGATGAACTGGGCGCTAAACTTTTTCGTCGAGACGTTGATTGGCATTTCTCACAGAATGAAAATAGCTGGAACTGGCTGGGCGGTCATCTGCAATTCAATGAATTACCGTTACCCAATGTGCCGTTAGCCAATGCCGCGACGGCGATGGGGGTCATTAACTGCTTGTTGCAGCAGGATGATAAAGTCAGCCGTGCCATTGATGAGCAGGCAATCCGTGCAGGATTGGAGAATGCGCAATTACCGGGGCGTTTCCAAATGGTCAGGGAAGCTCCGCGGGTCATTCTGGATGTGGCTCATAATCCACATGCTGCGGGTTATCTGGTGCAAAAATTGGCAGAACTGCCTCGCGCACCAGACAGTAAGATCCGTGGTGTGGTTGGCATGTTGGGAGATAAAGATATCGCCGGTACACTTGCCTGCCTTTCCCAGCAGATTGATGAATGGTACTGCGCATCACTGGATGAACTGAGGGGAGCTGAAGCCGAAGTGTTGTCCGGGCATCTGGTGCAAGCCCGAACATTTTCCGAAGTGAGAGCCGCATGGCAGCAGGCAATGGAAGACGCATCGGTGCAGGATATCATCGTGGTTTGTGGCTCTTTCCATACGGTTGCTCATGTCATGGAAGTACTGGAGGAGGGCAAGGAAAGTGGCCAGTAAATTTCAAAATCGTCTGGTTGGCACCATCGTCCTTGTCGCATTGGGTGTGATTGTGCTGCCGATGATTTTTGATGGCGATAAGAAATATAACGAAGATCAATTTGCTTCGATTCCTCTGGTGCCAAAACCGGGTGATGAAGAAGATATTGACTCTATCTCACCATTGGCACAAAACATGCCATCGACACCGCCCGAAGGTGCAGCGCAAGCGATGCAATCACAGGAGACAGAACCGGATATAGACGCGCTGATAACCGCCCCTCCTGTGACGACTACGCAAGCGCCTAAGGCAACTGATTTTTCTCCTCCACGGAAAGTGGAGACGAAACCGCAGGTCAAACCTGAACCGCGTAAACCTGAACCCCGTATTGAAAGCAAGCCAGAGACTCAATCGAAGCCTGCTGAACAAGCCCCCCAGGCAACGGCATATGTTATTCAACTTGGCGCATTAAAAAATGCGGGTAAAGTTGAAGAGATAGTGGCAAGGCTGCGTCTTTCTGGGCATCAGGTCTATACCGTTCCGTCTTCTCCGGCACAAGGGCAATTAACCCGGATCTATGTAGGGCCGAATGGATCAAGACAGGCACTGGAATCCAGCTTGTCTGAATTGAAGGAACTGACGGGCTTACAAGGACAGATTAAAAACTATCAGCCATAATCAGATTGGCACTTATGGGAAGTAAAAACTTCCCATGATCACACCAAAAGCGCCATCACGGGGCTTATAAGGGTTCAAAATGACAGGTGATTTTCCATTATGGAAACAGCAGTTAAAAATTGACCCATTACAGCGAATGCTGTTTGTTTACCCGCCAAAATTTATTTTCAGTAGAGTGATGAATCTACTACGCAAACGTTTTCGTTTTCTGTTAAAATGCGCCCGACTTGAATGTCGGGGGCCTGTTTTTGGATTAAAAAATGGTCTGGATTGATTATACGATTATTGCCATCATTGGCTTCTCGGCACTGGTTAGCTTGATTCGTGGTTTTGTTCGCGAAGCGCTCTCCCTGATAACATGGGGTTGTGCTTTCTTTGTTGCAAGCCATTTCTACACTTATCTGGCGGCGTATTTTACCCGCCTGGAAGATGAATTAGTGCGCAATGGGGTGGCGATTGCTATCTTATTTATTGCAACACTGATTGTTGGCGCGGTAGTCAACTATGTCATTGGTTCACTTGTCCAGCGAACGGGCCTGTCAGGTACTGATCGGGTTTTGGGGATCTGTTTTGGGGCTTTGCGTGGCGTCTTGGTTGTGTCTGCTATTTTGTTTGTTGCAGACTCTTTCACGCCACTGCCTAAGAGCCAGGATTGGCAACAATCGCAACTGATCCCACAGTTCAGTCAAATCATCAGGTGGTTTTTTGACTACCTACAAAGTGCGTCGAGTTTCCTGCCGGAGAGATAGCGCTCTCCGCTTAGCTGATGAGGAAAGGCTACATGTGCGGTATTGTCGGTATCGTCGGTTTTACACCGGTTAACCAGTCGATTTATGATGCATTGACGGTGCTTCAGCACCGTGGACAAGATGCAGCGGGTATTGCAACCATTGATGGTAACAATGAGTTTCGTTTACGTAAGGCTAATGGTTTGGTCAAGGATGTGTTTGAAACACGGCACATGTTACGTTTACAGGGAACCATCGGAATTGGACATGTCCGTTATCCCACGGCGGGCAGTTCCAGTGCATCTGAGGCGCAGCCCTTTTATGTGAATTCTCCTTTTGGTATCACGTTGGCGCATAACGGCAATCTGACAAACGCACATGAATTGAAAAAAATGCTGTTTGAAAATGCCCGCCGTCATGTCAATACCACCTCAGATTCTGAAATCCTGCTGAATATTTTTGCCAATGAATTAACCCAATTTCCACTTTTCCCATTAGAGCCTGATGACATTTTCTCGGCAGTCTCAAACATGCATAAAAAGATCCGTGGGGCTTATGCTTGCGTTGCCATGATCATTGGGCATGGCGTGGTGGCTTTTCGTGATCCGCATGGTATTCGCCCGCTGGTGTTGGGCAAGAGGACACTGGAGGATGGCCGCAACGAATACATGGTGGCCTCGGAAAGTGTGGCACTGGATACATTAGGTTTTGAATTCCTGCGTGATGTCGCTTCCGGGGAGGCGATTTATATCACGGAAAACGGGCAACTGTTTACCCGCCAATGTGCGGAAAACCCATCATTGACACCTTGTTTGTTCGAGTTTGTTTATTTCGCCCGGCCGGATTCCTTTATTGACAAGGTTTCGGTCTATAACGCACGGTTGCGGATGGGGCGAAAATTAGGGGAAAAAATTGCCAGAGAATGGGAAGACTTGCACATTGATGTCGTGATTCCCGTACCGGAAACCTCGTGTGATATCGCACTCGAAATCGCCCAAATTCTGGATAAACCCTATCGTCAGGGATTTGTTAAAAATCGTTACGTAGGGCGTACTTTTATCATGCCCGGCCAGCAGGAGCGACGTAAATCCGTTCGCCGTAAATTAAATGCTAATCGCGCTGAATTTCGGGGTAAAAATGTCTTGCTGGTGGATGATTCCATTGTGCGCGGCACCACTTCTGAACAGATTGTTGAACTGGCGCGGGAAGCGGGAGCCAAGAAAGTTTACTTTGCATCGGCGGCACCGGAAGTTCGTTTCCCGAATGTTTATGGTATTGATATGCCCAATGCCAATGAGCTGATAGCCCACGGCCGGGAAGTGGATGAAATTCGCCAGATCATTGGGGCTGATGCCCTGATATACCAAAACCTGCATGATCTTGTCCAAGCGGTTCAGGAAGAAAACCCCGATATTGAAAAATTCGAATGCTCCGTATTCGATGGCATCTATGTTACGAAAGACATTGACCAGCGTTACCTCGATTATCTGGAAAACTTACGTAAAGACGATGAGATGAAAGTGCGTGGACAGAGCGAAATAGAGGATCTGGAAATATATAATGAAGGATAATATTGTTATTATCATTCAGTTATATACCAATCCAACTTCAAGTTGCCGTTTGCAAACCAATGAGAGTGTTTATCTTTCCCCGCGGCGCGGGGAGAGATAAGGTTCATCTTGAAAGGCGACTGGTATAGCCAGGATCTCAGAGGAAAACATGAAAAAATTGATTGTCGGGCTGACCGGAGCAAGTGGTGCGATTTATGGCGTCAGGTTACTGCAAGTTTTGCAGTCAGTCGAAGGCATTGAAACCCATTTGGTGATCAGCCAATCAGCCCGGCAGACTCTGGCATTGGAGACGGATTATACGTTGCGAGATGTACAGGCTCTGGCTGATGTTGTACATGACAATCGTGATATTGCGGCCTCCATTTCCTCTGGATCGTTTAAGACATTAGGGATGGTGATTTTACCTTGTTCCATAAAGACCCTATCCGGTATTGTGCACAGCTACACTGATGGTTTAATTACCCGTGCCGCCGATGTTGTTTTGAAAGAGAATCGTAAGTTAGTGTTGGGGGTGAGGGAAACCCCCTTGCACTTGGGGCATTTGCGGTTAATGGTGCAGGCCGCCGAAATTGGGGCAGTCATCATGCCCCCTGTTCCCGCCTTTTATCATCGTCCTGAACATCTTCAGGATATTATCGACCAGACCGTTAACCGTGTGCTGGATCAATTTGAGGTTGACTTGCCCGCCGATCTATTTTGCCGTTGGCAAGGCGCTAAGTTGATTTGATCAAGCCAAGAGAGAAAACCGGTTAATCCAATCGGATGATGTCGATTCTATATTTAATGTTGAATTGCGTTTTTATCGGGTGGTTAGTCATTTCTGCTACCCGCTATGCCTTAAGTTTCTATGCCTTAAGTTTTTTTCTTAAATGGCTCGCAATCGCCGTTGCCAACAATCCCCCGATCACCGTGGTGTGTTCGAGCGCAAAATAGAGTGAGACTTTGGCGTATTCGCCAGAAAAATGCCAAAACGTATGGACAATAAAAATCGTCAACAACAGGAAGGTAGCCAGTGCACCGGCACCAAGCCAGACAAAGCGATCGAATAAAATCAATAGGGAGCCAAAAAGTAAGACAATCGCCGAGGCGATATTAAAAAACCAATCCGGGTGTAAACCCGCCGCCCGCATTTCTGCCAAACTGCCTTCAAAATCGATAACCTTGGCCAGCCCGGATGAAACGAAAATAACTAAAAGCAGTATTCGAGTTAAAATAATAAACAAGAAATGCTGTTGTGAATCAATCACAACAGCATATTGTCTTACATTGATTTAAACGATCAAACGCTATCTTTTGCTTTTAGGACATCCTGTAGCGCTTCCTCCAGTTGAAAATACCGGAAACCAAATCCGGCTTCTTCCAGTCGTTTGGGAAGGGCTTGTTGCCCACCTAAAACTAACTCTGCGGCTTCTCCCATCATGGCTTTTAACACAAAGACAGGAATGCGTATAAAAGCAGGGCGATGTAATACACTGGCGAGTGTGGCACTAAACAGCTCATTACTAACAGGGTAAGGGGATGTCATATTAAAGGGACCCTGTAACTCAGATGATACCAGCAGGTAATAGATACCATTGACCATGTCATCAATATGGATCCACGGCATATACTGCTTGCCATTGCCGATTGCACCCCCTAAACCTAACCGAAATAGCGGCAACATTTTTGGGAGTGCTCCCCCTTCAGGAGCCAATACAATGCCTGTACGTAACAAACATACGCGGGTTTTGTCACTTTTGGCCTGTAGGGCAAGCTGTTCCCAACGTTCACAAAGCCGATGGGCAAATTCATTGTGAGGAAGATCATTTTCAGTCACCACGGATTGTCCCTGATCGCCATAATAGCCAACGGCTGAACCGGAAATAAACACCGATGGCGGAGATTGACTGGCCTTGATCAGCTTGCTCAGTTGTTCAGTAAGCTGCCAGCGACTGTGGCAAAGTTTCTCTTTTTGTTTTGGTGTCCATCGCTTATTGATAATTGGCTCACCGGCAAGATTGATCACCGCATCAAAGCCATCAAGATCGGGCTGGTCATTGAGGGTTGTCCAACATTCAACGCGATCAGAAAACAGAGAATACACCTTTTGCGGTGAACGACTCAAAATGGTGATGGAGTAAGAGAGTGAAAGCAGTTGGCAGGTCAAACGATGACCAATCAATCCTGTCCCTCCCGTCATTAAGATCCGCATAGCCACCCCCTGTAACAAAGGATAATCATCTATTGACTATAAACAAGGGATGGCTTAAGTGACAGAGAAATATGTTGCTATATGTTACAAATATCAAATTTTATAGTGAATAATTTCGTCATTAATTGAATTTATTACATATATTTGGATCAGGCATCCTTGTAGGCTGCTTGTGTTGCAGGGCGTTGTCTGACCTTATCCAGCCATTTGGCAACCGCTGGGTAATCCTGTAAATCGATTTTTTGGTGTTCATAGCATTTCGCCCACGGATAAGTGGCAATATCTGCGATACTATACTCATCGCCTCCGAGATAAGCCGTTTTTTCCAGTTGGGTATTTAGCACCTTGTATAAACGTTTTGATTCTTCCACATAGCGATTAATGGCATAAGGTACAACTTCTGGGGCGTAGCGATTGAAATGGTGATTTTGACCGAGCATAGGGCCAAAGCCAGCAACTTGCCAAAACAGCCATTGCAATTGTTCGGTTCGTTCACGCAAACTTTTGCTCAATAGCTGGCCGGTTTTGTTTGCCAGATAAAGTAAGATAGCCCCTGATTCGAAGACAGAGACAGGCTCTCCGCCATCAGCGGGTTGATGATCGACAATCGCCGGGATTTTGTTATTCGGGGAAATGGCAAGAAATTCAGGTTTGAACTGTTCGCCGGTGTTGATATTGATGGGATGGATAGTGTAAGGCATGCCGACTTCTTCGAGGAACAAGGTGATCTTGTAGCCATTTGGGGTTGGGGCATAATATAGATCTATCATATAACCTCCAGCAATAATAACTTTATGAAAAATGTATCGGCGTTACCTTACCATCGTTTGTCTGTAAGTGTGATAAATTGACTGCAAAAAAATATGCAACTCGTTGATAAAAGGTTTTTAGGATGATGCAAGAAAAATCAGCAAGCATTGAATGGATTGACATTGTCAATGAAGATAATGACGTGATTGCGCAATCCACTCGTCGGCAGATGAGAGCGCAAAATCTGAGGCATCGCGCGACTTATATTGTCGTGCATGATGGGATGGGCAAAATTCTGGTTCAGCATCGTACAGAAACGAAAGACTTTTATCCGGGAAAATTGGATGCAACGGCGGGCGGTGTTGTGATGACAGGAGAAACTTTTCTTGATGCTGCCCGTCGGGAAGCCGAAGAAGAGTTAGGGATTGCCGGTGTTCCTTTTGCGGAACATGGCATGTTCTATTATGAAGAGGAGGCGTGTCGTATATGGGGTGGCCTGTACAGTTGTGTCAGTCACGGGCCATTTGCATTGCAGGAAGAGGAAGTCTCCGCCGTTTATTGGTTAACACCGCAAGAAATTACCGCCCGTTGTGATGAATTCACACAGGATTCACTAAAGGCGCTCTCCTTATGGTTGGCGCGGAATAATCAAGTGGAATAGTTTTATCTGCCATTGAGGGTTTTATTCCGGGGATGAGGAGCTTTCGTTGAGACTAAATAACAATCTAAAAGAGGGGGGATGTCTATTTACAGTACATCCCCTTATTTTGTTACGGATTGACTATTGTTAATTTAGTATTTCACTTTTATTTTATTGGTCGTCAGAAATATTTTCCAAAACGAATTTAAAATGATACCCCTCTACTTTTTCAAACCGCATATGGGCTGGTTTAGTGGTATCATAAGTGACAATATCAAGATCTGTACCATTGTGTTTAAAATAGACAGCTCCTTGAGTGACAGGGATATTATTTTGATTAAAGATGACAACGGACGTTACATAGAGTTGACCATCTTTGGGCACTAAACCGACAACTTTGTAGTCATCATTTGAATAGCAATCGACAGGATTGGGGATGGTATAGGTTTGAATATTAACCCTGAATACTTGATCGACACCGGATTCGTTAATCAACTTTACTGCGAGTAAATCACGGTTCGAAGGGGAGACAATAAATTTTGTTAACCCTTTAATATCACTGATGTCTGGCTGGTTTGTATCCCATTCACGATAAATTTGCCCAACTTCACTGTCACTGCTATGTCGCCAGGCGAACACGACAGAGCCTATCCCAATTTTGACGGAAAGAAACTGATCATTTAATGGCGTACCAACTAAATTGACTGCTGTATTATTTTCTGGATATTCATAAGCGGCGCCAGTATAATTTTTTCCGGTGTAAAATACCACGCCATTAATTAATTCATCTTTAGACATAATCAATATTCTCCTTATGCTTGGTTATAAAAATAACATCTAAATAAGGATCAAAAAATCATAGGTCAATTCCTTATCCCTTGCGTAGCGAAGAGTGAGGAAACCTCATATTTTAAATGTGTCTCTATTCTGAAACTCATTTAGGATAAGAGGCTGAATTTATATGTCAAGATAATGGGTGGCTTTTATATTGACCCTTAACTTTAAAAAATATTTATTTGATTTTATATTCTTTTCTGTTAATAAATGATGTTATTTAAATTTGGAATGTGTGCTTTGATTTTATTTAGGCTGAAAAAATTTTGGATGGCTCTGGCTTAAGCGCCCAGCGTTGGCATCTTTTAGCCCCAACAAAAACCTCGTTAAACATAACGAGGTTTTTTTATCGGCTAAGGCTGCCAGAAGTGCATGGGAGTATCTTTATACCGATTTATTCACACCGGCTATGGCCGCGGCTAAATCCTGCACAAAAGGTGGGCGCATGAGGGTGATGTGATCACCCGCTAACGTTGTGGGGATAACTTCTCCGGTCACCAGTGCCTGCCATCCATCAACCCTGCTCTTGGTCGAAATATCGGGTTGATTATCGTCAGCCAGAAACAGTTGGAGTGCACCTGGATAGCGCCCTTGTGGCTGATAAGTCACCAAAGAGTGAGCCTTGAAGACGCCTAAATAGGTGGCAATTTCCCTAGGTTCAAATTGGGGAGGTAAGAGTTCCTCCGCAATCAGGCGCCGCCGCAAGCGATCAAGTTGCTCTGCTTCTGTCATGGATTGGAATTCTTCTTCAGTAAAGTTTTCCTCTGCGCCCGCCGATGCAGCCAGCGCATTCCCAAACTCGGCCAGCCAGTGACTGTCAGACCATGCTGATTCGATCTTTTCGCTTAAACTCTCAAGCGGCGATTCGCTATCGACTACAGCCAGTAAGCCAATACTTTCCCCTTGTTGAACGAGTTGCCGCGCCATTTCGAATGCGAGCCAGCCGCCGAAAGAGTGCCCGCCCAAGTGATAGGGACCATTGGGTTGAACTTTCTTAAGCGACTCGATCATCACGCTGGCCATGGCCTCAAGGCTTTGTGGCGGATCGCTGCGGCCATCTAACTCTGGGGATCGCATTCCCCAAACGGAATAAGTGCCTTCTAATGCTGTCGCTAATTCCCGTAAATAGAGCACATGCCCTCCGGTGCCGGGCGCAAAGAACAGCGGGGTGGCGTTGGTGTTCCGTGACAGGCCAACCATCGAGCCAACATTGCTATTTTCTCGATCTTCAATGGCTTTGGCTTGGTCTTTGATGGTCGTAAACGCCATCAAACTCGCCATCCTATTCTGCGAAAGGCCAAGTTTTTCTACAGCCAAAGAGCAGGCTTTCAAAATCAGCAACGAATGACCGCCCAACTCAAAGAAATGGTCATGGCGGCTGACCCGCGCTACTCCGAGCAGATCTTGCCAAATTTGAGCCAGTACGATTTCAATCTCACCCTGGGGAGCTTCATACTCGCGGGCGACGATGGCAGATTGATCGGGAGCAGGGAATGCCTGGCGGTCAATTTTGCCATTCGCCGTGAGCGGGAACGCGTCAAGGGTGACGAAGGCACTGGGTAGCATATAGTCGGCAAGATGTTGGGCAAGCTGCTGGCGCAGTTCATTGGGATGCAGTTTGGCTCCGGATTGGGGCTGAACATAGGCGACCAGACGTTTATCATCAGGGGCTATTTCCCGCACCAGGACAATGGCTTCCTGCACCCCCTGACATTGCACCAGACGAGCTTCCACTTCACCCAGTTCAATGCGGAAGCCGCGGATCTTAACCTGAAAATCATTACGCCCCAGATATTCAATCACACCATGAGGCAACCAGCGCCCCAAATCGCCGGTTTTATACATGCGTGCATTTGGCTGCTGGCTGAACGGATCAGCCACAAATTTCTCCGCGGTCAGATCAGGACGGTTCAGGTAACCACGGGCAACGCCTGCCCCGCCAATATAAATTTCACCGCTGATACCCAGCGGGGTCGGCCTGCCAAATGCATCCAAAATATAGATGCGGGTGTTAGGCAGGGGGTAGCCAATCGGAATGTTATCGCTGAACTCAGTCGATTGTGTGCCATCCCCGTTTTGTGGGTTCTTAACCTTTAATGTCGTCGCAATCACCGTGGTTTCGGTCGGGCCATAGGAATTGATCCAGCGGCAGGCTTGGGTTTCTGGATGGGATAGCCAATTCATGAGATGGCGGTATTCCGCTTTCTCGCCGCCGACAATAATCGTGTGCAAGTAGGGGCTGAAACCACTGCGTCCCGCCGTCATCTCCTGTACCCATTGATGCCAGAAAGCGGTTGGCATATCGAGGATAGTGATCCGCTGCTCATTTAATAAGTTAACAAATTCCTGATCCGGCACGCGGATATGGGCAGGACGCAGAACCAGTGTCGCACCGGCGGCGAGGGTCGGGAAAATATCGGAAACCGAGGTATCAAATGCGATAGTCGCAAATTGCAGGATGCGATCCCCTCCTTTCGGTTCGCTGGTCTTATGCTGGGCATGGATAAAGTTCACCACATTGCGATGCTCCAGCATCACGCCCTTGGGCTGGCCGGTGGAGCCGGAGGTATAAATGATATAGGCCAGATGGTGCGGCTCAAGCCTCAATTGGCGGGGATCAGGGTTATGGGAGGGTTGTTTTGCCACCTGCTCCTGATGGGCTTCATCGTCCAGCAACCAGACCGGGAGATCGGGGGTGGGTAACCGCCCCTGCAAGTGTCGCTGGGTCAACAGTAGGGCGGGTTTGCTGTCCGACAGTTGATACGCCAGTCGCTCGGCCGGGTATTCGGGATCGAGCGGAATATAGCCCGCACCGGCTTTAAGAATGCCGTATAAGCCAATGATCATCTCCGGGCTGCGCTCGACACAAATGGCTACGCGATCGTCAGGACGCACGCCAAACGCCACCAGTTGGTGTGCCAGTTGGTTAGCATGGCGGTTCAGTGCCGCATAACTCAGTGCGTTCTCGCCAAAGACCAGTGCGGTGGCATCCGGTGTACGCGCTGCCTGTTGTTCGAACAGTTGATGGATCAAGGTATCCTGCGGATAGTCCATCACCGTATTGTTAAAATCCACCAATACTTGATGACGCTCGGCCAGTGGCAGGATATCGACCGACTGGATCGGCTGCTCCGGCGCAGATTGCAGCGCGGCCACAATACCTCCTAAGGCCATCTCCATATAGCCATTCATCCGAGCCGGATTAATTTGCGGGCTGCATTGTGCGGTCAGCGAAAACCCGTCATCAAAATCGTCCACATCCAGTGACAACGGATAGTTACTGCGCTCCTCACTGTCCAACTCCTGAATACCATCCCAGGCATGTGAGCTGGATTGTTCCTCCTCCCGCGGACTGTGGCGGAAATTGAGCAGGCTGTTAAACAGTGGCAACGATGCCTGAACGCCACTGCAACGCTGGGCAATTGCCAGTGGTGTCTGTTCATGATCCAGCAGTTCGCTCAGGCGCTGGTAGGTTTCCTGTACCGCCTGCTTAACGGTACGCGTGTGTAATGGGATACGGATTGGCAGGGTATTGATAAACATACCGAGCACCTGAGACGCGCCGATGCCTCCCTGTAAGCGCCCCAATAACACGGTGCCGAACACCACATCTTCACGGCCGCAACATTGTGCCAATACCTGTGCCCAGGCGACATGGAACAGCACGGCAGCACTGATGCCCAATTGACGGGCGCTATCACGGATTTGCTGTGCCAATTCATCATCCAAGATAAGACTATCTTCCACGATCTGATCGTGGTTGTTTCCCTGTACATCAAGCAACCCAAACGGCAAGGTTGGCTCTTCTACATCGCCCAATAACTGCCGGAAATAGGCCTGATGGACTTCAATCGGCACCCGACGGGTCTGGGCAATAAAATTGCGGTAAGGCAGGGGCGCTGGCAGGGGCGCTTCTTCGCCCAGGATCAGTGCCTGCACTTCGCTGAAAATGATTTCCAGTGACAGATGGTCACAGACCAGATGATGATGCAACAAGCTAAGCCACCACCGATCGGAACCGGGATCTTTGGCGATATAAGCGGCCAATAAAGGGGCTTGAGTAATAGCTAACCGGA
Organism: Xenorhabdus kozodoii; assembly: GCF_002632875.1. Lineage (GTDB taxonomy): Bacteria > Pseudomonadota > Gammaproteobacteria > Enterobacterales > Enterobacteriaceae > Xenorhabdus > Xenorhabdus kozodoii. Next base: position 40,387 of record NZ_NJCX01000027.1, read on the forward strand.
TAGTGTCAGGATCGGTAAGACGCCGTAATTGGGTTTCGGCGCTTTCTTGCGCGGATAACGAGAGTTCAGTGATTGGCAGTGGTGCATGGCGGTAAACCACTTGCACCGGCATCGGAAGTGCCTGCCAGTGGAAGGCACTGCGTTGAATATCGTGTCGGTCAATCACCCGCTGCAACGCCTGCAAGAAACCCTCCAGCCGCGCCCGGTTGTCAAAGTTCATCAGGATATTTTCAAGATAGGTATCGCCGGTTTCTTCCCGCAAATGGTGGAACAGAATCCCTTCCTGCAATGGCCCCAGTGGGTAGATATCCTGAATATTAGCGACGCCACCCGGTACGCGGGCAACAATTTGGTCAATTTGTGCCTGGGTTAATGTGACCAATGGCAGCATATCAGGGGTAATGTGCTGGCTGTCTGCGCGGATCAGATTGGGAGGAATAGCCTGCGCATCGGTAGCGTGATCATCCCCCTGATTTAAGCGGGCACTCATGGCTGCCAGCGTGGGGGAGGAGAAGACTGCGCTGACCTCCAGAGACAGCCCTTGTTGGCGCAACTGTTCGATCAGGCTGACCACCCGCAGGGAATGCCCGCCCAGTTCAAAGAAGTTATCATGGCGCCCGACCTGTTCCACATCCAGCAAGGATTGCCAGATTGCCGCCAGTTTTTGTTCAGTTTCCCCTTGCGGCGCTTCATACTCACGGTTGACGATAGCGCTGCGATCCGGCGCCGGCAGCGCTTTGCGATCCAGCTTGCCGTTGGCGGACATCGGGAAGGCATCCAGCATCACAAACGCACTGGGCAGCATATGATCCATCAATCGGGTGCCCAGTTGCTTACGTAGTTCAACCGGACTGAGTGTCATGCCGGTTTGTGGGATCAGATAAGCGACCAGCCGTTTGTCGCCTGCCCCTGCTTCACGGGCGATCACCACAGCATCGCTGACACCGTCACAGGCTGCCAGTTGCGCCTCAATCTCGCCTAATTCGACACGGAAACCGCGGATCTTGACCTGAAAATCATTGCGGCCTAAATATTCAATCGTGCCATCGGGCAGCCAGCGTCCCAGATCACCGGTTTTATACATCCGGGCATCGGGTTGTGCACTGAACGGATCAGCCACAAATTTTTCCGCGGTCAGATCAGGGCGGTTCAGGTAACCACGGGCAACGCCCGCGCCGGCAATATGGATTTCACCCCTGACGCCAATCGGCGCCGGTCGCCCTTGGCTATCCAGAATATAAATGCGGGTATTCGGCAGCGGATAACCAATCGGGATAACCTCAGTCAATTCAAGCGGATCTTGGCCTTTATCATTGATGGTTAATGTGGTGGCAATCACCGTGGTTTCGGTCGGGCCATAGGAGTTGATCCAGCGGCAGGCCTGGGTTTCAGGATGGGAGAGCCAGCCCATTAAATGGCGGTACTCCGCTTTCTCGCCGCCGACAATAATCGTGTGCAGATCCGGGCTAAAACCACTGCGCCCCGCCATCATCTCCTGTACCCAGTGGTGCCAGAAGGCGGTTGGCATATCCATGATGGTGATCTTCTGCTCACGCAAGAAGTTCACAAAGGCCATATCCGGGATGCGGATATGGGGCGGGCGCAGAACCAGTGTCGCACCGGAGGCGAGGGTCGGGAAAATATCGGAAACCGAGGTATCAAATGCAATAGTCGCAAATTGCAGGATGCGATCCCCCTCTTTCGGTTCGCTGGTCTGATGTTGGGCATGGATAAAGTTCACCACATTGCGATGCTCCAGCATTACGCCCTTGGGCTGGCCGGTGGAGCCGGAGGTATAGATGATATAGGCCAGATGGTGCGGCTTAACGTCCAATTGATTGGCATCAGGATTATGGGCGGGCTGTTTTGCCACTTGATCCTGATGGGTTTCATCATCCAGCAACCAGACCGGGAGATCGGGGGTGGGTAACCGCCCCTGCAAGTGCCGCTGGGTCAACAAGAGTACCGGCTTGCTATCCGACAACTGGTACGCCAGCCGTTCGGCAGGGTATTCGGGATCGAGCGGAATATAGCCGGCACCGGCTTTGAGAATGCCGTATAAGCCAATGATCATCTCCAGACTGCGCTCGACACAGATTGCCACGCGATCGTCAGGACGCACGCCAAACGCCATCAGTTGGTGCGCCAGTTGGTTGGCATGGCGGTTCAGTGCCGCATAACTCAGTTCGCTTTCGCCAAAGACTAATGCCGTGGCATCCGGTGTACGCGCTGCTTGCTGTTCGAACAGTTGATGGATCAAGGTATCCTGCGGATAGTCCCTCACCGTATCGTTAAAATCCGCCAATAATTGGTGACGCTCGGCCAATGGCAGGATATCGACCGACTGGATCGGCTGCTCCGGCGCAGATTGCAGCGCGGCCACAATGCCTTCTAAGGCCATCTTCATATAGCCATTAATCCGAGCCGGATTAATTTGCTGATGACACTGTGCGGTCAGCGAAAACCCGTCATCAAAATCGTCCACATCCAGCGACAGTGGGTAATTGCTACGTTCTTCACTTTCTATTTCGTGAATACCTTCCCAGGCGATTGAGGCGACCTGTTCATCTTCACGTGGGCTATGGCGGAAATTGAGCAGGCTGTTAAACAGCGGCAACGGTGCCTGAATGCCACTGCAACGCTGGGCAACGGCCAGTGGTGCCTGCTCATGTTCCAACAGTGTGGTTAACTGCTGGTAAGTTTCTTGTACCGCCTGCTTCACGCTATGTGCCTGTAACTTAACGCGGATCGGTAAGGTATTGATAAACATACCAAGCACTTCGGATGCCCCGATCCCACCCTGTAACCGCCCTAACAAAACGGTGCCGAAGATGACATCATTTCGGCCACTGCATTGCGCCAGTACCTGTGCCCAGGCCACATGGAACAGTACGGCAGCACTCATACCCAATTGACGGGCGCAATTACGGATCTGCCGTGCCAGTTCATCCTCTAGTGTGAAGACGTTTTCCACTATCTCATCCTGGTTATTCCCTTGTACGTCAAGCAACCCAAACGGCAAAGTCGGCTCTTCCACATCGGCCAATAATTCGCGGAAATAGGTTTGGTGAACTTCCAGCGGTACGTTGCAAACCTGCGCAATAAAATTGCGGTAAGGCAGTGGCGTGGGTAACTTCTCACTTTCCCCCAACAGCAGGGTTTGTATTTCACCAAATATCATATCCAGTGAGACGTGATCACAGACTAAATGGTGGTACAGCAAGGAAAGTCGCCATTGTTCGGAACCGGGATCTTTGGCGATATAAGCCGCCAATAGGGGGGCTTGGGTGATGTCCAGCCGGGCAGTGAGGCGACGTAACTGGCTTTCTGCGGATTCTTCTGCCGATAACGTGAGTTCACTAATTGGCAACGGTGCATGGCGATGGACGACCTGTACGGGTTTAAGCAGCGCTTGCCAGTGGACGGCGCTGCGCAGAATATCGTGTCGGTCGATTACCTGCTGGAGTGCCTGCAAGAAATTATCCAATCGTGTGCGATTGTCGAAAGTCATCAGGTGGTTATCCAGATAGAGATCCCCTTCCGTTTCCAGCAAATGGTGGAACAGGATACCTTCCTGCAAGGGTCCCAATGGATAGATGTCCTGAACGTTGGCGATCCCCCCCGTGACACGGGAAACAATCTGCGCTATCTGATCTTGGGTTAATTTCACCAATGGCAGCATATCTGGCGTAATGACAGAACTCCCTTCCCGAATCCGGTTAGGCGGCACTGCCTGTATGGTCGTGGTGTGGGCGTGATGATGACGGATTAAGGCGCTCATGGCTGCCAGCGTGGGGGCAGAGAACACGGCGCTGACATCCAGCGACAAATCGTGGGCGCGTAATTGCTCAATCAGATTGACCACCAGCAGTGAATGCCCGCCCAGTTCAAAGAAGTTATCATGGCGCCCAACCTGCTCCACATTCAGCAGAGATTGCCAGATTGCCGCCAGTTTCTGTTCAGTTTCCCCGTGTGGCGCTTCATAGTCACGGCTGACGATAGCGCTTCCATCCGGCGCCGGCAGCGCTTTGCGATCCAGCTTGCCATTGGCGGACATCGGAAAGGCATCCAGCATCACAAACGCACTGGGCAGCATATGATCCATCAATCGGGTGCTCAGTTGCTTACGTAATTCAGCCGGGCTGAGGGTGATGCCGGTTTGGGGGATGAAATAAGCCACCAGCCGTTTGTCACCGGTGCCTTCGTCACGGGCAATCACCACGGCATCACTGACACCGTCACAGGCCGCCAGTTGCGCCTCAATTTCCCCCAGTTCAATACGGAAACCGCGGATCTTGACCTGAAAATCATTACGCCCCAAATATTCAATCGTGCCATCGGGCAACCAGCGCCCCAGATCACCGGTTTTATACATCCGGGCATCGGGTTGTGTACTGAACGGATCAGCCACAAATTTCTCTGCGGTCAGGTCAGGTCGGTTCAGGTAACCACGGGCAATGCCCGCGCCCCCAATGTGGATCTCACCACTGACGCCAATCGGAACCGGTTGTCCATGCGGATCCAAAATATAAATATGGGTGTTGGGGAGTGGATAACCGATGGGGATAACCCCTTCAAGATGCGGTGGATTTTGGTTATCCAGTTTTAGTGTGGTGGCAATCACTGTGGTTTCGGTCGGGCCATAAGAATTGATCCAGCGGCAGCCCTGGGTTTCGGGATGGGACAGCCAGCTCATGAGATGGCGGTATTCCGCTTTCTCGCCGCCGACAATAATCGTGTGCAGGTACGGGCTAAAACCACTGCGCCCCGCCATCATCTCCTGCACCCAGTAATGCCAGAAGGCGGTGGGCATATCCATGATGGTGATCTTCTGCTCGCGTAGGTAGTTCACAAAGGTCATATCCGGGATGCGGATATGGGGCGGGCGCAGAACCAGTGTCGCACCGGAGGCGAGGGTCGGGAAAATATCGGAAACCGAGGTATCAAATGCGATGGTGGCGAATTGCAGGATGCGATCGCCTAATTTCGGTTCGCTGGTCTGATGTTGGGCCTGGATAAAATTCACCACATTGCGGTGCTCCAGCATCACGCCCTTGGGCTGGCCGGTGGAGCCGGAGGTATAGATGATATAGGCCAGATGGTGCGGCTTAAGCCCCAGTTGGCGGGGATCAGGATTATGGGTGGGCTGTTTTGCCACGTCATCCCGATGCTGCTGGTCATCCAGTAACCAGACCGGAATATCCTGTATGGGCAAGCGGGTAGCTAAATGCTGCTGGGTGAGCAATAACACGGGCTGGCTGTCCGATAACTGGTAAGCCAGCCGTTCGGCAGGGTATTCGGGATCGAGCGGGATATAGCCGGCGCCTGCCTTAAGGATGGCGTAAATGCCGATGATCATATCCAGACTGCGCTCGACACAAATTGCCACGCGATCATCAGGACGAACCCCAAAAGCGATCAAATGATGTGCCAATTGATTGGCATGGCGGTTTAGCGCCGCATAACTCAATTGGCTATCGCCGGACACTAAGGCGATGGCATCCGGCGTTTGTTCGACTTGTTGTTCAAGCCGTTGATGGATCAATGACGCCTGTGGGGATGGGAAGGCCACTTCATTAAAATCGACCGCATTAAAATCGACTAAAAGCTGGGTACGTTGGTCGGGTTGCAAGAGCGGCAGATTTTCCACGGGTTGCGCATCATCCTCAACCATGGCAGTTAGCAGGGTTTGCAGGTAACCGGCGATACGTTCAACACTGGCATGGTCAAACAGATCACTGGCGTATTCCAGGCCACCGACTAAACCCTGCTCAGTATCACTGATGGCGAGGGACAGATCGAAATGCGAGCTGTTTTCAGCCAGATTCATTTCACGGATAGTGATATTCGGCAAGGTGATATTTTGCTGGCCTGGGGTGTTATCCACGGACATCATCACCTGAAAAATCGGGCTATGGCTCAGGCTGCGCGGGGGTTTCAGTGCCTCGACTAACTGTTCGAAGGGCAGATCCTGATGGGCATAGGCTTCCAGTGCATGGGTCTTAACCTGTGTGAGCAGAGCGCTGACCGTCGGATTGCCATCTAACTGGAGCCGCAGAGCCAGTGTGTTAACAAAGAACCCAATCAGTGGCTCCAATTCACTGTGTTGCCGATTCGCTATGGGGGTGCCAATCACCAGATCTTTTTGCCCGCTAAGACGGGAAAGCAAAATGGCCCATCCCGCCATCAGCGTCATAAATAATGTTGTCCCGTGGCGCTGGCTAAGGCTTCTCAATCCGGCACTTAATGCCGGTGACAGGGCGATCTCGACATATCCTCCGGCATAACTCTGTTTCTCCGGGCGTGGCCTGTCAGTCGGGAGTTCCAGCAGTGCGGGGGCACCCTGTAACGCGTCGCGCCAGAAATTCACCTGTTTTTCCAGCACCTCTTCCCGTAGCCACGCCCTTTGCCAAAGGGCATAGTCGGCATACTGGAGTGTCAGGGCGGGCAAGGGATCATCCCGCCCTTGACTGAACGCAGGGTAAAGCGTGGCCAGCTCCTGCATCAGAATGTTGAGGGACCAGCCATCAGAAATAATATGATGCTGGGTTATCAAAAGGATATGTTCATTCTCAGCCAGCCGCAGCAGACGCCCCCGGATAAGGGGGCCTTGTGCGAAATTGAATGGCTGATGGGTTTCACGTTGGGTTATCCCTTCGATGGTGGTTTGTTGCGCTTTTGCCGGCAAATGGCTGAGATCGTCTGTTGCCAAACAGAAGCCACACTCTGGCTTATCAATGAATTGCAGGGCCTGCCCTTCGACCATCTTGATCGTGGTACGTAAAATTTCATGGCGAGCGACAATTCTGTCCAGTGCGGCTTGCAGGGCATCTAAATTCAGATAGCCTTGCAGACGCAGGCCACCCGGAATGTGGTATGCCGTTTGGGCTGCGGGATCTAACTGTGCCAGAAACCACAAACGCTGTTGTGCCCAGGAGAGGGGAAGCGTTTGCTGATCAGCCTTTCTCGGTAAAATTTGCCTTTTTTCATCAAGCGGCCTGGTTTCCCCAATCTGACTATTTTTGATGCGTTCTTTCATCTTTTTCTGGAGTACCGCTTGTCTTAACTCAAGCAGGCTTAGTTCTTTGTTACTCATTTAATTCACTCTCTCCATTTAGCAGGGCGCGCAGTTCATCTTCGGACAAGTTTTCCAACTCTTTTTGCAGCGATTCGATATCTTCTGGTGCAAAAAAGGTTTCAATCTGTCTTGACGCAATAAGTTCAGCGAGTTCAGAAAGTTCTGGATGGGTAAATATGTCCTGGATGGACACTTCAAGCTGGAATTTATCCCGTAATCTTGCCATTAACTGAATGATTGATAAGGAATTCCCACCTAAATCAAAGAAGCTGTCATGGCGGCCGATTTGTTCTAACCCCAATAAACTCTGCAAGATGGCGGCAACCTGCTGCTCGATTTCACCTTGGGGAGCCTCATAGTCACGGCTGGCGATGGCGCTGCGATCGGGCGCGGGCAGAGCCTTACGATCTAATTTGCCACTGCCGGTTAATGGGAAGGCTGCCAGCATGACAAACGCGGCAGGCACCATATAGCTAGCCAGACGGCGATTCAGTTGTTCACGCAGGCTATTGGCATCTGGCGTGAAGCCGGATTGCGGTATGACATAGGCTACCAGTCGTTTGTCACCGGTTTCTTCTGTGCGGGCGATCACCACCGCATCCCTGACGCCTTCACAGGCGGCCAGTTGTGCCTCAATCTCCCCCAATTCAATGCGGAAGCCGCGGATTTTGACCTGAAAATCGTTGCGTCCCAGATAGTCAATCATGCCGTTTGGCAACCAGCGCCCTAAGTCACCGGTTTTGTACATGCGTGCATTTGGCTGCGTGCTGAAGGGATCAGGGATAAATTTCTCGGCAGTCATCTCCGGTTTATTCAGATAACCCCGTGCGACGCCTGCGCCACCAATATGAATTTCACCCCTGACGCCAATCGGCGCCGGTCGTCCTTGGGTATCCAGAATATAAATGCGGGTATTGGGGAGTGGATAACCGATCGGGATAGCCCCGTCGAAAGGCGGAAGGTTTTGGTTGTCCAGTTTCAGGGTGGTGGCAATCACCGTGGTTTCCGTCGGGCCATAGGAGTTAATCCAGCGG
>NZ_NJCX01000028.1 GCF_002632875.1 Xenorhabdus kozodoii
GAAAACGACTCTGGGCAGAAAAGAATTTAACCCAGATTTAACCTGACAGACACCTGTATAAATAACCGGTAGTTGTCAGATCTAATCTGGACTAATACATTTTAATACCCTTTTGCCGTGTTCCCTGAGTTCCCCATCTGGTCCTACATACTTATAGAGAGCTTGTCTGCTAATCCCAAGCTCTTCACATAGTTCAGATACGCTACAATCTCTACTCTTCATGGAAGCTTGTGCCAGGCGAACCTGAGATTTTGTGAGTTTAAAAGAACGTCCACCTTCACGTCCTCTTGCTCTGGCCGCTGCCAGCCCTGCTTTTGTTCGTTCACTGATCAACTCCCGTTCAAATTCGGCCAGCGCGGCAAAAATCCCAAAGACCAATTTGCCACTGGCCGTCGTCGTATCAATTTCTGCACCTTGCCCGGTCAGGACCTTAAATCCGATTTTTCGATCCGCAAGATCATGGATAGTATTCACCAGATGTTTTAAGCTTCGGCCAAGCCTGTCAAGCTTCCATACCATTAACACATCGCCAGGCCTAAGGGCTTTCAAACAGGCATCCAATCCAGGACGTTTGTCTGACTTCCCTGATATTTCATCCTGATAAATGTTTTCTTTATTAACACCGGCAGCAAGTAAAGCATCCAGTTGGAGATCCTGCACCTGACTTCCATCAGATTTGGAGACACGGGTATACCCAATTCGCATGAACGACCTATTTTAATTGTTTAAGTTTTTCAATGGATTTGTTTTCTATCAGGATCTTCATTTGACTGACCGCAACGCGATTCAGTTTTTGGAACCTGTCGTTTGCAGAGAGGCCTTGCTCGATAAGTTCAGCATTGAAGCTCTCTAAATTAGATAACACGACAAGCTGTTCCAGTGTGGCATAGTCCCGTATATTGCCTTTTAGTTCCGGGTTCTCTTTACGCCAGTCGCTGGCTGTCTTGCCAAACAAAGCCAGATTCAATATATCGGCCTCATTAGCGTAAGCAAAGTTTCTTGCTTTTGGGTTAGGCTCCAGGGCGGGAATAATGTTCGTTTTTATTGACTCTGTATGAATATGATAGTTGACCTTGGCCAGAGTGCGCGAAACATTCCATTCCAGATTTTTCTGTTCATTTTCTGCTTGTTTGAGCCGTTGGAATTCTTTTAATAGATAGAGCTTAAACTCCGCGCTGATCCAGGAAGCAAACTCAAAAGCAATATCCCGATGCGCATAAGTTCCGCCATATCTGCCCGCTTTCGAGATGATCCCGATTGCATTGGTGGTTGTGATCCAGCGTTTTGGCGTGAGAGAGAAACTGTTTGCGCCCGCTTCATGTTTAAACCCATCGAATTCGATGGAATTAAAATCGGGATTATGGAGCTGTTCCCACAAACCGATAAACTCAATGGTACTGCGGTTTCTCATCCAGTTTTGCAGAATGTAATCACCGCGGTCGCCATCTTTGTACTTAGCGATGTCAGATAGCGATATATAGTCATCTTGTTTGTCGGAAAAGACAGAGACTTTTATACCCCGAACATCAATTTTTTGCGCCATAAACCTTTCTTCTCGCTTTTGGTGTGTCAGTTAAACGAAGGTTTAAATGACAGCCTTGTTTTAGCCTAAATACGGATGGAAAGATGTAATATAAACTGTATATAAATCTATGTCCATTAAAGGTGGAGATAAAAAGATAAAGTGACATATTAAGAATTAAAAAAATGAATACCAATAAAAAGCGCCTGACTATACTGACTCAACCTGAAATTCAGGACTATTTTGGCCTGCCTCGATTTACTTTGGAGGGTCATGCTCCCAATAGTTAGATTATTGTAGTAAACTTTCCATTTTTTATTACTGGTGAGATATGGCTAAAGTTGATGTGGTTTGTCGTTATTGTCACAAAGCAGAGGAGGTCAAAGGGCATGGAAAAGGAAGCAGTGGACACCCGCGTTATCACTGTTATGCCTGCCGTAAAACCTTCCAACTGAATTACACTTATCAAGCCTGCAAACCCGGAGTGAAAGAACAAATCACTGATATGGCGATAAATAACGGCGGGATCAGAGACACTGCACGTGTTTTGAACGTCGGGATCAATACTGTGCTTCGCACGTTAAAAAACTTGAACCCAGACAAGTAACAACACGGCCTCTGGCAGGAAGTGAGATTCACATTATCTGTGAAATTGATGAGCAGTGGTCATTTGTCGGCAACAAGAAGAATCAACGCTGGCTCTGGTATGCGTGGGAACCAAACCAGAAGCAAATCATCGCACATGTATTTGGCGATCGCAGTAAAAAAACGCTGGAAAAACTGTTGGCGCTTCTGGCATCGTTTGAAATCCAGTATTATTGTACTGATAATTATGCTGTTTATGATTGCCTTCCTGGGAGAACTCACCTCAGAGGAAAGAAATTTACCCAACGCATCGAAAGAATGAATCTGACCCTGCGTACTGGGGTTGTAAGCGGGAAGCCGCCAAAATTTTGCGGGCTTGCCATGCGGCTTATGACAACGTCAGTCCCTCAATCATGGCGTCCAGATCGAGTTCTTTCCCTTCACTGATAAAGGTGTAATGGCCATTCAGAAAAATATGCTGCCAGGCTACGGGGGACATTCGTCTGAGAAGAGCAAGGCCCTGGGTGTTCCCAACCTCTTCATACTTCTGCAACAACCGCGACAGCAGGGCTGAGTTATAATAAATAATAATGATGCTGAGCAGTCGCCCGCACTGATTACTGATCTCCAGCTCAATATCATTCTGTCCGGTCAGCTCTTTTTTGCCACCAACCTGCGCGATTGCTGAACGAAGCTGATGCCAGGATTCAATGCGATTTTGCGACCGGTGGCTGTTTCTGGCCACCTGCGGGTTACGAAGATACCGGAGAATGTAAAGACTGCGGATCAGTTTATCAAACTCAAACAGGGCCTTCCTTGTCGGGTTTTCCGCTGAATAAGTACACAGTTTGCGAATCAGGGAACCCTGAGTAATTTCTTTCATCCCCAGCGTGGCGACGATCTGGTCCAGATGCGGTTTTTCATCAATGATAACTTGCTGATTTATCTGTCCTACAGGCTGGATAAGGAATTTTTTATAACGTTCCGGATCGTCCGCGCAGTATAGCTCTTTCAGCATGTCCTCTATCGAGGTAAATCGGGGTTCGAAACGCAGCCCGAACCAGTAAAGAATGGCAAAATTAGCCCGGTTAATACTGTGCATGTCACCGGTTATCGCCGTGGGTACAATTCCGCTGGTATTCCTGTACCAGATATCGAAAACGTGATGTGCTTCATACTCATGGGCGCCGATGAGATAACCATTCAGTGGAATATGGTTGCACAGCAGGGTGTAGGCCACTACGCCCTTCCCAAGTCCAAAATATTTTTTTGATGCCCGGGCTTTGATCATCGGACGTTCAACGCTGAATTTTTGCCCATCGACAGCGCCATACAGTTCCCCCAACTCCAGTGAATAATACGGGAAGACGGGAAGTGTCTTAATTCCGTCGCCAATACAGTCACATGCAGCCTTCAGCGTGGAGAGACGCAGATATTGCTCGTAGGAATCGTTGAGCGCGTGGTACGGGTCCAGTGGAAGAACCCCCAGATCTGTAAACTTTGAGGGAAAACCCTGATCAGTCATCCCGCCAAAAATGTTGTTTCAGGTGAGACTCCAATATCCTCGCCATCGCTTCCACATCAATCTTCCCGTTATTTCTCTTAAAGTTGTATCGCCCCGTGAACAATGTGTGTGTCCAGGCAATCGGTGAAATCCGCGTAAACTCATCAATAATTTCTTGAGAAACATCATTGACTAGCATCTTTTGGTAGACCGCATTCAGGATCATACTGTTGTAGGCAATGATGCAGTTGGCAACCAATCTGGCCGCATGGGCACTGACCCGGTTTTCAACGATTTTTTTACCCTTGAAGATACCGTTGTAGGTTTTTCGGATGTTACTTTGGAGCTGATGATAGGCTTCCGTACGGTTTCGGGCACTTCGGATCGCTTTTCTCAGTGCCATATCATCAATCAGATTGAGGACATGAGTGCTCTTGAAGATGGCATTATATTCAAACAACGCCGCTTTTAATCTGGCATACGGGTCCTGTGGAAGAACCCCCAGATCTGTAAACTTTGTGAGAGCTACGAGTTATCAACGTGCTTAAATGTGTTCAAAACACGGTAGATGGTTGCTTCGCCTAGCTTGAACTCCTTGGCTAACTGACCAATCGTAATGCCGGACTGACGCTTGAGATAAATATCATTTCGTATATCTTCGGTTAACTTAGCGGGGCGCCCGAATCTGACACCATTCTCTTTCGCTTTGGCGATCCCTTCCGCCTGGCGTTCACTGCGTAAGTCATTTTCAAACTCCGCGATGGTGGCCAGCATATTGAACATAAGACGCCCTGTTGAAGTTCGGGTATCTATATTTTGATCCAGAACGACCAAATCAATATTTTCTTGCTGAAAGCGACTAGAAATTTGTGATAAATGATCCACTGAACGTGCAAGCCGGTCTAATTTTGTGACGATCAGAGTATCACCTTCACGCAGGTAATCCATACAGGCTTGGTATTGCGGGCGATGCGCTGTCCGGCCACTGCGTTTTTCCTGATAAAGACGTTCACACTCCGCTTGTTTTAATTTTTCCAGCTGAATGTCTAAACTTTGACCTGTTGAGCTGACACGCGCATAACCAATTTTTGCCATAATCTATCATTATCCCTTAGACTATTTGATTGAGTACTTATGATAGGAATTTTGAGAGCCATTTCCAATGGTTGTCAAAAAGTATACTTTTTGATAGCTTTAAATTTGATCAGGTCGTTCGATTCGTTTATATTGTTTGAATCATACCATTATTCAATGAGGGGATTATTATGGATGCTCTTTCTGCCAATGAAGCCAAAACTCAGTTTGGCGACATGCTACTCAAAGCACAACGTGCCCCAATCCAAATAAATAAAAACGGAAAACCCGTTGCGGTGGTTATCTCAATGGATGAGTACGAAAGTATTGAAACACTCCGGTTAAAATTATTACAGTCAAGAGCGGCACAGGCCAGCGTTGATATTGAATCCGGTAACATCGCCGATGGTGAAGCTTTTTTTAATGAACTGAGATCAGGTCTGTACGATTAAAACTTCACATATTAAGGAGAAAAAAATGTCTGTAGCCGGGCTGAGGGCAGAACAATTACAGCGGGTGAAGCGTATACACGACTATGCTACCCGTTTTCCTCTTACCGAGACCGGCGATACGCAATTACTGAAAACGTGTTACGACTATATGGGTATATTCAAACAGGTGATAGACAGTACATCAACTGCCCAACTGGATGATATCTGCCAGCAATACACCGGATTTTTCCGATTCTCCAAATTGATGGAAATGCTGGCTCAGGGTATTGCTGAGGGCATCATCAATGTTCCCAGGGATCATTAACCATAATGGACAGACCAAACTACCGCTTAACGCCTGATGCACAGGCCGATCTTATTGAAATCCGCCGCTTTACTGTACAGCAATGGGGTAAGATGCAATCGGAAAAACACCTGTCAGAACTTCAACAAACCTTTCGTTTGCTGGCTGTTACCCCTGCTCTGGGGAGAGGCAGGCCGGACGTGGGAGCGGAAGTATTGAGTTTTCCTCATGTCAGTCATGTTATTTATTACATAATCCATGAACGGCAACCCGTTATATTTGGTGTACTGCACAAACGAATGGTGCCCGCAAATCATCTGGACGGACGCGGGATGATTTGACTGTTTGGCCTCACTGAATCCGGGACTCACAATGGACAATATCAAGCGTATTCACTTATTATCCAGTACAGAAATCGAAGAACTTTATGCTCGTCCCGAATTCAATGATCACGAACAAAACCTGTATTTTTCCTTAAGTCCGGCAGAACGGGCTGCTCTCGAACAGTTCCGTAATATCCAGACCCGTATCTATTTCATCCTGCAACTGGGCTATTTCAAGGCTAAACAACAGTTTTTCAACCTGTCACTTGATGAGGTCAGCCATGATGTTCAGTATATTGTGGCCACTTATTATAGCGATACTGATGCGGCCCTGTTCAAAGGCACACTCTCCCGCAAATATATGCGCAGTCAGCGACAGGCAATACTCTCGCTCTTTGGTTACCGAAACTGGTCTTCTCAATATACGGCTGAAATAGAATCTCATCTCGCCTATTTGTTGCGTTACTATCCCAAAGGGCACAATGCGTTTCGTCAACTGCTGGCGTACTTTGAGCATCAAAAGTTGATGATTCCGTCCTACCGAATACTACAGGATATGTTCAGCCACGCATTTATTGCGGAGGAAAATCGCCTGAATGTTGCGGTTTCCTCGCTGCCCACAGCAATCATTGATCAACTTGTTGCTTTGGTGCAGCGGGATGACGGTATCACCACACTCAATATTATCCGTGCCGATCAAAAGGATTTTCAGTACACCGCCGTCAGAATGGAAGTAGACAAAGCATTACGTATTGAAGATCTTTATCAGTTTGCCAGGGACTTTCTTCCTTCTCTGGGGTTGTCAAAAAATGCCATTCGTTACTATGCGGAAATTGCCGAGCAATATGCTGCCTCCCGGTTGCGGAGATTGAGCAAAACACAACAATGGCTACAGGCATTGTGCTTCGTCTATCACCGCTATCAGCAGATCATGGATAATCTGATTGTGAGTTTTTGTTATCACACGCGGGCGATCATGGATGCGGGCAAAATTTATGCGTCGATAGCACACATGGAGCACAGTTCCAGAGTCGTCACGGACTTTCCCGGACTGGCAAAGTTTCTGAAATGGTTTCCAGAGCGGGATCCGAACATGAGCCAAGCCGAACTGAATGAAGTGGCTTTCAGTATGTTGCCCAAAGCACAATTTTCAGTCATAGCAGAATTTTTGGAAGGCAAATCTTTTGATAAGAAAGCGGCGTTGTGGGAATACTATGGTAAGTCATCCCGCTTGCTCTCGCTGTATCTGCGTCCGGTATTTACCAGAGTAAGACTGGAATATTACAAGAAAAACAGCTATATCGGCGAACTGATTCATGTGTTGAAAACACATTATGCCAGCGGTAAAAGTCCATCCGCCTTAAAAATCTGCGATGAGCTGGGATTCACCATTCCTAAAGGCATGAATGCCTACCTGAAGCGGAAATCCTCGGACACCCGAATTGATCCGTATTTATTTGAATTTTTTATCTATCTAAAGGTTCTCCATGAGATTGAACGAGGCCGTCTGTATTGCAATGACAGTGTCTCGTACTGTGATATTGATACCGATCTGGTTGACGATGCGCTAGTCGATAACGTTGAGAAGATCGCTGAGGAATTTGGTTATTCCAGTCTCCCTGTTTACTGTGACCAGCGTCTTGATGAAGCGCTACAGGGGCTGGATGAGGCATGGGAGAGGACGACTCACAATATTCGTGAAAATAACAACCCTGGCTTTAACGTTCGTGAAACCAAAACCGGACAACAACACTGGAGCCTGCGCTATGACAGCGTTGAAAAGCTTGACGATGCTTTTTTCAAAAACTTACCCAAAGCTGAAATTGCTAACATTGTCATGTTCATCGGTGAGCTGACTGACCTGTGGCGTGGATTTACCCACCTGAAAGACCGTTATACTAAGCGGAAAAAACCGTTATCGCTGGCAATTAATGCTTGTTTGCTGTCGGAAGCCTTTGGGTTTGGTGCCTTGAAAATGGCCGATATGTCAGATTTGGAACTCAACCAGCTTCGCGCAATACGGGAGGATTTTATTCGGGTTGATACGCTTTGTGCTGCCAATGAAATAGTCAGTAATCATATTCATTCACTGGCTATCTTCAAACAATGGAACCTCATGGATGACAAAGTATTGGCTGATGCAGACGGGCAAAAGTTCGCAACCACAGACAGTACGATACAATCGCGTTATTCCAGAAAGCATCTGGGTAAAGGCCGGGGCATCTCGCTCTACACACTGCTCGCCAATTACGTGGCGGTTAATGCGAAAAATATCGGCCTGAACGAGTACGAAGGCCATTCGCTGTACGACATGATTTACAACAATAAAACGGATATTGATATCCATATGGTGACAGGAGATAACCACTCATTGAACAAGCTGAATTTTGTCACGCTGGATTCCATTGATGTGGATTATGTTCCCAGCATCAAGAATGTGCGTCATGCAGCTGACGATATTTATTCAGCTAACCCCCTGGATTATGATACCGGTATCCTCAAACCCAAAGGGGTGATTAATGTCGAACGTATCCGCTCTCAGCGGCGAGGCGTTCTGCGTGTATTGCTTTCGCTTATCATGCAGGAAAACACCCAGGGCAATATCATCCGCAAACTCAACTCTCATGCCCGTTATGCCAGATTAAAAGCGGCGTTGTTTGAATATAATGCCATCTTCAAGAGCACTCATGTCCTCAATCTGATTGATGATATGGCACTGAGAAAAGCGATCCGAAGTGCCCGAAACCGTACGGAAGCCTATCATCAGCTCCAAAGTAACATCCGAAAAACCTACAACGGTATCTTCAAGGGTAAAAAAATCGTTGAAAACCGGGTCAGTGCCCATGCGGCCAGATTGGTTGCCAACTGCATCATTGCCTACAACAGTATGATCCTGAATGCGGTCTACCAAAAGATGCTAGTCAATGATGTTTCTCAAGAAATTATTGATGAGTTTACGCGGATTTCACCGATTGCCTGGACACACACATTGTTCACGGGGCGATACAACTTTAAGAGAAATAACGGGAAGATTGATGTGGAAGCGATGGCGAGGATATTGGAGTCTCACCTGAAACAACATTTTTGGCGGGATGACTGATCAGGGTTTTCCCTCAAAGTTTACAGATCTGGGGGTTCTTCCACTGGACCCGTGAAAGGTAGACAAGATACTTAATCTCTTTTAATTTCATTATTTTTTGTGATTTTTTCTTCATTGAATTATCCAATTCATAGCTAAATCGCTATTTTTTGATGTGTCAGCAATATCGTTTTTGTTCATGAGGCGTTAACACCGCAGCCGCTGCATCGGCGCTCATGCTTAAAGGCGCATTCAGGTTTTCCATGATAAAGTCCTCCAGAAGTGAACTAACAGTAGCTATGTTTTCACGATATAACATCGTGTGGTGTCCACCCCGGACACTGGATAGAATATATCTCCCAGCCCAACGGGAAAGCCACAGCTCGACACTCTCTTTGCCTGAATGCGGGGACTCTTCAGCCATCAGATAAAGTAACGGACTACTGATCTGACCAGAAGGAGAATAATCACAGATAAACTTCACGTGTTGCTCATAAACAGATTTAAAGCCTACGGCCATCGAAGAGTGCTCCGGCAGCATTACGCCATAAATGTCAGCAATCAGCTGTGTCAAATGATTACCCGATAGCTCTTCAGCATCACCCCCTGTATCTTCAAAGCAAGCATCCAACATGATTATGAGGGGTTGATAGCCCTTTTGCTCCAGCAACCATGCCAGATCCTGTGCAATAAGCGCCCCAAAGGAATGACCACACAAAATAATCTTTCCCCCCTGGTGTGTTGACTCGATGCTGAGTAACCAAGTGTCAAGCATCGTGTGATATGACTCAAATGGTAGTTGTTGCCCGTTAAGGCCTTTAAGCGATAAAATTTCCAGCCAAAGTTTGTGGATACAAATTTCTTCCATTGAATTAGGAAAAACACGCACAGGCCTTAATGATTCAGGCTCCATGCCAGCCATTTTGTGCCTGTCAAATTTTCCGTTGTCAGTGATGGGTAAGGAAGCTAAAAAAATAATACGGTGAGGCACCATATAATGCGGTAAAACCTTTATCAAGTCAGCCTTCACGCTTCCTTCTGAAAGTGAGCCGCCATCACCATCGCTTTGGATAAAAGCTAATAAGGTTTTATCTTTTTCAATC
Organism: Xenorhabdus kozodoii; assembly: GCF_002632875.1. Lineage (GTDB taxonomy): Bacteria > Pseudomonadota > Gammaproteobacteria > Enterobacterales > Enterobacteriaceae > Xenorhabdus > Xenorhabdus kozodoii. Next base: position 9,926 of record NZ_NJCX01000028.1, read on the forward strand.
ACGACAACATCGCTGATGGCAGTGCAGTATTGAATGGCATGAACAATTTCTTGTAGTTCGATACGATACCCATTCAGTTTAATTTGCGCATCTTCCCGGCCAAAATACATCAGTTCTTTACTTCTCTCCCATGAAACAATGTCTCCTGTCCGATAAACACGCACAGGTGCAAACGGCTGGAGATGGAGATAAGTAAATTTCTCCGCTGTGATTTGCTCGCGGTTCAGGTAACCATTTGCCACACCCGGACTTGCAATACACAGCTCCCCTTTTTGGTAGGGCAAGGAGGGTTTATTTCCCTTCATTACAAATAACCGGGTATTAAAGATTGGCCTGCCAATAGGTACCGAACCTCGCCTGTTCTGACACGCCCGGTTAACTTTATATACGCAGCATCCCACGACAGTTTCTGTTGGACCATATTCATTAAAAAATCGGGCATTTGGGAACGCCTTAAGCCAGGGCTCAAGTGTTTCCCATGTGAGACTCTCCCCTCCAATTACAAATATATGCGCAACTTTATGGCTTTCCGCCATATTCAGGCAAGGCGTCAAAACGGAAAGATGCGCCGGCGTGATTTTTATTAGTGCGCTCTCCCTGTAGATTTCCTGACTCAATAACGCCAGTTCTTGTCCCATGGGTATCGGTACGATCACAAAGTATTACTGGGCCTCAAAGCACTATCAGAACTTTCCAGGAAGGAAGCAGCACAGTCGCTATACGTATATTTCGAAAGCATGCCACCATCCACTCTGTTTATCTCTATGAAACGCTTACGTGAGCGTTTAGCCATGGAATCCCAGGTTAAAGACCAGAATGCAACGATAAGACGGGCAATGCTAGATTTAAAAAAAATCGGCTACATCGACTACTCTGAACAAAAAAAGGGTAGAGAAATCATGTTTATAATACATAGCAGGTCACCAAAGTTAGGTCTGACGTCTCAATAAGGCGGTTACTTTCATAACGGCTGTGTCAGAGAGCGGTTACTTTCATAATATGCTCATAGTAGGCGTTCACTTTCATAATAAAGACGGCAACTTGACCTCTAAAACGTTTGGTTTTTAATCAAAACTCATGGGGAAATGTTGAAATTTATGAAAGCAGCTACCTTATGCAGGACTAAAAAGAACTTTTTTATGAAAGTGGGCTCTTAATTATGAAAGTAACCACTTTTTAATCTGTAAGTAAATGATAAATAAAGTAATGATTCAGGCTTAAATCCAAGCGGAGCCTTGTTTAGCACTTATAGAAGGGAAAGCATAAAAATCTGTGGGGCAATCATTTAAATGCTCCCCCCAGACGACCATTCTGAATGGCGAGTTACAGGCGTAATTTGGACTTTGGTATCCCAGCATCAAAATTAATGGGCCAGACGGCTGTACGGTTGATAGTTCTCAGCTATAACGGCATAAACACCAATGTAGTGCCCCACACTTTTTTATGCTTTCCTATTAATTCGATTTCACACGGATGTGAATGATTTTTAGCAGTGGGGAAAATTGACGTAAATTCGGTTTACGTGATCTTTTTGACGTAAAATCCATGAGCACGCAGTGGTGTGCATAGTTATGCATGGCGTTAAAAACGCGTGTAAACCATTTTGCGCGGTTTTTTCGAAGATGACAGTTGTAATGAACCTTTCAGACAAAAACCATGCTGAGGGGCGTACAGGAGGCTCTGGCAACGGCTGTTATGTTAAATTCATAGTTTGTTATTTGACTATATATACTAATATGTATATACATAAATGTATTTTGTGGTGTAAAAAGGGAGTTTGAATTTGAATGGGACTCCGTTAAAGCGGAAACCAATTTTCGTAAGCATGGGATTCGTTTTGAAGAAGCTGCTCTTGTTTTTGATGATCCTTTTCATTTATCAGTTAAGGATCGTTTTGAGAATGGTGAATACCGCTGGCAGACGATTGGAACAGTAAAAGGATATGTGGTTGTGTTGGTTGCCCATACAATAAGATTTGAAGATGGAACTGAAATTATCCGTATTATCAGTGCACGTAAAGCCGAGCGGAATGAGAGGAAACGTTATGAGCATGGTTAGGTATAAACGAAATGAACTGTCACCTCTGACTGAAGATCGGAAATATGAGCTTAATGCATTGTCTGATAGTGATATTGATTACAGTGATATTGCTCCGTTGGATGATGATTTCTGGAAAAAATCCGAACAAGGGAAGTTTTATCGTCCGGTAAAAACGCAAGCTTCGGTTAGGATTGATGCTGATGTGTTGGCCTGGCTTAAAAAAGCTGGAAAGGGATATCAAACGAGACTTAACGCTATCTTACGTGAAGCTATGATGCGTGATTTGCATCATAAGTAATATCCATACAGTCCGTCCATTCGTGGCACACGTAAGCCGGAACCGTCCAAGATTTTGTCATGCTTACTATCTGAGTCACAATACGAACGCTCAACGGCGGGACGGGACTAGATGTGTTTTGTAGCACCGCCCGCACGCAGTCAGTATTACAAAACGCTGGGTCGGGGCAAAGCCCCGACATCCCTTCGCTAATGCCCATAATGTATCAATAACAGGAAGTTTCCCGCTTACAACCCCTAAATATGAGGACAGAAATTTCAATGTCATAGCCAGACTTATCAGCTGGTCGAGGAGCTTAAAACACAGTGTTATATCCCGACAGGGAAACGTGATCCACTTCCCAGTAATTCAGGAAATTTAAAGAAAAAATAGTTGAGTCCGATAAGATATGAGACAAAATGTCAATAAATTATCAGGTTATGTAGTTTTGGGGGTGTCAAATGAGCAGAAGCATTTCAGATGAGTTTATGGATGGGCAGTTAGTATTTGATAATGGAAGATTAAAACCTCTTAGCCATATGAAAGCGTATAGGGAAAAACAATATGCTGAGTTTGAAAGAAAATTAAATGATGCAAAGAATGAAGAACATTATGCTCTAATAACGTTAGAAGAAGCTACAGGCTTTTTAAAAGCAGCATTGTGTAAAAATGGTGAATATAAGGCATGGAAAGATAAAATATTTTCATGTACAGATCCAGTATCGTCGTTTGCAGGAAATATGTTTGATTCTATAGGAGTGATTAAAATAATAAATGAATTTAAAAGTTTTGGTATTAAAGCTAAAGAATATAAAGGGAGAGGAGGATCTAAACATATTAAGATAACAGGTAAACAAAGCGTTAGAAAATTTATAACAGGAACTAATTATCGTCTTGATAATCAAAAAATATTAAAAATAGGAATCGGTTCAAAAAGTCTAGTAAATGGTATAGTTACTGGCGTTAAGGTTAGTATAGTTTTTTCTCTTGCTTATAGAACTATCGAATTTATGACAAAAGATGAATATGAGCTTGCCGATTTTCTGGGTAATATAACAGTTGATGCGGCCAAGACATTGGTTACTGTGTTAGCTACTGCCGCTGTTGGTGAAATAGCGGCTGGATATTTTTTAGCAGCGGGAGTGAGTGTAATAGGCCTTTCTGTTGGATTGTTTTTTATTGGTGTTGGTATAGCGGCACTTTTATATTATCTTGATAATGAATTAGGAATAACAAATAGCGTCATTGAAACGATTAAAGAAGTAGATAAAAAAATACCAGGTGATCATTATGAGATTAATCGCCAAGCAATGGGCGTAAGTACGCCAGCTATTTGGCCTTGGAATTAAATATGGAAATGTTTTTATTTTATGATTATTAAATGAGAGAGCTTTATGCCAAATAAAATTGAAAATAAAAACGAGAAACCGGTAATTTTTTCTTTATGGCGTAGGATTTTTTACATATCAATATTGATGTTGATTATGTTATCAATGTTTTCGGTGGTTTTTTTTTCATGGCGTGATTTCATTTCATTAATTAATTTAAATGATAGGGTTTATTTTTCTTGGAGGGTGTTTTTTATTTCCTTTGGATTTCCAATAAGTATTCATATGTTGTATTCTCTTATGATTGCTTGTTTCTTAGATAAACCTCGACCATATCAAGGTCGTATGGTTAATTTTTTAGTATGGTTATTTTTCTTGGCGTTTATTTTTAGTATTCCTGTATCTTTATATGTTGATAATAAATTGAAATATTTTGGTTATGTAACGTGTAGCAAAAAATCTTTAATTGCACCAAATGAATATGTTAGAAATATAAATTTATGTCATTAAGCATATATTATATATATGCTTAGTTTTTACTTAGTACACTCTGTCTTCCCATATACTATAGGCAGATGTACCTGCTGTTACATGATTCCATGAGATTGATTTATAGTTAAGTATAATTCTTTCATATGGTATGGCATCAAAATCATTTATAGAGTGCGGATAGGTACAAGAAATTTCAGAAATTGTGGCTTCCGTGATTTTGACTTCATAAAAATTCTCTAAATGTCCTATCTGACCAGTTCTGAAGAAAATAAATTTACCATCTAGTGATTCGTTGGAATCTATTGCCATGGCTAATAATGGAGATGATTTATCTATGGGTTTGATAAATTGTATGGGGTGATGACTTACATTCTGTTGACGAGATATTGAATGATCTAAACTGAGTACCTGTATTTGATCTTCGTGCCCTTTTTGGTATCGGTTCCCTATAGAGTCTAGAGTGGAGCAACCTGCGGATATCAATCCTTGCTTCTTGCCGTTTAATGTTAAATAAATTATGTATGACATAAAATTACCATCCTAGTTATTTATAGATAATCTAAATTAATAACATATCACACAGACTTTCTCTAAAAAAGAAATATAAATCCAAATAAACGGTTTGATTTTATATTATTTTCTAATGATTTTTGTTAAATGCTCATTTTTATTTGATTATCCTCTTTAAATATGAAATGTAAAGCGATAACATTACGCCCATCTTTAACAGTATCAACGGATACAAGCAGATTGCTTTTTTGATTTAGTTCTTTTATAGATGGCTTTAAAATAAATTTATTTAAGTCCTTAAATTGTAAATATTTATCTTCTATTCCTAACATGGATCTAAAATCTTTTAGATTAATGATTCTATCTCCAGTTTTTTTGAATTGCATTAATAATTCATAAATTCGTATGCTATAGGTTCTCTTTAGCGCTGAAACATTTTTTACTGCTATGCTACTAGTAAATTGGCCTTTTAATTGTGTCAAATAAGGTATAATTAGATCAGAAAAAACTAATTCTACTTTCCCTTGACCATTAAAATATTTAGCTTGGCCTTGAATCCATCTTATTTTTTCTTCTTTTTCCTTCCAATGAATATAAATCCAACGTTCAGCTAATTTATCAGCAGCTTCCTGTAATCTGCGTTCTGCATTCTCTCTGCCCATATCAGGAAATGCTAAGTAAAACTCACTGGCTGTTAATTGAAATGTTTTTTCAGGCGTGACTGCTTGAGGGTTCAACTTACCGATGCACATCAATAAAACTCTTTGTTCTTGAAGAGTCAATTTATAACTAGGAGAGCGTAAAAAAGTGTGGGGCAATCTAACCGTAAAATCACTCGCCCTTGTTGGCCTCTATATACTTATAGAGGGTTGGTTTTGAGATCCCCATCATTTCGCAGATTTGACCTACCGTATGCACTTTTTCGTCATAAAGCTTCACAGCCAAGGCCTGTTTATCTTTGCTAAGTGACTTAGGTCTACCCCCTTTCCGACCACGTGCGCGCGCCGCCTGAAGACCTGCTTGAGTTCGTTCTCGGATCAAGTTCCGTTCAAATTCAGCTAATGCACCGAAAATATGGAAAACCAGTTTTCCAGAACTCGATGATGTGTCGATTGCTTCTTTAAGACTCTTTAAACCAATCTCTTTAGATTCTAATAATGTCACCATTTCAATCAGATCTTTGAGTGACCGACTAAGTCTGTCCAGTCGCCAGACCACTATGGTGTCACCAGCTCTCGCATACTGCAAAACTTGGTGTAATCCAGGGCGTTCCGCTTTGCCTCCACTCAGCCTGTCTTCAAAGATTTTTTCACATCCAGATTGACTGAGTGCATCTCGTTGCAAATTAAGGTTTTGGTCGTCTGTTGAGACTCGTGCATAGCCAACCAGCATGTGCTTCTCCTTTCTTCAGGCACATTTTAGATATTATCTCCACTTTGAGAGTTAAATAACCCGTAAAACATAAGTATATGTTAACATTGAAATGTTTACCGAGTATATTTACTTTTTGTGGGCTGTAAATCTGTTGCCTTTTGGACTTGCAGAATAGAGTAAATAAAACGAGGGTTTTATTTACTCTGTAGCACATTTGGAAATCTGTGATATAGTAGTAAAAGGTAATACCTTTTACTAACGAGGTGCTTAAATGGCGACATCTGTAAAAATTGACAATGAATTAAAAAGTCGAGTTCAACACTTGGCTGAGACTCGACATCGTTCGCCACACTGGATCATGTGTGAAGCGATCCGAGATTATGTTGAGCGTGAAGAAAAGCGTGAATCTTTCAAACAAGATGCATTGCGAGCCTGGGAAGCCTACCAGGAAAACGGACTACACCTGACGCTTGAAGAAGCTGATGTTTGGCTGGCGAAGCTTGAAGCCGGTGAAGATGCGGAGCTGCCTAAGTGCCACATTTGATTTGGTCTCCGTCAGCTCTCGCTGATGTACAAAGGCTCTATAGATTCCTTGCTCGAAAAGATGAAGAGGCAGCTAAAAATGCCATCAAAACAATACGGGTTGGAGTGAAAATACTCGCACACCAACCAGAAGTAGGACGCCCTGTAAAAGATATGGATCCTGTCTTTCGGGAATGGCTGATTGATTTCGGAAGTAGTGGCTATATCGCGTTATATCGCTTCGATGGTGAAGCCACAATGATTCTTGCCGTACGACATCAAAAAGAAGCTGGTTACTAAAGATAAGAAAGAATTATGACAGATGATGGGCAATGAAAGATTTCTGACCCAACGACAACGTTACCAACCAGTGACGTTGCCGCAGGATTTCTCTGATGAAGAAATGGTTAGAGACTGGACGTTATCGGAAGCGGACCAGAAAGAAGTTAAGCGCTATCGCACCAACTCCCGTCTATTCATCGCCATTCAACTTTGTGCCGTACGTTTATATGGCCGCTTCCTGATGGAGGTTAATGACCTGTCGCCACGTATTGTTAGTTACTCAATAGCCAACTTGATTTGCCGCCATCGCTGACTATCAACACCCCAAATCGAGATGCCACGTTTTCCGACCAGCGAAAGCACATCTTGACTTACTTAGGCTTTGCCAGATATGACGATAATGCACAGGCTAGTTTGGAAAAGTGGCTGTCTAAGCTGGCTGAACAAGGTTATTTGCCAGATGAATTGTTTCTGCGAGCAGAGCAATATCTTTTGAACACCAAGGTTATCCTGCCAGGGCCAACCGTGATGGAGCGTTTGATTATCAGTGTTTGCTCTGATGTTCACGAACGTTTATTTGAATCGCTTTACCAGCAACTATCCACAAAAATTCGGCACGCCATCGATGAGTTGTTGATTGCCTCGCCTGGCGATCAGCGAACGCTGTTTTACCTTCTGAAAGAGGATCCACCTTCGGCTACCATATCATCGATTCAAAGCTACTTAGAACGTTATCGCTCTCTCGATGATACCGGTATCGATACTATTGAATCCCGGATCGTAGATCCGGCATTTATGGATTATCTTTACAAGCTGGCTCGTCGCTACAACGCCAAAGACATTAAACGATTTAAAGAAAACAAGCGCTATTCCTTGATGTTGTGTTTTCTGCTGGAAACACGTAAGGTGTTGTTGGACCACTTGGTAAAGATGCATGATCAGTACATCTTGGACATGCTACGTAAAAGCAAGCAAGTTCATGAGAAGAAACATCGAGCACTTCGCAAACGTCAAAAGAAAGCCATTGATACAGTACTGGATGCTACCCATTTTATCGTGGACTGGCTAGATGATAGACCGTTGAGCAAGGTAGATCTGTGGCAACGCATTGATGAAAAAAACTGCTGGAGTCCATGGATGATTTACATATCTTCAAGCGCCTGGAAGAGCGCGGTTACGGAGATCTGCTGTTAGCCCGTTATCCCAGCATGCGAAAGTATTTCTCGGAATTCCTGCACCTGCCGTTTCAGGCCAAATCCGGTAGTGAACCACTTCTGAAGTCCATACAATTGATTCGTCAGCTTGATGCCGATGAACTGAAAAACCTTCCCAATGACGTACCAACATATTTCATTCCCAAGGAACTACGGCGCTGCCTGAAAGGCAAAAATGGTAAGATTCAGCGCAATGCCTGGGAACTGAGCGTAGCTATCGCTATGAAGGAAGCGTTGCGCTCTGGGGATCTATTTTTGCCCAAGAGTAAACAATACGTCTCTTTCTGGGATCTGATGCTGAACCAACACCGTTGGGAGGACACCCGCAAAGCCGCTTATGAGAAGCTCCAGCAACCATTCAAAGATCAGGTGAAAGCACAATTGATTCTGCAATTTCACCAAAGTGCAGGCGAAGCAGACAAGCGGTTTAACTTGGACACCTTTGCCGACATCAAGGGTGGTAATCTTAAGTTGAAACGTTACGACAAGGCAGACATTCCCGAAGAGGTGAAGAAACTCCAGAAGGTCATTGACGCCAGTATGCCCTCTATTCGCATTGAAGAACTGCTGATGGCGGTGGATAGGGAAACCAATTTTACTCGACACTTTATTCCGGTACAGCAACATCAGTCTAGACCCAAGAACTTCTACAAAACACTAATTTCCGCCCTAATTTCCCAAGCCACCAACTTGGGTGTGGTGGCTATGAGTGCAAGCGTTGATAACGTTACCGTGGATATGCTGCGTCACGTCTTACAGTTCTATGTACGCGAGGAAACCATCACTGCAGCAAGTGCTGAGATTGTGAACCAACACCACCAATTGCCGTTTAGTGAGGTTCATGGCTCTGGCCAAGTGTCGTCATCCGATGCGCAACGTTTTAGGATCAGAGCCGATAGCCTATTGGCTGCTTACTATCCTCGGTACTACGGTTACTATGAAAAAGCGATAGGTATCTACACTCATGTGTCTGATCAATACTCGGTGTACAGCACCAAAGCCATTTCCTGTAATCCAAGGGAAGCATTGTACGTGCTTGATGGAATATTGGAAAACAACACCATCCTGAAGATCCGCGAACATACCACCGATACCCATGGTTACACCGAAATCATCTTCGCGCTATGTTACTTGCTGGGCTATTACTTCATGCCTCGGATCCGAGACCTCAAAGATCAGCAGCTCTATAGAGTGGAGCGTAACGTCAATTACGGTGTGTTCACACCCCTACTAAATAAAACGGCGGATCTGGATATTGTTGAAGAGCAGTGGGATGAAATGATCCATGTAGCCGCATCATTAAAGGAACGTACAGCACCGGCGCATGTAATTGTAGAACGATTGATCAACAACTTCCCTTCCGACCGTTTAGCGAAAGCTTTCACCAACCTAGGTAGGATCATCAAAACCGAATACATTTTGCGTTACATTACCGACAAGTACTTGCGCTGCACGGTCCAACTCCAACTCAACAAAGGTGAGTATCGACACAACCTGCCGCGCTGGATCTTTTTTGCTAACCAGGGCGAGTTTACTACCGGTGATTACTTGGAGATTATGAATAAGGCAAGTTCGTTAAGCTTAGTGTCCAATGCCATCCTGTACTGGAACACATCTAAGATCAGCAACATTGTAGACGAACTCCGAAAGCAAGGTGAGACGGTAGATGATGACCTTTTGGCTCATATTTCCTTACTGCCGTACAAACACGTGTTACCCAATGGTACTTATTTTATTGAACATGAGGAAACTAATTAAATGGGTGAAGTTCACAACTACTTGCCACACCTAACGGTTAATCAATTGTTGATCCATAATCTTATGACCGCGAAAGCCCCTTGTTTCGCATTAGGCTACGTAGAGGACCGGAAAGAGAAACGCGGTTTTATTGCTATACGACCTGAAATTCCAATACCGAACCATATAACGCAGCAAGGCATGAATTTTGGGCATTCCGTTCTTGGCACAAGCCAATACAAGGTGCTTCACTTTGGATTTAAATTCTATGGTAATGCTACGTATCATGGCTTGGTGCCAGCCGGTAATCCCATCATTCAAGCCGTAATTTCCACCATGCTGGATACTCAGGATTACTTTTTCTTCGCCATTAATCCGGACCAAACTGTTACAGCCTTTCGTTCCCAATTCGAGGTCAGTAATCTAGCAGGATTACGCGCCAACCAAATACTATTAGGCGATGACAGTTGCTCATTGGAGCAATATGAAAGTGCAGTGGAGCTCTTTACTAAGAAGCCAGATCCTCCTGGCACAGTGATGACCTGGGTATGTCGTAATAACTGGGATTATCTGGATTTAAAGAAGTACCCACTCGATCTCAATCCTCGGTCATGAAATGAAGCAAGGGAAAATTACGCAGGAATTTACGGTTTGAGTCATATCAGTTAGGACGAAACCGTAAGTTTCTGTTCAAATGCCCCCGCTAGTCCATATACCGCATTCCACAGTCAGCAACGTCAGACCGCTGGCTCGATAGCTCTGATTCTCCAGCCTCCGATCTCTGATTTCACCCAGCCGATGCATAAAGACCGCTCGAGCAAGGTCATTGCGAGCCTCACCTTTCATATGGAAAATAAAAAGGCTGATGGCGGACTGTTCCGGCCACTACGGCATAATGAAAAAGCTTAGCGTACTATTTTTTCCGAATTCTGTGGTTACCCGTTCTACAATCAGTTGGGGCTCATCCAGTTGCGAGGCTTCCGTGGGCGAAGGCATGATTCTGTCCGAGAGCCGGATGCGTTAGAATCGCACGTCCGGTTCGATGAGCGGGGTGTGGAAACGGGATTTATGGTCAGGACAGTAAGGCACCGCCAATCGAAAGAGGCAGCAACAGATATGCCTGACCTGCAAAATTACCGCGCCACATCTCAACTCTACCCATTTTCCAAGCGGACCCCACTCAACGAAGAAACAACATTATGTTGATTTTTATTCTGATTATATGTCGTCCTTAAATACAAGAACCACCGGAAACATCAATAACTTGTCCTGTAATCCAACGACTATCATCAGAAGCGAGAAATCCGACAAGAGAAGAAATATCATCTGGAGTACCAACTCGTGAAAAAACGGATAAGTTGCTAGCTTCCTGTCGAGCATTGTCCTCATTCAACCACCTGCTGTTCATATCAGTGTCTACAATCCCTGGAGCAATAGCATTAACCGTTATTTTTCTTGCACCAAGTTCAGCAGCTAAAGCTAAGGTCAGAGAATCTATGGCACCTTTTGAAGAAATATAAATTGTTGCTTTTGTCTGAGCTACTACTCTGGTTAATGATGTAGATACGTTAATTATTCTCCCTCCTTCTCTAATGTAAGGTAAAGCTGCTTGTATTAAAAAAAATGGAGCTTCAAGGTTAACTGATAACACGGACTTGAAAATATCTTCGTTTGTCGATGATATGGATGCTAAAGGAGCAATTCCTGCGCAGTTAATAAGAATATCCAATCCCTCATATCCTCTTTTCTCCAACTCCTGATAAAATTTACTCCACAACTCATCACTGCCTTTTTTGCCGTTTTCAATGAAATTGGCTTGGATAACACATGTTTCTGCTCCCAATATTTGAGCAGCATCGGCGACATCTAATGCAGCTTCAGAATGCTCAGCATAGTGAATTCCTATAAAAGAAACTCCATCTAGTGCGAGTTTTTCTACAATGGCTCTGCCAATCCCTCGTGAACCGCCAGTAACTAAAGCAACTTTACCATTTAGTTTATTACTTGCTTCTAAAGTAACCATTTATGTCTCCATATTCTATTAAACTAATAGTGATTTAATTCTAGCTTGATGTGACTGAAAAATTTATAAGCTCTTAATTTTTTGGTGATATAGATTGCCACTTATTATCATTGACTATAAATATATTTATATTACTTATTCTTAATTTGTTTTTAATAATGTTTCATTTTCTTTTTTAAAAAGAATTTGTTGTAAGATAAGCACACATAAGACAAAAACAACCAAAACTGCGCCTGTCCAAGTGGCAACTACGGGATTTTCACCAAAAATACCCATGGTAAATGAACTGAATGTGGTTCCTGACGTTACACCTAAGGTTACTAAAGTAGTATGAACAGTGGTGACTAGATACCCAGTTCCTCCCGCTTTAGTAACTCGTGTTACTAAAGCGGGATTCATAGAAATTCCTATTAATCCAACAATAAGAACCATAACTAGAGTTATTGTTTTCACATGACTAAATAAAGATAAATTAATTAGTGCAACAAACAGAATTGAATGTCCAGTTATCAGAACGCCGACTGGATGTGCATCGGCAAATCGTCCTACAATTAAATTACCAATAACAGTGCAGATACCATAGCCTAAGAGAATTGCAGTAGTTGCATCTGAACTGAAGCCTGCATTTTCTTGCAACAAAGGAGTAAAAAAAGAAAAGGAACCATATGCTGCCCCAATGGTAAGAAAACTAACAAGATAGCATAACCACAGCTTTGGTGATCTTAAATTACGCAGATCCTCGGCAGACTCACCTTCAGATGCTTTTTCAAAATCAGGTAAACCCTTAGCTACAATGAGACTAATAACTAATGCAGCAACTCCTAGTAGATAAAAACATGCTTGCCAGTCCCACTGACTAGCTATATAGTGACTCATCGGCAGACCAATGACTGTTCCCATTGTTAAACCACTTAACACAATAGAAACCCCACGCCCAATTTGAGACGGAGATGGAGCTAAACGTGCTGCAATTATTATAGATAGGCCGAAGGTTGCTCCAGACAAACAGCCAGTAATCAGACGAGCCAATGCCAACCACCAATATTGATGTACTACAGGCGCTACTAATTCGATCACAGCATATCCAGCGATAACACAGGATAATGCTAGACGTGGTGGTTGACGGCGTAAAAAAAATGTTATGACAGGAGCCCCTATGGCCATTCCTAGTGCATAAATTGACACCAGAAGCCCTACACGGCTTATTGATTCATTAAGATCAGTCGCAATGCTAGGTAACATTCCAGCAGTTTGTAATTCGCTCATTGTGACAATAAGAATTGCCATCATTAAAATATATAAATAGCGTTTCAAATTTTCACCTCTTGATATGAACCATACTTTGCTCCTATCACACGAGCGAATTCCTGATTAGTGTTGGAAACTTCAGGAATCGGACGACCAGCTTGTGCAGTTAACCCCACTTCAAAGAAAAATCGTTCAAATCCTCCTGGAGTAAAAATCAGCAATTGTTTTGCAAAATCTCTTGTTGTATTTCTAAAACCATGCATCATTCCTTGCGGAACAAACACTAGGCTTCCAGCTGTAGCAGTGAAGGTTTGCTCACCAGCTGATATTTCAAGACTCCCGTATGTCACATAAAAAATCTCATCTTCATTTTCATGGTTATGCCTCGGAGGACCACCTCCTGGTGGAATTGTGGCTTCAAGTATTGATACTCTCCCGCATGTTTCTTCTGTATCTATTAATTGTGTATACAGATCTCCATTCATCCAAACCGCTTTTCCTTCACCTGTTCGTAGGTGTAAAGCAGTTTGGTTTTCACTAGGTAAAGTGTCTTTTTCATGATGAACAGCATTCTTCATTTTCTTGCTCCATGTATTTTTTATCGTTCAATATAAAACTAGATATAAGTGAATTTCACAAAAAAAAGTTAATATTCAAAATCCAATTTTTTATTGATTATTACAAAAATAGATAAAAAAATTATATTGATTTCTAGACTAAAGACCTGACACAATGCCTTCGATTACATCATTTAGATACTCTTTCTCAGGCATAGACTGTCTAAGGATAAGAAGACCATAATAACTAGCTAAAAAAGCTCTGGTTACCTCTATCACAGAACGTTTCTTAGATATTTCATTATTATCCATTCCCTCTTTTATTAGTTGTGATAGAGCAACTTCTATTTTAGTAACGTAGTGGCGATTAATATGTTCTACGACAGGATCTTTATTATTTCGCTCAAAAACTGAGTGCAACGCCATACAACCTCGGTGTGTATCAGATTCAAGATCAGCAGTAATTCCCCACAACAAGAATGCCTTAAGCCTTTCTTTTACTGAACCTATGTCATTTAAAATGCTTTTCTGGATTTCAAATCCTAATTCGTGATAACGGCGTAAAACTTGCTCATATAATTTTTGCTTACTACCAAAAGCGTGGTACAAACTACCAGACCCAATACCAGTTTTTTCACATAGCTTTTTGGTGGAGCTAGCCTCATAACCATGAGTCCAGAAGACATCCATAGCAGAATCTAGAACATCGACGCTGTCGTACTCTTTTGGCCTACCTCTCATCTAAGAACACCTCTAAATTATGTTTATTTTTTATATATATTACTTTTGTAACGAACAGTCAACAATTAAAAACCAATAAACAGGAGCTATGGGATCTGTCGTATTAACAGCGAAATCTCAAGCAAAAATGAGTTCGTTTATTTTCCTTTTCGCATCTGAAAAAGCGTTACTGGGGTCAGCATTTTTGAGGTAGAGGCTATTTTTGTGCAACGGTGGGTCAGTTAACAGATGAGATGATAAAGGCCTATTTGGAACATCACTTTGAACCGAACCCGGATGATCACTTCAGGATGGACAATTGACGCATCGTTCAGCCGATGCGTATCCGGACTTTCAGTCCGTTAATCACTAACCCACCGACTTTAGTCGGTGGTTGTTGAGTTAGGTGTAGCTCTGTGTGGATTAACATTTGGTGGCGTGGCAACATTGTTACAAACAGCTTCTGCAGATGGTGCTGATGTAGCTCAATCCATAGTTGTTACGGTTTGGAACTTAGCTATTGTGGGTGGTGGCATTATAGGAGGAATACTTCTTGAAACCAGCGGGGTGTCTTCACTTCCTTGAGCTACATGCCTATTGTTATTGGTTGGATTAATAGTAACTTGGCAGGCTCAAAAATATGATTTTCCTTATAGTCGGCAAACTGTTCTACCGCATTAACAGAAATAACTTAAACGAAAGTTAGTTGATTGATATTTATAAAATTAGCTAGGAAAAACCTGCATACTCACACATATAGAGTTATCGAGGCGGGATCATTCCCGCCGTTCTCTCACATACATAGACGCCTCCACCGTACATACGGTTTCGTATACGGCTGTTACTGTTTGCATTGAAGTCACGGAGAACACCCTTGCTGGGTGTTCTCACCACAGATGCACCAATAATAAACCTATCCGATCGGATAGGTTTATTCTGCCTTACTGAGATATATCATCCTAATGATCATTGTTAAACATCTATTTTATCGTAATAGGCTAAATCATGCTGATATCCCATTCCGAGCTCATAATCTCACCAATAAAGAAACAAATACGAGCAGAGGCTCAAAAGGTAATTTCATTTCTCTCTAAAACTAATTTACCTACTTATTTGATTGAAATAGAAGGTATTACATCCATTTTTAGCCCAACTGTTTTTTCCCAAGAAGTGATAAATCATTACTTTCTTCATGCAAATACAGGTGAAGTCACGACAGGATATACCTGTCAACTAGCTATTTTCAATGAACTATCTGATTCTGGAAAAACAATTTGCACAGTAATCAATGCTGATCACATTGATTTGATTGCTGATGCATTCCAAGCTGGGTTTATTTTTGGCGGACTTACGTCAAGAATTGATGAAAGTGGAAATATAATTGATTTGGTTCAATTAGTTATATCAAACAATACACATTCACATTCACATTCACATTCACATACACCACACCCATTCGTCCAATTACCAGATGGAGGGATTTCTGATGGTACTTTGACACTTCGCATCACTGATAAAAGCGATAGCCTCATTTTGTATCAGAATCAGTATGATCCTGTAACCCGCCATTGGTCTATTTATCCTGATAAAAGTTACGAAGCTATAGAAAAAGAAGCAAAGCTCGCAAAACTGAAATGGTTGCTTGGCGAAAAAATGTCTCTCACTATTTTTGAAAATGTTAGCGGCAATGCTGTTGGCTATATAAGCCTTCGTCCTGTTATTCCTCCCAAAGTTGCAGATGTTGGCTACGGTATTTTTCTAGATTATCGTGGACTTGGTTATGCCAGTCGCGCTTTAAATATATTTACCGAGTGGGCATTCAATTCAGCAGGATTTGTCAGAATCGAGCTTGGAGTTAAAGCTGGAAATATCGCTTCTAAAAAAGCTGCAATAAAAGCCGGTTATATTCAAGAGAGTATATGCCAGGGCCGGTTGATAAATAGTGATGGCACTTTCAGTGATCAACTCAGCTTCATCAAACTTAATCCTGTGATCACACGTAGTTAATTCATACTACTGAGGTACTCAATGAAAAATGATTTTTTACAGCACGTAGCTGCTAGGATTGGTGACAATTGCGTCATCAACGTTAACTACTTACCTGATAACGTAAGCAACTTTTATAAACGTAAAATCAAAGGAATTTTCCGACCAAATTCACTGACTGCTCTCTCTCAGATAGTTAATGAAGCCAAGAAATACTCTGGTACGAGACTTCATCCAATAAGCATTGGTTATAATTGGGGGTTGGGATCAAAGGAAGATATCGCCGATGGCTCTTACCTTATTGAACTCGACAATATAAATGCTATCCGCAAAATAAACATAGAGCAAGGTTGGGCTATTGTTGAACCTGGAGTTACCCAAGGACAATTATCCACTCTGCTAAAAGGCACTGGGAAGATGATAAATATAACGGCATCTTCAGCGTATTCCAGTTTCCTCGGTAATGCATTAGATCGCGGAGTAGGACTCCGGCATCAACGAACAGAAGATTTGGTTGGACTAGAGGTCATTCTGCCGAATGGAAAAATCATACGAGTCGGTTGGTGGCCTACTGAACAGCATACTGCCATATATTCACACGGTGTTGGCCCATCGCTCGTTCAATTCTTTGCACAATCTAGTTTTGGTATTGTGACAGCAG
This sequence comes from Xenorhabdus kozodoii, assembly GCF_002632875.1. Lineage (GTDB taxonomy): Bacteria > Pseudomonadota > Gammaproteobacteria > Enterobacterales > Enterobacteriaceae > Xenorhabdus > Xenorhabdus kozodoii. The sequence goes on from NZ_NJCX01000028.1 coordinate 26,897, forward strand.
GTGTTGTCAAATTACATTCCAGACCTGAATTGACAAACATACTTCGGTTTAACTTTTCACGCAGTAATCTCATTCCTGTAATTACAACTTTGCAGCACTGGGTTAGTAATCGTGTAAACAGTGGTGTACTGAAAATATACGATTCAACGGCTAATACCACTTATGGCGGAATAGATAGTACGTATACAGTTCACATGTGTATTGATGGGCTTGAAAAAGATGTTTATGCGAAAACACAACATATTTTGGAGTATTGTGAAATTTCCGATATTTTTTCTAATGCAGTAGCAAGCCAAGTTAACGAAGATCATTATCCTGGTTCTGATATCATCGCCAACCTTGTTGAGGCTGCTCACGTTGGTGATACCAGTTTTAATGATGTTCTTCTCAAAAAAACACTCGGAGCCAAGCATGACATGATAGATAAAACAGATAATGGTTGGATATTCTTTTTACCCCTGCTCCCATTTACACCTGATGCACTTCTAAAAGCATATGAGATCATAGATGAAATTCACGCTGAATCTGGAATTTTATGTGGAGCTACCATAAACGCACTTAATGAGGGAGTTATTGACCTTGTTATTTCTATTGCGTTCAACAAAAAATCAGAAGAGCAACCACGAACTTTACATGCTCTGGATCTTCTGCATGAGAAATTCCAAGAGAATGGTTTTATTCCTTATCGACTAGGGGTGAATCACTCTGAGTGGGCTTCAAAAATAACGCCGAGCGACAGCGAAAACGATTTTATCCGGGAGTTGAAGTCGTTAATTGATCCACAAAACATTATCAGCAATGACCGTTATCTATAGGAGAATAAAATGAACATCAAAACATTCGAACATATACTGGAAGTTACCAAGTCATTGACATCCAGTCTACCAGTTTTAAGTTCAATATTTGAAACCGAACGACGGCTTACTGATGATGTTATTGCCCAGCTTAAAGCTATTGGTGTTTTTAAAATGAACTTCCCAAAAAGTTGGGGAGGCCTTGAACTCACTTCAGCACAACAAACACAAGTTATCGAGCAATTAGCTATTGGCGATCCTGCAGTGGCTTGGTGCGCTATGATCGGTAGTGACTCAGGTATTTATTCAGGTTATTTAAACGAAGAAGTTGCAAAAAAATTATTCACCATAAATACCATCACTGCTGGTTGGATTCATCCACAAGGTATTGCCGAAGAAGTACCCGGTGGTTATTTAGTTAGTGGGAATTGGCGATTCGGTAGTGGACTTAGCCATTGCAACATATTAAGTGCTGGATGCTTTGTTTACAGGAACGGTACAAAATTGTTGGACGAAAATGAAAAGCCGATTTGGCGGGTGATGCTAGCTAAGCCAAGTGAATATCATCTCAAAGACAACTGGTTTACTACTGGCCTAGCAGGGAGTGGAAGTAGGGATTATTCTGCTAAGAATATGTTTGTTCCTTATGAGCATAGTTTCAGTTTTTTAGAACCCCATCGCTCTGGACCTTTGTTCGATACACCTGATGCAATTTTAAGGAATATGTCAGGCATTCCTTTAGGAATGGCAAGGGCTGCTATTGACTACATTAAGGGGCTAGTAGATAAAAAATATGATCGTTCTTTGTCTGTTTCCTGGAGGCTGAGCCCTCGAGTCCAGTCAGTAATCGCAAAATGTGAAATAGATCTCTATGCAGCACGTTGTGCCGTATATTCATCTTTGTCAGAACAATGGGATGCTTTGATAGAGAAGAAAGGTGATGATGAAGAGCTTAGAGTTCGTCCCGCTTTGGCTCGTCATAATGCATTTAAAACAGTTCGAAAAATTATAGCAGAGCTTTACGATCTTAATGGAGGAGCATCTATTTATAAAAATGAATCTCCTTTAGACAGATGGTTACGTGATAGTTACACTATTTGCCAGCACGCAGTAGCAAGTGATTCAATACTCCAACAATGCGGCCAGTACTTGTTGGAGGGAAAGTCGAACAATCTCTTCATTTAAGCTCAATTATAGCTGGTGCTATAACGGTTAGCACCAGTTGCAACTTACGAGGTAGTTCCTGTGTTCGTCGCTATGATAATTAATATTGAACCATTAAATGATTATATTTATCGAATAGTTCTATCGTTTTCTCATCCCTTTATTTTTAAAGCAGGTCAATACATTGAAATGGTACTTCCTTGTGGGAAGTCGGGATATTTTTCTATAGCCTCACTTATTAATTGCGGAAGAAATATTGAGTTACATATATCTGATACTAAAAATAGTAATAGTATTATTAGGAAATTAAAAGTAGGAAATGAAGTGAAGATTAGTCAGGCAAGTGGGAATGCGTGGCTACGTGCTACTTCTGACAGAAGTATGCTTATTGTTGCTTTTGGATCTGGTTTTTCATATGCGCGATCTATTTTGCTATCAGAAGCATTATCAAACTCATCAAGAGAAGTATATTTTTATTGGATAATGCAAAGCAAAGAAAGTATATATGAACTTTATTTAATTAACTCGTTACCAGAGAGATTCAAGTGTCAAGTTTTTCATTATCGTGACAACACAAAAAGTAAGTATGACATTGGTAGAGTATCAGGGCGCGAGCATACTTTGGTTAATATTTTCCCTTAAAATGTAAATTTTATTCTCTAACTCTATAGTCTCCTATAAAAGTTAAAGAATTGTTCGGTTGTCTGTATTTTGCTCGATTTAAACACCATGAAATGGTCATTTTGAAAAATAATAATCTTTAAAAGGTGGCTAAAATAGTGTGCTCGCACCCTGGGTAGAGTATTGAGCAGCATATCCAATTTACATCAAGATATGTCTGCATTTGACATTTATATTGTTGGGGATAGAATAATTGATCTCGCAACTCGCCATGTATTTCATTTGAAAAATAAAGCTTCTATCAACCAAATATTTGGTGATTAATTTTAGTAAGCTCAATTTATTAATTTTTCATTTATATTTTATTTCTTGTTTTTGGATGTAATTTATTTATATTGAATATTTTCAATGTGATATGAAGCAAACTTAAGGGATTGCTTCATATTTACCGTACCTAGTTTTTTAAAAATATTGCCAACATGGAATTTTACTGTAGATTCACTAATAGATAAAATAACTCCAATTTCATAATAAGTTTTCCCTTGACTAACCCAAAAGAGAATCTGGCTCTCTCTCTTGGTAAGTAATACTGAGGTAGGTCTGTAATCAGAGTATAGATTTGATTCCATAAATAATAAAATACTCTGATGAATAGAAATTATCTCCTCGTGAATAGAATGTATTTTTTATTGAAAATTACTCTGCGCCCTGTATTTTTACCAAGTTGACAAAAGCTAAATGCAAGAACATTGTCTTTATGATCATGTAATGGAATCGTATATCCATTAAATGCACCTTCTATATTTATTGGATTGATCTGTAAGTTTTTTACATGTTCAAATACTGAACCACTGTCATCTTTCCACCGGAAAGGCTGAATGCTATTTTTGGCGAATATCATTATAGGGTCGATTATATGAAATGATTGCTCTCTATATCTTGAAAGCCAATAATTTGGGAAGTTTGAGATGATCAAAGGATCTAGGTCATTCCTCTTTGATTGTATAACGTAGGAATAGTTTGTCATCCCCATTGATTCAACAATACTTTGGATTTCTGCAGAAAATTCTAATGATATAAGGTTTGAAACGTTATCCATTACTAACTCCATAGAGAATAATTATTGTGGCTTGGTATTTCATGTTGAGAAAAAAACCATGCATATCTAAAATGTGAGAAATTTACGAAAATAAATTAATTAACATCAGTAATGGTTTATACGGATACGTGTTATGCTTAATTATTTTATGCAAATTATTTAGAATCAGTGTATTACAGATATAGCTGCGAAGTTACGTTTAATATTAATCCGGAGAAAGTTTACATCACCATATAATTCAGAGATATGCGGTTTTCTGTGATTAAACTCCGTTCTAAATGTTTTGCAGGTTAATAACCTTAACCTATTCGAATATAAACGCGATCATTAACCAGTGAGTAATTTATGAGCAGCAAACATTCATAATAATTTAATAGAGCCAATTTTTAGTTAGCAAAATAAAAACCTAACTAATATGTTAATATTTTACATGGTTATATCTCAATTTAGTTATTAAATAATAATTAATAGAATACCGTACATCCGACATTCCTCACTGAATTTATAACTATGTGGTATAGAATAATTAAACTCCTAATTAAAACCTATGAAATCAAATTATTAACTCACAAGATATTTAGATCGGGTTCTGTGGAAGAACCCCCAGATCTGTAAACTTTGTGAATGCTACGAGTTGTCAGTGCGCTTAAATGCGTTCAAAACATGGTAGATTGTCGCTTCGCCGAGTTTGAACTTCTTTGCCAACTGGCCAATCGTAGAACCAGATTGACGGCGGAGATAAGTATCCTTTCGTAGGGTCTCCGTTAATTTAGCGGGACGCCCGAATCTGACACCATTTTCTTTCGCTTTGGCTATCCTTTCCGCTTGACGTTCACTGCGTAAATCGTTTTCAAACTCCGCGATGGAGGCTTAGTATGTTGAACATAAGACGTCCCGTTGGAGTTTGGGTATCAATATTTTGGTTCAGAACGACCAAATCAATATTTTCCCTGGTGTAAGCAAAAAGAGTAATATTTTTAAAATAAATGAGAAAAAATCATGATAGTTGTAAAAATTTATTTTCTTGTATATGTATTAATGTTAAATTTTAATACATTACTTAACAGAGTAAAAAATACTCATATTAAAAATATAAGGATGTAATTGTGATAGAGTTTGCGAGTTTTTCTACAGAAGAGGCTATCAAAGATAATGCGGTTGGTATTTCAGTTAGACAGATGATAAAAAAAGAAGGACTAAATGCTTATGCGACGGTTATTAATGCAGGAAAGAGAGTTGGGTGTCATAACCACAGTATCGGAGAGGAATGGTATATAATACTTTCTGGAGATGGGGAAATTTGGACAGGTAAAGGATCAGACAATGAAGTTCATAATATACAAAAAAGGCGATTTTCTCAGGGGGATATTTTTTGTATTTATCCAAATACAGCACATCAACTTGTCGCTTATGAAAATGTAAAATTAATATTTTTATGCCCAGAGTCCCATCTATCCCATGATAGGGTATGTTTTTCAGATATATGTGAATAATTATTTTGCAAAAGTGATAGACAGTGATTCCCTGAAAAAACTTTCAGGGATATAGTTAGCTATGTTATTTTCATAACAATATCCAACCAAATCTTTCTTACATTTCACCCCTGTTTTTTGATACAGATTTTGGATGTGATTGGTGATTGTTCTGTAAGACAGAAATAACCTTTCAGCGATATCTTTAGTGGAAAACCCTTGCAGAATATAAAACACTATTTCCCATTCTCTTTTACTAAAAAACGTTGATGGAGGTGTAAAAACTAATGATGTTTGCATAGTTATTTTGTTTAGCTTTTCTAGTGTTATCGTATCTACTGGTCTTCCATGGAAAATGGTTCCTCTGCATGTCCCGTTTTCATCAATTAATGGAAATTTATCGAAATACCATGGTTGAAGGTAGGGGCGGTTTTGAAAAGGATGAATTTCAATAGAGGTGACCCGATCTAATAATGTTTCAACTTTCCTGTCGTGTTTCTGAAATTCATCCTGAAAATTGGCAGTTGATGCTGGAAGTTCACCATCAAAATGACCTTCTACATCATACCCTTTAGGAAGGGAGAGTAATTTATGATATTTTTTATTAGCATATATAAATTTTGAGGTATGATCTTTCGCACCCCATGGATCATTACTAATTTCCCAAAATTTTATTAGCGGCCTAATCAAACTTTCTACTGAACAATTCATACGCCACCTTCTGATTAATTATTCGTTTTCATACTTATAATTTAAATAGTAAATAATATTACTCTAGCTTCATGGTTTATCGTTTTCAGATTAAATGTCTAATTAAAAATATTCAATAATAAAATTTATTAAAGGTTTAAGTGAAAATATTCAATAATAAAATCAATTAGCAATGATGGATTGATTATGTGAATTTTTCATCAAAACATTGTACGCCCCGTCATCATTCAATGTATTGAGATGTTCGGACGCTGTGGCCTAAGCAATTAATTCAATAGTTAATACACTGTCATTTTTGGGATTCCGTCTTAGGGGGGCCACAGAATCCCTATCATGCAACTCACAATCTAATTTAGGGCGGGATCTTACATTTTTTATATGGTTATTGTGGGTAAAAACAACCCTCTACCAGCTCAATAAATGTTCATGCCAGATATCAAAACCTCTCAATAAAATCGTATTGAATGTGAGAAATTATCAATATCTGCGAATTGTATGATTTTTACGCTCTCTTCGTCTTTTGTGTTTGCAGGTTATTTTTAGCTGAGCCATGATGGATAGCAGAGGAATATCGATTCACACTCTAGGCCATCAATGCACTGCCAGAGTCTGATAGAAATTAAAATCCCAGCCTTTGATAAGTCGCTCTTCTGTCATGAAATCTTTGGCGATTTCACCCTGAAATTTTTTAAATAAACTGAATAAATTCATTTAGTTATACGATAAAATCGTATGGAGAATTACTCGTTTGAATTGAAATGTTTTTGCATCAAAACTTGGATCATTTTTTCCAGTTCCTCCTCGAATTCTTTTGGTACGCGGTTAAATTCAAAGCTCACGGATCTGTCTTTAATCCGTTTGCGGGCAAAAGAATTCTTATCTTTGAAATCCCAAAGAGAGCTTATTTGCCGCTTTTCTTGCGCGATTTTTTTTATGTTGTTACTGCTGAAATCTTTAAACAGTTTGATGATGATCGATTTCATTTCGTCGGGAGCAACTGGTTTGGTTTTATCCATATTCTGGACTTCATCACGCACACAACTGACGACTTCATCAATCGAAAGATTGTTTTTCTTGATGTTAATGGTGACGTCTAAAAGTGCTTTATAGTCTGGATAGCTCAATTCTGCGATAACAGGGAATACGCCAACAATATCGCTAGGTACTGAAGCACACTGAATTGCGCGAGTCACCTTAGCTTGTGACATATTATTAGACTCAGCAATTTCTTTCTGGGTCATACCCGCTTCTCGCAGCTGGATCAGGCGCAGACCGATTTCACGAATATTGTGCTCTCTTGCAGTCTGGATATCTGCAGCAAGTTGTCTTGCGTCATCGGAGCTGATGTTGGTGTTCGTGACTAAGATATCTAAACCAACACCACAGAAAATAGCAGCGGCACGTCTGCGAGAGCCATCCAGAATTTCTATCTTTCCATCAATACGACGACCGATTGCAGGGAAGAATTGTTGAAGACTGATAGTGCGTATTATGTCGCTGACAGATTCTTTTGTCAGTGCACTTTGATCTCGGCCGTTGACTAAAAAATTAATGGTAGTCTCCGACTCCAGTTTGTCGGCTGGAATGTGCTCTAGCTGAAACATGGCCGTTTGACCCGAGGCAAGTGTGAAACGCTGTTCTGTAGTTTGGTTCTCTACTGGTGTATCCAAGGATACTGAATTAAATGTTCTGCCAATGGTTAGACGTTTTTTATTTTGCATTCTTGCCTCTGTTGACTCTGATGAATTCAATACGATCAAAAACTGCTTTGGCGAAGTCTTCTGCTGCTCTTTTCGCATTCTTTAGCGCTTCGCCACTGCCAATATACGTGGCTGGGTTTGCAGAAATAACGGTATCAAAAGACTCCCCGCAACGTTCGAATCCATCCAAACGCGGGATAGCGAAATCAAGCATATCACCACCAAAAATTTCTTTTGCCAGGCTATGACACAGCTTGTGATCGGTTTTATTCACTAACTTGGACATAAAACCGATGTTACCGCTGAGGCGAGTTGATGCGCCTGTCGATTCGATTATCTCTACCAGCTCTGGTAAACGAGCCAGATATTTCAGCGTACTGTGGAAATCTACCTGTGCAGGTGGGATAGGAGTCATTAAAAAATCCGCTGCGGCGATCGCGTTAGACAGAAAAGAGTCCAGGTGAGGTCCGCTGTCGATAAAGATGAAGTCGTAATCATGTTTCACTTTGTCGATGATGTTCTCTCGAAGGACGGTATAGATGTTCTGGTTTGGCAAGTGTTCTGCGCAGAGTTCTTCCCAACGTGATGCAATGAATGCATCTTCAATGGATGCAGGAATAATGTCTACGCCTGCGACAACTGAGGATGTAATAAATTCAGACAGTAACTCTTCACGTGAAACGTTTTGCAGCATGGCTTGAGCTGATGTTGTATCAACGGAACCGATAGATTGCTCATGATCGAGGAACATGGTGGCCGATGCTTGTGGGTCAAGGTCGATAACCAATATCCTAAGATCTTCGAAAATCAAGTGTGGATGGGTGCGTAGTGCATGTGCCAGAGAAACTGTACTGACGGTTTTAGATACTCCGCCCTTCAAGTTACCGATAAAGAAGGTCAATGCTTCGTGATAACGATCACGGTATTTGGGTACGCCTCTGTGATGGTACAGATCTATGATGTTCTCAATTGTCATTGCGTACTTGGATGAAGAGCCAGCTTGCTTTTTGCCAAATACATATCCCTGCGCTTCCATTTCGTTAACGGCATAATCCACGCTTGCACGCGTTAACTTGGGTAATTTTGCGAGAGCCGCTTTTGAATACGTTTGGTAATAAGCTGTTTTACTCAGCTCCAGCTTTTGGCTTTGGATTTGCTCACTGAGCGACTGGAGTAGACGAACTGACCTTTGCGCAACCTTGTTTAATTGTTTATAGTCTTCATTCATATTTTCACCTTATATGTAGGTTTTTGGAATTTATTTAAATATCCTACATAAAACTATAAATGTAAAATTTTTAAATTGAAAAGCGCTTTACTTTGCTTATTTTTCTCCATAGAAATTTCATGATTATCTTATTGTTTTAAATTATTTTTTATGAAAAATTTCAGGGTGAAATCGCCAAAATTTAGCACCAATTTCAGGGGAGGGAGATTTTGTGTTTTGGCTTAACCAGCTTATCAGGAGGGCTATTGAGAGATCATAAAATTCCACATGAAAAAGAAGAGCTGGTAAACATAGAAACGGGGATATGGTTTTGCAAAGTCAAAGTAAACCAAAAAAGCTGTGAGGTTTAAAAATGGCTAAATCAGGCTGCCATTTAAATCTTACGGCTTTAGATCAAAATTTATCATTTTCACAAACTGGCTAAAAAAACGAAGGTGGGTTATTCCTGTGACTTACTGAGAATCTTACGCTCAATAAGCTGACCACGTTGATCAAAATAACGGCTGGGCCATATTTCAGAGGGATGGACTTCAAGATAGTCAGCGATGATCCGTTCGCCTTTAGGCCACTGTCTGCTGAGTGCATTTGCGAGGGTTGATGAACTGAGTCCGGCTTCACGAGAGAGTGCTGCTAAGGTTGTACCACGCTTGCGTAATGCAGCAATAATGTCGGCCTGATGCCAGTCATTTCTAACATTGTTATTCATTCCTGCTACTCCTTTCCATTAATTAATATTGATGGTGGCGATTCAGACAGGGTTTGCACTACCGGAGTATCCACCGGCGAGACCGAAGCCTCCCCCGTCTGAACCGCCATTGAAAGGGCGATAGCAAACGCACTGGCAGAAACATCCTACCAGTGTTTGGATACTCAGGGGTGCAAATCCCTGACCATTGGTATTTGCCAATGGCGGGAATACTTTAACTGATTGTTTTATCAGACTCAATAACTGAACTGCTAAGTTTAACGGTTATAGCTCCTCTGAATAGCGCACAAACTCAGGGGAGAAAACGGACGGCTAAATCAATCTTTGTTATTTATTCTCGTTCGTGATCACTTTGCTATCCGTATTCCCCTTTGTTTTTCAGACTCATTTTACTTATTTAGAAACATTTTCCCTGCGTGTCGGTTAGGTTCACCATTCCGTGGTGCGTCAGATAATGTGTATACAGGGCGAGGGTTATGTTGAGTTTTTGCAGGAGTTCGCTACGTGCTCTGCACGGCGGTGGAGTACTCCCCGTTCAGTGCCTGATTCAATCAGGATGAACGCCTCATTATTCGTGACGTGTGATATCTCCTTTCTTTATTGCATCAGCCTATTACAAGGCGGTGGGTGAAAAAAAAACGAAATAAGTGAATTAAGGCAGAAAAATGCCAATGAAAAGTGGTGACACTGAGTAAAACGGGGTTCGAATCGTTCGTAAAGCCAGACCGGACGTGCTCTGGACGTTGGCCGCCCGGCGGCGCCACTTGGTAATCGCTTCGCTTAAACGCAAGTGACGCCGCGAAGTTTTCGGGACATTTGTCGTGCGTGATTTAAAGCGCAGGTAAAAGTCGTACAAGTAAAAAGGTTATGGTGAACGTGGCAGAAAACTGCTCAATATATGTGATAAGCCTGTCCCGTGTATAAAGTGACAGGATAACTTTCATCGTCAGACGATATCTGCTTCCAAAAGTGTGCAGATGTACCGCAATATTGCTCTCCCTTTCAGGCTACAGGAGTTTTGTTTCGCCACCCGAAGGCGATCCTGACAGGCGATGGATCATTTTTGTAGAAAAATATTAACGGTTAGGCAAGAAAGCGTCAAATTGGCGTTGTGACTTTTACCTCAATTTACCTGTATATATATATCCGGAAATAACCCATGTTAACTGGTTATGATATATACTCATTTATTCGCCAATATGTAGATTTTGAATTAAACGCATGGAGGTTCTATGTCACAGGCAAGTACAGCTAATTCTTCCTCAAAACGCCCGTATAGAAAAGGTAATCCATTAACTGAGGCTGAAAAACAGCAGGCTTTTGTTGCACGCCGAAAGGCTGCAAACGACAAATTAATCAGGGTTTATGTATCTAATGATCTAAAGATTCAATTGCAAAATATGTGCAAAGACGAAGGGATAACTCAGGGAGAGATGATTAGTCGCTTGATAGAAAAAGCTGGTGCAGATCACAGTATAAATAAGGTTACTTCATAACTTTCTTGAGCGTTCATCCTTCCGGTGCTAATATTGATATTGTTTAATTTTTGTTTAGTTATTTTATTTCTTTGATAAGTTCAGATGGTTTATTGGTGAGAATAAAACAATTAGAAAGGTTTATTGAATTTTTTGTTTCACAGTGCTAGTTTATCAAGGTTTTTCGTTGGTCAGTCACGCCGAAAGGTGACTAAATGCGGTTAGTTGATAACATGATTAACTAACCGTTAAAAAGAAGAAACCCCACAATCTGTAGTCATCTTGGCGGAGGGCATCAGATATATGGGGCTCACTTGCAGAAATCAATTTGTAGTTTCTGCATAGGAGTATAGAACGATGAGACTTCTATTGCAACTTTTTGATCCCCGCCATAAGTGCAGGGGTTGTGCTTAAAAATCAACACCCCCAATCAACTTCCGGTAGCCTTGTTCGCTGCCGACGTGGTGAATCCAACGCCCTACGGCGGGGGCAGTCTAAAATTCACCGGCGCAACACACCGAAACAGGATATCAATATCCCCAAAGGAACACCTGCACGGTTGTCTCGTACCCTGAAAAGTCATGACTGGCGGCGGGACAGGGAGCTTATCGCCTTGCGCCAAAACGGGTATACGCCGTATTCTGAGCGTAAAAATCCGCACTTTGTGCCCAAACCGATGCGTAATTGCACCCGTTCTGAGAGCCGGGAGGCACTAACCTCACTGTCGCTGGCGTTCGTGGCGAATGCCGATTTTTTTCCAGGCCATGATTACCTGTTTGAAATCATGGTTCCATTCGAATTCATTGCTGAAACAATGGGGGTGTTGCATAAATATGATAATGGGCGGATAGCTTATGATGTGGCATTACATGCGTTGTCTGTTCTTGAACAACTCAATCATATTGTTGTTCAGCGGGATAAAGACAGGGACACAGGGCAAAATAAACCGATGCGTATCTGGCTGAAGCCTGAATTTTTCATATCTAAAGGTATCCCCCGTCAAGAAATTCGACAGAGCCTGATCGATTTTCAGAACTGGGCCATCAAAAGTGGTCAGCTTGAAAACCTGGATAAAAAATACCAGCGCCATTTATTGCGCCTGGAACGGTTAGGAATTGACCTCAAAAATAAACATGCACTGCGTCAGTTGCTGAAAAAGATTCGGCGCTCAGTGGTGGCCCCGGATTTACTGGAACAGAAAGCCGAGGTGATCAAACACATTGAAGGAAATCTGGCGGCGTTGGATACCCCAACACCAGAAAATCTGGAAGGGGAACTGAACTGCACTCAACGCGCGGTGGCAAACCTGCGAAAAAATAATAAACCTGAGCAGCCTTACAGGAGTATGTTTATAGATTGGGAAAAAACAACAACACCGGTTGCGGTCTATATTGCGAAGTGTAAATTAAAACAAGAACACCCTCAGTTAAGTGAGAATTCTGAGCAATTTTATCGTCTGTTACTTGAGCAAGAGCGCGTCATACTGACATAACCTGATTTTTGGATGCAATTTCACCATTACCGTGCATGAGCGCGGTTTTGCTGTTTGTTTGATAACACCTATTGGTTGTTTTTTGCGCGCGCAGCACATCAAGTTATTTCCTGGTTTTTTACTATTTCGTTCCCGAAGCACAACTTCAGCGTAAAAATCACCGCTACGCATAAAAATCCCTAAATTAATTTCGAACTTTATCTGTTAATAATAATTAATTTCGAAGTTTATTTCTGAACAAAACTAGCCTTATAAATAAGGAATAACAAATCGAGTTGAGCCTAACGGCATCAACTCTCGAAGTTAGTACCTTTCACTTCGTTAAAGGTAAAAGAAAAAAGCAGCTACAGAGAAAAAAATAAGAAAAGGACTTCGTTTGCAGCGGCTTTAGCCGCGCCACCCACATACTACAATATAACAACTAATTAATTACAACATACTAGACCCCTTATCAACCAATTTAAAAAACAAAAACTTCATCTCCGTCCTCTTTTCTTTTCCCAGCAGGCCTTATGCCCTGCTGGGAAAAGAAAAGAGGACGTTGTAACTAATAAGTCAACGCCCCGTAAGCGGTCGCAAACGCCCGCTAACGCGCAGATAAGTCCCGCCTACGGCGTGACCACTGCGTGCCTTCGGCAAGGCTAATGAAGCAAAATACAACAGGAAATATCTTTAGGCTTAGCAGGAATAGGGGGTATTTCACTCCCCGTTAAATTTTGTTTGGCTCGGCGGTTCAGCTACAACGTCTCCAGTAACACTGAGGAGCCGCCTTCTACTCGCTTCGCTCATGAGTGACCATTACGGGGTCAGCTTGGAGGTCGGAAATTATGCTAGTCGCCTGAGTTCATGTCTTTAGATTCTACGCACAAATCCCGCACATTTTGTCTGCTTTCGGCCTGTCCTAGACAATTCAGTTATGTCTGGAATCAGCCATTGGGAGACCATAAAAATCTGTGGGGCACTACATTGGTGTTTATGCCGTTATAGCTGAGAACTATCAACCGTACTGCCAGCTGGCCCATTAATTTTTGATGCTGGGATACCAACGTCCAAATTGCGCCTTTAGCTCACCATTCGGCTATTTTTGCCCATTCCCCAATAAGGTTCAAAGTTGATGAAGAAAAAAATGGGTACTCAGTTAGCGCTAAGATTTTATTTGTATTAGTCACGACGTGATCTGACACTGAACCTTGAAAGGTTGAGAGTTACCGACTTTGCTATATGGGTGTCGAATCCTTATACAAAATACGAGGTAA
>NZ_NJCX01000029.1:0-6382 GCF_002632875.1 Xenorhabdus kozodoii
ATCGGCTGAAATATTGGGATGTATGCGTCACATGAGTGTCAATATGTTGCGGGCAGAAACAACCAAAAAAGCCAGCATTCGCCGAAAAAGGCGGTTTGCGAGTATGGATATTAACTATTTGGATAAGGTCTTAGTCGCAGGATTTAAGGCGTTAGGCAAGAAGTGAACATTCACGCTCTTGCCCTGTAAAGTACATCGATTCGTTATTGAAAAATAATACCTAATAGTTAATATTAAAAATCAATAAATAATATTTAGTTAATATCAACAGGGTTTTTATAATTCATATTACAAACAACATTCACCAAATCAATATCAACGTTAACATTCATAAAAATAACATAAGAAAAAACATCAAAATAAACATTCCCCCATCCAATTTAAAACTGACAGACAAAATAAATAAAAATACACATTATTACAGTTAATAATTTCAAGAATACAATAAGAAATAGAAACAAAACTAAACGATAATCTGAAACATCCTCAATAAAAACCACAATGAAGTGATAGATGTAGCGGTATTGCCAGAATTTTTTTAAACTATCCTGCACAATGTAACTATTTCATCTTACCTAACAAGAGAAAAACAATGAAAATTTCACATAAGCTATTAATCAGCCTGGCTTGCATTGTTACGCTTGCAGGCTGTGCGCGTAATGTACCAATATTAACTCCCCAAACTGCCATCGTGACGAAAAATTCACTACCTTCCGTAAAAAAAGCCATTTTAGAGGCGGGTAAGAAACGCAAATGGGTAATGACAGAAGTCTCTCCTGGCGTTATTGATGGCTTCCTGAAAAATCGCAAACATGACGTGCAAATACGTATCAACTATACCGCCAAAAACTACTCCATTAATTATGTCAAGAGTCATCAGCTAAGAGAAAGTGACGGGAAAATTCACCGTAACTATAATCGCTGGGTTAATAATCTGGATAAAGATATTCAATTAAACTTAGCCCTGATGGCTAATCAATAAACATCAAATTCCAGGCCTATCCCAATCGATGAAAACATCCTGATGAGATAGGCCTTAGTTCGTCAATTCACTTTCTGGCTATAGACATATCGGATATCTGGATATATGACCGCGTCCTATCATTATGACAAAGATGAACTCAGTGCACTTGAAGCGATTACAGAAGCTCAGCGCATTGCTTTCGCCCCTATGCTATTTCAAACTGCAATCGGACTGCGTGATTGCGGAATTTTATCTTTTCTGGATAAAAACCATAAAAATGGTGCAACTAAAGATGATATTTGCAGAAATTCCGAATTAGACAGCTACGGCGTGGGTATTTTGCTAGATATGGGATTGAGTGGAAGAATTATTACCAAGCAAGATGAACGCTACTTCATCAGTAAAATTGGCCATTATTTACTACATGACAAGATGACTCGCGTCAATATGGATTTTACTCAAGATGTTTGTTATCAAGGGTTATTTCACCTCAAAGAGTCTCTTCTGAAAAATAAGCCAGCCGGATTAAAAGTGTTCGGTGAATGGTCAACGATTTATCCTGCCCTAAGCCAATTACCTGAACCCGCCAAAACAAGCTGGTTTTCATTTGACCATTTTTATTCTGATTCCGCCTTTAATGCAGCTTTGAAAGCTGTTTTTTCCATGATGCCTAAAGTGATTTATGATGTTGGTGGCAATACTGGAAAATGGGCATTGCGCTGTTGCCAATATGACAGTAAAGTCAGCGTTACAATTTTGGATTTACCCCAGCAAATAAAATTGGCTGAAGAAAATATTCGCAGCCAGGGAATGACTAATCGTATTTTCGGCCATTCGGTTGATATGTTATCGGATGCCAACTTACCCACAGAAGCCGATATTTGGTGGATGAGTCAATTTCTGGATTGTTTTTCCAAAACACAAATTATCGGGATCCTACGCAAGATCTCCGCGGCGATGAAACCTGATGCTCGAATTTGTATCATGGAGTTATTTTGGGACTGCCAGCCTTTTGAAGCAGCCGCTTATAGCCTTAATGCTACCTCGCTCTATTTTACTTGTATGGCAAATGGTAATAGCCGTTTTTACAGCATTAAAGATTTTACCCGATTCCTGAATCAAGCTGGGTTAGTAATAGAAAAACAGATTGACCAATTAGGGTTGGGCCACACCCTACTGATCTGCAAAAAACAGTAACAAACGGTATTTCATGAAATTGACATTGGATATTACAGACTGGCAAGCCATCGCCCCTGGACTTTCTCATATTGAAGAGTGGAAGGAATGGTCTGCGATATTACCCGCCACTATTGATCAATCACGGCCATTAGAAAAATGTGCCCAATTACCGATGATGACAGCTCGCCGTTTAAGCTCCGGTAGCCGCCTTGCCGTGGACTGTGGTTTGAGCATCCTGCGGCGCAATCAAGTCGATGCCATTGTCTATACCAGCCGTCATGGCGAGTTGGAGCGCAATTATCAAATATTGCAAAATCTGGCGCGAAAAGAGAATGTTTCGCCAACCAATTTTGCCATGTCCGTTCATAACTCCTCTGTCGGCAACCTGACCATTGTCGCTAAAGCCCCCTTGGTTTCCTCTTCCGTTTCGGCCGGTATTGACAGTTTCCAGCAAGGGCTATTTGAGGCTTTGACACTGCTCTATGCGGGTCATCGTAAAGTCCTGCTTGTCGATTTTGAAGGAGAGATCCCTGGCTTTTATCACAATGTCATTGATGCCAATACCCCAACCTACTCATTTGCGGTAGCTCTGCTACTGGAACAAGGTACTGGCTTACGTTGTACAAAACAGCCTTCCGCGAACACTGAACCAAGCCTTCCCCAAAGCCTCCAGTTTCTTCATGGCTGGGTACGAAATGAACCGAACTTCACTGTCTTAGGGGATCATTGTCAGTGGAATTGGAGCCGATGAGATGATGAAAAGGATTTCAATCCATATCACTGGACACATGAATTGGCTTTGGCGTCTGCTTATGACCGGATTTTGTTTTGTCCTGTTTGGCGTAGGTGGGGTACTGCTCTCTCTTATTTGGTTTAATTTATTGCAGATTTTCCAACGCAATGAAGGTAAACGCTGCCATCTTGCACGCCATAGCATTTCATTCAGTTTTCGGCTGTTCCTTTTGTTGACCAGAAAATTGGGAGTATTAGATTACCAATTCAATGGACTGGATAAAATTCAGGCGGATAGAGGTTGCCTGATTGTGGCTAATCACCCGACTTTGCTGGATTACGTTATTCTGGCATCGAAACTGCCAAATGTGGATTGCATCGTAAAATCTGCATTACTGCGCAATCCTTTTATCAGCGGTGTAATTTGTTCTGCACGTTACCCAATCAACAGTAATGCAGAAACTTTAATTCCTGTCTGTCAGGAACGACTGGCTTCTGGTCACAATATCCTGATTTTTCCTGAAGGAACCCGTACAACACCCGGCCAGCCTATTTCACTTCAACGCGGGGCGGCCAATATCGCCGTGCGATGTGAGTGCGATTTACGGATCATACATATTACTTGCAGCCAAAAAATGCTGGATAAAAAAAGCAAGTGGTATCAAATCCCACCGAAAAAACCTATTTATACCATCACTATTGGTGAACAACTCACTCATGATAATTTTGCTGTTGATAAAGAAAACGGGCATGCCATCGCCGCCCGCCAACTCAATCGCCAGCTTACGCAATTACTAACACCATCAAACTAATAGATGTCGGATACAATAATGCAAGAGTTACATATTGAAATAAAACAATTAATTATAGACACCCTGAATTTGGAAGATCTTACACCTGCGGATATTGAAAGCGATGCTCCCCTGTTTGGTGACGGCTTAGGTTTAGATTCAATCGATGCTCTGGAACTGGGGCTGGCAGTAAAAAACTGCTATGGCATTGTATTGTCCTCTGAGAGTGAAGAGATGCGTCAACATTTCACTTCTGTCGCTACGTTAGCAACTTATATCCAGTCACAACAAGCATAAGAACAGGTGTCATCATGGAAAAACAAACGATTTTTCAGGAAATCTCCCAGCTATTGGTTCAGTTGTTTGAGCTGTCTCCTGAAGACATTACACCTGAATCACGACTCTATGAAGATCTGGAGTTAGATAGCATTGATGCCGTTGATATGGTTGTACATTTGCAGAAGAAAACCGGGCGGAAAATCAAACCTGAAACATTCAAGTCTGTTCGCACCGTGCAGGATGTCGTGGATGCGGTGGAACAATTGTTGAAAGAGTGATAATCAACAATAAATAACCAGTAAAACAGAAACAAGCAACGAATATTTGGATAGTTAATTGAATCCGTTAATTTTATTGCTCCGTATTGTCAATGCCGTCATGTTAATCGCCTGGCCTTTTTTAGTCTGGGCGATGGTTAACTATGGACAATTTCATGCCATATTGATTGTTATTGTGCTGTTTTTTGTTTTGCGATTATTGTCAAACAAACATCAGACTCACCGTCAGCAAAAAACGGGATGGATATTATCCATAGCAGGGATAACCTTGGGGCTAACCAGCTTATTTCTTCGCAACCACCAACTTCTGATGTACTACCCCGTGGTCGTTAATGCCGTTCTGCTGATCCTGTTTAGCCGCTCATTGCGTTACGGGACTCCCATTATTGAAAAGATGGCCCGTATCAAAGAGCCTAACTTACCCCCAAAGGGCATTATCTATACGCGGAAGGTCACCTATATTTGGTGCCTGTTCTTTATCTTCAATGGCTCAGTGTCACTTGGAACTTGCCTGTATAACAATATGACTTTGTGGACATTATGGAACGGAATGGCGAGTTATCTACTCATTGGATTGCTCATTTCCATTGAATGGTTGGTACGCCAATGGGTAAAAAAATGATGAAAGCGCAACCCATATCCCAATGGTTATCAGAGGGTAATTGTCCCGACCGGCTAGTCAGTTTGGGCAACCACGCGATCAACCTGAATAAACTCCGGCAAGATGTAACGACGTTATATTTACGCCTAAAAAACCAACAGATAAAAACCCCAAGACATGTAACTGCCCGCTGGGCTTTGTGTTTTGACGATAGTTATGACTTTTGTGTCGCCTTGCTGGCAACACTTCATGCCGGCAAAATCCCCGTCATTCCGGGTCATTGCCGCGAAGCCCAATTACAGGAGCAGCAGCCTCTGTTTGATGGTGTGTTGACCGATTTACCTCTGGCCTTATCTTGCCCTTGCTGGCAGGTTACATCATCTATTCCAGAAACTGATGCCACAGAAAAAGCCTCACTTAACATCACATTGCCAGCCATCTCTCCTGATGCCACGTTGGTGATGTTCACTTCGGGTTCTACGGGTATTCCTCAACAAATAGTCAAATCCATTGCAGTCATGGATCTTGAATCCCAATGGCTGGCTTCTCTGTGGGGAGATAAACTGCAATCCTGCGTTGTCAAATCCTCAGTCAGCCACCAGCATTTGTATGGATTGACTTTCCGCATCTGGCTACCCATGTCACTGGGTTTACCCTTCGAACGCAAGATGGTGGAATTTCCCGAACAACTTACCCATAGTCAGCGCTGTGCGCTAATCAGTAGCCCTGCCTTTCTGCAACGGCTAGATGAAAAACTCCCCGCCCCTGATTGCACTTTTGTCGTTTCTGCGGGTGGACCTTTGCACTCTACCCATGCGGAACAGGCAATGAAGTGGTTCAACATTCCTCCCTATGAAATTTATGGCTGTACCGAAACCGGCGTCATGGCCTGGCGAAGCCGTAAAACGGACAATAAGGTTTGGACGACATTTGAGGGAGTTTCATTCCAGAAAGATGAAGAAAAGGGGGTACGCGTCTATTCTCCGCTACTTTCTGATCCTTTTGGTTTAATTCTAGATGATCAATTGGCCTTTGATGACCAAGGTCACTTTGTTTTATTGGGGCGTCGAGATCGTCTGGTGAAAATTGAAGAAAAACGTATTTCCCTATCGGAAATAGAACGTCGCCTGTGTGACATTGCAGGGATCACCGACGCGGCTACCTTGCTCGTTAACCGAGGTAAACGTAATAACGTCGGTGCGGTCGTCGTTTTAGATCACGAAACCTACAAACGTTACCAACAGCAAGGCATTCGTGAACTGTCACAAAATTGGCGGCATCAGTTAAAGCCTTGGCTGGAATCTGTCGCATTACCACGTTATTGGCGAATCGTTGAAGCCATTCCCCTGAATGCCCAAAGCAAACGTTCATGGCCTGCATTACAGGAGCTATTTAATGCAACCCATTGAAATACACCGCGAGCAACCTGCCCAAAATGAGGCCATTATCACACTCTATTTATACGCAATTAACTTGAAGATGCAGGAATTAAAGTCTGGAAATTATCTGTCAACCGGGTGGTCAATTCCTGTGCTTTTTCGGGTAATGTAACATGAAA
>NZ_NJCX01000029.1:6482-36941 GCF_002632875.1 Xenorhabdus kozodoii
GAGGGCGCGTTTTTGTTCTGGTGTCAGATGAATTTTCATGGTCGTAAGCATGATCGGGTTTGGATAAAAAATCAAGCATCTTCAATGGCGATTGGTATAGATCCCAATTTGGATTGGTTTCGAGGGCATTTCCCCATTCAGCCACTTTTGCCGGGGGTGGCTCAGATCGATTGGGCCATGCACTATGCCCAAACCTTGCTGGCACCGGGGTGGTCTTTCTCTTCGATTGAAATGGTCAAATTCCAGTTACCCCTGCAACCAGACAATAAATTGCGATTGCACATCAAATGGGATGAAAAAAAACACCTTCTGCTCTTCCATTATGACTTAGAAGGCCAGACTGCAAGCCAGGGAAAAATAAAGCTATGTCGTTGAGCGTGAATACGATTACGCCATGTGTGGTGATCCCTTGTTATAACCATGGCACAACCCTGGCTGCGGTATTGGAAAGGTTATCCTCCTACCACCTCCACTGTTTTATCGTGGATGATGGCAGTGAACCCGATACTCAACATCGTCTTGAATATTTAGCAAAGTCTGTGCCTAACGTCACGCTTATCCGCCTGGCACATAATCAGGGCAAAGGGGGTGCAGTCATGGCAGGAATGCGGGCAGCCGCGAATTCAGGCTATAGCCATGCATTACAAGTTGATGCCGATGGCCAGCATTGCCTCAAAGATATCCCCTTGTTTTTGGCAAAAGCGCAGCAATATCCTGATCGCTTGATTTCCGGTAGCCCGAAGTATGACGCTTCCGTGCCAAAATCCCGCCTGTATGGACGCTTTATCACCCATTTCTGGGTTTGGGTGGAAACACTGTCTTTGTCCATCAAAGACAGTATGTGTGGTTTTCGTGTCTACCCCTTGGCACCTACGTTAAAACTGTTGGCTGACAAAGATGTTGGCCGGCGCATGGATTTTGATATTGAAATCATGGTTCGGCTTTATTGGCAGGGAACAGAAAGTGAATTTGTACCAACAACCGTCACTTATCCTGCAAATGGTCTATCCCATTTCGATGCTTTGAGGGATAACCTCAGCATTTCATGGATGCATACCCGCCTGTTTTTCGGCATGTTACCACGCATTCCTTCATTATTATGGCGTAAGCGATTGTGCCGCAATCAGCGTCATTGGTCAGATATCCAAGAACGCAAAGGGCTATGGGGCATGAAGTTGATGCTGGCGATCTATCGATGGTTAGGACGCAAACCTTTTGAATGGTTGCTCTACCCTGTTGTTGGCTATTTTTGGGCAACTGGCGGGACACAGCGTCAGGCTTCCAGCCAGTACCTTGGAAAACTGAAACAGACCTTACAACACAAAGGCATCGCTATTCCACCAGGCCTGAATAGTTATCGCCACTACCTGCGTTTTGGCAAGGCTATGTTGGATAAAATCGCCAGTTGGCGGGGTGATTTGAAGTGGGGAAAAGAGATTCAGTTTGCAGAAGGGGCCGAACAAACACTTTTGGATGGCGATGCGGGCGGGAAACTGCTGTTGGTTTCGCATTTAGGCGATATTGAAGTTTGCCGTGCACTGGTACAACAAACGGGAAAACAGACCATCAATGCACTGGTTTTTATTGAACATGCCCAGCGTTTCAAACAGATCATTGAAGAAATTTCACCCCAGGCGGGGATCAATTTATTGCCAGTAACGAATGTCGGTGCCGATACCGCTATCTTGCTAAAAGAAAAAATTGACGCGGGCGAATGGGTGGCAATCGTCGGTGATCGCATTGCCGTTAATCCCTCCAGAGGCAATACCCAACGGGTTGTATGGAGTCAATTTCTCGGTCATCTTGCTCCCTTTCCACAAGGACCGTTTATCCTTGCTTCCGTGCTGCGCTGCCCGGTGTTGTTGATGTTCGCACTTCGGCAGAATAACCAATTCAAAATTTATTGTGAGCATTTTGCCAATCCTCTGGAATTGCCACGTAAACAGAGAGAGCAGGCGTTACAGCAAGCCGTGGATCTCTACGCTTCCCGCCTGGAACATTATGCCCTGCAATCCCCGCTCGATTGGTTCAATTTTTTCGATTTTTGGCAATTACCGTCTGCCCGAACAAATAAGGAATAAAAAATGCTGACTGCTCCTCGTTTTACCGCCGAGGTTGAATTAACGGTGCCATTTCATGATGCTGATCCAATGGGCGTTGTTTGGCATGGAAATTACTTTCGCTATTTTGAAATTGCCCGTGAGGCACTGATGAGCCAACTCAATTATGGTTATCGAGAAATGAGTGAATCCGGCTATGTTTGGCCGGTCGTTGACGCCAAAATCAAGTACCGTGCCCCAGTGTTCTTTGAACAAAAAATACGTGTCAAAGCCACTATCGAAGAGTTTGAAAACCGCCTGAAAATTGCTTACCAGATTTTTAATGCCGCAAGTGGCGAAAAAACAACTGTCGGCTACACCATTCAGGTTGCTGTTGCTAAGGAAACACAGGAAATGCACTTTGTCAGCCCAGACATTCTATTCGAACGTATGGGGGTCAAGTCATGAAAAAATGGCGTTGGATATTGGTGTTTTTGACAACAAGTTTCATGACAATCAATAACATGGCATATGCCATTACCCTTGATGATTTACAACAGCGGTTTGCTCACCAGCCCGTTGTACGGGCAAATTTCACACAAATTCGGCAAATCCAGGGCATGCCTCAACCCCTGTCTTCCCGTGGTCAAATGCTGGTTTCACAGCATAAAGGGCTATGGTGGAATCAGCAAAAACCGTTTCCACTGACACTGTTACTGGATGACAACCATATGGTACAAGTCATGTCGGGGCAAGCACCTCAAGTGATTACCGCTGATTCCAATCCACAACTGTTTCAGTTCAATCACTTGATGCGGGCATTGTTTCAGGCCGATCGCACTGTACTGGAAGAAAACTTCAAAATCGAATTCAACGATCTTGGGCAGGAAAAGTGGCGCCTGATACTGACCCCAAAAACGTCTCCGTTGGATAAACTTTTCACGGCGATTACTTTGCATGGTCAAACTCACCTTGATGCTATTTTACTGACTGATCGTCAAGGTGATCGCACAGAACTCTCCTTTGCCCAACACCAATTAACACCAGAGACGCTGAGCTATGAAGAAGAGCAATACTTCAAATTCTGATCCACGTCTGCTGGCACCTCTTTGGCTGTTAACATTCACTGTCCTACTGATATTGCTGGCAGTCTTGTTACCTCAATCCCGCCTGTCTACCAGTGTATTGGCGCTATTGCCGACACAAAGTGCGGGTGACATGCCACCCGCCTTGCAAGAAGAATTCATGCAGCGTCTTGATCGCCAATTGGTGTGGATGGTCAGTCCGGGGGAAAAAGAAGATACTGCCCCTGCCCAATACTGGCTAGAACACTTGCAAAAAACCCCGTTCATGACCAATGTCAAAGGGCCAATGACAGCAGAGCAGCAACAAGCATGGGGACGTTTTTACTATGAACACCGTAATGCGATGCTCGATCCTGCCACTCGTGACAGATTGAAAGGTGATGGCAATCAGCAAGCAAATTGGATCTTGTCTCAAGTCTACTCTGCCTTTTCCGGTGTCAGTGGGCAGGAACTGAATAATGACCCTTTGATGCTGGTCAGAGGCTCACAACTCGCTCTCCAGCAAACATCCAGCCAATTAAGGCTTCAAGATGGGTGGTTAGTGGCGAGAGATAATTCTGGAAGAAGTTGGTACTTACTTCACGGGGAGCTAAAAAGCGCTTCCTTTGATATGCAGCAAGGCCATCATGCTATCACTGAGCTGAATAAATTGCAGCAGTCTCTGGCAGCTCAATTTCCTGCTACCCAAGTGATGTCACGGGGTACCCTATTTTACAGTAATTACGCCACCCAGCAGGCGAAACACGATATTTCAACATTGGGCAGTGCCACCGTTCTCGGTGTATTACTCCTCATCTACACGGTTTTTCGTTCCCTGAAACCTTTGTTGCTGTGTGTTCTCTCCATCAGTATCGGCGCTTTGGCCGGAACGGTGGTGACTTTAGGGATTTTTGGCGAACTTCATTTCATGACGCTGGTGATGAGCATCAGTATCATCGGTATTTCCGCTGATTACGCCATTTACTATCTAACAGAACGGATGGTACATGGTCAGGAAATGACGCCGTGGCAAAGTATGCAAAAAGTCTTGCCTGCCTTATTAATGGCATTGGCGACAACGGTCATTGCCTACCTGATCATGATATTTGCGCCTTTTCCTGGCCTACGCCAATTAGCGGTATTTGCGGCCGCAGGATTAACCGCTTCCTGTTTGACGGTCGTCTGTTGGTATCCCCGACTGGTTAAAAACCTGCCTGTGCGCCCCATTCCGGCAATGATCATGTTAATGCGTTGGCTGGCGTTATGGAGAAACCATTGGCTGTTTTATATGGGGTTACCTGCGATGTTGGCAGTCTTTGCACTACTGGGAATTTCCCGTTTGCAGATCAATGATGACATTGCCCAATTACAGGCTCTGCCACAAGATATCCATCAACAGGAAAAACACATTGCCGCGTTAACCGGACAACGAAGTGATCAAAAATGGTTCGTTATTTACGGCGATAATGCAGAACAAACATTGCAACGATTGGAATCCTTCATTCCAAAATTAGATGCAGAAAAGCAACAAGGTAATATCAGCCATTACCAACGGTTCCCTCTCTCTTCTCTTGCCCAGCAACACCGGGATCTTACGCTAATCAAAGCCGTCTCTCCCAATATCATGTCTTGTCTGGCAGAAGCGGGATTGACAATAAAACAGCCTGATATTCACCCTATGACGGTTACGCCAACTGACTGGCTTGGCAGTATAGTCAGTGAGGGCTGGCGTTTGATGTGGATAACCTTGCCAAATGGTCACAGTGGCGTCCTCCTCCCGGTCAATGGCGTTAAAGACAGTGTATTGATGCGCCAATTGGCCGAAAAACAGGAAGGAGTCAGTTGGGTTGATCGCAAGCTGGCTTTTGATGAGATGTTTCAATTTTATCGAACCCTACTTGGCTGGCTGTTGGCAGGTTCAATCATGCTAATCGCCATCAGCTACATAGCACGATTTGGCTTGCGTCGTGGCGTTATCAGCCTATTACCATCACTATTGTCCCTTGGCTGTGGATTGGCTGTTCTCGGTTTTAGTGGCCACAGCCTGAACTTATTTTCAATATTAGCCCTGGTTCTGGTGCTGGGTATTGGCATCAACTACACCCTGTTTTTCAGCAATCCCCGTGGTACTCCGCTGACTTCTCTATTGGCGATCAGCGTAGCCATGTGTACTTCATTGCTCACACTAGGCATGTTGATGTTCAGTCGCACTCAGGCAATCAGTAGTTTTGGTATCGTATTATGCAGCGGGATCTTCACGGCTTTCCTGCTATCACCACTGGCAATACCTAAACGCCAAAAAAGGAAAAAGTCCTCGTGATGCGGTTATTCATCCTATCGCTGACCTGCCTGCTGGCAGCTTGTACAAATGCGCCACAAAACGGCACCCCCACTGCGTGGCTGAAACCCGGTGTACGTGTTTCATTGCCAGAGCCAACCATAACGCCGGCCATCAATGAACAACAACTGTTAACCGCCACCGTAAAAGGTAAGCAGCAATCCTTGATTGTGCTGCTTGACGCGAATGAGCAACACCTGTCACTCGCTGGATTATCTTCGCTAGGTATTCGGTTGTTCAAATTAGATTACGACAAAAATGGCGTGCATACCGAACAATCCATTCTCTTGCCGGAACTCCCCCCCGCCAGTCAAGTCTTGGCCGATATTATGTTCAGTTACTGGCCGGTCTCCGCTTGGCAGAGCCAACTGCCTGATGGCTGGAGGCTCAAAGATAGCGGTAATCTCCGCCAACTGCATGACAAAAAAGGGAAATTAATCACAGAAATTCATTATGATCCCCAACATGGCAAACGACGCCCGATTCGCGTTCAGCAATTCGTTTTTGGTTATGACATCGCTATTCAGCATCTGGAAAAGTAAGACATGATTTATATTTCTGCCGTGGGTATGCTCAATGCGTTAGGCAATAATGTGGATGAGATTGCGCATAACCTTGTGCGCCATCAAGCACCAGGCATGTATGAGCGTTCAGGCTGGTTACAACCTGACAAAACCTGCTGTCTGGGAGGTGTTGACGGTGAATTACCCGTCATTCCTGACAGCCTATTTCAGCACAACAGCCGTAATAATCGCTTGTTAATGGCTGCCTTGATGCAAATAAAACCACAAGTGGACGAAGCCATCATTCGCTATGGGCGGGAACGCATTGCCGTGATTATGGGAACCAGCACTTCTGGTCTCGAAGAAGGTGATCAGCATGTCAGCCACACCATTCATCAACAACCCGATGAGCATTACCACTATTACCAACAAGAATTGGGCGATCCTTCCCGTTTCCTTGCCAGTTATTTGGGTATTGATGGGCCTGCATTTACCCTCTCTACAGCCTGTTCATCCAGTTCACGGGCGATTATCAGCGGCCAACGCCTGATTGAAATGGATCTCGTGGATGTCGCCATTGTGGGTGGCGCGGACACATTAAGCCGTATGCCAATCAATGGATTCAATAGCCTGGAGTCCATTTCTCCCACTTTGTGTGAACCCTTTTGTGAAAATCGCCAAGGCATTACCATTGGGGAAGCCGCAACATTGCTGCTGCTAACGCGAGAACCCCAGCCGATAGCCTTACTCGGCGTAGGAGAATCCAGTGATGCATGGCATATGTCAGCCCCTCATCCCGAAGGGAAAGGGGCCATTGAAGCTATCAATATGGCATTGGGAAATGCCGGACTCGCCCCAGCCGACGTCGGTTATATTAACCTGCATGGAACGGGCACGAAATTGAACGACCAGATGGAATCGAGGGTTATCAATCAGATTTTTGGTGAAAATACGCCATGCAGCTCGACTAAATATTTAACCGGCCATACCCTTGGCGCCGCAGGTGCTTGCGAAGCCGGACTTTGCTGGTTACTGCTAACACGTCACTTATCGCTGCCTGCTCAGGATTTTTCACGCTCAGGCATCGATACCTCTCTGCCGGCCTGCGGTTTGCTAACCCAATCACAACCGCTGAAAAAACCGACAGTCATGTCAAATTCTTTTGCCTTTGGTGGCAACAATACCAGCCTGATATTGGGAGCAGAATAATGTCTAACTGTTTATCCGTAGATTATTTACCTATAGATCGTTATCTCCCGCATGCAACCCCGATGGTGTTACTGGAAAAAGTGATCAACGTATCCAGTCACCATGTCCATTGTCAGGTCACGGTCAGCCAAGATGGTATCCTCTCGCCTTTTCTCAATGAAGAAGGCCATCTGCCGGGTTGGTTTGCCATTGAAATCATGGCCCAGACGATTGGGGTCTGGTCTGGCTGGCACCGCAGGGAAAGAAAAGAGGACGATTCCGCACTGGGGATGTTATTGGGGGGTCGTGCAGTACGGTGCCGGATCCCCGCGTTCACATCGGGTAGTGTATTGGATATTCAGATGAATTTATTACTGCAAGATGAAAAATTTGGCAGTTTTGACGGTGAAATCAGTTGCAATGGCACTGTGCAGGTGACCGGCCGCCTGAACACCTACCAACCTGACAAAACAGACCTCATACAACTAATCAATAAACAGGATGGAGTAGCATAATGCGTTCAGTTCTAGTGACCGGTGCCAGCAAAGGGATTGGCAGGGCGATTGCCTGCCGACTGGCGGCAGAGGGTTTTACTATCATCGTGCATTACCACCGCGATGCGAAAGGCGCGGAAAAGACACTGGAACACATTCAGGCAAGCGGAAGCCATGGCCGTATACTGAATTTTGATGTTTCGGATCGATCTACTTGCCGTGAAATATTGGCAAAAGACATCGAAACTCACGGCGCTTACTATGGCATCGTCTGCAATGCAGGGATTGCCAAAGATGGTGCTTTCCCAGCACTGGACGGTAATGACTGGGACAGTGTCATTCATACCAATTTGGATAGCTTCTACAATGTCATCCATCCTTGCATCATGCCGATGATCGGTTTACGTCAAGGAGGGCGCATCATCACCTTATCATCCGTATCGGGTTTAATGGGTAACCGAGGACAAGTCAATTACAGTGCTGCTAAAGCAGGGATTATCGGTGCCACAAAAGCGCTGGCAATCGAATTAGCGAAAAGAAAAATCACCGTGAACTGTATTGCCCCCGGTCTGATTGAGACAGACATGATCCAAATGGAAGCCGCCGCTTTGAAAGAAGCGATGAATATGATCCCAATAAAACGAATGGGACACGTTGATGAAGTTGCGGGGCTTGCCAGCTACCTGATGTCTGATATTGCAGGATATGTCACCCGTCAAGTTATCTCAATCAACGGAGGGATGCTATGAACCACAATGCTCTATTCCATCAGAACATGCCACGCAGGGTCGTCATTACAGGAATGGGGGGGATTACCGCATTGGGGCACAATTGGCAATCTGTTTCCGCGGGATTGAAAACGGCCACTAATGCCGTCCAACAGATGCCAGCATGGGCAGAATATGATGGGCTTAATACCCACCTTGGGGCACCCATTACGGATTTTATTTTACCTGAACATTATACCCGCAAACGCATTCGTTCTATGGGGCGAGTTTCCCTGATGTCAACGCGCGCCACAGAGCTGGCCTTAGAGATGGCAGGTTTGCTCGATGATCCAATACTGACCAATGGGGCAACAGGTATTGCCTATGGCTCTTCTACAGGCAGCACTAAACCCGTCAGCGACTTTGCAACTATGCTGACTGAAAAGCACACCAATAACATCACAGGCACAACCTATGTGCAAATGATGCCCCATACCACTGCCGTCAACACCGGTCTGTTCTTTGGACTACGCGGCAGAGTGATCCCAACCTCAAGTGCCTGTACATCGGGTAGTCAGGCGATTGGGTATGCGTGGGAAGCTATCCGCCACGGCTATCAAACCGTCATGGTGGCAGGTGGGGCTGAAGAGTTGTGTCCATCCGAAGCGGCAGTATTTGATACGTTGTTCGCCACCAGCCAGAAAAATGAAGCACCAAAGAGTACGCCTTCTCCATTTGATGTTAACCGCGATGGTCTGGTGATTGGTGAAGGTGCAGGCACATTGATCCTTGAAGAATTGGAACATGCCAAAGCGCGTGGAGCCAAGATTTATGGTGAAATAATCGGATTTGCCACTAACTGTGACGCATCCCACATCACCCAGCCAAAATCCGAAACCATGCAGATATGCATTGAAATGGCACTGAAGTCAGCCGGCTTACAACCCGCCGATATCGGTTATATTAGTGCCCACGGTACGGCAACCGATCGGGGAGACGTGGCAGAAAGCCAAGCTACGGCTCATATTTTTGGCAACCAAGCCCCTATCTCTTCACTAAAAAGTTATTTCGGCCATACTCTGGGGGCTTGCGGTGCCCTTGAAGCATGGCTAAGCCTGGCAATGATGAACGAAGGGTGGTTTGCCCCCACGATCAATCTCAACGAGATTGATCCCGCTTGTGGTGAGTTGGATTACATTATGCACCAGCCCCGTAAAATCCAAACCGAGTTTATCCAAAGCAATAACTTTGCCTTTGGTGGCATCAATACCTCGATTGTGATCCGCCGTTGGGCTTAATGATAGGAACGTGAGGTCACTATTATGGTGGCCTTTTGTCTAAAAATTCATGGGCGGATCTGCTCATATATGCCATACAAAACATCATTAATAGCTTACGAATGCAATAAGATATTGCGAATGACTTAATTCTGATATAGCAAAATCAACATAACTCTTTCGAAAATCTAAGCTATAGCCCATCTCGTGTTATGCCTTGTCATCTTAGGTTTAGATATTATGTCATATTAATATGATTCTGCTATATCATCCAACCATCGATTCAGATCTAAATTAAGACACCTCCCTTATATTTTACTAATAGAAATAACCACTTGACCAAAGTAATTAACGATTATTTTTAACATCAAAACAACCATTCAATATTTTTACTTAATTTTCTTTTTGGTGTTTTATAATAATAGGCTTCATTACGTAACTTTTATTTATGTTTTGCCAACGATAATTAAGTTACAAATGAAGCCTTATAGATAAAATAAAGTATTGTCAGTTAAGGACTGGTATATTATTCCCAATAACCGCCCCCTCCGATTGTCGCTGATATAGAACCCAATCCGATTCCGTCAAACTGTGCAGCTTTATCTATGGGATAATGTAAAAAACTCAAACTCATAGTCACTGGTGTTATCACTGCAACAAAACTTGTTTCTTCCTGATAAAAGGTATCAAGATCATCCATACCAATATAAAATGTACCGGAAAAGTCCCCTTTTCCCACAAATCCGATCCCCCCGGCGCTTCCGTAAAAAGTTTTCAAACCCTCAACTTCCAGAGTGAGTTTAAAATAAAAAAAATAGCTCGTTAAACTCAAATGAGCATTATAAGATTTTAACTCGGATTTCTGTGGATTGGCAATTAAATCATCGGGCACTACCTTTTTGTGTTTTAACAAATTTACTGTTGATTCATTTAAAGAATCGATAATTTTCAGTCCCTTTGAAACAATCAAAGAAGATTCTGATTCAGTGAATTTTTTAGTCATAACTTCCCCCGGCTTTATAAATCGAGAAAGATTAATTTAAAACTTAAAATTTGCTCTGATTATATGTAAAACAGAATAGCAATTAAGTCATATTTAATATAAAAACAAACATTGTTACTTTTCATTACGATATCCCATAGTCCTCCTGGTTCTCAGTTTATTAAAAAACATTTATCAATACCTAATAACCTTCAAGAAAAAAATGTAGTTAGCTTTTATTTATAATAAAAGCATAGTACAAATCTAGATGTTTTCAACATGAAATTAATATTAGTGAAATGAATCGCAATCTCACTGATGCATCAGGCTTCTTTCAGCGCCAATCACGCCCCCCTTTTTCCATAAATCTTTTCATTCATGAGTATCAGTTTTTCTCGTTGTATCTCTTTGTGAGAAAGGGCTATAGTCCGCACCACTCAAGGTCATTGAGTGAATTCCACTGCTTAAATCACAAGATATATTCCAGTCCTTGGCATATGTCGTGGCCGCCATTCGGCAAAACCTTGATGAAAAGCAGCGCATTTCTGGCTGATATTTTTATGTGGAGACGACAGTAGTGAAACTGCTGCGCAAGAATGACAGTGCATTTGTACCTGTCGCCGGCTTGACTGTTTTTGCCATTGCTTCTGGTTACCTGATGAGCTTAATTCCCCTGTCGATGGCAAGTTTCAGCATTGATACGGTTTATGCCAGTTGGTTAGCCAGCGCTTATTATGCCGGTCTATTAATCGGTTCAATGATGATTGAGCCGGTTATCGCCAAGATAGGTCACCGTCTTTCATTTGTTGTCTTTTTATTGCTTTTATCAGCGACCGTCATGATATTGCCTTTTTTTCCAGATAAAGAAATTTGGTTACTGGTACGGTGTATTGCCGGCGTGGCCGTCGCGGGTGTCTTTGTTGTCGTCGAGTCCTGGCTACTGATTGGCGACAATCCCAAAGAGCGCGCCAAGCGCCTGAGTTTTTATATGACTTCTCTTTACGGTGGCACAACGTTAGGCCAGTTATTGATTGGGCCGATTGGCACTCAGGGGATGATCCCTTTTATGGTGATTTCGGCACTCCTGTTTGTCGCGATTTTGCCGCCATTATTTGTGCGTCATGGACAGCCTCCTGCCCTCCACCACCAAAGTCTGTCGCTGAAAAAAATCACCGAATTCAGTAAACCTGCGATCGTTGGCTGTATGACATCGGGTATTGTTATGGGCACTATCTATGGTTTGATGCCCTTATCTCTAAGCCAAAGTCATTTCAGTGCCGATCAAGTCGGTGTATTGATGGCAGCGATTATTTTGGGCGGAATGGCCATACAACCGATTATCAGCAAGCTGTCTGTCATCGTGAGCAAAACTTTTCTATTGGCAATGGCTTCACTATTGGGGGTCTTCGCTATCGGAATGGCCTATCTCTTTGAGCATTACATCGTCATGATAGTGGCACTGGCTCTTTTGGGCATGTCCTCTTTTGCGCTGTACCCGATTGCGATCACCCTGGCTTGTGACAAGCTGGATGCGTCCTATATCGTAGCCGCAAGCCAAGTTATGTTGTTAAGCTACAGTATTGGTTCTGCCATTGGGCCACTGGTAGCAGGGCATTTTATGCGACAACACTACTTTAAAGCTCAGCATAATGGGCTGATGAGTTTCTTTTTCATTGCCTTATTAGCTACTGCGATTTATATGCTGCTGGTGAGTTTGTCCCGCAAAGATCGTGTATTGGCAAGCTAGCGATGAAATAATCTGAGCTTATATGAAAGTGCCGCAAGTTGCGGCACTTTTTTATTTTAGGTCGATTCTTTTTAGCTCGATTTATATACCAAATATGAAAACATTTATTCATAACGAACTATGCTGAATTATTGCACTTTCTTATTTTTACTTTAAGATAGCCGGAAAAATATCCGATCTGAAACCAAAAACAACAAAAATATAAAGGTATTAAATGCAAATACAGCAAGCCACCAACGCTGATTTTTCGGCACTGATTCAAATCTGGGAAGCTTCCGTACTTGCCACTCATGATTTCTTGCCAAAGATGATGATTGAGGTGCTACGTCCGCAGATCCTTAACGATTATTTGCCCAATCTCACTGTTTATAAGGCTGTCGATGAGCAAAATAATATCGTGGGATTTATCAGTACGGATCAACATCGAGTAGAGATGCTGTTTATTGCGCCGCAGGCGCGAGGAACAGGGATCGGTAAGATGTTACTGCAATTTGCCATTAGTCATTTGCAAATTAACGAGTTGGATGTAAACGAACAAAATACACAAGGCGTTGGTTTCTACCAACATATGGGATTTCAGGTATTTTCCCGTTCAGAGATTGATGGGCAAGGGAACCCATTTCCGCTATTACATATGAAGTTAGCTTGAAAAGCTTAGCTTGTTAAAAATCGTGCTGTGGTTTTCTAAATAATGGATCACAAAACTATTCTGCAATAATCTATTCTCCTTTTACGGAATGCTCACAAAAAGAACAATACATAAACATTACAAATACACAAATAGAAGCATCATTCAAAAAAATAGAATTAAATCAGAATCAGTGTTGTTTTATGACGATAAAAGTCATAATTCAAATAAGATTTTTCAACACAAAAAAAATAAATAAATTTAAAGTAATGGCATGTTTTGTAAACGTTTAGGCAGAACTTGATAAATCAATGATATAATGGAGGCCGTATATGCCTGCCACCTTTCAAGTTGCAACTTTGCTGGCTACGTCCACCCCCTTTAGTCACATGGTCATAAACATAGCGTTCGTTATGCTTTTGTCACCGTGCTACAACTTGAAATTCAGTGGGTATGAATATTTTTACTTTTTTGAGTTTGAGCATTAATGACTTATTTACAACAACCTACCTCTTCAGGAATGAAGCTGTTTGCTAATCTTATCGGAAAACGGATTATTCCAGGGGAATACTGGCATTCATCCAGCAACCGAACTAAATTTGCCCTGCGCAGCCTCCTGACTCCCGTTTCTACACTGAAACTGTTGGATGGCCTCGCCAGAACGTCTCACCATTTGGATATATTGAAAAAGCAACCCAGTTTGCCTTGCAAATTACATCGCCCATACTTAAGCATTAATTTTAAACGTAAACAGATTGTTGGTGCTTTGAATGAACATTATCAATTATTATTCAAACAATTAGAGCCTGCCGTTATTAGTAAGATTTATGATATTGATGCTTATCTGCTGGCAACTATTCAAGGCAAAAATGAAACATTTCTGATATATATTGATTCACTGGATAATCTGAATAAAGAAGGTGAACTCTCTTTATATATTACGACCGCAGAAAATGTCATTCTGGCTAAGTGTGCATTCACTTTATTAATGGTTGATGGCAAACAAACCCTGTTTATTGGAGTATTGCAAGGGCCAACTAAGGGGGACAATGCGCTGGAGATTATCCGCCATGCCACGAAAGAGTGTTATGGGTTATTCCCCAAGCGCCTGTTGATTGAAGCTATTTGCCGTTTTGCCGAGCATATGAATTGTCAGCAGATCTTGGCAGTCAGTAATGAGACTCACATCTACCGCAGCATCCGTTATTGGCATAAAAAGAAAAATCAGATGGTCGCTGATTATAACGCCTTCTGGGAATCGCTCAGTGGTGTCAGAAAGGAAAATAACGACTTCCACTTGCCATCAGCCATAGAAAGAAAATCGTTGGATGAGATCCCCAGTAAAAAACGCGCCGAATATCGCCGTCGCTATCAATTACTGGACGCGCTGGAAAACGATATCAAAACATCCCTTAAAGCCGCCTGATTTCCTGCCAGAAATAAATACCCATTGGGTACTCAACGTGGCTTCGTCATTAACCATGTAAGATGCGTTTTAATGACGAGCCATTCATTGAGAAGAATGCTATAAACACAGGTATCCCTTATCGAACCCTCTTTGGCTCGCAAGTGATGACGCAAAATACCATCGAGCTTGGCTCCCAATCGCTCGATCGCCCTGCGGCTTTGCTGATTTAAAAAATGGGTACGCAGTTCCACCGCGACACATTCCAGCTCCTCAAATGCATACTGCAACAATAGAAATTTGGCTTCCGTATTTATTGCCGTACGTTGAACAGAATGCGCATACCATGTAGAACCAATTTCCAATCTGGGAGTGTTCGCATCAATATTCATATAGGTTGTCATGCCAACAGCCATCCCCGTAACATTGTTGATGACAGTAAACGGTAACATGCTACCTTTAGCATGCAGGGACAAACGACGTTCGATTTCCCTCTGGACATTGACGGGATCAGGCACATTGGCATACCACAGTTTATGTAACTGCCCATCCTCAATAGCACGAACAAATTCATCATGTCTGTCATGTGACAAAGGTAGTAAAGTCACATGTTTTCCGGTTAACGTCACCCAATCGGTTATTTTTCCCATAGTGATATCCCCTTAAACCCTTTTATACCCGTCGCCTTTCAAGAAGCGCCTGATATCTCCCGCGCAGCGGGGAAATACCAATACTGACACTGATATTTATTCAGACTCCCTTAGTCCTCGTGGCGCGAGGGCTAAGGGAGTCTCCTACGATATTAAATTTTTATTTAATTCCGCCACTATTATTCATCATCATGAAAGAATTTATTGATAGTAGGCACGATTAAAAACCCACGACAATCGTAAACACGGGGGGATTTGTCGCTTCAATGGATCTGCATTAAGCTGCCATTGATACTCTATTTTATGATATTTGTCACAATCAATTAACAAAGTGGTTCCAATAATGCCGGAACTGTCTAAATTTGATCATCATCTCATCCGACCACTTGGCTGTTTAGCATCATACAGAAAATAACAATATCTCTTGAGCCACCAAATATTTGATGGAGAATGCAATGAGCAATTACCCTCACCTGCTTGCACCGCTGGATTTGGGTTTTACCACGCTAAAAAACCGTGTATTGATGGGTTCAATGCATACGGGGCTTGAAGAACATCCTGACGGTGCCCAACGTTTGGCACAATTTTATGCAGAACGGGCGGCGGGCGGCGTCGCATTGATTGTGACGGGCGGTATCGCACCAAACCCACAGGGCGTTGTTGCAGCAGGGGCGAGCGTCCTGAATAGTGAAGAGCACCTCCCCCACCACAAGCCCATTACTCAGGCTGTACATCAGGCTGGAGGAAAGATTGCTTTGCAAATCCTGCATGCCGGACGCTACAGCTATCAGAAAAACGCCGTCGCACCTTCAGCCATTCAAGCCCCCATTAACCCCTTTATGCCGAAAGCCATGTCTGGGGAGGAGATCCAGCAGACCATCAAGGATTTTGCCCGCTGTGCCCAACTGGCTCAACTTGCAGGCTACGATGGGGTGGAAATCATGGGTTCAGAGGGTTATCTCATCAATCAGTTTTTGGTCACACGTACCAATCATCGACAGGACGAATGGGGGGGAACTTTCGCAAACCGCATGCGCTTTGCCGTAGAAATTGTCAAGGCTGTCCGCGCGATGACCGGAAAGCGTTTTATCATCATCTACCGCCTTTCCATGTTGGATTTAGTGGAAGATGGCTCCAACTGGCAAGAGATAGAACAACTGGCACTGGAGATTGAAAAAGCAGGGGCATCCATCATCAACACCGGCATCGGCTGGCATGAAGCGCGTATTCCCACCATTGCCACGATGGTGCCCAGAGGTGGATTTAGCTGGGTGACACAAAAATTAATGGGAAAAGTCAGTATCCCTTTAATTACCACCAACCGCATCAATAGTCCTCAGATTGCCGAACAAATTCTCAGTGAAGGCTGCGCCGATATGGTTTCTATGGCGCGGCCGTTTCTCGCTGATGCCGAATTTGTATTGAAAGCCGAGCAGGATCGTGCTGATGAAATCAATACCTGCATAGGCTGTAACCAAGCCTGTCTGGACAGGATCTTTGTCGGCAAGCTGACCTCTTGTCTGGTCAATCCTCGCGCCTGCCATGAGACAGAATTCATTACTACCCCTGCAAAGGCGCCCAAAACTATCGCGGTTATCGGTGCCGGCCCTGCGGGGCTATCCTTTGCAGTCACGGCAGCCAGCCGGGGACACCATGTCACGCTGTTTGAACGGGAAAACCAAATTGGCGGGCAGTTTAATATTGCCAAACAGATCCCTGGTAAAGAAGAATTCCATGAAACCTTACGCTATTTTGAACGCCAATTGGCACTAAACGGTGTTGAAGTCCGCCTCAACCACACTGCCACCGCCGACCAACTTTCCTCGTTTGATGAAGTGGTTATTGCAACCGGGATCAGGCCACGCATTCCCAATATTGACGGCATTGAACATAAAAAAGTGCTGACTTACCTTGATGTCTTGAAACATAAACGGCAAGTCGGAAAACGTATCGCGATTATCGGCGCCGGAGGCATTGGTTTTGATACCGCTGAATACCTGAGCCAAAGTGGGCAAAGCACCAGCCTGAGCAGCCACGCGTTTAGCCATGAATGGGGAATTGATCGGACAGTTATGCACAGGGGAGGATTACAGCCAGAAGGTGCACAAGTTGAGCGTTCCCCGCGTAAAATTTATCTGCTGCAACGCAAAGATTCCAAAGTCGGGGATGGCCTGGGAAAAACCACCGGTTGGGTACATAAAACCAGCCTGTTAATGCGGGGCGTCACGATGTTAAACAGCGTTCAATATTTGAAGATTGATGATCAAGGCTTGCATATCCGTCGTGGCGATGAACAACAGTGTCTTGAAGTGGATAATGTGATTATTTGCGCAGGACAGGAGCCGTTGAAAGCACTCTACCAGTCGTTACAGGCCATCGGAAAAAATGTGCATGTTATTGGTGGAGCAGATATTGCCGCCGAATTAGATGCGCGCAGGGCAATTGATCAAGGAACCCGATTGGCGCTTAAGGTGTGATAAGTAGCGCCATCCCTAAAAGCAAGAACGGTGATCAACGCATTATCACCGTTCTTATTCCAACTATTCTTCATTCCAACCCATGCTCAACGCTACGCCAGCCTGTCAGCCGTGGTACGAGCCTCTTCGGCCTGACAAGCAGCGGCAGTAAACAGCACATCGGTGGAGGAGTTCAGACCTGTCTCAGCCGAATCTTGCAATACGCCAATGATAAAGCCCACAGCAACAACCTGCATGGCAATTTCATTGGAAATACCAAACATGCTGCATGCCAGCGGGATCAACAATAATGAGCCGCCGGCAACGCCTGATGATCCACATGCTGCAATGACAGAAACAACACTCAGCAATATCGCATTAGGAATATCCACGGTCATTCCCAGCGTATTTGCCGCAGCTAGCGTCAATACCGTAATCGTTACTGCCGCACCTGCCATATTGATAGTTGCTCCCAAGGGAATGGAAACAGAGTAAGTATCTTCATCAAGGTTCATACGGCGGCACATTGCCATGTTCACCGGAATATTGGCCGCTGAACTACGGGTAAAGAACGCCGTGACGCCACTTTCGCGCAAGCAAGCAAAAACCAGGGGATAAGGATTACGGCGAATTTTCCAGTAGACAATCAGTGGATTGACAATCAATGCAACGATAATCATGCAACCAATGAGCACCGTTAACAGGTGAGCATAACCGAACAAGGTTTTAAAACCGGTCGTCGCAATCGTTGAAGAGACCAGACCAAAAATACCGATAGGTGCCAGACGAATAACAACACGGACGAGTTGTGTCACCGCCCCGGACAGGTCTTGGATCACAGCCTTCGTCGATTCATTGGCATGGCGTAAAGCAATACCCAAACTAATTGACCATGCCAAGATCCCAACATAATTTCCTTTCAATATTGCATCAATTGGGTTTGCAACAATATTGAGCAGTAACCCCCTCAGCACTTGAATAATATTTTCCGGTGGTGACACTTGCACGTCATTCACCACCAGAGCCAATGTTGATGGGAACAACAAACTGCCAATGACAGCCACAACAGCAGCGCAAAATGTCCCTATCAGATACAAGACTAAAATGGGGCGAATATTGGTTTTCTGGCCTTTCTTGTGATTTGCTATCGAAGACATCACCAATACCCACACCAAAACAGGCGCTACCGCTTTCAATGCCCCGACAAAAAGTGTCCCCAAAAATTCAACTGATTTAGCCGCGGAGGGTAATAGCCATGCCAGTAATATCCCTAATATTAACCCGATCAGAATTTGTTTTACTAGGCTTCCTTGTGTAAGATACTGCACGAAACCTATCTGTTGTTTTTTCATAATCTACCCATTTGATATTTTTTGTGCCTTAAGCCTGATGTTTTCTGGTATTTGCTTTCCCAATAAAAGAAATTAAGAGGACAGCAAAGTGTAATTTGTTGCAATATACAGACAACCCAACAATTGATAACAATTTAGTTACATTTGTGTGATCGAAATGGCAATTTTCCCACCGAAATATACCCTCGGGTATTCATAAGGTAATAGTCACCACCCAAAAATAATAAATTAACCTATTAATTCAATTAATTACTAAAAACTGGCTTTTGGGAATGAATCCAGATGACTTCTCTCAGACGGATTGTATGGAGAGGTTATTTTTTGCTATCAATCAATGGAAATAGCGGAGTTAACTGATAAAAGAGATAAATTTAGCTCGTTCATATAATAAATGACTTATTAATGCGATTTTTGAAAAACTTCATCGAACGATTAATCAATGGATATATCTGAATGATATTGACTTTCACATTTAGGTAAATGTTCAATTGATCGGCAAAATTTTCTGTCTCGATCCTACTGATTTTGTTAAAGTGTGCCAGTCGATCTTTATGCCATCTTGAAGGGATTTCGAGATCATTTTATGACAACTGAGATTAATTACTTTGTGATTACAAAGCATTCAATAGAAATTAACCATAAATGCCCATAAAAGTAAGATGTCATCCTTAATCCGTATTTTAGGAACATTTGATGGAAATTGTAACAGACCTTATTTATGCACTTTGGCACCAAGATTACGAAACGCTGGCTAATCCGTCGTTGGCATGGGTAATCTACCTGATCCTCTTTACTATCCTGTTTCTGGAAAACGGGGTATTGCCCGCGGCTTTTTTACCCGGTGATAGCCTGCTGATATTAGTCGGTGTCTTAATTGCAAAAGAGGCGATGAGTTTTCCTGTCACATTAGCCGTCCTCACTGCCGGAGCCAGCCTTGGCTGCTGGATTGGATATCTTCAGGGAAGGTGGCTTGGCAATACAAAACTCGTTCAGGGTTGGCTGTCACACCTTCCTGCCCATTACCATCAACGCGCACATAACTTATTCCATCGTCATGGCTTATCCGCCTTGCTAATCGGCCGTTTCCTGGCTTTTGTCAGAACATTGTTGCCAACATTAGCGGGTCTGGCGGGACTCAAAAGTGGGCGTTTTCAGCTATTCAATTGGCTAAGCGGCTTTATATGGGTGGTTATCCTAACAACATTGGGTTATGCCCTTGGTAAAAGCCCCCTGTTCCGCCAGTATGAAGAATACCTGATGAATTTTCTGGTGCTGTTACCTGTAGGTCTATTGCTCATTGGTCTAATTGGAAGCCTGACTGTCATTTGGCGCAAAAAGCATGCTAACAAAACGCCATCGTAATGCTTTGGTTTTTCCCTGTGGTATGGCAGCGAAATATACCGCAGGGATCGCCCCCTCGTTCATCTTACCTTGTCTGTTCAGCCTCTCTATTTAGCCATCCTTGAACGATATTTAAGACTCATTTGCAATATATTGTGACAATTTTTCACCTATTTATACTTTCATCTCTTGATAAAAGCGTCTATGGTTGAAATTCATCCATCGTATATTTAAGGAGACAGGCCATGCCACAAAAGAAAAACTCTGACGATCTACGAGCTGAATTACAATCCCTTGCAGATACGTTAGAAGAGGTTCTCAACAGCGCCAGTGACAAGCCAAAGGCAGAGCTGGAAAAACTACGCAGCAAGGCAGAAAGAACCCTGAACAATGCGCGCACTACGCTCAGTGAAGCCAGCGATAAGCTGGTCGGTCAAACCAAAGAAATCGCAGATCATGCGGATAGTTATGTTCGTGAAAATCCGTGGATCGGTGTCGGTATAGGTGCAGCCATTGGCGTTGTATTGGGAGTTCTGCTTTCAAGGCGCTAACATGACTCAATCTTCCCATTCGAAAGGCCCAGGAAAAGGGCTTTTTAATACGGTACGGCGAGTCGCCGCAATGGTTGTTCATATGGTTGAAACCCGTATCCAACTCGTTGCGGTTGAGTTGGAAGAAGGGATTGCCACCCTGATACAACTGCTACTACTGGTAGGGCTGACGTTATTATTTGCAGGCTTTGGCCTGATGAGCCTATTGGTACTGGTATTCTGGGTCATCGATCCGGCCTATCGAATAACGGCAATGGTCATCACTGTCGGAATACTACTGCTTCTCGCCGTAATGAGTGCCATCTGGACAATAAGAAAGGCGCAAAAACTGACCATCCTTAATGCAACCAGAGAGCAATTGAGTATTGACCGCAACAGGCTGGAAGATGATCCTCATGAATAAGTCAGGCTATCAACAGCGAAAATGGCGCAAGCAGCAGCTATTAAAAGAGATCCAGCAGCAACGGCAGCAACTGGCTGCATATGGCAGGAACTGGCTTGCAGTGATACAACCCTATGATAAGGGCTGGCAAGCCCTTTCCGCTTTCAAGCCTTATATCGCTGTGGGTTCTGGCCTCGTCCTGCTTTATGGATTACGCCATCCCAAGCCGTTTTATCGCTGGTCACGCCGTATCATCAACATATTGGGGATCATGAAAATGGTACGGAATACACTCTATAAAAATGAGTTACCCTAATTCCCTATAGACATAACGATAAGTCGCCTTGCCGGATTACGCATCGATCTCTTATTCAAACCTTCCCTGTATGCCACACAAATCCTTTCAAAAAAACTGTATGAAATTGTTAATATTCCTTACTATCAACCAATAACAGCTCTCACTAGAATACCCCCATCAGATAATGATGAACAAATCGTGCCATTTAGTTCATTTGTTGGGCAGCGAAATCGAAACAGACCGTTTATTTATCGCTAGTTGCGGTATTCCCGGAGACAATCATGAAAAAATTTGAAGATAGTGGCCTATTAGTTGCCCGTATTTTAATATCCGTTCTTTTCATCATCGCAGGGTATGGAAAATTAGGTGATGCCTATGCAGGAACACAGGAATTTATGGAAGCCATGAAGGTGCCAGGAATACTATTGCCACTGACTATCTTACTTGAACTGGGTGGCGGACTTGCGGTGATGCTCGGTCTGTTAACCCGTACCACGGCGGTATTTACCTTTATTTTCTGTATCCTGACCGCACTCCTGTTCCATAGCGATTTTTCAGATGGCATGAACATGACCATGTTCCTGAAAAACTTCTCCATTGGCGCGGGCTATCTGCTGCTGGCGATGATGGGTCCAGGAAAATTCAGTATTGACCATGCAATGAAGAAAAATTGGTAATCGAAGAAAAAATAGGGAATCACTTTTCTTTTTGTCGCCCCTTGCTGTTTTCACAGCAAGGGGTTTTATCATTTCAGCGGCCTTGCCTTAACTGTTTCTTACGCAGGCTTTTGCTTGGTAAACAGTTTAGGGATTTCACGTAAGCACCAGGACTTGGCTTCGCCCATACTATCACGCCGCCATGCCATGATAATGTTAGTTTCATGGCTGTATTCCGAGCCAATGACCCGCAAGTGCCCCTCGGCAATATCTTGTTCCACCATAGGGTATGGCATC
Source organism: Xenorhabdus kozodoii (assembly GCF_002632875.1). Lineage (GTDB taxonomy): Bacteria > Pseudomonadota > Gammaproteobacteria > Enterobacterales > Enterobacteriaceae > Xenorhabdus > Xenorhabdus kozodoii. Next base: position 28,838 of record NZ_NJCX01000029.1, read on the forward strand.
GTTGCCACGCCCAATCCTGCCAAAAGTGCCCGACGTTTATCTTCCAGTGAACTCACCGTTAAGCGTGGTTGTTTATCCAACAACTTAACCGTCAATACCGGACGCTCCCTTGCTGTGTCAGCGACGGCTATCCCGCGATACTTCACCCGTGTGGCATCAGACAGCGGTTCGGGTTCATGATGGATAGGATGATCCGCCCTGGCAACATAGACATTGTTAATGGAATAAAGTATCCGTGAATTTATTTCGGCTGAACTCCTGAAATGCAGATCGGGTGCAATCACAATATCAGCATGTCCGGTTTCCAGACGTTCCCAGGCACCTGCCAAGACTTCTGTCATTAACGAAAGTTGTGTGTTCGATTTAGCCGCCAGTTTATCCACGAGAGGAAAAAGTGATGCGATAGGACACAGTGCTTCACACACAATTGTCAGGTGGGTTTCCCAACCACGAGCCAGCGCTTCTGCATCGGCGGTCAATTTATCGGCGGCTTCGAGCAGTAATCGCCCCCGCTCCAGTAACATTCGGCCAACATTGGTAAATTTTGTGCGATGACCAGAGCGATCAAACAGCACAACATCCAATTCTTCTTCCAATTTCTGCATGGTATAACTCAATGCAGAAGGAACCCGCCCCAACTCGTCCGCTGCCGCCGCAAAACTTCCCCGTCGGTCTATCGCATCCATAACCCGCAGGGATTCCAAAGTAAGCGCCCGTTCTTTGCCCATGTTTTTCTCAATCAGGAATTTTGAATATAGTCACCAGATTAACTGGCTAACATTTCAACGTCCAGACAATTAAGATCGACAGTCATCGATCTAGGGTTAAAGAGATACGGTCATGATAATAACGAGAACAGCAAATCAATGCGGAAAAGCCGATTATGGCTGGTTACAGGCTCGCTATACTTTTTCATTTGGTCACTATTTTGACCCAAAATTTTTGAACTATCGGGCACTGCGTGTCCTTAATCAGGAAGTTTTGGCGCCAAAAGCCGAGTTTCAGCCTAAATATTACCCTTCTGTCGATATCCTGAATATTATCCTGCAAGGGGAAGCCCAATATCGGGACAGTGAAGGCAATAACTTCCATGCACGCCAGGGCGACTGTTTGCTATTTTCTGCCCGTCAGGGCATTCGTTATAGCGAGCACAATACCAGTGACACGCTGCCACTGACACGGCTGCAACTCTGGCTCAATGCTTGTCCTCAGCAGGTCACACCGCCATTACAGCACAAGGTGTTGCCAGACATGCCGCTCACATTATTGGCCTCTCCTACATCAGAAAATAATAGTATGCACCTGCGCCAGCAGGTATGGATAAGCTATCTTGTGCTTACGCCCCACAACCGCCAAATTTTATCTTTACGTGGCAAACATGCCTATCTGCAATCCATCAGCGGTCAGGTCATGATCAATGGTAACAAGAGTGGGGATGTAAAGATTCAATGCGGCGATGGTGTATTTATTCAGGAAGAGCAAGAGTTGATATTACAGGCTGAAACGCCATTTCGGGGTTTGTTTATTGATCTGGCTGACTAAGCCCTTTTGTGCCTACTGCATAACGAAAAAGCCCTATAAAGCCTCTGCTCTATAGGGCGAATTCGTGAAGTTGACCGGTAAGCCGGGTTCTGTCTTGGACAGCCATTCATCTAGGCCAGCACTTGCGCACTGGCTCAAGCAACCTACCCGGGTTCGGTACGGGCCGTACCACATGAACCCCTATTTGGTCTTGCTCCGGGTGGAGTTTACCGTGCCACGAACTGTTACCAGCCGCGCGGTGCGCTCTTACCGCACCCTTTCACCCTTACCTGATCCCTGACTTGTTTTTACAAACAAAACTGGGCCATCGGCGGTTTGCTCTCTGCTGCACTAGTCGTAGGCTTTCGCCTCCCAGACGTTATCTGGCACCCTGCCCTATGGAGCCCGGACTTTCCTCCCCTCTACTTCTCCCGAAAGAGCAGTAAAGCAGCGACTGTCTGGTCAACTCCGGCGCGGATTATAAGAGGTTTAGTATTCAATGTATAGGGGTTTTCACGCGCCTTTTTCAATTTCCCCTGAGACTTTTAGTTTGGTCTAATCAGACGAATGGTTTTGATCAAATGAATCGCTTTGATCAAGTAAAAGGCTTTGATCGAGCGAATAACGATACAGGGCATTTTTCTTCACACCGTGGATCTCTGCCGCTAATGCTGCCGCCTTTTTCAATGGCAACTCTTTTTGCAGCAATGCCAGTGTCCGTAAGGCTTCCTGTGGCAAGCTATCCTCGGCGGGCTTACGATACCCTTCCACAATCAGCACCATTTCCCCTCGCCGCCGGTTTTCATCTTCCCTGACCCATGTCAGAAGTTCACCGGCGGGCATTCCTTGAATCGATTCCCACGTTTTGGTCAGTTCCCGTGCCAGTACGATATAGCGTTCGGCTCCCCACACTTTCACCATATCTTCTAAACTGTCCAACAGACGATGGGTCGATTCGTAGAAAATCAGTGTGCGCGTCTCTTGTGCTAACTCACGCAAGGTATCCTGACGTCCCTTACTTTTCGCGGGCAAGAAGCCTTCATAACAAAAGCGATCTGAAGGCAAACCGGCAGCAGACAACGCGGTAATTGCCGCACAAGGGCCAGGCAGTGGAACCACCTTGATACCGGCTTCACGGCAACGGCGAACTAAGTGATAACCCGGATCGTTAATCAAAGGCGTGCCGGCATCGGATACCAATGCGATACTCGCCCCTTGTTCAAGTTTCGTAAGCAATTGATCTGCTTTCTGCTGTTCATTATGATCGTGAAGTGCGAACATGCGCGCATTAATGGCAAAATGTTGAAGCAACAAGCCAGTATGTCGCGTATCTTCGGCGGCAATCAGATCAACATGTTTAAGAACTTCAAGAGCACGCTGAGTCATATCCCCCAGATTTCCAATAGGGGTTGGCACAACATACAGCGTGGACGTCGTAACCACTGCTCGATTGGTTTGATTCATTGTTTCATCCGAATGACCGATTTAAAATTGAGCATCTTTGAAAAAAACATCACTGGATACAGTATGCTTCCCTCAATTTTTGTGCGTTTCAAAACTGGTTTAATCTATACAGCACTGCTGTCAGCTATGATTATTGCAGGGTGTACCATGCCCAGGCAGCAAGGGCAACCAACTTCTAAGCCTCAGGATAAGATCAGCGCAGAGATTAACCGCTATCAAGCCATTATTGACGCAGCACACAATCAACCTTCGTTGGATGTTATCCGTGCTTATATTGCATTGGGTTCCTACGCCACCGATGACGCTGCCCGCCAAAAAAACATCGATGAAACCTGGCAACTGCTGACGCAACTCTCTCCTCAGCAAATGAGTGAATTGGTGATTAATGCCGATGAGTATACGTTGCAAGGCTGGCTTGATTTACTCAATACCTATCAGACCAATAAACAGGATCTCGACAAACTGCGTCTTGCTATCCGCGATTGGCAAATCCGTTACCCAGACAACCCGGCTGCACGCACTCTGCCCACGGCCCTGCAACAAGAAACCAGAGAAGGCCATGCCACAATCGGGTTATTTCTGCCTTTGAGCGGCCAGGCAAAAATGTTTGGTGACGCCATTCGCCAAGGCTTCCTTGATGCCCAAAAAGGATTACCAAAACCATCGTTGCCAAAACCATCGTCGCCAGAATCATCATTACCCGCGAATGTTAGCGCACCCAGTGAAGCTGTTGACGCCAACCCTGAAAATATCAGCGCTGCAAATTCGGGGAATGCTGATGTTGCGACAACTGAACCGCAAGTGGACGCAACCACGGATACAACATCCGCTGTGGATGAAGCATCAACCGTCGCCTCTGCAATCAATGATGCACCGGTCAATGACCAGGCTGTAAAAGTCTATGATACCAACAGCCAGCCACTGACCGCGTTGCTGGAACAGGCTAAACAAGAGGGTGTCACTCTGGTGGTTGGGCCATTGCTAAAACCGAATGTGGAACAGTTGGCTCAAATTGAAACCCCGCTGAATATTCTGGCGCTCAATGAACTCGATATGCCACAAAGACGACCAAATATCTGTTATTTCTCGCTCTCTCCTGAGGATGAGGCCAAAAACGCGGCCATGCATATCTGGCAACAGCAAAAGCGTAGCCCTTTGATATTGATACCTCGCAATGAATTAGGCACCAGAGTGGCAAACGCGTTTACCCAAGAGTGGCAAAAATTGGGGGGGCTGACAGTATTGCAACAAACTTTTGGCACGCCGGATGAAATGAGAAAATCCATGAATCGCGGTGTTGGTATTCGTTTGTCGGGTACGCCGGTTATTGCCACAAGCCCAGCCGCAGAGCCGGTTGATGCCGTTTATATTGTCGCGACAACCAACGAACTGGCGATCATCAAGCCAATGATCGATATGGCCATCAGTTCCCGTAAAAAACCAGCACTTTATGCCAGTTCGCGCAGTAATCAAGCCGGTTCAGGCCCTGATTTTCGTCTGGAGATGGATGGAATGGAGTTTAGTGATATCCCATTGCTGACAGGTGTCAATGTGCCCTTAATGCAGCAAGCCGCCAAAAAATTCACCCATGATTACTCCCTGATGCGTCTCTATGCCATGGGAATTGATGCATGGTCACTGGCCAATCAATTTACTCAGATGCAGCAAGAAAAGGGATTTAGCCTGAATGGTGCTTCGGGAGAGCTGTCCATGACAGATAACTGCACCATCTTGCGTCAGTTGCCTTGGATGCAATTCAATCATGGCCGCATAACCCTTGAAAAAAACCATAACAGCGAAAAAAACAATAGCACAGAAGATATCGATAACGCAGAAAATACCCATAATATAGAGAACACCAATAACCCTGTTCGGGAAAATAATCCCAATGAAGTCAACAATTCTCTGTGATTAAAGGTGTCGTGGTCATTTCAGGATGAAAAAACCGACGAACAATCGTTATGCGCTAGGACGCCATTACGAACAACAAGCTAGACTCTTTTTGCAACAACAGGGGCTTGTCTTTGTTGCTGAGAATGTGAAAATTCGTGGCGGGGAAATCGATCTCATCATGCGGGATCGATATACCTGGATATTCGTTGAAGTTCGTTTTCGTCAAAATGCACAATATGGTGGCGCTATTGCTACAATTACCCAAAGTAAGCGCAGAAAGCTCTTGTATACAGCCGCTGTCTGGCTGTCCCAGCGCAATGAATCTCTGGACACGGCATCATGCCGCTTCGATGTTTGTGCAATAACAGGACAGAAATTTGAATGGCTGAAAAATGCCTTCACGAACGAGCGCCTATTTCAATAGGTTCTCAATTTTTCTCGCTAACTAAATCATTCCAATATACATAGGTCATAACGTGCTGGATAGAATTAAAGTCTGTTTTACAGAAAGTATTCAAACTCAGATCGCAGCAGCAGAAGCATTACCTGACGCAATATCACGCGCCGCGATGATGATGGTTCAATCACTGCTGAACGGCAACAAAATTCTTTGTTGTGGTAATGGTGGTTCTGCCGCCACTGCACAGCGTTTTACGGCCAGCATGATTAATCGTTTTGAAACGGATCGGCCAAGTCTGCCAGCCCTGTCACTGAATACTGATAATGTGGTGATGACCGCTATCGCCAATAGTAAACAACCTGATGAAATCTACGCCAAACAAGTTAGGGCTCTGGGACAACCTGGGGACGTTCTGCTTGCCATTTCGACACATGGGAACAGTCGGGATATCATCAAAGCGGTGGAAGCGGCGGTGACACGGGATATGACCATCGTCGCACTGACGGGCTACGATGGTGGCGAGCTGGCAGGCTTACTCGGCCCACAGGATGTTGAAATACGCATTCCTTCACATCACAGCGTCAGAATACAAGAAGTTCATATGTTGACGATCAATTGCCTGTGCGACTTAATCGACAACACATTATTCCCCCATCAGGATGAATAAGGAGCCAACCTCATGCGGTTATTTTCTCTCTTATTGGTATGTTTCAGTGCAATGTTACTGCAAGGATGTATTGGTGCCGCCGTCGTGGGTTCCGCTGCGATTGCCACAAAAGCCGGTTCAGATCCGCGAACGATTGGGCAGCAAGTTGACGATACCACGCTGGAAGCCCGTGTCAGCAATGCCATCATCCGAGATCCACAAATTAAGGCACAAGCCCGCGTGTCGGTCACAGTGTATCAAGGCAAGGTGCTTTTAACCGGACAAAGCCCCAATATGGCGCTGGCTGAGCGGGCAAAACAGATTGCGTCAAAGGTTGACGGCACCAACGTAATCTATAACGAGATCCGGCAGGGCAATCCCATTACCTTGGGGACAATCTCCGCTGATGCCTGGCTGACAACCAAAGTGCGCTCTAAAATTTTAACCAGTGATGCCGTGAAGTCATCCAGCATCAAGGTGGTGACAGAAAATAGTGAGGTCTTTTTGTTTGGCGTCGTCACGCAACAAGAAGGGGCGGCCGCGGCAAAGATCGCCAGCGAAACCAGCGGTGTAAAGCGTGTGACAACCGCATTTACATATCTCAACTAAAACAACCCTCAAGGCGGCACGCATTAATGCCGCCCAGTTTTACACCCGGTATTCAACACCCATCCCAGGTTATTTTGCTTTAAGTAATTCACTCCCCCCATTAACTGCATTTGCCGCAAAATCCATTGCTGACGTTGCAATACATATCGGGAAGGCGCATTGACTTTATAGCGATGAGGGTTTGGCAATACCGCAGCAAGTAATGCAGATTCAGAGGCCGTCAACTGACAGGCAGGTTTACCAAAGTAATGCCGGGCGGCCTCCTCAACGCCAAAAATGCCGTTACCAAACTCAGCAATATTGAGATAAACCGTCAAAATACGTTTCTTTGACCACAGTAATTCCAATACCGCCGTCATGCCCGCTTCTAACCCTTTTCTGACCCAACTACGCCCTTCCCATAGAAATAAATTTTTGGTTGTCTGCTGGGAAATTGTCGACGCCCCCCGAATTCGCTTCTGATCTTTTTTGTTATACGCCATCGCAGATTCGATAGCATCAAGATCAAATCCCCAATGTTGTGGGAATTTTTGATCTTCTGCTGCAATGACGGCTAACGCCATATAAGGTGAAATTTGATTCTGAACCACCCATGAGGAACGAGAAACGTAAGATAAATTAATTGATGCCAAGGCACTGATTTGTCTCTCTATCATCACCATGGAAAATGGCACGGGCAAAAATGAAAAGGCAATGACAGCAATGAACCACAAAACTGTGATCGACACGACAATTCTTTTCAGCCAGCGCCACACGATTGAAAAAGGATTTCTCATCCGCTTACTCAATCATTTCCAAAATTTTTCTCACCAATTTATCAATTCCTTTCTCTGCCTCGGCCAAAGATTCTGCCAGCATATAAGCCGGTGTTGTCACAATTTTGTGTTCAAAATCAACGACAATGTCGTCAACTGGACAGGCAATATGCACCCCACCCATTTTCTCTATTTCGGCCACCGTTTCTGGATCATTACCGATGGTGACTTTTATCGGTTTGGCTAATATTTTAGGAACCATAACCGGGGCAATACAGATAAACCCCATCGGTTTACCTTGCAGGTGCATATCTTGCACTATACTTAATAAATCCTTATTTATTTCGCAATCTGCTCCTTTGAATGCGAAATTACATAAATTTTTGGCCGCGCCAAAACCACCAGGAATAATTAATGCATCCAGTTCATCAATATTAACTTTGGATAAAGGCTGTATATTTCCCCGTGTTATACGGGCAGACTCTTCCATTATGTGGCGGTTTTCTTGCTTCTCTTCCCCATTAAGGTGATTAATTACATGATGTTGTATTTCATCAGGTGAAAAAAAAGACACTTTGGCGCCAAGACGGCTTAAAGAGAGCATAGTCAGAACGGATTCGTGGATTTCACTTCCATCGTATACGCCGCATCCACTTAATATAATGGCAACAGATTTCATCTTCCTCTCCATTTGTAGTAGATTAATGCTTAACCCCTTAGATAGTGTCGTCATGAGAAATTTCGTGCAATAATAATGCCCCACCATTCCATCATAAGAGTTGATTAACCATGAGTACACCTGCACACCGCCGCCAC
>NZ_NJCX01000003.1 GCF_002632875.1 Xenorhabdus kozodoii
AGGTTCAGACAGCGTGATATTCGATTTCATAAGAACAGTTGGTCAGTCATCGGATTACTGATTATAACACCAATGCAGATAGTTTATCTGATCAACTTAATACAAAAAACTTATTGATTTTTAATGAAATTAATTCATTTTAGTTCGCAAAAAAATCTTTTATATGTGTAAAAATATTCTTTTGAGAGAAATCAAAATCAATGTGTTAGGATTGTTATCATTTGTTTTTAAATAATTTTTATGAATTACATTATAGATGAAATTTTGTGATTGAGACGTGATTTTTCGATCATGATTTATAATAGACATGTATTCTTGTTACTATATAGTATATAAATATTTAGCTTTCATAACCAGTAATACTTTGTAAAATAGGTGTGAATTATGAAAATACTTATAGTTGGAGCAAGTGGAACAATTGGAAAAGCTGTTGCAGAGGAATTAAGTCAAAAACATGATATTATCTGTGCTGGTCGTAATAGTAACGATATTAAAGTAGATATCACCTCTCCTGAAAGCATTAAAAAGATGTATGAAAAAATTGGCTATATTGATAGCGTGGTCAGTGCAACAGGAAATGCTCATTTTGGAGCCATTCAAGAATTAACCCCACAATTAAATGAAGTTGCGATTGAAAGTAAACTTAAAGGCCAAATAAATTTAGTTCTTTTAGGACTAAACTATATTAATGAACATGGTAGTTTTACTTTGACTACAGGTATTATGAAAGATGATCCAATCTTACAAGGAGCATCAGCGGCGATGGCCAATGGTGGAGTCAGGTCTTTTGTAAAATCGGCCGCCATTGAAATGCCAAGAAATATTCGTATAAACTGTGTTAGTCCTAATGTATTACAAGAATCATGGCATAAATACGGTGCTCTTTTCCCTGGATTTGAAGCTGTACCTGTAAAAAGAGTGGCTTTGGCGTTCAAAAAAAGTATAGAAGGGGCTCAAACTGGTAAAGAATATAAAATTTACTAATTATAAAGAATAAATGTTCATAATTTCGTATAAATATAATAATTCCATTTAAAGATGCGGTTTTAATATGTAAATTATTACATAAAAATAATAATCGCATCTTAATCCTTACAATTCATCGGATTCATTATTTTTAATTTTATTATATGGAGATTTATTATGAAGAAAACCTATGACTTAATCATTGTAGGTGGAGGGTTGGTAGGCTTATCAACAGCATATAATGCAACTTCATATTATGGAGGTTATACACCTATTAAAGGAGAAAATATTCTTGTATTAGAAGAATCAACATTTTTTAATCAAAATTCTAGTACAGCAGGCGCATCTCGTCAATTTCGGCTTCAATATAGTGAAAACTATATGTCGAAACTTGTCTTAGAATCAATGTATGAATGGAAAAAGTTGCAGAAGCATTCATTGCATCCGCTGATATCCCATACAGGATGTTTATGGTTTGGCGATCCAATAATTCCTACAACTGAAGGGGGAATAATACCTGCCATAGATACTATGGATAAATTAGGAATTCCTTATCAGTCTTTATCGGCAAAAGAAATTGAAAACTTATACCTTTTTAAAAACATACCAACAAATTATACAGGTTTTTTTCAAGGTGATGGCGGAATTATAAATATCCCAGCTACTTTAAAGACTCTTTATAACGTCGCTTATAATAGAGGAGTACATCTGAAAGAAAATTGTCCAATTATCAGAATTGATTCAGATAAAAAAGAAGTTATTGTAACAAGCGAAGGTAATGTATTCCACGGTAAAAAAGTCGTAATAGCGGCAGGGCCATACACTAATAAACTATTATCCTCTTTAGGAATCTATTTAGATATAGAAATATGGGATATGATATCAGCTTATTTTTGTAAAAAAGATTGTAATATAGACTACCCAACATGGTTTGTATTCCAAAAAGATAATGAAAAAAATTCTAACTTATACTATGGATTTCCAGAAGCTTATTGGAAAAACCCCGGATATATTCGAGTAGCACCAGACTATCCATTCAATATATTAGAAGATCCTGAACAACGAACTTTACCAACAGATAATGACCTTATAGGAACTAGTAACTGGGTAAAAAATCATATGAAAGGTTTAGATCCAGAACCAAAGCTCACTTCAACTTGTATGCTAGCATTACCTAAAAATGGACAACTGATGTATCTTGATTCTTTAGATACGTCTCCTAATATTGTTGTTTATACTGCTGGATGGGGAGCTAAGTTTGCGCCATTGTTAGGAAAAATTTGTGCTCAGTAGGTCAAGAAGGTTACAATTTTTTAGCTGATGCAGGAGGATATTATTCAAATACAATTAACTGGAATGCAGCTGAATCTATGTCTTACATGGTAGGGGATTTTACACCATCTGACGTAGAATATAAAACTATTGAAAATGGGTTTGACCAAGTAGCTTATTCCTTAGCAAAAAAATATACTAATATTCCTGGTTCAAAACTTTGGCTAAAAAACTCTTTAGTAACTTTCAAACGAAATAATGGTGATGGTCGTCGTTATTCTTTACAATTTTGGAATAAAAACAGAAAAGTTTATTGGAATGTTAATTCAGATATTATTATTTTGGCAATGCCAAAACGTTCCCTTGAACTATTAGACCAAAAAAATTTTTTCTTTGATAAGTATTCTAGTCATAAATTACAAGAGCATATCAATGCTGTTATTTCTGAGCCATCACTAAAAATGCTAATGGGATTTGAATATCCCTGGTGGACTGAACAATTTGGAACTAACGCAGGAAAATCCATTACTGATTTATCTATTCGTCAATGCTATTATTTTGGTACTGACCCGAAAAATTCTCACTCATTATTTCTATCAAGCTATAACGACATGAGGTCAGTTACATTCTGGAAAGCATTAATGAGAATAAAAGATAAACAATCTATATATGAACCACATCCAACAAAAATAGTTTCACAAGAAAATTTAAAGAGGATATTCTTCCCGGTAATCCTGTTCCTAAACACTTAGTTAAGGAAGCAATTAATCAGGTTAAAGAACTACATGGTATAGATATTCCATTACCTTACATTGCAAGAATTAAAGATTGGTCTGAAGATCCATATGGTGGTGGATACCATGCATGGAAAGCAGGCGTCTCAGTAGGAGAAGCTATACCTTTTATGAGGCATCCAATAAAAAATGAATCTGTGCATATTATAGGAGAAGCATATTCAGGTGATCAAGGCTGGATCGAGGGTGCATTTTGTGTAGCAGAAAAACTGTTACAAGAATGTTTTGGTCTAAACTGGCCAAACTGGTTAGATGATAAATATTATTTAGGAAGATAATAATATATACCAATCTAACTTCAAGATGCGTGTGATTTCATATCGTGTTGTAAATTGCAACTTGAAGTTTAATGCGTATAGTTAACCTAAGTTTTTCTTAAGGATAGCTATTTTAAAGTCATGCGGATTTAAACTCGGCTTTCTCGATTGAAATGTATAAAAGACTACTCCTAATGTTACTTCTAACAGAAAGCCGACTATTCTTTTATTTCTTTTAGCAAACTATTTCACTCATCACATTTTGCCTAAACTTTCCCTTGTCGTCATCTCCATTATCATGGGGACCGAAGACTGGCAAAATATTGATACTTATGGCCGCACCAAAATGAAATGGTTGAAAAAATATCCTCCATTTCTCCGCTGGTATACCATTGCAAGAATACTATGCACTATATCTAGCTTGATCTCCTGCTGGAAGCCTTACTGAACTGGGTCAATAAACAGCGGGAATTGGGCACATCGCCTTTGGTGGGAAAGTCCTACCGTAACGACAAGAAAAATGCCATCCAATGAGCCACTGCCTATGATACCAAGGTGAGATTGGCGTTGAATCAAAAAGCGACCATCACAAAAACGGTGAAATCAGCCCCGCCTGTCAGATACTGTGATACTCTTAACCTGAAAGATACCTCGATACCTTGCATTGCCAGCGTGAAAACCCTGGAAAAGACCAGTAAAAAGAAAGCCTATGTAGTCGTTCGGGGGAGTAAAAAGAAATAACGGAGAAGGAATATTATTTCCTTCTCCGTTTTGTGATATTGGGTTTATACCTTCAAGCATCATTAATAATGAAAGAAGTTCTCACTTATTTCTGGCTATCACAATTTTGATAAGCGCCCCTGAATGTTGTCTTGCATTCATATCATAACCATAGATATCATCTCGATATTGTGGTTTGCCTTTTTCATCAACCCAGGCTGTCTGGTAGTAGAGAAATACCGGTATTTTTTTGGGGATATTAACATATTTTGTTGACCATGTTTTCAATGAACTATTCACCTTGGTTTTATTCCAACCTGCATCACCCAATAGCATATTAGCCAATTCGGGTGCTTTATTAACACGTACACAACCCGAACTTACCGCTCGCATTTCCCGGTTAAAAGAAGCCTGATTAGGGGTATCATGTAAATAAATCGCTTCTGAATTTGGCATATTAAATTTAAAACGCCCCAATGAGTTAGTGGGGCCAGGCGCCTGCCTTATACGATAAGGGAATTTATTCGGCGTTATTACACTCCAGTTAATCAATGATGGATCGATAACTTTGGCATCATTGCCCCAACTGGAAAAAACCGTATATCCACGTGTGCGGAAATAACTTGGGTCACGCATCGCCCTGGGTGCGATATCTTTGCGTGTCATGCTGGTTGGGACGTTCCACGGAGGGTTGATCACCACATTATTGAGTTCACTACTCATAATGGGGGTTTTACGGCTCGGCCGTCCAACGACCACTTTAGAATCCAATATTTCTTTGCCATCTAAATAATAGAAAAGTGAGTAATCAGGTATATTAACTAAAATGCCGGTTGGGATATCTCCGGGAATAATCCGTAATCGTTGAATATTTAATGCCATAATGCGGGCGCGGATTTGCGGGGTCGTATTTAACCAGGCTTTCGTAGATTTACCGATAACCCCATCAGCCGACAACCCGTGCAGGGCTTGAAAACGTTTTACCGCCGCGATTAATTCCTTACCGTAAACCTTATTATCGGATTTGGCAGCAGAGAGATCCAACATGCCCGAATGTGCCAATATTTTCCTTAATGCAATAACGCTTTCACTACTTTGTCCGGGTCTTAGCGTTCCTGTAAATGAAAACTCAGCCCACGGCGGTTGTTCAACCAATTGAGCCAGCATTTCCTTACGCATATTTTCATACATAGGATGATTCGGTGATAAACTCGTAATATAAGAAAAAACACTATTATTATTGATATGTTGTTGCCATGTATGAATTAAAGCGGCAGGAGGTAACTCAATTTTATAAGGCGATTTGCCATATAACCACAAATTGCCTTTTTTATCGATATTATTAATAAAATGGAGGTAACCTAACATCGCATCAGATAAAATAATATCACGCCCCATTTCGCTTAATTCAGGAGTGTGGAGTTGTATCAGCCATTTTTCAAATTGGGGCTGAAAACCCGCAAGTGATATTTCAACCAATTGTTCTTCAAACTGTTTAATGGCTTTTTTATCTGTCCACAGTGGCTGCATTTTATTATCGGCATATAAAGTCACCAAGCGATCCAGAAATATCGGTTTTACTTGTTGTGGCAACCAAATTTGTAACTGTTTTCGATTTTGGTCACTGGAAAGCACCGGGGAACCAGACACTGTCTTACCAGATAAAATAACAGCGCCTTCTTTTTTTGCTTCTACTGTTAATTGTTGTATACCCATCAATGACTGTTCATTTTGTTGGTGTGTAAAGGCTGCCTCTGATACCGCCAATGTGCTACAGATAAAAGAAACTTTCAGTAACCTGGCCGTGTTCTTCACCATAAGAGCTCACCTCATCTGATTATGTATCCAGCTATCCAATGAGTTATTATAATTATCCGCAGAGCCACTTTATCAGAAAAGAATACTCATCATTATAGACCTAATTACGGCTTAAGACAGGGAACAGACCTTACCAGACTTGCTCTCATCAGGTGGAATAAAATTTAAGAAAAAGGCAATATTGACCATAATAATTTAAATTATAATGGCTTAAAAAAAGAAAAAGGTGCCTTTAAGCGCCTTTAGTCAGGATATATTTTTAAGATTAATACTCAGAATTAATCACCACTTCTTCGCCGAACCGACCCGCTTTAGGTAAAGGTTGATAAGACGAGTTTGACGCCAACTTTTTTTGGTAAAAGGCTACCTTAACTATTGAGATAAGGAAGGGACACACTGTGCCCCTTCTTCGCAGAAATATCACTCAATGACGAAGTTATTCTTGCAATATAGGCTGAGCCTGTATTTGTAACTGCTCAGTAGCCGGAGCATCCTGCCCAAAACCACGCAGCCCAACAACATGTACATGCTCTTGGTTATTGAAAATTTTACGTACCAGCTTATAGGTCGTCCCTTTTTCTGGACTGATATTTTCCGGTGCAGCGATAATTAGCTGCATATGCAAGCGTTCACATAGCTCAAATAATGTTGCAATAGATTTCGCATCCAATCGGGCCGCTTCATCAAGGAATAGCAACCGGCATGGGGAAATATCTTTACCACGCAGACGACGGGACTCTTCTTCCCAACTCTGCACGACCATGACCAGAATGGACATCCCCGTACCAATGGCTTCCCCGGTAGAAAGCGCCCCACTTTCCGCTTTTAACCAGCCATCCGAACCTCGATTGACTTCAACGTCCAATTCAAGGTAATTGCGGTAATCCAGCAACTCTTCACCAATGGTTTGGGGTAAACGCTGCCCCATATCCATTTGCGGGTTCAGACGCTGATAAAGTTTCGCCATCGCTTCTGAAAAGGTCAAACGCTGGCTTTTGAACAGATCCTGATGCTGTTCCTGCTGCTCAGAAAGCACATCCAGTAACAGGGAATGACTTTCACGTACATTCACGTTCAGGCGTACGCCACCAACCTGCCCAAAAGAAACTGCCTGCAACCCCTGGTTCAGCATGCGAATACGGTTTTGCTCGCGTTGGATGGTCTTACGGATGATATTCGCCACGCTTTTGGCGCTAATCGCCAGTGTCTGCTCACGGGCGGTTAATTCTTCGGTCAAGCGTGCCAGCTCAATTTCCATCTGTTCAATGGCATCAACAGGGTCATCCGTGCGGATAATATCCTGCCGGATGCGTTCACGCAGATGTTGGTAAACCGCAACGAAAAATTGGATCTTACGCTCAGGGCGTTTTGGATCTTCCGACAAACGTAACGCATCGCGCAAGTGTTCATTATCAGCGACTGCCAGGCGCAATGCACCCAGCGCCTTATCCGACATTGAACGCAGATCATCCCCCTCCATATAGGCCAGTTCTCGACGGTGTAAACGACGTTCAACGCCATTGTCTTTCACCATACGCATCACGGCACACCAGCCCGCTTTAGACGAAACCACCTGTTCACGTTTCAGGCAATAATCACGCTCAGATTTGCGCAATTTCTTCTGGAGGTTTTCCATTTCCGCCTCACAGAACGCGATCTGTTTCTCAAGTTGGTTGATACGGGAACGATTAGCATTCACCGCAGCGTGGAGCTGATCACGACGTTCACGGGCGCGGCTTTCGGCATTGGCATCTGCCTGGACACCAATATCTTTCATCTCCTGCTCAAGTTCTTTCAACATATCTTGCTTAGTGTCATAAGAACTTTTCAGTGATGCCAATACCTGGTTGAACTGTGCAAATTGTGCCCGTTGCTGGCGCAATTGTTCACGCGTCCGGCTACGATCAGATTCTGCGTGCTCAAGACGTTGGCGCAGATGATCATTCAGGTCAGCATTTTCATTGAGCATACCGGCAGAGTCGCTGTAACTAAAATGCGCACGGCGCTGTATAACTTCCGTCAAGGCAAAGGCTTGCTGTTTGGCCTGATTCTGGCTGTGTTTGGCTGATTCATAATCTTTTTGCAACTGTTCATGCTGCTGTGGATCACTTTGTAAAGCCGAAACCCACGGTTCAAGTTTAGCCAGGGCGTTACCGTGTTGTTGCAGGAAACGCGCCGCCTCCTGAGCTTCACTCATTTCTTCACGCACCGTTTCCACGCGATCAAGCAAGGCTTCATCCAACAACACCGCCACTTGTGGGATCAGACGATTCAATAGTGACAGGCTCTCTTTCACCTGAACACGTTTTTGCTGATGCTGCTGGGACTGAGTTTCAAATTGAGATAATTCTCGCTCCAGTTCAGTACGACGCTGATTCAGATAACGGATCTCTGCTTCTGGATCGTCATCAAATGCAACAGAAAGGTGTTTCCCGATAAAACGGCTGAACGCCTGGTGCGCACGTTGGATCTTCTGCACATCAAATGAAAGTGTCGCATAGCGCTCTGCCAGCGTATCACGCTCAAGGCTAAGCGCTTCCAGTCGATTTTCTCTGGCTGCCCGTCCAAATAAGGGAACCTCAGGGTAACGGGAATAACGCCATTGGCGATCGGATGATTTCACCAGAACGGCGTTTTCCTGCTCTTCAAAACTGAACACACTGTCATCGAAAGATTGTGGATCGCCTTCGATGAGATAGAGATCTTCCGGGCAATCTTCCAATGTTTCCAGATGTGGACGAACCAGTGAGAGATCAGGCATGACGATTGCGTGACGCGCAGGACCATAGAGGGCAGAGAAATAAGGTGCGTCATCAAGGGTAATATCGTCATAAATTTCAGACAGTAAAACACCACCAAAGCGTTCAGCCAATGCAAGCAATCGGCTATCTTCGGCACCACTGGGTTGGTTCAGACGCTCAATCTGTTTTTCCAGCTCACGTTTTTGGGCAGCAATATCATCACGCTCGACAGTCAGTTCGCGTTCCTGTTCAAGCAATTGCTGCATATATTCAGTGACATCGTGACTATTTTCGAATGTTTCATTGCACTGTTCACTAAGCTGATTTAAGGCTTCCTGTGCTGCCAACCACACTGGCGCCCGTGCAATCAGATCCTGAATTTTTTTCTTAACCTGTTCAAATTCCTGACGTATTTGAATCCGACGTTCACCACTTTCATTGGCGCTCAGGCTTAATTCTTCTCGCTGGGCCTCCAATTCACCCTGCAATGTTTCCAGATCTTCCACCTGGTATTGTTGGTTATGGCGCTTACAGAATTCTTCCAGCAAGCGCTCTGCATTTTGCTGGCTATTTAGGCGTTGTTCCAATTCGGCCAACTGGATACGCAAAGGTTGGACGCGCTCAGCCAAATGGCGCTGGGATGGCCATTCACGTAATGCGTCACGGGCTGACTGCCACGCTTCACTGCGGCTTACTTCACCAACGACACTTTTTACCAGTTGATAGGCCTGTTCAAACTGGCTATGGGCCGTATCAGCGACGCTCAGCTTCTGTTCCAAAGCCAGCAACGTTTCCGTCGCTTGCTGCGCTTTGGCTTGATAGGTTTCCTGCCACTCATCAGCATTTTCTATCGACAGATCGGGAAGCTGGCAAATTTCACGGGCACGCTCTAGCGCTTGCAAGGCTTGCTGATATTGAATAGCGCGAGTTTGCTGGACATCCAAAGCCTGTTGGTAGTCTGCAAGCTGGCTTTTTAGCTCATCAACTTCTTGTTCTGCCGCTTCAAAGATGGCTTCATATTCCGCTTGAAGATCTTTTGCCTCTTCTACCACTTCACTCTGTTCTTCCAGCCGGTAAGTCAGCTCTTCAATATCAGATTGGTAGCGATCAATTTTTTCCTGCTGGCGCATCGCCGTTTGCACCAGATTCAGGTGATCGCTGGCTGCCTGGTAATCCATTTCCAAATCAGAAGATGCACCGCTTTGTTCGGCCAGTTCCCTTGCCATTTCAACATGACGATATTGTTCAGCGATTAATTGACGACGACTGCCAAATAATTCACTGCGCAGAGCCAATGCCTCATCCAGATGAACACGGCGTTCATTGGTATGGCGCATATAGTCAGCCGACACATAGGCCGTCGCCTCTGTGATAAGGTGTTTGAACAGGTCACGATCGGATTGGGTGACACGGATAGCCTCCAGTGTAATGCGGTTTTCACGCAAGGCGGCTTCCATATCCTGAAATGCTTTTCTGACACCACTATTTTCCGGCAGTAAGTAATCACGCAGTGAGCGGGTAATCGCACTGGAAATACCGCCATATAACGATGCTTCTATCAGACGATAAAACTTGCTGCGGTCACTCGCTGAACGCAAACGTTTTGGGATCACGCCCAAATCAAACATCAGGGAGTGGTAATCTGTAATCGAGTTAAATTGTTTGAACTGAACGCCTTCTATCTCATCAAGACGTTCCCTTAGCTCATTTAATGGCAGAACCCGCACTTGCCGCTCATTGAGGTTTTCAGTGAGTAGCTGCGTTGGCTGAATTGATGCAGGAACGCCTTGGATCATAAACGGCTTAATATCCACTTTTCGATCACGCCCTGCCACTTGTTGTAAACGAACCCCGGCGATGATCCGCTGATGGCGAGAGTTAACAATATCCAGCGTGGAATAGCAGACACCGGCTCGCAGTTTGCCATGTAACCCTTTATCGCGCGAACCAGAGGTCGCGCCCGCTTCTGTCGTATTACGGAAATGGAGCAACGTTAAATCAGGGATCAATGCGGTCACAAAAGCCGCCATCGTGGTTGATTTACCGGCACCATTACCACCGGATAAGGTGGTGACAAGTTCGTCAAGATCAAACGTTCTGGCAAAAAAACCGTTCCAATTAACTAACGTCAGTGAGCGAAATTTACCGCGTTCAATCATGACTGCTCATCCTCCTCACCTTCTGCTGAATGCCCTGATGCTTCTTCATGTTCATTATTTTCCTGCGATGTTTCCCCTTCTACGGGCATGGCTTCACCATCACGGATCATCCGTAATTGCGCCTCGCGTGGGTCATCACCGCTGCGTACATCTGCACCGAAGCGAAATACCGCTTCGGTAATCGTAAATTTAATGCTGTCGTTTTGCAGAAAATAAACCATGCCCAAACGGCGTAAACGGTTTAAGGCAGTGCGCACTTTTTCCTGCAATTTCTGTTTGTCCAGATCGGAACCTGTCGAACGCTGGTTGACTAATTTCATTAGCTTATGTTCATCTGCCAATGACAGTAATTCTTCGTACAACTCCTGAAAGCTAAATATTCCCTGATTGGACAAGCGTTCTGGGCTAAGGTAGAGATAGCACAGGATCTTACCCACCATCATATCCAATTCGGATAAAACAGATCGCGGGATCAGCGTCGTTGAACGGGGACGCAGGTAGAAAAAACCTTCTGGTGCACGGATTAACTCGACGTTATAACGCGCATAGAACATTTCCAATTCTTCCTGAAAATCCATCAAAAAGGCGTGATTATCAAGATCATCCAGACTAATATGACGACCAGCTCTTAGCTGGCTGTCTAATTCAGGAAAAAGTGTATTGGATAATGCCTGAGCCAGTTTCACTGGCATAAGTTGTTCAATATGTGTCGATGACATGTGCCTGCACCTTGGCTCCGTAATCATTAATCGCTAACCATTCCGCTGGTAATCCAGAGAAATCTGCTTCTGCAACTCCCAACCTGACTGCTTGATCCACCAGAATACGCGCTACATCAAAATGGCGCTTACGTGGATACTGGACAAGGTAGTCGCGCAGTAATGCCCCCAAATCCAGTGGAAGTTTTGCCTGTTGGTAAACCGCCAACGCCTGCTCTATCATTCCAGCCAATTGTTCATTGATTTCACTAAATTCTTCATATTCCATTTCTGGTGGTAATTCTCCCATTACCTCTTCATTGCGCAAAGTCTGTCCTTCATCGCGCATATCCAGAAAACGTTCGGCATTAGCGATAGTTAGCGCCCACGGATTATCAAAATAGTGTTGAATGGATTGACGAAGGCGCTGGGCAAAAATGCGGTTTTTATCCATATCAATGGCGGTTCGGATAAATTTGTGAACGTGACGGTCATAGCCTATCCACAGATCAATGGCCTGTTGCCCCCAACTGACAATACGATCCAGTTTGCTTTGTAAGTCAAAAACCAATTTATCCACCGGCTCAGATCCCCCGCTGTCCATATTCGCGGCCTGGATGCGCAAGAGATTAGCCTGCAACTTATCACCCGCAGCTTCCAATGTATCCTGAAGTTCCCGCAGTGTGCCGGAAGTTTCAGACAGCAGTTGTTCGCAATTAGCGATAGCCGCCTGCCAATCCTGATTGAGAAGTGCGGCAATATCGGTTTTTACGCTGTCTTGCTGTTCATCCAGCAAGCGCTGGGACATATCAATGCTGTCAAAAATTTCGGCCACCGAATATTTGAGGGGGGCAAAAACATTGCGATGCCAATGGAATTCATCACCGCCTTCTTCGGCAGCCTCTGCCGCTCGATGCAATTCATTGGCGACGATGGATAACTGCATAGAAAGACGTAACGTGGAAAATTCACGCTGACGAATGTAATAATCACTGATGCCTATTCCCAGTGGCGTTAAGCGATAAATGGCATTGCCATCCGCCAATTCACTGGTAAAACGGTTAAGTAACTTCTGGCGTACCATATCGTTAATGGCATTATTCGCCCTGACGGATACGGCTTCAGAAGTCTGCTCAAAACCTTTACACACTTCACGAAAAGCATCCACCAGCTCTCCTTCACTCATTTCGCCGTCAAGTCGCTCACTGTTCAATACAGCAATCGCCAACAAAAAAGCCAACCGTTCTGATGGCAAGGAAATTGAAAAGTCATTTTTTCTGGCCCAGGACACAAGTTCAGGAACAGTCTGGGAATATTCACTCATAATTCGCTCTTTTAGATAGGCTTGCGTGCCAGCACATGAATGTAACGCCCCAGGCTGATATAGGGCTCCTGTCTGCAATAACGCTGTTCAAGTTCAAGCAACGCTGGAAAATCTGCATCTTGCAATTGACGATTTTGCAGGTAGTCGTGAAAAACTCTTACCCCTGTTTTACCTGTTATTTCCATCTTAAGTTCAGTTAGCCACTGATATACCCGCTCTGGGATTAAGGGATTTTGGGGCGTTAAAGAACGTTTTCGACGACGTTGGATATTCGGGGTCGCCAAATGAAAATTACCTAAGATGGCGTTACGCATGATCAGTCCATTAGCATTATAAAACATTAATGAGAGTGCACCACCGGGCGATATTATATCTTCCAATGTTTCTATTGCCTCTTTTTGGTCAGTGATCCACTCCAATACAGCATGAAATAAAACCAGATCAACGGGCTGTTTAATATGCTGGTGAATGTCCTGTACCGGACTTTGGATAAATTGCATCTGATCGAGAACACCCCGCTCTTCGGCGTTATATTTTGCCCTTTGGATCATCTCTTTTGATAGATCACAAAGTATGACTTGGTGCCCCAATTCAGCTAATTGACAGGCCATATTCCCTTCACCACCCCCTGCATCCAAAATACGCAAAGGGCGTTGAGGCAGATGATTCAGCAATTCGTTAATATCCTGCCAGACAACGGCCTGCCTGATTTTACCTTTGGTTGTGCCGTAAATATTACGCGAAAATTTGTCTGCAATATCATCGAAATTGCGATCCCGCATGAAAAGCTGCCTCACTTATAAGCTAAGTTTAATTTATCTATTGAGTAATGATGCTATCTACTGCTATTTTTACTACTGCTATTTTTACTACTGTTATTTTGGCACAGTAATCATTTAATTAACTACTTTTAGCCTTAAATTCACCCTCACACGATTATAGTTTAACCAACTCAAGGCCAATCAATGTTATTTCTGTTAAAAAAATATATCGGCTCACTATTAATGCCTTTGCCGTTGATTATTATCGTCTCTTTTACAGCCTTGCTATTACTGTGGTTCAGCCGTTGGCAAAAAACAGGGAAAACTATTTTATCACTCTGTTGGCTGGCATTGCTTTTATTGAGTCTACAACCTATCGCAGATAAATTCTTACTCCCTGTCGAGGGAAAATATGTTCAGCGCTATGAGCCAGACACAACCTCTGTCACTGCGGTAAAATATATTGTTGTTCTGGGGGGCGGTTTTACTTATAACCCCCAGTGGGCTCCCAGCGCTAACCTGATCAGTAACAGTTTACCCAGAGTCACTGAAGGTATTCGGTTATATCATCTTAACCCCAGTGCTAAAATGATTTTTACCGGCGGTAAAGGTGTTAATGCCATTAGCAGCGCCGAAGTCGCTGCTATGGTAGCACAATCTCTGGGAATTCCTGTAGAAGACACGATAGCATTAAAAAAACCCTTGGATACAGAAGAGGAAGCTATTGAAGTTGAAAAAATCGTCGGAAAACAACCTTTTATTCTGGTTACTTCTGCCAATCACATGGAAAGATCCCTCAAATTTTTTGCCCAACGCGGCCTACATCCCATTGCAGGCCCAGCCAACCAATTAGCGGTCACAACACCTTTATATTCATGGGAAAAATATATTCCTTCTCCCTACTACTTATCACATACAGAGCGTGCCTGGTATGAAACATTAGGGCGCATCTGGCAAGCCATTAAGCCTGCAAGCAAGGATATAAGAATCGAAAAAACAGCAGATTTGCAGCAGAAAGATGATGAAAAATAACACCCGATTTGAGCGAAAAATTTAAGTAAACAGGGAAGAAAAAAGGGAATGCCGTATTTACGTTACGGCATTCCCTTGTCAATCATCTCCGGCTCAGACAAAAAAATCAGAGCACGGCAAAAACTTTTCTGACCGCTTCCAGATCTTCCGGTGTATCAACACCGGCACCTGGTGCTTGCAATGCCGTTGCTACATGAATTTTTTCACCGTACCAAAGCACTCTGAGTTGTTCGAGCATTTCAATACTTTCCAATGGACTTGGCGTCCATTGAACATAGCGCCGAATAAACCCCGCCCGATACGCATAAATGCCAATATGACGCAGGAAATGGTCTCCGATATTCTCCCTTGATTGCATAAAACGGTCACGCTCCCACGGGATCGTTGCGCGAGAAAAATAGAGGGCATAACCTTTCGCATCCATCACGACTTTGACGGCATTAGGATTGAATGCCTCTTCTGCATCTTGGATCGGCACGGCAAGCGTTGCCATCCCAGCATCACTACCCGCCAAATTACCGGCCACTTGCTTAATGATCTGTTCTGGGATAAGCGGTTCATCTCCTTGAACATTCACAATAATTTCATCATCAGCAAACTGGTATTTATCGATAACCTCAGCCAAACGCTCTGTACCTGAATGGTGGTTTTCACTTGTCATGCAAACTTCACCACCCGCAGCAGTGACGGCATCAAAAACGTCTTGATTATCTGTCGCCACAATAACCCGATCAGCGCCAGAGCGGATAGCCCGCTCCATCACACGCACAATCATTGGCTTGCCATGAATATCGGCCAGTGGCTTTCCAGGCAAACGGGTTGAAGCAAAACGTGCTGGAATGATAACAGTAAACATGGGTTATTTATTTTCCTCTGTAGGCAAGGCGCGAGCTTCATGCTCTAGCAACACAGGAATACCATCACGGAAAGGAAAAGCGAGGCGATCAAATTTGCAAATCAGTTCAAAGTTTTCTTTATCATAACTGAGCTTGCCATGACATATCGGACAAGCAATGATTTCGAGTAAACGGTGATCCATATATCCCCCAGGTAACGGGTTTTAAATTTAATATGGCTCAGAATACCATAAGCCATGTATCACCGTTAACTTTGTTGCCTTGTTTAGTTTCCCTTATTTTGTTCATTACCAATATTATTGGCGGGTATTTAATTCTGGCAGCAGAGCGCAAATATCGTTTAATACTTTTTGCCCTTTTTCCTCTGGCAATTCAGCGTGTACAGGTAAATACCACCAGTTAGGTTGCGCAAATTGGAAACATTTAACCGCGTCTTTCTCTGTCATCAACAAATTTTGATCGCTATTTGCCAAAGTCAATAATTGGGATTTTTCGTAAGCCTGATGATCAGCAAAAGCGTGTGTTTGTTGTAAACTCGCTCCTAATTGCTGTAATGTCGCAAAAAAACGCGGGGGATGGCCAATCCCGGCCATCGCAATGCCATTAGGAATATCAGACACTTTTCGCATTTCCCCTGTCAACAAGTTAACCACCAAATTTCCCTTTAGGGTCATGGGTAATTCACCTGCTTCTGGTGTTCCACCATTGACAATGATGGTATTGACGCTATTTAAGCGTCCTGCCAGTTCTCGCATAGGGCCGGCCGGCAGCCAGCAGCCATTGCCAAAACGACGCACGCCATCAATGACCACAATCTCATAATCCCGCTGCAAAGCATAATGTTGAAGACCATCATCGGTAATGACGATATCCACCGAAGCATATGCCAGCAATACCTGAATGGCTTCGGCTCGCTTTGGTGCCACCGCAACAGGCGCACCAGTACGCCGACGAATTAAAACAGGCTCATCTCCTGCCTGTGCTGTTGTCACCTCATCAGTCACCAGTAGCGGGTAACGTTCCGACTTCCCGCCATAACCACGCGAAACAACGCCAACCCGATAGCCTTTTTGTTGTAATTGTTCAACCAGCCAAATAACCACCGGCGTTTTGCCATTTCCCCCTGCGGTCAAATTACCAACGACAACAACCGGAACGGGTGCTTTCCAGGAACGGCTTAAGCCTAATTTATAGCTTAAACGACGTAAGACACTTACCAGCCCATAAAGGGCTGATAATGGCAATAATACGATGTAAAGCCATGAGCGGCCGGACCATATGCGTTCAATCATTGGCCAAACTGCATCCTATGTAACTGGGCATATGCTCCACCGTGTTCTAACAGCATCGCATGGCTACCCCTTTCTATGATATTTCCATCTTCAATAACGATAATTTCATCGGCATTTTCAATGGTAGAAAGGCGGTGGGCAATGACCAATGACGTTCGGTTTTTCTGCAATTCATCTAGTGCGGACTGAATTGCACGTTCAGATTCCGTATCCAGAGCAGAGGTCGCTTCATCCAAAATCAAGATCGGAGAATCACGCAATAAAGCACGGGCGATGGCAATGCGCTGACGCTGTCCCCCAGAAAGTAAAACGCCATTTTCGCCAACCATGGTATCAAGGCCATTATCCAGCTTCTTGATAAAATCCATTGCATGGGCCATTTCTGCCGCTCGCTCTATTTCTGCACGACTAAATTGTCCCTCACTGGCGTAAGCAATGTTATTGGCAACCGTATCATTGAATAGATGTACATTTTGCGATACCAACGCAATTTGGTTACGCAGTGAAGCCAGTGTATATTCACGCAGGTCATGGTTATCCAACATTATTTCACCTTCATTCACGTCATAAAAACGAGTAAGGAGATTAGTAATTGTCGATTTACCTGAACCTGATCGCCCAACCAATGCAACCGTTTTTCCCGCCGAGATTGTCATTGAAATATTTTTCAGTGCAGGATGATCTTTGGTTGGATAACAGAAAGTGACATTACGGAATTCAATGTTGCCTTTTGCCTTTTTGATTTCCAATTTACCTTCATCTTTTTCCTGCTTCATATCCAAAATAGCAAACAAGGTCTGGCACGCAGCCATACCACGTTGGAATTGAGCATTAACGTTAGTCAAGGACTTTAACGGACGCATCAGGGCAATCATGGATGAAAATACAACGGTGATTTTCCCTGCGGTCAAGGCCCCCATAATTTCAGGGAAACTGGCCGCATACAGGACAAATGCCAGTGCAAAAGAAGCAATAATTTGAATAATCGGGTCTGAAATGGAACCCGCAGAAACCATCTTCATTCCCTGCTGGCGCATATGGTTACTGACTTTATTGAAACGTTCAGTTTCAACTTTTTGCCCGCCAAAAATTAAGACTTCTTTATGCCCTTTCAGCATCTGTTCAGCACTGGTTGTTACCATTCCCATGCTGTTTTGCATGTTTTTACTAATATTACGAAAACGCACGGAAACAAGACGAATAACCCCCGCAACGATCGGCGCAATAACAATCAAAATAAGGGAGAGTTCCCAACTGTAATAGAACATCAGTATAAACAGGCCAATAATTGATGCTCCTTCCCTGACAACTGTCACCAATGCACCAGAAGAAGAAGAAGCGACCTGCTCTGAATCGTATGTAATGCGGGAAAGCAAAGTTCCTGTGGATTGCTGATCAAAGAAAGAAACCGGCATTCCCATCATATGGTTGAACAGACGGCGACGCATCTGCATGACGACTTTGCCTGATACCCAAGAGAGACAATAACTTGATATAAAACCAGATATGCCACGTAACAACATCAATCCGATAACAACCAGTGGCATCCACTTTAATACGCTAATATCTGCCTTGCCAAAACCATCATCAAGCAAAGGCTTCAACAAAGAAAGCATCAATGTATCACCGGCAGCATTAATCACTAGCGCAACCGCCGAAACTATCAGGCCGATTTTAAAAGGGGTGACGAGCGGCCACAATCGGCGAAAGGTCTGCCAGGTAGAAAGGTCTTTATCATTCATTATTGAGTTACCAAAACCAAAAGAAATAGCGAGTCATTCTACTCATGATCGCCATGAATACCAAACCACTGATGATACCACCGTGATACTATTTGTTGTCGATAACCTTTTAATTTAATGTCATCACGATAAAAATAACCGGTTATCTGACCAGAAACTGCTGTGCTATGCCACTCAACTCCGGCATTTTTATAGCGTTGTTTCACTTTCACTGAAGGCAGTCTCCACGGGCTATAACGTGCAACCGAAGCCAAAGCATATTGAGGCATAACCTTGCGTATAAATACTGAGGTAGAAGAGGTATTACTCCCATGATGGGGAACCTGTAGTACTGTTGCATGTAGATCGCTTTTCTCAAGCTCCGATAGACGATATTCGCCCTGTTTTTCCAAATCTCCTGTTAATAATAGACTGTACTTGCCATCATCAATGCGGATCACGCAAGATTGATTATTGCCAACATTCGCTGCCTTTTCTGGCGGCCAGAGAACGGAAAAATTTAATCCTTGCCATGTCCACCGCTCACCACGGACACAGGGAAAATGAGCCTGATTCTGGGAAGGACTTCTGATTTGGATATCAGGATACTTTGCAGCCAGATATTCCACCCCGCCCGTATGATCTAAATGGTCATGGCTAAGAATGATTTGCTCTGGTGTTAATCGATGCCAACGTAAATAAGGTTCAATGATTTTTTCTGCCATACTGCCCGTCTCCCAACGATTGCCTGTATCGAAAATAATCGCTTTTCCCCCTTTATCAATGACTATCGCCAATCCATGCCCTACATCCAGCATTGAAAAACGCCATCGATAATCATTGGAATGTTTGGAATAACACGCAATAATGCCAATGCAAATTCCCAACAGCCATTTATAAGATCTCCACCAATCTAAGCGCCAAATAACAACCCAAAACCAGCCGACTAGTGTCATAATAATGGGATAAGACCCGGTGTTAAACCATGAATGCGTCAAGATAGGTAAAGGTGATAAGGCAAATAAAACACTATAATCAACAAGTTGCCATAAAAATGGTTGGATAACCGGAAGAAAAAGGCAAACTATGCCCAGCATAACCAATGGCACAGATAAAAAAGAGATTATCGGAACAGCCCATAGATTAGCCACCAATGACGCAATATTAACGCCCTGAAATAACAAAAGCTGCAACGGCAACAACATTAACATCATGCCCAATTGCATATGCAACCCACGCAGCCATAACCACTGCCAACCATGACGTATTTTTTCTGGCAAGGGCATCCAATAAAACCAAAATAACAGTGCCATTACCGCAGTAAATGAGAGCCAGAAGCTATCAGAAAGCACGGCCAGTGGATCGAAAAGTAAAATCAGGGCGGCACTCCATAAAGCCCATTGCCATGAAAAACAAAGCCGGCTTTTACACCGTAAATAAATCCACAACGTCAGACTCAATATTGCCCGAATGGCCGGAATTCCCCAACCCGACAGCCAACCATATAGCATTGCGGTTAACCAGCCCATGATCAATGGGAAACGAAATCCGATCCATTTTGCAGGCAACAAATATTGCATCATTCTCGCAAAACTCCAGCCAAATAAGCTGGCCATTGCGATATGCAACCCGGAAATTGCCATTAAATGAGCAACACCGGTCTGCTGTAATAGCAAGCGAGTGGGTTTATCCAGCCACGACCTTTCACCAAACGAAAGTGCTAATGCAATACCGGCCTGTTTTAATGATTGAATTTCTGGCAACAACTGATTAATAACATGCTGTCGAAGGTTGCAATTTTTATCGAGTGGTTTTGCATCAATAATTTTTCCATTCAACGGCTGGCGAATAGACAGTGAATATCGCTGGCTATCATAACTACCTTGATTTAATTGGGCATGAACAGGCCTGAGTTTCATGGTTACCTGCCATTTCTGCCCGGCACATAGTGACTCCTGAGAGTTCCATGTTACTGACGCATATAAGGCAGGGAAAATATACTTCCCATCACTTTCAATTAGTCTTATACGATAACGCGCTTTTTGCGCCTGCTCCTTAGTGCCATTTTCTAACGATACACTGTCCATCATAACGATTGCAGTACGGGCAGTTTCACTAAAATAAGTGACTTGCGCTAATATTTGATGCGCATGCCAACATCCGAAAATAAACACCCATAATCCTAATGATATTAGCCGTAGGGTTTTACAAGGAAAAAATAGCAAGAAAAATGCCAAAAAAATCAGGTACTGGAGGGTCTTTGGTTGGGGAAGATTTGCAAGGAATAATAAGGGAAAAACACCCAATACAACAACTAATGCAGCCCAATTTAGACTGACAATTGGCACCGATTTCCGCCAAATGGCAAGCAAATAGGTAAAAGGGAAAAATATTATAGGCTGCATCCATTATGCCTCTGCGCTGACATTCCATTCACGCAAGAGAGATTATTACACAGTAAATCTTACTGCCAGTGAGAGAGATGTTACCGTAGAGCCACTTCGCAAATTAATTTTCAAACGGAAGAAACGCCCAAAAAAAATACGACTATCCTCACAAAAAACGGCACCCTAAGGTGCCGTTAGTTTAATTAAGTAATAACTGATATCTTAGCTATTGCCATAGATATTCACGCGGTCACGTAATTCCTTACCAGGTTTAAAGTGGGGAACATATTTACCGTCCAATTCCACTTTTTCACCCGTTTTTGGATTACGCCCCACACGCGGAGCCCGGTAGTGAAGAGAAAAGCTGCCGAATCCGCGAACTTCAATACGTTCACCTGCGGCGAGTGTTTCTGCCATATGATCAAGCATTTCTTTCACTGCATCTTCAACGGCTTTGGCCGGCATGTGAGATTGCTGCTCTGCAAGTCTTTCGATTAATTCAGACTTGGTCATAGTACCTCCCTAAACTACCGTATTCGGGTAATATTGCCACTCTGGCAAATATTACCCGCCGTTATTGACTTAGATTATTCGCCTTTAGCGGCTTTGAAAGCTTCAGCCATTGCGTTGTTAGCGAAGTTTGTATCTTCTTGTTTGTTCACAGAAGCGATAGCGTCTTTTTCATCAGCTTCGTCTTTTGCACGAACAGACAGGTTGATTACGCGGTTTTTGCGATCAACACCAACATATTTAGCTTCAACTTCATCGCCAACATTCAGTACTTGAGTTGCATCTTCAACGCGGTCACGTGAAGCTTCTGATGCACGCAGGTAACCTTCTACGCCGTCAGCTAATTCAACTGTAGCACCTTTTGCATCAACTGCAGTGACTTTACCAGTAACAATTACACCTTTCTTATTTACAGACAGGTAATTGTTGAATGGATCTTCTGCCAGTTGCTTGATGCCCAGAGAGATACGCTCACGCTCTGCATCTACTTGCAGAACGACAGCAGCGATTTCGTCGCCTTTTTTGTATTCACGAACTGCTTCTTCACCTGCAACGTTCCAGGAGATGTCAGACAGGTGAACCAGACCGTCGATTCCGCCTTCCAGACCAATGAAGATACCGAAGTCAGTGATAGACTTGATTTTACCTTCAACGCGATCGTTCTTGTTGTGCGTCTCAGCAAATTGCTGCCAAGGGTTAGCTTTACACTGTTTCAGGCCCAGGGAGATACGACGACGTTCTTCATCGATATCCAGAACCATAACTTCCACAACATCACCAACGTTAACAACTTTGGATGGGTGGATGTTTTTGTTGGTCCAATCCATTTCTGAAACGTGTACCAGACCTTCAACACCTTCTTCGATTTCAACGAAGCAGCCGTAATCAGTCAGGTTAGTTACGCGACCAGTCAGTTTAGTACTTTCTGGATAACGTTTAGCGATTGCGACCCATGGATCTTCGCCCAGTTGTTTCAGACCCAGAGATACACGGGTACGCTCACGGTCGAATTTCAGTACTTTAACTGTGATTTCATCGCCCACATTGACGATTTCACTTGGATGTTTAACACGTTTCCAAGCCATATCAGTAATGTGCAGCAGGCCATCAACGCCGCCCAGATCAACGAATGCACCGTAGTCAGTCAGGTTCTTAACGATACCTTTAACTTCCATGCCTTCTTGCAGGTTTTCCAGCAGTTGATCACGTTCTGCGCTGTTTTCAGATTCGATAACTGCACGACGAGAAACAACTACGTTGTTGCGTTTCTGATCCAGCTTGATGACCTTGAACTCAAGCTCTTTGCCTTCAAGGTGAGTAGTGTCACGAACTGGGCGAACGTCAACCAGTGAACCTGGCAGGAACGCACGGATACCATTCAGTTCTACAGTGAAGCCGCCTTTTACTTTGCCATTGATAATACCAGTGACAGTTTCAGCTTCTTCGTATGCTTTTTCCAGCATCAGCCATGCTTCGTGACGTTTCGCTTTCTCACGAGACAGGACAGTTTCACCGAAACCATCTTCTACCGCATCCAAAGCTACGTCGATTTCATCGCCAACCTGGATTTCCAGCTCACCTTGAGCATTTTTGAATTGTTCTACAGGAATTGCAGATTCTGATTTCAGACCCGCGTCAACCAATACAACGTCTTTATCGATAGAAACCACGACACCACGAACGATGGCACCTGGACGAGTTTCGATAGTCTGTAGGGATTCTTCAAAGAGTTGAGCAAAAGATTCTGTCATGTTTATGATCTTCAAGATTTTTAATTAACGTCCATTTAGCTTCCAGCCGAATGGGGTTGTTTTACATACCTCGCAACGTTCCCTGTTACAAGGTGTTTTAGTGTACCAGAATATTTCACTACCAATACACCAGAATTCTATATACATCTTCTTGATATGCCACTGCAATAGCATATTTGAGAAAATTAACGGTTATGCGGGTATTTCCAGCGCATTTTTCGCATAAGCCAGTGCTTTATCAATCACTTCTTCGATAGACATGCTGGTCGAATCCAAGATCAATGCATCTTGTGCAGGCACTAAAGGCGCGACTGCCCGATTACGATCGCGAAAGTCCCGTTCCCTTATTTCGGACAAAAGGCTTTCAAAGTTAACACTAAAACCGCTCTCCTGCAACTGTAACATGCGTCTACGGGCGCGTTCTTCCGCACTTGCATCAAGAAATATTTTCACTGGTGCATCAGGAAATACGACAGTGCCCATATCACGACCGTCAGCTATCAGCCCAGGCGCAATGCGAAAAGCTCTTTGCCGGCGTAAAAGCGCTTCACGGACACGTGGGAATGTTGCCGCCTGTGAAGCCGTATTTCCAACGGCTTCGGTACGAATTTCATTGCTGACATCTTCGCCTTCCAGAATGACCCGGAGTTTGCCATTTTCAGGCATAAAACGAACATCCAGGTTTGCAGCCAGAGGAACCAGAGCGTCTTCAGACTGGATATCCACCTGATGATGGATGGCAGCCAGTGCCAATACACGATAAATGGCACCTGAATCGAGCAATTGCCAATTTAACGCTTCAGCCAATGCCTGACATAGTGTTCCCTTGCCAGCACCACTTGGCCCATCAACGGTTATTACTGGGGCTATCGCCGCCATCATTATCCTCCTTTTCGCATAACATTCGTATAACAGACAGGTCATTTACCGAATGCAAAAATTGCCTAATTAGCAAGCAATAAAAACCTGTCCTATTATATGCGCTCAGCAGGTGAGAGAGAAACAGGTAAAGCCCATTTATTTCTATTCCTATCTATTTCTGCATCCCGCTCTACTTTACATACTGGCTGAGCCTTTCAAGCTGATTGAAATAGTCTGGAAATGTCTTTGCTGTGCAGCCGGGATCAAGAATGGTGACAGGGGTATCCGACAGGGCCACCAGCGAGAAACACATGGCAATGCGGTGATCATTATAGGTTTCAATTTCAGCATGATGGAATTTTTCTGGCGGAGAAATTCGGATATAATCATGCCCCTCTTCCACTTCGGCGCCGATTTTTCTTAATTCCGTAGCCATGGCGTGCAACCGATCCGTCTCCTTTACCCGCCAATTGTAGATATTGCGGATAATGGTTTCTCCCTGTGCAAATAACGCGGTTGTCGCAATCGTCATTGCCGCATCAGGAATAGCATTCATATCCATATCAATGCCGGTCAATGTACCGCGTTCGCATTCAATAAAATCATCCCCCCAACGAATAATCGCGCCCATCTGTTCCAGCACATTGGCAAATTTGGTATCCCCTTGCAGGCTATTTTTGCCAATCCCCGTAACACGAACGATACCGCCTTTAATGGCTGCCGCGGCCAGAAAGTAAGACGCCGATGAAGCATCGCCTTCTACCAGGTAGTGCCCTGGAGATAAATATTGCTGTTGGCCTTTAATGTGAAAAACCTGATATTGCTGATTGTTTACCGCCACACCAAAACTTTTCATTAAAGCCAATGTAATATCGATATAAGGCTTGGAAACTAAATCGCCTTGTATGCGGATTTCCGTGTCATTTGCTGCCAATGGGGCTGCCATCAACAAGGCCGTCAGGAATTGGCTGGAAACGCGACCGTCAACGGTAATTTTTCCCCCTGAAAATCCGCCCTTGATATGTAAAGGCGGATAATGCTCTTGTTCAAGGTAATCAATTTCTGCTCCCCCTTGGCGCAGGGCATCAACCAAGTGACCGATTGGGCGTTCTTTCATACGAGGTTCACCGGTCAATACCACACTCATACTGCGATCCAGGCTGTTATTTCCCAAGCATAACGCCGCCGCCAATGGGCGCATTGCTGTACCTGCATTACCCAGAAACAGTTCGATGCCGTGCTTATCCGTAATGCAACCGCCAATGCCATCCACTTCACAAATAGTGCGGTCGGCAGATAGACGGCAGGAAATACCCAATGCAGCCAGAGCATTAAGCATGTAACGGATATCATCGCTGTCCAGCAAATTGGTTAATCGGGTTGTTCCCTTGGCGAGAGCCGCAAGTAATAAAGCGCGGTTAGAAACGCTTTTAGAACCGGGTAAATTAATCGTTCCATTAATACGGGAAATAGGTCGTAACGTCAGGGATTGCATGATAGAGAGGCGTCTCCGGTTTTCTTAATTAGGCTATGTTCTTACGTTTTTTTAGGATAAATAGAGAAGCTGGGGTTCGGGAGGTTTTTCCCCTCCCGATGATAGAAAATTATGCGTTACGGCGTTCAAAATCAGCCATAAATTCAACCAAGGTTTTTACTCCCTCATAAGGCATAGCGTTATAAATAGAAGCGCGAGCACCTCCCGCAACTTTATGCCCTTTCAACGCATGCAGCCCACGAGCATAGGCTTCTGCCAGAAACTGACCATCTAACGCTGGGTTAGCCAGTTGGAATGGCACATTCATGATAGAACGGTTTTGGGGAGCAACCCGATTGATATACAACTTGCTGTTATCAATGGCATGATAGAGATGTTCAGCTTTGGCATGATTGCGTTTACTCAGCTCTTGCAGCCCCCCCTGCTCTTTCAGCCATTTGAATACCATACCAGATAGATACCATGCAAATGTCGGCGGCGTGTTATACATCGAGTCGTATTGGGCCTCTACAGTATAATCCAGAATAGAGGGGGTATGCTGGTGTGCTTTGCCCAATAGATCTTCACGGATAATGACGACGGTTATTCCCGCTGGGCCGATATTTTTTTGTGCTCCAGCATAAATAACCCCATAGCGGCTAACATCAATGGGTGCAGAGAGGATGGTTGAAGAGTAATCAGCAATCACAATTTTATCATCACCAAAATCAGGCTCTTCAAAAATTGCAACGCCCTCAATAGTTTCATTAGGGCAATAATGGATATAGGCCGCATCACTGTTCAAGGCCCACTCACTCATCGGCTTCACGCTTTTGATGCCGTCCGTCTCTGTCCTGATATCAATAAGGTTTGGTGTGCAATATTTTTCTGCTTCTTTCGCCGCACACTCAGACCAGTAGCCACTAACGATATAATCTGCTGTCGATTTATCACCCAGTAAATTCAGTGGTAACGCTGAGAATTGCCCTCGAGCACCACCGTGGCAAAACAGCACTTTGTAATTCTCAGGTATTGTTAATAAATCTCGGAGATCTTTTTCTGCTTCTGCCGCAATCGCTACAAATTCTTTGCTACGGTGGCTAATTTCCATTACCGATGTTCCCAAGCCGTGCCAGTTGCAAAGTTCCTGCTCTGCGCGTCGTAACACTTCTGCTGGCAACATAGCTGGGCCAGCGCTGAAATTATATACCTGACTCATTAACTTCACCCTATCAATGGATACAATAAAATCGGATATATGGGTTTTATCACTCCCTCTTTGCCGCTGCAATAATTATTAAACATTTGTTGCAATCCATTGTATAACTAGCTGAAAAAACACTCATTAATGGTCAAAATATTAAGGATAAAAAATAGCCAGAATTTTATCAATGATCATGGCCAAATTGAAGATGAAAACCCCACAGTTAACTTTATTTCAAAATTAATCATAAGAATAAAAACAAGTCATTAAGTGATTTTAATTATTCATTTATAACATTTTTATAAAAATGTTATAAAAAAACACTTCCCACTTACTTCACTTAATTTATAATTCATATAGCTAAATAAGATTTCAAAACGGTGGGACACCCCCTTACTCCTCGCGGTGCGAGGAATAAGGATTATACTGAATTTGCGTGTCTCACTATTGTGAAACGCTATTTAGTTTTACTGACAAACATAACCACCTCATTATAAATACGTTCAGAATCATCCATTAAATCATCTAAAATACTTTAATTATCAATCACATTTTAACCAAAAAATAAAATACAACCTAATACACATATACATTTTAAGTTCTAAAAAATACATTATATACCCGTCGCCTCTCAAGATGCATCTGGTCTCTCCCCGCTGCGCGGGGAGAGACCAACACTCACATTGGTTTGCAAGCGGCAACTTGAAGTTGGATTGGTATAAATTTTAGTTATTACCACAAGCCAAAAGTGTTTCATAAATAATAAATAATTCACCAATAAAACAGGATGACATAAACATGAATAAAATAAAACCAATCTATCTTAGCTATATGTTTTTTATTATATTATTTTTCTCATCTTCTTCTGCCATCGGTGCAGTAAGATCTACCTTCATTAACTTAAAAAATAGTACAGACGATATTTTAACACTTGATTCAAAATCTTTAAAAAGCGGCATATGGAACATCAAACCTCCTGAAAAAATATTAGCGGGCGGGTTAGTCACTTTTATGCCTGAATCCAACGGATTTATGACTGGAACAGAAGGAACTACCACATACAAAACATCAGATGGTGCCAATATAACCATATACTGGAGTAACCCTTATATAGGAAGTAATTCATATGCTATAAACACAAATAAACCAGACAGTTACTTGACGGGGTACTCTGGAGGAAAAGGGGATAATACTGAAATAAATGTCACTTTTTTCAAAAAGAATATCACACGAGATTATAAAGTCATTGTTATGTCTGATCCGCAACCATGGAGATTAGAAACCGGAGACCCTAACTCTACTAAAAATCAGGCTCCCTGGGAAAACAGAAATCAAAATGTTGTAAAAAGTATTAATGAATTACATTTGCAAGGTCTAGTAGACTTCGGCATCATAAATGGTGACATGACCGAATTCGGCCGACAATCCACCAGAAATAGTTTTTATAAAATATATAATAAATTGTTGTTCCCATATTATTTTGGCCTTGGTAATCATGATTACGCAAACAATGTAAATGATTGTACTGAAGGATTGGATTTTAGTAAAAACGCTTGTGCAAGATGGTCTGTAGATAATATGGCATCAGAAATCAGCAACCATTACCAAAAAGAATTATTACTAAATTTCAGTAGTTATTATAACAATAGCAACCGCAGTGGTAGTTTGGCTTACTCATGGGATTTTGGTAATATTCATTATGTTCAACTACAAAACTACCCGACTTATCACGTTAAATTAGATCACTATGCCGCATCAACAATAAATATAACAACATCAATGGAGTGGTTAAAGAACGACTTAGCAAATGCATATTCCAGAGGAAAAGCAAGCATTCTTAATTTTCACGATGGCACTCAACACTTCATTCAAAAAAGTACTGATGAAGAGAAAAAAGAACTCAAAGATTTCATTGAAAAATATAACGTTATGGCGGTCTTTCTTGGCCATACTCATCAGGTTGAAGAATCCAACCAAAATGGAAAAGACCCCGTTTTTGGTCATGCTAGAATATATAATAGCGGCGCACTATTCCAAGGCGATTTTCTACTAATGAATGTAAAAAATAAATGTATTGATGTTTCAGTTTATAATGGCCGCAATGGCTCACCTAAAAAAATCCAAGATTTTCAAGGGACTTGTGGAAAATAAATTTGCTAATGTTAATCAATCATAAAAAGGCGCATAGAATGCGCCTTTTTATTCAACCAGGCATTAATACTTACTAAACATTTCCTGAATTTTTTCCACATCGGAAGTTTGCGTCAGAGCCAATTGCAGCAGAACACGCGCTTTCTGCGGATTTAAACGCTCTGAAGCCACAAATCCATATTTGCTGTCGTTAACTTCAGCATTCTGGGTCGTGTAGCCGAAAGGAATACGGCTGGAACGAACAACAACGACGCCATCTTTAGCGGCTTTAGTCAATGTGTCAAAAATGGACTTATAGATGTTACCGTTACCTACACCTGCACTGACAATGCCCTGATAGCCATTTTCAACGAAAGCTTTTACTGGCAGATCAGACGCATTAGAGTAGTTATAAACGATACCCACTTTTGGCAATTTATCCAGTTTGCTCACATCAAAAACGGCTTTGCTGGCTTTTACTGGCACCGCAGAATAGTAGCGCACTTTTCCATTGTGAACGAAGCCTTGTGCACCAGAATTCACCGCCTGAAACGCCTGAACTTCCGTTGTACTCAGTTTACCAATGTCACGGCCATGAATAACGGAATCATTCATCGCAAGCAGGACACCACGGTTTGCAGAGTTTTTATCAGAAGCCACAACAACCGCATTAAACAGGTTTAATGGACCATCAGCACCCAGTGCAGTAGATGGGCGCATTGCACCAACCATCACGATAGGCTTCTGGCATTGAGTCGTCAGATCGAGGAAATAGGCAGTTTCTTCCATGGTGTCCGTACCATGGGTGATAACAAAACCGTCGGTTTTGTCACATTCTGCATTAATTTTCTTCGCCAGCGTCAACCATACCTGATCGTTCATGTCCTGAGAGCCAATGCTAACAACTTGCTCGCCTTTCAAATCAGCAATGTTTTTAATTGCTGGTACAGCATTCAGCAGTGCATCAATACCGACTTTACCCGCTGTATAGCTAGATTGCGTTGCAGATTCACCACCCCCGGCAATTGTACCTCCCGTTGCCAAAACAGTGATATTTGGCAAAGCGAAAGCAGAACCACTAACTAAAGCCAGAAAACCGGCTATTGCTGTTATTTTAGTCTTTTTCATTATTCAACCTCTTGTAAAAAAAACTATTTTATTATGTAAACCAAGAATAAATAAACTCTAATTAACAATAATTTTTGGGAATTGATAGAGCGGATAAAAAAAACGCCGTATGATATGCACCTTTAACATGAATTGAAGTGAATCACGATGACGCAAACCTATATCCCAGGCAAAGATGCCGCGTTAGAAGACTCCATTAACCGCTTTCAGCACAAGCTAACGTCCCTTGGTTTTAATATTGAAGAAGCCTCATGGTTGAATCCTGTCCCGAATGTCTGGTCAGTACATATCCGCGATCGCGACTGCCCTCTGTGCTTTACCAATGGCAAGGGCGCCAGCAAGAAAGCTGCATTGGCCTCTGCATTGGGAGAATATTTTGAGCGTCTATCGACAAACTATTTCTTTGCTGATTTTTATCTGGGCAATACGATTGCCAATGGTGAGTTTGTCCACTATCCAAATGAAAAATGGTTCCCGGTGCCGGAAGATGACTCTCTGCCAGCCGGTATTTTAGACGAACGTCTGCACCATTTTTACGATCCAGATAACGCGCTTTGTGCTAGCCAATTAATTGATCTGCAATCCGGTAATGAAGAGCGAGGAATTTGTGCTCTGCCATTTACACGTCAGTCAGATAACCAAACGATTTATATTCCCATGAATATTATCGGCAACCTGTATGTTTCAAATGGCATGTCAGCCGGCAATACGATGAATGAAGCGCGTGTACAGGGATTATCTGAGGTATTCGAGCGCTATGTGAAAAACCGCATTATCGCAGAATGCATCAGCTTGCCTGAAATTCCACAGGCAATTATGGATCGCTACCCAGGCGTTGTTGAATCCGTCAACAAATTGCAGGAAGAAGGCTTCCCGCTCTATTGTTACGACGCTTCACTTGGTGGGCAGTTTCCCGTCATTTGTGTCGTCCTGTTCAATCCTAATAATGGCACTTGTTTTGCTTCCTTTGGTGCACACCCCGATTTTGGTGTTGCGCTGGAGCGTACAGTCACAGAACTGCTGCAAGGCCGGAGTCTGAAAGATCTGGATGTCTTCACCCCACCCAGTTTTGATGATGAGGAAGTGTCTGAGCATACCAATCTGGAAACTCATTTTATTGATTCAAGCGGAGCAATCAGTTGGGATCTGTTCAAACAGGATGCTGATTATGCGTTTGCAGACTGGAATTTCAGCGGAACGACAGAAGAAGAATTCGCCACCCTGATGGGGATCTTCAATCAACTGGATGCTGAAGTTTATATTGCTGATTATGAGCATCTTGGCGTTTATGCCTGCCGTATTCTGGTTCCCGGCATGTCAGATATTTATCCCGTCGAAGATCTGCATATTGCTAATAACACTATGGGAACGCATTTGCGTGACACCATCTTGGCATTGCCAGAGAGTCAATGGCAGCCAGAAGCGTATCTGGCCCTCCTCGAACAGTTAGATGATGAGGGTTTGGATGATTTCACGCGTGTCCGTGAATTATTAGGCATTGCTGTAGGTAAAGATAACGGTTGGAGTAACCTGCGTATTGGTGAATTGAAATCTATGCTGGCACTGGCAGGTAAGGATTTGGAACAAGCGCTGATTTGGGTTGAATGGACACAAGATTTCAATGCTTCTGTTTTTACCTCTGAACGCGCTAACTATTATCGCTGCCTGCAAACGCTGTTGCTGTTGACCCAAGAAGAGGATCGCCAACCAGAACAATATTATCAGGCATTTGTAAAAATGTACGGTCAAGACACCGTTGATGCCGCCTCAGCCGCCATTGCCGGAGAAAACGGTTTCTATGGTTTATGGTCTATCGATCCAGAATTAAACGCTTTGCCAGCCCATCAAGCATTATTAAATGCTTATGAAAAGCTGCAAAAAGCCAAGAAAGCATTTTGGGCTGATAAATAAGTCGTTACATTAACGTTTATTAACCACAAAAAGTAAAATACAGGTTAAATATCGTTTATTTTTAAATAACAAATAAATGACAATTTAACCTGTATTTTTACTTTTAAGACCTAAAAGACCAAAAGCACTCATATAAAATATTTCTATAAATTTTAAAAAATATTTTTAATTATAAATCAATATATTA
Organism: Xenorhabdus kozodoii; assembly: GCF_002632875.1. GTDB lineage: Bacteria > Pseudomonadota > Gammaproteobacteria > Enterobacterales > Enterobacteriaceae > Xenorhabdus > Xenorhabdus kozodoii. The sequence goes on from NZ_NJCX01000003.1 coordinate 31,956, forward strand.
GACCAATCACACCCCATTTAGGCTGCCCTGCCCTCGTAGACTTTCGGTCTAATATGATCCATATCAAATTCTGGCTAATGTCCGTTTGTTACTATCAAGGCGTGCTATGATTAATTAAGGATAAAGAGAGTGTTAGGATGAAAACTGACGGCCCTTTTAATTTATTTCCGCCTGTTGTAATGGCACAACTCGCTGATGATATTGGTGTATATAAAGTCAATAAACATCCCGCAGTGACTTACTTATCCGCAATCATGGCAGGCGTGTTTATTTCCATCGCTTTTGTTTTTTATATTACGGCCACAACCGGAACCTCTTCCATTCCTTACGGATTAGCGAAATTAACTGGCGGGATCTGTTTTTCCCTTGGTTTAATGTTGGTCGTTATATGTGGTGTCGATCTCTTCACTTCCACCGTATTGACGATCATTTCAAAAGCAACAGGACGTATTACCTGGACTCAAATGTTCAAAAACTGGGTTAACGTCTATATCGGTAATCTCATTGGTGCTTTGTTCTTCGTGGCCTTGATTTGGTATTCCGGCCAATATGCCGCTGCTAATGGTAGTTGGGGTTTGAATGTATTACAGACAGCAGACCATAAAATGCACCATTCTTTTATTGAAGCAGTATGCCTGGGTGTTTTAGCCAACCTGATGGTATGCCTGGCTGTCTGGATGAGCTATGCCGGACGGAGCCTGATCGATAAATTATTCGCGCTGATACTGCCCATTGGCATGTTTGTCGCCAGCGGTTTTGAGCATAGTATCGCTAACATGTTTTTAATTCCGTTCGGGATCATGATCAAAAACTTCGCACCGGATGAATTTTGGCAGAGAGTCGGGACAACTCCCGAACAATTTCCCCAGCTTAATGTTTCAAGTTTTATTACCGATAACCTAATCCCTGTCACAATAGGCAACATTATTGGTGGTGCGCTACTGGTTGGGCTGACTTATTGGTTGATTTATTTACGTGGTGGCAGAAAACACTAATTCGCCTCCCTATCAGATTTCTTAAAAATTCCACTGTTAAAAGGTAGAAGTATCATGTCCGAGTTAAACGAAAAATTCTCAGTAGCATGGCAAGGCTTTAACGAGGGTAGCTGGAAAAATGAAGTCAACGTTCATGATTTCATCCAGAAAAACTATACCCCGTATGAAGGGGATGAATCTTTCCTCGCGGGTGCCACAAAAGCAACAAATATTTTGTGGGAAAAAGTCATGGAAGGTATCAAAATTGAAAACCATACCCATGCACCGATAGATTTTGATACTGACATTGCATCGACAATTACCTCTCATGATGCCGGTTATATTGAAAAAGATCTGGAACAAATCGTTGGCCTGCAAACCGAAGCGCCATTGAAACGTGCCATTATCCCATTTGGTGGCATTAAGATGGTTGAAAGTTCTTGTAAAGCCTACAATCGCGAACTGGATCCAAAACTGAAACAAATTTTCACTGAATATCGTAAGACCCATAATCAGGGCGTTTTTGATGTTTACACTCCCGATATCCTGAAATGCCGTAAATCTGGCGTATTGACTGGCCTGCCTGATGCTTATGGCCGTGGGCGTATTATCGGCGATTACCGTCGCGTTGCATTGTATGGTATCGACTACCTGCGTGATGAGAAGTTTGCCCAATTTACTTCTCTACAGGAAAAACTGGAAAACGGCGAAGATTTGGAGTCTACCATTCGCCTGCGTGAAGAGCTGGCCGACCAACATCATGCCCTTGGTCAACTCAAAGAGATGGCGGCTAAATATGGCTATGATATTTCCAATCCTGCGACCAATGCCAAGGAAGCCGTACAATGGACTTATTTTGCTTATCTGGCGGCGGTTAAATCCCAGAATGGCGCGGCAATGTCCTTTGGTCGTGTTTCCACCTTCCTGGATATCTACATCGAACGTGATATCCAGGCAGGCAAATTGACCGAACCACAGGCCCAAGAGCTGATCGACCATTTGGTTATGAAACTGCGCATGGTGCGTTTCCTGCGCACTCCTGAGTATGATGAGCTGTTCTCTGGCGATCCAATTTGGGCAACCGAATCGCTGGCGGGTATGGGATTGGATGGGCGCACGCTTGTCACCAAGAACAGTTTCCGTTTCCTGCATACGCTCTATACCATGGGGCCATCCCCAGAGCCTAATATGACCATCCTGTGGTCAGAAAAACTGCCCATTAATTTTAAAAAGTTTGCCGCAAAAGTGTCGATCGATACCTCATCCCTGCAATATGAAAATGATGACCTGATGCGCCCTGACTTCAACAGCGATGATTATGCTATCGCGTGCTGTGTCAGTCCAATGGTTGTTGGTAAACAAATGCAGTTCTTTGGTGCCCGTGCAAACCTTGCAAAAACCATGCTGTATGCCATCAACGGTGGTGTGGATGAAAAAATGAAAATGCAGGTTGGCCCGAAAGAAGAGCCAATGAAAGACACTGTGCTGGATTATGACAAGGTTATGGAGCGAATGGATCGCTTCATGGATTGGCTGGCAAAACAGTATGTTACTGCCCTGAATATCATCCACTACATGCATGACAAATACAGCTATGAAGCTGCGTTAATGGCCCTGCATGATCGTGATGTGTATCGCACGATGGCATGTGGTATCGCCGGCTTATCCGTTGCTGCTGACTCATTATCTGCCATTAAGTATGCGAAAGTTTCCACCATCCGCGATGAAGATGGCTTAGCCATTGATTTCAATATTGAAGGTGAATATCCACAATTCGGTAACAACGATCCACGTGTCGATGATATCGCTTGTGATCTGGTTGAACGCTTCATGAAGAAAATTCAGAAATTGCAAACATATCGCAATGCTGTTCCAACTCAGTCGGTATTGACCATTACCTCAAACGTGGTGTATGGCAAAAAAACGGGGAATACTCCTGATGGACGTCGTGCTGGCGCACCCTTTGGGCCTGGTGCTAACCCAATGCACGGGCGCGATCAAAAGGGTGCGGTGGCTTCATTGACTTCTGTTGCTAAACTGCCGTTTGCTTATGCCAAAGATGGTATTTCATATACTTTCTCTATCGTACCTAATGCGTTAGGTAAAGATGACGAAGTACGTAAAGCAAATCTGGCTGGCCTGATGGATGGTTATTTCCATCACGAAGCGGATATCGAAGGGGGTCAGCACCTGAATGTCAACGTAATGAACCGCGAAATGCTGTTGGATGCCATGGAAGATCCTGAGAAATACCCGCAGTTGACTATTCGTGTATCAGGTTATGCTGTGCGGTTTAATTCTTTGACTAAAGAACAGCAACGGGATGTTATCACTCGTACATTTACCCAATCCATATAATTAATTGAAATAATTAAGTAAAATCGCGTTAGCGCAAAATGTCATTATTTTCTATTCAAATGACATACACTAAAGGCCCCCTTAATAGTCGGGGCCTTTATTAGCTTGTTAATTTTGGAGAAATCCTTTCATGTCCGTACTTGGCCGTATCCACTCTTTTGAATCTTGCGGAACCGTAGATGGCCCTGGTATCCGCTTTATCGCGTTTTTCCAGGGTTGCCTTATGCGCTGCCTCTATTGCCATAACCGCGATACTTGGGATACCCATGGCGGAAAAACCGTAACCGTTGAAGAATTAATCAAAGAAGCAACAACCTACCGCCATTTTATGAATGCTTCGGGAGGGGGGGTTACGGCTTCCGGTGGTGAAGCAATTCTGCAAGCCGAATTTGTTCGTGACTGGTTCAGGGCTTGCCATGAAGAAGGCATTCATACTTGCCTGGATACCAATGGCTTTGTTCGCCGTTATGATCCTGTCATTGATGAACTATTGGATGCTACCGATCTGGTTATGTTGGATTTAAAACAACTTAACGATGATATTCACCAAAAATTAATTGGCGTATCCAATCACCGGACACTTGAATTCGCACACTATCTGGCAAAACGCAAGCAAAAAACCTGGGTTCGCTATGTTGTCGTTCCGGGTTGGTCGGATGACGATCAATCCGTTCATTTACTTGGTGAATTCACCAGGGACATGAAAAATATTGAAAAAATAGAACTATTACCTTACCACGAACTAGGCAAACATAAATGGATTGCGATGGGGGAAGAATATAAATTGGAAAGTGTTAAACCCCCATCAAAAGAGACAATGGAGAGAGTAAAAGGCATCTTAGAAAGCTACGGGCATCATGTGATCTATTAGACTTATTACCTTACCTAACCACCTAATTAATAAAATAATCTACAATTTTTAATAGAACTGGCTCTCAATCATTTGAGGTCAGTTTTCTTGCCCCAATCTACTATCACCAGTGTTCATATTGAATAAAAATTTAACTTCCTCTATATTCTGTAAAGTCGTTGTAGCTATTATTTCAAATATATTTCATTTATCCCCAAAACACTTTAATGGCAGTAAAACAATAAAAGAGAGAACCACTTTCCATTATCATTCTTAGGATATCATTATGAAAAATATTATATTTTCTCTTTTCACCCCCTATCTCTTATTAATTTCAATAAACACACAAGCTAATAATACAGAATTACTTCCCCAAAACACCACGCATAATAGCTCATTAATAAACAAAGAAAAATCTCATGAAACAAATAAAACCTCAGTCAAAACCAGTAATAAAAATGACACATTAAAAGTACTTTCACTAAATATTTGGATGGAAGGCAGTCAAGTTAAAGGCGGTTATGAAGGCATAGTCAATACCATCATTTACACTCATCCTGACCTTGTCGCGCTGAGTGAAATAAATAATTCACATGGTGACTTTACTAAAAAACTCGTAAAATCACTTCATAATAAAGGGTTAACTTACTATTCTTATAAATCAAAAAACGATGCCGGAATTCTTTCTCGTTATCCTATAATCCATCATAGCAATTTCAATAGATTCACTAAATCATTAGTGCTAATCAATAATGTTTATGTGGATTTTTACTCCAGTCATTTAGATTACACAAACGCGGCTTATTATCTTCCAAGAGGTTATGACGGCAATACCTGGAAAGAATTACCGAATGGCCCAGATACTAATCTTGATGATATCTTAAAAGAAAATAATAACTCCCAGCGCCCGAATTCAATTAAACTATTTATAAATAATGCCAAAAGTGAAGTAAAGAAAAAGCACGCTATTATATTGGCTGGCGATTTTAATGAACCCTCCTGGATGGATTGGTCAGAGCAAACTAAAGATCTTTTTGATCATCACGGTGCCGTTGTGCCCTGGACAACCACCACCTTATTGAAAAATGCGAACTATCTTGATAGCTATCGGGTAAAATATACCGATCCAGTAGCATACCCTGGTTTTACCTGGCCTGCAGATAATCCAGGCGCTGACATCAGCAAGCTCGCATGGGCGCCTAAAGCCGATGAACGTGATCGCATTGATTTCATTTTTTATCATTCTGATCCCCGCCTGACAGTGCAAGATGCCGTCATTATTGGCCCTTCGGGTAGTATTGTTAAGGGCAAGCGAGTTAAAGAAACCTCCCAAGATAAATTTGAGCAACCTCAAGGAGTTTGGCCAACTGATCATAAAGGTGTATTGGTTACCTTTGGTTTAAATCCCTAATCATTTGATATAAAGCATATACCAATCGCCTTTCAAGATGCGTTTTATATCTCCCCGTGCAGCGGGGAGATATAAGCACTTCCATTGGTTTGCAAACTGCAAGTTATTATCATATCAGGCTGGATACAGCCTGATATGCCAAAAACAAAGCATAAGTCAAAATAACTCACTGAGAGTATGTGAAATATTTTCCCCTAAAAACACACAATATCTGATGTTAAAAATAGAACCATTTACTTTAAGTAAAGATAATTTATACCCGTTGCCTTTCAAGATTCGTCTTATATCTCGCCGCGTCGCGGGGAGATATAAACATTCATATTGGCTTGCAATCTGTAACTTTAAGTCGGACTGGTATAGAAAATTAAACCAAAATGGCGTCGGGATAATTAATAAAAAACACACATTTGCGTTATTACCTATAAAACACCCCTTTTTCCGCTGATAAAGATTAAAATTAATGCTTGTTGATTAATAATTTTTATATGATAATCCGGCCGCCTTCTGTAACAACTTATGTTAATAGAATAGTCATAGAGAAAAATCAATTCTGTATATGCATTCAATAAAATAAATCGGAAAAAATATGGATACGCAAGATATGAATCTTAATTCAGGGGAAAACAGTGTCTCTCTGAGCAAGGAAAAAGACACCTTCATTCCAGGTGGTCGTGCTGTTGGAGCAGGGACTGCAACAGAGTGGATTGGTCATGCATGGCAAATGTTTAAAGTACAGCCAATGAAATGGATACTGATAACTTTAATCTATGGTGCCATAATGATAGTTTTGCAATTTATTCCTCTCGTCAATATCATCGCTAGTCTGTTGAGTCCAGTACTTATTGCCGGATTTATCGTTGCCAGTGAAAAACAACGAACAACAGGTGATTTTGACATAGAATTACTTTTCCATGGGTTTAAAAATAAATTCGGTTCATTAGTTGCTGTAGGCGGGCTTGTCTTAGGTATATCTCTACTTAGTGGCATTGCGGCCGTTATAATTGGCGGAACAGGTATTCTTCAACTCATTTTTTCGGCGCAAGATCCAGACCCAATGCTATTAATGGAAAGTTTTTCCTCCTTAATGCTGGCAATGCTGGTTGTCGTTTTCTTTAGCTTCATTTCCCTTGCATTTAGCTGGTTTGCTCCAGCCCTGATTATCATTAATGATTTAAAATTTGGTGAAGCAATCTCAATGAGTTTGAGCGCAGTAAAGAAAAACCTATTAGGGGGTTTTCTGTTTTTCTTACTGATCGGTATTCTGGTGGCTATTTCTTCCATTCCATTATTTTTAGGTCTGTTTGTTACTTTACCTATGTATATGGCAACCTACTATACCAGTTATCGCAATATTTTTTATGCGCCAGAAGCCCAAGAAACAAAATCTCATTTAATCAATTAAATATTTTCCAATAGATATTGATATGTAAAAAGCGCTATTTTTAGCGCTTTTTAATTACTGTTCAATGACATTTTGTTTTGGAATGGTACATAGCGATAGGACATGGTAGCCATTTGTGATTTATAATCCGCCTTCTGTCAATATCTACACTCTTTAGCCGCAGCAGAACGATCCATACATCCTTTATATGCATGACGATAACATTTTTCGTTACTGCCACAAGTCTTCTCTGCCTCTCTCATGCAATAATATTTGCACCAGCTGGGATCAAATTTAACTTTCTTTTGCAATGTACCAGCATGTGACACTCCTAATGTGCTCATCAAAGCGACGGCGAAAATAAGTTGATAGAGTTTCATGTTATTTTCCTGAAGTAAATTTATACAATTAAAGTATAAATAATGAAACCTAAACCAAACTTAACTATAGGTTAATTATTAGTCTATATCAGTAAGATTGAAGCCAACACTTTCTATCCCAATGTTTTTTATAAAAAAACCAAAAAATCGTATCACTGTAATAAATTGATTTACAATTGTTACTCGCAAAAAAGCGCCACATTCGGCGCTTTTTTATTAAGAATAGAGGGCATTAACCAATGTATTCTAGCCCTTGCATATAAGGACGTAATACTTCTGGGATTTCAATACGACCGTCTGCCTGCTGATAGTTTTCCATCACCGCAACCAAAGTACGGCCTACCGCAAGGCCAGAACCATTCAGTGTATGCACCAGTTGGGTTTTCTTGTCATCTTTACCGCGGAAACGCGCTTGCATTCGACGAGCCTGAAAATCCCACGTGTTGGAACAAGAGGAAATTTCACGATAAGTATTTTGCGCAGGTAGCCAAACTTCCAGATCGTAAGTTTTTCTTGCACTTGCCCCCATGTCACCGGTACACAGAAGCATCTTACGGTAAGGGAGATTCAGTAACTGCAATACCTTCTCAGCGTGTCCTGTCAGCTCTTCCAATGCTTCCATGGATTTTTCAGGATGAACAACCTGAACCAACTCAACTTTATCAAACTGGTGCATACGGATAAGGCCACGGGTATCACGGCCATAAGAACCCGCTTCAGAGCGGAAACAAGGGGTATGTGCCGTCATTTTCAGTGGCAACACACTTTCATCCAAAATTTCATCACGAACCAAGTTAGTGACCGGGACTTCCGCTGTTGGGATCAGGGCATACTGGCTGCCGGATTCCTCTTCCAGTGGCCTGGTATGGAACAAATCTTCACCAAATTTAGGTAACTGCCCTGTACCATATAAAGAATCATGGTTAACCAGATAAGGAACGTAAGTTTCCAGATAACCGTGTTGCTCTGTATGCAAATCCAACATGAACTGGGTAATGGCACGGTGCAGACGAGCGATCTGACCTTTCATTACGACGAAACGTGAGCCAGTCAGCTTAACCGCAGCCGCAAAATCAAGGCCGCCAGTCAGTTCGCCCAGTGACACATGGTCTTTGACTTCAAAATCATATTGGCGTGGTTCACCCCAACGATTTATTTCCAGGTTATCACTGTCATCTTTTCCATCTGGAGAAGAGTCATCTGGGATATTCGGCATGCTTAATGCGATATGACGGATCTCAGCCTGCAAAGTTTCCAGTTCCGCTTTTGCTGAATCCAGTTTTTCTCCCAACTGGTTCACTTCCTGACGCAGTGGTTCAATATCTTCACCACGGGCTTTCGCTGCACCAATAGCCTTCGATCGGGAATTACGGTCTGCCTGCAGGGTTTCAGTTTCAACTTGTAAAATTTTACGGCGCTCTTCTAGTTTGCGCAGTGTATCCACATCAAGGGTATAACCCCTGCGAGCCAATTTTTCGGCGACTGCGTCTAGCTCATTACGCAGTATATTTGGATCGAGCATGCTAGTCCTGTGCTTGTTGTTATTGAAAAAATTGTTAAAAACTGCCGTTTTTACACTTTAAACGGCAATCTTAAATTACTGGATATAAACCTTACCGTATCAAGAAAATTAACGATAGCGTTTTATTGAGCTATTTTGATCCTGTTCCATCAGCCAGTTTAATTTCTCACCAATCTTGCCTTCCAGTCCTCTGGCCGTCGGATAATAATAACGTGTTTGTTGCATTTCGGATGGGAAATAGACTTCGCCCGCCGCATAGGCATTCGCTTCATCATGGGCATAGCGGTATTCTTCACCAAATCCTATGTCCTTCATCAGCTTAGTTGGCGCATTACGCAAATGGGCAGGTACGTCATAATCTGGTTTATTTTGTGCATCCGCCATAGCTGCCTTGAATGCGGTATAAACCGCATTGCTTTTCGGTGCACATGCGAGATAGACAATTGCCTGTGCAATCGCCCTTTCTCCTTCAGCCGCGCCTACGCGCGTAAAACAATCCCATGCCGCAATCGCTATTTGCATTCCACGTGGGTCAGCATTGCCCACATCTTCAGACGCAATCGCCAATAACCGACGGGCAACATAAAGAGGATCACCACCTGCGGTAATAATTCGGGCATACCAGTAAAGCGCCGCATCAGGTGCGGAACCCCGGATTGATTTATGCAGCGCTGAAATTAAATCGTAATATCGATCACCTTTATTATCAAACCTGGCACTCCTTTCCCCGCTGACTTCTTTCAGTAATTCCGGTGTCAAAACCCGTTGCCCTTGTGCATTGGTTTCCGCCATGTCCGACATCATTTCTAGCAAATTCAGTGAGCGACGTGCATCCCCTGCCACAAGTTCAGCTATCATTCGGCGAGTATTGTCCGGCAACACAATATTTTGCCCGCCAAGACCACGCGCTGTATCGTTTATCGCCTGAATAAGCACCTGTTCAATTTCTGCTGACGAAAGTGACTTCAATAAATAGACACGAGCCCGTGACAACAAGGCCGAATTTAATTCGAAGGAAGGGTTTTCGGTAGTTGCACCAATAAATGTGATCGTCCCGTCTTCAATATGTGGCAAGAACGCATCCTGCTGGCTTTTATTAAATCGATGGACTTCATCGACAAATAAGATGGTTCTGCGCCCTGCGTTACGGTTTTGCCGGGCTTTTTCGATAGACTCACGAATTTCCTTTATGCCGGAAGTCACTGCTGAAATACGTTCAATATCAGCTTGCGCATAATAACCAATAATTTCAGCCAGCGTGGTTTTTCCGGTGCCCGGCGGTCCCCATAAAATCATGGAATGGAGGTGACCGGCTCGGATGGCACGCGGCAAAGGTTTCCCTTCCGCCAGTAAGTGTTGCTGGCCGATATATTGATCTAATGTGACTGGCCGCATTTTTGCGGCCAGTGGCTGAAACTCATTTTGTGAAAAATCGAGAGAAAGATTGTCCACTTAAACCTCACTGGCGTTGATCATCCAGTGTGACACCTTCCGGGACGGTAAATTTAAATTTCGCCGCATCCACGTTGACATTTTGCTGCCCTTTCAATTGGTAAGCACTCTTTTGCCCATCCTGTTCAACAGCAGTAAATTTTTGGATCGTTCCCTCTGGCGTCACAGTAATTGAAAAATGTTTTAAATTGCCATTGGCATTACGCGGAGTCAGCTCAAAACTATTGCCGTCTTGCGCAACCTTGTATTGTTTCCAGTCGGCAGGATCATTGCGGGCAATTAGCATAAATGGCGTATTTCCTGTTGCCTCTTTCAGCCAATTTGCCGTCACTTGTTCAACAAAAGGATTATAAAACCACAGCGTTTTACCATCAGAAACCAAAACGCTTTCATCGGGTGATGTCATGTGCCAGTTAAACAAATTAGGGCGTTTGATCCAAAGTTCTCCCTCTCCTTTTTGGACTGTTGAGCCATCATTACTCGTCACTGTTTGAGTAAAACCGGCATGAAAACTATTCACCTTTCCCAGACGCTTTTGCAAATCCTGCGTCGCATCAGCCCAAGCAGAACCTATGCTCACACCCATTATCAGACAACCAATCACCATCAGTTTTTTCATGTGCGAGATACCCTTAATTCGTTTTATTATCAGCCATCAATTGCCGATACTGTATTACATTCCACAACGATAATTAATGTTCATGTGGAGGAGGCGCCAAAACTTCACGATTGCCATTATGCCCAGGTGTACTCACTATCTGCTGTGCTTCCATTTGTTCGACAATCCGGGCTGCTCGGTTATATCCAATACGGAATTGACGCTGCACACCCGAAATAGAAACACGGCGTTTTTCGATGACAAACTCAACCGCTTGGTCAAACAAAGGGTCTAACTCTTCATCGCTATCAAATCCCGTACTGCCTTCGCCATCTTCTCCCCCTTTGACAATATTATCTATGTATTGAGGGCGGCCACGAGCTTTCCAGTCATTCACCACTTCATGAACTTCTTGATCACGCACAAATGCGCCATGAACACGTACTGGAATGGAGGAATTGGGTGCTAAATAAAGCATATCCCCCATACCAAGCAATGATTCTGCACCGCCTTGATCAAGAATGGTACGGGAATCTATTTTACTGGATACGGTAAACGCAATACGTGTTGGTATATTTGCCTTAATCAGTCCAGTAATAATATCCACAGAAGGTCGCTGGGTTGCCAATACTAAGTGGATACCTGCCGCTCGTGCTTTCTGAGCCAAGCGTGCAATCAATTCTTCCACTTTTTTCCCTACGGTCATTATTAAGTCGGCAAATTCATCAACCATGACAACAATATAAGGCTCTTTTTTCAGTATAGGATGCGTTGTATCCATACTGTCACCTGGTTTCCAGAACGGATCAGGGATCGGACGCCCCATATTTTCGGCTTGCTTGATTTTGTCGTTATAGCCCGCAATGTTACGCACTCCCAAAGCTGACATCAGCTTATAGCGTCGCTCCATTTCATTGACACACCAACGCAATGCATTGGCTGCATCTTTCATATCAGTGACCACTTCCGTCAATAAGTGTGGAATACCTTCATAGATCGATAACTCCAGCATTTTCGGATCGATCATAATAAAGCGAACATCCTCTGGTTTCGCTTTATACAGGATACTGAGGATCATCGCATTGACCCCTACCGATTTACCTGAGCCCGTCGTTCCTGCCACCAATAGGTGAGGCATCTTACCCAAGTCAGCGATAACCGGTTGCCCTCCAATGTCCTTTCCTAAAACAATCGTTAGTGGTGAAGGATTATCCCGGAATTTCTCGCAATCCAGAACTTCCCGCAGATAAACTGTTTGGCGTTTTTTATTGGGTAATTCCAAACCAACATAAGGTCTTCCAGGGATTACTTCTACGATACGAACCGCGACTGCTGAAAGCGAACGAGCGAGGTCTCGCGATAAATTGGAAATACGGGATGCTTTCACTCCTGGCGCCAAATCCAACTCAAATCGTGTGATGACCGGCCCCGGAGAGAATCCAACAACATCTGCCTTAACGCGATAATCATTTAAACGCGCTTCAATTAAACGGGAGGTTTGTTCAAGCGCAAACATATCAACCGGTTCTTCTTCCGCTGGTGGTTCTGCCAAAAGATCCAGAGAAGGCATCGGAGTGGTTGGTTTTGGCAACGGTTGATCATGGCGCATCAAGAATGGATGGAACAAGCTATCTTGCTGCGGTTGCTGCGGTTGCTGCGGTTGCTGCGGTTGCTGCGGTTGCTGCGGTTGCTGCGGTTGCTGCGGTTGCTGCGGTTGCTGCGGTTGCTGCGCAAGAGTATGATTTTCCGACTCCTGAGAATCAAGAGCAGTCGCGATATTTTTCTCCTGAACTTGTTGAGCCTGTGGCTGCCCTATAGGCCTAAATACCGATCCGGCAAGATCATTAACTTGAGGGAACTGATTGGATTCCGATTTTTTATCCTGTACTGAAACGGGTTCCGAGAAGGCCGGTTGGTTCATTTGGTAACGTTCACGCTGCTGTTGCTCAAAAGCTATCCGCAATGCTTCTTCCTGCACTTTTTGTTCGTCTACTGCCTGTTTGTTGACTGTCCGTTCGTCTAGGCTATTTTCCGTAAACTCAGCGACTGTGACTGTTGGCTGCTTATGTATCAGCCTGCCTGCTTCACGCAACTTTAATTCTCGATTTTCTTCTTCAAAGTTAGCACCATAGCGTTCACGCTGCTGTTCGAGGAATTGTTGACGTAACGCATTTTGCTGTTGATCATCCATCTGCTGTTCATTCGCTTCTGCAATCAACTCATTCTGTAACTCTTTTTCTTTCCGTTGCAGGTGTTCTGCCAAACGGTGAGAAGGTACTTTGACACCATACAATTCGCGACGAGTTGGGATCCTGACAGGATTGGGACGAGGCATCTCAGGGCCAATGCCTTGTTTAATCTGTGGATTCCTGACCACAGTAGCGGAGCTGACTATACCCGCTGTTGTATTTTTCAAATTAGCATTGTCACTTACAGGGGCAGTCAATGTCTCTGTTACATCACCGTGTAAATGTGCACTCGTGCCAGCAGAATTGTTTGTAGATGATGTTGAAATAGCCGGAGAAAAATGATCTGGTTGGTGATCGTCCGGTATTTCAAAAGAATAACGAACAGGTTCTTGTTCCTGAGGTTGTTCAATTTCTGGGGAGTTTGTTGCTGTTGAGATGGCTGGCGGCGGTGTATGCTCACTCACCAATGGATGTTCGGTAGTTTCTTCTTCCATAACCGCAGAAGCCGGTGCAGGCTCTGTATTAGCGAGTTCTGCTACCGTTGGGGCTATCAGCAATACATCATCTTCATCTGTATCAAACGTTTCTTCAGCCACCACCGCAGATTTAACGATTCCATGTTGACCTGCCTGCTCCACCTGTTTCTGTTCACTGATTGAGGGTTCGGAAACTAACGCCTCTTCTAAATCATCTTCGTCATATTCAGCATTATTACGGCCACGGTTGATCACAAGGCTGAGTGAATCCAGAATAATTGCACCCATTTTTTCTGCGATCGTCAGCCATGACCACCCAGTAAATAATGTGAATCCAACAGCCCAAATCCCCAGCAGAGCCAAGGTTGCTCCCAGAATGTTGAACCAAGGCAAAATCGCATTACTGAATAAATTGCCAATGACGCCACCAGCAGCAAAATCATTTAAATCATCAACGTTGAGTGCAGCCAAGCCACATGACGTCAGTATCAGGGCTAAAGCGCCGATGACGCGTAAGGCGAGTGTGAAAAAATCAATGTACTCTTGCCTATCTTTCTGACGGAAAGCATTCCAACAACCTAACAACATAAACGGCGGGACTGCATAGGCAAGAATACCGAATGCCGAGAACAGAATGTCAGATAACCAAGCACCAACACTGCCTCCCCAATTGTGAACAGGTTCATGCCATGATGTCTGTGACCAACTGGGATCGGATGGATTGAAGCTGATAAGCGCGGCCATCAAGTACACAGCACAAATAGCAATAACCAACAGAACGGCTTCCAGAAGCCGGCGGCTACTGCTGACTTTTTTTAACTTAACACTTTTGTCTTCTGTATATTCCTGGTTCAAGAAAGGCTCTCCAGGTTTTTCTGTTGATTAAATGGAACAACGCTGAGTCATCCTCAGCGTTGAAACTGTATGCATACACAGGAGTGTACCTAAGTTTTTCCTGTTTTGCATCTGTACATTTTAGATTAAATCTTAGCGAGTTTTAATCACCAAGCGGTTACTCTGTTTCACTTCTTCCATGACAACATAAGTACGGGTGTCGTTAACACCAGGAAGACGCAACAAGGTTTCACCGAGCAATTTACGATACGCAGACATATCTGGCACACGCGTTTTCAACAAATAGTCAAAATCACCAGAAACTAAATGGCATTCTTGGATTTCTTCTAGTTTCTGAACAGCGGTATTGAATTGCTCAAATACATCTGCTGCACCACGGTTTAGTGTGATTTCAACAAAAACCAGCAATGATGCATCCAAATAATGAGGATTCAGCAAAGCTGTATAGCCAGAAATAAATCCCTGACGTTCTAAGCGACGTACACGTTCCAGACAAGGCGTTGGTGACAAACCCACTCGCTTGGATAACTCCACGTTAGAAATACGGCCGTCTTTTTGTAACTCGTTAAGGATATTACGATCTATACGATCAAGATCTTTTCCCGGACGCTTCTTATTATCTATCATCTTATTGCTCTCTCTTTCTATTCCTACACCTAAAACATTTTCCCTATCTCTTTCAAGCGGTTGAGCTGGAAAAGATGTCTTCAAAGGTTAACGCTCAATCTGTAACCAAGGTTTGAGAACTATAACAACTCTTGGAATATCATTTCCTGAACGACAATTTCCCAGAATTCGATTTATTATCCCTTTTAAATTCCAAGTTGCTGCTATGTTAGCTGTGCTCACTCACCCCAATCACTCAGTTACTCATATATCAGCCACTCATTACTCATATAGTTTCTACGCGCTTGAGGTTTTGTTCCCTTGCCGCTGCACTACAACTTGAAATCGATTAGAAATACAACACGATTTACCAGAATACCCTTCCCAGAAACGTTATTTCCCAAAACATCTCTCTTAAGAGATTAGTCCCCAAAACCCCAGGTTTTTCAGAAACAGCTTAACGGCAATTTTTATATTCTATGAGAAAATTACCCACACTAATTTATCTATTTTATAGAAACAATTGATTAGCGGGGGAGATAATTATCTCTTACATAGATGTTTTCGCAAATGCACAGCCGATTGTCAAAGTAAATGAACAAAAATCAGAACAACCTACCAAACAAATTTTAAGTAAACCGTTTCGATAGCTTGTTTAATGCTCCATGTGTATAAATGATGTTCAATTCAAAAAGTTAAACAATCGTCTCTTACAATACGATTACATCATAGTTACTATCTATCGGTAAAATCGTTAATAACATGAATATTTTATCTGATAATTGCTTTTTTTAACTTATTATTTCTCCTACAATCCCTAAATCTGCAATATGCGATAATGGAAATGAGGTATTCATGAGCACAGCCAAACACAGTAAACTTATCATTCTTGGTTCCGGTCCTGCTGGTTATACCGCTGCTGTGTATGCAGCCCGCGCGAATCTAAGTCCCGTTCTCATTACTGGGGTTGAAAAAGGCGGCCAATTGACCACCACGACTGAGGTTGAAAACTGGCCAGGTGATCCTGAAGGGCTGACCGGCCCAGGTTTGATGGAGCGCATGTTCCAGCACGCTGAAAAATTTCAAACAGAAATTATTTCTGATCATATTCAGAAAGTTGATTTCTCAAACAGACCATTCCGTTTATTTGGTGATGATCAGGAATATACCTGTGATGCTTTAATCATCGCGACGGGAGCTTCAGCCCGCTATCTCGGTTTGCCTTCCGAAGAGGCATTCAAAGGCCGTGGGGTATCGGCCTGTGCAACCTGTGATGGTTTTTTCTATCGTAAACAGAAAGTTGCCGTAGTCGGTGGTGGTAATACGGCTGTTGAAGAAGCGCTGTATTTGGCAAACATTGCCTCTGAAGTCCATTTGATTCACCGTCGTGATACTTTCCGTTCAGAGAAAATCCTGATTGACCGTATGATGGATAAAGTGGAGAACGGCAATATCATTCTGCATACTGACCGTACGTTAGATGAAGTTCTGGGTGACGATATGGGTGTTACTGGCATCCGAATTCGTGATACGAAAAGTGACAATACCGAAGAACTGGATGTTACGGGTGTTTTCATCGCTATTGGTCATAGCCCAAACACCGGCATCTTTGACGGCCAACTGGAGCTGGAAAACGGCTATATCAAAGTCCAATCTGGCTTGCATGGCAATGCCACCCAGACGTCTATCCCAGGTATTTTTGCCGCGGGGGATGTTATGGATCATGTGTATCGGCAGGCTATCACCTCAGCAGGTACAGGCTGTATGGCGGCACTGGATGCTGAGCGTTTCCTTGACGGATTGGCAAGCAAATAATCATCTTTCCCCAAAGCGCTATTTCGGTAGCGCTTTTTAACAGGTAACATACAGCTTGTTTTGATATTCCGTATCATCACCCGCTAATCAGAAATTTTTCTTATGGACAAAACAAGACAATCTGAACTCGTTCGATGGCTGAAACAGCAAACTGCGCCAGCCCGTCGGTGGCTTCGTTTATCAATGCTACTTGGCTTAATCAGTGGATTACTGATTATCTCCCAGGCCTGGCTTTTGGCGACAATCCTTCAAGCCCTGGTTATGGACAATGTTCCCCGTGAAAACCTGATTAACCCATTTCTCATGTTGGCAGCGACCTTTACATTACGGGCGATTGTCAATGCCGTTCGAGAACGTATCGGGTTTATTTGTGGCAAGGTGGTACGCCAACAAATCCGCAGTATGGTACTGGATAAACTCGAACAGCTAGGGCCTGTATGGGTTAAGGGAAAACCCGCCGGAAGCTGGGCAACCATTATCCTGGAGCAGATCGAAGACATGCAGGATTTTTATTCTCGCTATCTGCCACAAATTGCGCTTGCTACGATGATCCCTGTCTTAATCCTGGTTACCGTATTTCCTATCAACTGGGCCGCCGGATTGATTTTATTTGTGACCGCACCGCTGATCCCTTTGTTTATGGCATTGGTTGGATTAGGAGCCGCCGATGCTAACCGGCGCAATTTTGTTGCTCTCAGCCGATTAAGCGGTAATTTTCTCGATCGCTTACGGGGTTTAGAAACGTTACGCCTGTTCCACAGGGGGGAAGCGGAAGTTAAACAGATCTCTGAGTCAACAGAAAATTTCCGGCGCAGAACAATGGAAGTTCTGCGCATGGCATTTTTATCTTCAGCGGTTTTAGAATTCTTTGCCGCCATTTCCATTGCTGTTGTCGCGGTTTATTTTGGTTTTTCCTATTTGGGGGAATTGCACTTTGGCAGCTATGGCATGGGTGTTACGTTGTTTGCGGGTTTCCTCGCATTAATCCTCGCGCCGGAATTCTTTCAACCTCTGCGCGACCTCGGTACGTTTTATCATGCCAAAGCGCAGGCGGTCGGCGCGGCGGAATCGCTTTTCACCTTACTTAGCAGCGATGGAGAACCGGTCGCAAGCCGTGGTGAGAAAACACTATCCAATAAAGAATCCGTTACCATTGAAGCCTGCGAACTGGAAATTATGTCCCACGATGGGCATCGCCTTGCTGGTCCTTTGAATTTTACAATTGATCAACATCAACGCATTGCCCTGGTTGGAAAAAGTGGGGCAGGCAAAAGTTCATTGATCAATGTATTGCTGGGGTTCCTGCCTTATCAGGGTTCTTTGAAAATTAACGGCATTGAGTTACGAGAACTTAATCTCACCAAATGGCGTGAACATTTGAGTTGGGTTGGGCAAAACCCACACCTACCAGAACAAACCCTGCTCGATAATATCCGTCTTGGCCGATATGACGCAACACAAGCGCAAATCAATGCGGTGATGGAACGGGCTTATGTCAGTGAGTTCATTAACGACCTTCCAGATGGGATCAATACGGTGATAGGTGACAACGCTGCTCGTCTTTCAGTCGGACAAGCTCAACGTATTGCGGTGGCACGCGCACTATTAATCCCTTGTCAATTATTGCTCTTGGATGAACCCGCCGCGAGTCTTGATGCCCATAGTGAACAGCGTGTGATGATGGCCTTAAATCAGGCGTCTCATCAGCAAACCACATTGCTGGTTACTCACTTGCTGGAAGAAACGCTATCCTATGATCAGATTTGGGTCATGGAAAATGGATTGCTTATTGAACAAGGTGATTACCAAACTTTAAGCCAGTCTCAAGGTGTCTTTTCTCGTTTGTTGTCTCACCGCAGTGTGGAGCTTTAATCATGCGTGTATTACTCCCATTTCTCGCACTCTATCGCCGCCATTGGTTTCTTATTAGCTTAGGCATGGCGTTAGCGATAGTGACACTGCTAGCCAGTATTGGGCTTTTAACACTCTCTGGTTGGTTCCTTGCTGGCACAGCCCTGGCTGGATTTGCCGGGTTATATACGTTCAATTACATGCTGCCTGCCGCCGGGGTCCGCGGGGCGGCCATTTTCCGTACGGCGGGCCGTTATGGTGAACGGCTTGTTAGTCACGATGCCACATTCCGTGTCTTGGCACATTTACGTGTTTTTGCATTTCAAAAAATACTGCCACTTTCTCCTGGGGGCATTGCCCGTTTTCGTCAAGGTGAGTTGTTAAATAGGCTTGTTGCGGATGTCGAAACACTGGATCACTTGTATCTGCGAGTGATTTCCCCTGTCCTTGCTGCATTTGCCGTCATTCTCGTTCTGACTTTCGGCCTGGGCTTCCTGGATATCACCCTCGCCTACACGATTGGCGGTATTATGTTAGGGTTGCTGCTGATATTACCTTGCGGGTTTTATCACGCAGGAAAGCCTTATGGTAGAAACATCACCCAACAACGCGGTCAATACCGTACTTTACTTACCAGTGCCTTGCAGGGGCAGGCTGAATTAACGGTATTTGGCGCACTCAAACGTTTTCGTCAATCCATGACAGAGATTGAGAACAATTGGTTGAAGAGCCAGCAAAAACAAGCCAATTTGACCGGGCTTTCACAAGCCATCATGATTTTTTCCACTGGTATAACAGTGACGTTGATACTGTGGCTGGCGGCGGCAGGTGTGGGAGAAAATAGTCAGGCTGGCGCACTAATAGCGCTGTTTACATTCTGTACCCTTGCTGCGTTCGAAGCACTTGGACCAGTCACAGTGGCATTCCAGCATATGGGGCAAGTCATTGCATCTGCGACTCGTGTTTCACAGTTGATGCACCAAAAACCGGAAGTGACTTTCCCTTCGCAGGGAACTCAGGCAGATGGCGAACTCAGTCTTGAGATAAAAAACGTCGATTTCACCTACCCTGGTCAGCCACAGCCAGTATTGAAAAATATTTCTCTATCCCTGACATCAGGCGAACATATTGCTTTGTTGGGAAAAACAGGGTGTGGTAAATCAACGCTTTTGCAATTATTGACCCGTGCCTGGGATATCAATAGCGGTGAGATTCAACTTAGTCAGCAGCCCATTTCCCATTATGATGAAAAAACACTGCGCTCTATGATGTCCGTCGTTCCCCAGCGGATACATGTCTTTAGCCATACTTTGCGTGAGAATCTCTTATTAGCAAAACCCGATGCTAATGACGATGAATTAACAACCATACTGCAACAAGTCGGTTTAGGGTATTTGCTAGACACGGATAAAAAGCTAAACTGTTGGGTGGGAGAAGGTGGACGTCAGCTTTCAGGCGGGGAACAGCGCCGCTTAGGTATTGCCAGGGCACTACTACACAATGCCCCTTTAATGTTGCTGGATGAACCGACCGAAGGACTTGATGCAGATACAGAACAACAAATTCTGTCGTTGCTGCACCGTAACTGTCAGCATAAGGCTATGATTATCGTTACTCACCGGCTTACCGGCTTGGAACGCATGGATCGAATTTGTGTCATGGATGGAGGGCGTATTATCGAGCAAGGCAAACATAATGCGCTCCTCACTCAACAAGGGCGTTACTATCAATTTTATCAGCGGCAACAATTTTATCAGCTACCGAGCTATTCTGGGCAAGAGTGATTCAACTTATGTCGATAGCTCAACTGGATCACTCTTATAAATTCCCTCATCCTACCAATGCACTGGCTGAACCTAATGGATTACTGGCATTTGGTGGAGATCTAAGTGCAGAACGTCTGCGAGTAGCGTATCATGAGGGGATTTTTCCGTGGTATTCGTCTGATGAACCTCCGTTATGGTGGTCTCCCAACCCTAGGGCTGTGCTGATCCCAGGGGAATTACACATTGGCCGAACACTGCGTCGTTTTATTCGCAAACATAATTACCAAATTACGGTAAACTATGTTTTTGATGAAGTGATATATAATTGCGCTCAACGACAAGAAGGCACCTGGATTGGGCCAGATGTTCAGAAAGGCTATCAAGCCTTGCATAGAGAAGGGTTAGCTCACTCAATTGAAGTTTGGCACGACCATGAACTTGTGGGTGGTTTATACGGCGTTTGTGTCGGGACACTATTTTGTGGTGAATCGATGTTTAGCAAAATGGAGAATGCATCCAAGTGTGCTTTTGTCGCATTCTATCACCATTTTTTACGTCACGGCGGTCAACTATTTGACTGCCAGGTATTAAATCACCATACAGAATCATTGGGTGCTAAAAATATTCCGAGAGAAAAGTTTCTCCAGCATCTTTACCAATTAAGAAAGCGGTCATTGCAATCAGGCTGCTGGGCTGTACAAAAGCTGGATTTATAATCATCTCTTAGAAATAAATGCTGTTCATGGTGGGAATGTCATTCGCTATCATACTATTGTATGCAAAATGATGGCTTAAAATACGACATTCCTTTACATAATGATGGTTTTTCGGCATTATCTTGCCGGTTAAAAACTATGGTTGTTACATTTAGAGGATTAGATGGCCAAAGAAGACACTAATTTTGAAATGCAAGGTACTGTTTTAGAAACACTGCCAAATACTGTGTTTCGCGTTGAATTAGACAACGGGCACATTGTTACTGCTCACATCTCAGGAAAAATGCGTAAAAACTATATCCGTATCCTGACTGGAGACAAGGTTACAGTTGAGCTAACTACATATGATCCGGAAAAAGGACGCATCACTTTCCGTAGCCGCTGATTAAGATACCTTAGACCTTAAGCACCACAGGTGATCGTATTTTTCAGTATTCACCTGTGGTGTGGCTATCTTAATTTTTACCACCAGTCACCAGTTTCTATCACTGATACCGTTTATGTTTATTCCGTGTTATACCAAACACGTTATAACACGGCATCTTCCGATCTCTTTTTATTCGATTTTTGATCGCTCTTAAAATCGTATACCAATGCCTGTTTGGCTTTATCAAGTTTAATCTTGACCGAGCCACCATGCACCAAAGAGCCAAATAATAACTCATTCGCCAGTGGTTTTTTGAGGTTGTCCTGAATTATACGGGCCATAGGACGCGCGCCCATCGCTTTATCATAACCTTTGTCACATAGCCATTGGCGAGCATCTGCACTCACTTCCAGAGAGACACCTTTTTCATCCAGTTGGGCTTGTAACTCGACAATAAATTTATCAACAACTTGCTGAATAACCTCAGAAGAAAGCGTATCAAACCAGATGATACCATCAAGACGATTGCGGAATTCAGGTGTGAAAATCCGTTTTATCTCTTCCATTCCATCCGTGCTGTTATCCTGTTCAGTGAACCCAATAGATTTACGCTGTATTTCACGTACCCCTGCATTGGTTGTCATCACCAAAATAACATTGCGAAAATCCGCCTTGCGGCCATTATTGTCGGTCAATGTACCATTATCCATAACCTGCAACAACAGGTTAAATACGTCAGGATGGGCCTTCTCAATCTCATCCAGTAACAGCACAGAATGGGGATGTTTGATGATTGCATCGGTCAATAATCCACCCTGATCATACCCAACATAACCTGGTGGAGCGCCAATTAAACGGCTAACAGTATGGCGTTCCATATATTCTGACATATCAAATCGTAACAATTTGACATTCAATACCTTGGCAAGCTGGATTGTGACTTCGGTTTTTCCCACTCCCGTAGGCCCTGCGAACAAGAAAGATCCTACTGGCTTGTGATCTTGCCCCAATCCTGCACGGCTCATCTTAATGGCTTCCGTCAAAGCAGCAATAGCGTTGTCTTGACCAAAAACCAGCATTTTCAAACGATCATCCAGTGTTCTCAAAACATCTTTATCACTGGCTGACACCGTTTTTTCTGGAATACGGGCTATACGAGCAACAATTGATTCAATATCGGTAACGTTGATCGTCTTTTTACGGCGGCTGGCTGGCACTAATCGGGTTCTTGCACCAGCCTCATCAATGACGTCAATGGCCTTATCCGGTAAATGACGGTCGGTAATGTACTTCACAGATAATTCAACTGCGGCTCGAATCGCTTTCGCTGTATAGCGAACATTATGGTGTGCTTCATATTTAGCGCGCAATCCATTGATAATTTGCACGGTTTCTTCAGAAGAAGGCTCAAGAATATCGATTTTTTGGAACCGGCGAGCCAAAGCCCGATCTTTTTCAAAAATATTGCTAAATTCATGGTAGGTGGTTGAGCCAATTACCCGTATGCGTCCACTGGATAACAACGGTTTTATGAGATTGGCTGCGTCCACTTGCCCACCCGATGCGGCACCAGCACCAATAATAGTATGAATTTCGTCAATAAAGAGAATGCTTTTACTGTCCTGCTCCAATGTTTTTAACAAAGACTTGAAGCGCTTCTCAAAATCACCACGATACTTTGTCCCCGCCAGCAATGAGCCAATATCCAGAGAATAGATGGTACAATCCTGCATCACTTCGGGAACATTCTTTTGCACAATACACCATGCAAGCCCCTCGGCAATAGCGGTCTTACCAACACCAGATTCTCCAACAAACAGAGGATTATTCTTGCGGCGACGGCAGAGTACCTGAATGGTTCTCTCTAATTCATTCTGACGGCCAACCAGCGGATCAATTTGCCCTTTTTGTGCCAATTGATTCAGGTTAGTAGTGAAATTTTCCAATCGATCTTCATTCACCACCTGCTCTTCCTGTACCGGATTGATATTATGGTGGGAGTCATTATCTGACTCATCTTTACGTGTTCCATGCGAGATGAAATTCACAACATCCAAACGACTAACGTCGTGCTTACGCAGTAAATAAGCTGCCTGGGATTCTTGTTCACTAAAAATGGCAACTAAGACATTCGCTCCAGAAACCTCCGAACGTCCCGAAGATTGGACATGAAATACTGCACGTTGCAAAACACGCTGAAAACTTAATGTTGGTTGCGTATCCCTGTCATCATTCTCAGATAACAAAGGCGTGGTTTGTGCAATAAAACTTTCTAACTCTTGGCGTAACATCGCCAAATCGACTTTACAAGCCTCCAGTGCTTCTCGCGCTGATGTGTTACTTAACAACGCCAGCAACAGGTGCTCTACAGTCATAAATTCATGCCTGCTATCCCTTGCTTTGGCAAAAGCAATGTTGAGACTAAGCTCCAGTTCTTGATTGAGCATAAGCACCTCCTTCTAATTTCAGTAAGCCAGATCAGACCTTTTCTAGCGTGCAAAGTAACGGATGCTCGTGCTCCTTAGCATACATGTTCACTTGCGCAGCTTTCGTTTCTGCGACCTCTGCCGTATAAATTCCGCAAACTGCCTTTCCTTTGTAGTGGACATCCAGCATTAGTTGCGTTGCTTGTTCAACATCATAAGAAAAGAACTTTTGCAATACGTCAACCACAAACTCCATAGGGGTATAGTCGTCATTGTTCAAAATAACCTGATACATTGATGGCGGTTGTAGTTTTTGTTTTACATCGTCCTTAATAAATTCTTTAACTTTCAAATTGTTATAAAACTCAGTCATTATTCTTCCGCTGGGTAGTAACTGTCCGCTGGATTTTAGTATGAACGCATTCATTCAACTGCTATATATTTTATCACTTCATAAAGCACTCTGCTTACCCTCTTCCTTAGATTAACGGATCAGTATCTTGCCTAAAAATCGGATATCGTTATCTATATCAAACTTTAGCCATTTGAGACAGCTTGGCGTTGTTTATATG
Source organism: Xenorhabdus kozodoii (assembly GCF_002632875.1). Classification (GTDB taxonomy): domain Bacteria; phylum Pseudomonadota; class Gammaproteobacteria; order Enterobacterales; family Enterobacteriaceae; genus Xenorhabdus; species Xenorhabdus kozodoii. Next base: position 56,521 of record NZ_NJCX01000003.1, read on the forward strand.
CTTGACGACGTAACGAATTTCACTACAGTATATTTTATGAACACCGCTTACTCTGGGCGTCTGTTCATTTTTTTAATGTTTAGTGACTCCTAAATCCGAAATCGTGATACGAGGGATAGAGAAGTATGGAAACAGGTACTGTTAAATGGTTCAATAATGCAAAGGGCTTTGGATTTATTTGCCCAGCTGGAGGGGGTGAGGACATATTCGCTCACTATTCAACCATTCAGATGGATGGTTATAGGACACTGAAAGCTGGACAAAAAGTAAACTTTAGTGTTCATCAAGGCCCCAAAGGTAACCACGCCAGCCTTATTGTGCCTCTGGAAGAGGGTGCAAAATCAAAAAAGAGTGATCCGATAAGCTCATAATTTCCACGCCACAAATAGACTATAGACTTATTTGTGGCGTGCTGTTCTATTCTCTTGCTAAAGCCTCTATAGGATCAAGGCGAGCTGCGTTTTTCGCAGGCAAGAAACCAAAGATCACCCCTATTGCTGTTGAGCAACCAAACGCGATGATGAATGCCATAATGTTATAAGTGACATTCCATTTTGGTAACATCAACTGCGCAATCAAAGAAAAGCTGTATGACAGGATAATCCCTATAATTCCCCCGATTAAACAAACCAAAACGGCTTCAATAAGAAATTGCTGCATAATGTCACTGGTTCTGGCGCCCACCGCCATACGAATACCAATTTCCTTGGTACGTTCGGTCACTGATACCAACATGATATTCATGACACCAATTCCCCCAACAATTAGGGATATTACTGCAACTAACGTCAAGAATATTTGCAGCGTCCGTGTTGTTTTACCCACTATTTTAATCGTTTTATTAATGTTATAAGTGTGGATGTCTTTTTTGCCGTGACGGAATATCAACAATTGATTAAGTTTTTCTTCCGCTTCATTGGAGTCATAGCCATCTTTCAACCTGACAACAATCGTATTCAAGTAACTTTGATTCATTAAACGGCTATTCATCGTACTGTACGGTAACCAAATTTGTAATGTATTACTGCCATAAAGGTTTTGCCCACTGGTAATGACACCCACTACCGTCAAAGGCATATTTGTCAACAGTAACTCTTTGCCTATCACATTATCTTGGTTAGGGAAAAACTTCTTACGTGTATTTTCATCAATGATAACCACTTGAGACTGGCGCTCGATCATTTCTGAAGTAAAAGGAATGCCTTGAATAAATTTCATGGCATAGACCTGAAAAAATTCACTTCCTACACCCGTTATTTGTGCGTTGGCATCTATATTGCCTTGACGCAAACGCCCAGCGCTTGCAAATTCAGGAGACGCAGCCTGAACATAGGATTGAGATTTGATTGCCGGAATATCAGTAAGCTTCAGTGCCTGCATATCCAGGGCGCTATCACTACCAAAATCTTTGCCTGGATAAATGGATATAGAATTCGTTGCAATAGATCTAATATGTGATAACACCATCGCTTTTGCCGCATCACCAATCACCAGGATGGTGACGACAGATGCAATGCCTATGATAATCCCAAGCATTGTCAGCAAAGTACGTAGCTTATTCACATTCATGGCACGCCATGCCATCAATAAGGCTTCATTAAAACGTCCCCAGGTTTGTTGTACTGAAGAGTTTTTCACATTGACAGTTTTTGCATTCTCAGAAGAAATATGGGGCGATGTTTGACATTCAGATGAGCGTAATTCACGTATGATGCGTCCATCTTTAATTTCAATCACCCTTTGAGCCTGTGCAGCAACATTAGGATCATGAGTAACAATAACGACCGTATGTCCGCGTTGGCAGAGCTTTTTTAAGATGTCCATCATTTCCTGGCCGGAAGTACTATCTAATGCTCCCGTCGGTTCATCAGCAAGAATGACTTGCCCCCCATTCATCAATGCCCTGGCAATGCTGACACGTTGCTGCTGCCCACCAGAAAGCTGGCTTGGTTGATAGTTAATCCGATTTCCCAATCCAAGGTTCTTTAGCAGTTCAACTGCCCGTTCACGGCGTTGAGTTTTGGAAGTGCCGGAATAAATTGCGGGGATCTCAACGTTTTGCTCGGCGGTTAAATGAGACAATAAATGATAGCGCTGAAAAATGAACCCAAAATATTCCCTGCGCAACTCTGCCAATTGATCACTATCCAAATCAGCAATATTGCTTCCTGCGACCCAATACTCTCCGCTGCTGGGTTTATCCAGGCAGCCAAGAATATTCATTAAAGTAGACTTACCTGAACCGGAAGCGCCAACAATCGCCACCATTTCCCCGGCCTGTATGGATAACGAGATATCATCTAAAACAGTCACCTGACCTTCTCCAGCCTGATAGTGGCGACTCACATTTTTCAGTTCCAGTAACGTACTCATTATTACTCCTCTACGCTACTATCACTGCGACTGGTGATCACACGTTCGTTTTCCTTCAACCCGGATAGCACCTGAATATTCGTATTATCAAAAGCGCCTACCGTGATTTTACGTTTTTCTACTTTACCATTATTTAAGACACTCACTTCATATTGGGTTGAAGGTGCATATTGGGTTGAAGATGTATCCTGATGAGAAGAGATATCCAGAGCTGAAATTGGGATCATCAAAACATCATGCAGCGCCTGGAGTTTTATTTTTATTTGGGCAGTCATCTGCAAGCGCAAGATATGACTAGGGTTAGGGACTTCAAAACGGGCATAGTAGAAAATCGCGTTATTCACAACTTGCGGTGTTGGCAGAATATCTTTCAGAACACTGTGAAATTGCTTCCTTGGCGCTCCCAAGATAGTAAAAGTTACGTCCTGTCCGGGTCTTAAATTAATGACATCGGCCTCTGAGACTTCTGCATTAACAATCATCGTATCGAGATTGGCGAGTGTCAGGATAGTAGGTGCTTGCTGTGCAGCAATCACCGTTTGGCCCTGAAATGTTTTAATATCTGTCACAATGCCCTCGATTGGGGCAGTAATTCTGGTATATTGCAAATTCGTTTTCGCCGTATCAAGCTTGGCCTTATTTTGCTTAAGTTGCGCCATGAGATCGTCAATTCTGGCTGTTTTGGATTGCATATCTGTTATGCTGGAATCCAATTCTTGGCGGGACGTTAAGTGTAATTTCGACAAATGATTCAGGCGATTCACTTTGAGTTGTGCAAGTTTTAATTCGGACTGTGCCCCACGGAGATTAGCCTCCAGTGATTTTGCTGTTTCCTGAATTTCTTCCACGGAATTTTTTGCAGTTTGGGGATCAATCAATGCCAGCAATTGACCCGGTTTAACTTTATCCCCCAATTTCACATAAAGCTCTTTCAACTGACCACTAACCTGAGCGCCTACATCAACCTTACTGACCGCATCCAACTTACCTACCGCCAGGACACTCCTTTCGAAATCCCCCTTTACCACCGGACTGGTCTGATATGTAATGGGCTTTGGAAAAAAGAATAAATAAAACAATAGAAAGGCAACAGCTATGAGGAAAAGCCCAGCCGCAACCCAACGATATTTGGTAGAAAGAAGTTTCATCAACAAATACCCACCATTATAAGATGTTATCTCATTACTTCACTTGCACTTTACTGTAGAAGACATAAACGGATCCTATCAATGGGATATTTATGATAAGAAAACTTTCTGATATGTCCTCTTTTACTCTCAGAATCAAAGCCTGGAATTGCCTCACCTATTTTCGTCAAGTATCAGAACCTACTTAAAACCGGGAATGGCTAAATATTACATAAATATATATTCAATTTCTCCCTATCGGATTGACTGAATCTTATTGATAACAACTATTATTAGGGATTAAAAAATGCGTTGAGTTTCAGCATGTTTCCCTTTACCCTACTTGTTATATTAGTGTAACTTTTTTGTTTCTGTGCATTTGCCAGCCATTGTGACTGATCATAGTCATTAGAATGAGATAAAAACATTTTCATTGGATAAGGATGTGGATTATGTATTCGGGATTATTAATTATTCTCCTGCCCCTAACTCTGGGTTACCTTATTCATCTGAATAATAAACCGATACTAACCCTTGTACACCGACTACTCAATGCCATGGTGTATATTATCCTCATTCTGATGGGTATCAGCCTTGCCATGCTGGAAAACCTGGGCAGTAATTTACTTTTTATCTTGCTGTATGCGACGACGTTTTTCCTGTGCATTTTTATCATTAATGTGTTAGCGCTTCTCCTTCTGGATAGACGAAATCCGTGGATGGGTAATGCACATAAGCAAGAAAAGCCCCCTTCACGCTTACACATGGCTTTGGATTCCGTTAAATTATGTGGTGCATTAGCATCAGGATTTCTTATTGGGTTAACCGGCTGGTCATGGTTCCATTTCTCCAGCCGTGCCAGTGAAATTGCGTTAATATTTTTACTCTTTTTAGTTGGGGTCCAACTACGCAATAATGGTATGAACCTAAAGCAAACACTACTGAACCGCCGCGGTATGATCACCGCCATAGTGGTTGCAGGCAGTTCCCTGCTAGGGGGTGTACTGGCTGCATTTTTGTTGGGATTACCGACCAAAACGGGCCTTGCTATTGCATCAGGATATGGTTGGTATTCCCTTTCCGGCATTTTAATTTCTGACGCTTACGGGCCTGTACTGGGTAGCACTGCTTTTTTTAATGACTTAGCTCGTGAATTAGCCTCCATCATGCTGATTCCTATGCTAATAAACCGTTATCGTGCAACCGCATTAGGTTTAACAGGGGCAACTTCAATCGACTTTACCTTACCGATCTTACAACGCTGTGGAGGTGTAAGTATCGTGCCGGCAGCCATTGTTCATGGTTTTATCTTGAGCCTACTAACACCTCTGTTCATCGCATTTTTTACTCGCTAAAAATAATCTTGGTTTGGCGCATAAACTGCGTAAAAAAATTTTTTTGATATAAATTTTGATATGAAAATTAACCTATATTGTTAAAAAAGAGCAAAAACGATCTAGGAAACCGCCAGCAATTTGATTAGTTAACTTATTAATTCGATTAAAATGCCAATTTTATGCAGGCATTATTGCATAGTTATATTTATCGGATTAATATCTCAGCAACCAATTAACTATTCATATTTTTCGCATGAGCATTCAATTAAAAAACATAAATTGTTTCTATGGCTCACAACAGGCTCTGTTTGATATCAATTTTGCATGTACATCAGGCGAAACTGTAGTGTTGCTAGGACCGAGCGGAGCTGGGAAAAGTTCTTTGCTGCGTGTCTTAAATTTACTGGAGATGCCTCGCTCTGGGTTACTCAAGGTAGCAACACATCAATTTGATTTTAAACAGCAACCTAACCACAAAGAAATTCTCGCATTGCGACAAAGCGTTGGCATGGTCTTCCAGCAATACAATTTATGGCCACACTTAACTGTGATGGATAATTTGATTGAAGCACCTTGCCGGGTATTAAAACAATCTAAACAACAAGTGCGAGAAAAAGCGGTAAAACTCCTTTCCCGACTTCGTTTGGATGAATTCGCCCACCGTTTTCCCCTGCACCTGTCTGGTGGTCAGCAACAACGGGTGGCCATTGCACGTGCGTTAATGATGGAGCCTCAAGTTTTATTGTTTGATGAACCCACCGCTGCACTCGATCCCGAAATCACTGCCCAGGTTATTGACATTATCAAAGAGCTGGCAGGAACCGGTATCACCCAGATTATAGTAACTCACGAAGTCGAATTGGCTCGCAAAATAGCAAGCCAAGTTGTATATATGGAACAAGGACACATTATCGAACAAGGTGACCCAACGCATTTTATGCATCCCCAAACAGAAGCCTTTGCTCACTATTTATCACACTGAAATAATCGATTACAAAACCAACATCAAAGCAGTTATCAACCATAAAGTTCATAACCAACAGGATATTGCTATGAAAAAATTATTGTTTGCAGCCTTATTGAGTGCAGTCACTTTATCAGCAACCGCAGCAGAAAAAGCCACTCTCCGTTTTGCAACAGAAGCCACTTACCCTCCATTCGAATTTATTGATGCAAACAATAAAATCCAAGGATTCGACGTCGATTTAGCGAATGCCATATGTGCAAAGCTCAACACAGCATGTACATTCACCAATCAGGCTTTCGACAGCCTCATTCCCAGCCTAAAATTCCGCCGTTCTGACGTTTTGATGGCGGGGATCGACATTACACCCGATCGCCAAAAGCAAGTTGATTTCACCCAAACCTATTACGATAACTCTGCTATTTTCGTTGCTATCAAAGGGAAATTCGCTCACGTTGCCGACCTTAAAGGAAAACAAGTAGGAACGCAAAATGGCACTACCCACCAAAAATATCTGATGGAGCAACATAAAGAACTCAGAACCGTGCCTTATGACAGCTACCAAAATGCCATCCTTGATTTAAAAAATGGCCGGATTGATGCGTTGTTCGGCGATACTGCCGTTGTCCATGAGTGGCTGAAAAAGAATAGTGAATTAGGCACAGTTGGCGATAAGGTGACAGACAAAAATTACTTTGGTATCGGTTTAGGCATTGCAGTTCGCAAAGGCAATACTGAGTTGCTGGATAAACTGAACAAAGCACTAACGGAAGTTAAACAAGACGGGACTTACGATACCCTCTACAAAAAATGGTTTAGCCAATAAACGCAATCCTAATGAATGAACTTCAATCTTTAATCAGCGCCGCCGGCGTCACCGTCGGCCTTGCTATTTCCTCGCTTGCCGTCGGTTTAGTTCTGGCAATGCTTTTTGCTGCGTGGGAATCCACTCGCTGGAAACCTATCGCCTTTTTAGGCTCCTGCTGGGTTACCTTGATCCGAGGGCTACCTGAAATTTTGGTGGTTCTCTTCATCTATTTTGGCAGTTCACAGTTTCTTATTACATTGTCGGAAGGTTTTGATCTCAATCTCATTGTCTGGCACGTTAGAATACAGATGGAGATTGATAACTTTGATGTCAGCCCTTTCCTGTGCGGCGTTATTGCCCTGTCTCTGCTCTATTCTGCTTATGCTTCACAAACATTGCGGGGAGCATTAAAAGCGGTTCCAATAGGACAATGGGAAGCCGGTCAGGCTCTTGGATTAAGCCAAAGTCGCATCTTTTTTCGCTTGATAATGCCCCAAATGTGGCGCCATGCCTTACCAGGGCTTGGTAATCAATGGCTAGTTTTATTAAAAGATACCGCCTTGGTTTCATTAATTAGCGTTAATGATCTGATGTTACAAACAAAAAGTATCGCAACCCGCACTCAGGAGCCATTCACATGGTATATGATTGTTGCTGTGATCTATCTGATAATCACCCTAGCCAGCCAGTTTATTCTTAAACAGCTTGAAATGCGCGCCATCCATTTTGAACGGAGTGCTTCATGATGTTTGAATATATCAAGGAAATTTTACCCGGCTTGCAAACCAGCCTCAGTTTGACGTTTTCAGCGCTGCTGGCTGCATTCATGCTATCTGTTGTCTTGACCATGATTTTGACAATGAAATTGCCGGTGCTTTCTCAATGGGTAAGGGGCTATATCACACTGTTTACCGGAACCCCTCTTCTTGTTCAGTTTTTTTTGATTTACTACGGGCCGGGGCAATTTCAATCGTTAAAAGAATATCCCTGGTTATGGCAACTTATGTCAGAGCCGTGGCTATGTGCAATGGTTACACTGGCATTAAATAGTGCCGCCTATTCAACCCTGCTATTTTATGGGGCGGTCAAGGCAATTCCTGCGGGACAATGGCAATCTTGCCAGGCTCTCGGTATGTCCAAAGCGCATTCTATGCGCATTCTGTTGCCTTATGCTTTTAAGCGAGCACTCTCTTCTTATTCCAATGAAGTCGTGCTGATTTTCAAGAGCACTTCACTCGCCAGTACAATCACCCTGTTAGACATCATGGGATATAGCCAGCTCCAATTCGGGCGGAGCTATGACGCAACGGTATTCGTTGCTGCGGGTATCATTTACCTCTGCATCAATGGCCTGTTAACACTGCTGATGCGTATAATTGAACAGCGAGCCTTATCATTTGAACATCGCAATTAATCAGCATTCATACTCAATTATCTGATTTTACCTTTTCTTACCCGTGATAACTCATCGTTATCACGGGTAAGAATATAAAATATAATTATTTTATATCTAGAACGAGCAGAGCCAAGGTTTCATAATGTTCGGTATGGGGAAACATATCGAATAACTGTACTTTTTCTATTCGATACCGTTCAAGCAGAGTAATATCTTTCGCCATTGTCTGGGCATTACAACTCGAATAAAGAATGAATTTAGGTGCCATCCGGCTAAGATATTCACAAAGCGCTTTACCAATTCCTCTCCGGGGAGGATTCACCAGTACTAATTCAGGGAGTTGTGATTTATCAAGGGCAAAATGAGTAGAATCCAGTGCCTGAAAGTCCACCTGCTCCAACCCAAGGCTTTTAGCTGAACTTTTAGCGCAACGAATAGCTTCAGCGCAGATCTCAATACCTGTCAGCCTGGTCTTCTTATCTGCACAATGCAGACCAAAACCACCTGCCCCACAAAATAGATCCCACATACTGCTAATATTCAATTCCCTGACCCACCGCCCTGCCGTTGCATACAGCTCTGAGGCAATATCCGGATTTGTCTGGAAAAAACTGCGTGGACGAATATATAACGGGATATTGTTAAAAGTTTCCTGCAACATTTTACGCTCAGTAAAAATGATTTCCCTATCACCTTCCAGAATTGCCATATGAGTTGGTTGAATATTAGCGGAAATCACCGTGACTTGTGGCAACTGCTCCTGTAACCAAGGCAATGCCCGCTCTAGCTGGGCCAATTTTGTTTCAGAGCGCAAGACAAAACGCAGCATTATTTCGCCATTAGCACGACTCTCTGTCAGAAGAATATATTTCAATTCTCCCTTTTTCCGTTCAACGTTGTACGGAACCAAGCCCGCTTTGGCGATAAATATTTTTATGACCGCAAAAACCGCCTGAAAATATTCTGGATACAGCGGACAATCGCATAGATCTACCATTCTGCCATCACGATGCAGCATACCAAGCAATGGACGCTCGACACTGCCACTTACCACCATCTTAGCTTTATTGCGAAACGCTCTCGTTTTACTGGTTACTGGCGACAACCAATGTACTACTGATTTTTCCTGTAAAAGTTGCTTTAAATGTTGTTGTTTATCAGATAATTGCTGTGAATAGGACTTATCGAGCCACTGGCAGGAGTGACAATGCCCCGCGGTATACTGCGCACATTGCATGTAAAAAAACCGTATCAAAAAATATTAGTGCAAAGTAAATGTTGATGTTTCCGTTGAGAGCAAGGATTCTTCATCTTCAACTTCAACCTCAACTTCCATCTCACTTTCCATATCATGATTAACATAGAGAAGATTATTGCTGTGAATTTCAAAAATTACATTCGCAATTTGTTCTTCACCCTGCTGCATAAAATTGGAAAATTGTTTAAAAGTCATTCCAGCAGCAAGAGGAAATGCCTGACAAATAATCAGCTTAGGCAAGTTTTCATCCTGAACATCAAGAAATGCCTTCACGGTAAGGGAACTGGCATTAATCTGACTCAAATTGGCAACTAATGGAATTATCGCCGTTGGCCTGACTTCGGCCAAAGCAGAAAATAAAACGACATCACCCAACAGATCGAGCTTGGCATCAAACAAGCCATCGATATTCTGCATATGAGGCAAATGCAAGACTGAGCCTGAATCATTCTCAAAATAGGAGATCTTGAGCTGTTCAAGCCACGTGCGCAAAATTGACAAATTGGGAATAACCATAGAATCCATCGAATTAACCTCATATGACCGAAAAGTGACACATGCTACCTAAGGGAGCTTCCCAGCAAGCAGCCGAATGTACAATAATTAACCTGTTTTGTTTTTTTCATCAGTGACAATCTGATGGTTTTTATCCGCTTTCTTATGATCAATTCCCAAAAAGGAAAGATTATAGACTGCACGCCAGATAATATGGATAGCTGCGGGTATCAAACAACCGATACCCAATAAAATCATAGCAATATGCGCTTCTGTCGTCATTAGTAAAGGTGATAGAATTATGCTATCAGTTATCGACAAGTAAGCCAAAACCAACAGCCCTACCCCCAATACTTCCAATAAAATGACCAACTTAGGCATATCAGCCAATGAGCGCATCTCTTTTGATGGGTTCATTTTCATCCTTTAACCTGTTCCAGCCTAAAAAAACAGACTTTCCGTTACTCAATCAACTTCTGTTAATTAGTCAGCTTATCATACCTGAATCCTGCTTATTGGCAGGACTAATTACAATAAAAGGCAATTCCTACTTTTTTTTGTTAATACTTGCAGGCATAGTAACTCCAGATGACATTCTATGAAGTTCATGATCATTACCACTGAGGAGTTTGTATGTACACTGTCATTTTTGGCCGCCCTGGTTGCCCGTACTGCGTTCGCGCCAAAGAAATCGCTGAAAAACTAAAAACAGAGCGCGACGACTTTGATTATCGCTATGTCGATATCTGGGCTGAAAACATCACCAAAAACGACTTATCCAAAACGGTGGGTAAACCTGTTGAAACGGTTCCCCAGATTTTCATTGACGAAAAACATATTGGTGGCTGCACAGAGTTTGAAGCTTACGCCAGGGAAAATCTGGAACTATACAAATAATCGAACCCAATAATTAGCGCGATACCCGTCAGCAAAAAAACCGCTATCCAGCAAAAAACCTTTCTCTCTGCTGGATAGCGGAAGCTTAAACCATACTGCTTTTCGAGAAAAATCCCACTCCCTGAAAAAATTTTGCGATTTTTTTCTCAAGGGTGAGAACTTTCACGGCATAGTGCAGTCTTAATTATTGCCACTGCTTTTCTTTGATGTCCCCATATTGAGGAGCCCGATAGTCATCCACTTTGGTTAAAGACTATCGGGTTTTTTGTTGGTCACAAATGAGTTGCAAGACAAGGGTTACCTTCCATTACTATTACAATCCCTATATTATTTACTCATGCAACATCAACAAGCATTAAATAAAATCAGGAATCAATACAATCTGCTTTTTTATGTAAAATAATCATTGTTAACAATAGGTTGATAAAATAAAATCACCCTGTTTACGTAAATATCTCGCTTGTGAGGCCGACCTTGCTAGAACAACTTAACCACATTCTGTTTACTTTTATCAATGCAACCCCAGATTCACCGCCAGCAATGATCTCGCTTGCCATCTTTATAGCGAAATATTGCGTATTTATTTATCCCATCACATTAGTCATTTGCTGGCTTTGGGGCAAAGACAAGGCCATCACATCGCAACGCATCGTTGTCAGTAAATCTTGTATTGCTTTTGCCTTTGGCATAACCACATCCTATATCATCGGGGTAATTGTTCCACATGCCCGGCCATTTGTTGAAGGTTTTGGCTATAATTTCCTCTATCACGCGCCTACAGACTCTTTTCCCAGTAACCACGGCACAGCCGTCTTTACTTTCGCCCTGGCGTTTATATTTTGGCACCGGGTTTGGTCTGGTTTATCTCTAATGTTTGTAGCCTGCGCTATTGCCTGGTCCCGTGTTTACGTTGGTGTTCATTGGCCAATCGATATGATCGGGGCATTCTTAGTCAGTCTGTTGGGATGTGCTTTTTCCCAAATCTTTTGGAGCCAATACGGGGAATGTTTACAAAACAAACTTACTCGGCTTTACCAATTCTGCTGTGCATTTTTTATCAAAAAAGGATGGGTAAAAAACTAATCAAGCCCAAATACAGACTCAATCGATTTCAAATGACAATATAGAAAAAGGCTCCTAAATATACACCAGCCACATACCTATATGATGGCTGGAGTAATCAATGTGACTGGAATGTTGGACGTTGCTAACAAAGCAATCCATTTGCAAACCCTATCACCATGAAAAAAATATGGCATTATTTTGTTCAATACATTTCTTAACATTGATTTTCCTCTCCATCGTCGCTTTAAATATTGAGATAAAATCCTTCGCCATATTTAACAATACATAACAGCAAAATGATTACCATTTCTTCATAAACATAGGACTAACTCGCCAACCTTATACACAACAATTGATACTCTCATTAAGGCATAATCAATGTTAAATATATTTTCATTCAAAGAATAAAGATCCTGTGCAATGCAGAAAAATTTTTCCTTATTTATCATAATAATAAGTAAATAAAAATGACAAAAAAAGCAATGGAGAATTAAGAATATTGACATTTATAATGCAATTCGAGGTTATCCAAACACCACACAAGAAAAAATCATTAATATATAAATATCACTAAGCAATAAAACAGATAGATATTATAATTTAAAATAAAAATAATGATATATTCCCTAATAAGACTTTTACTTTATTTTATTTAATATTTAATTAACATCTAGATAAATATTTTTAACAACTTTCCTTTACTATATAAATCTTGCAATTGCGAGAGTGATCACGGTACATTTCACTGAAAATAACTATATTTCCCCCATCAAAAGTCTGGGGTTAAGTTTTCGGATTGAGACAAAGAGATGAATTGAAGGTCTTTTATCTTAAATGAACATATTTCAGGCAATTTATTAATGTAGTAAATAATGTAGCGATAATGTAGTAATAAAAACGTTTAGATAAACACCAACGCAATATCTGACAACTTATTATTCATATAAAAAATCCAACTCGCGCATTTAATTAATGTGCGGGTTTAGTAGTTTTTAAATTTTACTTTACCGCGTTATTTCGGAGATACTTATGGACACGTCTCAAGCAGGCTCGATCGCATCCTCTGCTTCCAACAAAAGCAATCACACGACCTGGCGTAAATCAGATACCGTATGGATGCTGGGATTATATGGCACAGCGATTGGTGCCGGCGTTTTATTTCTTCCCATCAATGCCGGTATTGGTGGTTTAATTCCACTCATTATCATGGCAATTCTTGCGCTTCCCATGACATTTTTTGCGCACCGTGGCATGTGCCGTTTTGTTTTATCGGGTAAAAGCAGTGGTGACGATATCACCGGCGTGGTAGAGGAACATTTTGGTAAGGTTGCAGGTTTTCTGATCACTATCCTCTATTTCTTTGCGATTTATCCTATTTTGCTCGTCTACAGTGTTGCATTGACCAATACAGTAGAAAGCTTTCTTGTGAATCAGCTACAGATAGATGCTCCGCCACGTGCATTACTGGCGTTGGTATTGCTGCTTGGTGTCATGAGCATTATTCGTTTCGGTGAGAAAGCCATTGTTAAGGCCATGAGTATATTGGTATTTCCATTCGTTACCGTTTTGATGCTGTTGGCCTTGTATTTAGTCCCTCACTGGAACACGACCATTTTTGATAACCTGTCGCAAGGCATTACCCTGTCTTCTACAGGCAATAGTGGTTTGTTGTTTACCCTGTGGCTAGCGATCCCTGTTATGGTTTTCTCTTTTAACCATTCCCCCATTATCTCAGCATTCGCAGTTGCAAAACGTGAAGAATATGGTGAGCATGCGGAGAAAAAATGTTCACGCATTCTGGCCTATGCCCATATCATGATGGTGCTGACCGTCATGTTCTTTGTTTTTAGCTGCGTACTGAGCTTGTCACCAGAAAATCTGGCAGAAGCAAAAGCACAAAACATTACTATTCTGTCTTATCTGGCTAACCACTTCCGTATACCAACTATTGAGTATATTGCTCCACTCATCGCCTTTATTGCCATTACCAAATCTTTCCTGGGCCACTATCTGGGTGCCCGTGAAGGTTTTAACGGCATTGTGAACAAGGCAATGATCAACACGAGTGGCAAGACTCTTCAGCATAAAACGCTGAATCGTATCACTAGCCTCTTTATGCTGCTCAGTGCCTGGCTTGTCGCCACGCTTAACCCAAGCATCCTGAATATCATTGAATCACTGGGTGGGCCAATTATTGCGATGATCCTGTTTATTATGCCAATGTACGCAATCAAAAAAGTGCCGGCCATGCGCAAATATGCAGGTAAACCAAGCAATCTTTTTGTCGTTGTGACTGGCTCAATTGCTATTTCAGCGGCCATTTATTCCGTCATGTAAGCAATATTTATCGGCTGCTTTCTTCGACAGTAGCACCTAAAAAAATGCCAGCCGACCTTTTGGCGACTGGCATTTTTTCATCTAAGGGTTAACCAAAGATTGCGTTAAACCAACCACTCACCGTTTTTACAATGAAATCCCACATACGCCCAAGGAAACCGCTTTCTTCCACGGCTTCTTTGACCACCAGTGGGCGTTGGTCAATGACTTTGTCATTCAGCAAAAAGTTCACCGTGCCCACCACTTGGTTTTGCGCTAATGGCGCCTCAAGGGAAGCATTATCCAGGGTAAAGCTCGCTTTCAAATTCCCTGCTTGCCCACGGGGAACGACCACGGCAGCATCTTTTTCCACCCCCAAGGCGACTTCTGGGTGAGTCCCATACCATACTTTTTCCGTCACCAAAGTATCGCTGGCCTTCAACGGTGTCGCCGATTCATAAAAACGAAATCCCCATGACAAAAGTTTCTCACTGTCAGAAAAACGTACACGATCACTGGGGGCGCCCAATATCACTGAAATCAGGCGCATTGACCCTTCCGTTGCCGATGAAACAAGATTATAACCCGCACCGCTGGTGTGTCCGGTTTTAATACCATCCACATTCATGTTCTTATTCCACAACAGGCGATTGCGATTAGGCTGGCGAATACGGTTAAACGTGAATTCTTTTTCTTTATTCAGGGCATATTCTTCTGGCACATCGCGGATCGTCGCCTGCCCCAAAAGCGCCATATCACGGGCGGTACTATACTGCCCTACCGCATCCAGACCATGCACGGTCTTGAAGTGGGTGTTCGTCAATTTTAGTGTTTCCGAATACTTATTCATCAAATCAACGAAGGCATCCTGGCTGCCTGCAACATAGTCTGCAAGCGCAATACTGGCGTCATTACCGGATTGGATGACAATACCGCGGTTCAGATCAATCACCTTAACCCTGTCACCGGGTTTCAGAAACATCAGCGATGATCCCTTAAGGATGGGATTTCCTGTCGCCCAGGCATCCTGACCAACAGTGACCCTATCTTCTGTGGATATTTTCCCTGATTTGATCGCTTGCCCAACCACATAGCTGGTCATTATCTTCGTCAAACTGGCGGGATCTAACCGCTCATCCGCATTATTGGAGGCCAGGATTTTTCCACTGGAATAATCCATCAATACATAGGCTTTCGCATCAATTTCAGGTGCGGCGGGCTGCTCCATTGCATATGCATTAACCCCCACCATCCCAAAAACAGCCAAGCCAAAAGTAAAAAATTTAATTACCGGTATCTGCCGTATTTTTTTCATCGTCGCTTGCCCTTTTCCCTATTACTCGACTCTGTGTCATATCGACAAAGTAAACGTAAAAGAATAAAAACTTTATTAATATAGGATGTTATGAGAGAAGACTCCAACCTAATAACGTAAAGATTTTTCTATCTCAGCTAGATTTATTATCATATTATTAATTACGAAAAAAGCACTGATATTAAGGAGAAAGTGATGTTGACGATCTGGGGCCGTAAGAATTCATCAAACGTGAAAAAAGTCCTTTGGTGTCTGGAAGAGCTAAATGTGCCATATCAACAAATTGATGTTGGTGGCAAATTTGGCAAACTGCGCGATCCTGAATACCTGCGTATGAACCCCAATGCCGTTATTCCCTGTTTGCAAGAAGACGATTTTATCTTATGGGAGTCAAACGCCATTGTTCGTTACATTGCGGCGAAATTTGGCAAAGATAGCCTTTACCCGGCTGATCTTCGAGCAAGGGCCAGCGTTGAAAAATGGATGGATTGGGTAGGCTGCAACCTCTTCCCGCCGATTAGACAATTCCTAATAAGTTTTGTCAGAACACCGGCAGACCAACGTGACCCTAAAGTCATCGCTCAATCTTTAGCAGAAATTGAAAAATTGCTGAAAATTGTCGACGAAACCCTCAGCAATCAACAATACCTTTCCGGCGACAAATTGGGTATGGCTGACATAGCCCTGGCTCCGTTGGTTTACTTATGGTTAAACGTAGAAATAGCGCGCCCATCGCTGCCAAACCTGGAGCGCTGGTATCAATTATTGGCCGAAAGACCCGCGTTCAAAAAAATTGTCATGATAGAAATAAGCTAAGTTTTTTTGTTGATTAACTCATTGGCATTCTGCCGGGATCTGGAAACTGATATTCAAACCCTAGTTCCCGACAGATGCGGCTACCATCAACGATTTTGCTTTCAATTTTTTCGATTTTTCCACCTTCTGACGGCAAAAATTCTGGCGGTATCAGATCAAGCTGGCAACTGGCTAATTGATAAAACTCCGCTCTTTTTGGGTGGATTGGTGCACACAAATTAAAGAGATACCCGCCTTCTGGTTGCTGTATAAGAAGTTTAATGGCAGAAATGACATCATCTTGATGTACCAAATTGACGGCACTTTCTCCTCCACTGAGTGCCTTCCTGCCAGCCAGAAAACGCCCCGCGTGACGCCCATTACCGACCAAACCGGCCAATCGCAAGATATCGACCGATGTATTGGGCAGTTGATGCAACCAGCTCTCCAACTCAGCCAGCGCCTTGGCTGATTCCGTTTCAGGGTGTACTGGCTCATCTTCATTGAGGTAACCAACCAATGAACCATAAACAGAGGTAGAACTGGTGAAAATAATCCGTGGAACTGAATACGACAGTGCAGTATCCACAATCAGTTGCACTGCTTTTATATAAGCCTTGCCACCGCCCGCAATACCACTCACAGGCAATGTCAGCACCAACACATCAACGGACATTAATTGTTCAAGATCATCCGCATCGCAAACAACCTGAGGCACCAAATTTAATAGATAACAATCCAGCCCGCACATACAAGCGGCTTCAACGCCATCCGGTGTTGTTTTACTCCCCACTACCTGCATTCCCCCGCTGTGCAGTGCTTGTGCCAATGGCATCCCTAACCACCCCAACCCAATAATGGAAACTTTTTTCACCATCCCCTCCCAAAAGAGATATTATTTCGATTCTTAGGCCATTATGTGACCACGGCTAACATTACTCATCTATTTGTTTAATAGCAATAAAACACATTTTTGTTTTAAAACAATATGTTGTAAAAAAATAAATATCTTCTTTAAAAAAAGTTTGCTTTTTATACATAAAATCGTATAGGTTAAACAACAAGCAACCAATCCTCAGTCACAAATATCGCCATTATTCAGTACAGCATATTTTTCACACAATCCGTTTGGTAGAAAAAATAGAGAACTCGTATATATGAACCGTATTCAATTTAACCACCATCACCACCATCACCCTGACTAGTCTTTCAGGCTGATAGGTGCTGGAAGACATTTGACCCGTCTTCCGGTGGTATGAATACGAAAAAAACCCTCGGAAGATTTTCCGGGGGTTTTTTTATGTCTGACGGCTACGAATGAGTGACTCACTGAATCTTGAGACAGGATAAAACACAACATGCTAGATAAAACACGTTTACGTATCGCCATGCAAAAGTCAGGCCGCCTGAGCGATGACTCCAGAACCCTGCTGGCGAGTTGCGGCATCAAAATTAACTTGCAGCAACAGCGCCTGATCGCATTCGCTGAAAATATGCCTATCGACATTCTGCGTGTCCGCGATGATGACATTCCCGGCCTTGTGATGGATGGGGTTGTCGATCTGGGCATTATTGGGGAAAACGTGCTTGAGGAAGAATTACTGACTCGTCGGGCACAAGGAGAAGATCCTCGCTATCTCACATTGCGCCGGCTCGATTTTGGCGATTGTCGGCTTTCTCTGGCAGCACCTTTTGATTGCGATTATACCGGCGCGGAATGCCTGCAAGATTCTCGCATTGCCACCTCTTACCCGCACTTATTGAAACGTTATTTAGACCAAAAAGGCATCCGTTTCAAATCCTGTCTTCTTAATGGTTCAGTCGAAGTTGCCCCCCGTGCAGGGCTGGCAGATGCCATTTGTGATTTAGTTTCCACAGGCGCGACGTTGGAAGCTAATGGCTTGCGGGAAGTTGAAGTCATCTATCGTTCAAGAGCCTGTTTGATCCAACGTGATGGAGAGATGCCAGAAGCCAAACAGCAGCTTATTGACAAGTTGATGCTCCGCATCCAAGGCGTCATCCAGGCGCGAGGCTCCAAATACATCATGCTGCACGCGCCCAGTGACAAACTGGAAGAGATTATATCCCTGCTGCCAGGGGCAGAACGCCCGACTATCTTGCCTCTGGCGGGTGCACAAAATCGCGTCGCCATGCACATGGTCAGTAGTGAAACCCTGTTCTGGGAAACGATGGAAAAACTCAAGGCATTAGGTGCCAGTTCCATTTTGGTTCTGCCAATTGAAAAAATGATGGAGTAACGTTGATGAATACCAATTTTAAGACCATCATTCACTGGCAGGCATGTACGCCAGACCAGCAAAAAATATGGCTGACACGCCCAGCGATTGCTGCATCCGCAGATATTGCCAGTACAGTCAAACAAATTCTGGAAACCGTAAAAACACGGGGTGATCAAGCATTACAAGCGTTCAGCCAGCGCTTTGACAAAACGACTATTCAAGCCATCCAAATTTCTGCAAATGAAGTGAATGCTGCGGCTGCTCGCTTAAATCCCGAAATCAAGCAGGCTATGCAACAGGCCGTGGACAACATCCGTCAGTTCCACGAGGCACAAAAACCGGCAGAAATTGACATTGAAACATTACCAGGCGTTCGCTGCCAGCTAGTTACACGCCCAATAGATTCAGTTGGGCTCTATATTCCCGGCGGCTCTGCCCCCCTGCCTTCCACGGTATTAATGCTGGGTACACCCGCCCGTATTGCGGGTTGCCGTAAAGTCATCCTGTGTTCTCCTCCCCCCATTGCCGATGAAATACTCTATGCTGCGCAACTCTGTGGGATCAGCGAAATATTTCAAGTCGGTGGCGCCCAGGCGATTGCCGCAATGGCATTTGGGACAGAATCCGTTCCCAAAGTAGACAAAATTTTTGGTCCCGGAAATGCATGGGTTACCGAAGCCAAACGTCAGGTCAGCCAACAGATTGACGGCGCCGCCATCGACATGCCCGCCGGCCCATCCGAAGTACTGGTCATTGCTGACAGCGGAGCCAACCCCGTCTTTACGGCGGCGGACCTACTTTCACAAGCAGAACACGGCCCTGATTCCCAAGTGCTCCTATTAACGCCCGATGAAAACCTGGCTAAAAAAGTGATCCGTGAAATTGAAACCCAACTGACTGCTTTGCCACGCCAGCAGATCGCAAACCAAGCCTTGCAAGCCAGCCGGATTATTGTGACTGGCGATCTCGCCCAGTGTGTCGCGATCAGCAATCAATATGGCCCAGAGCATTTGATCATTCAAACACGCCAGCCTGAACAACTGGTTGAACAAATTACCAGCGCCGGTTCCATTTTTCTCGGCGACTGGTCGCCTGAATCCGCCGGAGATTATGCTTCCGGCACTAACCACGTTCTGCCTACCTATGGCTATACTTCAACCTATTCCAGCCTCGGCTTGGCTGATTTTCTGAAAAGGATGACCATCCAGCGGCTTACTCCCCAAGGATTAAAAAAACTCGCACCAACCATCGAAACGTTGGCACAGGCAGAACAGCTTATCGCACACAAAAACGCCGTTACATTACGCATAACGGCCTTGAATAACGCAGACCGATAACCACTGAGATTAATAACCATAACACGTTAAGGAACAAGTATGAGTACGGTTTTTGATATCAATGCATTGGCAAGAGAAAACGTTCGCAAATTAGTCCCTTATATGTCTGCCCGCCGGCTGGGGGGGCGTGGTGATATTTGGTTGAATGCGAATGAATACCCTATCGCACCCGATTTTCAATTCACTGAAAACACGCTCAATCGCTATCCCGAATGCCAACCCACCACGGTCATTCAACGGTATGCCGATTACACTACCCTGCAACCGGAGCAAATCCTTGTCAGCCGTGGCGCAGACGAATCTATCGAACTGTTGATCCGCGTTTTTTGCGAACCCGGTCAAGATGCTGTACTGATTTGCCCACCCACCTATGGCATGTACAGCGTTAGCGCCGAAACCTTTGGTGTAGAACAGAAAAAAATCCCCGTTAACGCCAACTGGCAACCCGATATTACCGCCATCAAAAATAATCTGGATCGCGTCAAGCTGATCTATATCTGTAGCCCCAACAATCCGACAGGCAACCTGATTGACCCTGCGGCATTACGCCAGATCCTGGAATTGGCATCTGGTCGCGCTATTGTTGCCATTGACGAAGCCTATATCGAATTTTGTCCACAACATACTACCCTTCGTTGGCTACAAGACTATCCTCATTTAGTCATTTTGCGAACCCTCTCGAAAGCTTTTGCTTTGGCTGGATTACGTTGTGGATTTACGTTGGCTTCTGCCGATATCATCGCACTGATGCAAAAAGTGATTGCGCCTTATCCACTGCCAACGCCGGTTGCGGATATTGCTGCACAAGCGCTCACTAAAACCGGGATTGAAACAATGAAAAAACGGGTCGCCGAGATCACCCGCAATCGGGCTTATCTCCAGCACGCACTGAGTCAATTAGCGTGGGTTGAAAAGGTGTTTCCAAGCGAAACCAACTATATTTTGGTGAAATTTACCCATGCAGAGTGGGTATTCAAGACACTGTGGCAACAAGGGATCATCTTACGGGACCAGCGTCAGCAACCAGGATTAGAACATTGCCTGCGTATTACTATCGGCAGCCGGAATGAATGTGAACAGTTGGTTCGTGCTATCAGCGTACTGTCCAACCCACTTCAACAACCAAAGGAAACTGAGAACCCATGAGCCAGAAACTGCTTTTTATTGACCGCGATGGAACATTGATCACCGAGCCACCCAGTGATTATCAGGTTGATCGCCTTGATAAATTGGCTTTTGAAACTGATGTGATCCCAGCCTTACTGGCCCTGCAAAAAGCCAATTATAAATTAGTGATGATCACGAATCAGGACGGGTTAGGTACGCCCAGTTTTCCACAAGCCGATTTTGATCCCCCCCATACCTTAATGATGCAGGTTTTTACCTCACAAGGTATCCACTTTGAAGAGGTGCTAATCTGCCCGCACAAAGCAGAAGATAACTGTCACTGTCGCAAGCCCAAGCTGGGATTGGTACAAAAATATCTGGCCAACAATGTCATCGATATTGATAACAGTTACGTCATCGGTGATCGGGAAACTGATCTGCAATTAGCCCAAAACATGGGGATTAAGGGGATCCGTTACCAGCCTGAATCACTGGGATGGTCGATCATTTGTCAGCAACTGACCCGTAACGATCGCCATGCGCACGTTGAACGAAAAACCCAAGAGACGGCCATCAATATTGAAGTTTGGTTGGATCGTGAAGGGGAAAGCCGCATCAATACCGGCGTTGGTT
Organism: Xenorhabdus kozodoii; assembly: GCF_002632875.1. GTDB lineage: Bacteria > Pseudomonadota > Gammaproteobacteria > Enterobacterales > Enterobacteriaceae > Xenorhabdus > Xenorhabdus kozodoii. Next base: position 77,984 of record NZ_NJCX01000003.1, read on the forward strand.
TTTTCGATCATATGCTAGACCAAATCGCCACTCACGGCGGCTTTCGCCTGCATATCCAGGTCAGAGGCGATCTCCATATTGACGATCATCACTCCGTTGAAGATACCGGTCTCGCACTGGGGGAAGCCTTAAAACAGGCATTAGGAGATAAACGCGGCATTGCCAGATTTGGCTTTATGCTACCGATGGATGAGTGCCTTGCCCGCTGTGCCCTGGATATTTCCGGTCGCCCACATCTTGAATATAAGGCTGAATTTAAACATCAGCGGGTTGGCGATTTAAGTACAGAGATGATCGAACATTTTTTCCGTTCCCTCTCTTACACAATGGGATGCACCCTCCACCTGAAAACCAAAGGCAAGAACGATCACCATCGGGCAGAAAGTCTGTTTAAAGTCTTTGGCCGGACATTACGGCAAGCCATTCGCGTAGAAGGCGATACCTTGCCTAGCTCCAAGGGTGTTTTATAGGAACGGTTATAAAGGAAGTGATGATGAATGTGGTTATTCTGGATACCGGTTGCGCTAACCTTGCTTCTGTGACCTATGCTATCCGTCGGTTAGGCTATGAACCAATGGTGAGTTTAGACGCGGATATTGTACGAGCGGCCGATAAGCTATTGCTACCTGGCGTGGGGACAGCAGCCGCTGCAATGAAACAACTTAAACAACGGGAATTAATTCCCTTGATTCATTCCCTTACCCAGCCCGTGTTGGGTATCTGTCTTGGTATGCAATTGCTGGCCGGTGTGAGTGAGGAAGGAAATAATGTCACTCTGTTACAGTTAATTGACGCGCCTGTCAAAAAAATGATGGACGCAGGTTTGCCATTGCCACATATGGGTTGGAATAAAGTACAAGCGCAGGCAGGTCATCCCCTGTTTCGCTATATTGCCGATAATGCCCGTTTCTATTTTGTCCATAGCTATGCCCTGCCTGTCGGTGAATATACGATTGCCCAAACGGAATATGGCAATACATTTAGTAGTGCCATTGCAAAAGACAATTTCTTTGGGGTGCAATTCCATCCTGAACGTTCAGGCGCCGCGGGTGCACAATTACTCAAAAACTTTTTGGAGATGTAAGCGCATGATTATACCTGCATTAGATTTAATCGATGGCAATGTGGTGCGTTTGCATCAGGGAGATTATGACCAACGTCAGGATTATGGCAACTCTCCACTCTCCCGCCTACAACAGTATGAACAGGAAGGCGCTAATTTATTGCATGTGGTGGATTTGACAGGTGCCAAAGATCCTGCCAAACGCCAAATCGCACTGTTAAAAGCGCTACTGGCAGGCATTACGGTTCCCGTGCAAGTTGGCGGTGGAATTCGCTCAGAAGCAGATGTAAAAACCTTGCTTGAAGCAGGCGCACACCGGGTTGTCATTGGTTCTACGGCCATTACACAACCTGAATTAGTCAAGCAATGGTTTCAGCGCTACGGGGCAGAGGCCATTGTGCTGGCACTGGATGTCCGCATCAATGCTGATGGGGTGAAACACGTCGCGATTAGCGGTTGGCAGGAAAACAGCAACGCGACCCTTGAGGATGTCATTGAACAATATCTCCCTGTCGGACTAAAACATGTTTTATGTACCGATATTTCCCGTGATGGCACATTAAGCGGCTCTAATCTTGCGCTCTATCAGGAAATCAACCAGCAATATCCACAGATCCAATTTCAAGCCTCTGGCGGCATTGGCAGTCTCAGCGATATCGCTCCCCTGCCTGCATCGGGTGTGGCGGGGGTTATTGTCGGGCGCGCATTACTGGAAGGAAAATTTACCTTGCCGGAGGCTATTCAATGTTGGCAAAACGCATAATTCCCTGTCTGGATGTCCGTGCCGGACAAGTCGTCAAAGGGGTACAATTCCGTAACCATGAAATTATTGGTGATATCGTTCCCCTTGCACAGCGCTATGCCCAAGAGGGCGCCGATGAATTGGTGTTTTACGATATTACCGCCTCTTCCGACGGCCGTGTGGTAGATAAAAGCTGGGTGGCGAAAGTCGCTGAAGTTATCGATATCCCTTTCTGTGTAGCGGGTGGTATTAAAAATGTCGAAGAGGCAGGTCAAATTTTAGCATTCGGGGCAGATAAGATTTCCATCAACTCCCCTGCCTTGGCTGATCCAGATTTAATTAACCGTCTGGCTGATCGCTACGGTGTTCAATGCGTTGTCGTGGGTATTGATACGTGGTTTGATGAAAATACCAACCATTATCAGGTCTATCAATTTACCGGGGATGAAAAACGCACCACCGCAACAGGCTGGCAAACATTGGATTGGATCAAAGAAGTCCAACAACGCGGCGCGGGTGAAATCGTCCTGAATATGATGAATCAGGATGGTGTCCGTAATGGCTACGATCTTACTCAACTGAAATTAGTGCGTGATGTCTGTTCTGTCCCCTTAATTGCGTCTGGCGGGGCTGGGGCACCAGAACATTTCCTTGATGCTTTCCAGCTTGCCAATGTTGATGGTGCTTTGGCGGCTTCCGTTTTTCACAAGCAGATCATTAATATCAGTGAACTCAAACAATATCTTGCTACACAAGGTGTCGAGGTTAGAACATGCTAACAGCGCAGCAATTAACAACCCAAGACATCGAGAAGCTGGATTGGGAAAAAGTGGATAATTTGATGCCCGTCATCATCCAACATGCCACTTCTGGAACCGTGTTAATGATGGGGTATATGAATCAGGAGGCACTGCATGCCACGCTTCACTCTGGCAAGGTGACTTTTTTTTCCCGTACTAAACAGCGATTATGGACAAAAGGCGAAAGTTCCGGCCACTTTCTGGATCTGGTCGATATCTATCCTGACTGTGACAATGACACCCTGCTAGCCTTAGTCCTTCCTATGGGGCCAACCTGCCATAAAGGCACGGAAAGTTGTTTTGCCCCTGCACAAACCGAATGGGGTTTTCTCTATGAATTGGAACAACTCCTGGCAAGCCGAAAAAATGCCTCGCCGGATAGTTCCTATACCGCGCGTTTATATGCTAGCGGAACAAAACGCATCGCCCAAAAAGTTGGCGAAGAAGGTGTCGAAACCGCATTAGCCGCGACAGTCAATGATAGGGAAGAGTTGACGAACGAAGCCGCAGATTTGCTCTATCACCTGCTGGTTTTACTTCAGGATCAGAAGCTCGATCTCAGTCGCATCATTCGCCAATTGCGGGAACGGCATTCAGCCAAGGCGTAATTTTCGATGCAAGCATTGAGATCTTAAAAAATAACAGCCACTTCGCCAACAAGCATTGAAACGAAGTGGCTTGCTCGCTAAATCTTGCAGCATTTAGATATTATCATAATGATTGGATAACCTTACCGTCACATGGCTGCCTGGAAGATAGCAACAATTTCTTCATGTGATGCTTGAATCGGGTTAGTGAATCCACAGGCGTCTTTCAATGCATTAGTCGATAATATTGGCAAATCTTCCTCTTTTACATTCAACGCAGACAAACCCGACGGAATATTCACATCTTTTGCCAATTCACTGATGGCCTGAATACAGGCTTTAGCCCCTTGTTCATCGTTTAAATCACCAACCTTAACCCCCATGGCAACCGCAATCTCTTTCAGGCGCGTAGCAGAAACTTTTGCATTGAATCGCTGTACATGGGGTAATAAAACCGCATTGCAGACACCATGAGGCAAATCATAAAATCCGCCTAACTGATGCGCCATGGCATGGACATACCCCAAAGAGGCATTATTGAATGCCATACCTGCCAAAAACTGGGCATAAGCCATATTCTCACGCGCTTCCATATCGTTACCATTTTCAACAGCACGGCGCAGATAGCGGCTAATCATTGTCACGGCTTTCAACGCGCAAGCGTCAGTGATGGGATTTGCCGCCGTAGAAACATAAGCCTCAATAGCATGGGTCAGTGCATCCATTCCCGTCGCAGCAGTCAATCCTTTTGGCATTCCTGCCATCAATGTAGGATCATTGACTGACAAGATGGGGGTCACATTTTTATCCACGATGGCCATTTTGATATGACGTTCAACGTCCGTAATAATACAGAAGCGTGTCATTTCAGAAGCGGTTCCCGCGGTAGTGTTAATGGAAATCAAGGGTAGCTGTGGCTTAGCTGAACGATCGACCCCTTCATAATCACGGATATCTCCGCCATTTACCGCCACCAGCGCAATACCTTTTGCACAGTCATGTGGTGAACCACCACCTAACGAGATCACACAGTCACAGTTATGCTGACGCAAAATTTCCAGGCCTTCCTCAACATTGATTGTGGTTGGGTTTGGATTTGTTCCATCATAAATTGCGCTTTTTATCCCAGCATCTACCAGTAAAGCCTGAACTTTACCCACAACACCAATCGCATTTAGCACGCGATCCGTGACAATTAAGGCCTGTTTGTAGCCATAATTTTTTATTAATTCAACAGATTCAGTTATAGATCCCGTGCCGATTTTATTCACTGACGGGATGAAGAAAGTTGATGCTGCCATTTGAAACTCCTCAGATTTTATGAAGTATCCCAAATCTAATGTAAGAAGATTAGATTACAATGTGATACTTATCTACCTCAGTAATTTTGACCAGAATCAGTAAGTTCCCTATGCAGGAATGAAAAAACAGGTGTCAATTTTTACTTTGAACATATACAGGAGAATATTTTGCTAAAAAACAACATCTTTGAACGTCTCACCACCTTATTGGACACCCACAATGCCCGCTATCGAGTTATGGAGCATGAGACTGGCGGTCGTTCAGAAGAAATAGCTAAAATACGGGGCACCCACTTGGGGCAAGGCGCTAAGGCCTTGGTTTGCCATGTAAAAGGAAATGGTCATCGACAGTATGTCCTTGCTGTCTTACCCGCTGACCAACAAGCCGATCTTGCTATCCTTGCCAAACAAATAGGAGGAACTCGGGCATCTCTGGCAAGTCCAAAAGAAGTTTCTGAATTGACCCATTGTGTTTTTGGAGCCATCCCACCCTTCAGCTTTCACCCAGATCTGAAGTTGGTTGCCGATCCGCTTTTGTTTGAACGCTATGACGAATTGGCATTTAATGCAGGCAGTCTGGAACGTTCGATTATTTTGAAGACAGAAGATTACCTTCGCATCACTGTACCAGAATTAGTTGTTTTTCGTAAAACAGTTGATTAAACATGACATAAATAAAAATTATATTTTTGCTATAATTTAACCAGGCAAAAATGGGTGACTATTATATGAATAATATTTTTGTTCTGGTAATAATCGGCCTTGCTATTCTCAGTCTTGCTGTATTTCTTTATCTTCACGATGCAGAAATAGCCCATTGGTTGGAGAGATTTACCCAACGATTGCTTAAATGGCAACCTCCAGATTGATGCTTTACTGTTACTGCATACCCTTTAACAAATAAGGTGCTGATAATTCAGCACCTTACTTTGTCAATATCTTATGTCTTATAAAGAGATAAAATGATTATTCCAGCCATTCGGTGTGGAAAACACCTTCTTTATCAGTACGCTTGTAAGTATGCGCACCAAAGTAATCACGTTGTGCCTGAATCAAGTTGGCTGGCAAGACCGCAGAACGATAACTGTCATAATAAGAGATGGCTGCGGAGAATGTTGGCGTTGGGATGCCATTTTGCACACCATAAGAAACCACATCACGCAGAGCTTGTTGATATTGGTCTGCGATTTGTTTGAAGTAAGGTGCTAAAAGCAGGTTAGCGATAGCGGGGTTTTCATTGTATGCATCGGTGATTTTTTGCAGGAATTGCGCACGAATAATACAGCCCGCACGGAAAATCTTGGCAATTTCGCCATAGTTCAGATCCCAATTGTGCTCATCCGATGCCGCTTTCAATTGTTGGAAGCCTTGCGCGTAAGAAACAATCTTACCCAAGTACAGGGCACGGCGAACTTTCTCGATAAATTCCGCCTTATCTCCGTTGAATGGCAGAATTTCTGGACCGGACAGAACCTTAGATGCTGCTACACGCTGATCTTTCAAGGAAGAGATATAGCGAGCAAAAACCGATTCCGTGATAAGTGTGACTGGAACACCCAGATCCAACGAGCTTTGGCTGGTCCATTTGCCGGTGCCTTTGTTGGCCGCTTCATCCAGGATCACATCAACCAGATATTTCCCATCTTCATCTTGCTTACGGAAAATATCAGCCGTAATTTCGATCAAATAGCTGCTCAGTTCGCCTTGGTTCCAGTCACTGAATACTTCAGCCAGTTCTTGGTTACCCAGGTTCAATGCACTTTTCAACAAAGAATAGGCTTCTGCAATCAACTGCATATCCCCATATTCAATGCCATTGTGAACCATCTTCACATAATGACCGGCACCATCTGCCCCGATATAAGTCACACAAGGTTCGCCATCAACCTGGGCTGCGATCTCTTTCAGAATTGGGGCCACCAATTCATAGGCTTCTTTCTGGCCACCAGGCATAATTGAAGGACCTTTTAACGCACCTTCTTCGCCACCAGAAACACCTGTACCGATAAAGTTAATGCCCTGAGCAGACAATTCACGATTACGACGAATAGTATCCTGAAAATAGGTGTTGCCACCGTCGATCAGAATGTCACCCTTATCCAAATGTGGCAGCAATGATGCAATGGTCTTATCCGTAGCTTCACCCGCCTTAACCATCAACAGAATACGACGTGGCTTTTCCAGCGAATCGACAAATTCTTCAATGGAATAACTTGGGACTAATTTTTTCCCTGGATTTTCAGCAATAACTTCATCTGTTTTATCGCTGGAGCGGTTAAAAATAGATACAGAGTAACCACGGCTTTCAATATTCAACGCCAGGTTGCGCCCCATTACCGCCATACCGACAACACCGATCTGTTGTTTGGACATGAATGACTCCCGTCTAATAATGACTACCACCCACTCAAGATGCTGTACGTCATGCCGTATGCAACAATACAGAGTGGGCAATTTGTTAATGAAGCCACATGTTAACTCAGGAATGGTCATCGGCGGTAGTTATTGATGCAATCGATACCGTCATGACGTTTTTTTGCTGAAAAAATTTCCAACTGAGACAAATCAACTATTGATATTTCGCATTTCAATACGCATTATTTAATAGTCGGCAAGTGCCGTCCCGCTAAAAGGTAAAACAAATTATATGGAATGGATCGCTGATCCGACGATATGGGCAGGTCTGGCCACACTTATCGTTTTAGAAATTGTTCTCGGAATAGACAACTTAATATTCATCGCCATTCTGGCAGATAAACTTCCTGAAAAAGAGAGAGATAAAGCTCGCCTGACAGGGCTTTCCTGTGCCCTAATCATGAGGATATTGCTGTTATTTAGCTTATCCTGGCTTATTTCCCTGACGAATCCATTGGTTACCTTATGGGGGCATCCTTTCAGCGCCCGTGATTTAATCATGTTGATTGGTGGGTTTTTCTTGCTGTTCAAAGCAACAATGGAATTGAATGAACGATTAGAAGGAAAAACCCTACATACTAATCAACAACGTAAAAGCGCTAGCTTCTGGGCGGTTGTTGTACAGATTATTGTTTTGGATGCGGTATTCTCTCTTGATTCTGTTATCACCGCCGTCGGTATGGTCAATCACATTGGTATCATGGTTGCTGCTGTGACCATCGCCATGACCCTGATGATATGGGCCAGCAAACCACTGACAAAATTTGTCAATGCCCATCCCACCATCGTTATTCTGTGCCTCAGTTTCTTGCTAATGATCGGTTTTAGCCTGGTTGCAGAAGGCTTTGGTTATCATATACCGAAAGGTTATCTTTATGCTGCCATCGGCTTCTCCATCATGATTGAAGCACTGAACCAGTTTGCCCTGTTCAATCGTCGCAAGTTTTTGAGCGCCTCTCGCTCCCTGCGCGAAAGAACCGCACAGGCTGTTCTTCATATTTTAAATGGCAAACGTGAAAACGCAGACTTGGATAATCATACTTCCGATCTGATTGCTGATCATGCAGATAACAAAGAACTCTTTGAGCCCCAGGAACGCCAGATGATTGCCCGCGTTCTCAGCATGGCGCAACGGACTGTCAGTAGCATCATGACTTCACGCCATGATGTGGTTTATCTTGATATCCATTCTCCTACGGAAAAATTGACGACGCTACTGAAACAAAAGCCGCATACACGAATTGTCGTCACAGATGAACAGATCGGTGATGAACCGCTTGGTGTGGTACATGTGATTGATATCCTTGATCAACAGCTAACCCACAAGACGTTCGATTTAAAGAATTTGGTTCAGCAGCCATTGATTTTCCCTGAGTCTCTCTCCTTGTTGCAAGCATTGGAACAGTTCCGTAAAGCACAAACCCACTTTGCTTTTGTCGTCGATGAATTTGGTTCTGTTGAAGGGGTAGTTACGGTAACCGATGTGATGGAAACCATTACAGGCAATCTTCCTGTTGGTAGCGGAGAGATCGACGCTCGCCATGATATTCAGGTCATGGAAGAGGGACATTGGATCGCCAATGGATTTATGCCATTGGAAGATTTAGTGCTTTACGTACCCCTGCCCTTGGATGAAAAACGGGAGTACCAGACACTGGCGGGCCTGTTGATGGAACATTTGCAACACATTCCACAACAAGGTGAACAATTGAAGATTGGTGACTATCAGTTTGAAGCGTTGGAAATCACGAGCCACCGCATCAATAAAGTGAAAATTACCCCCCTGATCGTAGAAGAAGAGCTGGAAATATAATCTGCTCTTTTAACCAGCTACACCACTTACTAAGAAAAAACCGGCATAAGCCGGTTTTTTTTATTCCTATAAGTTTTATCAGTTTGATTTAATTTTTAAAGTATTTGTTCATGATGACCCTAAGTACAATAACCCCGTTCAATGGTAATTAGCGGAGATGTCAAACCGCCTTCATATGGTCAAAGGGCGTTACAAATAGCGCCTGTGGCTAGGTTAGCAATACATCTATTTATTGTTGATAAAGTGAGGGTTTATATGAGTACAAAATATTTTGCACTACTAACACAGGCTGGCACTGAAAAACTGGAAAGAGTGGCCTTATCAGGTAGCAAACTTGAAATTACCCATATGGCTGTAGGCGATGGTGGAGGCAGTTTTCCCATTCCCAATGCCAACCAATCAGGGTTAATTAATGAAAAGCATCGTGCTGAACTTGATTCCTTGATCATCAACGCCCAAACACCCAGCCAAATTATCGCCGAACAGATACTCCCTGAGGGAGAAGGTAATTGGTGGATCCGTGAAATGGGACTATTCGATAAAGATGGCACACTGATTGCGGTAGGAAATTGTGCTGAACTCTACAAACCAGAATCTCAGGAACAAGCTATCCGCATGGCCCTGACGTTCAGCAACAGCGGCATGACTGGGTGGATCAAAGAACTACTTTCTGGTTTAGCATCTCGTAATTATGTAAGGGAAAAAATTAAAGAGCATGCCGCAAGCCGTAATCATCCAAATGCAACCTTAGAAAAAAAAGGGTTGGTTGCGTTAAGTAGTGAAGTAAACAATGACAGCGAAATCCATGCGGCAACCTCCAAAGCAGTTAAAACGACGTATGAGTTAGCCAATCAAGCGAATGAATCGGTTAATTCGATACTCCTGACAAATAAATATGTGCCATCAACGCGTAAGGTTAATGGTAAGGAATTGTCTAAAGATATTGAATTAACAGCAACGGATGTCGGCACCTACGACAGAATTCAAACAGATTCTCTTGTTGATAAGGCTAGACAATTAGCCAATAAAGCCCTCGATCAGGTAAAAACTAAAGTTCCATTATCTCGTCAGATCAACGGCAAAGAGCTGTTAAGCGATATCGAACTTACTGCACTGGATGTCAATGCCTATAGCAAACAGGACGTCGATGGTCTTATCGGAAACATTGAGAAATTGGCTAACACTGCTAATGAAAGTGCCAACGACGCCCTTAAATATCTAGACAAGAAAATCCCCTCAAGCCGCAAGATCAACAATAAGGAGTTGATAACAGACATTCAATTAACAGCAAATGATGTTGGCACTTACGATAAGAAAGAAATTGATGATCGAATCAACCTAGTTCAACAAACTGCTGACACTGCCAATAATAACGCTAATACCGCGATTCAAGATGCTAAAGGCAAAGTCCCTGAATCCCGCAGAATCAATGACAAAGAGCTGGTATCTGATATTGAATTACGCGCAGTTGATGTTGGTGCCTATGGTAAAGAAGAAACTGATGCCATTATCAAAGACATCAAAATACAGATCGATAATGTCAATAATTTAGCTGAAAACGCCCATAATAATGCCAATACCGCAATTCAAGATGCCAATAGCAGAGTCCCGTCAAGTCGTAAGATCAATGGCAAAGAGCTGGCAACAGACATTGAACTGACTGCGGCGGATGTCGGTACTTACAATAAAGCGGAACTTGATGATAATATCAGCAAAGTTGAAAAACAGGCTGATGCCGCCGAGCAAACGGCGAATTCTGCTATTCAACTTGTTGACAGCAAAGTGCCATCAAGTCGCAAAGTGAACGGCAAAGAACTGTCAACCGATATTGAACTCACCGCAGCCAGTGTAGATGCCTATAACAAGGCGGAGATCAACATCCTTATCGATGAAGTTAAGGAGATAGCTAATAATGCCAATAATACGGCGGATCATAAAGTCCCATTGACTCGCACGGTAAATGGCAAGGCTCTGTTATCTGATATTAATCTGATCGCCTCTGATGTGAATGCCTACAGCAAAGGAGAAGCGGATCGTAATCTTGAAGACATTAAGGACCTGGCAAATAAAGCTAATAACAACGCAGATAGCCGAGTACCACTCACACGCACCGTTAATGGCAAGGCTCTGTTATCCGATATTAGGCTCACCGCTTCTGATATAGGGGCTTATAGCAAAGTAGAGGTTGATACCCGCATTAGCAAAGTTGAATCTTTAGCGAATGATGCCAATACCAATGCGATAGCCGCCAAAACTGACGTTGAAAGCCGGCTAGCGAAAAGCAAAAACGGGGCAGATATCCCGGATAAACAAGCCTTTGTAAGAAATCTAGGTTTGGGTAATCTGGTTGGATTAAGTATCGAGTCACATCGGGTCACGGACGAACACACCATCATCAAGCTGGGTGAAATATTTATGATAAATGGGCTTGCAGTTGGTAGTGAACCTATTGCTGAATCCCATTCATCCGAGATTGGTGGCGTGACTTACTATACCCACTTCTACAAAATTAAACTGCCCACGACCTTGCCAAATGGCATCATCTCAGGCCAGGCAAGTATTGTTGGCGATAATTTTGATAATCAGCGCCCCAGTTATTTGGCCGATGTCAGAACACAGCGAGACAATCCAAACGGAGATGGTTTGTCGAAGGATACCCTAACAATCTCTGTTACAACGCCCCATTCAGGTTGGGTTCCAAATTTCTATTATCAGGTTATAGGATATTAGCCGTCCAGCACGAGTCCGTTATTTAAGAATGGAATATTTTCGTTATAATTTTTAGCTAATTAGGTGATCGCCCTAGCGATCACCTATTTTTTATTCAGCAGATCCTCTATTTTCTTAAGATTTTCGTTGCTACTGTTATTTTCGAGCCAATCTTTAATCGATTTTTTGACCTTTTGCTGTAATTCATCACGCAACAGGGGCTCCACATTCAGCGCATATTGCAGGTTATTCCAGTCGCCATAAACCCGTAGCGGGATTTTTAATTGCACCAGGCGACGTACAAACTCATTCTGTTTGCCCCAGCCATGGGTTAATTGCACCCATAATGAAACATCGGTGTTTTGTTTCAGTAAATTGGCGCTTCCCTGCCCTGTAATATTGAACATGCCTGAAGTTGCTGCCAGTTCACTGATTTTAATCTCACCGCCCTTCAATCGTGCTTTCGCCGACATACTCTTCGCTTCAGTGAAATCATCTGTATTCGTAGGTTGGCTGACTTGATCGGTTGCCCGTGCAAAAGATTGTTGAATAAGCTGAGGAATATTCAACCCTTCCAGACGCGCGTTTTTCAGGTCGATATTCAAATCACCTTGCCAATAATGGGAAATAGCGTACTCATCATAGCCTTCTCCCAAAAGGTCACCGTCAACGTTAAGTTGACCGTCGAATATGGTTGGCAATGCCAATGCGGTTAACAAAGGCTGCATCTCAATCTTTTGCAAAAGCGGCTTTGTATGCAGTTTGGCAGGCACAGCCGTAGCATCAATGGAAGTTGGCAGCGCAAAATACCCACCAAACACATTGCCACTTAATTTTGAGATGTTTGCCAGTCCACTGTTATTGCTCGCTTTCAGGCCAAAATGATCAATATCCATACCCTGATAAATGAATTTATCTGCTGTGAACGAAATATCAGCATCAAATCCTTGCAAAAAGGTAAGGTCATAGTCAGATAATGCCGAGACCGACGTTGCAATCACCGGTTTTAGGGAGTTGTTTTCAACCCGATAATCATGTTTTGCCTGAGGCGTATTTTTCGGTAAGGCATCCCACCCCAACAGCTTATCCAGATTGAACGTTGACGAACTCAGGTTGATGGAATATTGCGGCTTATCTTGCAAAATGGCCGTTATATCACCTTTAAGCTCACTCTCATCATTCACCGTCAATGCCATTTTTTGCAGCGAAATTGATTCCGGTGAAGCCTGATACTGCACGATAGCACTCCCCGCGCCCTGGATACCGGCAGATGGCAACCCAATTCCCTGTAATTGGTATTCAAGGGAGCGAATATCAGCCGATAGTTGTTGTGGATAATCAGAAATATCGACCGACGAATTGAGCTTAATTGACAGCTCTTGCTGGTTTTTATTGATTTTACTGCTCAGGCTAAGGTCAAAGTGATCCTGATCACTGCGTTCCAGCAATAAATTGAGATCACGAACATTGAATTGGGAATGCTCGTTGGTCTGCCAGATCAGTAAGCTGTCTACTACCCTGATTTTGGCAATATCCAGTTTCCAGGCCTGGCTTCCCGCAACGATGGGATAGTGAATATCACTTTCCGGTGCAATGGGTGCCGCTGGCTGCGTTTGTGGCTGGCTATCCGGCGTAAAACGCAAGACAGCCCCTTTCAACATCACTTCTTTTACTGAAAGCTGGTGAGATAACAGTGGCAGTAACTCCACATCCAGGCGCATATTTTCTGCCACAATCGCCGGCACCTTGGCATTTTCAGCAGTCAACGCGATCTCACCGGTCAGAATGCTTAATTTTGGCCAAACATGCCAGCGCAAGTTATCCCGCAACACGAGCTGGTAACCACTCTTCTTTTGTACTTGTTTGACTATATAGCCACGAAAATCATTGGGGTTAACCAGCATAACCAGTGCGGTCAGGCCAGTCACAATGACTACCAACAAAATAACGAGTGTCGTCAACAATCTTTTCATGACTTCCCCAGTCCCATGTTCACAAGAAGACTATTTTCACCAGAAGGCCTTACCAGAAAAGATTAATCCTCACTGATTCGGCTACCTACGGCACCCTGCTGATTTTTATACTTAGCATCCTGACGTCGGTTATAAGGCCGATCAGCGGAGCCAGAAAGGGGTTCAAAACTCAATGCACCAATGACCATGCCAGGACGCAAGGCTAAAGGCAGTTTGCCTGAATTGTAGAATTCCAGAACAATTTGCCCCTGCCAACCTGGATCAATGCGGTGCGCAGTAACATGAACCATCAAACCAAGGCGCGCCAGAGAGGAGCGACCATCCAACCATCCAACCAAATTATCGGGCAGTGTGACAGATTCCAGCGTGACTGCCAAAGCCAATTCACCCGGATGGAGGAAAAAGGCTTCCCCCTCCGACAAAGTGATTTCATCGCTCATGACACGGTCAAGTGCCGCATTGACTTCCGCCTTAGGGCCACTTAAATCAATATAGGCGGCAGTATGACCACGAAAAACACGAAACTGATTCCCAAGGCGCACATCAGCCGTTGCCCCATTAATACGTTCAACAGGGGGGCGCGGGGTAATTACCAGCTTACCTTCATCTAGCCATTTAATAATGTCACGGTCACAGAGTCGCATTATTTCCTCTCAAATACGATGATACTTATGAATGCCTGAACAACAGATTATTCGCAAAATTGGCCAATCTTGGCTTTTAAGATATCAATGGCCACGCGGTTCTTTCCACCACGGGGGACAATAATATCGGCATATTGTTTTGATGGTTCGATAAATTGCAGGAACATTGGACGCACCGTTTTCTTGTACTGCTCCATCACGGAATCCAATGAGCGTCCACGTTCATTCACGTCACGTTTAATACGGCGCATCAAACAAATATCCAGTGGCGTATCGACAAAAATGGAGAAATCCAGTTCTTGGCGTAAGCGCTTATCTGTTAATAGTAGAATACCTTCAAGGATAATAACTCTTTTCGGTTCAAAATGAATGGATTCAGGTTTGCGGGTGTGCTCAACGTAGTCATATTGCGGCAATTCAATGGATTTTCCGGCTTTCAAAGCTTGAAGATGTTCGAACAGTAAATTGTGATCCATTGAATTCGGGTGATCGTAATTAACTTTATAACGCTCTTCTATCGGGGTGTTAGTTTGGTCTTTATAATAGCAATCTTCTGGAATAACGCCGATATTGTGATCACCAACCTGAGCCCGTAATTCTCTATAAAGTGTGCTGGCAATAAGGCTTTTGCCGGAGGCGGAGGCACCTGAAATACCTACGATTGTACACTTATGTGCTTCATCAGCCATACTAAAAATAACCTGGTTAAAAAAAGAAAAATAAAGTGGGAATATGGTATTTACTAACACCATGTTGGGCGGATTATAGGGAGTTAATGGCTTCTATTCCAGAGTAAACAAGATAAGTCTCGTTTTTTTCGATACGCTTCGCATAAAAATCCCGCAATTTTATGCAATTAATGGAGAATATTCTCCCCATAATTTTCACCCAAATGTGCACCTGAATTTCGGAAAGAGTAAGAATTCTTCATCAATATCCGTGCTTCGCTATAAGGAAAAGGGATTTAGCGTAACCAAACAAGCGCTTATGGAGAGATTCATTCAGGTTAGATCCAATAATATTTAATCCATTCCAAGAAAACGCCGTTTCATCAAAAACACATTAAAATAAAACGACGTTTATCGCATATGGGTTGCGCAGTTATTTAAATCAAACTTCGCGGAAAGAAATTTCAGTTGGGATTTTTTCGCCCTGCCAATACATCTTGGCAGAAATAGTGGCGGCAATTTCACGATAAATATCCGCAAATTCACTGTCAGGCTGGCTGCTTACCGTTGGTTCACCACGATCGAGATCTTCACGCAGTGAGATATGCAGCGGGATTTTCCCCAGTAATTGGCAATGGTATTTTTCGGCCAGTTTTGCTGCCCCATCCGTGCCAAAAATAGGCTCATGGTGGCCACAGTTGCTGCAAATATGGGTACTCATGTTCTCAATAATGCCTAACACTGGCACATTGACTTTCTGGAACATGACAATGCCTTTCATCGCATCGATCAAGGCAATATCTTGCGGTGTGGTAATCACTAACGCCCCTGTCACCGGAATATTCTGGGACAGCGTTAGCTGAATATCTCCGGTTCCTGGCGGCATATCGACCACCAGATAATCCAGATCCGGCCATAGCGTATCTTGCAGCATCTGCATCAAGGCTTTGCTGGCCATCGGGCCACGCCATACCATCGCGTTATCATCGGTAACCAAGTAACCGATAGAATTAGTTGCCATGCTATGAACCATGATGGGTGCCATATGCTGTCCATCAGGGGAAGTCGGGCGCTCTTTGGCTGTACCAAGCATATTGGGGATGGATGGGCCATAAATATCCGCATCCAAAATTCCCACTTTGGCGCCTTCCTGTGCCAGCGCCAGCGCCAGGTTCACTGCTGTACTGGATTTCCCTACGCCGCCTTTTCCTGAACTGACTGCCACGATATTGCGCACGCCATTCACGCCAGGCAAATTATTGGCACGACGCAACGTGCTGATATTATGGGTTAATCGCCATTCAACGGATTTTGCTCCCGTCACGGATTGCAGGGGTTGAGTGGTTTCTTTCTTTAATATTTCGAAGGCGCGTTTCCAGACAAACGGCATGGTTAATTCAATATGCAGTATTCCATCCAGCATAGTGCAATGATGTAATGCTTTCAGGGCAATCAAATCTTGCTCTAACGTCGGATGCTTAAATGTTGCCAATATCTTTGCAACATGTGCTTTCAGCAGGTCAGGATGGGTCTGCTTGGGGGATTGTGAGTTCATCCCAGCTCCTTTTGATTTATCGTTCTCAACCTAAAACTGTTCAGCCATCATAACAGAAGCTAACCACTTCGGATAAAGGCAACAAGTAAAAGTGACGAAGATTTCGCGTTACCCTAGCGGCAACGCTCCTGATCAGGTAACATCAAAAACCCTTTTCACTTTATGGAAGTCAGATCCTAACTATGTCTCAAGTCGCGAACAAATTATTGGTGACCTGTGCGTTACCTTATGCTAACGGTCCCATTCATCTCGGTCATATTCTGGAACACATTCAGGCTGATATTTGGGTTCGTTATCATCGAATGCGCGGCAAAGAGGTTCACTTTGTCTGTGCCGACGATGCCCACGGTACACCAATTATGCTGAAAGCCCAGCAGAGTGGGATCTCTCCAGAAGAGATGATTACCAAGGTGAGCCTAGAGCATCAGCAGGATTTTGCCGGTTTTGCCATTAGTTATGATAATTACCACTCTACGCATAGCGAAGAGAATAGAGCACTTGCCTCCAAAATTTATCTGGAACTGAAAAAGAACGGTTACATTAAAACCCGGACGATTTCTCAATTGTATGATCCAGAAAAAGGCATGTTCCTGCCAGACCGTTTCGTTAAAGGTGCCTGCCCGAAATGTAAGGCCGAAGATCAATATGGCGATAACTGTGAAGTCTGTGGAACAACCTATTCCCCAACGGAATTAATTAACCCTCGTTCTGTTGTCTCCGGTGCAACCCCCGAAATGCGCGATACAGAGCATTTCTTCTTCGATTTGCCTGCTTTCAGCGACATGCTGCAAAAATGGACACGTTCCGGCACTTTGCAGGAACAAGTGGCAAATAAAATGCAGGAGTGGTTCGAAGCGGGGTTGCAACAATGGGATATTACCCGTGATGCGCCTTATTTTGGCTTTGAGATCCCTGATCAGCCGGGTAAATATTTCTACGTCTGGCTGGATGCCCCTATTGGCTATATGGGGTCGTTCCAAAATCTGTGTGCTAAACGTGATGACCTGGATTTCGATGAGTTCTGGGAGAAAGACTCCAAAGCCGATCTCTACCATTTCATCGGCAAAGATATCGTTTATTTTCACAGTCTGTTCTGGCCAGCGATGTTGGAAGGCTGTAACTACCGCAAGCCAACCAACCTGTTCGTCCACGGCTATATCACGGTTAACGGCACCAAGATGTCCAAATCCCGTGGCACCTTCATCAAGGCAAGTACTTACCTGAAACATCTTGATGCAGATTGCCTGCGCTATTACTACGCGGCAAAACTCTCTTCCCGCATTGATGATATCGATCTGAATCTGGAAGATTTTGTCCAGCGGGTCAATAGCGATATCGTTAACAAAGTGGTTAACCTCGCTTCACGCAATGCAGGCTTTATCAATAAGCGCTTCGGAGGACAATTGGCAGGGCAACTTGCTGATCCTGAGTTGTACCAGAAGTTTGTCGATGCGGCACAGGGGATTGCAGAAGACTTTACCCACCGCGAATTCAGCAAGGCCATCCGTGAAATTATGGCACTGGCCGATCTTGCTAACCGCTATGTTGATGAGCAAGCGCCGTGGGTGGTAGCCAAACAAGAAGGCCGTGACGCCGATCTGCAAGCCATCTGCTCAATGGGGATTAACCTGTTCCGCGTGCTGATGACTTACCTGAAACCTGTTCTTCCAGGTCTGGCCACACGTGTAGAAGCCTTCCTGAATACTGAACTGGCCTGGGACGACATCCAGCAACCGCTGCTGAACCATGAAGTTTCACCATTCAAGGCGCTGTTTAACCGTATCGAAATGGCTAAAGTTGAAGCCATGGTCGCGGATTCGAAAGAAAGCATCGAACCACAAAAAACGGTAACGGGTCCACTGGCTGATGATCCGATTCAGGAAACTATCACATTTGATGACTTTGCCAAGGTTGACCTGCGGATTGCGCTGATTAAACAGGCTGATTTTGTCGAAGGTTCCGATAAGTTACTGAAACTGACACTGGATCTTGGTGGCGAAACACGTCAGGTCTTCTCTGGTATTCGTTCAGCCTATCCTGATCCTAAGCTGCTGGAAAACCGCCTGACCGTGATGGTGGCTAACCTTGCGCCACGCAAGATGCGTTTCGGTATCTCAGAAGGTATGGTGATGGCGGCAGGTCCTGGCGGAAAAGATATTTTCTTGCTAAGCCCAGACAGTGGCGCGCAACCCGGTATGCTGGTTAAATGATAATGATATATATTTAATAAATAGTTTAATTATCAGTTAGATAATAAAGCGGGTTCAAAAAAAGACCCGCTTTTTAATGTGATGTATGGCACATTTACAAGGTTAGTCGTATGATAATTTCCTCGTGATATTGAGGAATTATTGATTATGTCTTTCCAAAATGTGCTGATAATAGGTTGGCAATACCTACGCGCATTTGCGCTACTCTATTTATGCCTGATCGTAGGGAATCTTATTTCGGCACTGCTTCCCTTCTCTCTCCCCGGCAGCATTATTGGCTTGCTTCTCCTGTTTGGTTTACTCGCATTCCAAATTATCCCCTCACATTGGGTAAAACCCGGCTGTAGCTTGTTGATGAAAAACATGACGCTGCTCTTTTTACCCATCGGGGTCGGGATCATGGATTATTATCCACAACTTAGCCAACAGATGTTCCCCATACTGCTTTCTTGTCTCGTCAGTACAGTCATTGTTATGGTCGTTGTTGCTTACTGTTCCCACTATATCCATCGTGAACGTATCATTATTGGTGCTAAGCAGCAAAATCCCACTTCGGCACCGACCAATCCATCACAACTGTCACAAGAACCGAAAGAGAAAGAAAAATGTTAAGCCATATTTGGTGGTCACTACCGCTAACCTTGATTGTATTTTACTGTGCCAAAAAGTTGTCAGTGTGGCTTAAGCTACCGATATTTAACCCCTTATTGATCTCAATGGCGGTGATCATTCCCTTGCTGCTGATGACACATACCCCTTACGGACACTATTTTGCCGGCAGCCGGATACTGAACGATTTGCTGCAACCCGCGGTGGTTGCTTTGGCTTTTCCCCTGTATGAACAGCTCCATCAAATTCGTGCCCAGTGGAAATCAATTATTAGCATCTGTTTTATTGGCAGCATTGTCGCCATGGTGACGGGGACGGCTATCGCATTATGGGCAGGTGCCACGCCTGAAATTGTCGCCTCTATTCTCCCCAAATCCGTGACAACTCCCATTGCGATGGCCGTAGCCAGCTCTATTGGCGGAATTCCTGCCATTAGTGCAGCTTGTGTCATTGCGGTAGGTATTTTTGGTGCAGTCTTTGGTCACAATCTATTTAACGTTCTCAAAATAAAAACCCAGGCGGCACGGGGATTGGCAATGGGTACGGCATCCCATGCGGTAGGGACGGCGCGTTGTGCCGAAATGGATCATATTGAAGGGGCATATAGTTCATTGGCCTTAATGACCTGTGGCATCATTACCTCACTCATTGCACCTTTCCTATTCCCAATATTGCTGCATCTGTTTGGTTAATCATTTTATGAAAAACTGTTTATGAAAAACTATTTATGAAAAAATATGGCTTTATTGGTTGCAAAACCGTAACAAAAAAGTAAACAACCCCATCCAGATAGCAAGAATTTGATACAGGCCACTAAGATAATGTCTTTCTTACACAAATTTCATTAATTATATGGCCTTTATCACATTGCAAACCTGACCAGACGTCCTAGAATGACCTTCAATTAATTTGGAGATCATTCTATGCAAGCTCGTTTTCGCGCTATTTGGTCAGATATCCCCTCTGAACTGCAAAAAGCCCTATCGCCTTATATTAGCTACGACGATTTTCCAGCCATGCTGACAGCAGGGCAAACAGAGTCAATCAAACAGCTCAGCGGATTGGATGATCAGGCACTGGCATTAGCTTTATTACCCCTTGCTGCCGCCTACTCGCTGGCCCCCATTTCCCATTTTTATGTGGGTGCCATTGCGCGGGGAGAAAGTGGCAATCTCTATTTTGGCGCCAATATGGAATTCGCCGGCGTTCCATTACAGCAAACCGTCCATGCAGAACAATCAGCCATCACACACGCCTGGCTGCGGGGTGAGAAGAAATTGGCCGCTATCACTGTCAACTATTCACCTTGTGGTCATTGCCGGCAATTTATGAATGAACTCAACAGTGGAACACAATTGGCCGTTTACCTCCCCAACCGTCCACCTTTAACCCTGGCCGACTACCTGCCAGAAGCCTTCGGCCCACGTGATTTAGCCGACACACCATTGTTGCTGGATGAGGTTAATCACGGCTATCAATTGGCTACCTGTGACGAATTGGTACAAGCCGCATTGGATGCAGCAAACCGTAGCCATGCACCTTATAGCCAATCCCATGCAGGCGTTGCCCTGCTGGATGAGCAAGGGAAGATTTATACTGGCCGTTATGCGGAAAATGCCGCATTCAACCCAAGTTTACCGCCATTACAGGCCGCGTTGATCCTCATGAATATGGCGGGCGGCCATTGCCAATCCATCAAACGGGCAGTGTTAGTGGAAGGTGAAAATAGCCACTTATCACAATGGAATGCCACAAGCGCCACATTAACCGCCCTCGGCTGTACAACAGTAGAACGGTACACATTTTAGATTGCGTATATCCTGTAACCGCAATAAAAGAAAAGAGTCACTTAACAAAATAGCCATTATCCCCTTTCTCTCTTTCTAAAGGGGAAAAATGAAAACAACCAATAACATTTTATTAGCTAATTCTGCATGTTATCTCTCATTTTTGCTCATGATAATCCTATTTAAGTAACATTTACTGTACTTATTGCTTTTATCTTCTTAGGATCGGTAGCCGATTTTGTTATTGATAAGTTCAAAGAGTAAGCATCATGGAACTGGAACACGAAAGTAAACGTCCCCTCTATATCCCCTACGCTGGCCCTATCTTGTTGGAATTTCCGCTGTTGAATAAAGGCAGCGCCTTTACAGAAGAAGAACGCAGTCATTTCAACTTGCATGGCTTATTGCCGCAGGCCGTTGAAACCATAGAAGAACAGGCCGAACGCGCTTATCGCCAATATTGCGATTTCAAAAATGACATTGATAGACATATTTATTTGAGAAATATTCAGGACACCAACGAAACGCTGTTCTATCGGCTCCTTGATGCCCATCTCAGTGAAATGATGCCTACCATCTACACACCCACCGTCGGTGCCGCGTGTGAACACTTTTCGGACATTTACCGCCGTGCCCGTGGGTTGTTTATCTCCTACCCGAACAGGGCTTACATCGATGACATGCTACAAAATGCCACCAAGCAGAATGTAAAAGTCATTGTTGTTACCGATGGTGAGCGCATCCTGGGTCTGGGTGATCAGGGGATCGGCGGCATGGGGATACCTATTGGTAAGCTGTCACTGTATACCTCCTGTGGCGGGATCAGCCCTGCTTATACCCTGCCTGTGGTTTTGGATGTCGGGACGAATAACCCACAGCGCCTCAATGACCCACTGTATATGGGCTGGCGTCACCCACGCATGACGGGCAAAGAGTACGATGAATTTGTCGATGAATTTATTCAGGCCGTAAAACGTCGCTGGCCTAACGTACTGCTGCAATTTGAAGATTTCGCCCAAAATAACGCCATGCCGCTGTTGCACCGCTATCGCGATGAGCTTTGTTGCTTCAATGATGACATCCAAGGCACCGCAGCCGTTGCCCTGGGTAGCCTGATTGCAGCCAGCCGTGCTGCCGGTCGCCAATTGAAAGATCAGACCGTGGCATTCCTTGGTGCCGGCTCCGCGGGCTGTGGTATTGCCGAGCAGATCATTGCCCAAATGAAATCCGAAGGATTAAGCGATGAGCAGGCGCGCGCGCGCGTGTTTATGGTTGACCGCTTTGGCCTTTTGACTGACAAGCTGCCAAACTTGCTGGATTTTCAAAGTGCATTGGTACAAAAAAGTTCTGCGTTACAATCGTGGGATGTCACCAGCGATTCCCTCTCATTGATGGATGTGGTTCGCAATGCCAAGCCGACTGTCCTGATTGGTGTTTCCGGCCAAGCAGGTCTGTTCACCGAAGAGATTATCCGTGAAATGCACAAACATTGTGAGCGCCCCACCGTGATGCCTCTGTCCAACCCGACATCACGCGTGGAAGCCCGCCCGGAAGACATCATCAACTGGACGGATGGCAAAGCGCTGGTCGCGACAGGAAGCCCGTTTGCGCCAGTCAAATATGCCGGCCAGGAATACTCCATTGCACAGTGCAACAACTCCTATATCTTCCCTGGGATCGGCTTAGGCGTTATCGCTGCCGGCGCTAAACGCGTGACCGATGATATGTTGATGGCTGCCAGCCGTGCATTAGCAGATTGTTCACCGCTGGCACAAACAGGCTCTGGCCCACTGTTGCCACCGATTGATGATATCCAAGATGTTTCCCGCAAAATAGCGAAAGAAGTGGCGAAAAAAGCCCAAATACAAGGCGTTGCGATTGTTACATCGGAAGATGCATTGGATGAAGCCATTGAGCGTAATTTCTGGAAACCAGAATATCGCATCTATAAACGCACTTCATTCTAATAATATGGGTCATCAGCCTGCCAGTAATATTGGCAGGCTTGAAAAATAATCCAATAATTCCACTCGATAGATCATAAATAATCGCCTTACGTTTTCTATTTTCAAAAATCAAAATAAACCCAATAGCTAAAAACTTGCTTCAATATTTCAAGTCAAGTAGCCTTTAGTGCATTGGCTCATCAGCGCATATACCAATCTAACTTCAAGATGCGTGTGATTTCATATCGTGTTGTAAATTGCAACTTGAAGTTTAATGCGTATATAAGGAAAACAAAATTTATGTGGAAGCGTTTGATTACTGGTCTTATTTTTGTCATTGCTGTCCTTACGCTGGCCGCTATTATGCTTGACCGTTGGATTAGCTGGAAAACCGCCCCTTACATTTTTGATGATCTCAGGCAACTTCCTGAGCGAGAAGTCGGTATGGTACTCGGCACATCCAAATATTATAAGACCGGTACATATAACCAATATTATTTCTATCGGATCCAAGGTGCGGTAAATGCTTACAACAGCGGTAAAGTCAACTATCTGTTATTGAGTGGGGATAACGCCCAGCATAGTTATAATGAGCCAATTACCATGCGGAAGGATTTAATCAAAGCGGGAATTCCGGCCAGTAATATTGTGATGGATTTTGCCGGCTTCCGAACACTGGACTCCGTTGTCAGAACCCGTAAGGTCTTTGATACCAACGATTTTACTATTATCACTCAGCGCTTCCATTGCGAACGCGCCCTGTTTATCGCTATGCATTTTGGCATAGAAGCACAATGCTATGTGGTTCCTTCCCCTAAAAATATGATGACGATCCGTATCAGGGAAGTACTGGCTCGTCTCGGCGCTTTGACTGATCTCTATATTTTAAAACGGGAACCTCGCTTTTTAGGTCCGTTAATGCCTATCCCTGCCCCACATTCCGTACCAACAGGAATCCAAGGTTACCCTGCGGTATCCCCGGAGGAGTTACAGGAATTGGAAAAAAAGCCACAAAGGAAATAAACAGGGAGAGCAAGCCAATACGGCCTATTTAATCAGTTTTACGCTCTTCATTTTTCAAGTTGCAGTTTACCGACAACCTTAGAACTGCAACTTGAAATCGATCAACCCATTACCCTCAAAATCGATCAAAGATAACAGGGTCGGCAGAGCGTATTTCTAAACCTTACCAGCTAATTTAGCTGTCAAACTGCGCCAGAGTTTTTCCATCGGTCCCTGAGAATAATGTTTCAACCACCAGCAAGCAAACCCGATATTCAAGGCCCAGATAAAAGGAACAAATGCCATCAACTCTAAACGGCTAAACTGCCCAAATAACTCAAAGCGATAAAAAAGCGTGGTACAAATCAGTGTTTGCAACAAATAGCTGCTCAGTGCCATTTTTCCAACCTGCTTGAGCCAGAATGTGATTTTCCAATGCGAAACAGTCGGCCAAAAACCATAGATCAACGCGATATAAGCCAATGCCAGCAACGGGGTTGCCAATTCAGTAATGGTGTAGCGAACAGTCCAGGATGCAAAATAACTGTAGGGATATAAATATTGTATCGATAAGGCAATACCTTGAATGATCAAACCAACAGGGATCAAACATAACGCCAGCCGACGGTAATGCTTGCGGCTAAATCTCCCTTTCAGCCAGCCATTACGCAATAACATAGCGCCACAAAGCATGACTCCCATGAGTTGCCAGCCATATTGCACAACCACCACAATCATTGCACCACTCATCTGACGAATACGGTATTCTATGGCCAGCAATCCACCATAGGTTTTCCAGTAGCTTTCATAGGAAATATCTTCCGGTGTAGGCCGCCAAAATGAATTATTTTCCTCCAGGGGGAACAACCCCAGAAGGTAAAACATCATTATGCCGAACAGATAGAAAGTCGCCGCTGTACCAAACAATTTTTGCCGATTATTGATGAACCGCCATGCCAATAAGCCAACAATGCCATATGCCAACAAAATATCGCCATCCCATAGCAAGATACCGTGCAATAAACCAATAACAGCCAAAACCAGTAACCTGGGAATATTCCAGTCACGTCCCCGCTGCCGAAGCAATTCGAGTGATGCCCCGAATAACAGCGTCAAGATGAACAGGAATTTTCCCTGAGTAAAGGTGTTCAATACAGACCATGTCATCACATCAGAGAATGAGACGACATCCTGATAAAACAAATTCATATAGGCGGCATAGGGCAAGGCAAAACTGGAAATGTTCAGCAACAATATTCCCAAAATGGCAAAACCACGCACACAATCAAGTAGTTCAATTCTCTGATTCATTACTCCATCACAATTGTGTTTCATGATAATAAAAATTCATCATGATAAGTACAGATTACGCACGGCACGCAGAAACTCCTGCCGTGTATTCTGGCTAGTTTTAAATAACCCACCCAGCGAAGTCGTCGTCGTGGTGCTGGTCGCATCACGAATGCCACGCGCTTTCACGCAATAATGAACAGCATCAATGGAAACCGCGACATTATTTGTGCCGAGCAGTGTTTGTAGCGCAATCAGGATCTGCTGTGTTAAACGCTCCTGCACTTGCGGACGCTGCGCAAAAAACTGGACAATGCGGTTAATCTTCGACAAGCCAATCACCTTATCCTTAGGAATGTAGGCAACCGTGGCTTTGCCATCAATGGTGACAAAATGGTGTTCACACGTGCTGGTCATCGTAATATCACGCACAGTCACCATTTCATCCACTTTCATTTTATTTTCTATCAAAGTGATTTTCGGGAAATTGTGATAATCCAACCCGGAGAATATCTCATCCACATACATTTTCGCGATACGGCCAGGTGTATCCGCCAAACTGTCATCACTCAAATCGAGATTTAACAGTTTCATAATTTCTGTCATGTGTTCCTCAATGCGTACTTTACGCACCGCAGGTTCCAAAGTTTGTTCACGCAATGGGGTTTCAAGACCACGGTCAACCAGTGCTGAATGCACTAGCGCAGCTTCTGTACTTAGGGATGACATCAGTTTCTCCAAGGTAAATACTTTCCGTTACTTGACGGGAAATCGGGACGCTTATTTTACGCAGATATCAGCGAATGTAATACCACACAATGGCTATTTTTATTTATCTTGTACTACGCATATACCCGTCGCCTTTCAAGATGCGTCTTATATCTCCCCGAATAACAGGGAGATATAAACACGCTCATTGGCTTGCAAACGGCAACTTGAAGTTGGATTGGTATATATCGTATCAGTGCACAACTCTTTATTATGCAAATAAACGCACAACTATACCTATACATCATCCATGCACCAAATCAAGATGGCTTATGATGAGTATTGGTGCGATAAAATACCAGTAACCCAGCAATGAGCAATCCAATAAATGCGATATACAAAGCCGGTTCCAGTTTTCCCGTCAGCCACGTCGAAATGGATGACAACATTGGCCCTACCAATTGCCCTAACGCATAACCTGTCGTCAGCAATCCTGCCATGTAACGGGCATGATGGGGCGCTAATTCACGGCCATATTGCAAAGCAAGCTGTACCACACACATAAACCCACCACCTACCAATAACGCCCCAACCATCAGGCCGCCAATCCCCGACAACATTTCCGCAACCAAGATACCTAGCGCCTGAAGCCATAATGTCACTGCCAGGCGAATTTGAGGTGTTGAAACATTACGCAGCAAGATCCCAAGCATAATGCCAATGACCGAAGCAGCCCCAAATATTGGCCAGACAAACTGGGCAAATAAGCTCTCAGGAAAACGCGTTGTCGCCATTTGGGAAAGGAAGGTTGCAGGCAAAATATAGCCGAATCCAGCCAGACTATAACTCCATACCAAGCGCTTAATTTCCGGTGTCAGGCTCAGCGCTTGGATTGCCGTCTGTGGACGGTGCAATTCACCGTTGCGGGGCAGATAACGGCTGACATAGATACTGAATAACAGTGCCAATATGCCATATAATACCCACGCGCTAGCGGCACTCATCTGCCAGGATTGGATCCCAATGGCTAACATACCACTGATAAAAATCCCCACACCTGTCCCTGAAAACACGGCCGCACTCAACCCCGGACGATTGAGTTTTGCCAACTCATCATTCGCCCACGCAGCGACCAATACCAACGTCCAGCCACTGGCCCAGCCAATAAAAAAGCGGGCAATACTGTGCAATATCGGTCCATCCAACAAGGCGGAAAATAGCGTGATAATGACAGCTCCCCATAACCCGCTCCACAAACGGTACTCCACACAACGTTGCGCCCGCATGGCATCATAAGACCCCGCCAGATAGCCGAGGTAATTGAATGCCGCGACGATTCCTGCACTCGTCAAGGTGAGTTGGGATTCAGCGATCATCAATGGAACTTGTGGGGTAAAAGTGAAACGCCCTATTCCCATTGCGACCACTAAAGCAAGAAAACCACTTAATGCAATCTGAAAAGCTTGATAGTTACGGCGACAAGATATAACAGTTTGATTTTTCATAGTGATTAATAGTAGTGAAATGAATTGATTTGGTTAGCATTAATTATTTATAACAAATCATAGATATAATATACATCTTTAGTTAACACTCCATTTCGCTGGGCAATCACGATTGCCTGTCATTCCTCATCATTGCGATCTTTGCCATAATGCATTCAATACAAAAGTAAATGCTTAAGAATAAACAATTGCCTGCAATTTGCGGCGTATAGGGAGTTTCTTATGGATCACTGTCATACCTCAAACTTAATCTCACTTGAGCAAGCCCTAAAAAAATTATTGAACCTCACTGCAACGTCCCCGATCACGACAGAAACCATTAACCTGACCGAATCTGCGGGACGAATTACCGCCACGGAGATTATTTCCCCAATCAACGTCCCCGCTTTTGATAACTCAGCGATGGATGGTTATGCCATTCGCCTCGCCGATCTTAACGGAAACCCGATCTTGCCAATGGCAGGAAAAGCGCTGGCGGGGATGCCATTTCAGGGGGAATGGCCGGCGGGCAGTTGTATCCGCATCATGACTGGCGCTCCCATTCCTGCTGGCACTGATGCCGTTGTTATGCAAGAACAAACGGAGGTTACCGAAACAGGCATTCGCTTCACTTATCCGGTAAAACCGGGGCAGAATATCCGTACCATCGGGGAAGATATCAGCCAAAATACGGTGGTATTGCCAAAAGGGATCAGGCTTTCCACCGCGCAATTACCGCTGATCGCTTCACTCGGTATTGCAACCGTTGATGTTGTCCGCAAATTGAAAGTCGCTCTTTTTTCTACCGGTGACGAATTACAAGCCATCGGTGAACCCTTACAGGCAGGGCAAATTTACGATACCAACCGATTCGCCATTCGCCTGATGCTGGAAAAGCTAGGCTGTGAAATTGTTGATTTGGGTGTGATCCGTGACGATCCTGATGCCTTACGCCAGGCCTTTATCGAAGCAGATAAACACGCTGATTTAGTGATCAGTAGTGGAGGCGTTTCTGTTGGTGAAGCGGATTACACTAAACAGATTTTAGATGAAGTAGGAAAAATCAGCTTTTGGAAACTCGCCATCAAACCGGGTAAACCTTTTGCCTTTGGTCAATTGGAACATGCCTGGTTTTGCGGCTTGCCAGGCAACCCGGTATCGGCGGTGCTCACCTTCTATCAATTGGTGCAACCCCTGATTGCTCACCTATCGGGTTTTACCGCATGGCAACCGCCTATGCGTCTCAAGGCCAGGACGACAACCCCATTGAAAAAATCGCCTGGCAGACTGGATTTCCAACGTGGCATGGCGTCACTTAATGAACAGGGTGAATTAGAGGTACAAACCACAGGGCATCAAGGTTCCCATATCTTTAGTTCATATAGTCAGGGTAACTGTTTTATTGTGTTGGAACGGGAACGGGGGCATGTGGCTGCTGGCGAAACCGTGCAAATCGAATTTTTCAACCCATTACTGAAAAACCAATAACATCATTTTAAGAAGATACCGAGAATGCGTGTCGAACTTACCGATGAAGAAACCTTACGTTATAACCGACAAATTGTCTTACGTGGTTTTGATTTCGACGGACAGGAAACATTAAAATCGGCCAAGGTGTTGATAGTGGGTGTCGGGGGGCTGGGTTGTGCCGCTTCCCAATATCTTGCGGCGGCAGGGGTTGGGACAATAACCTTATTGGATTTTGATACGGTTTCCCTCTCTAACCTGCAACGGCAGATCCTCCATCGCGATAAGCACATGGGTATGGCAAAAGTGCATTCTGCGGCGCTGACTCTGCGGGAGGTTAACCCTCATGTCATTATCAACCCGATTGAAGGGTTATTGGATGATCCGGCGTTAGAGGAATTAATCAACCAACACGAAATTGTGCTCGACTGTACCGATAATGTCGCCATACGCGAACAACTCAACCGCCTGTGTCATAGGCGTAAAATACCGTTGGTTTCAGGTGCTGCAATCCGCATGGAAGGCCAGCTTTCTGTCTTTACTTACCAACCGGAAGCGCCTTGTTACCGTTGCCTTAGCCGCCTGTTTGGTGAAAATAACCTGACCTGTGTTGAAGCTGGTGTCATGGCGCCATTGGTCGGTATTATTGGCGCCTTGCAGGCAATGGAAGCCATTAAACTCTTGGCTCACTACGGGCAAACCTGTCATGGCAA
Organism: Xenorhabdus kozodoii; assembly: GCF_002632875.1. Classification (GTDB taxonomy): domain Bacteria; phylum Pseudomonadota; class Gammaproteobacteria; order Enterobacterales; family Enterobacteriaceae; genus Xenorhabdus; species Xenorhabdus kozodoii. Next base: position 107,470 of record NZ_NJCX01000003.1, read on the forward strand.
GGTCTTGCTTTTCGATGCCATGACCCTGCAATTTCGCCAAATAACCTTGCTGAAAGATCCTTTGTGTGAAGTTTGTCAATTGCAGTGAATATATCGGCCAACACTTATTTTTCTTTCTATAAGAAATAATCCACTATAAGGAAACATCCAGCCAAATTGGCTGGATGTTTCCTGCTATATAAACCCGACTTACTCAACAACCCCTTGGCTTTTCAGGTAATCATCGTAATTACCTTTGAAATCAATAATTTTATCAGATTTGATCTCCAAAATACGGCTCGCCAGTGAACCCACAAATGCGCGGTCATGGGAGACGAAAATCAACGTTCCTTGATAGAGTTCCAGCGCAAGGTTCAACGATTCGATGGATTCCATATCCAGATGGTTGGTCGGTTCATCCATAACCAGAATGTTGGGCTTTAACATCATCAGCTTGCCAAACAACATCCGGCCTTTCTCACCACCAGAAAGCACGCCAACTTTTTTCTTGATATCATCCTGCCCGAACAACAAACGGCCGAGAATACCGCGTACCGCCTGCTCATCATCGCCTTCACGCTTCCATTGGCTCATCCACTCAAATACCGTCATATCACAGTCAAAATCACTGGCGTGATCCTGTGCATAATAGCCAATCGTACTATTTTCCGACCATTTAACTGTACCGCTATTAGGTTCTTCTTCACCGACCAGTGTCTTCAGGAATGTGGTTTTACCGATACCGTTTTCACCGATGATCGCCATCTTTTCGCCGACTTCCATCAACAGGTTTAGATTTTTAAACAAGGGTTCGTTATCGTAACCCTTGGTCAAGCCTTCCAATTCCAGCGCATTGCGGAACAGTTTTTTCTCCTGTTCAAAGCGAATATAAGGATTTTGGCGGCTGGAAGCCTTCACTTCGTCCAACTGGATCTTATCAATTTGACGGGCACGGGAAGTGGCCTGTTTAGACTTGGAAGCATTGGCGCTGAAACGGCTAACAAATGATTGCAGTTCAGCAATCTGTGCCTTTTTCTTGGCATTATCGGCCAGCAAACGCTCACGAGCCTGGGTCGCAGCAGTCATATACTCATCATAGTTACCAGGGAACAACCGCAGTTCGCCATAATCCAAATCAGCCATATGAGTACATACCGTATTCAGGAAATGCCGATCATGGGAAATGATGATCATGGTACTGTTACGTTCATTGAGCACTTGTTCCAACCAGCGGATGGTATTGATATCCAGGTTGTTGGTTGGTTCATCAAGCAGCAGGACGTCAGGATTAGCAAACAGTGCCTGAGCCAGCAACACGCGCAATTTCCAGCCCGGAGCCACGGCACTCATCAAACCATAATGTTGTTCGATAGGAATACCGACACCCAGCAACAATTCACCGGCACGTGCTTCTGCGCTATAACCATCCATCTCACCATAAGCGACTTCCAAATCAGCGACACGATAGCCATCTTCTTCGCTCATTTCTGCCATCGCATAAATGCGGTCCCGCTCCTGCTTGACTTCCCACAATTCCGAGTGTCCCATGATGACAGTATCCAACACGGTATATTCTTCGAAAGCAAACTGATCCTGACGCAACTTACCCAGACGCTCATTAGGGTCAAGGCTGACGTTACCGGCAGTTGGGATTAAATCCTTACCCAGGATTTTCATGAAAGTAGATTTACCGGCCCCATTCGCCCCAATCAAGCCATAGCGGTTACCGTTGCCGAATTTGACAGAAATATTTTCAAACAGTGGCTTACTGCCAAACTGCATAGTGATGTTGTTTGTACTTAACACAACTGTTGCTCTTAAAGTGAATAAAAAGGGTGATTATAAAATCGATAGCCGCACATTATGCCATAACAGGAGAAAAGTATCGCCAGAATGCGCTATCCGCCACTAAAATCAGCACAACATATCAAATAACTTACTGAATATTAATTATTTTTTATGATAATTTCTAATATAGATAAAAATTTAATATTGTAGGACGTTTCCTCACTCCTCGCGGCGCGAGCAGTAAGAATTGTACTGAATTTGGGTGTCTCACTATTATGAAAAACTATCTATTGGTCAGAGAAAATATGTTATTTTTGATCACAGGGTAATCGCCATCGTTCTTATTACTTCTTGATACCCTTCCCGTATATAAAAGCGTATTGCATCAACATTCTGGGATAATACATTTAATTCAAGGTGTGAATACTTGTTTTCTTTAGCCCACTTTTTCATTCCAAACAGTAAATCCTGACCAATTCCAAGATTTCTGGCATCCTGGCTCACGACTAAGTCCAAAATATACCCATAAGTTCTCGGAACCAAGCAATTGAAGGGCGGTGTCTTTTGCTCCTGTGCAAGCGCAAAACCTTTAATGCTGCCATTCCCATCTTCTGCAACCAGAAAATAAAATTTATCATTATTGATATTGGAAGCAATAAAATCGCTATCCTGTTCAGTCGCTTGCATTCTATCCGGCTGCAACACCGCCATTTCACTGAACAATACACGATAAAGCGATAAAATAGCCTCAACATCCTGCAAGGTAGCCGTTCTTATTATCATTAGATTCTCTCCATTATTTTCAACTAATTAGTATAAGTTTTCACTGAAGGAACAATATAATCATTAAAACGATCAAGTAATAAAGCCGGATCTTGTTCAACAATTGCCATATGACGATATCTCTCTTGCAAGAACTGTTCATCAGCCATTTTATGAAACATGGCAATCAAAGGATCGTAGAATTGATTGATATTAAGGATGCCACAAGGCTTACTATTCAAGCCAATCATACTCCAGGTCAAGACCTCACTGAGTTCTTCCAATGTGCCAAAACCGCCCGGCAAAGCGACAAATCCCTCAGCCAGTTCAATCATCTTGCTTTTGCGCTGGTGCATGGTTTCCACAACATGAAGTTCAGACAGGTTCTTATGGGAAATTTCTCGCTTTTCCAGCAATGCAGGGATCACACCAATCACTTTTCCCCCCTCCTGTAAGACAGTATCCGCGACAGCCCCCATTATCCCCACACTTGCACCACCATAAACCAAGGTAATATCGCGTTTAACCAGTTCTTTCGCAAAAGATATCGCACTGACTTTATAAATTTCATCTGTACCCAGGCTTGAACCACAATAAACGGCAACACTCTTTACAGAACCCTTTTTTTCTGAAGAATTGTTCATCATCTCATGCATTATCTAAACTCCATTATTGTTGTCTTTGATGATTATAAGATAGCCTGACAAGCATACAACTGATAATACTGTTGAGTTATATCTGTTTCACTGCGAAGATGGCGCTCCTTAAATAACACGTTGTAGCTGAGGTTTTTTTAAATGTCTCTTTCAAAACATCGGGCAGCTTCTTTTTCACTGCTTCCTGTGATTTTATTGTTACTGTCGATGACATCGATTCAAGCTGGAGCTTCGCTGGCTAAAACAATATTTCCTGTCATTGGCGCGCCTGGTGTCACAGCCTTGAGACTTGCATTAGGAACCATTATCCTGTTTTTGATTTTTAAACCGTGGCGTCTCAAATTTCAGCGCTCTTCACTGTTTCCGCTTTTCGCCTACGGTATTTCCCTGGGGGCAATGAACTATCTGTTCTATATGTCCTTATCCCGTATTCCTCTCGGCATTGCGGTTGCGCTTGAGTTTACCGGCCCCTTAGCTGTCGCGATGTTTTCTTCCCGACGCCCTTTGGATTTTCTCTGGATTGCGTTGGTCATTGTCGGATTAAGTTTCCTGCTGCCAATCGGAAATAGCGTTAATACACTTGACCCTATCGGTATTTTGTACGCGCTGGGAGCGGGCTTTTTTTGGGCGCTGTATATTATCTTTGGACAACGTGCTGGAGCAGGTTATGGTGCCGCCACTGTCTCTATCGGTTCACTCATTGCTGCCTTTATCTTTTTCCCAATCGGGTTAATACAGACTGGGTCTGAACTCCTGTTTAATGTTTCCTTGCTGCCTATTGCGCTGGGGATCGCCATTTTATCCACCGCATTTCCCTATACATTGGAAATGATTGCCCTTACTCGTCTACCCGCCAAAACATTTGGGACATTAATGAGCCTTGAACCTGCATTGGGGGCATTATCCGGCATCATTTTCCTTAATGAGCATTTGACCATGACCCAGTGGATTGCCCTTTTTTGCATTATTTGTGCATCCATAGGCTCCACCTCAAGCATTAAGCGAAAAACTAAAATAGAAAAAGTAGAATAATGACTTTATAAATACTGATATGATTGACTGAAACCGGAGAAAAATATTTCTCTCCGGTTTTTATTTTTGCAAGTAATCAAGACGTTACCGATTCAAAATAATAACGATTAATTCGATAGCGATAAGCAATATGACTTCTGCCCGATGATCAGCTAACTTTATTCTATCTAATGAGATAACTCATTATTCAGAATTAAGAGGGCATTATTATGAATACAGCAAAATTGATCAAAACCAAATCTTCTGGCCTGATTTATACCCGAAATAATCTTGATGAAGGCATTAAACAGAGAACGATTACTACCTTAAATCACATACTGATCCAATTTATCGACCTCTCCATGTTGACTAAACAAGCTCACTGGAACATGCGTGGCCGCAATTTCATTGCCATTCATGAAATGCTGGATGATTTTCGTCATTCCATCACGGAACATCTTGATATATTTGCAGAACGTGCCGTTCAACTAGGTGGAACCGCTCTGGGTACGGTTCAGGAAGTACATAAACGTACGACACTGAAAAGCTACCCAACAGATATTCACGATGTACAGGATCATCTGAAAGCATTGGCAGATCGCTATGCTGTTGTTGCCAATGATATCCGTCAGGCGATTGTTGATGCGGAAGATGAAGACACTGCCGATATGTTCACTGCTGCATCCCGTGATCTCGATAAATTTTTATGGTTTATCGAAGCCAATATTGAGCAATAAAATAAAAATATTATTTTTCCTTAAGCTAAGGCCACAAATGTGGCCTTTTTTACATCAATTCTCGTTGTTGATATTAAAAAATAGAAGCTATAACCTTAAAAACCCCGCAAACCTTTAAAAAAATCATTTTTCTCTCTATAATCCCTGTTTGATTCAAAAATAAACATGAGGATTCTATAAGATGGATATCGAAGTCAAAGACGCTAATGGCGCATTACTGAGTGATGGTGATTCAGTTCAGGTTATCAAAGATCTAAAAGTTAAAGGGACTTCCAAGACGCTGAAACGCGGCACGCTGATCAAAAACATCCGCCTGACCCATCGTGAAGATGAGGTTGAATGCAATGCGGATAAAATTAAAGGGTTAGTCCTGAAAACCTGCTTCCTGAAAAAAATAGAGAAATAACCGTTACAATCTCATTTTTTCTTAAAGGATAAATAATACTAACTCTGATATTATTTATCCTTTTTTATTAATGAGGTTAAAAATAGAATAATATTAGATCATATTGAATCAATGACTCACTGCGGCCATTATCCATTAAGTTCTCTGCAAAAAATAAAAATATCACTCAAAAAATCAATCCATTAAATACATATCTCATAAACCAAGACACAAAAGAACATCAAATAGATTGGAATTTCCACGAGAAAAAATTATTATCATTATGTCTTTATTCTGGTACAGACTAAAGATATTGAAAATATTAAAAATTTATATAGAGGTTACAAGATGAAGACTTCACTGACTCTATGCACAGCTATTTTGGTATTAACATCATGGAATACATTTGCAACCGACGCAAAGCTGGATAGCGCTAAGTCTGAACGATGCGAAGCACAGGCACGTACCCTATGCGCTAAACATATTAAACATCATAAAAAATATCAATTTTGCCTCAAAGAAATATATAGCAAGTGCATGCACCAATAGATACGGCATCACCTTAAATTTGTTTAAAATTCAGGCTTATGTTTAAACCTGAATTTTTCGTTTGAGACATATACCCGTTATTATTAAGGTATTAAATATCTTCAATAACAACGGGTATATTATGTTGCCAATATTGACCCGAAAACATTACATAACCAAAAGTGAAGATATAAAACAAATTAACCCATAAAATTACGTAAGAAAATATATAATCTCTGGTTTTAGGAGAAAAAATGAATCTACTTATTGCCGACATGTTAGAATATAAATGTAAAATAAAACAATTTGCTTTAGGAAATAAAAATCTGCTTTTATTTTTATGTTTTTTATTTATTCCTGCCAAAGCAAGTGGGATTTTTTATGGCTTGATACATTTATCACAATATGTGACAACCCAAAATAATACAATAGATTCCTTTTACCTGTCATTAATATTCCTATTGGTATATATCATTTTTTACTCAGTACAAAGACCGTTATTTCCATTAGAATATTCCAATGGTTTTATTTCATCATTAGTAGACAAAAAAACTTTCTTTGTCTGCCGAATTATGTTCATGATTTATAGTGCCATCCCTATCTCTATTTTCTTTTTCGTTGGATTTTTATCCAACGATAGCAATAGTACATTATCACAAACAACCTCTGTATTATTCTTGCTTACATCATTTGCCGTGATTGGATTTTCTTTATCAGAGTTGAAATTATCTCACAGTATAACTTTATCATTTTTATTTATTCTTCTGTCTATATTAAGATGTAATTCGTTATGTAACTTAGTTTACACCTTTATTATTTTTATTATTCCTTTTTGGTTATTTACGCAAAATAAGAAAAGCCATCAAGAAAATAAGGTTCATTTATCTAATAAGTTTTCATCCCCTTACCTTGTTAACTTGTTTTATTTTTTATCAATTAACAAAATATTCATTTTAAATATAATCGCATCAATAGTATTTTTGTTTTTCATTGCTTATATAGCTTATCAACAAGTTCCTGATAATATCAATTATATTGTAATAGGCTACCTTGGTGGCATACTCTATATTTTAATGATATTATTTTATAATTTAATTCATATTAATGAAAAATACCTTTGCCATCTGATTAATTTCATATCAAACAAAAAGCTCTTGCTTCTTAATTATTGTGTATGCCTTGCTGTTTTCACTATTCTATTCGTTCTATTTTCTCTCTTCATAACCCATTCATTTTATGTGGTTTTATTTCTCTATTATTGTTTAATCTCTGTTTTTACTGCTTTAATAAACCTATCAAAAACACAATATACAAAATTACTGACATTATGTTCTATCGTTCTATTTTCTTGTTTAGGAGGATATATTTATGCTTGATATCATCGAATTAGAAATAATGGTTGGGAACAGAAAAATATTTTCAAGTGTTAATTGTCAGTTTAATATTGGTATAAATCGTATTGTGGGTATCAATGGTTCTGGAAAGACAACCTTTCTTTCTTGCCTCTCCGGCATTAACAAGATTAACAAAGGTAAAATCAATTTCGTCAAGGATCATAAAAGTGCCCCATTCAATTTACAAAAACAAGGTTTTTATCTATCTGATTATGTTTATTTTTATCATTTTCTTACTGGCTTGAACATCATTAAATTAACCAAACGTTATAAAAAGATAAGTCAAAATTGTCAATTGGAAGATTATTTAACCGGATTTGGCATTTCTCATTATTTAAATACAAAATTTGGTGATATGTCTTTAGGTACTAAAAAGAAATTTCTGCTAACCTCAGCTTTAATGTCTGATGTGGATGTCTATATTTTTGATGAACCCACTAACGGCCTTGATTTAAAGTCAATTGCTTTTTTAAAGGAATTAATAAAATCCCTTGCTGATAAAAAAGTTTTTATTTTAAGCTCTCATGATGAAAATTTTTCACAAGGATTAATATTCAATGATTATCAGATACATAAAAATCAACTCATCAAGGTTGAACATTAGATATCTCAAAAGGATAAATAACCCTCATGGTGTTATTTATCCTTTTTTCATTATCGCCAATTCCTTTTCCGATGGCACGCTTGGCTGTTCGATTGGAAATACCGGCAGAGAATTCAATAAACGCGAACCATAACCTTTGGTCAATAGCCGGTTGTCATAAATCACCACGTCACCATAACACTCATGGCTACGGATTAGCCTTCCTACTTGTTGGATCAAGTTAAAAGAGGCGTTGGGTAAGCTCTGTACTTCAAATGGATACCGGTTCAACGATTTCAGCCAGGCACCTTCGGTAATAATCACCGGATTGGTCACGGGTGGAAAGGCGATTTTATGGATATGGACTTGGGAAAGATAATCACCTTTTAAATCCAATCCTTCTGCAAATGACTGCAACCCAACCAGAACGCTGGCTTGCCCTGCATTAATACGTTGGCAGTGCGTTTCGACTAATCGATAACGCGGCTGATCACCTTGTACTAATAGCATCAGCCGCAAGTCTGTCACGAAAGTCAGGAACCCTTCCATTGCACGTTGGCTGCTAAAAAGCACCAACATGCCCCGATGTTTCCCTTCCATGACCTGAGAGCGGAAATAGCGCGACATCTCCTCAAGATGCAGCATTTCCTTTTGAATAGTCGGTTCCTGCGTCATTTGCGGAATAACCAAACGCCCTTGTCGCACATGTTCAAAAGGTGATGACAGGCTAATAAAACGATCATCATGATCCTCATGCAGCCCGGTCAATTCCTGAATGCGGGAAAAACTATTCAATGAACGTAAGGTGGCCGATGTCACGACAATATGAGGGATCGCGCGCCATAGTAACTGGGTTAATTGTTCGCTGACCCGAATTCCCGCACAATGAAAGTAAAGGTGTGATTGGTTTTTCTCATCGCGTCGCGTTAACCATTTTGATATCGGCGCATGGGAAGACTCTTGTTGTGAAGCCAAACGCCACAGTCTTACCATGTTTTCAAAATAGCCCAATGTTCGACTGGTTTGCAAAATAGCACGATGCAATCGGACAATATCTTGTTTAGCCGTCTGATCACTCAAATCACTTAAAATCGCTTCTGCTAAGCCACGTAATCCATCAGTGAGTTTAAATAATTGCTGGCAACACAACAGTAAACTCTCCGGCAACTTACCCAGCTCAAATAGGTATTCTTCCGCGTCACTACGCTCAGGCAATAGCGCCTGTGTTATCTCCGCCAATTCCTTAAAATATTCACGAATTGTTGCACAATGCGTCTGTAATCGAGGGATATTTGCCAAAGCGGGTGGTTTTGCCGGCCTAAATTGCACCAAATATTGCTCTACATGGCGGATAAAGGTGTCCAACTGACCATTAAGCTGGACTAAGGTAATTTCCCCTTCCACTTCCAGCGCATCCCTTGCCACCTCTGGGATATGGTGCCCTTCATCCAGCACTAACAGCAGATTTTTTGCTTCTGGTAAAACAGAGTCACTTTCCAGCGCAGCCATCACCAAAGCGTGATTGGCAACGATAACATCGGCATCTTCAATTTCCCTGCGGGCAAGAAAAAATGGGCAGCGGTAGTAAAACTGGCAGTTGCGTGCCAGACAGTTCATTTTGTCCGTGCTAATTTTTGTCCACAGCGGATCTGGCAGCGCCAGTTTATGGTGATCACGCAGGCCATCCCATGCAAACGTCGTATAATCACTGCGCAATCGACGACATAATTCCCGCTCTTCACTATTGGTCACTTCTGTTTGATCTTCGACCAAAAACATCAAATCAATCTGTTCCCCTTCCGCAGCACAAATCGCCTCCAAATTGCGCGGGCAGACATAACGCGCCCGGCCAAAAGCCCCCGTGAATTTCAAGTCAGGAATAATTTTACGTAACAGCGGCAAATCTTTGCTGTAGATTTGATCTTGTAGAGCAACATTGGCTGTACTGACCACCAATGGTTTCTGTTTTGCCCGGCTGATGGCAATCCCAGGGATCAGATATGACAACGTCTTACCCACGCCCGTTGGGGCTTCTATCACCAAATGCCGCCCCCCTTCATCGGCCAACGTTTTGGCAACTTCTGCGATCATTTGACGTTGTGGCGCACGTGGAATAAAACCATCAATATGGATAGATAATGATTTATACCACTGGCTAATCTGATTTTTTATTGAACTGGAAAGTGTCATTAATTTTGCTGCTTAAAAATTGGAGGGCGATTTTTTATCATGCTTCTGTCTTTACGACTCAGGAACATACATGCAATTTGGCAAGGCATATTCTTGCATAGAACTATTCTAAAATCAGCTTTATATGTTTATTCCTGCGAAGCGGTTTCCAGCTTTTCTACTGTTAATAGAAGAAAATCGGTTATCGCTTGTCTGGCGTATAGAAGCCGATATACTTTTGGCTTTCTATCCTTTAGCCTTTTATGGCTGTGATGACTTTTCTTAAAACCTTATTGGATACAGAGATGAAAAAAATCCTGCTCATTATCATCATATTATTTTCTATCGGCTCAATTGGTGGGATCTTTCTGGCAGGGATGAATATCTATACCCGCTCAACCACACCAGTAGAAGAGCCACAACAGATTCAGCAGGAACAGACCCCAACAGGGCAACAATAAATACGTTGGCTTGTCTTGCGACACCCGATGAGGAAGCTCATGAAAAATGAATATTTTGTTAGTCCACAATGGCTAAACGAACATCTCCATGATGAGAATGTCGTTGTCATTGATGCCAGTGCCCCAATGCCGACCCAATCCATTGATTATCACCAGCTCTGGTTAGAAAAACATATTCCCGGTGCCCAGTTTTTTGATCTGGATAAAGTCGCCAATCTGCAAACTAACCTGCCGCACATGCTGCCGGAGCCGGAAACTTTCTGCCAAGCGGTTAATAAAATGGGCATGAGTGAAAATCATCTGGTGGTGATTTACGATCAAGGCAATCTGTTTTCTGCCCCACGGGCATGGTGGACATTCAACATTTTTGGCGCTCGCCATATCCGCATTCTTGAAGGAGGATGGCAAGGCTGGCTGCAAGCCGGTTATGCAACCGAATCGGGTAAAGTGACCCGTTCCCCCCATGTTTTCAATATCCAGTTTACCCCTGAAAAAGTCTGTTCTCAGGCGCAGATCCTCGATGCTCTCCATCACAATGCCAGCGTGCAATTTGTTGATGCCAGGGCGGAAGAGCGCTTTCAGGCAAAAGTACCCGAACCCCGCCCAGGCCTGAGAATGGGGCACCTTCCCAATGCTAAAAATGTTCCGTGGACAGCATTGATTGATAATGGACGTTATAAACCAGTAGAAGAAATTACGGCCATATTCCGCAAACAAGGTGTTGATTTAAATCAACCTATCATTAGCAGTTGTGGTTCTGGTATGACAGCCGCCGTTTTAATTCTGGGACTGGAGATGATTGGCCACAAAGAGGCAAGGTTATATGATGGCTCCTGGGCGGAATGGGGAGCCGATGATTCGCTTCCATTAGAAAAATAAATATTAAAAAAAAACAGTTTATTAGAAATAATCAATAGCAACAAAGGGCAGCAAAATGACATGCCCTTTCTTGTTATTATCATAGGGAACCCAATCTTAAAAACAGATATCCCCGTCGTCTTTCAAGTTGCCGCTTTGTTGGCTGCGCTGCATCTTTAAATCCATAGGGTATAGACAAAATGATCAGTTAGAAATTTTATGGTATACAAAGAGAACAACCATAGCGCCAATAACGGCAATGGTGAAACTTCCTAAATCAAAGCCATCCACTTTTCCCATGCCAAGGAATGTACTTATGTACCCACCGACGACGGCTCCCACCACCCCCAAAATCACTGTCATAATAATGCCACTGCTATTATTTCCTGGCATAATCCATTTAGCCAGAACTCCAGCAATTAAACCAAAGATAATCCATGATAGGATACCCATATACCACCTCCAAAATTGATTAGGTTATTGGTTCAATGACTCTTCTACCCCCTAAGTTAGACGCTGACAAAAAGAATTGCAAATGGTAAAATCGTCATAGAATGAGGGGCGACCGATGATCGCCCCTCTGCAATAATTATGGTGGTCAGAATCGTACGCAAAAATAGATAAATTCTTTTAAATAAAACGAAGTTCCTATTATTAAACCATTATATCAACTAAAGTCTATTGCCTAACTCCCCAGCCTTGGGATCATAACATCATTAAAAAATTGAAAGGCATTACGTCCGAATCGTATGTTATCAGGAAAATCCATACCCAAGGCCTGATCTATATTTGCAGTCCTGAATGCCTGGTACAACCACTCATTTACACTAAAATAAGAAAAATTAGCACTCTCCCAGTTAATTTCCATATTTCTTATTGCGCCCAAATCAAATACAACTTTATGATACAGACTTAATGACACGGAAGAACGAAGAAAATTGACATCATTAACAATATTTCCCCCCATTAAATATTGGGTAGTGGATAAGTTATCACTGATAAAATGTAAATATAATTCTTCAAATTGTGAATTCGTGATATTTATTGGCACCCGCATCTGTATTATTCCCCCCTCCCTTACTTCAACGACATTATCAATAATTTTTATCGTGGAGTTTTCTTGTGGGATAAACATCGCCCTTCCCAAATCTTCCACCTCACCCCCAGCCAATCCTTGAGTCTCCAGCCCGACAGTATAGGCACCACTCCCTATGGGATTTTCAACTGGTGCAATCCTGTTCTCAGCGATAGCACGCCTGAACGCATTGACATAAGAGTTTCTCATGGGAACCCGTGATTCGCTTGCAATTCCAGAAGGGGAAGCAAAATTCATTCTCCTTGGCTCCCCGCCGCTATAGTGATAACTGGCCTCAAACGTTTCGCTAAATGCGGCCGGTCGTTGAGCCAGCCGTCGTAGGCCGGCAAAGGCGCCGGCGCCCATGCCCAGCACCCCGAATCCCAAAGAAACCCAGCCGAAGATGGCCGAAACACTGGGGTTACTATCTTCTGTCCCGGCACTGACTATTCCTGTGACATCGGCCACCAGCCCCGCCAGGATGGCTGCATCCCCCGCCAATGATGCCCCGCCGGTAGGGATGGCCATCATCAGTCCCACGGTCAGCCCGATAACGCCCGCCACTATCCCCAACAAGTTGCCCAGGCTGAAATGCCCGGTCGGATCCAGGCGATTGATGGGATCACCGAGGCAATAGGCATACGGATTCAGTCCCCCCGCGCCAAAGGGACTCAGGCTGTCGGGGGCATTAAACCGCATCAGCACCGGATTATACGCCCGATATCCACTGCCCAGATGATAGGCTCCTGCCACCGGATCAAAACGCTCGCTATTATACGCAGGGATATCCGGGTTGTGCTCCGTATCAGCTTGCTGTCCGTAAGGCGAATAGCGATAGCGGGTTTCATCGCCCTCGTCTGGGTGGCTGACCAGCACGCTATGCCCATCCGTACCCAGTAACTGCGCATGGCTACCCGTAATGGTGGCCGCGGCTTCTCCCTTAGCCCGCAATAAACGGGTTGCCGTGCCGCTTTCACGTAGAATTTCCGTCACGCGCGTCGCCCCCTGATAATACAGCTCTTGGGTCTTGTCAGTCCCCACCTGTTGGCGCACCAGACGATTAGCCGCGTCATAGCCATAGACACTGGTGGTGTCACTGAGCTGAACCACTGACAGCCGCCCCAGGGCATCATAAGTTAATTGGCGACCGGCCTCATCCTGTATCAGGCGGCCGGCCGCGTCATACGCCAGAGTGATAATGGCCGGATACCCTGGATGCGTATGGGTAATGCTGTGCAACTGGCACGGATCGGACGAACCGTAGGCCAGCGTGGCCATATCACAGCTTCCATCGTCAAAGGTGGTGAGGCAGGTCAGGATATTCCCCAAACGATCATAGGTAAAACACTGGTGGGTGAAACTCAACCCGTAGGCATCACGCGGGCATTCCACACCACTGCACGCATATTCCACCAGCCAAGCACGCGCCGGATCATAGAGATAGGTTTCCTTGCGTAACAGGCCGTCCTGCTGTGAACTGAGAGTGCGTGAGGCTATCTGATGCCGAACCGTATACGTCTGCGTTAAGGTCAGCGTATCCGTGGCGGTCTGGATATGGCGTTCTGTCTCACGCCCGAAATCATCAAAACTGCACGTGGTGGTTAAGGTCTTGTTATGCTGTTTATCGTGAACCGTCCACTGCTTAATCCGGTTGGCGGCATCATAGGTCAATACAATATCGATATCCTCATCCCGCGCGGCAATCGGGCGGCCAAACTCATCAAAACGGATAGCGCAGGTTTTCCCCGTCACATCCTTGTAAGCCGTCAGTTGACCAGCCGGGGAATAGGTATAACCCGCCTGCCGTGCAGCCCCCGCCCCGGTATCGTCAAAACGGATCGTTTTTTGTTGCAAATGGCCGGAAGCGGAATAGGTCAGATTCTGGGTGACCTGCTGTACGGCACTGGCGGTGGTCATCGCCCCGGTTTTGGGATCGTAGGTCAGGCGCTGCTGGATTTCCCCGGCGTCCACCTGAGTCAGCGCATTACCCAGCCGCGGTTCATACTGATAATTCACCGTCTGGCCTCGCGGATCGGTGACCTGTTGGGGGTTTGGGGCTTCTCCCTGATAGGATGCGCGGTAAGTCCGCCCCCCACTGGTGATTAAAACCGGCCGATGTAAGCTGTCAAATTCACGGTTTCCCAGTACCACCCCATTCACCGCAATTTGTGTTACCAAGTTGCCGGTCGTGAACGGTGCATAGGATTTCTGGATAACCGTCCCGTCACTGTGACTGATAGTCGTCACTCGCCCCAGCAAATCGTAGGTATACTCGGTTTTCTGCCCCAGAACATCAGTGGTGGCCCGTAAACGCCCCAGGCCATCATAGTCATTTTTTTTCTGGCAATAGGGAGTCGTGCCCTGGCTGTCATAAAGGGTGACCATGACCGGCCGGTGACCTTTATCAGACTCCACTGTACAGCGACTAAACGTCAGTCCTTCCGCCTGCCGCGTGATGTGCGCAGTCCGGGTCACGGGATCATAGTCGTACTGGATACTCTCGCCGGTATTGCAGATAACCCGGTGTAATCTACCCCAATCATCATATTCAATCCGCTGGCTAGACTTAACCGGCACCACCGTGGGGGACGCGCCCGGAGGATTTTCCACAGGCAGCCAATCATAATAAGTTTGGGTTACCACCCGCCCCCAGCTGTCCTGCTCAGTGTCAGACATCAGGCGCCAGCCCTTATCTTCCTGCCCCTTTTCCTGTATGGCCAACTGATGAGGGTGTCCCTGCCCGTCAAAGCGAAGACGCACCTGGTTACCCCACGCATCGGTTTTTGTGGTCGTGACCACCCCTACCCCTTCAATGGCATAGGCATACTGTACCATTTGGGCATAGTCGGTTTCCGCATTACGGGTGTGGGTTAAGAGACGCCCCAGGTCATCATAGTCATAATGGGACGTGAGACCCTGGGTATCCACTTCATGCCATAACTGGCCGCTGACCTGCGATTGGGTACACTGGGTCGAGAGGCTGAGCTGGTCATGCCCAGTCCATTGGCCGCTTTGCACCAGCCCCCCTTCCTGAAGGGTATAGCTGAAAGTTTGCTGGCTGGTCCATTCGGCCTTGCTGACAACCGTTTCCCCTTCTGCAGGGATGGCATACACCGTCTCATCAATGCTGTGCAGCCGCCCATGGTCGCGGCAAGTCACGTCATTAATATAGTGGGCATGGCTTTGATGCAGCTTGACATCACCGGCTGAGCTTTGATGAAGCAACGAGCCAGTGCTATACCAGATCTGGCGCGTACAGACCAGCGCCTGATCTGCGCCGGCGCCGGGGAGGGTCGGCAACGCCTCATACTGATACTCTATCCGGTGTACCGGTGCATCCTGATAGGGGTTTTCCGGCGAGACGTTGGCCGGGGTCACGGTTTTAGATTTGACAAAACGCACGAACCCGTGTGGTGAGGCCGGACAGACACCGGCTTCCCCCTCAGCCGGGTAGTAAACCCAGTCGGTGCGGGTGCCATCCGGCGCCACCTGCACGGTGGGGTTGCCCGCCGCATCAAACTCGGTTTGGATCACCTCCACAACGGTGTCATTAAAGCGGATGCTGGCCGTTTTCGGCAACTGGAACTGGGGCGGTTGGTCATCAAACGAACTGCCCACCTGCGCATAATAGTCGGTCGTATGTTCCCGCTGGCAACCATTCTGTTCCGTCGTTTCACTCACCAGCAGGTGGTATTTGTTGTAGCGACGGGTGATATGGCGCTGCGTTGTGCCATTGTCCCAGCTTTCGGTCGAACCATACCGGTAATCGCTCAGTACCCCGTAGAGAAAATCTTCATCCGGTTGCCAGCGCCCCTGCTCCCCGTAACCGAGAAAATTCGCCACGGTGTATTGATAGGTGCGCACAATATCGCTGCCGTCGCCGGGCGATTGCGTGTAGCGGGTGACATACGGCAGGGTGGATAACGGGGCGCCGGCAGGAAACCGGTGACCGTCAGGGTCATAAATCACCTGCTCTTTCAGCCCGGTCGGGGCGGTGATCTGGGTTAAAAACCGGCTGCCGATGTCATACCCCAGCGACCAGGCCAGCGCCTGGCCGGTGTGGGGGATTTTTTCCACCTGAACCACCGAGTCGTTTTCAAACCGCAGCCGGATGTCATAGGCTTCCGTTGTGTCCGGCCAGACCGTGAAACGGGTATAGCTGCCGTGCTCATAGTGCACCGTGAGCAACACTTTTCCCGTGTCATCCGTGATGGTCGTCAGGTTCAGCGCATCGCCGTCCTTTCCCGCCCAGTCCAGCGTCAGGCAATGGCCAAGGGGGGTAAACAGTTGGGTCGGCACCTTGAGGCGGTAGGCATTGTCCGGCCCGGTCAACACCTCCACCGTCCCCGACTTGTGGATCACCCGGTAGACATTCCGGGCGACGTCCTTTTCAAACCGCACCGCGTCCTGCTTGTACTGTTTCAGGTAGACACGGTCTGTATACTCCTCCACCTTATAGCGCTCGCCGGTTGAGAGGCTGAGCAGCCGTTGCTGGCTGTCATACTGGGTCAGCCCCAGGGAAAAGCCCCGGCCGAATCCCTGGTTGTCGGTATTGAGCGGGGAGTACGCCAGCGCCAGCGTCTGGGCGGGTCCAAGGTGATGACTGCCGGTTAGCCGGGCCACCAGCAGGGTGTACGTAAACAGTCCCGTCCGCGGGTCAACACTGCCCATGGCGGCACTCTGGAAATTGTGGGCGTGCGAGAAAAAGTCATTTTGCATTTGGGTGCCTCTCTTTTATTTATTTTGATTTGATGAAAAAAATGATTTTTCTTATTTCAGAACCCGAAGATGCACAAAAACACACTGCGACACCTGACAAAAATATTAGATAGAACATAAGCGCCCTCGTTTTTTCAACCGTCGCCATGTCAGACTCATTATCTATAAATCTATAAGATGGACTTTTCCTTTTTCTACGTCGTTATCATTGCGTGGCTGTACCAAAAATCTTCCTGCATTACCATATTGGTCATAAATATTAATAATAAATTTATCTAACCAAGTATCATGTAACAAGTCAGTAGAGTCCCTCCGAGCCCAAACCTTCATTATGGTAAAACAAACGGCTTCAGATCCTTCTTGTCTAATGTTGATATCTACATTAAAGGCTATAGGTACGTCCCACCATGTGGTATTACCTATGGAAACCTTCGTTTCTTCCCCCAATTCCCAAATAAAGTGGAGATAATAATAAGACGAATGGCTACCTAATATTATGCTGCTCGTCTCATGATAACGCTGATGCATACTATTAAAAGGTATGTTGTCACCAGTGAGAGGATGATCGCCATCATTACTATGCCAATCTAATGACATGATATGTCTATTATATTTATCATCTCTCGGCAACTTTATATAGGTATTAATCTGGAGCCAGTTTCTAAACGGAGGCTGTCCAGAATTCACATCAGGGCCAGCATCAGGATGTACATAAATTACCGCATCTAGATCAGAAACCTTATAATGTGTCTCATTTATTGCCGTAATCTGGACAAATGCATTAAAATCAGAAGATACTCCGAAGGCTGATGTGTATTCTGTGCCAATTTGCGTCTTAATCAATACGGCGATTTGTTTGGTCCCACCTGCTGTTGCGGGTGAGCAGTATACATAATAAGTTATCCTACTTAGCTTTGAATCATCATATTCCTCATGATTAATCAAAGATGAAGCTATTGGCGTTACAGTAAATTCATTAGGTTTATCGATATAAGACCAGGTAAAATCGTCTTCTTCGTTTCGATTCCAGTCCAGTTTTTCTTCGGTATCATAGTCAATAAGCCAGGAATGACTCAAAAGTGTATTCTCAGGAACTATAACATCATTACCATCATAATCAGCTCCTTGAATATAAATATCGATAGCTATCCTATGCTTTCCATTAGCAAAGATACTGGTCTCATTACTCACCTGGCGTAGTTTTATTTTCAACACAGATATATAAGCCCAGACTGGGGATTGTTCGTTTTCTTTAACCTTGTTCATATGTTTTCCTATAATTGGTATCACATTATTTTCTGGCTAATCACCGAAATTGAAACAAAGAATTACAAGAAAAAAAAATAAAAATGTCTCGTTTCACATTATTGTTTGATTGGTCAATAGAGCCTATTGTATCAAACTTTAATTTGTTATCTTTATATGATTACTACACACTGAAAAAACACGTATACCCTATGGATTTCAAGATGCAGCGCGGCGGCAAGGGAATGAACCCCCAGGAGCATAGATAACTATGTGACTGGGGTGAATGAGCGCAGCCAACAAAGCGGCAACTTGAAAGACGACGGGTATAAACATAATTATATTTTCCCAACAGCTCCCATTATATACCAATCCAATTTCAAGTTGCCGCTTGCAAACCCATTTGAGTGTTGATACCTCCCCGCTGCGCGGGGAGGTATCAGACGCATCTTGAAAGGCGACGGGTATAAGCGGATGGCTGAATATGAGAAACCTTGGCCTTTACAATATAAAGATAGCCAAAACTTTTAAATTTACTAGTGACAGATGAGAATATTTCTCTTACCCACCTGACTTAGGTATGTATGATTTACCTGCAAATGCGCAATGTTATAAATATATTTTATCTTAATTATTAGATGCAAATAAAAACCATAAATTTATTTAAATAAAAACAAATTACCCATTGAATTGTTTTACTCCCTATATTTTTAATTCAATAAAAAACAAGGTTGTTTCTATGAAGGTTTTTATAACAACATAAGAAATGATATTTAATATAAATTAGGCGTAATATGAATCATCCATAACCCATAATAAAACCGCATGTATTTTATCTATCGATATTCGATAAATTTCAAGGTTCCTTAATGAAATATCGCAGTAAACATCCTTCTACCGCAGAAGAGATAACTTTAGCGATCTCAGCAGAGGTTTTTAATGCCCTGATTCGCATAAATAATTCATCCGCTTCATGATATTCTTTACGCAAATATCCCAGCCATTGTTTGATACGGGCAACGTGGTAAAAACCCGTATCACCCTGCTTTTCCAGATAAGTATATTTTTGCAGTAATTTAAGTACATCATTCCATGGCATCTTTGGTTCGTTATATTTAATGACACGGCTCAAGTTTGGTATATGCAGTGCGCCACGACCTATCATCACGGCGTCACAGCCTGTCGCCTTAATACACGCCTGAGCGCTGTGCCAATCCCAGATTTCGCCGTTGGCAATAACGGGAATGGCCAGGCGACGCCGAATTTCGCCTATTGCCTGCCAGTTGATGCACTCTGCTCTATAGCCCTCTTCTTTGGTTCGCCCATGCACAACCAGTTCAGTTGCTCCCGCTTGCTGGACAGCATCCGCAATCTCAAATTGATGTGAAGCAGAATCCCATCCCAAACGAACTTTTACCGTTACCGGAAAATGGGCGGGAACGGCTTCACGCATGGCTTTCGCGCCCTGATAAATGAGTTCGGGATCTTTCAATAAGCTAGCACCGCCGCCACTGCCATTGACCGCCTTTGACGGACAGCCACAGTTTAAATCGACACCCCATGATCCCAGCTCAACCGCCCTAACTGCATTTTCTGCCAACCACTCTGGATATTGCCCAAGAAGCTGTACCCTGACTGGCGTTCCCGATGGTGTACGCCCCTGGTGATACAGTTCAGGGCACAACCGGTAAAAAGATTTTACCGGCAGTAAGCTGTCAACCACACGCAGGAATTCTGTGATGCACAGGTCATAGTCATTGACTTCACTCAATAATTCCCTAACCAGAGGATCCAAAACCCCTTCCATTGGAGCCAGCAAGACGCGCATGAATTACCTTCCTGCTACCGAAGTACGTGGGGGTTTGGCTGCACGATTTCGTTTGAAATGACCTTGGTCTTGTTTGCCATTTTTGTAAGGACTATTACTGCGAGAACTATTATCACGAGAGCTATTATCACGAGAACTGTTACCGCGAGAGCTATTATCACGAGAGCTATTATCACGAGAACTGTTACCGCGAGAGTTATTACCACGAGGGCTATTACCACGAGAGCTATTGCGCCCATTTTGGATAGGCTCGGCCCGAATAGAAGGATCCGGTTCATAGCCTGAAATGGCAATACGTGGAATTTCACGCTTCAACAGGCGTTCAATATCTTTCAGGAGGCTGTGTTCATCGACACACACGAGCGAAATCGCCTGCCCAGTGGCTTCTGCACGTCCGGTGCGGCCAATACGATGCACATAATCTTCGGCAACGTTTGGCAATTCATAGTTGACGACGTAGGGCAATTGGTCGATATCCAACCCACGGGCAGCGATATCCGTTGCCACCAACGCGCGGATTTTTCCTGTCTTGAAATCAGACAACGCACGGGTTCTTGCTCCCTGACTCTTGTTACCGTGGATCGCAGCCGCCGTCACACCATCTTGATTCAATTGTTCCGCCAGCCGATTTGCCCCATGTTTGGTACGAGTAAAGACCAGTACTTGTTGCCAGTTCTGGTTGCCAATCATGTAAGAGAGCAATTCTCCCTTGCGTTTTTTGTCTACGAAATGGATTGATTGTTCAATCTGTTCAGAGGCCGAATTACGCCGTGCAACTTCGACACTGACGGGATCTTTCAGTAATTTATTGGCGAGCCCCTTGATCTCATCAGAGAAAGTGGCAGAAAAGAGTAAGTTTTGGCGTTTTGCGGGCAGCTTACTCAACACACGACGAATATCGTGAATAAAGCCCATGTCCAACATGCGATCTGCCTCATCCAAAATCAGTATTTCAACATGAGAAAGATCAACGGCATTTTGATGTTCTAAATCCAGCAAGCGGCCTGGTGTTGCGACCAGAATATCCACGCCACCGCGCAATTTCATCATCTGCGGATTAATACTGACCCCGCCGAACACAACAAACGAACGTAATTTAAGATACTTGCTGTAGTCACGTACACTTTCCCCCACCTGAGCCGCCAGTTCTCTGGTTGGGGTTAAAATCAATGCCCTGACCGGACGACGACCTTTTGCCTGAGCCGGGGATTCGCTCAAGAGTTGCAAAATAGGCAAAGTAAACCCTGCTGTTTTTCCTGTGCCTGTTTGGGCACTGGCCAGTAGATCTTTGCCGGATAACACAACAGGAATAGCCTGTTGCTGAATAGAGGTAGGTTCTACGTAGCCTTGTTCTTCAATAGCACGCAAAATATCAGCTTTTAAGCCGAGTGACTGAAAATTCATAAATAAGAAATACTCCAGACTTCACCATTCCTGATATCAACTCAGGGGCAGTTTTATGGGAAGAAAATAGACGCGATAAAACGCAAAGAAATTACACAAACTGCAATGCACCGTATATAAGCTAGGGGGGATTATAACAGATATGTCTTCCCACGCGGATCTAAAGAGAGCAATAAGTTACGCTAAAATTGACTAAATCTGTTCAGCTAAGGGAAGATAGCCAAAATTGGAAGATTATTTTTTATGCCCGTCTATTAAAAAGACAATTTGTGTCAACTTTACATCGGGTTGCTTTAGTTTTAGAGTTAATCATACGATTGATATATTTTCCGGCACTCCCGAAAACGCTTTGTAACAGGAAATATTTTGACATGGCAGCGAAGAAAGCCCAGACATTACGCGGCGAACAAGCCAAACAGCAACTTCTGGCAGCAGCAATAGAAATTTTTGGTAAATCCGGTCTGGATGGTGCGACTACCCGCAATATTGCCCAACACGCCCAGCAAAATATCGCCGCCATCTCATACTATTTCGGTTCCAAGGAAGGACTATATCTCGCCGTCGTACAGCATATTGCCGATAAGCTAAAAGCGGAGTTTTCTCCTCTCATTGAAGCCATTGATCGTTTTTTTGATAAGTCACCCAAACCCTATCCAAAAGATCAAATATTGGCATTTATTCATCAGGGAATGGTCAGCTATAACCGCCTGATTTTTGAGAAAAGCAGTATTAATATAAGCCGGATCATGTCCCATGAACAGTTGACGCCAACAGAGGCTTACAGTGTCATGCATGAACAGGGACTCGCCCCCATTTATTCCCGGTTGAACAAACTTATCGCCAATTATATTGGCGCCGATGAACGCCAAATCTCAACCCAGATCCATACCCATGCTTTATTAGGTGAGATCCTTTCTTTCCGCCTGGCCAGGGAGGCCTTATTGCGCCAAACTGGCTGGGATAATATTGGCACTAAAGAATACGAATTAATCAATCAAGTGTTATCTCAGCACATCAATTTACTGCTGGATGGGTTAAGAGAAAAAGCATTTCAAAAGCATTAATTTTATAAAATTCAGTAAGATATATCATTCACAAATAGTGCACAGGCTTTAAAATGTCTATACCCAATAGCGCTTAAGCAATGGCATAACCCATGAAGCCACGACTTGAAAGATAGAGGGTATAAGTTGAAAAAGGCATAAGGGATAGTATGAACAGTAAAAAGTTTGCTCTTGCCCTATTGGCGCTCATTGTTGTTATCGGTGCTATTGTGGGTATCTACTATTATCAGGAACAAAATAGCCGGGAACTCACCCTGTATGGCAATGTCGATGTTCGGACTGTCAACCTGAGTTTTCGGGTTGCAGGTAAACTGGCTGATTTGCAAGTCGATGAAGGTGATCCCATCACTGTGAACCAGATGCTGGGTCGCCTTGATGATGCTCCCTTTATTAATGCCTTGGATCAAGCTAAAGCGGCTCGTGATGTCGCCAAGGCAAATCTGGCTAAAACCGAAGCAGGCTATCGCAGCGAAGAAATTGCCCAAGTACGTGCTGAGGTGAAGCAAAAAGAGTCAGCATTCCATTTCGCTGATAGTTTCCTGAAACGCCAGCAAGGTTTGTGGCAAAGCAAAACAATCTCAGACAATGATCTGGAAAATGCCAGAACCGGACGCAATCAGGCACTGGCGGCTTACCAGGCGGCAAAAGATAAATTGCGTCAGTTCGAAACGGGTTATCGTATAGAAGAAATTGCGGCGGCAAAAGCCCAACTTACCCAGGCAGAAGCCGCCGTTGCACAGGCTGAACTTAATCTCAAAGATACGCACCTCACCTCGCCATCGGCCGGGATGATCCTGACCAGAGCCATCGAGCCAGGCACCATGTTGGCGGCAGGCAATACTGTTTTTACCCTTTCACTGACTCATCCTGTTTGGATCAGGGCATACATTGATGAACCCAATCTCAATCAGGCTATCGCGGGGCGGGAAGTCCTGATTTATACCGATGGGCGGAAAAATCAGCCTTATCATGGAAAAATCGGTTTTGTTTCTCCAACCGCTGAATTTACACCCAAAAATGTCGAGACACCTGATTTAAGAACCGATTTGGTTTATCGCCTGCGCATTATTGTCCTTGATCCCGATGAGAGCCTGAAACAAGGCATGCCGGTCACCCTGCGTTTTGCCGATTCAACTAAAGCAAGTTTTACTGAAACCAATAAGTAAGGCGATAACATGACCAGTTCAGCTTATACGATAAAACTGAACGGCGTGGAGAAAACGTTTCCAGGATTGGACGTTCCTGCTGTATCTCATTTACAAGCAGAAATTCAGGGCGGATCAGTCACAGGTCTTGTCGGTCCAGATGGTGCTGGAAAAACCACGCTGATAAGAATGTTGGCCGGATTATTGAAACCGGATAGCGGCAACCTTGAAATAATGGGGCTTGATCCTATCAAGGACAGTGTCCAGGTACGTTCTGAACTCGGTTATATGCCACAAAAATTTGGCTTGTATGAAGATTTAACCGTCATGGAAAATCTCACTTTATATGCCGATCTCCGTGGTGTACTTGGCAAGGAGCGCGAAACAACATTCCAGAAGTTACTGGCCTTTACGGACTTAACCCGTTTTACCGGACGGTTAGCGGGAAAATTGTCCGGTGGTATGAAGCAAAAACTGGGGCTTGCTTGTACGTTATTGGGTAGCCCGAAGGTTTTACTGCTGGATGAGCCGGGTGTCGGTGTTGATCCCATCGCCCGCCGTGAGTTATGGCGAATGGTTCATGAGCTTGCTTCCGACGGTATGCTAATCCTGTGGAGTACCTCTTATCTGGATGAAGCTGAGCTATGCCGTGATGTTTTACTGATGAATCGAGGTGAGTTGCTCTATCGCGGCCAACCCCAAGATTTAACCCGCAATATTGCCGGCCGCTCTTTTTTACTTGATGTTAAACAGGCGGCTCGTCGCCAAATTCTGCAACATGCCCTCACCTTGCCCCAAGTGACTGATGGCGTGATCCAGGGGAAATATGTTCGCCTGATCTTAAAAGCAGGGGCGGACAAAAACGCATTAATCCAACAAATCGGGTTAAATGAAGCCAATCTCTTTGATGCCGAACCCCGTTTCGAAGATGCCTTTATCGATTTATTGGGTGGCGGCCCATCCCATCGTTCCGAATTAGCGGAGATAATGCCTCAAATTCCGCCAAACCCAACAGAAACGGTGATAGCAGCCCGTAGCCTGACGAAAAAATTTGGCGATTTCGCGGCCACTGATCACGTCGATTTTCAGGTGAAACGGGGGGAAATATTTGGTCTATTGGGACCCAATGGTGCCGGTAAATCGACGACCTTCAAAATGATGTGTGGTTTAATTATCCCAACTTCAGGCAAGGCGCTGGTTCTGGATATGGATTTGAAAACCCGTTCAGGCAAGGCACGCCAACGTCTTGGCTATATGGCACAAAAGTTCTCGCTTTATGGCAATCTGACGGTTGAACAAAATCTTAAGTTTTTTTCCGGTGTTTATGGCCTGAAAGGTCGCCATCAACAGGAAAAGATGTCCGACATGATCCGTGCTTTCAATCTTGGGCCTATTTTACAGCAAAAAACGGATAGCCTTCCGCTCGGATTTAAGCAACGGCTGGCCCTTTCCTGCGCCCTGATGCACGAACCTGATATTCTGTTTTTGGATGAACCCACGTCGGGTGTTGATCCGCTAACCCGCCGCGAATTTTGGCTACATATTAATGGGATGGTGGATAAAGGGGTCACCGTGATGGTCACAACCCACTTTATGGATGAAGCGGAATATTGTGATCGTATCGGGCTGGTATTTCGCGGCAAATTGATTGCGGCCGGAACACCTGATGAACTGAAAAAATTAGTTGCCACGGATGAACGTCCTAACCCTTCCATGGAAGACGCCTTTATCGATCTCGTGTTGAACTACGATAAGGAGCCACAATGAGCCATTCCCTCTCCCAGAAGGCGGTCAGTTTCTCATGGCGTCGATTGAAAGCACTCTGTATCAAAGAGACTAAGCAGATTATCCGTGATCCGAGCAGCGCTTTAATTGCGGTGGTTATTCCTTTGATGTTGCTCTTTATTTTTGGTTACGGGATTAACCTGGATTCCAGCAAACTTCGCCTCGGTATTTTAATGGAGCAGCAAAGCGAAGACGCCCGTGAATTGGTGCATGTATTTACGGGATCGCCCTATATTGATGCCACCATTAGCGACAACCGCCAGCTCTTAATCAAAAAAATGCAGGAAAACCAAATCCGCGGCATTATCGTTATTCCGGTCAATTTTAATGCCCAGCTTGCCCGCCCGGATAGCCATGCCCCGATTCAGGTTATTACCGATGGCAGTGAACCCAACACCGCTAATTTTGTTCAGGGCTATACCAAAGGTATCTGGCAAACCTGGTTACAGCAGCGAGGGCAAGATCGGGGGGTTTCAACGATCCCCCTGATTGACACCCAAATCCGCTACTGGTTTAATCCCGCCGCCATTAGCCGGCATTTTCTTATTCCCGGTGCGGTTTCCATTATCATGACCGTAGTCGGCGCAATCCTGACCTCACTCGTGGTTGCCCGTGAGTGGGAACGCGGCACGATGGAAGCACTGCTTTCAACTCAGGTGACCCGCACCGAACTACTGCTTGCCAAATTATTGCCCTATCAAATGCTGGGTTCTTTTGTCATGGTACTTTGCATGCTATTCACCGTTTTTGTGCTGGGTGTTCCCTATCGCGGCTCACTCTGGCTATTGGCGTTGGTTTCCAGCCTTTACCTCGCGACCGCTTTAGGTATGGGGTTATTGATTTCTACCCTGACCCGTAATCAGTTCAATGCAGCCATGATTTCTCTCAACGCGGCTTTTTTGCCGGCCATTATGTTGTCTGGTTTTGTGTTTGAGATAGACAGTATGCCTGTGCCGATCCAGGCTGCGACTTATGTCATCCCCGCGCGTTACTTTGTCAGCAGCCTACAGACACTCTTTCTGGCCGGCAACATTGGCGCTGTGTTGATGACGAACCTGCTTTTGCTGATTGCCAGTTCTATCGTCTTTATCGGCCTGACTGCGTGGAAAACTCGCCGGCATCTGGATTAAAAAGGAAAGCGCATGTTTTATCGTCTGTATACACTCATCATGAAAGAGTTACAGTCTCTTCTGAGAGAGCCGCAAACACGGAACATTTTGATTTTGACTGTGGTGATACAAATGATCCTGTTTCCGTGGGCTGCAACGCTGGAGGTCAAAAACGCCACCATCGCCATTTATAATGAGGATAAAGGACAAGCATCCATTGAGCTAACCCAACGGCTGGCAAAATCAAAGGCATTTCCTGATGTGATCCTGTTAACCAGCTCGCATGAAATCCGCCCGACCCTGGATAACCGCAAGGCACTCTTGCTGGTGCGTTTCCCACAAAATTTTAGCGCTAACCTCGCCAATCATAACCCAACATCCATTCAAGTTTTATTAGATGGACGTAATTCAAACAGTGCCCAAATTGCTGCCAACTATATTCAGCAGATTGTCATGGATTACCAGAAACAACGGTTAGGCAACGCCCCTAATCTCAATAACAGTGAACTCATTATTCGTAACTGGTATAACGCCAATTTGGATTATAAGTGGTTCGTCGTGCCATCACTGGTTGCCATGATCACCACGATTGGTGTGCTCATTGTCACCGCATTGTCCGTCGCCCGTGAACGGGAACAAGGTACGTTGGATCAATTGCTGGTTTCTCCACTGGCAACATGGCAAATTTTCCTTGGTAAAGCGATCCCGGCGTTGGTGGTAGCGACGATGCAAGCAAGCATTGTTTTGCTGATTGGCACGCTGTTCTACCAAATTCCTTTTGCGGGTTCACTGCTGCTATTTTATGGCTGCATGTTAATTTATGGGTTATCCCTGGTTGGCTTCGGGTTACTCATTTCTGCGGTCTGCTCTACCCAGCAACAAGCGTTTATTGGCGTATTTGTGTTTATGATGCCCGCTATTCTGCTTTCTGGTTATATCTCTCCGGTTGAGAATATGCCTGTTTGGTTACAAAACATCACCTGGATTAATCCAATCCGCCATTTTACCGATATCACCAAGCAAATTTATTTGAAAGGGGCTGATTTATCGGTTATTTGGCCAAATTTATGGCCTTTACTGGTGATTACCGCAACAACGGGGGGGATCGCTTATCGGCTGTTTCGTCGTAAGATTGCCTGAGAAAAACTCAGTCAATAACTCTGCTAATCAATTGAAGGATTTTGATACCGCTTTGTCGGTTGCTGAAAACCGGCTTTAATTTATTTTCATTGTCTGATGTGAAATTGACCATTAAAAAACCCTGCCTTGGCAGGGTTTTTCATTTAACAAATCAGTGACTATCGACGATCACCCAAAATCCGCAACAACATTAAGAACAGGTTAATGAAGTCCAGATAGAGAGTCAGTGCGCCAGTAATTGAGTATCTGCGCAGATTCTCTTTATCGTTAACATCCAGTTGTTCACCCATTTCTTTCAGTTTTTGGGTATCGTATGCCGTCAAACCAGCAAAGATTACCACACCGATATAGGTGATTACCCACATTAATGCCGGACTTTTCAGCCAGATGTTTAACAAAGAAGCCAGAACGATGCCGATTAGCCCCATAAACAGGAAACTACCCAGGCCACTCAGGCTACGTTTAGTGGTATAACCATAAACGCTCAATGCACCAAACATACCCGCTGAAACAACAAATGTGCTGGCAATAGAGCTACTGGTATAAACCACAAAGATACTGGAAAGTGTCAACCCCGTTAGCATGGAGTAGAGCATAAACAGCCCTGTCGCCAGTGCCCCACTCATTTTATGAACCAAACCAGACAGCACAAATACCAATGCAAGTTGTGCGATGATTAAGCCATAGAAAACAATGGAGTTACTGAAAATGGCGTATAAAATTTCAGGGGTATTTGCCACATACCATGCAACAAATGCGGTTAACAGCAAGCCACACGTCATCCAACCGTAGACTTGTGCCATATAAGTTTGAATACCAGAACCCGTTTTCTGGACAATCGAATCATTTGAACGTTGATATCGGTCCATGACGATTACCTTTTCATGACAATGTTTAAGGATTAAGAATGTTTAAAAATAAACAATCCATTCAAAAGTTATACATTAGCATAGAACATTAATAAAACCATCTGCCAATTAATGACAATTTCAGTGACATATTATTTATTTATCCCGTTTTCGCGATAGCCCGCAGAATGATCCGCTAAGCACCATTTCAGCACCTTGTTACCAGCGACTTGCCGCATCCTGGTCACTTTGCCTTGCCTCTACCCAGCGCTCCCCTTCGACAAGCGACTCCTTTTTCCAGAACGGAGCTTTGGTTTTCAGGTAGTCCATGATGAATTCAGCCGCCATAAAAGCCCTATTACGGTGAGCGCTGGTAACCCCCACAAAGACAATCTCATCCCCTGGATACAATTCACCAATACGATGAATAATGCTGACGCGTTGCAAAGGCCAACGTTGGCGGGCTTCGTCGGCAATTGTCTGCAACATCTTTTCTGTCATGCCCGCATAATGTTCCAATGTCAGCGCCTTAACGTTATCGCCCAGATTATGATTGCGAACTTTTCCGGTAAAAGTCACTACAGCGCCATCTTCATCACATTGTGAGAGCCATTGATACGCTTCCCCAACACTGAATGCCGCCCGTTGGATCTTGATCCGCGTATTTTTCATGGTTACCCCCCCGTCACCGGCGGAAAAAAAGCCACTTCATCACCATCAGTTAAGGCATGTTCAGCATGGACAAAAGATTGATTGACGGCAGACAATACTTTACCTTCTTCCAATGCCAACGCCCATCGTTCCCCTTTTTCAATCAGTGCATGGCGAAGATGGGCCACAGTTGGGTAGTCATTAGGCAGTTCAAGTGAATCCGTTCCCACCAGCTCGCGAACTTGCGCAAAAAACAGTACCTTTATCATACCCCCACCTTAAAATCCCCTGATTTACCGCCACTTTTTTCTAACAAACGCACCGGCCCAATGACCATATCTTTTTGCACCGCTTTGCACATGTCATAAAGGGTTAAAGCAGCCACGGATGCCGCAGTCAAGGCCTCCATCTCGACACCGGTTTTCCCCGTCAGACGGCAGCAAGATTCGATTCTGACACGGTTGTGTTCCGGTTGTGCCTCCAGCAAGACGTCTACTTTACTCAGCAATAACGGATGGCAAAGCGGGATCAATTCCCACGTCCGTTTTGCTGCCTGGATCCCCGCAATACGGGCGGTCGCAAAAACATCCCCTTTGTGGTGATCACCCGCAATAATCATGGCCAAAGTTTCAGCCTGCATTTCAACGAATGCTTCTGCCCGTGCTTCACGCACCGTTTCCGATTTGGCAGAAATATCTACCATATGCGCTTCACCCGAAGTGTTGATATGGGTTAATTGAGACATTCTTTCTTTACTCCTGAATAACAACGCCTGAAAAAATAAATTTTGTGGGCAAGTTTACCGCCAATAAATTCCTAACCACCAATAAAAGAAAGATTCGGGGTGATACCGCTGTTCCCTTGATGCAAAAAGTGAGTCTCGCGCTTGTGGCGCAACCCGTCTTGGATACGTTGTTTCAGCGCTTCGAGTGATGCATCATCAGATAATAAATCACGCAAGGGTATGCCCTGCTCACCAAACAAGCACAAATGGAGATTGCCAATTGCGGATACCCTCAGGCGGTTACAGCTTTGGCAAAAATCTTTTTCATACGGCATAATAAGGCCTATTTCGCCTCGGTAATCGGGATGGCGAAAAACTTGAGCCGGCCCATCACTACGCGCACGTTGCTGTTGTTGCCACCCCTGTTGCAGCAGTTGGCGACGGATCACTTCGCCAGAAAGATGATGACGAAAAAAAATATCACTGCCTTCTCCCGTTTCCATTAGTTCAATAAAGCGCAACTGAATAGCCCGCGGTTTGATCCATTCAAGAAACGCCGGCAAGTGGGTCTCATTCACGTTCTTCATCAGCACGACATTCACTTTCACGGTGTTGAACCCCGCCTCAAAAGCCGCATCAATGCCGCGCATAATCTGGAAAAATTTATCCTGTCCGGTAATAGCGCGAAACTGGCGGGGATCTAAACTATCAACACTCACGTTAATCGCTGTCAGTCCCGCCAATTTCCATTGGAAGACATCGCGCTCCAGCCGGTAACCGTTGGTGGTGACCGCGATTTTTTTGATTTGCGGATTGTCATGCACCGTGGCGATGATGTCGCAGAAATCACGGCGCATGGTTGGCTCCCCTCCTGTCAGGCGAATTTTTTCTGTGCCAAGCTCAGCAAATGCCCGGCTAACGCGGCGAATTTCTGGCAGGGAAAGAAATGATTTATGACCATGAGGCCGATACCCATCAGGCAGGCAATAGGTGCAGCGAAAATTACACACATCGGTAATAGACAATCTCAGGTAATAGAACTTGCGCGAGAATGCATCTATGAGTTGTTCCACAATAACACCTTCCAAATACGGGAGATGCCGGCATTTCTACCTTGCATCTTGGTGACTCAAAAGCCACGGCCAGAGCATCATATCAGTGTGGTATCTATTTGACAGAACAGCGACTTAGACACAGAGGCTAGGGGTTAATATCAATTAAATTTTTATGTGAAAAAGGGTGCAAGTAGCGGTATGTTCGCCAAAGAGTCTACCCTTTAAGAGAGTAAAAAGCTAATGCCGCATCCGATATATACCTTATTATACAACGAGTTAAATAATCACGATAACATCATTTTTCTGTGATGTTCCCACGCAGTCGGGCGAACATTTCAGGTAAGCGATCGCATAAAATTATATCAATTTCTGAAAGCATCCTATTTTATGATAAATTACATGCGATTTATTAAAGCCCCTACGTTTAGCCAGTAACAGGAATTCTATGCGAAATCGCACATTAGCGGATTTGGATCGCGTTGTCGCTCTCGGCGGCGGTCATGGACTTGGACGCGTGATGTCTTCCCTTTCTTCCCTTGGTGCCCGCCTGACAGGAATTGTCACAACAACGGACAACGGGGGTTCAACCGGGAGAATACGCCGTTCGGAAGGTGGGATCGCCTGGGGAGATATGCGCAATTGCCTCAATCAGTTAATCACGGAACCGACCATTGCTTCTGCCATGTTTGAATATCGGTTCAGTGGCAATGGCGAATTATCTGGGCATAATTTGGGTAATTTGATGTTGAAGGCGCTCGATCATTTAAGTGTCCGTCCCCTTGAGGCGATTAACCTGATCCGCAGCCTGCTGAAAGTCAATGCACAGTTGATTCCTATGTCCGAGCAGTCGGTCGATTTAATGGCTATCGATGATCAAGGCAATACTGTGTATGGCGAAGTCAATATCGATCAGCTCAATTGTACACCACGAGAGCTATTGCTTTACCCTCACGTCACTGCCACTAAAGAAGCACTGGATGCCATTGAACAAGCTGATTTGATTTTGATCGGCCCTGGCAGTTTTTTCACCAGCCTGATGCCGTTGCTGTTATTGGACGATTTGACACAATCCTTACGACGCAGCAATGCGAATATGATTTATATCGGTAATTTAGGCAAGGAGCTCAGCCATGCCGCAGCCAATCTATCATTAAAAGATAAACTGGCAATCATGGAAAATAAGATTGGCCGCAAAATGATTAATGCCCTGATTGTCGACCCACGTACCGATATCAGCCCCTTTAGCGACCGTATCGTGACACAACAGGTTTTAGAAGCTCAGGATATTCCTTACCGTCACGACCGTGAATTATTACACCAGGCCATTGAGCATACGCTGCAAAAATTGGGTTAGCTACTCTATAGCCGTTCCCTTCAAGCACAATTTTTAGGGATCGGCGCTAATTTTTCAGGAATTGGCAATAAGTTCAGGAGTTGGCAATAAATTGTGCTCGCACGGCCTGGATCTGGTCACGAATATTGGCCGCCTGTTCAAATTCAAGATCCCGTGCATGTTGGTACATTTTTTCTTCCAACTCACGGATTTTTCTCTCCAGATCTTTCGCCGACAGGTTGCGGTAATCATCCGTATCCAACGTCGCTTTACTTTTCCCTTTGGCTTTCCTTTTGCCATTGACCGGCTGACCAATTTTCAGGAGGTCACCAATTTTTTTATTCAAACCTTGCGGTATGATGCCATGTTCCTCGTTAAATGCCTGCTGTTTAGCCCTACGGCGATCGGTTTCTTCAATCGCTTTGGCCATCGAAGCGGTAATTTTATCACCATATAAAATGGCCTTACCATACAGGTTACGTGCTGCACGGCCAATGGTCTGGATCAGGGAGCGCTCTGAACGAAGGAAACCCTCTTTATCCGCATCCAAAATTGCCACCAGGGAGACTTCCGGCATATCCAAACCTTCACGTAGTAAGTTAATGCCAACCAAGACATCAAATTCCCCCAGCCGAAGATCACGGATAATCTCTACCCGTTCTACGGTATCAATATCGGAATGGAGATAACGTACTCGTTCGCCATGCTCTTCCAAATATTCAGTCAAGTCTTCCGCCATCCGTTTGGTTAAGGTAGTGACCAGCACTCGCTCATTTTTTGCCGCCCGGACACGGATTTCAGACAAGAGATCATCCACCTGGGTTGCCACTGGACGCACTTCAACTTCAGGGTCAATTAACCCTGTTGGACGCACAACTTGTTCAATAATTTCATGACCCGATTTTTCCAGTTCATAGTGGCCGGGAGTGGCTGAAACATAGATACTTTGCGGTGCCAGAGCCTCAAATTCTTCAAACCGCAAGGGGCGGTTATCCAGCGCTGACGGCAAACGGAAGCCATATTCCACCAACGTCTCCTTGCGGGAGCGATCCCCCCGGTACATCCCACCAATTTGCGGAATGGTCACGTGGGATTCATCCACCACCAGCAAACCATCTGCCGGCAGGTAATCAAACAACGTTGGGGGGGGGTCACCGGCAGAGCGGCCAGACAGATAACGGGAGTAGTTTTCAATACCAGAGCAATAACCCAACTCATTCATCATTTCGAGATCGAATTGGGTTCGCTGGGAGATACGCTGTTCTTCCAATAACTTGTCTGACGCCAACAAAACCTTGCGCCGTTCTACCAATTCAGCCTTGATCTCTTCCATCGCCTGAAGGATACGTTCACGGGGTGTAACATAGTGGGTTTTTGGATAGACGGTATAACGCGGCGTGCGGTACTCTATCTGTCCCGTCAGCGGATCAAACAGGGAAAGACGTTCGACTTCATCATCAAATAATTCTACACGTAAAGCGTGTTCATCTGACTCTGCCGGGAAAATATCAATGACTTCACCACGTACCCGAAATGTCCCGCGTTGGAATGCCTGATCATTGCGGGTATATTGCAGTTCTGCCAAACGATGCAAAATGGCGCGCTGGTCAATTAACATGCCTTCGGTTAAATGAAGCATCATTTTCAGATAGCTATCAGGATCACCTAAACCGTAAATTGCAGAGACAGACGCCACCACAATGACATCACGGCGCTCCAGCAAGGCTTTCGTTGCGGACAGGCGCATCTGCTCAATGTGTTCATTCACTGAAGCGTCTTTTTCGATAAAGGTGTCGGAACTGGGCACATAGGCTTCGGGTTGGTAATAATCGTAATAGGAAACAAAATACTCCACTGCATTTTCAGGGAAGAATTCTTTCATTTCGCTATAAAGCTGTGCCGCCAATGTCTTATTCGGCGCCAGGATCATGGTGGGTCGATTTAGGTTTGCAATAACGTTGGCAATCGTGAACGTTTTACCCGATCCCGTTACCCCTAAAAGGGTTTGGTGGGCTAACCCGTCCTCCAGCCCCTCCTGTAATTGTCTGATAGCCGATGGTTGATCGCCTGCCGGCTGAAAATCAGAATGTAATTTGAATACCTTGTTGGTTTCTTTGCTCATTTTCCCCACGCCATCCATACACTAACAAAACTTTTAAAAACACTTTTATAATACTGGATAAAAAAACAGCTTCAAGTACGTTAGCAAAATAATGTTTTGGCCAGATGTTATTAGCCTGATGACATTAACCTTTATTTAACATTATGAATGGCTACTTTTATCCCCAGATAATGATCTTGCTTTTTCCTATTTTTGTATTACCGGCTGAAATGATAAGGCACTGAATAGCAAAGGGATGCAGAAAGGAATTGATTTTATTTAACGTGTTGATTTTGGTTATAAAAAAATCCAAGGAGAGAATAACAGCAAATCTGGCGCAAGCCGCGTATCGCCTTGCGCGAGGATACTTTTCTAAAACTAATACACAAGGTTATCCACAGGAATAGTGGATAACTCAGCAAAACCTATTAAGCATGGGCGGTTGCAGAGTTATCCCCACTGATAAACTTTTTCAATAGTGGAAT
Organism: Xenorhabdus kozodoii; assembly: GCF_002632875.1. Classification (GTDB taxonomy): domain Bacteria; phylum Pseudomonadota; class Gammaproteobacteria; order Enterobacterales; family Enterobacteriaceae; genus Xenorhabdus; species Xenorhabdus kozodoii. The sequence goes on from NZ_NJCX01000003.1 coordinate 142,492, forward strand.
ATTTTTATGTGGTTTTAAGATTGCTTCACGCTATTTGTTGATCAAAATTGGTTCAATCGTTGCTGAAATAAAACACCTTCTACGTAATAATTTTGATTAAAGAATTACCCTCTGTATCAATTCTAACTAACTCAACGTAAACAATTAGTTAACCAAAGTATCAATCGTGATATATTTTCCTATGTCATTTTTATCCCTGGGTTCATTTAAATGAGGAATAACGCCCAGTAACGGCGCGGGGATCATGCGCTCCAGTGTCGCCAAATAGGCAGCTTGATATTTGCCGGCAGGCTCAATTTCATTGGCAATCCAGCCTGCCAGTTTTAATCCAGCATACTGAATCGCTTTTGCGGTTAATACGGCATGGTTAATACAGCCTAATTTGACACCTACGGTCAAAATTACCGGTAAATCCTCCTGAATGACCCAATCAGCAAAAGTCGTCTTTTCCGACAGTGGCGTATACCATCCTCCTGCCCCCTCAACCAGAATCCAGTCAGCTTTTTTTGCCAATACGACCAAGCCCTGTGATAAGGTGGAAAAATCGATGGGTTGACTAAGCTCCGCACTCACGATGTGAGGCGACGTCGGCGCCATAAAGACCAGAGGATTCACCTCCTGATAAGTCAAGGGCACCGTACTATTACGCTGTAAGGCCAGTGCATCGCTATTACGCATCCCTTCAGCCATCATTTCACTGCCAGATGCCACAGGTTTATAACCCGCCGTCCGATATCCTTTCTTGTTAGCGGCTTGTAACAAGGCGCAACTCGCCACGGTTTTACCGACTTCGGTATCGGTTCCTGTCAGGAAATATTTATTTGTCACAATAAATCACTCCAAAAACGATTTGATAGCTTAATGGGTAAAACCCGTGGTCTTGGGGGTATGCTTTCGCAAGGGCAGTCAGGCGTTTTTTTGTCATTAATCCCTGCTGGCGGCCGTGATGAAGGTGGGTTGCGCCGATCCCTTTTAGGGAGTTCAGTAAGGGCAACAGCTGTGGATAGCGCTGGTAATATTGCCGGTTAATGACTTTATGCCGATAGGGCTGGCATGCTTGGGTAATGGTTCGCCATGGCAGAAAGTGATTAATATGCCGATAACTATCCAATTGCGCCCACGCGGCGGCCAATTCATTCAGTGAACCCTGGGCAAGCGTGGAAAACAGGATAAGGCCACCCGGCCGGGTAACACGATAAAATTCGCGCAATGCGCATGGCAAATCATTGCACCACTGTACCGCCAGATTGCTGAAACAGATGTCTACGCTGTTATCCGCCAATCCCAACTGTTCGATATCCCCTTGCAAATAATGATCAGCAACTTGCAGCTGCCTTGCATGGTTCAACATGCCGGAAGCCAGATCCAGTGCGATAACCTGTTTACCCTGCTGTTTCCAACGGGCGCTAAAAAAACCGGTTCCACAGCCCGCATCCAATACCTGCTGACCAATATCTTCCGCAGATGCCAGTTTCATCAAATACTCACCGGTTTGCTGTTGCAATTTAGCCACCGTGTCATATTTGGCCGCCGCACGGCCAAATGCGCCAGCAATGGCCTGTTTGTCAACGGAGTTAACAGCCAGATCCATGCAATGCCTCCAGTAATGTATCAATGTCGTACTGTGTATGGTTTGCGGTCAAGGTAATGCGTAATCGCGCACTGTCAGGGGGAACTGTGGGGGGAAGCATCGCGTTAACCCACACTTTTTTTTGCCTGAGCCGATGGGATAGCGCGCTACAACGTTCATTATCACCCACCATTAATGGCTGGATGGCCGTTTCTGAATTCATCAATGCAAAAGGCAAATGCTGTGCTTCCCGGCGAAAGTAGCGGATATGGCTTCGCAATCGCTGACGCAATGCCTCCCCTGCCCGAATTTGTCGTAGTGCGGCGGAAAGTGCCACCGCCTGCGCAGGGGGCATGGAGGTACTGTAAATCAGGTGCCGGGCATATTGGAGCAGGTATTCTGCGGTGTGTTTATCACATAATACCGCGGCTCCACTCAATCCAAATGCCTTGCCAAACGTGATGACCAGGATCTCTGGTTTAATATTTTGCATCCAGCAACTGCCGCGCCCTTCATCGCCATGAATACCGATGCCATGAGCATCATCCACCATCAGCCAACTTGCTGTCGATCTCGCTTGCTGAGCGATGGCTTCAAGTGGGGCACTATCCCCATCCATGCTAAAAACCCCTTCCGTGACCACCAGCGTTTTACCGTTACCCGCTTTTGCCAACTGTTGTCGCAAAGAACCCACATCATTGTGCAGAAAACGCCGCAGTTGCGCGGGAGAGTGCATTGCCGCTTCCAACAACGATGCGTGGCTCAGGCGATCAGCAATGATGCTGTCTTCTCTTTCCATTAAGGCGGCAATCACCCCTTGATTAGCGGCATAACCGGAAATGAAAAGTAAAGCGTGGGAGTATCCCAACCACTCAGCCAATTGTTGTTCCAGGGTATGATGTGCGGCAGTGTACCCTGTCACATGCCCAGAGCCGCTACTGCCCACACCATACTGCCGGGCGCCTTGTTGCCAGGCCGCAATAATCTGGGGGTGTTGGCTCAGCCCCAGATAATCATTGCTGGAAAAATTCAGGTATTGGCCGTCCGCAGTGGATAATAAACGCCCATCAGAGTGACAAACTTGCCGATGGCGCCATAGCGAAGTGCCCTGACGTTCGGCCAAACGGCGGGAAAGAAAATCTGGCCAATTCATCATATTGCCGCATTATAAAATTGTTCGTTATCAGCATGATGGATAATGGCTTCCGTCAAGTTCTGCTGCTGCTGGTTGTCACCCAATGCCGTCTTTGTCTGTTGAGGATTGATGCCCAGCCGACGGAACAGTTGCAAGTCTTTGTCTTCGTCCGGGTTTGGTGTCGTCAGTAGCTTGCAGCCGTAGAAAATGGAGTTAGCCCCTGCCATAAAACACATGGCCTGGGTTTGTTCATTCATCTGTTCACGTCCGGCGGATAGACGGACATGGGATTTTGGCATCATGATCCGTGCCACCGCAATGGTGCGAATAAAGTCAAAAGGATCGACATCTTCATTATCTTCCAGCGGCGTCCCTTTTACTTTTACCAGCATATTTATCGGCACACTTTCCGGCGGCTTAGGCAGATTTGCCAGTTGCACCAATAATGCGGCCCGATCACGAATTTGCTCTCCCAACCCCACGATCCCCCCTGAGCAAACTTTAATCCCCGCACTTCGGACATTATCCAATGTATCCAATCTGTCCTGATAACTGCGGGTCGTGATAATGTTGCCGTAAAATTCTGGCGAGGTATCTAGGTTATGGTTGTAATAGTCCAGACCCGCTTCTGCCAGACGCTGTGCCTGGGACGGATTCAGCATACCCAGTGTCATACAGGTTTCCATCCCCAGCTCCCGGACTTCCTTGACCATTTTTTCCAAATACGGCATATCCCGTTCATGCGGGTTTTTCCAGGCTGCCCCCATGCAGAAACGGGTTGAACCCGCATTTTTCGCTTTGCGCGCGGATTCAATGACACTTTCCACTTCCATCAACCGCTCTTTTTCCAGGCCAGTTTTATAGCGGGAACTTTGTGGACAATATTTACAGTCCTCTGGACAAGCCCCCGTCTTTATCGAAAGCAGGGTACTGACCTGGACTTGCTGTGGGTCAAAATGTTCGCGGTGTACCTGTTGGGCTTGAAACAATAATTCAAAAAAAGGCTTATCAAACAACGCCTGTGCTTGTTTGATTGTCCATTGTTGACGCTCGCTCACAATAACATCTCCGATGTAAAAAACGTTGTCAGTTTAAATAACCGGGTTATCATGTCAACCAAAATGAATCAAAAAAGGTTTACATTAAAGTGACTATAACCCCTTCGGATCTTAAATTTGACCAGCGCCATATTTGGCATCCGTATACCTCTATGACTGATCCGCTTCCCACCTACCCTGTCGTCTCGGCCACCGGTGTAGAGCTGGTGTTATCAGACGGACACACATTGATTGATGGTATGTCTTCATGGTGGGCGGCTATCCACGGTTATAATCATCCTGCTCTCAACGAGGCGGCCAAATCACAAATCGATAAGATGTCCCATGTGATGTTTGGCGGTATCACTCACCCTCCCGCGGTTGATCTGTGCCGGCAATTAGTGGCAATGACACCTGATGCTTTGGAGTGTGTTTTTCTGGCGGATTCAGGATCGGTCGCCGTAGAAGTCGCCCTGAAAATGGCCTTGCAATATTGGCAAGCCAAGGGAGAAAAACGCCATCGTTTCCTGACGCTACGTCATGGTTATCACGGTGACACGTTTGGCGCTATGTCTGTCTGCGATCCAGACAACGCCATGCATAATCTGTACAAAGGCTATCTTCCCAACCATCTGTTTGCCGATGCGCCGCAATGCTCGTTTGGTGATGAATGGAAGGCGGAAGATATCGACTCTTTAAAACGATTATTGCGGCAATATCATACTGAAATTGCCGCCGTGGTTTTAGAACCCATCGTTCAGGGTGCGGGTGGGATGCGGATTTACCACCCTGAATATTTACGCCAGGTCCGTCAACTTTGTGACGAGTATCAGCTCGTGTTGATTGCCGATGAGATTGCCACCGGATTTGGGCGAACGGGCAAGTTATTCGCCTGTGAACACGCCCAGATCGCGCCAGATATCTTGTGCTTAGGCAAGGCATTGACCGGGGGATATATGACATTATCTGCAACACTGACTACCCGCCATATCGCAGAAACGATTAGCCAGGGGGAAGCGGGTTGTTTTATGCATGGGCCAACGTTTATGGGGAATCCTCTGGCCTGCGCCGTCGCCAGTGCCAGTCTGAAATTGCTTGTGGATAGCCCGTGGCAGCAGCGTATTCAAGCCATTGAAGCGCAACTAAACGTTGAATTATTTCCCCTTAAATCCCACAGCTTAGTCAACGATGTTCGGGTCTTGGGCGCGATAGGTGTTGTCGAAATGAAGCAACCTGTCAATGTCGCTGCGTTACAACACTATTTTGTCCAACAAGGTGTGTGGATCAGGCCATTTGGTCGGTTAATTTACCTGATGCCGCCTTATATTATTCAACCAGAACAGTTATCGAAACTGACCAATGCAATAGCAGGTGCCATAAATTAAAGAAGGGTATATACCAATCTAACTTCAAGTTGCCGTTTGCAAACCAACGAGAGTGTTTATATCTCCCCGCTACGCGGGGAGATATAAGACGCATCTTGAAAGGCGATTGGTATATCCAGTCACCTCTTTAATTGGGTGGCTGGATAATAAAAATACGCCAATAACTATTAAGTTATTATATGCCTGACAAAAAAACACAGCATATTAATATTTACCTAAATAGCAATCATTGACAAATATTAATGACCCAAAAAAAGGATATTACATTACCTAAAAATAAATGAGTTGGTATATTCATGATGCAAGCACGTTAATTTAAACAAAGAGGAAAACATGATGAATATAGAAAATTTGCTCACCCCTTCTAATGAAGAAATGCAGAATATCTTTGAACTATCTAAAAATAGGTATGAACAAGAAATTTTACATTATGAAGCGCTGGCAAAAGAAAAACCTGAATTAGCCCCGCTGTTTGCAGAAAATGTGAAACCCGATTCATTAACCAGCCCGACACTGAGACAAACCGAATTTATTAGTGGGCATTTTAACATTAACACCTATTATCAATATGGCAGTTATCCCTTTATCCAGTTATCATCTTATCCCGCCATCATTGGACACGAACCGAATACCGGGAAAAAAACCAGTTTCAATGGCTATATTCAAGGTGGCTTTAATACCCCCATATTGAATTTTAATAATATTCACCTTGGGGGCGTGGTCAATTATGCTCAATCCATTATCAATGCCCCCCTAAATTTCCAGCTTTATATTAATCCAAGAAATCTTGTCTTGCGTCTTTTGAGAGGCAATATTTATTTAGGCGATCTGTTTTCTGTCTATCAGAGCCATATATTAGTCACATACCCTATTGTTTTATCCGGTATCGGAACGTTTAATTTGATCCAACATCAATAGGTTTCATTCATTTATACCAATCTAACTTCAAGATGCGTGTGATTTCATATAGTGTTGTAAATTGCAACTTGAAGTTTAATGCGTATAAATACTTTTTTGCCATAGTGAGACACGGGTATTCATGGAGCGTTATGACTCCTCGCAGCGCGAGGAGTCATAACGTGTCGACCATGTTATGGCAAGGAAATACCCCCAGTCATACAGTTACAAGACCAATACGGTAACCCACATCGGCGCTTTGCCAACCGGATAACGCGCCAGTTGGGTTAATGTCCCTGAATAAGGGTCAATGCGTGATACTGAAATATGATCGGATTTTTGCCCTGATGCAATCAGGAAATGACCACTGTGATCGAGAGCAAAACCACGCGGCTGAGCCTCTGTAGGATAATGCCCAGCTAATGTCAGGTGATCACCCTCTTCCGAAATGCGGAAGTGGCTTATCAGGCTCTCTGAACGTTCACTGGTGTAGAGGTGTCGGCCATCCGGTGTGATGTGAATATCTGCCGACCAACGGACGCTGGAAAAATCTGTTGGCAACGAATCAATTGATTGCACGATACGGTATTTTTCCCACTTACGCAGCACGTCAACGGTTGAATCCAATTCATTCACGCAGTAGATAGCCGGTTTTTTGGGATGGAATGCCATATGCCGTGGACCTGCACCCGCTGCCGTCGTCACTTCATCTGCCCGACTTTCTGTCAGATAACCCTGCTCATCCAAATTGAAAATACGAATATGATCTTCTTTCAGACAGGGAACCAGCAGTTGGCGATTTTCCCGATCAATATTGGCCGAATGTGGTGCTTGCAGGTCGGCGACAATTTGGCTTGGCGCTTTAGCGACCCCATTTTCATCAATAGGATGGACACTTAAGTGATTGAAACTGTAAGAAGCGGAAAATAAAAAACGCCCTGCTCGGTCAGTGGATAGATGGGTTGGGCTGCCCGACAATGGCGCAATGGCCTGTTGTTCAAGACAGCCATCGGCACCAATGGCATAGGTTACGATGCTAAATTGGGGACGAATTCCGACATACAAGTGCTTTCCATCAGGATTAACCACCATTGGCTGGACTTCACCGGGCACATTGACGGTCTGGAGAAGCGCAAGTTCCCCGGCCATATTCAGTGACCATACGTGAATTTGTCGGCTATTTGGGCTGGCTGTATAAACCACTTGTTTCATGTTCTCTCCTTAATGCTTCATTGCTATTTTATTGATCTGTCAAGATCCTTGGAAAATTTTAACGGTTAAACTCCCTATACCAATCCAACTTCAAGTTGCCGCTTGCAAACCAATGTGAGTGTTGGTCTCTCCCCGCTGCGCGGGGAGAGACCAGATGCATCTTGAGAGGCGACGGGTATATATCGGTTTAACTTTGCTCAACTAACGTATAATATTTTGCTTATATCATAAACAACTTAGAGGCCAATCCATGTCATATCGCGTTATCGCGCTGGATCTCGATGGAACACTGCTCGATCCACAAAAACGTATTCTGCCTGAATCACTGGCAGCCTTAAATGAAGCCCGCCAGTCAGGGATCAAAGTGTTGATTGTGACTGGACGCCATCATGTTGCCATCCATCCTTTCTATCAAATGCTACAACTCGATACCCCTGCTATCTGTTGTAATGGAACTTATTCGTATGATTATCAGGCAAAAAAAGTATTGGCCTCTAATCCGCTCTCTATTCAGGAAGCCTCCCAAGCACTTTCCTATCTGCAAGACACGGAAATTCAGCATCTGATGTATGTTGATGATGCCATTTTATATCAATTTCCCCACACTGTAGCCCGAACCCTTGCCTGGTCGGATTCCCTGCCTGAACATCAACGCCCTAATCTTCAGCAAACGGAAAATTTTCAAGATGCCATCCACTCGGTGAGTTCCATTTGGAAATTAGCCACCAGCTCATCCAATTTAGTGAAGCTGCGTGAGATTAGTGCACAAATTGAGGAAAATGTTGGCCTTGAGTGTGAGTGGTCATGGTTCGATCAGGTCGATATAGCCAAAAAGGGCAATAGCAAAGGCATGCGATTGCAACAATGGGTGGGATCACAAGGCATGAGTATGAAGGATGTGATCGCTTTTGGTGATAATTATAACGACCTCAGTATGCTGGAAAACGTTGGGCTGGGTGTCGCTATGGGGAATGGCGTCGAGGCTGTCAAAGAACGAGCCGATATTGTCACACGGGATAATACCCAGCCCGGTATCGCGGAAGTCCTGCGAAAATACGTGCTGTAAATCCGTTCAATGGGAGCATCTGCTCCCTATGTAACTTCCTGCCTATTCATCATAAGTGACGATTCAGCGAAACACTCTTTATCTGTGCATATAACCATTGCCCTGCCCGCAGATTAAGCTCTTCCCGTGCCCACGGCGTAATTCTCGCCCACAAGCTATGTTCACCCAGCGCCAATTTGACATCAATCTGGCCATTATCTTCAAAAAACTCGGTGACTTTTACCTGCAAGATGTTACGGATGCTGCTCACTTTTGGAGGCGCCAAAACCAAGGAAACATCTGATGCATCAATACGGATACGCAGATCAGTGCCTGGAGAGGCATTGACTTGTGGCAGCCAAAGGACTTTGTCAGCCACCGCCACTGCGGTCATTTGATAACGTTGATGATGTTCCATAACCGAAACGTTCAATATGCTGCCAAGACTCTCTTTTTGCAGCCACGGACGCAGTGCGCTGCTCGACCAAACCTCTTCCAGCGTTCCTGTCGCCCTGATTTTTCCCTTATCCATCACAATGACATGCTCTGCCAAGCGTAAAATTTCATCCAGGCTGTGGCTCACGTATAGGATCGGGATTTTGACTTCCTGGGATAACTTTTCAAGATAAGGCAATAGCTCACGCTTACGTGGTAAATCCAATGATGCCAAGGGTTCATCCATAAGCAGGATTTCAGGGGCAGTCAGTAATGCCCGACCAATGGCTACCCGCTGTTTTTCCCCGCCAGATAAGGTGGCAGGAAAACGTGACAGTAAATGTTCAATCCCTAGCAAGCCAATGATATTGTCAAATTGCGGTTTCATCTCTGGTGCCATGCCATATTGTAGGTTTCCCTTCACGCGATAATGCGGGAAAAGGCGCGCATCCTGAAACACATAACCCACCCGACGCTTTTCGGGTGGCAAAAAGATATTTTGTTCTGTGTCCACTAAGGGAGTGCCGTTTAAGACAATACGGCCTTTTGCCGGGCGGCTCAATCCCGCAATGACATTGATCAGTGAGGTTTTTCCTGCCCCGGAAAGACCGAATATGGCGCTAATGCTTTCTGTTGGCAAAGTGATATCCACCTGCATGTACAACTCACCCAAACGCTGCTCAAAATCCAGCTCTAACATGCTGCCCCCAAACGTTTTCTGCCCCAACGTGTCAGCCATTCGGAAAGCAGCAATGAAATGAGTGCCAATAAAATGGCAATGATACACAGACGGGCGGCGGCGGTTTCAGCACCCGGCATTTCTATCAATGTATACATAGCAAGAGGAATGGTTCGCGTCTCCCCCGGAATATTGGAAACAAAGGTAATGGTGGCGCCAAACTCGCCCAATGAACGGGCGAAAGCCAATACCGCGCCCACAATGATGCCCGGTAATGATAACGGTAAGGTAATGGTGAAAAAGACTTTAAGTGATCCCGCCCCCAAAGTACGGGCAGCCTGTTCCAAACGCCGATCAATGCCCTCCAATGACAAGCGAATAGCCCTGACCATGAGCGGAAAAGCCACCACGGCCGAAGCCAATGCCGCCCCTGTCCAATTAAATGCAAAACTGATCCCGAACCAGTCATAAAGGCATTCACCAATGACGCCACGCCGCCCCAGGCTGATCAGTAACAGATATCCCACCACCACTGGCGGTAATACCAGTGGCAGGTGGATAATGCTATCAAGCAGGGATTTGCCAACAAACTGGCAGCGAGCCAGCATCCATGCCATTAAGATCCCTAATGGCAAACTGAATAACACGGCGATCCCTGAGATTTTTAAACTCAGTAAAATCGCCTGCCATTCATATTCACTTAACATCTCCAAACGATCAGTTCCTACAGTGGACTAAAGCCGTAGCGTTTAAAAATGGCTGCGGCTTCAGGGGTTTTAAGGTAGTCATAAAAAGCGCGAACAGCCGGTTTTTCATGGCCTTTGATTATCGCCATCGGATATTCCACCGGCTTATGGCTTTCAGGTGGGAAAACGCCGACAATCTTGACTTTATTGCTGGCAACGGCATCAGAGCCATAAACAATGCCCAGTGGGGCTTCGGCTCTCTCTACCAGCGCCATACCACTACGTACATTGCTAGTCCGTGCCATCAGTGGATTGACCGTATCCCATGCCTGTAAATATTGCAGCGATTCTTTAGCGTAAATCCCCACGGGTACATGGTCAGGATCGCCAACCGCTAAACGCCCTCCCGCCAGCAAAGATTGCCATTTTGTTTCCCGGTTAATCTCGACTCTGCCTAATTGACTCTCTTTAGGCGCAATCAGGACAAGCTGGTTACCCAACAAAGTATGACGGCTATTCTCGGCAATTAAGTGTTTTTCCGTCGCGTAATTCATCCACTGCTGATCGGCAGAAATAAAAATATCCGCAGGTGCTCCCTGTGCTATTTGCCGTGCCAGTGTCGATGATGAAGCATAAGAGGCTACGATATCGCCCCGTTGCTCTTTTTTATACTGTAGCGCGATATCATCCAATGCATTAGTTAATGAAGCCGCCGCAAAAACTGTCACTTTATCTGCTGCCCAAACACTCCCGGCAAGCGCAAAAAAGGCCACAATCCCAGTCAGAAACTGACAAACTTTATTTTTCATTTTAGACTCGCCCAAGATAATCAATATGGTGCGTTGTATATAACAAGATACAACGTTAAATGAAAACGCTATTCTGTGATTAATCGGCAAGTTGTGAGCCAGTTTTAGCTTTTATGTTGATCTCAATGCAAAAGTGACATTGAAGAGAAGGCAGGAAGGGATGATTACCCGGATAACCGGGTAATGGAAATCACAAGGTTCAAGACTGTCGATGGGTGTTCTCTGTTTTGGAGATACGATTGAATAATCCCCCAAGTCCGTATATCAATGCCAGGATAACGGCCATCACCACGGGAACCATGATCAATGCAAACCCCAAACTTTTAAGCAATTCAAACATGCTAACCTCATACCCTGAGTGACTAACAAATTAACTGTGTCATATCTGAACCGGATATAACACAGACACTAATTCGGTTATTCTAGACAATAAAACAGTAACAGTAACCGACGAAACGTGCGATTCTTAGGGTTCTGTTGTAAAAACTCCCAAATATTTGCCCTAAATAAATCACTATGCAAGCCCAAATATTGTTAACACTGAAATTGCAACAGCGCCTGTTCGCTGACCCCCGGCGAATTAAGCTACTCAAACAGATTAAAATCACGGGTTCTATCAGCCAGGGTGCAAGGCAGGCTGGGATCAGCTACAAAAGTGCCTGGGATGCCATCAGCGAAATGAATCAGCTCGCAGATGAGCTATTGGTGGAACGCGCCACCGGTGGGAAAGGCGGTGGCGGTGCCCAACTGACCCATTATGGCGAACGTCTGGTACAACTTTATGATCTACTAGAAAAAATTCAACAAAAAGCGTTTGATGTTTTGACAGATGATTCCCTGCCTTTAGACAGCCTACTCGCCGCCATATCGCGTTTTTCATTACAAACCAGCGCCCGAAATCAATTTTTTGGTACGATCATTGAACGTGACCAGACAGACATTCAACAACATGTGCGGGTTTTGTTGTCCGGTAGCAAGACGCTAATCTATGCGGCGGTAACGGGACAAAGTGCCGATCGATTAAATTTAGTCGCAGGGAAAGAGGTGTTGGTGTTAATTAAAGCCCCGTGGATAACCTTGACTAAAGATCATGTCCCTTCTGCGGCATTCGGTAATGTCCTGCCCAGCCAGGTGAGCCATGTTGAAACCGGTACAGAATACAGTGAAATTATCCTGACGCTTGATGGTGGTGATCCCCTTTGCGTTACATTACCCAACCAAGAGATGACGCGTTTGCAGCTTCAACCCCGCGATTCTGTCACTGCATTTTTTAATGCTGATAAAGTGATCATTGCCACTTTATGCTAAATCGAATACAAAAATGATGAATCCTCAATGAATAACAGACAGCTACACATTGACATTGAACATTATTCCGCTTATTTCTGGTGATCCTTTAGTTGATGTTGCTTAAAAAGGAAGAAAAATGTCTGAATTGCAAATAACGCAAGGTCGTTTCCGTTTAAGTGACACCCGTACCCTACGGCTGCCGTCACTGAAAATTATTTCCGGAGAAAGTTGGGCTTTTGTTGGCGCAAATGGGAGTGGAAAATCTTCGTTGGCTCGTGCACTGTCAGGTGAATTAATTCAACTGGCAGGCGAACGTCATTGCTCGTTTCGCACACCAATACGTCTATCTTTCGAACAATTACAAAAACTGGTTGATGAAGAGTGGCAACGTAACAACACAGACCTGCTCAGTGAAGGGGAAGAGGATACTGGGCGCACAGCCGCAGACATCATTCAACTCCACCATAAAGACAGTGAATTGTGCCTTGAATTAAGCAAATATTTTGGCATTAAGGATTTACTGTCACGGCGATTTAAATACCTCTCAACAGGGGAAACACGTAAGGTTCTGTTATGTCAGGCATTAATGGCAAATCCTGACCTACTTATCCTTGATGAACCTTTTGATGGGTTAGATAGTTATGCCCGAACTCAACTGTCCCAATTATTCAGTTCTCTGGCGGCAAAAGGCATTACCTTAGTTTTGATCTTAACCCGATTCCATGAAATTCCTGATTTTGTCGAACAAGTCGGGGTGCTGGCGGATTGCCACCTGACGCTAGCGGGCAACAAAGAACGCATTTTGGCAGAATCTCTTGTGGCACAATTGGCGCACAGTGAAGGGCTGGAAAATATTCATCTTCCCGAAACCGATGAATACCAGCCTGACAGGCAACTGCCAACCGATGAGCCGCTCGTGTCAATGCATAATGTCATTGTCCAATACAATGACAAACCCATTTTGCACGGCTTAAGCTGGCAAGTGAACCCTGATGAACACTGGCAAATCATCGGTGAAAATGGCGCCGGAAAATCGACACTCCTTAGCCTGATTACAGGCGATCATCCCCAAGGTTACAGTAATAAGTTAATCCTATTTGGTCGCCAACGGGGGAGCGGGGAAACAATTTGGGACATTAAACGTCACATTGGTTATGTCAGTAACAGTATTCATCTGGAATATCGAGTCAGTACCCGCGTTCGTAACGTTATCCTTTCGGGTTTTTTCGACTCCATAGGACTCTATCAGGCAGTGTCAGATCGACAGCAACAGTTGGCCGATGAGTGGCTGGACTTACTGGGGTTATCCGGTTCAATGGCAACCAGCCCTTTTCATAGTTTGTCATGGGGACAGCAACGGCTGGTCTTGATTGCCCGCGCCCTCGTGAAACATCCGGCTTTATTGATTTTGGATGAACCCTTGCAAGGCCTTGACCCTCTGAACCGCCAGTTAGTCCTGCGCTTTATTGATATCATGATTTCCAATGGCGACACGCAGCTTCTGTTTGTTTCCCATCATCAGGAAGATGCACCAAAGTGCATTACCCATCGCCTGCGGTTTATGCCTGATGGTGATATTTACCGATATGAAACGGAGAGTGTTTCCGCAGATTCTCTGTAATCTTCGCTATTCATTCAACTTATTACTTTGACCCCTTTCTTAATAGAGAGGGGTTCCCTGCTGTCGCTTTACGATAACGCTTTATAAAATCAAGTAATATTTTTTTGATATTTTTTATTATTATTTTTGAATTTTTTAACCATTACTATAAAATCACCGCCTATTTTTAGTCTACTTCATTGATTTTTTTCAAAGATAACAGGGAATTATATGGCTTGGACATTACTTGCCATTTCATTGGCTCTTTTAGAGCGTCGTCAGAAAATTGCTTTTTTCATCGTGCTCTTCGCTATCATTGCTGGGATCAGCACTCACATACTGACCTATCCGGCTATAATCACGCTGACGGTGATCGCGCTTTTGGGTGTGGCACATATTTATTGCCGAAAAAACAGCGGCAATCACACTGGCCTTAAAATTATGATCGAGTTGTTGTTGCTCATCAGTAGCATCTCTCTATTTATGCATTACATTCCCGGATTTCATAATCTCAAGTATCTGGATAAAGTGCAGACAGGCCCACTCAGCGCACCTTTTTCAATGTATTTCAACTTTGACAAAGCGTTGCTACCCTTCATCCTCATGTTTTGTATGCCGACGTTGTTCATCCGAAAACCGTTGGTTAATGCACCTGCTCATGGATGGGCCTTATTAATCGCAGCCATGCCGGCACTATTAGGACTTGCAACAGTGTTAGGCGGTCTGTCCGTTGAACTCCATTTGCCTAATTGGTTTCCTGTTTTCGCCATCGTTAATCTGTTCTTTGTCTCTTTGGCTGAAGAGGCACTGTTTCGTGGCTATATTCAGCAAAAGTTAAGTCAATGGATGAATCCTTACTTAGCGCTTGTCATTGCCTCCCTGCTTTTTGGCATTCCCCATTTTATGGGTGGCGGTTTGCTGATGATTTTCTCTACGCTGGCAGGGTTAATTTACGGTCTGACATGGCTATGGAGCGGGCGTTTATGGGTGGCTGTTGCTTTCCATTTTTCATTCAATCTGATGCATCTACTGTTTTTCACCTATCCAATAAAATCAGTCATCATGCACTAAACTGAATGCCATTTTGATCTGAACTGTTGCCTTGTTATCGGGGTACAGTTCAGATTATGCACTGCCTCCCCCCTTTCCTCCCTCCCGGTTATGTGATTGCCGTCATTATCACCAAATATGATTTAAGACAGGAGATACGAGACTATTGTTTGCCGTTTTGGCCTGTCGCGCCATATAATGCCCGCAGCAATCTTTTCATTTTGTATCAAAAAGTACTGATAGGAGTTTAAGCTATGGCTGTAACTAAGCTGGTTCTTGTAAGGCACGGAGAAAGCGAGTGGAACAAAGAGAACCGTTTTACTGGCTGGACTGACGTTGAATTGTCAGACAAGGGCCGCTCTGAAGCACAACAAGCCGGGCAACTGCTGAAAGAAGAAGGTTTCTCTTTCGATTTCGCCTACACTTCCGTTTTAAAACGTGCCATTCACACCTTGTGGAACATTCTGGATCAGGTTGATCAACAATGGCTGCCCGTTGAGAAAAGCTGGAAACTGAATGAACGTCACTACGGTGCATTACAGGGCCTGGATAAAGCCGAAACCGCAGCCAAATATGGCGATGATCAAGTTAAATTGTGGCGTCGTGGTTTCGCTATTACTCCTCCTGATTTGACCAAAGAGGATGAACGTTACCCAGGCCACGATCCTCGTTACGCAAATCTGAAATCAGAAGAACTCCCCGTTACCGAAAGTCTGGCGACGACGATTGAACGTGTTATTCCTTATTGGGAAGACGTTATCAAACCGCGCGTAGAAAAAGGCGAAAAAGTCATTATTGCCGCTCATGGTAACTCTCTGCGTGCATTGGTCAAGTATCTGGATAATATGAGCGAAGAAGAAATTCTTGAGCTGAATATTCCAACGGCTGTACCGCTGGTGTATGAGTTTGATGAGAATATGAAACCTATCAAACATTACTATCTGGGCAACGCTGATGAAATCGCGGCAAAAGCGGCGGCCGTTGCAAACCAGGGTAAAGCGAAGTAATCCCCAAAGATCGCACAAAAAAGAATGTTAAAAAGCCGGGCTGAACTCCGGCTTTTTTTAGGGCTTTTTGGCGATAACTTAGCCCCTGCGGCTCTGGACAGCCTGAGACAACTGACGCAGTAACGTTTCTGTATCATCCCAACCAATACAGCCGTCGGTCACACTCTGACCATAAACCAAAGGCTTGCCATTCTCCAGGCTTTGGTTTCCTTCGACCAGATGGCTTTCAACCATAACCCCAATAATCGCATTTTCGCCACCTGCGATTTGGCCGCAAACATCCACACCAACATCCATTTGTCTTTTGAACTGCTTCGCGCTATTTGCATGACTGAAATCAATCATCACGCGGGGAGCCAGGCCCGCTTTTTCTAGCCCTTCTTTAACAGCGCTGACATGTGCGGCGCTGTAATTAGGCTCTTTGCCACCCCGCAGAATAATATGGCAATCGTGGTTACCTGTTGTATTAACAATGGCTGAGTGGCCCCATTTCGTCACTGACAAGAAACAGTGCGATGAGCTGGCTGAATTAATGGCATCAATAGCGACTTTAATGGTTCCATCCGTGCCATTTTTGAAACCAACCGGGCAAGACAACCCAGAAGCCAATTCGCGATGAACCTGAGATTCTGTTGTACGTGCCCCTATTGCCCCCCAGCTCATAAGATCTGCCAAATATTGAGGGGAGATCATATCAAGAAATTCACCCGCCGCCGGTAACCCCATCTCATTAATATCGAGTAATAGCTTACGGGCAGTACGTAACCCATTATTGATATTAAAACTGCAATTCATGTTTGGATCGTTAATCAACCCCTTCCAGCCTATGGTTGTGCGCGGTTTTTCAAAATAAACCCGCATAACAATTTCCAAATCGGCTTGCAATTCTTCACGTAATTTATTCAAGCGCCCGGCATATTCCAATGCCGATTGTGGATCATGAATTGAACATGGGCCAATCACTACCAAAAGACGATCATCTTCACCAATTAAAATATTATGAATAGATTCACGTGCCTTGTGAACAGTAATCGCGCTCTCTTTTGTCGCCGGAAATTTTTCGAGTAATGCAACGGGTGGCAATAATTCTGTTATTTTTCTTATTCTTATATCGTCATTCTGGTAATTCATTATCCTTTCACCTAATACGTTTACAGTTATTTGAAATAATTTTGTGATCTCAATCTAACGGTTAGGCGTTGTTCTGTAAATAATCTTTGTGAGTAAAAAGAGGATACTTTTTTATAGCGGGTGCTATTAGATGTAAAAATGATGTTAATTCAAATGAATGGTCTAATAAGAAAAGAATATTTTATAGAAAATATCAGATAACAGGCCATAGATGATCTATGGCCGATGATTAGTATTAATTTACATTTTCTTCTGGTTGATACCCGTTATGTTTTGCTGCCTTGATCCACAGGCGAGCACCGTTTAGTGCAATACCGGTCAAAATAATATATTGCAGTGACATCGCCAGAACGCCTTGATAATAATAAATCACGACACTGATAACATTGATGACAATCCAAACCAGCCAATTCTCTACATGCTTACGCGTCATCAATATCATTGCCACTATGGATAATACTGTCATCACAGAATCCCAGAATGGGAAAGCGTCAGGCTGTAAATCAGGCATGGAGATATTAAAACCCATTCCCTGTAGGGCAAGCACGACCACTTTTGCCATATAACCAAATATTTGATCAATATTAAATGTCATAACCAATATGGCAAAGATGGAAATTACGGCAACAATAGCCATCTGTTTAGGGTTGAGCCAGCGAATTTTAAGCTCGATTTGTTTTTGCTCATTGACTCGGCTCCATGCATACCAACCATAGATATTAGCCGCGAAGAAGAAAATTTGCAGAATGAGGCTAGCGTAGAGTTGAATTTGGAAGAAGATGACAGCGAATAACGAGACATTAATTAATCCAAATAAGTAATTGATAATTTTCTCCTGGCTAGCGAGCCAGATACATAACAAGCCCGCTACCGTACCAATTGCTTCAATGAATGAAAGATTATAACCGTCTGTTCCTAATGGTATCTGTACTAATATGTTATCAATGTTGAAAAAATCCATGCTTTCTTATCCTTACCTTAAGTAATGTTTAGTATATCAATACAACCAACGTGAAATAACGAGATAATTAGGCTATTTTGCTCTTTGTTGTTTTACATACTAAACAAGATAGCTAATTTATGAGTAAAATTCAATGTTAATTAAATAAACGTTCAATAAACCATTAACCAACATTTAACGTTCAATAAAATAACGTGTATCGATATCTAAAAACAGAAAATTACTTATCAATTTATGAGGTGGTTTTACATTAAATTAGGGAGGAATGTGAAATTTTTGAACGTTTCTATCTTTATTTTACTGAATTCTACCAGTAAATAGATAATTTTTATTAAAAGATTGAGTGGGAACCATAGAGTCAGCGAGAAATTCAGTAAAAGTAAACATGCACATCACACAGCAGCAGGATGAAGAGGATTTAGATGGTGGGTCGTGCAGGATGATTCGGCCTTCGGCCTCACCCTTCGGGTCGATGCTCACGCATCGTTGTCTCGCTTCGCTCGGCTCGAACCTGCGACCCATTGATTAAAAGTCAACTGTTCTACCGACTGAGCTAACGACCCATCTAAGGCGTATTTGAATGAGGATTTAGATGGTGGGTCGTGCAGGATGATTCGGCCTTCGGCCTCACCCTTCGGGCCGATGCTCGCGCATCGTTGTCTCGCTTCGCTCGGCTCGAACCTGCAACCCATTGATTAAAAGTCAACTGTTCTACCGACTGAGCTAACGACCCATCTAAGGCGTATTTGAATGAGGATTTAGATGGTGGGTCGTGCAGGATGATTCGGCCTTCGGCCTCACCCTTCGGGCCGATGCTCACGCATCGTTGTCTCGCTTCGCTCGGCTCGAACCTGCAACCCATTGATTAAAAGTCAACTGTTCTACCGACTGAGCTAACGACCCATCTAAGGCGTATTTGAATGAGGATTTAGATGGTGGGTCGTGCAGGATTCGAACCTGCGACCAATTGATTAAAAGTCAACTGCTCTACCGACTGAGCTAACGACCCATCTAAGGCGTACTTGAATGAGGATTTAGATGGTGGGTCGTGCAGGATTCGAACCTGCGACCAATTGATTAAAAGTCAACTGCTCTACCGACTGAGCTAACGACCCATCTAAATCTGTTCGGCAGTTATCCCTGCCAACGGCGGCATATATTACTGATTTCTCAGCATGGCGCAATGTTTATTTTAGAAAACTTGTTTAAACGCTTATTAAGCAGGCAATCATCCCCAAAAAGACCGATATCTGACCTTTCGGGGGATAATTATTACATCCCGGCAATCTTTTTCTCGGCCATTTTTGCTGCATTTGTACCAGGATATTGCTTAATCACCTGTTGGTAAACGGCTTTCGCTTTATCCTTTTGCCCTTTTTCCTGCATAATTAAACCCACTTTATACAGGGAGTCACTGCTCTTTTGTGACTTGGGATAATCTTTCACAACTGTAGCAAAATAGTAAGCCGCATCGTCTTTCTTGCCTTTGTTGTAATTCAACTGCCCTAACCAATAATTGGCATTCGACAAGTACTTAGACTTAGGGTAGGTTTTGGCAAAGTTTTGAAATGCTAAAATCGCTTTATCATATTCTTTGGTATTGATAGCCAAAGAAACAGCGGCATCGTAATCACTTTTTTCACTTCCTGTGCTCGCCGATGCAGCAGGCTGTTTATTCTCAGCTTGTGCCGAAGATGCAGCATTACGGTTTTCTGAGTCTGAACTTTCCGCACTTGATGGATTCGTGATTTTATCCAACTGGAGATAAAGATCTTTTTGACGTTCAACGATCTGATTTAATTGATACTGATTTTCCTGAATTTGACCGCGAAGTGTATCAATATCACGTTGAGAATCAGAAAGTTGTTGCTGGAGCTGGGTTAATAATTGACTGTGAGCGTCAGAGATACGCTCTAGTTGAGAGAGGCGCTCATCGGTGGAGCCTGAGCCGACATTACTGATTGGCGCTTGGGCAGTAGCGGCCCAAGGAGCCGCTACGCCAACCAATAACGACAGACCCAACACATAATGTCTGAAGTTACTGTTCATGCATTACTCTTAGTATACGATCACAGCGCGACGGTTTTTCGCATAGGCTGCTTCGTCATGGCCAAGTACAGCCGGTTTTTCTTTACCGTAAGAAACGATAGCAAGCTGATCAGCAGAAACGCCTTTACCTTGCAGGTACATTTTCACTGCGTTAGCACGACGCTCACCCAGAGCAATGTTGTACTCTGGAGTACCACGTTCGTCTGCATGACCTTCAATGGTCACTTTAACAGATGGGTTAGTACGCAGGAAGGCGGCGTGTGCATCCAACATCTGAGCAAATTCGCTGTTGACGTCATACTTATCGAAACCGAAGTATACGACATTGTTGTTTTGCAGCTCTTGCATCTGCTGACGTGCTAATTCTTCCGCAGACAGACCTGCTTTAGAAGAATTATCAACAGTGCCTACACCAGACTGATCATTGTTGCCAGTTTTGTTAGAACTACACGCTGCTACGGCCATGATTGGTAAAGCTAACATCAGCCCTTTTAGCACTTTGTTCAGTTGCATCTTTTTGATCCTTTTATAGTTTGCCATATATATTATTATGCATCACAGATACGGCGACCAGGCAGGGGATTTCACCTGTCCATCAGTAGCCGGAAGACGCGCTTTGAAACGCCCATCAGTCGAAACTAGCTGCAATACAGTTCCCCACCCTTGAGTGGAGCTATAAATCACCATAGTGCCATTAGGTGCGATGCTCGGCGTTTCATCCAGAAACGTATCTGTCAAGACTTGGACAGATCCCGTTGCCAGATCTTGTTTGGCGATGTGCTGACTGCCACTCGCTGAGCTAACCATCACAATAAAACTACCGTCAGGGCTAACATCTGCATCTTGGTTCTGTGATCCTTCCCAAGTTAGGCGTTGTGGAGCACCGCCATTAATATCGATTTTATATAATTGCGGACGCCCACCCTGATCTGAGGTATAGACCAGTGTCTGGCTATCCGGCATCCAGCTCGGCTCAGTATTATTACTGCGGCCATCAGTGACCTGACGGATTTGACCAGAAGCTAAATCCATCACGTAAAGATTCAAACTGCCGGTTTTAGATAATGCAAAGGCCAGCTTAGTTCCATCAGGAGAAAATGCAGGTGCTCCGTTATGGCGAGGAAATGAAGCCACTTGACGTTTAGCGCCTGTCGCCAGTGTTTGAATCATCAATGCAGAACGACCACTTTCAAACGTAACATAGGCAAGTTTGGATGCATCTGGCGACCATGCTGGTGACATCAACGGTTCTGGTGAGCTATGTACGGTAAATTGGTTATAGCCATCATAATCAGAAACACGCAATTCATAAGGATACTTACCCGCACTGTTATTTTTAACAACATAAGCTATACGGGTAGTAAATGCACCTTTAATACCTGTCAGTTTTTCAAAAACCTGATTACTGGCAGTGTGTGCAGCAAAGCGCAGCCATTTCTTTTCAATTGTGAATTGTTCTTGTGACAATACCGTTCCCGGTGCACTCGCAACGTCAACAAGCTGATAAGAAACCAAAAATTTACCATCTGCGCTTGGCTGGATATGTCCAACAACGACGGAATCTATCCCTAACGCAGCCCATGCAGCAGGTGTTACCTCTGACGCAGTCGTCGGCTGTTGCGGCATACGGGTAGGATCAATGGGGTTAAATTTTCCGCTGTTTCTCAAATCCGCGGCAATAATTGAACCAATATTTTCAGGAGGCTCGCCTGCACCAGTCCATTTAAATGGGACAACCCCGATAGGACGGGCGGAATCAACGCCTTGTGTTATTTCAATGCGAACCTCTGCATGAGCAAGTGCTGCCCACATCATCAGAAAGCCCAATATAACTTTAAACGTTTGTTTAAAAGTTTGTTTCATCATCTCTCCCTTATCGCGATCTTTTACCTGCCGCAATAATCCGCCGGATTCTAACAAACGCCAACAAACAAAACTAGATACCTAAATAAAATCTAATCATTTTGTTTGTACATATAAATTATTCGGCAGTTTGCTCAGTGCATATTGATTATCCACTCAACGTTTAACTTACTGCGGTTTAAATTCTAATGTAAAATTCTTAAAGTGTTCATAAATCTCTTTGTTTGGCGGCTGCGGCATTTTTTTCGTCAAATTGGCTGCGGCAATCGCTGCCCGACATAACGCCGGATCACCGGCCCCCGCTTTAATATCAATCAGCAATCCATCTGGTGCCAGTTTGATATTTAAAGCACAAGTACGACCGATATACAGGCTTGGATCGCGAAAATACTGCTGGATCGCAGACTGAATCTGCCCCTTGTAATTATTGATATCGGAATCGGAAGGGCCACTTTTCTTACCGCCACCTTTTCCTGCCGCAGTTGCCCCCCCTTGCTTAGGTGCATTAGACGTCAATCCACCTAACAGATCATTAACCGTTTGAGACTGCTTTGCCGCTTCTGCCTTGGCTTTCGCTTTAGCTTCTGCCTTTGCCTTGGCTTCTGCCTCCGATTTTGCCTTGGCTTCTGCCGCTGCTTTGGCTTCTTCTTTAGCTTTTGCTTCAGCCGCTGCTTTGCGTTTTACCGCCTCTTCCGCTTCTTTTTTCGCCTGAGCCTCCGCTTTCTGCCGTGCTTCTGCCTGCTCTTTTAAAATTCTTTCCTTTTCTGCCCGTGCTTTTGCAGCGGTTTCTTCCGCTTGTTTTTGTTCTTCACGCGCTTTGGCAGCAGCGGCGGCAGCCTGTTCCTGCTCTTCACGTGCTTTAGCGGCCGCAGATTCAGACTGTTTTTTCTGTGCTTCCGCTTCCTGTAAGGCTTTAATCCGCTCTTCTTCTGCGGCTTTCAAACGTTCCTGTTCTTCCGCCTGCTTTGCCCGCAATTCAGCCGCCTGTTGTTCAGCTTTTTTCTGCCGCTGTTGCTCGGCTAGTTTTGCATTGGCTTGCTGCTGCTGTTGCTGGTTATATTGCTGAACAACCGCATTCGGATCGACCATCACAGCATCAATAACAGTACCGTTTTGTCCACCGCCCCCCATTTCTGTTTTTTGCACCAGAGAACCCCAAATCAGAAACCCGATCAGGATAATGTGCAATATTACCGAAATGATAATGGCGCGATTCAGCTTATTGTTTTGCTCGCTTGTCTTTCCCACACTCGACATCCAGAAACTTTAAGTGACAGTTACTATCAGGCACCAATAGGCTGAGTCATTAAGCCCACCGATTTTACACCCGCCTGACGAAGCATATTCAACGCCTTGATAATTTCATCATAAGGAACTTCCTTAGAACCACCAATCAGGAAAATCGTTTTCGGATTGGCTTTCATCAAGGTTTGAGCTTCTGCAACGATTTGCTGTTCAGGTAACAATTCTAAACGTTCCTGGTTAACAACCATGTTGTATTGCCCTACCCCAGAAACTTCCACAATGACCGGCGGATTATCAGTGCTAGAAACTGTTTTTGAATCCACCGAATCAGGTAAATCGACTTCTACGCTTTGCGTGATAATCGGTGCTGTTGCCATAAAAATAAGCAGCAACACCAGCAACACGTCCAGCAAGGGGACGATATTGATCTCGGATTTTAGCTCACGTCTGCGACTACGAGTGCGCGCCATTCGCTGATTTCCCCTTACGATTGATTACGACTTACTGGTATTGGAAGCAAAAGCCTGGCGATGCAAAATAGCCAGAAATTCTTCCATAAAGTTATCGTAAACTTGTTCTAATTTGTTAACGCGCTGGTTCAGACGGTTATAGGCCATCACCGCAGGAATTGCCGCAAAAAGACCGATAGCCGTTGCAATCAGAGCCTCAGCAATACCGGGCGCCACCATTTGCAAGGTTGCCTGTTTCACTGCACCCAGAGCAATAAAGGCATGCATGATCCCCCAGACCGTACCAAACAAACCAATATAAGGGCTGATGGAGCCTACCGTACCCAAAAATGGAATGTGATTTTCCAATACTTCCAATTCACGATTTAGTGAAATACGCATAGCACGAGAAGTCCCTGTAATAACAGCCTCTGGTGCATGGTTGTTTGCCTGATGTAAACGCGCAAACTCTTTAAATCCAGAATGGAATATCTGCTCAACACCACTTAAAGAATCACGGCGTGACTGACTTTCTTTATAAAGGCGAGATAATTCAATACCAGACCAAAACTTATCTTCAAATGCCGCGGCCTCACGGCTTGCAACATTAAGAATTTTTGTCCGTTGAATAATGATTGCCCAAGAGACAATAGAGAAGCCAATCAAAATCAGCATAATTAGCTGCACTAAGAAACCGGCCTTAAGAAATAAATCAAGGATGTTCATGTCAGTCACTGCTTCAACTCCGCGACAATAGACTTTGGAAGCGCAATCGGCTTCATTTGAGATGAATTCACGTAGACAACCAGGCATTCTGCACTGTTGATAACTACGCCATTGCAATCAACAATTCGTTGAATAAATGTCAGAGAAGCACCACGGATATTCGCAACTTCGCTTTCAACAACTAGCTGATCATCCAGTTTTGCTGGTTTCCGGTAGTCAATCGTCATGCGACTAACAACAAAGCCAACTTGTTCATCTAGCATAGATTGCTGGTGGATGCCTCTTTCACGCAACATCTCTGTACGAGCTCTTTCGTAAAAACCCAAATACCGAGCGTGATAAACCACACCACTAGCATCTGTGTCTTCGTAGTAAACACGGATAGGCCAACGGAACAACATATTACTCATATAATCCTAATTCGGCGAATTGACGCTGTCACTATACTTAAGACAATAGCGCTTTGGAATGACCTATCAGTAAAAAATTTTATAGGCCAGCGGCCTATAAAATTACAATTAGTTTACTTAAAGAAATGATATAAGCCAAAAAGAAGAATAAAAAATGCAGGTAATGGGTGAAAAAACACACGCCAGATAATACGCTTAGGGTGAAAACCAACACCAAAAGTAACGCCAGCGCAAACTGCCCAAATCAATAAAATACCTTGCCATATTTGCAATGAACTCGTGTTGGCAGCAAAGCGGGCAGGATCCCAAAATACACATACAGCAAGCGCTAAGGCTATGATGAGGATAAGAGCCCTCACTGGGCTCTTATCCATAAGTTGGTAGCATTTATCAGCCAACATTATTTTTTGTCACTCTCAGAGGCTTTTTGTGATTCGCTATGCTCAAGTGCCAAGGCAGCAATGACAGCAAAGCTACAAGCCAAGAGCGTTCCGAGAATCCAAGCAAAATACCACATGCCAATGCTCCTTAGTACAGTGAGTGTTTGTTGTTTTCAATGTAGTTCTTATCCAAACGCCCGAAGGTTTTGTAATAACACCAAATGGTGTAAGACAACACAATAGGAACAAAGATAAGTGCAACAACGAACATAATTTGCAACGTCCACTGACTGGAGGTTGCATCCCACATAGTCAGGCTGACATTCGGGTCAATGCTTGACGGCATCACGAACGGGAACATAGCAATACCGGACGTCAGGATAATGCAAGCCACTGTCAGTGATGAGAATAAGAATGCCCAGGCACCTTTATTCATCCAGGTAAACAGCATAGTCAGAAGAGGAAGCAGCACACCTAACACAGGTATAGCCCACAAAATCGGATAGGTATTGAAGTTGGTCAGCCATGCACCCGCTTGCTGGACGACCTCTTTATGTAACGGATTAGATGCCGCATTAACATCCAGCCCCCCCGTTACAACATAGCCATCAATGCCATACACCAGCCATATTCCTGCTAACAGGAATGCAATCGCCGTTATTGCCGCACAAACATGAGTGGCGGTACGGGAACGAAGATGCAATTCACCTGTTGTACGCATTTGCAGATAAGTTGCACCCTGCGTCACAATCATCATCAAGCTAATCACACCCGCCAGCAATCCATAAGGGTTCAGTAATCCGAAGAATGAACCTTCATAGGAGACACGCAGGTAAGAGTCTACCGCCAACGGTACGCCTTGTAGCAAATTACCAAATGCCACGCCGATCACCAATGCAGGTACGAAGCTACCGATAACCAGCCCCCAATCCCACATATTGCGCCATTTGCTGTTTTCCAGTTTTGAGCGGTAATCAAAACCAACCGGACGGAAAAACAGGGCAGCCAGAACCAGAATCATTGCCACATAGAAACCAGAGAAAGCGGCTGCATATACCATTGGCCATGCGGCAAACAGGGCACCACCAGCGGTAATTAGCCAAACCTGGTTACCATCCCAGTGTGGGGCAACTGAGTTAATCATGATGCGGCGTTCGGTATCATTTTTACCAATGATCCGCAGCAGGATACCAACTCCCATATCGAAACCATCAGTCACTGTGAAACCGATCAGTAACACACCAATCAGCAGCCACCATATAAATCGTAATACATCATAATCAAGCATAAGTGGACTCCTGCTTACTCAATATTATTCGCTGAAGAAGCTGTTTTTTGTTCAAAATGGTAACGTCCGGTCTTGAGGCTACTTGGGCCAAGACGGGCGAATTTGAACATCAAGAACATCTCTGCGATCAAGAACAGAGTGTATAGACCACAAATCAGCACCATTGAGAAAATCAGATCGCCGACACTACGTGTTGAAGCCGCAACAGCCGTTGGCAACACTTCACCAATCGCCCACGGCTGACGACCATATTCTGCGACAAACCAACCGGCTTCAACGGCAATCCACGGCAATGGAATACTGAACAATGCAGCACGCAGCAGCCACTTATATTGACCGATACGGTTACGGAGAACACTCAGGAACGACAGACCGATAACCAACAGCATAATAAAGCCAGCAGCAACCATGATACGGAATGCAAAGTAGAGCGGTGCTACACGTGGGATAGAGTCTTTCGCGGCAGCTTTAATTTGCTCTTCTGTCGCATCTGCTACGTTTTGGGTATAACGTGTCACGAGCATACCATAGCCAAGATCTTTCTTACTTTCGTTGAATGCACTGCGAACACTTGGATCAACATTACCTGAACGCAGTTCTTCCAGCAATTCATAGGCTTTGATACCGTTACGGATACGTTGCTCGTGCTGGCTTATCAAATCACGCAAACCAACAACCGGTGTATCGATGGAGCGGGTAGCAATCAGACCTAAAACGTAAGGAATTTGGATGGAATATTTATTTTCCATTTTGTCCTGATCAGGAATCCCAATCAGTGTGAATGAAGCGGGAGGCGGCTGGGTTTCCCACTCTGCTTCAATGGCTGCCAATTTGGTTTTCTGCACGTCCCCCATTTCATAGCCAGATTCATCACCCAGAACGATGACAGAGAGTATTGCAGCCATACCAAAACTTGCGGCAATCGCAAAAGAACGTTTGGCAAACCCCAAATCGCGCCCTTTAAGCAGATAGTAAGAACTAATACCCAAGACAAAAATGGCCCCAGTAACATAACCGGCGGCAACAGTGTGAACAAATTTCACCTGGGCAACAGGGTTAAGTACCAGTTCACTGAAACTTACCATTTCCATTCGCATGGTTTCGAAATTAAAATCAGATGCAATCGGGTTTTGCATCCAACCATTCGCGATCAGGATCCACAATGCAGAGAAGTTAGAGCCTAATGCAACCAGCCAGGTAACCGCCAAGTGTTGTTTCTT
Organism: Xenorhabdus kozodoii; assembly: GCF_002632875.1. Classification (GTDB taxonomy): domain Bacteria; phylum Pseudomonadota; class Gammaproteobacteria; order Enterobacterales; family Enterobacteriaceae; genus Xenorhabdus; species Xenorhabdus kozodoii. The sequence continues at coordinate 170,051 of NZ_NJCX01000003.1, forward strand.
ACTCAATCTGTCCCATCCGAAGAAAAACAGACCAACGAATGTGGATTCGAGGAAGAATGCCATCAGACCTTCGATAGCCAGAGGCGCACCGAAAATATCACCAACATAATGTGAGAAATATGACCAGTTGGTTCCGAACTGGAACTCCATGGTCAAGCCCGTTGCGACACCCAAAGCAAAGTTAATACCAAATAACTTGCCCCAGAATTTTGTCATATCTTTGTAGATCTGTTTGCCAGAAAGGACATATACCGTTTCCATGATCGCAAGCAAAAACGCCATACCGAGCGTTAATGGCACGAACAAAAAATGGTACATGGCAGTTAAGGCAAACTGTAATCGTGACAGTTCGACAATATCAAACATCTTGACTCCTTGCTCCTAGCAGGAAGACACCGACTTGCGGCAACCCGACTTCGTAAAACGAAAGCCTCGTAACTACCAGCAATAAATGCCTCAAACACAACAATGAATTATTACAAAATCAAAAAAACAATAGATACCACAATAATATTACGCCTATATTCACATACAATAAATAGCTTTTACGTGACTCAGCTTAGAATTCTGAATATAGGTCAACAATCCCATACATTCTCAAGCTAATATCTATATATACTAGATCAATTTAATCAAGTTTAGCGAATACAATCCAGAGTAATAAATTGATTTTAGTCAATTTTTTCCTTGTTTTGTTAATCTTTACAGCTATTATTTCATTATAGTTTACCCAGTGTTAATAAGTTGTTATTTGCAATGAGTTGTGATTTATTTTTTGCTGTAAAATGCATTAGAAAATTAACTTTTATTTTTCATTTTTTAAAAAATATATTTTTTCGATATTTCCAATTTAATTAATCAAATAAATAGATTTTCCTAAAATCCGGTTCAATTAAATTGGAAAACAATCCGTCTTATAAATCAACTAACCTACTGTTAATATTATAATTTAAAAATAAAAGGCCACCCTAAGGCAGCCTTTTTCTATAAAAAATAGTTTATTTTGTGGTTCTTATATCAATAACGCTTTTACAGCATCGCCAATGTCTGCAAGGCTACGCACAGTCTTCACACCCGCAGCTTCCAGTGCCGCAAATTTCTCATCTGCTGTCCCTTTACCACCTGCGATAATCGCTCCGGCATGGCCCATGCGCTTACCTTTCGGGGCAGTTACACCCGCAATATAAGCAACAACCGGTTTAGTCACATGTTCTTTGATATAAGCAGCAGCTTCTTCTTCGGCTGTACCACCAATTTCACCAATCATGACAATCGCTTCTGTCTGTGGATCTTTCTCGAACAGTTTCAGAATATCAATGAAGTTTGAACCTGGGATTGGGTCCCCACCGATACCAACACAGGTAGATTGCCCTAATCCAGTATCTGTGGTCTGTTTAACCGCTTCATAAGTCAATGTCCCTGAACGGGAAACAATGCCGACTTTACCTGACTGATGAATATGACCAGGCATAATGCCGATTTTGCATTCGTCCGGTGTAATGACTCCCGGACAGTTAGGGCCAATCATACGGACACCCGCTTGATCCAGTTTTTCCTTAACTATCAACATGTCGAGTGTTGGGATGCCTTCTGTAATCGTGATGATCAGTTTAATACCACCATCAATCGCTTCCAGAATAGAATCCTTACAAAATGGTGCCGGAACGTAGATAACAGAAGCGGTCGCTCCCGTGGCATCAACTGCTTCACGTACGGTGTTGAATACCGGTAATCCCAGGTGCTCAGTACCACCTTTACCAGGTGTTACACCACCAACCATTTGAGTACCGTAAGCTATCGCCTGTTCGGAGTGAAAAGTACCTTGGCTGCCAGTAAAACCCTGACAAATCACTTTGGTGTTTTTATCGATTAAAATAGACATTATTTATTCCCCGCCGCTGCGACTGCCTGTTTAGCCGCATCTGTCAAACTGGTAGCTGCAATGATGTTCAAGCCACTGTCCGCCAGTTTTTTAGCGCCCAGTTCAGCATTGTTTCCTTCCAGACGAACAACCACCGGTACGTTAACGCCCACTTCTTCCACCGCACCAATAATGCCGTCAGCAATCAAGTCACAGCGGACAATACCACCAAAGATATTAACCAAAACAGCCTTCACATTTTCATCTGACAAGATGATTTTAAATGCTTCGGTAACACGTTCTTTTGTTGCACCCCCCCCCACGTCAAGGAAGTTGGCGGGTGCACCACCGTGCAGTTTAACAATGTCCATTGTACCCATTGCCAGACCTGCACCATTCACCATACAGCCGATGTTGCCATCCAGCGCAACATAGTTCAGTTCCCACTGTGCAGCCTGAGCTTCACGTGGATCTTCCTGCGAAGGGTCGTGCATTTCACGCAGTTCAGCCTGACGGAACATCGCATTGCCATCAGCGCTCAACTTTCCATCCAAACAAACCAGATCATCTTGGGTTGTGATCACCAGAGGGTTGATTTCAACTAATGCCAAATCACGCTCTAAGAACAGGTTAGCCAAGCCCAAGAAAATCTTGGTGAATTGACCAACTTGTTTACCCGTCAAACCGAGTTTGAATGCCAATTCACGGCCTTGATAAGGCATAGGGCCAGACAGTGGGTCGATAATGGCTTTATGAATGAGTTCGGGCGTTTCTTCCGCCACTTTTTCTATTTCGACGCCACCTTCAGTAGAGGCCATGAACACTACACGACGTGTACCGCGGTCAACAACAGCACCGAGATACAGCTCCTTGGCAATATCGGTTGCACCTTCCACCAAGATCTGATGGACAGGTTGCCCTTGCGCGTCAGTCTGGTAGGTGACCAGTCGTTTACCCAGCCATTGTTCAGCAAAAGCACGGATATCTTCCTTGCTATTGACGACCTTCACACCACCAGCCTTACCGCGGCCACCTGCATGAACCTGACATTTAACGACCCAAGGGCCTGAACCAATCTTGGATGCTGCTTCTTCTGCTTCGCGCGGAGTGGTACAAGCGTAACCCGTAGGTGCTGGCAAACCATACCGTGCAAAAAGTTGTTTTGCCTGATACTCGTGTAAATTCATGATGTTCTATCCATAATTTAATTTAAGAAAGGTAAATTACCTTCTATTTTGTTGATCTGGATATGACCAGCCCAAAAGGGCTGGCCTGCATAGAGGTTTACATCAACGTCGTACTGCTTCAGACTTGGCGGAGTTAACACCCTCCGCCGATAGTGATGCTATAGATGCTATACATCCAGCAACAAACGTGTTGGATCTTCCAGCATTTCTTTGATGGTCACCAGGAAGCCTACTGACTCACGACCGTCAACCAGACGGTGGTCGTAGGACAGTGCCAGATACATCATTGGAAGGATCACAACCTGACCATTGACTGCCATTGGGCGATCTTTAATGGCATGCATGCCAAGGATTGCGCTTTGTGGTGGGTTAATGATCGGGGTGGACATCAGGGAGCCGAAAACACCGCCGTTAGTAATTGTGAAGTTACCGCCAGTGAGTTCTTCAACGGTCAGTTTGCCGTCGCGGCCTTTGACAGCCAGCTCTTTGATGCTTTTCTCAATGTCAGCCATGCTCAATGCATCTGCATCACGCAGCACAGGGGTAACCAGGCCACGTGGTGTAGAAACAGCAATACTGATATCAAAATAGTTGTGGTAGACCACATCTGTGCCATCAATGGAAGCGTTCACTTCTGGATAGCGTTTCAGCGCTTCAACAACGGCTTTCACATAGAAAGCCATGAAGCCCAGACGTACACCATGACGTTTCTCAAACGCATCACCATACTGCTTGCGCAATTCCTGAATGGGCTTCATGTTGACTTCATTGAAAGTCGTCAACATTGCCGTATTGTTTTTCGCTTCAAGCAGACGTTCAGCAATACGCTTGCGCAAGCGCGTCATTGGGACACGTTTTTCACTACGGTGTGGCAATAATGATGACTGTTCAGCAGATACAGCCGGCTTATCACTCTCTTTTTTATTCGTAGCAATATATTTTTCTATATCTTCACGAACAATGCGACCACCAACACCACTGCCTTTAATGGCAGCCGGATCTAAGTCATGCTCTGCAATCAGACGACGAACAGCAGGGCTTAGTGCATCGTTACTTTCTTCTTCCAAAGACGCGGTCTGACGCTGCGCGGGTGTTGCCTCTACTTTGGTTTTTACTTCAGCCGGCATACCTGTGCTATCCCCCAGACGGATACGGCCTAGCAGTTGCTTGGACAGTACAGTGGCGCCCTCTTCTTCAAAAATAGATTCCAAAACACCCGCTTCACTCGCTGGCACTTCCAGAACCACTTTATCCGTTTCAATTTCAACCAGCACTTCATCACGCGCTATGGTGTCACCTGGTTTTTTATGCCATGTTGCGACAGTGGCATCGGCAACAGATTCAGGAAGGTCTGGAACCAGAATTTCTACGCTACTCATTTTCTATCCTTAAATTTATTCAACGTTCAGTGCGTCATTAACCAGTGCTTGCTGTTGCTGCTGGTGAACAGACGGATATCCCACAGCCGGGGAAGCAGATGCTGGGCGACCTGCATACCGTAAGGAAGCCCCAAACGGGATTGCTTCACGGAAATTATGTTGACTGCAATACCAAGCCCCTTGGTTCAGCGGCTCTTCCTGACACCAGACGAAATCATGAACATGGGCATACTGCTCAAACTGAGCTTGCAAATGTTGACGTGGGAATGGATACAACTGCTCAATACGCACAATAGCAACATTGGTCTGTTCATTCTTACGACGCTGTTCCAGCAGATCGTAATAAACTTTACCGGAGCAAAGCACAACGCGCTTAACATCTTTTGGATCCAAACCGTCAATTTCGCCAATCACTGGCTCAAATTTGCCATTCGCCAATTCATCCATAGTAGATACGGCCAACGGATGACGTAATAATGATTTCGGTGACATAACAATGAGCGGACGGCGCATACCACGCAGAGCCTGACGGCGCAGCATGTGATAAACCTGGGCTGGGGTCGATGGAACGCAAACCTGCATGTTTTGTTCAGCACACAGTTGCAGATAACGTTCCAGACGCGCCGATGAGTGCTCTGGGCCTTGTCCTTCATAGCCATGTGGCAACAGCATAACCAGGCCACACATACGGCCCCATTTCTGTTCACCGGAACTAATAAACTGGTCAATCACAACCTGGGCTACGTTGGCAAAATCACCAAATTGCGCTTCCCAAATCGTCAGTACACGAGGCTCGGTTGTTGCGTAACCGTATTCAAATGCCAGTACAGCTTCTTCTGAAAGGACAGAATCCCATACGTTAAATGTACCTTGGCCATTGTGGATATTCGCCAACGGCACATACACAGAAGCATTGTTTTGGTCATGAATAACGGCATGGCGGTGGAAGAAAGTACCACGTCCCGCATCTTCACCAGAGATACGTACAGGAATACCTTCATCAACCAGAGTCGCGTATGCCAATGTTTCTGCTGCGCCCCAGTCAAACAATTTATTGCCATTAGCCATGTCTGCACGGTCGCCATAGATTTTCGCAACACGTGAGTGCATTGCCACTTCGGCAGGAACAGTGCTGATGCTTTTGCCAAGATCTTGCAGACGTTTCATATCCATCTTATGCGGATACTCTTCATCCCATTCATGGTCCAGGTAGGGTTCCCATGTGAATGAATGCAGCCCCATTGGACGCCATTCATCGACAACACACCCTCCATTATCCAGCGCATCACGGTACAGGTTCACCATTTCAGTCACGTCATTGGCACCCAGTAAACCTTCCGCTACCAGCCTATCTGCATAGATTTTACGTGCTGTTGGCAGTTTTTTGATTTTTTGGTACATCAGCGGTTGAGTTGCACTTGGCTCATCAGCTTCGTTATGACCGTGGCGGCGGTAACAAACCAGGTCGATCATCACGTCACGTTTGAACGTATTACGGAAGTCAAGCGCCAGACGAGTAACAAATGCAACCGCTTCCGGATCATCCGCGTTCACGTGGAAAATCGGCGCCTGAACCATTTTCACAATATCAGTACAGTATTGTGTTGAACGGGCATCTTTCGGGTTAGACGTGGTAAAGCCAACCTGGTTGTTCACTACGATACGAATAGTACCGCCAACTTCATAACCGCGAGCCTGAGACATGTTCAGCGTTTCCTGAACAATCCCCTGCCCGGTTACTGCTGCATCACCGTGAATGGTGACAGGCAAGACCATGTTACTACGCCCTTCATTAAGACGATCGCGGCGGGCACGTACAGAACCGATAACAACAGGGCTGACAATTTCAAGATGAGAGGGGTTAAAAGCCAGTGCCAAATGCACCAGACCGCCTTCAGTCTCGAAATCAGAAGAAAAACCTTGATGGTATTTTACGTCGCCGGTACCCAGATGCTCTTTATGTTTACCTGCAAACTCGTCGAACAGATCAGCCGGTTTTTTACCCAAGAGATTGACCAAAACGTTGAGACGGCCACGGTGAGCCATTCCCAATACAACCTCGCGGGTATTTTGTTTACCTGCATGACGGATCAACTCTTTTAACATCGGGATGAGTGCGTCACCACCTTCCAGGGAGAAACGTTTCGCCCCTGGGAACTTAGCACCTAAATAGCGTTCCAAACCTTCCGCTGATGTTAATTCTTTCAGGAAACGACGCTTTTCTTCCGCACTAAACTGTGAACTTACTGCCACTGACTCCAGGCGTTGCTGGATCCAACGTTTTTCTTCCGTATTGGTGATATGCATATATTCCGCACCAATTGAACCGCAATAAATGCGTTTCAGCGCGTCATACAGATCAGCCAATTTCATGGTCTCTTTACCAATGGCGAAAGAGCCTACGTTAAACGTTTCTTCAAAATCCGCTTTTGTTAAATTATGGAAAGCAGGATCAAGATCAGGTACAGGTTCCTGTTTCCATAATCCCAATGGATCAAGGTTTGCATGTTGGTGTCCGCGGAAGCGGAATGCATTGATAAGCTGCAAAACTTTGACTTGTTTTGCATCCATTGCTGGATCGCTGACTGAAGTGTGGTAACGTGTGGCATCCTTTGCCAGACGACGGAAATAATCGCGTGTCTGTGAGTGAAGTTGTTCGCCGCTAAGTCCTGCATCTGGTAATTGTTGGAAAATTTCTCTCCAACTTGCATCAACAGAATTAGGATCGGTTATATAGTCTTCATAGATTTGCTCTATGTAAGACTGGTTTGCCCCAGCCAGAAAGCTTGAGTCCAGCCAGTCCTTCATTGCGCCGTTCTGCATTGTGATCCCTTAAGCTTTAAAAGCTTTAGTTTTCGCCGTGGTTAACAAATACCGCTTAATTAGCGGTGTTGATAAAAGGTTCATTTGGACGTGCTTAATGCATGTTCTTCTATGGGTTTTCCTACCCTTCAAGGAACCTTTAAAAACTGAATATCCGTTTTTAAAGATCCCTTTATTTGGAAACACACTTCGTCTTTCGCAGTAGGCAATTTATCATTTTTCATTCTTTAAGCCCTCCACTGATTTGATATTTATTTCAAAATTGTGGAGGGCGACATTATATGCATTATTTACACGCTAATTATGTGTTATTTATGCACAAGTTTTTATTTTACTATGCGCTATGTTTCAGCAACATAGATTTAATATGACCAATCGCTTTTGTTGGATTCAACCCCTTAGGACATACGTTGACGCAATTCATAATTCCATGACAACGGAAGACACTGAATGCATCATTCAAATTATCCAATCTTGAACTTGCTTCAGTATCACGGCTGTCAATCAGGAAACGATATGCCGCCAAGAGACCGGCTGGGCCGATAAATTTATCCGGATTCCACCAGAATGATGGACAAGATGTTGAACAACAGGCACATAAGATACATTCATACAGACCATCCAGCTTTTCACGCTGTTCTGGTAATTGCAGGTGCTCACGTGCGGGTGGATTTTTACCATCATTAATCAAATAAGGACGGATTTTCTCATATTGCGCGTAAAACTGCCCCATATCAACAACCAGATCACGAACGACTGGCAAACCCGGCAACGGACGAATAACAATCTTCTTATTGCCACGACGCAATGCAGAAACGGGTGTAACGCATGCCAGGCCATTTTTACCGTTCATATTCACGCCATCAGAGCCACAAACACCCTCACGGCAAGAGCGGCGGAATGCCAAGGTGGGATCTTGCTCTTTTAGTTGGATGAGCGCATCCAGCAACATCATGTCGCGCCCTTCCTGTGCTTCCAGCGTGTAGTCCTGCATACGAGGGATATCATCTACATCTGGATTATATCGATAAATTGAAAATTCAAGTTTCATAATCTATTTCTCCGCAACTGGAACATCAGCAACGCAATTAGTAAGAACGCACTTTCGGTGGGAAAGCTTCGCGCAGCGTTGGCTGCATATTCACTTCACGACGTGTCATACTCTCAGTTTGCGGTAAATACAGGCTATGACACAGCCAGTTAGCATCATCACGCTCTGGATAGTCAAAACGGCTATGGGCACCACGACTTTCTGTACGGAAATTCGCAGCAACCGCAGTTGAATAAGCCGTTTCCATCAGGTTATCCAATTCCAAGCATTCGATGCGCTGGGTATTGAATTCTGATGACGTATCATCCAGACGAGCATTTTGCAGACGTTCGCGGATAACTTTCAGTTCTTCCAGCCCTCTTGCCATCGCATCACCTTCGCGGAATACCGAGAAATTATGCTGCATGCAAGCCTGCAATGCTTTGCGGATTTCGACGGGATCTTCACCTGAACGGGTATTATCCCAACGGTTCAGACGTTGAAGAGCCGCATCGACATCAGATTCGCTGGCATCACGGCTAGTCCCTTGTTCCATTAGACACTCTTTCAAATGCAAGCCTGCGGAACGGCCAAATACCACCAAGTCAAGCAATGAGTTACCCCCCAGACGGTTTGCGCCATGAACAGACACACACGCAATTTCACCCACCGCAAACAGGCCAGGGATCACCACATCTTCGCCTTTTTCATTTAATGTCAGTGCCTGACCCGTGATCCTGGTTGGGATACCCCCCATCATATAGTGGCAGGTTGGGATAACCGGGATCGGCTCTTTCACCGGATCTACGTGGGCAAAAGTACGGGATAATTCAAGGATACCTGGCAAACGGGATTCCAATACCTCTTTACCTAAATGATCCAGTTTCAGTTTGACGTGAGGTCCCCACGGGCCTTCGCAACCACGGCCTTCACGGATTTCGATCATCATAGAACGTGCGACGACATCGCGGCCAGCCAGATCCTTAGCATTGGGGGCATAACGCTCCATGAAGCGTTCACCATCTTTATTCAGCAGGTAGCCACCTTCACCACGGCAACCTTCTGTGACCAGCACACCTGCGCCAGCAATACCTGTTGGGTGGAATTGCCACATTTCCATATCCTGGACAGGAACACCTGCACGCAACGCCATACCCACACCATCACCGGTATTGATATGGGCATTTGTTGTGGATTGGAAGATACGGCCAGCCCCCCCCGTTGCCAGGATAGTCGCCTTCGCTTTGAAATAAACCACTTCACCGGTTTCAATGCAGATAGCGGTACAACCCACAATTGCACCATCCTGATTCTTAACCAGATCCAACGAATACCACTCAGAGAAGATAGTGGTGTGGTTCTTTAAATTCTGTTGATACAGGGTATGTAATAAGGCGTGGCCTGTTCGGTCAGCAGCGGCGGCGGTACGAGCGGCTTGCTCACCACCAAAATTTCTAGATTGACCACCAAATGGACGTTGGTAAATACGGCCATCATCCAGGCGGGAGAATGGCAGCCCCATGTGCTCCAGTTCCAAAATGGCTTCCGGGCCGGTCTTACACATATATTCGATGGCATCCTGGTCACCAATATAATCGGAGCCTTTCACCGTATCATACATGTGCCATTCCCAGTTATCGTCATGGGTATTGCCTAAAGCAACCGTAATCCCACCCTGGGCGGAAACAGTGTGAGAACGAGTTGGGAATACCTTGGAAATTAAGGCACAAGATAAACCCATTTGTGAAATTTGCAGTGCAGCACGCATACCTGCGCCACCAGCACCAATAACAACAGCGTCAAACTCTCTTACTGGCAGTTTCATTTATGCACCCCACACAACGATTGTTCCGTAAATCAAATAAGTTAATAGCGCGACAATAATCACCAGTTGCAGAACCAGGCGCAGTACCAGCGGCTTGACATAATCTGTCAGCACCTGCCACATTCCAATCCATGCATGAACCAGAATGGACAGCAGAGTCAACACAGTGAATACTTTCGTGAGGGATGAAGAAAAGAAACCACGCCAGACTTCATAGGTAATATCCGACGTTGTTGCGACAAAACCAACGAGATAGAGGACGTACAACACAATAATGATGGCGGATGCGCGCAGTAGCAGCCAATCCTGAATCCCCGTACGACCCAATGCGGATGCGTTACTTACCATAATAAAACCCCAGCCAGAATAGACAGAATAACCGCGATTGCTATTGCTACTTTGGCAGATGCACTACCGGTAGCGAGATTTTCTTCCAGGAAACCAAAATCCATTAAGACATGGCGGATACCCCCACAGAGGTGGTAAGCCAGCGCCGTCAATATCCCCCACAGGATAAATTTGGCGAAGAAGCCAGTCATAATTTCAGATGCTTGCAGGAAGCCTTCTTGCGAAGACAGTGACATCCCCAATAACCACAGTAGAATGCCAACTGCGATAAAGGTAATGACGCCTGAGATACGGTGCAAGATCGACGCTATCGCGGAGACGGGTTGGTTAATCGTCCGCAGATCAAGGTTGACAGGTCTTTGTTTTTTCACAATTTTGCCCACAAAGCTTTTTTTTATTTTCCATCCTCCGGTCCTGTGCGGGAATCAGACAGCGCTAAGGGGATACAAAGACACAACATAATTAACTTAAACAATCCTTACTGTTCATCAAAAGTTGTGATTTGGTCACGCTGGGTGCTCCTACATCAGGGTAATCCGGAGACCTGGTGGAAGTATAAGTACTTCACATTGTTATTACAATTCCCACACAATATGATTATTAACATTTAGCTTGAACAGTGAGAAAGATCACGCTTCAAACATTTTTCATAAAATCCATAATGTTGTTTGACAAAGATTAAACATTTATCTTACATATATGTCGTTATATATTATTTGTCGTCATTTTATGATGCAAAACTAATCTTAACGAAAATTAAAAGTTATGCAAAAGTATCCTATAAGCACAAAATGATAACATTTTATGTCAATAATACTTTAAACATAACTTCCAAAAACTTTTTAACAACCTGAAACCCATTGTCATCCGTAATGAAATTTCAGCGTTAAATGTGATACCAGCCTGATTTTAAATTCTCTCCGGTAGCACAATGCCTTCGGCACAGTATAAATTGCGCCTATCTGGTTGTTATGGGTTATAAAAAATAAGCGCTAAGGAGATATAAATGGCTGATAAAAAGGCTACGTTGAACGTAAATGGTTCAGCTGCTATCGAACTAGACGTACTAACGCCGACCCTAGGTTCTGAAGTGATTGACGTTCGTACCCTCGGCTCAAAAGGCTTCTATACCTATGATCCTGGCTTTACTTCCACTGCCTCTTGTGAGTCGAAAATCACCTATATTGATGGCGATGAAGGCATTTTGCTACACCGTGGTTTTCCCATCGATCAGCTTGCAACGGAATCGACCTATCTGGAAGTCTGTTACATTCTGCTATACGGCGAACCGCCAACGCCCGAAGAGTACGAAAAATTTAAAACCACGGTGACTCGCCATACCATGATCCACGAACAGATCACGCGTCTGTTCCACGGTTTCCGCCGTGATTCCCATCCAATGGCTGTACTTTGCGGTGTTACTGGCGCCCTGGCCGCCTTCTATCATGATGCCCTGGATATCCATAACCCTCGCCACCGTGAAATCACCGCTTACCGTCTGCTGTCCAAAATGCCAACTGTTGCAGCAATGTGTTACAAATATTCTCTTGGACAGCCTTTTGTTTATCCACGCAATGACCTCTCTTATGCTGCTAACTTCCTGCACATGATGTTCTCAACACCGTGTGAGGAATATAAGGTTAATCCAGTATTAGAACGTGCCATGGATCGCATTTTCATTTTGCATGCGGATCATGAACAAAATGCGTCAACCTCAACGGTACGTACTGCTGGCTCTTCTGGTGCCAACCCATTTGCCTGTATCGCTGCGGGTATTGCATCCCTGTGGGGACCGGCACATGGTGGCGCCAATGAAGCCTGTCTGCGAATGCTGGAAGAGATCCAAACTGTCGACCACATTCCTGAATTCATCGCTCGCGCCAAAGACAAAAATGACTCTTTCCGCCTGATGGGCTTTGGTCACCGTGTTTATAAAAACTACGACCCTCGCGCGACGGTGATGCGTGAAACCTGCCATGAAGTCCTGAATGAGCTTGGCCTGAATGACAGCCTGCTGGAAGTGGCAATGGAATTAGAGCGCATTGCCTTAAACGATCCCTACTTCATTGAAAAGAAACTGTATCCAAACGTCGATTTCTATTCAGGCATTATCCTGAAAGCCATGGGTATCCCATCGACCATGTTCACGGTGATTTTCGCCATCGCCCGTACGATTGGCTGGATTGCACACTGGACTGAAATGCATGATGAAGGCTTGAGAATCGCACGTCCACGTCAGCTTTATACGGGTCACACGCAACGCGATTTCACGAGCCAGTTAAAAAAATAATTAATTAGCTTACTAACGCTATTCATAGGGTATTTTTACACCTCTGATGTCAGTTTTCATTCTGATATTAGGGGTGCATTTTTATGGAAAAATATTAATCTCCATCTTGCTACCGAATCATGATTTCAGCGCCTTGAACCCACCATATACTCCCTTGGCGGCTTCCCCATCATCTTCCTGAAAAAGGTGACAAACGCACTATCATTGGCAAAACCCAGTTCCTGTGCAATATAGGACAAGGTCTTATTCTGCGCCAATAGCTCTACCGCCTTTACCAATCGCCACTGCTGCCGCCATTGTTGATAATTCATTCCAGTTTCACGCTGAAATATCCGGGTAATGGTTTTCTCACTCGCGCCAATATAAGTCGCTAATCTGTGCAATGATGGCGGTAATTGTTCAAGGGATAACTGCGTTAAACGCCGATCAAAAGGCAGGGGCAACAAGGTGGGCTCTCTGCGCGCCTCACGAAGCTCATCAAAAAATACCGCCAGCAAATTTGCCCCTTTTCCCTGAAACCAATCAGCGTTAAAAGGAGATATCGCGATACGCGCCAAAACAGCCTGTAATAATGGTGTGGCTTCCAATACTTCACTTTGTGTTGAAAGTAACGCTTTTTCCGTGGCATTCAAAGAGTCAGTGTCCAAATAAATGGAGCGATAGCCTACAGAGCCACACATTTCTGCCCGATGCCGAGTTTTGGGCGGTATCCATGCCACTCTGGTTGGCGGCAAAATAGAGAGCTGATTTGCCAGTGTGATCTTGATACAGCCCCGCTGGGTAAACAGCAATTGCCCCATATCATGTTGATGAAAACCAGAATCGTGCTGTCCCATTTCTGCGGCGATCCCGATTACCGGCATATTCAACCTATCGGGATTAAAATGGTCACTTTGTTGCAGCCACGCCATGTTCATTCCTTCTGACTGAATGTCCGATTAGATAAATAAATAGTCTTTATTATCATAAATAGACAGCAACCAGAATGCTAATCTTTCGAGCTATAGCCCACTTACTCAGCAAAAGAAAAATCATGCAAACTAAGCTATCACTTTGGCTCGCCATCGCCTTGATGATGTTCCCGCAGATCGTAGAAACCCTCTATAGCCCTGCATTAACCAGTATCGCCGATGGATTTTCCGTCAGCCCAAAGCAAGCCGCCCAAACACTGTCACTCTACTTCTTTGCTTTTGCCCTCGGTGTTGTCGTATGGGGACGTCTGTGTGATGTCATTGGCAGACGCCCAACCATTATTGCCGGCCTAATGCTTTATGCTCTCGCTTCTCTGCTGGCATTATTGACCCAACAATTTTGGCTCTTACTCGTTGCCAGAATGCTATCGGCTTTCGGGGCAGCCGTTGGCTCTGTCGGTACACAAACCATTATGCGCGATACTTACCGCGGTGAAGAATTGGCGCATGTTTTTTCCATTATGGGAATAGCCTTAGCCATCAGCCCTGCCATCGGTATGCTTAGCGGCTCAATATTGAACTACCTGGCTGGCTATAGAGCGGTCTTCGCTGGGTTAACCACTCTGGCGGTTATCCTGACTTGCTGGTCTATTGTTCGATTACCAGAAACCCGGCCCATTAACGTGACGAAAGTGACTGTATTTAGTACGGCAATCATGTTGTTTAAAGATATTTCAATTTGGCGAAATGCGTTTTTGATCGCATTTTTCAATATTTGTTTGTTTAGCTACTACCAATTAGCCCCTTTTATTTTCAAACAACTTGGATTACCACAGGAACTCTTTGGCTATACTGGCCTGTTATTGGCTTTAGGGGTTGGGTTAGGTTCGCGATTAAACCAATACTTATTAAAGCAACAATGGGGATCAACCCAATTAGTTTCCCTCGCTGCATTAATAAGTTTATTAAGCGGTGTCGGGGTATACCTGCTCGAAAATAACGGGTTCTTTATTTTGCCAATGTTGGGGATCGTTATCGCTTATGGGTTAGCAATCCCAAATATTTTAGCTTCTGCATTAGCTAACTATTCGGATAGGCTGGGCACTGCCGGCGCTTTACTGGGGATGTTTTACTATTTATTGCTGGGACTGGGTTTAGCACTATCAGGCTGGAGTCAGGCTTTGGGCAGTGTATTGATATGTTGTGGGATCGCTACGGTTGTTTTATCTCTTTTGCATACAGACCAAAAGAAAAAAAGCCCCTAACTTTCAAAATGGAAATAAAATCCAGGGGCTATTAACTAAAACATCAAGCCGGATTAGGAATATCAATAAAAGTCACATTTAACCCATAATTATTCACCAACCACTCACCGAGCGCTTTAATACCATAACGCTCGGTTGCATGGTGTCCTGCCGCAAAAAAATGCAGCCCCATTTCACGGGCAACATGGATCGTTTTTTCTGATACTTCCCCGGTCACGAAGGCATCAACACCAAACTCAGCCGCCTGTTCGATGAAACTTTGACCACCACCGGTACACCATGCCAGTGTGCGGATTTCTTCTGGTGCATTGTCACCACAATGCAGTACTTTTCTCTCCAGGCTTTTTTCAAGACGTTCAGTCAATTCTGCGGGTGTAATAGGTTGGTCAAAAGCGCCGTGAGGGAGAAGAGCATCGATCTCGCCTATCATCTTTACACCCATCTGGCGCGCCAATTGGACATTGTTCCCCAAGGCAGGATGAGCATCCAGCGGCAAGTGATAGCCGTACAGGTTGATATCATTACAAAGGAGTGTTTGTAAACGGCGACGTTTCATGCCACGGATAACGGGAGATTCATTTTTCCAAAAATACCCATGATGAACGATGACAGCATCCGCTTCAAGGCGAACAGCTTCATCTAACAATGCCTGACAAGCTGTTACGCCTGTGATCACCCGCTGAACATGGGAACGGCCTTCCACCTGTAATCCATTGGGAGCGTAGTCTTGAAATTCACGGATCTTCAATTCCGTATTGAGCACATGCTCCAATTCAACATTGTTCATCACATTCCCCTTGTCGCTTAGCTTTTTCTTCACCATAAAATACATACCTGCCATGAATTAAGTCAAAGTAGATTGATATAAATCCAATATATACCAATCTAACTTCAATATGCGTGTGATTTCTCCCCGCGAAGCGGGGAGAAATCAGGTTTCATATAGTATTGTAAATTGCAACTTGAAGTTTAATGCGTATAAAGCAAAACACCCTGCCAGCATAAACCGGCAAGGTGCCAAAATATATATTCAAGATGTGATTCAAAATGCCTGATTAGGCTTCGTCATAATGTCATTTTAGCGATTTCGAGTACCCGAAGCCATTTCTGAACTTTCCAGCCATACAGGTTTATCACTGGTTTTTAACCATACTTTATGTAGATAGCTGTAAAAACGGGCACGATCACGACGAAACAGCATAACAGGAAACGCAATGACACCGAGTGTAATAGCGCCGATACGCCGCAAGAGAACCTGATGCCAAGAGTAGTCACGATATAGAGACATTGATACCCCCTCATGGGCTTAACCTGTAAGATGCGTAAAATTTTATCTTATAAAGTGAAAACTTACTACTCATCCGACCACTTTTTTAGTGGCATAAATCACCTTTTTTCTTTGGTTGCGTAATTTAATTACAAAATTATACTTAAACAGAAACAAAACAAACAAATTGAAAACAAAAAATTAACCCAACGGAATTTGCTACACTTCCCTTATGATACTTTGTCGATGAATTCCGCGGATTATTGGTACTTTTTACGCTTTCAGGAACTTTTTTAATCATTTCTTTGTATGGTCATTCCTATGCTGTAACTACCTATTTCTTAAAGAAATAAGCAAGGAGATACACCATGAATATATTCCTCATTCTTGGCATTTTTCTGGTGGCACTACTATTGAGTTATCTCATTTATGCGTTATTGAATGCGGAGGATTTCTAAATGGTGGTATCCGCTTTTTTACTGATTGCCAGTTTCCTGCTCGCACTGTTTCTATTAGGAAAACCGCTCGGTAATCTGATCGCCAGACTGGTCGAAGGGGAGTTACCTCGCTGGATAACAAAAACCGAAACCATCCTATGGCGTGGTTGTGGCCTACAACGGCCGGGCAGCGATGTCAAAGAAATGAACTGGTGGCAGTATGCTCTCGCTATCCTCATATTTAATATAGCAGGGTTATTGTTGCTGTTTACACTGCTCATCAGCCAAGGCCATCTGCCACTGAATCCACAACAGTTTGCCGGTATGAGATGGGATTTGGCACTTAATACTGCGATCAGTTTTGTCACGAATACCAATTGGCAAGCCTACAGCGGAGAAAATACCCTCAGTTACCTGAGCCAAATGGCCGGATTGACGGTGCAGAATTTTTTGTCTGCGGCAACGGGAATTGCTGTGGCTTTTGCCTTAATCCGGGCGTTTTCCCGTCAAGGCACCCAAACCGTGGGAAATGCCTGGATCGATATCACACGCATCACGCTATATTTGTTGCTGCCACTCGCGCTCATTATTGCCTTATTCTTTGTTAGCCAAGGTGTTATTCAAAATTTTTCCCCTTATGTCCTTATCCATCCCCTTGAAGGACAACAACAATGGCTTCCTATGGGACCAGCCGCTTCTCAGGAGGCGATAAAACTGTTGGGAACCAATGGGGGCGGTTTTTTTGGGGCAAACTCAGCCCATCCATTTGAAAACCCGACTGCACTCAGTAACTTCGTCCAAGTCCTGGCTATTTTCCTGATCCCCTGTGCATTATGTTTCGCATTCGGTCTGGTTGTTGGCGACAATCGCCAAGGATATGCCCTTCTCTGGGTCATGGGCATTGTTTTCATTGTTGCCACCAGCGTTGTCATGTATGCCGAAACCGCAGGCAATCCCCACCTTATCCATCCTAATATCAGTCACCACTTTAATATGGAGGGGAAAGAATCCCGCTTTGGTATCCTGGCCTCTTCTCTCTATAGCGTTGTCACGACGGCCGCTTCCTGTGGGGCCGTAAATGCAATGCATGACTCCTTTACCGCACTGGGCGGCATGATACCGCTCTGGTTAATGCAGATTGGTGAAGTCATCTTCGGTGGAGCCGGCTCCGGTCTTTATGGCATATTGCTGTTTGTTCTGCTTACCGTATTTATTGCAGGATTAATGATTGGCCGGGCACCAGAATACTTAGGCAAAAAAATTGATGTTTATGACATGAAAATGGTCGCACTAGCGATTTTGGTCACGCCTTCGCTTGTTTTATTAAGCACCGCCCTGGCGATTTCAACGGATACAGGCCGCAGCGCGATTACCAATCCCGGCGCTCACGGCTTCACCGAAGTACTTTATGCGTTCTCATCCACGGCCAACAACAACGGAAGTGCCTTTGCCGGACTCAACGCCAACAATGTCTTTTATAACCTGTTACTGGGAGTGATCATGTTTCTTGGGCGCTTTGGTATCATTTTGCCTGTTCTGGCTATCGCAGGTTCTATGGTGAACAAAAAACGCCAGCCGATTAGCAGTGGCACCTTACCCACCCACGGTTCTCTCTTCATTGGGCTATTAATTCTGGTGATTTTACTGATTGGCGCTCTTACGTTTATTCCAGCCCTGGCTCTTGGCCCTATCGCAGAACACCTACAACTTTGGCCGTGAGAATGAGAGTGAGGTAACGCATGAAAAACAAACAACAGGCATTATTTGAACCCACGTTAATTCGCCATGCTCTTATCGATTCGTTAAAAAAATGCCATCCGGCTCAACAGTGGCGCAATCCGGTCATGTTCGTTGTCTATGTCGGAAGCTGCCTGACCAGCGCCCTGTGGATTGGTATATTAGTGGGACAATTAACAGGTAGCGCGCTATTTACCGGTGCCATTGCTCTCTGGTTATGGTTTACCGTACTGTTTGCCAATTTTGCAGAAGCACTGGCTGAAGGACGTAGCAAAGCCCAAGCCTCCAGTCTGAAAGGCGTAAAAAGAACCAGTTGGGCGACCAAACTGGCATCGCCCAACCGTGAAGCTACAAAAGAAAAAGTCACTTCTGACACTTTACGCAAAGGCGATATTGTACTGGTGGAAGCCGGTGAAATTATTCCTTGTGATGGTGAAGTCCTTGAAGGCGGGGCATCCGTTGATGAAAGCGCGATTACCGGGGAATCAGCACCCGTTATCCGCGAATCCGGCGGCGATTTTGCCTCTGTCACTGGAAGTACGCGCGTTTTATCCGATTGGCTAATCGTCGAATGTACCGTCAATCCGGGAGAAACCTTCTTAGACAGAATGATTTCAATGGTTGAAGGGGCTAAGCGACGTAAAACCCCCAATGAAATCGCCCTCACCATTTTGCTCACTGCGCTGACCATTATTTTCCTGCTGGTCTGTGTCAGCCTGCTGCCTTTTTCCTTGTTCAGTGTTCAGGCTAATCAATCTGGCGCCCCGATTACACTTACCGTCTTGATTGCCTTATTGGTTTGCTTAATCCCCACCACCATTGGTGGATTACTGTCAGCCATTGGTGTTGCCGGAATGAGCCGGATGCTGGGAGCCAATGTCATTGCCACCAGCGGGCGTGCCATTGAAGCCGCTGGAGATGTGGATGTCTTACTACTCGATAAAACCGGCACTATCACGTTAGGAAATCGTCAGGCATCCCAATTTTTACCCGCATCCGGCGTCACAGAGCGGCAGTTGGCTGATGCCGCCCAACTCTCTTCACTTGCCGATGAGACGCCAGAAGGGCGCAGTATCGTGATCCTGGCAAAACAACGCTTCAATATGCGCGAACGTGACCTACGGGAATTAAAAGCGACCTTTGTCCCCTTCTCCGCCATGACACGCATGAGCGGCGTCAATATTGGTCATCGCATGATCCGCAAAGGTGCAGTTGACGCTATCCGTCGCCATATCGAAGCTAACCATAGTCATTTCCCTGATGTGATTGATCAATTGGTACAGCAAGTTGCGCACAAAGGGGAAACGCCGTTAGTTGTTGCTGAAAATCAGCGGGTTTTGGGCGTCGTCGCCTTAAAAGATATTGTGAAAGGTGGGATTAAAGAGCGCTTTAGTGAAATGCGCAAAATGGGGATTAAGACGGTCATGATCACCGGCGATAACCATCTCACTGCCGCGGCGATTGCCGCCGAAGCCGGGGTTGATGATTTTTTGGCAGAAGCGACCCCCGAAGCGAAACTTGCCCTGATTCGCCAATATCAGTCCGAAGGGCGCCTGGTTGCCATGACGGGCGATGGCACCAATGATGCGCCAGCACTGGCACAAGCAGATGTGGCCGTTGCCATGAATTCAGGGACACAAGCGGCAAAAGAGGCGGGCAATATGGTCGATTTGGATTCCAATCCCACCAAATTGATCGAAGTTGTCCATATCGGCAAGCAAATGCTAATGACCCGCGGGGCTTTAACCACATTCAGTATTGCCAATGATATTGCTAAATATTTTGCCATCATTCCCGCCGCTTTTTCGGTCACGTATCCCCAATTGAATGCACTAAACATCATGCACCTGCATTCTCCAGAATCGGCGGTACTGTCTGCGGTTATCTTCAATGCAATAATTATCATCTTTTTACTGCCATTGGCTCTCACAGGCGTTAATTACCGCCCAATGAATGCATTGGCACTTTTGCGCCGGAATCTATGGATATATGGCCTTGGTGGTCTGCTTGTGCCTTTTGTTGGTATCAAACTGATCGACATATTGCTCACTGCCTTAATGTTTAACTAACGATCTTTTAACGACAGCGTATTTAAAAATCGGGCTTCAAATAAGGTGATGAAAAATGATTTGGTTACGCTCTTCTATTGTTCTGCTGGCATTTCTCAGCCTAATCACGGGGATTGCTTACCCATTACTGGTAACGGGAATATCACAGTTTTTATTTCCCTATCAAGCGACAGGCTCGCTAATCGCGCGAAATGGCAAACTGGTTGGCTCTGAATTAATTGGTCAAAATTTTACCCAGGCCATCTATTTTCATGGCCGACCTTCTATGACGGCCGAAAAACCTTACAACACTTTGTCATCAGGGGGCAGCAATCTCGCTATGACTAACCCTGCCCTGAGCAGCAAAATACACCAAAACATTATCCGGGTGCGTTTATTTAACCATCCCGGCAACCATCCGATCCCCATTGATTTAATCATGGCATCCGGTAGCGGGCTCGATCCCCATATCTCCCCGGAAGCGGCTGAATTTCAGGCACAACGTGTGGCGATAGCCCGTCATATACCACTGGAAGTGACCCATAATCTTATTCAGCAACACCTTCAATATCCCCTGCTGGGATATCTGGGGCAGCCTATTGTCAATGTACTGGAGCTGAATCTGGCATTGGATAACCTGGACCCAAAAGGCAGATTACGATATGGAGCAAAATGAACCACAGCGCCCCGATCCTGATGAATTGCTGACACTGGCAAACGAAAAACCACGCGGTAAACTAAAAATATTTTTCGGTGCTTGCGCGGGTGTCGGCAAAACTTATGCCATGCTACAAGAAGCTCAACGGCTGCTGGCACAAGGGTTAGATGTCATTGTCGGTGTTGTTGAAACCCATGATCGACAAGAAACTGCTGCGTTACTCAAAGGCTTACCTCAATTACCCGCAAAATCTTTCCGCCATAATGAACGCAGGATAGCCGCCTTTGACATTGATGCTGCTCTTGCCCGCCATCCGGCCATTATTTTGATGGATGAACTGGCATTCAGTAACCCTAAAGGCTGCCGTCACCCGAAGCGTTGGCAAGATGTCGAAGAATTACTGGAAGCGGGTATTGATGTGCTGACGACTGTCAATGTGCAGCATTTGGAAAGTTTGAATGATGTTGTCGGCGGTATTACCGGCATTCGCGTTCGGGAAACCGTTCCTGACCATATCTTTGATCAGGCCGATGATGTTGTTCTGGTCGATCTTCCGCCTGATGACCTGCGTCAACGGCTCAATGATGGCAAGGTTTATATTTCAGGTCAGGCTGAACGCGCCATTGAACATTTTTTCCGCAAAGGAAACCTGATTGCCCTGCGTGAATTGGCTCTACGTCGCACGGCAGATCGCGTAGATGAACAAATGCGCGCTTTTCGTGATACTCAAGGGGGCGAACCGGTATGGCATACGCAAGAGAATTTACTGCTGTGTATTGGCTATAATGCCGGCAATGAAAAGCTGATTCGGAAGGCCGCTCGCCTGGCAGCAAAACTCAATTGCATCTGGCATGCTGTTTACGTTGAAACCCCCAAACTACACCGATTACCGGAAAGCAAGCGTCGTACTATTTTACAAGCCTTGAAGCTGGCGCAAGATCTGGGCGCTGAAACCGCAATACTCTCCGATCCCCACGAAGAAAAAGCCATCTTGCGCTACGCCAGAGAACATAATCTGGGTAAGATCCTTATTGGCCGCTATTACAACCCATACGTAAATTTGTTTGGCTTTAAATGGTATCGTGACTTTTCAGAGCGACTGGGAAAACTCGGCCCTGATCTGGATTTGATTATTGTCGCGTTGGAAGATAAAAAACACGGAGACAAAGAGTCAAAAGATAGCCGAACATTCAACGATAAATGGCGAGTCCCGATCCAGGGGTTTTTGATGGCTATTGCACTCTGTGTCCTCATTACCCTCTTTTCCCGCACTTTCTTGCTGACCCTTGATAAAGCCAACTTAGTCGCGCTCTACCTGCTTGGTGTGGTCATCATCGCCCTGTTTTATGGCCGTTGGCCATCTGTCTTTGCTGCATTTGTCAATGTCATTAGTTTTGATCTTTTCTTTGTCCAACCACACTGGTCATTGGAAGTCAAAAACATGCAATATCTGCTCACACTGATTGTCATGCTGATTGTCGGGGCAGTGGTTGGAAACCTCACCGCAGGTATTCGCTATCAAGCCAAAGTAGCCCGTTATCGCGAACAACGAACTCGGCACCTATATGAAATCACGCGTACGCTGAGCAAGGCCCTAAACGAAGAAGACGTAGCGCGCATCAGCTATCACTTTCTCGCCAATAGCTTTCAAGCCAATAGCTTTCAGGCAAAAACAGGCCTGCTGCTGCCAGATAGCGACCATAATTTATATCAAGTGAAGACCCATAATGGTGGTCAGATGCAGATTGATGAGGCGATCGCCAAATGGTGTTTTGAGAAAAAACAACCGGCGGGCGCGGGTACAGATACATTACCGGGAGTCCCTTATCAACTATTGCCGATTGCTACCCCCTCACAAGTTTTTGCCGTGCTGGCTATTGAACCCCCTAACCAGCGCCAATTACTGGTACCGGAACAACAACGGTTATTACAAACCTTCACCGGACTCATCGCCAACGCGCTGGAACGCTTATACCTTGCCCGCAGTGCAGAATCCGCCAAGCTGGAAACTGAACGAGAACAACTGCGTAATTCATTACTGGCCGCCCTATCTCACAATTTACTGACTCCGTTAACCGTACTATTCGGGCAGGCTGAAATACTGATGCTGGATTTATCCGCAGAAAATTCCCCTCATACCCAACAAGTTAACCAGATCCGCCAGCAAATTCTCAGTACATCGCGACTGGTCAATAATCTACTCGATATGTCACGGCTACAATCAGGTGGCATTCAGCTTAACTTTGAATGGTATTCACTGGCCGAAATTGTCGGCAATGCCTTGCGCGCGCTGGAACATACCCTCAATCGCTATACGGTAGAGCTTGCTTTACCCGATGATTTATTGTTGCATTGTGATGCCACTTTGCTGGAACGTGTTTTTATCAACCTGCTGGAAAATGCGATTAAATACACCAGCGAACAGACGCCCTTAGGCATACGAGCCACAATCAAGAAAAAATCTGATCAAAAACAGGTGCATATTGAAATTTGGGATGCCGGAACCGGAATTCCAAAAGGGCAAGAAAAATTTATTTTTGATAAATTTTCACGCGCCAGTAAAGAAACGTCCATCGTCGGTGTCGGGTTAGGCTTGGCAATCTGCCGCTCCATTATTGAAATCCACGGCGGAAAGATATGGGCGGCTAACAATAAAAAAGGTGGGGCCAGTTTTCATTTTCTTTTACCGTTAGAAGATCCCGCAAAAATTGAAAATATCCCCAGGGAAATCTAAATAAAAAGTCAATATCGTAGAACACGCCCTGACACCTCGCGGCGCGAGGCGTCAGGGAACTTCATAACTATCCGTGTCTCACGATAATGAAAAGGTATTTAGGATTAAACACCGTATGTTGCCCACCAAACACCTTGGTTGATTTTGCTATTTCCTGCGAACAGGCAAGCCTGTTCCACGAAGGCCTTCCTGCGGTAAAACCAATACGGCTGCTGACCAGGCAGGCAGGGTTACCTCACCCTTTTCTGTTATTTGTATTCCCGCAGCCAAAGACGCTTCGCCGAGTTCACGTTGGATATCATTTAATTTCAATCCTTTGACGTTAAGATCGTCGAAAGTCATAGGCCAAGGCGCAGCGTTAATCACGACAACCAGGCCATCAAACCGCGGGTCACGATCACCCGAAGTCATATTGCCATCGTCAATCGTCATGACCAATAGACCAATGTGTTGATGAGGGCCAACATTGACAAAATTGACACGCTGTTTGACCGCCTGACCATCGCCAAGCGCCATCAATGGTGAAAATTGACGTAAGCGTAATAGTTCCTGATAAAACGCAACCATCCGTAATAATTCGTTTTGGCCTGGCTTTTCTACCTGATTTTTCACCCGATTAATCAGTGGATAATTTTGTCCATCGTTATCACGTTCAGGCAATCCCACATCATAATTATTGTCTTGGTAATCATAGCTAACGCGATTAAACCAATCGCCAGCATCATAAGAATCACGGGTAAATGATTTTGAACGCAATAACTCTGAACCCTGTTGATCGAAAGCCAAGCCTTGCCCAAGGAATACCGTCGCAAGAGAGATCGCCTGCATACGCACCCTCGTCATCAAATCCGCCTCTTGGGCAGCTTTATAGCTAATAATGTCCCACAATGTCTGGTTATCGTGCTTGGATACATAATTAAGTACCTCAGTGGGATCTGACGCATAACCCGCAGCCGTGCCCTTATAATCAATTTCCTGGCCTGTTTTCACTTCCCCATCTTTATCAATCATGACGAAATCAGCCAAATTGCCCGCCATGCCAAGACGTACCAGATCCCATAAGTGACGAACTTCATCTGCCTCTAAGCCAGACATTTCATTCGGCAATACCCCAGCCCCATTACCCGCCCCCTGATGGCTGCGAATACGGTCAGCAACATCAAAAGGCCCGCCACCACGTACTGAATCCCGCAGCCTGTCAGAGAACGTCCCAATGCCAGTTCCTTTCAGATTGGCTTGTGATGCCGTTTCGAATCGATCATCTTGCCCAGAATTCCAGCCCTCGCCCAAAAAGTAGATCGACGGATTAATGGCCCGTACTTTTTCCAGTGCCGATATCATTTGCGCTTTGGGGTGATAGCCCATTAAATCGAAGCGAAACGCATCTATTTTATAGTCCTTAACCCAGGTCACCAGCGAGTCTTCAATCAGTTTGGCAAACATACGACGTTCAGGCGCGGTATCAGCACAACAGGTATGACTTTCAACTGTGCCGGTTATTTCATCCAAACGGTGGTAATACCAAGGCACAATCTTATCCAACACCGATGTCCGTGACGTCGGGCCGGCCGCATCGGTATGGTTATAGACAACATCCATGATCACATTCATGCCCAGTTGCTGTTTGATCGCCTGTATCATAGCGCGAAACTCTTTTATACGACCGGAGCCTTCTGAATCCGTCGCATAAGAGCCTTCCGGGACGGAATAGTGAAACGGATCATAACCCCAGTTATAGGAATCCGTTTTTGCCACCAGCGCATTTAATTCTTGCACTTGCGGATTATTGATATTGTCATCACGCTGCAATTGTTGCAAAACCTCCCGCACGGTCAATGAACGCTGGCAATAAGTCGCAAAACGGCTCTTTTTCACCGCTGGATTGACCTGACACAGGCGGCTAAAAGGGTGATCCAGATCCGCGACCTGATGGCTAAATTCATTAATGGAAGCGATATCGAACACAGGCAATAGCTCCATATGCGTCATTCCCGCCCGACTCAACGCCTTAAGATGCCTGGACATCTTGCTGTTCTTGTCAGTCAGTGCCAGATATTTACCACGCCAGGCTACGGGTATCGTGCTATCGGCAACAGAAAGATCGCGGATATGTGCTTCATAGATGGTCATGCGGGCAATATCCGTTGGGGTATTTTGTGGGTGTGGCGCTAGCAGCTTATCCCAATTATGTGGTTTCAGTGAGGTATCATCCAGGTTAACGACCTGGCTGTATGCCGAATTAGCCGACAGGCTATAAGAGTAGGGATCAGTCACTTCATAACGTTCAACATTGCGGGAATAAGGATGGTAGACTTTTAAGGCGTAGCGATAGTAAGCGCCAATCAATGGCTTGTCGCCTTGCCATGACCAGGCACCGCTTGCGGCATCACGCTGCATGGTATGATTGGCAACAACCTGCTTATCTTGGTTATAAATAACCAAACCAACTTTTTGGGCAGTCGGTGCCCACAAGCGGAAAATCACACCTTTGTCGTTTATCCGGGCGCCATATTCCAACTTATCCGCAGCATCGGCAAAACGCGCATCCAACACCCCCGCCGTCTGTACTTGAGACGCCGATATTAACAAACCTTGCTCATTCGCCGCTAACGCCACCAAATCGCCGCTCAGAAGAAGGTCAATATCTGCCTCCTCTGGCAGACAAAATGCCGCCCATTTTGCCAGATGAGGGAACTTGCTTGCCGTCTCCTGACTTAAATTCGTCGGTGTTAAGGTCAGATAGTTATCGGTAAAATAACCTTGGTGATTGGCTTCTACTTTATTATTGTGATTGTAATATAGGCGAACGATCGGTTTACCTGCCCCCTCTGGCCATAATAACGTTTGTCTATCCACCCAATGAGCAGAGGCCTGAGAAATTGTTGACTCAACATGAGAGGCATCACGATAGATTTGTTCACGACCTGATATTTGTGCCATCAGTTTCTCCTGAGATTTGGATGAATGATCTTTATTCTGTATGCAACTGTTTCGCACGCAACTGGTGAGTAATAGGATAAATAGGCTGCTGAATACAATAAGATAAACCTTTCTCCAAAAGTCAAATTTCATCGTCAAAGCCTTTTTAATAGAAAGATCACGTCAACCATTTTATTTTTAATAAAATGAAAATAATGATTAGACACGGTATTAGGTAGCTTCACCTCCTCCTTTCTTAATAAAGATAAGGAGGAGAATCAAGGATGAGTTAATTAAATCAAAAACCCTTTAAATGTTTATAAGACCCTTCCTCCTCGCGGCGCGAGGAGGAAGGGCGTGTCCTACAGTATTGCGTTTTTATTTAAATGTTGCGGTGAATTGAAAAATAAAGAATAGGGAAATTTTTCCTATTTTAATGGCATTCTATATATTCAGAACAACAAATTTAGC
This sequence comes from Xenorhabdus kozodoii, assembly GCF_002632875.1. GTDB lineage: Bacteria > Pseudomonadota > Gammaproteobacteria > Enterobacterales > Enterobacteriaceae > Xenorhabdus > Xenorhabdus kozodoii. The sequence goes on from NZ_NJCX01000003.1 coordinate 197,241, forward strand.
CTATGATTCATTCCCCGGATATGACACGGAAAACACAGGATTAATTGAATATGAGTACCTGGCTGATTTATGCCTTACTCTCCGCGCTAACGGCAGCGCTGGTCGCTATCTTTGGAAAAATTGGCTTGCAAAATTTAGATGCCAATACGGCCACTGCCATTCGCGCAGTTATTATGGCACTGTTTCTGGTTGGTATTGTCGTTGTGCAGGGAAAATTAAACCTTATCAGTGAAATTCTCGCCAATCGTAAGGCGCTGCTATTTATCCTATTAAGCGGGATTGCCGGTGCACTCTCTTGGTTATTCTATTTTCTGGCGATCAAGCATGGAAAGGTTTCCCAGGTGGCCCCTATCGATAAATTGAGCGTGGTATTTGCAGTCGTTCTGGCGGTTATCCTATTTGGTGAAAAAATTTCCCTGATAACTTCCGCTGGCATCATACTGATTACCCTAGGCGCCTTGATGGTCGCCCTGGGATAAGCAATCCTCGCCAAAATTATCCTCATCACCGAGCGATAAAAGCAAAGAAGCCGCAGCAACCGCTACGGCTTGTATTTTTTCCAGCCAGAAAAACTTATCAACCTGCGCCAAATACCTGATTGACGATCTCCTGTGCCTCTTGTTCAATTTTTTCACGATGCTCGGCACCGAGGAAACTTTCACAATAGATTTTATAGGCCTCTTCCGTACCGGAAGGACGGGCAGCAAACCAACCGTTGTCACTCATCACTTTCAAGCCACCAATGGAAGCACCATTACCCGATGCGGTTGTCAAACGAGCGGTAATTGGATCACCTGCCAATCTATCGGCCTTAACCATTTCCGGTGACAATTTGGATAACAATGCCTTCTGCTGATGTGTTGCCGGAGCCTGGATACGGCTATAGCTTGGCGTACCAAATTTAGCCGCCAATTTGTCGTAACGCTGTTGCGGGTTCTCACCGGTCACTGCGGTCATTTCAGCGGCCAGCAAGCAAAGAATAATGCCATCTTTATCGGTTGACCACGGGGTGCCATCAAACCGCAAGAAGGATGCCCCGGCACTTTCTTCCCCACCAAAACCCAGCTCGCCTTTATACAATCCATCCACAAACCATTTAAAACCGACAGGCACTTCCACTAATTCACGCCCCAGATCGGCGACAACCCGATCAATCATGGCGCTGGATACCAGTGTCTTACCCACTGCGATATTTTTCGACCATTGTGGGCGGTGGCGGAATAGGTAATCGACAGCCGTTGCCAAATAATGGTTAGGATTCATCAAACCAGCCGGTGTAATAATCCCATGACGGTCATAATCAGGATCATTGGCAAAGGCCAAATCAAATTTATCCCGCAGCTCCAGCAAACCCGCCATTGCCCAACGCGATGAGCAATCCATGCGGATCACACCATCATGATCCAGTGTCATAAAACGGAATGTCTGATCGACCTTATCATTAACCAGTGTCAGATCGAGATCGTAATATTCCCCAATCCGCTGCCAATAGGCAATCCCTGAACCACCCAGCGGATCAATACCAATCTTTAAACCTGCCTGCTGGATTGCCGCCATATCGACAACTTCCCCCAGCGCAGTGACATAAGGATCGATCAAATCCTGAGGATGCAGATACCCGCTTTTTAATGCCTGTTCATACGGCAGTCGCTTGATCCCATTGAGACCTGCCGCCAGTAATTCATTTGCACGCCGTTCAATGATTGCCGTCAAATCGGTATCGGCTGGCCCGCCATTAGGTGGATTATATTTAATGCCACCGTCTTCTGGCGGGTTATGGGATGGCGTGATCACAATACCATCGGCCAGGTTTTTGCCCAGACGGTTGTGACATAAGATGGCATGGGAGATAACAGGGGTCGGCGTAAAGCCATTATTTTCCTGCACAATCACTTCCACGCCATTCGCCGTTAACACCTCCAATACGGAGATAAATGCCGCTTCTGAAAGCGCATGGGTATCTTTACCCACATAACAGGGTCCGGTGATGCCATGTTGCGAACGAACTTCCACAATCGCCTGAGAAATAGCCAGGATATGCGCTTCATTAAAACTATTGCGTCCAGCACTGCCACGATGGCCGGAAGTACCAAATTTGACCTTGTGCGCTGGATTTTCAGAATGTGGTTGTAAGGTGTAATACTGTGAAGTGAGCTGGGCAACATTAATTAAATCATGTTGCTGGGCGAGCTGCCCTGCTCTTGGATGAATTGCCACTTTATTATTTCTCCTGGGAGTCCGCACTGGCCTATCACCAGTGCAGTACTAATAAATTAAGCGATTAAATGAGTCGTAGGGCAACTGGCTGAATTAAATCGTGCCACACACTTTTTCAATCAAATTTGCCGGAAACTTCATGTCCTGCATAATATGTTCAATCATGCTGCGTTTACGGTCAGTATTCGTATTGGTGATCACCCAAAAAGGCGTACCGGAAATATGGCGGGGCTTAGTGTGCTTGCCGCTAGCCAATAAGGTGTGTTCATCTCCGGCGAAATAGGTACGGGTACGGCCGTGCATCGTTTCCGTTGCCTTGGAAAAATTCTCGCTGCTCAGGCTATACAATGTCGACAAGATCAGCATAAAACGTTCGACAGATTTTTTCTTTTCAGCGTACTCATCAGAAAGTAACAATTCACGAATAATGCGGACAGCATCACGAGAGCGGGCAACTGGGGTTGGGGCTTTAACAACAGGTGCAGGGTCGTTGGCAGGCTCTGTAATTTGTACTGGCTGCCCGGCGTCCAACTTCAATATACGCCGTAAAATATCAGATGCACTTTCACCGATATGCAGAGTTTGGCTTGCAATAAAGCGGTAAAGTTCTTCATCAACTTCTATCGTTTTCATTTCTATCCAGTACTGTTCTTAATGAAAAAATTATCTTGGGATTATAAGATATAATGCCACAAAACAAAACAATTAAACTTTCAATAACTTAAAGTGATTTCTTTTAAAATTGAAAATCGTTAGAAAAGTGACTTTCCTTTAAAATAAATCAATTAGTTACAACTATTTCATCCCATTGAGTTTGTCACCGCGCACGTGTCATGATATTAATCATCTCAATATTAAACGTTGTATAAATGGTATTAAATTCAGGCAAATCATGAAGTCGAATCGTCAATTAAATTATCATCTCCACACCCCGGAAAATCCGCAATCTTCAACGCCTATCGTCCTGATCCATGGACTTTTTGGGGATTTAAACAATCTGGGCGTATTGGGGCGTGATTTACAGCAACATTATCCGGTCATTCAAATCGATGTACGTAATCATGGTATTTCACCACGTATGGAAAACATGGATTACCACGATATGGCACAAGATGTTCTGGCTCTCCTGGATGAGCTAACGGTGTCCAAAGCAACTATTATTGGGCATTCAATGGGGGGAAAAATCGCCATGACCATGACGGCCATAGCGCCAGAGCGGATAGATAAAATCGTGGTGATTGATATGGCTCCCGTCGCTTATCCGGTTCGCCGCCATGACAGCATTTTTGCAGCACTGAATAAAGTGATAGCGGCCGGTGTACAAACCCGACAAGCAGCAACAGAGATTATGCAGCAGGATATTCGCGAAGAGGGTGTTATTCCGTTTTTATTGAAATCATTTCGCCAGGGGGAATGGAAATTTAACCTGCCTGTTTTGCAAAAAGAGTATGAAAAGATTATCGGTTGGGAAACGATCCCTGCCTGGCACAAACCTGCCCTGTTTATCCGTGGTGGAAATTCAGATTACGTTACTGAAAAATATCGAGATGATATTATCAGCCAATTCCCACAAGCGACAGCTTGGGTTGTCGCAGGTTGTGGGCACTGGGTTCATGCAGAAAAGCCCGAAGCTGTACTCAGGGCAATTCATCGCTTTTTAGGCACCAAATAATGACAATATCAACCCATCGAATATGGGTTGATAAATAATTAGCTGATATAAAAATAATGGCATCTCATTTATTGCCGGCACATTAATATATCCAACTTGAATTAAAATTATTAATTAACTCTATTTTTTTGCCTATATACCAATCTAACTTCAAGTTGCCGTTTGCAAACCAACGAGAGTGTTTATATCTCCCCGCTGCGCGGGGAGATATAATACGCATTAAACTTCAAGTTGCAATTTACAACACTATATGAAACCTGATTTCTCCCCGCGAAGCGGGGAGAAATCACACGCATCTTGAAGTTAGATTGGTATAGATGAAACTAAATCCAATTATTGCTGGATAATTGCCCAACCCAAGGTTAGACTTAGTTTAAACTTTGGGAGGAATACAATATGCGAATAACGATTAAAAAATGGGGTAATTCGGCTGGAGTGATCCTTCCGGCCACACTGCTTGCACAACTAAAGCTCAATATCGGGCAAGATATAGAAGCCACGGTTAGCAACGATCAGATTGTACTAAAAAAGGTCAGGAAAAAATATCGGTTGGATGACCTCATCGCAAAATGTGATCCAACCGCTTCGCCTGAAGGATCGTCAGATATCTGGCCTGAAGATCCCCCTGTAGGGCATGAAGTATGGTAAGAAGACCAATATTCCAGAAAGGTGATATTGTCTCTGTGACATTCAATCCTGTCGTGGGGAGAGAGCAACAAGGCGTGAACAGACCCGCCCTTGTACTTTCTACTCGAACATTCAACCAACTGGGTATGGTGATGGTAGCGCCCATTACCCAAGGGGGAAATTTTGCCAGAAGCGCCGGATTCACAGTCACTCTATCTGGCACAGGCACAATAACACAAGGTGTTGTTTTGATTAATCAGATACGAATGCTGGATCTGACCAGTAGACACGCTGAATTTATCGAACGGGTTCCCGAAGACATCACAGAAGAAGCATTGGCTATCTTGCAAGCAATCATAGATGGATAAGGTAAATTCGTAACCGTCCGGTGATCTCACCTTGTTCCGTCCATTCAGCTCATGCACGCTACGGCTTCTGATTTTTCATTTGGAGAGCCCATCATGCGCCGTAACCGATACACCCCCGAACAAAAACAGCGCCATGTGACCCAATGGCGGCACAGTGATCTGACCCGAAAACAGTATTGTGAACAGCATCAG
>NZ_NJCX01000030.1 GCF_002632875.1 Xenorhabdus kozodoii
GAGGGCGCGTTTTTGTTCTGGTGTCAGATGAATTTTCATGGTCGTAAGCATGATCGGGTTTGGATAAAAAATCAAGCATCTTCAATGGCGATTGGTATACATCTATAAATTTCTTTGGTACTTTCCCCAACAAAATAAGATTATTAACTTCACGCTTAAAATTAAGATAATTTTTATAAGGATTAACATCAATTATATCAAGAGCATTAAAAATGCCTTTATTTTCCAACTCATCAAATTTGTAAACACTAATCATATAAACCCCCTAATAATATTATTCCCAAAAAATGATACAATACTGACAATAATATCTTATAAAATTCTCAGAGAATTAATCACATTAAAATTTATAAAAGGAAAAATAAATAAAGAGAAAATAAAATTAGCACCAGGTTTAAAAAAACAGCCATCTATTAATAAAAGATGGCTGTTTTCAATATCATCTTATTCTTCCTGACGCACGCGCGTATGAAAATAATCCGCCGGCAGAGACAATATTGGCAAGCTCGCCAATAGGATCTGTTTGATATTTTTCCCCATTTTTCAGCACAATGACTGTCTGGTTTTCAATATCAAGCTCAATACTGTCTCCCGTGACTAACTTGTCGCACAAGCGCTCTTGGGCGGCAACCGGCAATAACTGTCCGGTTGATACACAATTTCGGAAGAATATACGGGCATAAGATTGGGCAAGAACCGCCTTCACACCCGAAGCGCCTAATGCGGCAACAGCATGTTCACGCGAAGATCCACAGCCAAAATTCTGCCCTGCCACAATGATTGGATATTTCGCTTTTCCCTTGTTTTCATCAATGAAAGGCAGTGAACCTTCTGGTAACCCGCACATCGCCAAGGAAGCCAGTTGGGCATAGCCTTCAGGAGTGGAAGGATTGACCTTGAGATATTCGGCCGAGAGGATCTGGTCAGTATCAATATTATCGGTCAAGACATAAACCTCACCCCGAATAATATTGTCCTTTAACTCACTCATAAAAACTCCTCAGGATTTGTTATTTGACCAGTAATGGCGGCGGCGGCAACAGAATAAGGAGAAGCGAGATAAATATTGGCACGTTTATGCCCCATTCTGCCGACAAAATTGCGATTGGTGGTAGATATCACGGATATGGGATCATTGACACGGCCAAAAGTATCTGGCGGGCCACCACAACAGGCGGCGCACCCTGATTCAGATGAAAGTTTCACGCCTGCATCGCTTAAAATTTGGTAGACAGAAACACCGTCGATTTGGGTCGTAATCGTTCCATGGAAAACTTCTTTTGTTGCAGGCACGGCGTAAGTTGGAATTGTCACTTTATGCCCTTTGATAACGCGGGCTGCCGCAACAAAATCCGCCAATTTGCCACCGGTGCAAGAACCAATATATGCCTGAGAGATGGCGACATTAGCGACTTGATCAATGGAAACAACATTATCTGGCGAATGCGGTTTGGCAATTTGCGGTTGCAACGTGGAAACATCAATATTCAACACCCGGCTATATTGCGCATCTTCGTCAGGGTAGACAATTTCAAACGGGAGATTATTTCGTTCTGCCAAATAATCCAGCGTCGCTTGATTGGGAACCATAATGCCGTTTTTAGCCCCACATTCAACGACCATATTGCAAATTGTCATACGCTCTTCTACCGATAATTCATCGATGACATTACCACCAAATTCGATAGCTTGGTAAGTGGCACCATCGACAGTTAATTCTGACAATACAGTTAAAATCATGTCCTTAGCTAATACATGGGCGGGTTTGGTGCCGGTAAAATTTACCCGAATGGTCGTTGGCACCTTAAGAGGGATTTCTCCCGTCCCTAACGCATAAGCGGCATCAGTAATGCCTAACCCAATGGCGAATGCCCCAAAAGCACCGGCGGTCACGGTATGGGAATCTGTACCTAATAACACTTCACCGGGACGGATATGCCCGCCCTCCGCAAGCCCGATATGGCACACACCTTTATAATTGGGCGTCCCGACATCATAAAAATATTTGATGTTCTGCTCGGCGGCAAATTCACGCATGACCCGAATATTCTGATTGGCTTGTGAGTCGGCCGAATAGACAAAATGGTCTGGGATTAAAATAAAGCGTTCAGGATCCCATATCTTCGCATCATGCCCGAACTCCTTTTTAAATACGCTGGCTACACCCGGTGTACAGGGATCGTGAGACATCAGAATATCCACTTTCGCCCAAACCACTTCACCCGGAGTGACTTGTTCACGCCCACTTGCCCGCGCAAGAATTTTTTGCGTCATAGTTTGGTTCATCTCACATTGCCCTCCGAAAATAAAAAACAGACTCAATAGATTGTCATCCTAACAAGATTACTACTCTTTAACGTAGGGAAATACCATTGCTTTGTTCACTGTTTCCAGTATGGAACAGTTGTTCACAAAATGGGAAATTCTTACCCACTGAAATTGGTGTTATTTTGTTACGCTAGTTTTTGTGAATGAAAAAGGAATATTGGCACGTCGCTACAGGATATGTGGTATGTTATAGGGCGGTTCCCACGAGTAAATCATCAGGTTATTGCATGAATAATATTGAGAATCTTACCTCAATGGTGGTCTTTGCCCGTGTTGTAGAGACGCTGAGTTTTACCGAAGCCGCGAGGTCATTAAGGCTGTCAAAGTCTTCGGTCAGCCGCGAGATTGCCCAACTGGAAATAAGATTAGGCACCCAATTACTCAACCGCACTACGCGCAAAATTCAAGTAACAGAAGTCGGGATGAGTTATTACCAATACTGCCACCGGCTCCTTACCGAAGCCCAAAATGCTGAGCATTTTATACGCAATTTCCACGAAGAACCGATGGGAAGTTTGCGCCTGATTGCCCCGGTATCCTTTGGCAGCCAATGTATCGTTCCCGCCCTGAATCACTTTATCGCCGGAAATATTCATATCAGTGTTGATCTGGAACTGACCGACAGAACCATTAATATGGAAGAAGACCAATGTGATATTGCAATCATCATAGGGCGTGAGATGCCACAATATCCACTTGTCATGCCGTTAATTGATATCACTTGGGGGCTTTATGCAACCCCAGATTACATCAGCCAATTTTCTCCAATAGAAAAGCCCGAAGATCTCCCTCGTTACGATTATCTGTTATTCCGAGGCCCTGCCCATACGATTTCCCTGCCATTGCGTAAGGAAAGGAATAAGCTGGATATTGAAGTACGCAGCCGATTTCGTATCAATAACAGTGTGGCGTTAATGCGTTCTGCGCTGGCTGGGGCGGGTATTGCCTATCTGCCCGACTATGTTACCCATGAAGCGGTAGCAGAAGGGAAATTAGTCCGGCTGCTCCCGGAATGGAACATGGATATTTACCAGGCATGGATCTTGTTTAAATCAGAAAACACGTTGTCTTCGCGTGTACAACAGTTTGCAAACTCTTTACAACGCAGGCTAAGGCAAGATTTGGAGAGCGGAAAAAAAGCGCAACGATAGGCTTCAATGCGGGTACAACAGCACCCGCCAAAGATATGATCTGCAAGAGGTGTCAGGCTGGTATTATTACTCAACTGGCATTAATAATAGTTGCCGTGACGGTAATCCCAGGTCGTGAAAATATCGGACATGATCGCCAGGATTTTATTGACATCCAATCCTTTGCGGATTAATACCGGACATGGGGTGATATTGCGCTGCCCCTTTTGCAACGGAACCAATTGACCATTTTCATCGACCATTGAAACCATAACGCCTTGTTCATAACGGGTTTGCTCAGTTTCATTTGGCTGGATTGATTTAACATAGTCATTGGCGCAAATAATCAGATCAGCTCGCTCTTCTATTCTCTCACCGATGCATTCAACCAATCCCCGATTGCCCTTACCTGATGGGTTGGCTGAACTGGCAAATGAGAACTTGCCGTGGTTTTCCCAAAGTTCTTTTGCCAAGATTTCACCCGGCTTGCCGAATTTAATGACGAAACAGCTCGTACCACGCCCATCCATCATCAGATCCTGAGAACCATCATCGGGGATACGGGCTATTGCTTCTTCTTTCCACGGTAAGATACAGCCTAACAAGATGTCTTCATCCCAATGTCTTTGGTAAAGTTCTTCAATTTCCGGGTTAAGCTGAGCCAGCTCTTTCAACTGCTCCAAAGATCCACATAAAACAACACCAGGTTTGTTGCGATTGCGCTGCTTGGCTTCAAACTTACGCTCCAGACCCTGCGCATCCGATGTCATAATAATGTAGCCGACTTTGGTTGGGCAGACGATCATTCCTCCGTCGTTTGAAAGGATCTCTACCGCTTCCGGCTGTAACCCATAGTTCCATTGAATTTGTTTGCTGCTCATATTGATACTCCTTACTGGAAACGGAAGAATTATTAATCAGTTAACGCTGGTAGTAGCCGGTAATCGACGCGGTTGCCAAAGTATTGGCTTGGATCATAAAACGCGCAACAGCATTGGTTGTTTCCGCATCAATTCCCAGTTTTTCTACCGACAATGCATGTACAGTGAAAATATAGCGATGGGCTTTATCCCCTACAGGTGGACAACAACCACCGAAACCAAACAGACCGTAATCATTTCTGCTCTGGATGGTGCCGGCTGGCAATTTGGCACCATCGCTTTGCCCTGCATTTGCAGGTAAGAATTGAGTTTCAACGGGAATATTAAAAGCAACCCAGTGCCAAAAACCACTGCCCGTTGGGGCATCAGGATCATAGACCGTAATCGCAAAACTTTTGGTTCCGGCCGGGGCTTCTGACCAGGTAAGTTCGGGAGAACGATTATCACCACTGCCATCAAATTGATTAAATTCATGCGCTTTCTTCAAGAAATCATTATTCTTAAATTCAGTTGAACCAATAATCATATTTGTATCCCCATTAGCTGCCTTTTAAAACATCCTAACGTAGATTTTCTCTACTGCAAGACTAGGCTATGATTTTGCGTGATTGTTTCAATTTAGGAACAATATCAGGTTGGGAATAATAAGTGAGTCGCAAAGATATTTTGCCAGGATCTCTCTTCTCTGCTGCTTAACCAATAAGAAAATTATCCTGAAATTGCAAAATGGTAGGACACGTCTTTACTCCTCGCGCCGCGAGGAGTAAAGGTTGTACTGAATTTGAGTGAGTTAGATCCCAGGGTAAATTCCGGGAAAAAGAAGTTTAGTTCACGAAATTACAATACATCAGCAACCGCATTGATTTGCCGCGTCATGCTGTCTAAGCCACCACCTGACAAATACCAGAGATCAGACTGTAAATACACTATCTTGCCGTTTTTATAGGCATTGGTTGATTTGACGTGATCATTTTCAAACTGATCTTTTTTCAACTTACCCGCCCCAATTGCTTCACTACGGTCGATAATCAAAATCACATCAGGGTTTGCTTGTGCAATCATATCCGCCGTCACAGCCCGGCTTTTGCTAGCTGGCAATACGGCACGAGGCGCTTTAATCACGTTATAAACAATAGCCTGATTATTGGCATATAATTCACCTGCGTTGTGCAGCAATACCAATACCTTGCTGTTCGCTGCCTTTGCTTTTTCCTGAGCAGATACAACCGTTTTTTCCAAATCAGCCAACTGGGTTTTTACAATATCCTGCTTATTGAATAATTCCCCCAACAATGCAAGATTGCTATTAATGGATGACAAATAACTTTTATTGTCGGTGCTTAAATTAATCGTTGGTGCTATTTGTGACAGGCGATCATAAAACGCGCCTTGACGTCCGGTAATGACAATCAAATCTGGTTTAATTTCCGCTAATTTTTCCAAACTTGGCTCTTTCATTCCCCCGGCATTATGCATAGTCGCCGGCACGCCATCACGCACATATTCAGGTAAGTTACTCATGGGTAATGCGATCACTCGATCAGATAACCCCAGCTTTGACATTGAATCGTAAGTGCCAAAATCGAACAAAACCACCCGTTTGGGATCTTTCTTAACCTGAGTTTCACCGGAAAGATGTTTTACCGTGACATAATCACCAGACTGAGCTGTTACTGTATTTGGTGTAAATAATTCTGGTGATTGACTGAATGCAGGGTAACTGGTAACAGAAAGTAGGGATGCAATAACCATTGGCAAGATTTTTTTCACTGTATATACCTAAATTAAGTCTATTAATGAGGTGACTTGCATTCTAGGTGGCAACATTAATATGTCAACAAAATAAGAATCAACTTCATATTGATTCTTATTTGCTTCAAAGGCGAGTCATTTACTTAATCGCATTCATAAGGCTAATGCGCTGTTGTTCTAATTGGCTGGCTTTACGACATACTTCCGCTTTTAAGCGCTTTAACTCTTTTTCCTGTTTTTTCCATTCAGCATCAAAACCATTTTGCATACCACCTAACCCGCCAAGGAGAGACATTAACATCTGTTTACCGTCACCCTTTTGCTCGCTATTTTTACGGCTCATTTCGTTAATGCTATCTTGCAAAATACCGCCAAGGCTCTGTTCGATGAGTTTTCGTCCTTCCGGTTCTACCTGTTTGACTGCCTGGGCATTAAAGGCAAAGCCACTAGCGCGGGTTTCAATCACTTTATCGATTTGTTTAATGAGGCCAGATTCCAATTGGGATAAACGGTCACGAATATGACTCCCCTTCCCCATCGTATCAACCACCACTTTATCCAGTGCCTGGTGGGCGTTTGCCAAATGACTGAGCGCCTCTTTCTTAACCCAAGGTAAATTCTGACGGATCGTCTGCTGATATTGCTGGGCTTTGCTACGTTGTTCTGTATTCAGCGATAACACCTTACCATTTCGAGTGATGGAGCCATCAGGCAATATTTTTAGGTTTCCACTCGCACCGGTAATCTGGACAGCGTTTGGCGTGACAATGATGTCATCATTAAGCGTCGCATGACATTCAGAGTTCGCCTGTGCCTGGGTGACGATGAATTGAGAGGCAAATAGCAATGATGCAGCAATCGTGATCCTGCGTAACATACATTCTCCTGGTTTCTAAGGTTAAAACAGAGACAGATTAAAAGATAGAACGCCCAATACGCCCAGCTAATTTTTCCAGTGCTGCGCAACCTGCCAATGAGTTGCCGGATTTATCCAGTTCAGGAGACCATACCGCAACCGTGAATTCTCCCGGAACCACACAGATAATACCCCCACCCACCCCCGATTTTCCTGGCATGCCGATCCTGAAAGCAAATTCGCCAGAACCGTCGTACATACCACATGTCAACATCAATGCATTAATCTGGCGTGTCTGCCGAAGGCTCAAAATTTGTTGGCCGGAATCGATCATACGTCCCTGGTTGGCTAAATAAATAAAACATTGAGCCAGCTCAACGCAATTCATTTTCAAGGCACAGTATTGAAAATAGGTTTGCAAAACGGTAAGGACATCATTATCAAAATTACCGAACGACTTCATCAGGTAAGCTATCGCGGCATTGCGACTGGAATGCTCCATTTCTGAACGGGCAACGGCATCATCGTAGAAAATATTCTTCTGCCCAGTGAGGCTGCGGACAAATTCCAGCATCCTATGTTTAGGCGCACTCAAACGCGATTGCAACATATCGCAAATAATCAATGCTCCCGCATTAATAAAGGGATTGCGGGGTATTCCCTTTTCTAGCTCCAACTGGACCAACGAGTTAAACGGCTGTCCCGAAGGTTCCGTACTCACCCGTTGCCAGATATCCTCTTCTTTATAACGTGTCATCGCCAATGTTAAGCTCAACACCTTAGAAATGGATTGGATGGAAAAGCGCTCTTCTGCATCACCCGCTTTAAAAACTTGCCCGTCTACCGTACAAATGGCCATCGCCAAATTATTGACCGGAACCTCCGCCAAAGCAGGAATGTAATCTGCTACTTTTCCTTGGCCAATCAAAGGGCGCACTTCTTCTAAGATATCTGCCAATAATGAATTAGAGAACCTTACCTTCACCACTTTTTCTCCAGACAAACAGGGACTCCCAAGGAGCCCCTGCATAGCGCTATTTTTACGTAATACGCTTTTTTTATGCAACAGCGAATCAATCCCACCACACATCAAACAGTTCTGATGTAACAACGTCTTCCATACCGCGATCTTTCAGCCAACGCTCAACCCATTGGCGGTGTTCTTCCGTACACTTACCGATTTTTTGCAGGCAGATAATCCCTTCCCATTGCAAATAGCCACTGGCATCCAGAGCAAGGCCATTTGGCTCGATCAGCTCTTCAATCAGGGCATCAACCGTACTGTCAACCACCTCAACGGAGGTATCAGCCGGAAAATTCCACTTTACTGAAAAACCCAATTCCTGAAACTCATCGATACGCAATTTTTTACGCAGACGACGACTACGATTTTTAGCCATTATTTTACCCTCTCAAACATTAAATCCCATACACCATGACCTAACCGCTGACCACGTACTTCAAATTTTGTGACCGGACGCGACTTAGGACGTGGCACATAATCACCGTTTTCCGATAAGTTGCGATACCCTTCTGCTGCACTCATCACCTCCAGCATATGTTCTGCATAGGGCTGCCAGTCGGTTGCCATATGGAAAACACCGCCGATTTCCAACTTACTTTTAACTAATTGAGCAAATTCAGGTTGCACAATTCTACGCTTATTATGACGAGCTTTATGCCACGGATCGGGGAAGAAAAGCTGAACCATAGCCAGGCTCTGAGCTGGGATCATGTTGTTCAATACTTCGATGGCATCATGACACATCACTCGCAGATTACTGAGCTTTTCATCTTCTGCAGATGCCAAACATGCCCCAACTCCCGGCGCATGCACCTCGATCCCCAAAAAGTTTTTCTCTGGATTTTCGCTTGCCATGGCGACCAATGATGTGCCCATACCAAAACCAATTTCCAGCACAACAGGGGCTTCACGGCCAAAAATCTCTTCTATATTGGACAACGTTGCCTGATAGTCCACGCCCATTTCTGGCCACACATTATCAAGCGCTTGCTGCTGGCGACTCGTTAACCGTCCCTGCCGACGCACAAAACTGCGGACACGGCGTAACGCTCTGCCATTTTCATCATATTCCGGTGAAATTACGTTATTTATCATGGTACTTTTTATCAGTTTAAAGGCATTTTTTTCAGGCGACTGGGACTTTATGTACCGCAGGATTGCCCAAAGAGAGCGCAATTATGCAAAGATGGCTGAGTTTATCAAGTTCAATGTCCATAAGCACAACTTTAATGCTATGTTTGCGTAAGGCACCGAATTAATATTGATGGTAGCGGATTCAGGCAGGGTTCGCAGTACCGGGGATTACCATCCGGCGAGTCCTAAGCCTCTCCCACCTGAACACCATTAATCAGGGTCTCTATTAACAGCCGAAATAAGTAAATAGACGAGCTCTCCTTTATCAAAAATATCACTGTGAGAAGTTATATATTTTTGGTTTGTTAATCTTGATATTAAATGAACTGGAGGTGTTATTCTCAGTGATTCCTGCAAAATATCATTTAGCTTGCGATTTCCAGACAAAATTTCTTTTAAATAAATAAGGTTTCTCTATAAATGGCATATACCAATTGCCTTTCAAGATGCGCCTTATATCTCCCCGCGGGGAGATATAAACACTTTCATTGGCTTGCAAACTGCAACTTGAAGTTGGATTGGTATATACAAATTGAGAGAGCTTTTTCTACAGGTTCACTAGCAACAAGTAAGACATTAAGTACTAGAGCAACTGTTTCGCTATTTGGTTAGCTTTTTCTTTATGTCTTTTTTATTTTCATTAATGATGAAGGGTATAAGTTCCTTACCTAGATTATTTTTCTTCATTTCTATCAGATTTAGAATGTTATTTTCTAATTCATCCTAAACTGATAAATAAAAATTATTTTCACATAAAGAAATACGATGGGTGTATAACAATCATGTCAGTATTTTTTAACTGACATTTATTGATTGTAATATATGAACTGAGAGCATTATCTATTCGCAGGATTAATAATCTTTAATGCCTGAAACCTAAATCATCATCTTCTTCATTTCCTATAATTTTTCTTGTCAACTCATAACAACACTTTATCTTATTTTCACTAACCGAAAAATGTGAAAAAACCTCGAATTCAATAATAGAATCATCCTTTTTATTAGCCTTAACAATATGATGTGTATGAACATTTTCACCATTTTCTGCAACAGACAAAATAGTAACATTCAAATTAGTTAAAGAATTCTTTAGTAGGGTTATATGAGAAACGAAATCACTAAAAAATATTTTATTACCATTAACCACTTGAAAATAATCTTTCGAAAAGAACTTTTCGATAATAGAAGTATCCAAATCATCACTTTCAAGTATATATTTCAAAGCATGTGTTACAACATTAGAACAGGACACAGTAAACCTCCAATAAATAAAAAATAGCGCACGATTTTATAAATTGTATCAGCTCAAATCAAAAAGGACAAATTGATCTTATTTGTAACTCTCTTCGCAATTTTTAGCTGAGGTGTACCGTAGTGAAGAAAGGAACGAACAGATAAAACGAGGAAGCAGAATTTCACCAATGTTAAGTAATAAACACTAATCACTCTGATCAATATTTTCATCAGGGTAATAATAACCGCCCAGATCTTAATATCCATATTTCAATAACTCTGCATCCCAAAATAAGACTAATATTATAATAAAGTAAATTGCCACTATAATAATCGTGGTGATAGTGATTGAAATATACACCGCATTAATACTTCATAGAAATCCCTCTCCGTACTGCTTATTGCTTTTCTTATTTATTATGTGGAGCAAAATTAATAGCCAGCTTGGATAGAATGCTCTGCTGAATCTTTAGTGCTGCATTTAATATAGCTGAAGAAGTTGACCCTGCGATATGAGGTGTTAGCAGAGCCTCATCAAAAGTCTGAATTGGCGTAGAGAATTGTTCTCCTTCATTTTCGAAGGTATCCAGAGCAACGCCGGAGATCCAACCCGGGTTTTTCTTGTCCAGTTCGCCAGGGCTGTGCCAATCATTATCCGCAACCAGAATGATTTTCGTGTCAGGCCAACATCCCCGAACAGCTTTTGCGACAAAAAGTAATAAAGTTCGGGTTTACACTGAGGTTGCACTATGTTGCAATCCTGCTCACAAAACAATGACCAGATATAAAGACAATTATTCTAATGATGGAAGCTGAGCAATTTTCACAAGTGGTACTTGAGTGGTATCACCGCTATGGCCGCAAAACTCTGCCGTGGCAATTGGAAAAAACGTCCTATCACGTCTGGCTTTCAGAGGTGATGCTGCAACAGACGCAAGTTGCGACAGTCATTCCCTATTTCCAAAAATTTATTGCCCGTTTCCCCGACATGACTTCCTTGGCGGCGGCTCCTTTGGATGAAGTTCTCCATTTATGGACGGGTTTGGGATATTACGCGCGTGCCCGTAATTTACATAAAGCGGCGCAACAGATTGTAGCGTTGCACAACGGTAAATTCCCGATAACCTTTGATGATGTAGTTGCCCTGCCCGGTGTCGGGCGCTCGACTGCCGGCGCCATTCTTTCACTGTCCCAAGGCCAACATTTCCCTATTCTCGATGGAAACGTTAAACGTGTTTTAGCGCGCTGCTACGCCGTTGATGGCTGGCCGGGGAAAAAAGAGGTTGAGAACCGGTTATGGGACATCAGCACACGCGTGACGCCCAAACAGGGTGTCGAATATTTTAATCAGGCGATGATGGATCTGGGCGCTATGGTTTGTACCCGCAGCAAACCAAAATGTGATATTTGTCCGCTTAACATGGGTTGCATCGCTTATGCCAATCATAGCTGGACGAATTATCCGGGGAAAAAACCGAAACAGCGCATCCCTGAAAAAACCGCCTACTTTTTATTAATGCAACAGGGTGACACGGTTTGGCTGGAGCAGCGCCCACCTTCTGGTATCTGGGGTGGTTTGTTTGCTTTCCCACAATTTGCTGATCAAACCTCATTGGAACAATGGCTGAAAAACGCCGGCATCTCTCACAGTAAACTTGAACAACTGACCGCATTTCGCCACACGTTCAGCCATTTTCATTTAGATATCGTTCCCATTAGAATCGATATCTTATCTTTTGATTCCTGCATGGATGAAAGTCAGGGACTTTGGTATAACTTACACCAGCCAGCAACTATTGGTTTGGCAGCTCCCGTTGAGTACCTTTTGCAACAATTGGGTTAATTTGCCCACTATTTTGAGGATTAATTATGAGCAGAACTATTTTTTGTACTTTTTTACAACGAGAGGCCGAAGGCCAAGATTTTCAGCTCTATCCAGGGGAATTGGGCAAGCGTATTTTCAATGAGATTTCGAAAGAAGCATGGCAGCAATGGATGAGTAAACAAACCATGCTGATTAATGAAAAGAAACTCAATACCATGAACCCGGAAGATCGCAAGCTGCTTGAACAAGAGATGGTGAAATTCCTGTTTGAAGGGCATGATATTCAAATCGACGGTTATACTCCACCGGAGCAATAATAAATAATATACTACTCGATGAATATCGTTTGGCATAATGAGAGCCATTTTGTATGGCTCTAACACTGATTGAAACCTCAAATATCCAACAGCATTGATATCTAACGGCATTGTAAAATGAAAAAACTGCTGGCTTTGATCCTCCTCGCTCCACTTTTAATTTCCTGTTCTGGCAAAAAAGACATTGAATACAACGAAGAATATATAAAAGACACCAATGGATTCGATATTTTGATGGGGCAATTTGCCCACGATATTGAAAACATTTGGGGTTTGCAGGAAGTTTTAATCGCAGGTCCAAAAGATTACGTTAAATATACCGATCAATATCAGACCCGCAGCCATATCAATTTTGAGACGGGGAATATTACCATTGAAACGATCTCCCCGATTGAACCCACCGAACATTTACGCAAAGCGATCGTTTCAACGTTACTGATGGGGGATGATCCCGGAACTATCGATCTTTATTCCGACGCCAACGATATTCAGATCAGCAAAGAGCCATTTCTATATGGACAAGTTTTGGATAACAGTGGTGAACCCATTCGCTGGGAATGGCGCGCACGCCATTTTGCCGATTATCTGCTCCAGAATAAAATGCAAAAACGGCAATCGGGGCTGCATGTCATTTGGTCAGTGACTATCCGATTGGTTCCTAACCACTTGGATAAACGCGCACATAAATACCTTCCTATCGTTCGCAAAGCATCCATAAAATACGGCGTTGATGAATCCCTGATCCTTGCCATCATGCAGACTGAATCCAGTTTCAACCCTTATGCCGTCAGTCGCTCTGATGCCTTGGGACTTATGCAGGTCATGCAACACACCGCCGGACGAGATGTTTTCAAGATGCAAGGGAAATCAGGCCAGCCTAGCCGCAATTATCTCTTTGATCCTGAGAACAATATTGATGCCGGCACCGCCTATCTATCGATATTGCAAGATACCTATTTAGGGGAAATCAAAAATGCAACCGCACGTCGGTATGCCGTTATTACAGCCTACAACGGTGGTGCAGGCAGTGTATTGCGCGTATTCTCGAATGATAAAAAGAAAGCGGTTCAAATCATCAACTCAATGGAGCCTGGTGATATTTATGCAACCCTGACCAACAAACATCCTTCTGCTGAATCACGTCGTTATTTAATAAAAGTGAACAGTGCTCAAAAAAGCTATCGCAGGTAGTTGATAACAGATTAGCTGACAATAAAGACAGATGGAGAGGTGATTAACTCTCCATTTTGTTTAGATTTATCGCTTATTGTGTGATTTAAGAGCAGATAAACAAATTTATGCAGAAAGTGTTTGACGGATTAGGCTGAATACGGTTTAATGCGCCCCGTTAGCCCGGATAGCTCAGTCGGTAGAGCAGAGGATTGAAAATCCTCGTGTCGGTGGTTCGATTCCGCCTCCGGGCACCACTTCAACTTCCAGTGAAGTCCAGCCCAGTCAAACAATTTCTCGCAAACCTTGCAAAATCAACATTCTTTCTTATTTTTACGTCTAGTTTCGTCTGTTGCAATCAAGAAGCAGCAAAGGGCATAATCCGGGGCACTTACCGTTCGATTATAGGAATGCCCCTAAAAATGAAACTAAACGCACGACAAATCGAAACTGCAAAGCCCAAAGAAAAAACCTACAAACTTGCCGATGGTGGCGGTCTCTATTTAGAAGTCACAGCACGCGGCTCTAAATACTGGCGCATGAAGTACCGCCGCCCCACCGATAAGAAAGAAGACCGGCTGGCATTTGGTGTCTACCCCACCGTATCATTAGCTGATGCCCGCGCTAAACGCGATGAAGCCAAGAAGCTGATGGCACAGGGCATCGACCCTAAAGCTGAGAAAAGAGGTGCTCCCTCGCCTGCCAAAGTCAACACTTTTGAACAGGTCGCCCGTGCATGGCATGCCAGTAACCAGCGCTGGGGCGATAGCCACCGTCAGAAAATATTGCGCAGCCTTGAGCAGTATATTTTCCCGCATATCGGCACCCGCGATATTACCACATTACGTACCAGCCAGCTTTTAGCGCCGGTCAAAGCCATTGATGCCGAGGGTAAGCACGATATCGCGCAACGACTGCGGCAGCGTATCACGGCCATCATGCGCTACGCCGTCCAGAATGACATTCTGGAATCCAACCCGGCTAATGACATGGCAGGCGCACTCATCACCACAAAATCCCGCCATCACCCCGCCCTGCCCCATGAATACTTGCCTGACTTTTTGGCTCGCTTATCTGCCTATCGCGGGCGCTTACTGACCAAGCTCGCGGTAGAACTGGCGCTGCTGACTTTTGTCCGTTCCAGTGAGCTGAGATTTGCCCGCTGGCAGGAAATCGACCTTGAAAACGCGGTCTGGAAAATTCCCTCCACCCGACAACCCATCAAAGGTGTTCGCTTCTCTGAACGCGGTATGAAAATGAAAACCGATCACCTTGTACCCCTGAGCCGTCAGGCAGTTCGACTTATCAACGCATTGCACAAGCTGAGTGGTAATTGTGAAGTGATGTTCCCCAGTGATCATGGTTCTGCAAAAGTGATGAGTGAAAACACCGTCAACAAGGCACTACGGGCGATGGGCTACGACACCCAGACCGATGTCTGCGGGCACGGTTTCCGTACAATGGCACGCGGAGCAACGGGCGAATCCGGCCTGTGGAGCGATGACGCCATCGAACGCCAGCTCAGCCATATCGAACGCAATAACGTCCGGGCGGCGTATATTCACACCTCCAAACATCTCGACGAGCGGCGGCTGATGGTGCAGTGGTGGGCGGATTATCTGGACGCAAACCGGGAAAAATCCATCACACCCTATGACTTCGCCAAACCGCTGCGCGACAGAAAAAACCGTTAGTACAATTTGTAATCTTTTAATTTTCATCGAGGGATAACTAATTAACACTGTTCATTTAGTTTGGCTTTTTCAATAATCCGCCTGTCATCTAACAACGTCCACGGTGAACGCTCAAGGACTCGGTAACAGGAGAAGCAATATGACAATGACAGCGAAAACAAACTTTATTCGTTTGCCGGAAGTACAGCGCAGAACGGGTTACAGCAAAGCGTGGATCTACAAACTGATTAGTGACGGAGAATTCCCGCAACAGGTCAAAATAGGCCCACGTTCCGTAGCTTTTATTGAAGCAGAGATTGATAACTGGATTGCACAACGGATCGCCGAATCACGGGCAGCATGACGCATAAGAGAATATGACATAAGAAGAAACGCACTATAAAACACAACGCCCCGTAGTGCTGCAAACACTGCGAGGCGTTTCACCAACAATCATTAAGAAAGGTAAAAATGATGGCTGATACACAGCATACCCAAACTCGCCCTAAATTTACAGTTCAAAAAACAACTGGCAACCAAAAACCGATTGATCTTATCCAGACCGTGAAAACCTCAGCTATGTACTCATGGCAAAACCTGCTACCCGCCTGTGGTATCACTGTTCCGGCAAAAGGTAAACATGGTGCCTGTCCGGTTTGTGGCGGCACTGACCGCTTTCACTTTATCGACGACCAACATCACGGCAACTGGCACTGCCGCCAGTGTGATACACCGAACTATGGTGACGGGCTGGATTTAGTGGCAAAAACCAACCGGATCACGATTACGGAAGCTGCCAAAGTTGTTGCGGATGCACTGGCATTGCCTTTGTCCGAATCCAAGCCAGCCAGAGAAACACTCTATCCCGTTCAGCCGATTGCTGAAAAAGTCGCGGCACTGATGGCACAGACTGTTTCCGGGCAATCGCTTTATCTAACTGCAAAAAAGCTGCAATATCCTAATCAGCGTCTGCTGGAAGATGGTTCATTATTATTACCTTTGACAACGCTCGATAAAAAAATCACCGGTGCGCAGATCATCAAACCTAATGGCGAGAAAAAATTACTCTCTGGCAGCCAGAAGAAAGGTGCATTTATTGCTGTGTCAGCGCTGGACGAATATCCTGACACGGTGATCATTACCGAAGGTTACGCTACAGCGCTCACAGTTAACTCGCTCTATAACGGTACTGTTCTAACGGCACTCGATGCAGGTAACTTGCTTTCTGTCGCTAAAGCGGTTCGGGAATGTTGGCCTGATACGAAAATCATTCTGGCTGCGGATAATGATTGTCACTCTCCCGGCGCATTAGATAAGAACGATAAATCCAAAGTGAATATTGGCAAGGTTTCGGCAGAAAAAGCCGCTCTTGCGGTTAATGGCTGGGTTACTTTGCCGCCTACAGCGTATAAAGCCGATTGGGATGATTATCGTCAGAGTCACGGTATTGAGGTAGCAAAGCAGGCTTTTAGTGAGGGACTTTATCAACCGACATCAACCAATAAAAAAGCAGCCGCTCACCCTAATGATATCGAATCTTCCAAGCTGACCCTCTGCCAAATGGGAGCCAGCCAGCGTGGAGAAGTCTTACTGGCGCGTTATAACAGTGACTTGGCTCTGGATGGTGCTTCAGAAACCGTTCATCATTATGACGGTATTGTCTGGCGTCCGGTCAGTGACCGTGATTTAAAACGGGAAATGGTCGCTGCTTTTATGGAAGAGAAGCAACCATATTCACCGCATGGTATCAGCTCTGCCGTGGATGCCCTGAAATTACAACTTCCCATAATGCAGCCTCCAGAACGTCACTTAATCGGGTTCAGTAATGGCGTATTTGATCTGAAAGTCTGTCAGTTCCGACCTCATCGCAAAAATGACTGGTTATTGCTTGCCAACGATGTCGCGTTCAATTCCCCCGACTCGGGGGAAACCCTGAAAGACCATGCACCACAGTTCTGGCATTGGCTTAATCGGGCAACGGCTAACTGTGAAAACAAATTTGATCGGGTACTGGCTGCGCTGTTTATGGTGTTGGCGAACCGCTATGACTGGCAACTTTTTCTGGAAGTCACCGGTGCCGGAGGCAGTGGCAAAAGCATCTTTGCTGAAATCTGTTCCATGCTGGCAGGCAAAGGTAATACGGTTTCTGCGAGCATGGCAGCGTTGGAAAACCCACGAGAACGGGCGTTGATTGTCGGCTATTCACTGATTATCCTGCCAGACCAGACTCGCTATGTGGGCGATGGCTCCGGCATCAAGGCGATTACAGGTGGCGATGAAGTTGCCATTGACCCGAAGCACAAACAGCCCTATTCGACCCGTATCCCTGCGGTGGTGCTGGCAGTCAACAATAATGCTATGAGTTTTAGCGATCGCAGTGGTGGAGTATCACGTCGTCGGGTAATCTTCAACTTTTCCTAAGTTGTCCCGGAAAATGAACGAGATTCACACCTGCGGGATAAAATCGCAGCAGAATTGCCCGTGATTATCCGGCATTTGCTGCATCGGTTCGCTGAGCCACAAACCGCAAGGCGTTTACTGGCAGAGCAACAGAAATCCGAAGAAGCATTGGACATCAAACGTGGCACCGATCCGCTGGTTGATTTCTGCGGCTACCTGATTGCGTCCGATGAAACTGACGGCCTGTTAATCGGTAATGCGGAAATTATGCCGTTCAATCCCCGTAAGTACCTTTATCACGCTTACCTTGCCTATATGAAAGGGAATAATCTGAATAAACCCGTTTCTGTAACCCGCTTCGGTATGGATATGCCCGGCGCACTGGCAGAGTACGGTCAGCAATACCTGCGCAAGAAAAGCAAACACGGTATTCGCAGCAATCTGAGCCTCAATATTGATACCGCCATCGAGTGGCTGCCAAAACTGACAAGGCATAACCTACCAGAAGAATAATTTTTTCTTTATCTGACAATTTTCAAAGAAATATAAAAAAGTGTTCACCACTATTCACTCTGCAATTTAAATTAGATATATCAATCTATTATAGGATGAATAGTTATTTTTAAACTGTTCACAACTCTTCAACCCTGTTCACCTTTCTCATATTTGAAGTGAACGGTTAGGTGAAGAGTGATGATGAGTTCAATTTTAAGCCATCATCATTTAACGATATGAATTTAAATGAAAATATATAAAGGTGAACAGGGTGAACAGTTTCATCCCTATTTCTTTAAAATGGAGGGAGTAAGCAAAAAAGTTTTCTCTGGCAGGTATTTTTCAGCTCTCCGATTTACCGGGGTAATGTATTACCCCGGTAAATCGGAGAAGACAAGCGTAGCGCGTCAGTTGGGTTTAAATATGTTGCATATCATGAAATAAAACCTAATTGATTGATTTTATTAAAAAATTAATATTAGGATGTATTGGTGTTTTGCGAGGAATTATTGGACAACATTAGGCGAATTCAACTCCGAAGTGCAACACCGCTTATATTCTTTAATTCGTTGAAAACAACTTGAGGTGTTTTAAAGCCTAAGCATTTTCGGGGACGGTTATTCAAGATATCTTGATAAGGTTGTAACTGCTCATCCGTGATCGTTCTCAAATCGGTTCCTTTAGGAATATATTGCCGAAGTAAACCATTAAAGTTCTCATTTAATCCACGTTCATAAGTGGAGTAAGGATGAGCAAAATAGGTATCGGCTTCCAACGCTTCCGCTATCTTTTTGTGTTCGCTAAATTCGCCACCATTGTCGAAAGTGAGGGTAAAACAATGCGTTTTGTAATCACTCAGCATTTCTATTATTGCCTGACTGACCACGCTGGCCTCTTTTGACGGTACCTTTTTAATCAGATAAAGGCTACAGCGTTCTGCTAATGTGACGATAGCGTCTGTCCCCTGCTGGCCCAGAACAAGATCCGCTTTCCAGTCACCCAAGCAGCTGCGTTCATCGATAATCGCGGGTCTTTCCTCAATTGAAACCGCATCCGGAATAGGTGTACGCTTACGTCCATTGCCTTTGTGATAACGCCGTTTACTTTGTCTCAGGCATCGCCATAAATTGCCTTTTCGCTGTTTGTCTTTGTAGGAATACTGATAAATCCACTCATGGCTCACAAAAAAGGCGTATTCCTTACCCACTGCGCTTATCTGTTCGGGACTCCAGTGCTGATGTAGCGCCACTTCAACGAAAAAACGGTGTCTGCGTTAATAGCGTTGGTGCGGTGTTCTTGCGTTTTGCTTTGAGCCGACTCCGCCAAATAGCTATCGATGTCCTTGTTACGCCGAATTTCCCGGGAAACAGCTGATTTATGGACACCGATCCGCCGGGCAATCTCGCTGAGACTGAATTCTTCTTTAAAAAAGATCTCGATCTGGTATTTTTGTTTCTCAGTTAGCTGCTGATATTTCATGCTACTCACACTCGTCTTTGGTCGGACAAAATGAGTAGCTTATCTGCAGCTAACTCCCAGTCCAAGTTTCCTTTCGAATGTTCAGCAATTCTCAATGAACAACTGCAAACTGAAATTTATAATTATATGAAATAAAAGTAAAAATATCGGTTCCCCCTATCTGAAATGGCACCAAATAGCGCGAAAACTTTTTTATTTTTTACTCATAATATCATGTAAATAAAAGAAAAATTTTTTCATTGAGAATTGCTGAAATGTTCAGAGAATGCTTCCCTGAGTGCGTTGAAACTCAGCGATTTTTTTGCCTTCATCAAAGTTACCATGAGATCCCCCCAGAACTCGTAATTCAATAC
Organism: Xenorhabdus kozodoii; assembly: GCF_002632875.1. Classification (GTDB taxonomy): domain Bacteria; phylum Pseudomonadota; class Gammaproteobacteria; order Enterobacterales; family Enterobacteriaceae; genus Xenorhabdus; species Xenorhabdus kozodoii. Next base: position 20,051 of record NZ_NJCX01000030.1, read on the forward strand.
AGACTGTCGGACAGTGGTCGTTACCAAGAAAGAGCATACACGTTAAGGTGTGTCATTGCGCGGTTATACCAAATAGCGCGAACACTATTTTTAACGGGTTCCACAATATCATGTAAATCCGAGAAATTTTTTTCATTGAGAATTGCTGTGAACATTTGTTGACATTTGACGATCCCCGGCAGCCGCATAAATGCGCGTATTCTCTGCATGATACGGTCATGAGTGCTTTCGCCTGCATGTATTTTCAGGATTCGTCCTTAAAACAGTTTCAGGAGCGGCTGGAGAAGAAAAAGCACCAGCGCAGTAATTTGCAGACCCTGTTCGGCGTCCATCACATCCCCAAAGATGCCCAGATGCGCAATATTCTGGATGAACTGGATAGTGAATCGTTTTCAGCTATTTTTGCGGATTATTATGAACGCCTGCGGCGGCACAAACATCTGGAAAGTTATCAGGTGCTGCCCGACATGGTGCTTTGCGTCATGGATAGCACCCAATATCACAGTTCAGGCAGTATTCATTGTGCCGGTTGCCTGCACAAAAGCCATCAGGAAGGGGAAGTCACTTACCAGCATGCCGTCTCGCAGGGGGCCATCATGCATCCGGAAAAACGTCAGGTTTTACCGGTCATGCCCGAAGCTATCCATAACCACGATGGTGAGACCAAACAGGATTGTGAGACCAACGCGGCCAAGCGCTTTGTCCGGCATTTGAAACAAGCGCATCCCCAGCAGGTTTTTCTGCTGGGCGGCGATAGCCTGATGTCCCGCCAACCCTTGATAGAAGAGGCACTCGGGCAGGGAATGCATATCCTGTTTACAGCGAAATGCAGTGATCATGTGTACATGTATGAGTGGCTGGATGCGTTTAAGGCGCTTCCCTCGCGGGAGTCCATTGATAAAACAGGAAAAACCCACCGCTTCCGCTTAAGCACGAGCGGTTCTTTTTTTATAAGGATAACGGGATGTTTTACAAAGCACTTGCCTTGGAACCGATGGCCGTTTTCGCTTTTGGGGTAAGATCAGCCGCTTACCACTTTCCCTGAGGGCTTTTAATTTTTGGGGTATCGTGCCCGGACTGCGTCCTGAACACCATAAAAATTCATCCTGTATCAACCGTAACACATTGATAAAGCTTATCCGAAGCGGTTCAACACGGTAGGCCTTTGCCATCCGACTCATCTCCAACCGAACCAGGTTGTAGGCAATCAGTATGCCCCATAATTCCTGATAGATCCCTACTCGTGTCTGGCTTCTCAGCAAAGCGATATTATTGAGCTGCCTTTGTTTCAGTTCACCATAGCCTTCTTCGGTTTCCCATCGTTCCCAGTACACGCTCAGGATCTCTTTAAGAGGATATGTCACCGGACATTCCATGGAGGTTATAAATCCTTTAATTTCGCCGTTGGGTTCCGGGATCAGGATCAGGCGCGCCCGCCAGGTCTTTTCAAGGTGAGGATACATTTTCCGGGCTTGGGGAGACACCGGCATCTCGATGAATTTGTCATAAGCACTGTATTCCTGAATGACGTCATAACGCATTTTGCTTTTTATTGGGGTGAGCCAATGGGTATTTTTGCTGGTACCCTGCCAGGCCTGAAATAACTCCGCAGAAAGAAAGCCCCGATCAAACAACGTCAGGGTATTTTCGGGGACAGACCCCACTAATTGTTGGGCGTAGCTAATCTCACTTTGGGTGATGGGGCCAAATGCCACATCAGAGATCAGGTGTGTCCGGGCGGACATCAGGGTCACCGCCAACACCGAGGGAAACGTCGCTTTGCCGGAGGCATAACCCAGCTGTTGGTTATCGCCGGTGTCAGGCACTTTAAACTGAGTGCCATCCACGCATAAGATTTTCAGGCCACACGTCGCATAATTTGCCTCTTCTTTTTCCCATTCGGTGGCGGTGGTATGAAAAAGGTGTCGTAAGGGCTCAACCCCAATGCGATACCGGGCTTTTGAGATACTGCTTGATGCCAATAACGGCAGTTCCCCTTTCGCATCAGGAAACGCCAAATCTAATTTGTCGCAAACCTCATTGATAGAACGATTTCTCATGAGACCGATGCCCAGCACTAACCAGACGGCTTGTTCAGCGGGAAATCGACGTTTTCGCACGGTGGCTCGCCCTGTTTCTTTAACGGCTTCAGTCACCCATTCCATTGGAATGTTTTAACTAAACGCATCCATGGAGACCGGGTAATTCAATGCCGCAGTGGCTTGAAGTTCACGAGAAAATTCAGACATAAAAAATCGGCCTTAGGCAATCATCGAAGGCCGATTATGCTTATCTTAATTTACTTAAGCGAGCGGTATTACCGCTTCCGCTGGCAGAACGGTATCCCACTGCATGGTGGTGCTAAAGCGATAACAGTCAATTATATGGAATATCAACAGATTAACCCGGATAGCAGGATCACCTACCGGGGCGGCTGGGTGACGGATATCGACGTCAGTCGGGAAAATGTGAGGACGTTAGCCCGGACAGGCCGTTGCCGATGGAAAATTGAAAATGAGTGTTTTAACAGCCTGAAAAATCAGGGTTACGAGTTAACACATAATTATGGACACGGGCAAAAACACCTGAGCTATAACATGTATTTACTGACGTTATTGGCCTTTTTTTATCACCAGATCTTCGAACTGACGGATGGCATGTATCAGGCTTGCCGACGATCTTATGGTTCGAAGCGGCATTTATGGGAGAATTTTCGAGCCACTATCCGGATGCTGGTAGCGGAAAGCTGGGCAATGCTGATGGACTTATTACTGAATGAAGATGATTATGAAGTGAGTGCAATCAAAAAAATCTGAATCACCCTGCCGATATTATTATGCGCTTTGAGACGTAGACTTTGTTGCGCCCAAGTACGACAGACGATACCCCCATTTCGATGCAGAATTCATCATGTAGTCTTTAATCACAGAAAAGTCGGGGATCCCTCTGTTTGTCACTCGGTTCACTGAGAATTGCTGATCTTATATATTTTCTCTTTGGCATTGTATCATTTTAATATTATAATTAAATTAATAGTGATTGATCCTTATAGTAATCAATAAATCAAATGCATAATATATTATATTTATAAAAATTATACATATATTTAAAAATTGTATATATGAAAATTATTGGCATTTTATGCTGATTTTATTAATTTAAATATTATTTAAGCAGGGTTTATATTTTTTAATTGCTTTTCTTTGGGTAATTATTCTTTTTTTTATTTATTAAAAACCATTAGATGCGAATTAATTGTTGCATGCATTTTTTTGTAGTGATAATTTAATTTCATCTTATGCATAAATATAGGGTTAACATTTATTGATAATATGAAATATATCTAAATTATATAGGCGACGTTGCACTTCTAAGTTGAATTCGCCTCTTTTTATAAAGATGATTTAATCAAATTAAAATAATTTAATTTAATTACCATCCACTATGGGTAAATATATTTCATATCGTTATCTTTATTGTGGCATTTAATTAAATACTGGGTAAGCAAGGCCAGTGCTTATATTTATTTAATACCGATATATCTATAAATAACCTTATTTTAAATAGAATTTATTATTTTAATAAAATTATTTATGGAATATTAATTAGGTGAAATTTAAATAGTATACTTTAAACATATTTTTGCTAATAAAATAGGTGAATTCAATGAGTGAGATTATTTGGTCTAAAGACATTCATATTGGACTAGGGTGTATGGGTATGAGCCAATGGTATGGTTCAACAAATGATATGGAATCGTCTGCTACAATTTTAGAAGCACTCGAGCAAGGTGTTCGGTATCTCGATACAGCAGAAGTATATGGGCCTTATACAAATGAAGAGCTTATAGGAAAAACTCTATTAGGCCGCCGGCAGGATGCTTTTATTGCTACAAAATTTGGCTTTCCAATGATCAAGTCGGATGGTACGCAAATCCCTCCAGATAGTTCTGCCGCTAACATTAGAAAATCGGTCGAAAATAGCCTTACACGCCTGAAAACAGACTATATTGATCTTCTATATCAACACCGAATTGATCCTAACATTCCTATTGAAGATGTAGTAGGAACAATGTCTGAACTTGTTTGCGAAGGAAAAGTTCGATATATAGGCCTTTGTGAAGTTGGTGTAGATACATTACGTCGTGCTCATGCTACACACCCACTGACTGCAGTTCAAGCTGAATACTCAATTTGGGAGCGTAATCTGGAGCATGATGTCATACCTGTAGCAGCAGAGCTAGGGATCAGTGTAGTTGCCTTTTGTCCTTTGGGAAGAGGCTTTTTGACAAGTAATTCTCCTGTGCCTGATATGTTGGATAACCAAGACTTTCGCCGCCTAGATCCACGATTTGAACATGGTAACTATTTAAGGAACCAAATATTTGTTGACGTAGTTAAGAAACATGCATCAAAGCTGAATATCACACCTGCACAATTAGCACTTGCATGGATTATGGCACAAAAACATCATATTGTTCCTATACCTGGCACTAAACGTAGAACCTATTTAAGAGAAAATATTGCGTCACGTCAGATCTCATTATCATCAGAAGAATTGAAAGCTTTCGATAAAGAACTTGATTCTTTGAGTGTTTCTGGAGATAGATATAATTCTGCAATGAAAAAATATATTGACAGATAATAAAAGAGATAATAGTTATGAATTTATATGATGAAAGCCTTAAATCTTTATTTAAAAGAAGAACTGAATTTTTCAAAAATGAGTTTATTGAAAAAATACAAGACCCTTTAGCTGCGCAGAAAGAAGTTCTTAGTGATCTTGCTGATATCACACGTGATGCTGATTTTTGGCAAGAAAAAAAAGCAAACCTTTCAAGTCTTGAAGAATTTAAAAAAAGCGTACCTATTTCTTCATATGGGTATTTTGAAGAGGCAATTAAAAAAGAAATTATTACTAAAGGTGGCATTATTACTAATAGCCCTGTTATCCGTTGGTTAAAAACGAGTGGTACTACGGGAAACCCTAAATATATTCCTTATACCTACCATTGGATGCAAAAATATCGCATTCCAGCCATGTATACTATGTGGGATACTTTTATTAATGCGTGTCCACATATTTTACTACAAAAATATTCTGTGCTTGATACGCAGACAACAAGAGAAGCTGTACAACCGAGTGTGTGTGGACTATCTCATCAATCAATAAGTAATAGATATCCGCGTATTAATGATAATGATTGGACACCTCCTTGGAATAGTGAACCTTGGTATAATGAAAATATGCCAAGTGATCATGATGGCCGGAGTTATGCAAGACTCCGTTACTTTTTAGAAAAAGATTTAAGAGCAATAACTGCCATTAATCCTAGCATGATTCTTTCATTATATGACAAGTTAAATACATTTAAAGATTCACTAGTTAGAGATATTTATGATGGGACTTTACAAGGTGAAAAATGTAATAACTTTTCGCCTGATCATCAGATGGCTAAAAAAATCGAAAATATATTTTCAAAAAATAATTTCACATTATGTGATGTTTGGCCTAAATTAAGTTTCTATTCGTGCTGGACATCTGCTGGTGCATCATATTATCTGACTCGTTTAGATGACATAATTCCTGAGGCTACCATTGTTCCATTTATGACATGTGGTACAGAAGGAGTGACAACAATTCCTATATGTCCAGATATAGAATCGCAACCGTTGGCTATTAACCAAGCTGTTTTTGAATTTATCCCAGCTGAAATAGACCCTGAAAAATGGCTAGGTAAATACGAGCAAAATACACTATCCCCCATGGAATTAGAACCAGGAAAACGTTATCACATTATTATGTCTCAGGCACATGGATTACTGCGTATGTGGACTGGGGATATTTTTGAAGTTACAGAGGTAACACCTGAAGGAACGCCGTGGATGTTTTTTGTTGAACGTTATGGTGTATTTAATTCTTTCACTGGAGAAAAATTGACTCATCAGGATCTTTCTGTTTCATTTGAAAAAACATTTAAGACGCATGAAGGTCAGAAAATGCCTTATCTGATTGCTCCTAAATGGGATGCCATTCCTTACTATATTTCTGTGGTTGAATCATTACGAGGGATAGATGCGGAGGTATTCGCTAAACAACTTGATAAAGAAATTGCTACTGTAAATATTGAGTATGCATCAAAACGGGATAGTGGCAGGCTTGCAGCTCCTAAAGTTTTTGTATGTCCGCCAGATACATTAAGACAATATTTTGAACATGGAAGAAATGCAAAGAATGGCAACCAACACAAATTTAAACATCATCAAACTGATAGCTCTATTGTAGAAAGTTTTTGGAAATAAATGCTATGTATGACAATAAAAATATCACAAAAAAAATTACACGTCTTTATGATGGCGATCTGATAATTCATAGTTGGATTCCTAATTCAATTGAGGCAATTATCATATATGTACATGGATTACAGAGCCATGCATCTTGGTCATGGGAGTTTGCATTAGATTTTGCACAGGAAAATACATTATTTATATGTATGGATAGACCTGGGAGTGGAATGAATATTGAGCCACATGATGAATTTCCTTCCGCAGATAGAATTGTATCTTTATATAAAAGTCTTTTTGAATATGTATTTTCTCTTTATCCTAATATACCTGTAATTGCAGTTGGGCATTGTCTAGGTGGCTCTATACTAACAGCTACATTAGCACAACACCCATCTTTATTGAAAGGATTGCAGTCTATATCTATAGTCTCATCCTGGTTGGGTAGAATGAATACATCTTTAAATAAGCATGAGCTACAATCCATATTGAATAATGATAGTAATGATTTATGGGATGTTGGAATTCTACCTGAGGATTTCTCTTCAAATTCTAATTACCAAGATTTTATACGGCAAGATCCTTTAGCAATTCGTAAAATAAAATCTCGCACTAGGAAAAATATTTTAGCTCTAGAGGAAAAATATATTTATCTTAACTATCCGTTAACAGAAGTTAAATCACAATATATTTCATCTTATGGAGACCGTGTTATTGATACTAAATTGGCAGTAGAAGAATACATAAAATATTATGGTAAGGAAGGAACAATACATTTATTGGGGTCAGTAGATCACTATATCCCTTTTACTAAATATCGCCGGCAATTAGCTAATATGGTTTTGAATATGCTTCATGATGTTGAGACTGTTGTATGACTATAGCAAATGCATTTGTCCATAACGTACAAGAAAAAATGGCTGTTCCTTTTAAACATTCTAGCTTTGCTCGTTGGTCAAGTGAATCTATCGTCCTTGAATTAAATGTAGATGGTGTAACAGGTTACGGGGAGTGTGCTCCCCGTCAATATGTTACAGGGGAATCAATTGATGCAGTTCATCAGGTATTAACTTCTTGGATAAAAAAGAGACTAATGTGTGTAGCGCATTTTTTAGTATCTGGAGTACCTTTTGATGAAGTATTAGCTCATGAATTCAGCTTTATTATAGATGTAGCTCCTAATGCTTGCTGTGCCATTGAACTAGCCATAATGGACTGGTTAGAAAAAAGAACAAGAACACCTTTAGGTCCAAAAGCGGTTGTCGATAGTGCACCCTTTGTCCCAGTCCTTGACAGTTACGGGCGTTGGAATGCATCCGATAGTGTAATTGCTAAGGCCCCATTGGTTAAATTGAAATTGGCGGATACCCTAGAGGAAACCTGTAAAAGGATTTCTGTAGTACGTAAACAAACATCAGCTACTGTGCTTGTTGATGCTAATAATGCTTGGTCAAAAAAAGAGATATCTGCTGTTGTACCATATTGTATGGATGCAGGTGCAGAATGGTTTGAAGAACCTTGTATGGTACGAGATTATCAGACTTTACGAGAGATTCGCACTTATGGAGCTAAAGTATTACTTGATGAATCCGTACAAAATGAAAACGATGTTATAGCCGCTCTTGATGCTGAAGCTGTTGATGGTATTAACATTCGTATTGCAAAATGTGGTGGACTTTCTTGTGCTGGTAGGATTGCGAATCTGGCTAAAACAAAAGGATTGGCGCGTTATTATGGTGTTCAAGTTGCTGAAGTAGGTACATTGATCACTGCAGGACGCATACTTGCATTATCAGACTATCAACCTTTAGGTGTCGAAGCTGGGCAGTCTGATCTTTTCTTCAATTCAGATACTCTCTGGGTAACTAATCCAGCTTTATCTCGTGATAGAGGGATAATTACTCGCACACATAACGATCAATTAAATGGCCGGAATCCTAAATCATGAAAGATAATTTCATCGTACCTTTCACATCTGATAGTTTAGAAATTGATATAGAACACTATTATTTTTCTGATTGGTTAAAAAAATATCTCCAAGAACATGGAATAGATACATTTGTTTTTAACCCAGGAGCCTCATTTAGGGGGTTACATGATTCTCTTGTTAACGACGGTGACACAAAAGTAATTATGGCATGTCATGAGGAGATTGCTGTCGCTTTCGCTCATGGTTATTACAAAGCAAGTAAACGCCTAGTATGTGTACTTATACATGCTAATGTTGGTCTACTGCATGGTGCTATGGCTATTTTTAATGCTTGGTGTGACCGTATACCTTTACTATGCTTAGTCGGTAATGGGCCGATAGATGCTGGAAAGCGTCGGCCTTGGATAGACTGGATACACACTGCACATGATATTCTTGCTCCTATTCGTGGTTATACCGCATTATCAGCTGTTTCTACTGACCAATGGGGAACTGCACATGATATCAGACGCGCGATTCGGACTGTAATGAGTGAGTCTCGTCTCGGGCCTGCCGTGGTTGCAATAGACTCAGACCATCAAGAGTCATTGGTAGAAAAACGTGTATTACGTCTTGGTCCTGTAGATATAGATAAAAATATATCAGTTATTCAATCTCAGCATATTCAACGTGTTGCCAAATTTCTCTCCTTAGCGAAACGCCCTCTTATTATTGTGGAAAGAGCCGGGCGCCAAAAAGGGTTTATGTTAGCTTTGGAAAATTTATCCAATGCTCTGAATGTTAAGATTCCGGTATTGGAATGTGGCTACTATGAAAATGCCATTACTAGAGATTCAGAACACCATTGGATTCGGTTAGAATCCGCAATATTAAATGCTCCCCCTGATGTAGTCTTAGCATTAGATACTGTCGATCCCTTAAGTTATTTAGGAACACTGATTGATACAGAATGTCTGAAAGAATCAGTTTTTATTAGTGTAAATACACCGGGCATAGCACTTTCTGGTTGGTCTTCTGATGCAGGGATAGAGTCACCAGGTATTATTTATGAGGGTGATATTGTTAAGTTTTTACAGTCTACTGCAAAATATGTAGAGCCTCACATATCTCCTATTTCTATCTGCATGAAACAGAAGGAATTTTCTGAATCTGTATTAAAGCATGCTATACAAACTATATCTGATACATTTGATGCCGCAGCTGTTAATATCCGTATCGTCAATGGTGGTAGCACTCAAATTGATCAAACTATCCGTTTCGTTTTCCATTTCAAACATGAGGCTCAGTTTTTAGGAATGAACGGAGGAGGAGGATTAGGGTATGGATTACCAGCATCACTTGGTGCAGCTGCAGCGATCCAGGAAGATAATACGGGAGAATTAGCAGTAGCTTTTCTCGGTGATGGTGATTTTCTTTATACTCCAAGTAGCTTGTGGACAGCTGCCGCAAAAAACATTCCTGTTTTATTGATAGTTGTTAACAACGGGCAGTACTATAACTCACTCGAGCATGCGAAAATCGTCTCCAAGAATCGTCAACGCTCAACATCACCACGTGTTGCTACAACATTTGATGAATTGTCCGTAGACTTTGTGAGTTTAGCTCATAGCTTTGGTATCCAGGCTGGAAATGTAGTAGCTGAAGATAATTCAGCATTATCTACAGCGATACTTCATGCAATTTCATATATCCGTGAAAAATCATGTCCTTTTCTTATTAATATGCAGGTTTAAATATAATAATGGAAATGAAAAATATATCACCATTTCTAGTTCGTGATTTAAAGGGGCGTATTGGGGTGTATGGATTTGCAAAAAGCTATATTAGCAATGGAATAAAAGATGACTCTGTACCACCTTATTTTTTCCGAGGAGAAATTGGCGATTTAGCATCAGCAAATGGAAATTTAAATACATTAACACAATCCAAAGTATTAAGCGAAGAGATGGAATTAGTCTGGTTAATTGATACGGAAAAGGGAACAACATGTCGTTTTATTGGTTTTATGTTTGGAAATGATCTAACTGACTTGGGAGAGTTTCGTCAGGATGCGGCTAGAATACTTCATGCTAAATTACCTCAGGCAAGTATTTCTGATCATTGGTGGCCAAGTTTGCAACCTCCATCCTCACTGAATATTACAGTAACGAGACATCGTGGCGATAATGTGCAAAATTATTTTGCTAAAGTAGGAATGGATCATCTCTCGATTTCATTAGACACAGCACTGAAAGCTGTTTCTAAAATGGCAGGCTGGAAGCATTTCGATAAGATTTTACTTTTCACAGGTGCTCCGCGAGGGTTCGCGTGGAAGGATGAACCAGCATTAGATAATGATCGGTTCGAGCTTATTGTTGATGAATTAGGAAGTATCCTTCATAACAGGATTAACTGTTATGATTAAAATAGACCGTGTTAGTACTAGGTTTTTTGCTTCTGCAAATTATTTATCAGGTGCTACGGAAGTTGTGACAATTATTGAACTTGATAAAGGGGTACCAACTTATAAAGACATTTCACAATGGATAGAAAGAAATTCTATTTTACATACTGTTCCATATGTGGATGATGCTGGTTATTTGAAAATGAGGGAGGAAAAATATTCAGGTATTATTTCTTCTGATTGCCTGAGGATAAGTTATGTTAGTCAGCTCACTCTTAGCAATATTTTGGAAATTGAGCTGAGTGAACCAGTGAAGCATGGTCTATGGCGTATAACATTATATCATTGTGGTACAAAATACTTCTTTGCATGGCGTAGAAATCATCTTATTTCTGATGCATTTACTACTAACCTTATGTTAGGAGATCTGTTTTCAAGATTTACACCAATTTCTAACGGTTGGTCTACTTGGTCAAATAGAATAGATGATGATCCATATATAACTTCTTCTTGTTCTCATCGATTGATTTTTTCTTCGAGAATAACAGAAAAGCTCAACAATTTATGTAAGAATTTACGGGTTTCGCTCAGTAGTATTATTGCAGTATTATTGCGTTATCATCTGACTAATGACTCTCGGAAAGGCAAGTCTATATGGGTTGCTTATAGTCGCCGTAAAGTATTAAATAACTGGTGTCCAGGTTGTTTAATTGGTGTAGTTGAAGTACCTGTAAGCGAATTATGCAATAATATCGAAAATATTCAGAAGTGTGAACAATATATATTGTTAAACACTCAGGATTCTAAGATTCAATTAGAAAGCTATGATAAAGCAAAAGAAGGTGTAAAAAAAACATGCTATTCTTCCTTAGGTCCATGTGTAACAAATAATGGTCGGTATAGTAGCCTTGAATCTTACGAGGTCATTCGTGATATTGTAACATGCGTTGATCGGCGCCAAGGAAATTATAGTATAGTTGCTCATCTCGATCGATTTCGAGGAAGAATAGCAATGACGTTGTCTAGTGCTGCTAAGGTATTTAGTGAATCAGAATTACAAATTCTTGCAGAAGAAATTATTAACTACTTTGATCAAGATAAGATTATTTTTCCTATATCATAAAGAATAACTTTTGAATTTATGAGATAAATTTTATGCCATTTATATCATTATATATTACCTCTGAAATTTGGCCATTTAAAGAAAATTTAATGCAATCGCTGGATTCTCAACTTAAAAATTTGCAAGGTTTTAATACTAAATTGTGCAAGTATAGACTAACTCTTGTTGATGAAAAAGTTATAGAAGAAAAAGAAAAAAGAAATCTTATTTCTTCAGATTCTATACGTTGTGAGTTTGTTACATTCAATGATCGCTCTCAGGATGTTTTAATGAGTATTTTGAAAGCATGTGAGCTTGGCATAAAAAATGCTCTTATATCATTAAAGTATCCTTGGCAATATTCGGTTACTATAATCCCAATTGAGCGATCCTATAATATTTCAGGGTTTAATAAATAAGGAAAAAATATGGAGCGGGTTTTAGTTGTTGGTGGACTTTCAGGTATTGGTAAATCAGTCGTAGAGTGTTTACAAGAAAAATTCATTGTTGAAACACTATCTCGTCGGAAAAGTACTCAACACAAAATAAAACATCATACTATTGATGCTGCAGAACCTGATGCGTTAAAAAATTATTTTTTTTCATCTGAAAAATATGATCACTTAGTTATTACTGCCGCTGATACACCAATAGGTGGAATTTATTCGTTATCCGATGAGAAGGCAAAATATGCCATAACTAATAAACTTTGGCTTGCTTACGTAGCTGCAAGGGATATTCCTTGGAAAAAATCGTTAACCTTTATTAGTGGATATTTATCTGCACGCCCAGGAGAAAATACAACATTACAATCAGCAATAAATGCTGGTATTGAAGGTATGACTAGAGGTATAGCTCTAGAGAAAGCTCCTGCTCGTGTGAATTGTATATCACCAGGAACTATTGATGCGGGATTATGGGATAAAGTAGCTCCTGATATTAGACAAAAAACAATGGAAAAAGTATCAAAACGTACATTAGTAGGCCATGCAGGACTTCCAAAAAATATTGCGCAAGCAGTTAAGTTTGCAATTGAGTGTGACTACTTAACTGCTGAAATTATTTATGTTGATGGAGGAGCTCGTTTTGGTTAATTATATTAAATCAGTATAAATTAAATAATTAATTTGCATTTAATATCTAGATTATCTGGTATTTAATGTTATTTTATATACTATAAACTAGTTCTAATTTAGTACTATTAAAACTCACATTAAATCTGAACTCAGATTGATGTGAGTTGTTACCAAATCATTAGTTTAAAACAATCTAAAATATAATTTATTAGAACAAAGAAAATGTTGCCAACGTCGATTAAATTAAGTTAAATTAAAATTATATTTCCATTGGTTAATATCTGGAGCTAAAAATTAAACATTAGTTATAATAATTCAGGTAGATGATTAATTGCATTTAAGTCAAAAAAATCACCTATTTAAGATGCAATTATTTGAAATATCATAAAAAATGATATTCTCACTGTATTCGTAATTTATTATATGTGCTTAAGCTTTATTTTAAAAAAACAAAGATTGTGCTCATTGCAAATATATATGCGAAATAACAGCTAAAATATTCACTTGATGACATAATTATTTTTGGTTAATATACCAATAATATCGAGAATTAGTATGGAGATATTGTGTGAAAAAAGAGCTTATTATTTCTAATCAACGGCTTGCTGTAGTTCTTGCTCTCGTTAGTTCATTTATTGTTTTTGTTGATACTACTATTGTAAATTTGGCTCTGCCGATTATTGAGCAACATCTGACAGCAAGTCGTTCACAGCTGGAATGGGTTATTAATGGTTATACACTTTCTTTTGCTGCAGTAATGTTAGGATCTGGTGCATTAGCAGATTCCTTAGGACCTAGACGTGTATTCCTTTTCGGAATTTTACTTTTTCTTGGTGCTTCTGTAATTTGTGCACTTTCAGGTACTACCGCTATTTTGAATATTAGCAGAATAGTTCAAGGTATTGGCGCTGCACTTATTTTACCTAGCAGTTTAACTTTGGCAACTAGAACACAGGTAAGTGATACTAAACGACATCAAACTATTGGATACTGGGCTGCAGCTGGAGGAATCGGTTTAGCTGCTGGACCATTTCTTGGTGGGGTTTTAATTAGCATAGCTGGCTGGACTTCTATTTTTTGGGTGAACGTTTTTATTTGCGTGCCAGTATTGCTTATAGGATTATGGAAGTTACCCCAATTGGATGAAAAGGCAAGGCAACTTGATATTTTGGGACAGTTGACTGCGACTATGAGTATAGCTGGTTTAGTTTTTGTACTTATTGAGGCTCCTACACTCGGGTGGTCACATACCTGGATAATCATTTCTTTTGTTATTATGCTAGTAGGTATCATAGCTTTCTCCATTGTTGAAAAAAGGGTCTCTGCACCACTTTTGCCACGTGACATCTACCATAATCGTATATTTCTAATATCTACAATACAAGGAGCTCTATTTAATTTTATGTTTTATGGACTGCTTTTTGCGTTGAGTTTTCAATTTCAGCAAGGTAGAGGATTATCTCCGATGATAAGCGGTTTAAGTTTCTTGCCAATGACAGGACTAGTTGCAGTCGGAAATCTTTCTGCGGCACGCATTGCTGCCTGTAGGAATCGCGTTTATGTGTTGTATCTAGGGCAATCAGTTCTCACTTTATCTTTGATTGTCATCTTGCTTTTGGGCTATTTGCAAATGCCTTTATGGTGTACTTTGCTTGCGCTCATGCCAGCAGGATTTTCTTCTGGGTTGTTGGTTCCAACAATGACTTCACAGACTCTAAGTACGGTATCTCCAAATCTTCATGGTGCGGCTTCTGCCGCGTTTAATACTTCACGACAAGTCGGTGGAGCAATAGGTGTAGCAGTATTTGGACCATTATTAGGTATAATGATCAGCCTTGATAATGGTTTTATTATGTGTGTACTACTCTCGATCTTTGCTACGATGATAGCCTTTTTGCTCACGCGCTATATAAAAGTATAAATATGCTCATTTTTGTAAAATGATAAATCCCTTTATTATATTCCTTTGGAGTATTTAGCTAAACTCATCCAAATTTTCATCTTGCCGAGTTTGTTGCAAAATTATTTCTGTATCGTGTGATAAACTTGGCAGAATGAGCAACTGTTACTTTAGTTCATTATCTGCCCTGATTTTTTTAGAATACTTCAAAAATAGTTTAAGGAATTTCTTTTGTCCTCGCTCCAATAGGATGATGGATTTTCTTCTACAATGTGCTAAAAAGCAAAAAAATTGACTCAATATCATACAATCTATAGCATAGCAAATTGCTACTGTTATGATCCTATCGCCTGTAAGGATCACCCATCGGGTGGCGAACTAAAACTCCTGTAGCCTGAAAGGGAGAGCAAATATTGCGGTACATCTGCACACTTTTGGAAGCAGATATCGTCAGGCACATAACCTACTGTTGACGATGAAAGTTTCCCGGTTTATTTATGCACCGGCTTATCACACATGCAGAGTAGTAACCCTGCCACGTTTACCTTAACTATTTTTACCTTGCACGGCTTTATCCACGCTTTGATTTACGCACGAAAAACGTCCCGAAAACTTTGCGGCGTCACTTGCGTTTAAGCGGAGCGATTACCAAGTGACGCCGCAGAGCGACCAACGTCCAGAGCACGTCCGGTCTGGTTTTACGAACAATTTGAATCACGTTTTACTCAGTGTCACCACTTTTCATTGGTATTTTTCTGCCTTAATTCATTTAGTTCGTTTGTTTTTCACATACTGCCTTGCAACAGGCTGATGCAGTAAAGAAAGGAGATATCACACGTCACGAATAATGAGGCGTTCATCCTGACTGAGTCAGGCACTGAACGGGGAGTAAACCATCGCCGTGCAAAGCACGTAGCGAACTCCTGCAAAAACTCAACACAATGCTCTCTCTGCTACACATTATCTGACGCACCACGGAACGGTGAACCTAACCGACACGCAGAGAATGTTTCGAAATAAGTAAATTGATCTGAAAATACAGGGGAAATACAGATAGCGAAGCGATCACGAACGAGAATAAACAACAAAGATTGATTTCGCCGTCCGTATTCTTCCCTGAGTTTGTGCGCTCTTGAGAGGAGTTATAACCGTTAAACTTAATCGTTCAGTTATTGAGTCTGCTAAAACAATCAGTTAAAGTATTCCCGCCATTAGCACAATCTAATGGTCAGGGATTTGCAACCCTGTGGACACTTCACTGGTAGGATATTTCTACCAGTGTGCCTGCATTCGCCTTTTCTATGGTGATTCAGGCCATAGGTATCTACACATCTCCGAGCTGACCCAATGCTCTTGCGGCTAAGAGGGTCAGTTCCTCGGGGGTATACTCGGATAGCAACATTAATGTGTTCAG
>NZ_NJCX01000031.1 GCF_002632875.1 Xenorhabdus kozodoii
CACAGAAAATTTCCACTAATTTGTTCATTGCCTGTTCCTCCCCAGAGCGGTTTTTGGCGTGCACCAAAACTTTGCTCTTGGAACAGGCACTTCGTCAATTCCTTATCCAGAATTCGGGTTAATTATTAAAAATTAAATAATAATCACTGATTCAGAGCGTAATTCGACAGCACTGATATTTTTTTGATGATAAACAAGAGCAAAAAACACTACAAAAGTCACATTTTTGCACCTCATGAAACCGGTTACATGAATAACAAGCTCTTCTCACATTCCATCTGAAATAAATTCGGTATCCTACCTATAACGACCAACTCAAAACCAGAGAATAGATTTCGAGTTACCTCACGGAGCAAGGGAAATAATCCAAAATCACATAGGTTACTATGTGACTGGCGTGTCGTTGAGGGGTGATTGAAGCCAATAAAACGGCAACTTGAAAAATCAAGGTATATCATTATTTAAGGTTACATATGAGTCAAATCACCCCTCAATTAACAAATATGTGGGATAGAAGCCATGAATCCTGGTTTGTAAAAGACAGGGAACTCCGTTTTATCTATGCAAATAAGATGTTTATTAAATTAAATCATTTACCTGAACACATTAATGTGACCGGATATACTGAAAAAGAGTTACATACGCCATTTAATCATCTTGTTCATCTGTTTGAAGAGCATGATCGTGAAGTCTTGCAATCTATGCAACGAGTCTCTTCTATCGGTGCTTATTTTCAATCCAACGATCAACAATTCAAGCCCTATTTCTGTGAAAAATATCCACTAATGGATGAAAATAATCACTGTATCGGGATCATTGGTCATACCAAAGAGATCAATCATTTTTCTGTGCATTACTATATTAAAAACAATATAGCTAACTCTATTAACCTTAGCCCACCAAACAATATATTGACAGAAAAAGAGTGGCTGATCATTTTTTTATTCTGCCGTGGTGTCAATAATAAAGACATTGCTAATAAACTGGAAATTTCATATCGTACATTAGAACGATACTTTAAAGTTATCTATGAAAAACTGTCCATAAACTCAATGATCGAATTAAAAACTCTTTGCGAAAAAAATAACTATGACCTCTATGTTCCACCTCAATATTTAAAATCTATAAGCCATGCTCTGTTATATTAAACATGATGTCTGCGTCTTAGATCCTCTGGCATTTAACCAGGAAGGTGATTTAAGTCTCCATGAGAATCTAAATAAATTGGGATATGATCCAACTTCATATTGATCTTATACCCGTCGCCTTTCAAGATGCGTCTGATACCTCCCCGCGCAGCGGGGAGGTATCAACACTCAAATGGGTTTGCAAGCGGCAACTTGAAATTGGATTGGTATACATAACTGCTGAGGAAAAAGCATGGCCACGATGAAAGACGTTGCACATCGAGCGAGAGTGTCTGTCGCCACTGTTAGTCGTGTCATTAATAATACAGCTTACGTCGAACCCGGCACCCGTGAACGGGTGGAAAAAGCGATGCGTGAATTCAACTATCACCGCAATTCGGCCGCGCTGGCATTGGCGAAAAGATGCGGGAGTATGCTGGGCTTACTGACGGGTAATTTGGCCGATCCCTTTTTCTCCCTATTGGCTCGCGGAGTGGAAAAAGTGGCCCGAAAAAAAGAGGCCAAGTTGATGGTTTGTAGCGGCGGGCATCAAGCTGAACTCGAAAAATCTGCCCTGAATTTTTTAATCAATCAAGGATGTGAAGCCATAGTCGCCCATATCAGCAGAATGAGCGATGCAGATGTATTACGTTACGCCGCCCATACTCCAGGATTAGTGATTATCAATCGATATTTTCCGGCTATCGCTAACCGATGCATCTGGTTAGATAATATCAGTGCTTCCCAAACTGCAACCCACTATCTTCTCCAAAATGGCCATCACAGAATTGCTTATATCACGTCAGATCTCCCGATCGATGATAGAAGGCTTCGTCTGGAAGGATACTATGCGGCAATGGCTAATGCCGGGATCACAGTCCCCGGCGATTGGATTATCAGTGTTCCCTTTAACGAAGAAGGTGGGGAACAGGCAGCAGAAAAACTCTTAAACAGTGGCACCCACTTTACCGCGGCAGTGACATTCAATGATGTGATGGCTGCCGGTATGATGAGATACCTGCATCGACGGAAAATCCAGTTACCGGAACAACTGTCAATCGTTGGATTTGATGATGTCGTCATGTCCCAATATCTCTCCCCACCTTTAACGACGGTACATAATCCAGTCGAAAAAATGGCTCAGCGGGCAGCTAATCTCGCATTACAGCTTAGTGATAAAAAGGAACTCCTTCCTCAAGTGAATATGTTCTCTGCGGAACTCGTCATAAGAGATTCCGTATTTTCAATAAAATAATTTAACTTAACTACCTGAAATTGGAATTGTTATATGGATGATAAGAAAAAACTAAGTCTGGGACTCGCCATACTGCCAATTGCGGCCATGCTGTTGTTGTTAATTATTGGCTATGGTCAACTCGGTCTGCGTATCGAATCCTTATTGCTCATTTCAGCAGCAATAACGGCGACTTTGGCATATTGGCAAGGCTATCGCTGGAATGACATTATGGATGCTATTGTGGCAAAACTGGCCAAGGCAATGCCTGTGATCATGATATTGATTTGCGTTGGCGGTTTAATTGGTACTTGGATGTTCAGTGGAACCATACCTTATATGGTTTACTGGGGATTAAAGCTGATTAGCCCGCAATATATACTGATTGCTGCTTTCTTTATCACCAGCGTTATTGCCGTGTGCACCGGGACATCATGGGGTTCAGCCGGAACAGTCGGCGTTGCGCTAATGGGCGTCGCCGCTGGCCTTGATGTGTCTTTGGCAGCAGCAGCGGGCGCGGTTGTTTCCGGCGCGTATTTCGGCGATAAAATTTCACCGTTATCCGACTCAACTAATTTCGCTGCCATTGTTGCTGATACTGATCTTTACAGCCATATCCAACATTTAATGTACACCACTCTCCCAAGTTTTATTTTAGCCGCCATTGTTTATCTTATTGCGGGCCATACAAGCTTGACAGATAACGTGGCAACGCCTGAAAAAATCACTGAAATTCTGCAATCTCTTGAAAGCCTGTATCATTTCAATGTCTTGCTGATTTTGCCTCCGATATTGGTTTTATGGGGAGCCGTGACAAAACGTCCGGTGATACCCGTCATGCTGGCTGCCTGTACATTGGCGATTGTTATCGGCGTAGGTCTTCAAGGATTCACCCTTAAACAAGGCCTTAATGCACTCATTGATGGTTTCAATCTCTCCATGTTCACCGATCAGGGACACAACCTCACCGGGATCGTTAGCGATGTTCCCCGCCTGCTCAATCGCGGGGGTATGTTCTCCATGATGGGGACAATATTGCTGGTATTCTGTGCGTTTGCGTTTGCCGGCGCGTTAACACTCACGGGCGCCTTAACCATCATCGTTAACCAACTTCTGCAAGCAGTTCGCACAACCGGCCAGCTTATTGCTGCAACCCTGTCCGCAACCATCTTGCTCACTGGGGCAACCTGTGATGGCAAACTGGCGCTTCTCATTCCGGCTGAGCTGTTCAAGGGGGCTTATCGCCGATTGGGGTTGGATAACAAAAACCTATCACGCACCATCGAAGATGGCTGCACTGTCATTGAACCGCTGATCCCCTGGACTTCTGCGGGTATTTACATGGCGACGACATTGGGTGTCAGTACGCTTGATCTGCTACCTTGGGCAATCCAGTGTTATGCTGCCGTCTTTTTTGCGCTTATTTATGGCTTTACGGGTTTCGGTATTGCAAAAGCCACTTCGGAAAACACCCTGATTAAAAAGGAAATTTAACGTGGAATCACCCGATTTCAACCAGATAATCGATCGTCACAATACAGGTTCCGTTAAGTGGGATTTTTTAGATCGTTACCTGCACATCAATAAAACAGAGCTGCTACCCATGTGGGTTTCTGATTTCGATTTTCAATGTCCCAAAGAAGTCCTGCAAGCCCTGGCCTCCCGAATTGACCACGGTATTTTTGGTTATAGCGAGCGTGACGAACACTACTATCAAGCAGTGATAGACTGGTTTTCAAGACGTCATCAACTCACTTTACACAAGGAGTGGTTTACATCAATCGAAGGTGTTGTACCTGGGTTAGCGTTACTGATACAACTACTGAGTAAACCGGGGGAAGGCGTCATTGTCCAAGGGCCTTATTATTCTTCATTTGCCAAAATTATTACCATGAATGGCAGGACGGTTATTGAAAATCCCCTGCTTGAAGGCGCTGAAGGGTATAAAATTGACTATCGCCATTTAGAACACATATTGGAACAACACAGGCCACCGGTGCTATTGCTATGTAATCCACATAACCCAACCGGCCGCTGTTGGGATCGTGATGAACTGCTCCAGTTGCTGATGCTCTGCAAAAGATACGGCACGACGATAATTTCCGATGAAATTTGGGCTGATTTAATTTTGCCTTCGGGCAAATTCACCTCAATATTGCATCTTGGCAGTGAATGGCATAGCCATGTGATTGCCGCCACCTCAGCAAGTAAGACATTTGGACTCTCATCGCTCCGTATATCAAACTTTCTCATTCCAGCCCCCGCTCTCCGGCAGGCTTTTACTGATCGCTTGAACGCTCACGGGTTAGATGTCTTCAACTCATTATCGATGACAGCGGCTACCGCGGCTTACCAATATGGGGAGACCTGGCTGGATAAGTTACAAAATTATCTGGCTGAAAATCGTCGCTGGTTCGAACAGGCTTTAACCTCTTCCGTTCCCTGGTGCCGAATGACCAAAGCGGAAGGCACCTATTTGGCCTGGCTGGATTGCCGCGATTTGGGGTTGGATGATAATACCTTGCAACAAGTATTACTACAAAAAGCCAAAATAGCCGTTTCAATGGGATACAGTTTTGGTGATAGCGGAAAAGGATTTATCCGAATAAATTTAGGTTGCCCTCGTCAATACCTTGAAAAAGCAATTAGTGGTTTGGCTCAGTTAACGCCATAAGAATAACAAGGCATTCGAGAAACGACCCTTTGCTTTAATTCTGTGATCATACCTGAAACTTTTCCGATGAAAAGTTTCAGGTAATTAATCCAGACTATTTACTAGAACACATAATATAAACTTCCTCACCCCTCAATTTAGTTATTAAAAATGCTATATCTATATCCTATTTAAATTTATTTTTTATATTGTTACAGGATTTCCCTGGAGATGACGCTGGTATAAGACACTAAAAATAGAGCAACAGATATTTATATAGATTTTATAGCCGATGACATTTCTAAAGAGTTTAATTATTTTTAGAAATATTGGAAGCGTATGAAATACTTTAATGACCATCTTTTATCTTAGGACAAATAAACAGCATTAAGCACTCAGTGACAATGAGGTAATATTAAAATGTTAATATTATGTTGATCAGGAGTAAAGGTGGTATAATACTATTTGTCTTAATGGATTGTCACCTAACACACATTCAGCCTTAAGCTAATAAGATACTATTTTTCATATTAATGATTACTCTATTAAAATTAATAAATATCCACTCTTTGACGGGGTAATTGTTGTGCCCTATTATAGGGTCAAATCATTTCACCATCACCAGAAAGCAATCAAAAACAGCTTGATAGTTAATACATAAAATATGAAAAAACAAATAATATCACTACGAAATTAATTCATCTATGGGAAAAAAGCATTGAACCTTGGGGAGCAAAAGATCGCCAATCAAGATTTATCGATGTCAACCTGTATTTTCATCAATTACTTGATATACCAGAAGATTTAAACATCACAGGATTGAGCACAGGTGAATTATTTTCACTCATTGCAGAGTATGAACGGAAGCGCTTATCAAAAATTGAATATTTTCAGACATGAAGATCTGCAAGCATTCTGCAAACAGCATAAATTTGATTGCTATATTATTGAGCGGTTTATTACTGTTGGTAGTAAAGAATTAAATTGATTATATTACCCATAAAATAATAAAGGAATAGTGACATGAGCAGCAAGAAGACCATCATTTCGCCTCAAATCATTAACACGCTCGCGGCCAGCAACGATCCCTGGGGAATAAAAGATAAAAACTCATGCTTTATCTATGGTAACAAGGCATTGAATGTCATCAAAGGGTTTTCTGATTCATTTGATTTTGAGGGGCTTTATGATGATGAACTTCCTTGGGACGGTGCCGAATTTGCAAAAGAATATATCCATCATGACCAAAAGGTCATGCAAGATGAAAAGTCATATGTTTCACTAGAAACTCATATTTGGGGAGAAACGAAAACATTATCCTCTTATTTTTGTGAAAAATCACCTCTTTATCATGAAAATGGTGAATGTATAGGGATTATATATCACCTGTGGAAAGCCCAAGATTATTCATTAACGCGTTTATATCATGGAAAACTTCCTGCCTCCATTATGTTTCAACCACCGACTCATTTATTCACCCAACGCGAATGGGACGTCATTTTTCTCTCTTTACACAAATACACGAGTAAGCAGATTGGCAGAATATTAAATATCTCCTATCGTACTGTCGAAAATTATACCGCACAAATATATAAAAAGGCCGGCGTTAGCTCTGCCCAACAATTAGAAGAGTATTGTCGTCTGAATAATTTCGATCTTTATGTGCCAGAACGGTTTTTGCGCCCTGAAAGCCGGCTTTTGGTTTGAGCCGCCCATTCTACCCTTCCAATAAACACCCATCATACCGATATTTAATGCCCGTACGGTATCACGGATATCGGTTTATTCCTTTCTAGCTTTCAGACAGCTTGCAAAACATTCTTATCCCGTAAACACGTTTTCATCCAGGAAGTGATCTGCATTGCACTTTTACAATCCAATGCGAATTTTATTTGCCTATCTTTTGATCACAACCTATTTATTGTTCAACAACGCAAAAACAATACATTAACAATCCTGGTAATTTGCACCAACAACAAAACAACATGACATTCGCTATGGGGAATGAAATATGCAACAGACCATCAACTTTTGGCCCCTAATCGGGATCGCCGTTATTATCATTGGCTTTATTATCAGGTTTAATCCTGTTCTGGTCGTCACCCTTGCCGGTTTTATCACCGGATTGGCTGCCCACATGCCTATCACCGATATTCTGGAAAAGCTCGGTTCGGGGTTTGTTAATACCTTAAATTTAACACTGACCATCCTGTTTCCTTTAGTCATCATTGGCCTGTTGGAAAGGCATGGCTTAAAAGAACGCGCCCAAAAATCCATTACTCATATCAAAACAGCGACAACCGGGCGTTTATTAATTGTCTATCTATTTATACGGGAAACCTCTGCCGCATTGGGTTTAACCAGTTTAGGCGGGCATCCGCAAATGGTTCGCCCTCTGTTGGCACCTATGGCAGAAGGCGTGGCTGAAAATCAATATGGAAAGTTGCCAGATGCCGTACGTCATCGCATTCGCGCAATGTCCGCAGCAACAGATAATACCGGCCTATTCTTTGGGGAGGATATTTTCGTCGCCTTTGGGGCAATTATTTTTATGCATAATTTCATGCTGGAATCAGGCGGCATTCAAACTGAACCGTTGCATATTGCCCTTTGGGGGCTACCTACTGCCATCTGTGCTTTTCTCATCCACTCAGTGCGCTTATATCGCCTTGATTACCGAATTGCCAACGAATTAAGTGCCTTGAATTACACCAGGCTGCACAGCAAGGAGGAGAAATAATGTTTCAGCTACAGTATCTCTACATGCTGGCAGGCGTCATTTTGATTGCTGTCGCTATCATGTCATGGCGTGATAAAGCGAATCCGCGCCGTTTAACGACCGGCCTGTTTTGGGCACTCTACGGTTTGATCTTCCTGATGGGGAAATGGAGTCATCATGTCATGGCTATCTGGATCAGCGATGAAGCCGAGGCTCAAAGAATGGCCCATATTGCTATCGGTATGATGGTTGTTTTTATGGCACTATTGGCAGGCACCGGTGGGGTTCGGCTGGGAAATTATCACCAACGCACCCCAGAACAACGGCAGGAAAGTGCTGATCGTCTTGGCAATCGGCTATTTTTTCCCGCCTTGCTGATCCCCATTGTCACAATGGTTGGCGTGTTAATGTTTAACCACATTCCGGGCTTACAACGAGCCGTGTTTGGAGAGGGAAACCATTCAACCTTAGTGACACTTTTTTCAATCACTCTCGGTTGCCTGATAGGATTAATTATCGCATTACACATGAGCCGTGATGCCATAACACAACCCATACAGGAGACTCGCCGCTTACTTGACGCCATTGGCTGTGTATTTATCCTGCCACAACTGCTGGCTACGCTCGGATTGCTGTTTACAACCGCCGGCATAGGTACAGTCATTGCTCACCTGACCGAAAATTATGTCGCTATCGATAATCGCTTTATTGCCGTGGTAGCGTACGTATTGGGTATGGCTGTGCTAACCATGATTATGGGTAATGCTTTCGCGGCTTTTCCTATCATTACTGCCGGTATTGGCATTCCTATTTTGATCTTGCAGCATGATGGCAATCCAGCCGTTATGGCTGCCATCGGTATGTTCTCTGGCTATTGTGGTACGTTGATGACGCCGATGGCGGCAAATTTTAATCTCGTTCCTGCCGCTTTGCTGGAGTTACCTGATCGCAATGCCGTCATCAAAGCACAAATTCCCACAGGATGCGTTTTACTGATTACCAATGTATTCCTGCTCTATTTCCTCATGTTCTGATAAAGCAACAACAAGGAACCACCATGAAAACTATTTTGGTCACTGCTTTTGAACCTTTTGGGGGTGAAACCCTTAATTCATCCTGGGAAGCCGTCAGGCCATTGCAAGGGTGTCAAATTGCGGAGGCAAATATTGAAGTTTGCCAACTGCCTTGCGTTTTCGATACATCCCTGAAGCATCTCTATGCAACAATTGAACACGTCAAACCAGAAATAGTCATTGCGGTGGGGGAAGCTGGAAACAGATCGAATATCAGCGTAGAGCGCGTCGCAATCAATATTAACGATGCCCGTATTCCTGATAATGCTGGCAAACAACCCGTTGATACTCCTGTCATTATTGGCGGCCCTACGGCTTATTTTGCTACCTTGCCCATCAAGGCAATCGTCGATGAGTTAAAGCGTGTGGGAATTCCCGCCAAAGTCTCCCAAACTGCGGGAACCTTCGTTTGCAACCATGTTATGTACGGTTTGCTCCATTATTTAACTCAACATGCCCCTGCTGTGCGCAGCGGCTTTATCCATGTGCCTTATTTACCTGAGCAGGCAACAAAATATTCTGATGCGCCAAGTATGGCCGTAGAGATGATCACGGTAGCCTTAAAAATCGCCATCGAATCAGCATTGAGGAATGAAAACGATATTGCCATCGCAGGCGGCACAACAAACTGAAAAAATAGCCACTGTGCTCCAGTGGCTATTTAATTTAGAAAGGTAACAATGGGTAGACATTCAGAAGCCAGATAACTAAAACCGCAAAGATAGCCGCGATAATATCATCCAACATAATGCCGATCCCGCCTTTCACATAGCGGTCAAACCAACAAATCGGCCACGGCTTCCACATATCAAAAATACGGAATACGACAAAACCAACCAAAACCCATTGCCAGTTAAGCACAGGGATCGCCATCAGCGTGAGCCACATGCCAATGAATTCATCCCAGACGACACAACCAGGATCGTCTACCTTCATGGCATCGGCAGCTTTCTGGCAAATCACACAGCCAATAACCGTTCCCAACACAATAGCCAACCAAATTCCCCATGTCGGGAGCTGCACCAACAGTAACCAGAAAGGGATTGCCGCCACTGAACCCATGGTGCCAGGTATAATCGGCGATAAGCCACTACCGAATCCCGTAGCCAATAAATGCCAAGGGTTACTCATTTTTAAGTGGCGTTTTGCATCATCCATGCGTCCCCTCCGTTTGGTCGTTTGCTTCCTGGTGTGTAGCCGAACAAGGTACTACCGGTTTTTTATCTGTTTTAAAATGGTCAAAGCCGCTCAGATCCAACTCAATTTCTTTGTTATCGTTAAAATAGCGGATACCTTCTGATTCTGGCCTGATTTGCCCAATACAGCAAAAACTCGCCCCCGAATGGGCCAATGCCATATTTAACGCGCCACGGTTTAGCTCAGGGACAGTGAAGCACAACTCATAATCTTCCCCACCACTCAGCGCCCATGTTAATGCCTGTTCATTTGGGATATATTGCTGCATTGCTTCTGAATAAGGCAACGCATCCAGATTAATACGTGCACCACATTGGCTCGCGGTCAGAATATGGTTGAGGTCAGAAATCAAGCCATCCGACAGGTCAATCGCGGAAGAAGCGAGATCACGGAGTGCCTGCCCTTGTAAAACCCGGGGTTGTGGACGAAGGTGGCGCTTAAGTAGCCAGTTGTGGATTGCCGGATCGTCCAGAGTCAGATGCCCTTGCAACAAGGCCAGCCCTGCCGCACTGTCACCCAATGTTCCGGTGACATAAATCCAATCACCGTTCTTCGCACCAGTACGGCGCAATGCCCTGCCAGCCGGCACCAATCCATGTACGGTTAGCGTCAAACTCATGGGGCCTTTTGTCGTATCCCCACCAATTAACTGCATACCGTAATAGCTCAATTGTTCAAACAGGCTATCACTAAACCGTTTTAACCAATCCTCATTGATGTCAGGCAACGTTAACGCCAACGATGCCCAGGCAGGATCGGCTCCAACAGCAGCCAAATCACTGATATTGACAGCCAAAGCCTTATAGGCCAAATCTTCCGGTGAGATATCAGAAAGGAAATGGACACCAGCAACCAACGTGTCCGTTGTTACCGCTAATTCTTGCTTATCAGCAACGGTCATCAGTGCACAATCATCACCAATCCCCAGGTTTACATCACGTCGGCGAACCAAAGGGCGATTGAAATAACGTGCAATGAGGTCAAATTCACCACATGCCATAGTAGAATTCCAAAACAGTGACTAACGATGAACACATGAGGCCGGAAATCCGGCCTCATGTGTAAAATCATCGAGTTATAATGGGGAACTCCTGGCAAGCAATCACTTTTTCTTACGTGCTGCCGGGCCAGCTTTATCCAACACCCCATTCACGAATTTATGACTATCTTCAGCACCAAATATTTTTGCCAGTTCGATGCCTTCATTAATAGCCACTTTGTAGGGAACATCATCACGAAAGCTTAGTTCAAACATCGCAACGCGCAAAATGGCTTTTTCCACCTGACCTAACTCTTCGAGCTGACGGGAAAGGTAAGGCATCATCAAAGCATCCAATTTTGTAGCATTGACCGCTACTCCGGACAATAATTCACGGAAATAGGTGATATCAACACCGGTTACATCCTGCTCTGACAGAAACTGCAATTCAACATCAGCAATGCTGTTTTTGGATAATTGCCACGAATATATTGCCTGAACAGCACACTCACGAGCACGACGACGAGCAGCAGGTTTCACAAAATTCCCCTTAATTAAAACTAAAAACTCAGCCTTTAATGGCTTTGATTACATTGATCATTTCTAATGCGGTTAAGGCAGCTTCCGCGCCTTTATTACCCGCTTTAGTTCCAGCGCGTTCAATCGCCTGTTCAATATTTTCGGTTGTCAGAACACCAAACGTAACAGGAATGTTGCTGGACATTGCCACGCTGGACAAGCCTGAGCTACATTCGCCGGCAACATATTCGAAATGGGCTGTACCGCCACGAATAACTGTACCCAAAGCGATAACCGCATCATATTTTTGGGACTCAGCTAACGCTTTAACCGTTAATGGCAGTTCATAGGCACCAGGCACCCATACTACGGTGATATTATCCGAAGAAACCTGACCAATGCGTTCTAATGCATCAATGGCCCCTTCCAGCAGGCTGTCATTAATGAAGTTGTTAAAGCGAGCAATGGCAATGGCAATGCGGGCTTTAGGAGCTGCAACAACACCTTTGATTACGTTCATAGCCTTCCTATACCTTATTCATATCCGCAGGGGCGCGGATCTTATCACATTATTTTTCTCTGCGTCTTGATTTATGGCTTGCCTTAAATCAAAACACCTAACGCGGACGCAAGCGAAGACGTACATCAGGGCCAATTTGTTGAACATCAAAGAGTGAAAATTCAGGCGCATCCGATAATTTTTGCAATTCAGGGATGGCAAATAATCCACGGGCACTATTTCCCAACACCTTAGGCGCGATATAAAGGATCAATTCATCGACCAACCCTAACGACAGTAAAGCCCCAGCCAACGTCGGGCCGCATTCCGCCCAAACAGAATTGACCTGACGCTTACCCAGTTGCATCATCAACAACACTAAATCAACACCGTCACCATAGGCAGGCAATAAAATCTGTTCGACGTGAGCAGGCCATTTTTGTTCTTGCTGATCTTGCTGAGTACGTACTAACCAACATTCACCGGGTTGCTGGACAACCTGGTGTTGTGGTGTGACTCGGTTTTGGCTATCCGTAATGATACGGATTGGCTGGCGGAGCCATTCTTGCGGATAAATCGCTTGGGTTTCAGTATCCAGTTCATTCCAACGGACAGTCAGGGCAGGATCGTCCGCCAATACCGTTGCGCTGGAGCTTAAAATGGCACTGCACTGCGACCGTAATTTCTGCACATCCTGACGGGCTTCCGGTGAGGTAATCCACTGACTTTCTCCCGATTCCAACGCCGTTCGGCCATCCAATGATGCGCCCAGTTTCAATTGCAGATAAGGGAACCCTGTACGCATGCGTTTGAGAAACCCTTTATTCAGGGCTTCCGCCTGTTCCATCATCAAACCATGCTCAACCGCAATGTCGGCCTGCTGCAATTTATATAAGCCACGCCCAGCGACTTGAGGATTAGGATCTTGCATCGCTACCACAACACGGCTTAAGCCTGCGGCAATCAAAGCATCGGCACAAGGCGGGGTTTTTCCGTGGTGACTACAGGGTTCAAGAGTGACGTAAGCTGTCGCACCTTTCGCTTTTTCGCCAGCCATACGAAGGGCATGCACTTCGGCGTGAGGTGCACCCGCCCGCAAATGAAAACCTTCCCCGACTATCTGCTCATCTTTAACGATGACACAACCTACATTCGGATTTGGGGAGGTTGTAAAGCGTCCTTGTTGCGCAAGCTCTAACGCTCTGGACATATATGTTTCATCAAGTGTCATAGCATTTAGTCAGTGTTATTTTTTTAATAAGGGTTATCGGATTTAGTCTTGCAGCCTGGCAATCTCTTCACCGAATTCGCGCACATCTTCAAAGCTGCGATAAACAGATGCAAAACGGATATAGGCCACTTTATCCAATTTTTTCAGTGCATCCATAACAAAGTTTCCGATCATTTTGGCGGGAATTTCACGCTCTCCTGTTGCCCGTACTTGTGATTTAATGTGGCTGATGGCTATCTCCACATCATCTGAGCTGACAGGGCGCTTTTCCAGTGCCTTCTGCATTCCACGTCGCAATTTTTCTTCGTCGAAAGGCTCTCGAATATCATCACTTTTAATAACTCGCGGCATCACCAGTTCTGCAACTTCAAACGTCGTGAAGCGTTCATGACATTCCAGGCACTGACGGCGACGGCGCACTTGTGAGCCATCCCCTACCAGACGGGAATCAATAACTTTAGTATCAACGGCTGCGCAAAATGGGCAATGCATATCGTTTCCTGACAGTTAACCGATGGGATAACAGTGTACCTTGAAGTGATTGTGAAAAACACCCTGTCAGTAAGTACTCACAGGGCGTTTAAGCGATATCAGTGCTCTAATCAAGGAAGAATGGAAGGCTGATCTGCCCCTTCTTTCTCCACTTTCTGCTGGATCAAATGTTCACGCTTCATGCCCAACTTTAAGGCCAGTGCAGAAGCCACATAGATGGAAGAAATTGTGCCGATAGAAACACCGATTAACATGACCAGTGAGAAGCCCTTTAACATTTCGCCACCGAAAATGTACAGCATCAATACCACCAGCAATGTGGTTGCGGAAGTCATGATGGTACGGCTTAAGGTCTGGGTCAGGGAAATGTTGGTGATTTCATACGACGTACCACGGCGTATCTTACGGAAGTTCTCACGGATACGATCCGACACAACGATGCTATCGTTCAATGAATAGCCGATAACGGACATCAACGATGCAACAATCGTCAGGTCAATTTCGATCCGGAACAACGATAGGATACCCAGTGTGATCATCACGTCATGCGCAAGTGCAATTACGGCTCCCAATGCCAGGCGCCACTCAAAGCGGAAACCGACGTAAATCAGGATACAGATCAGTGCAACCAGTAATGCCATCGCGCCGGTTTGTGCCAGTTCGTTTCCCACACTTGGACCAACGAATTCGATCCGTTTAACTTTGGCCTCTTTATCAATATCCTGATTAATCACCGAGATAATTTTATTGCCAAGCTCTTGCCCTGCGTTCCCCTCCGCAGGCGGCATACGCACTATTACATCACGGCTGCTGCCAAAATTTTGCAAAAGGGGTTCAGCAAAACCATTCTGGGTCAGGCTCTCACGCATCTTATCCAGATCCGCGGGTTTGCTCAGGTTCACCTCAATGACCGTACCACCGGTAAAATCAAGCCCCCAGTTAAACCCACGCGTTCCTACCATGATGATGGAAGCGATCAACAGCAGGAACGAGATCCCAAAGGCAACGTTGTCCCAGCGCATAAAGTCGATAACTTTACGCCCGTAGTTTAATTGTTCAACAGTATAATCCTGTGCCACAACGTGCTCCTTAAATTGACAACTTGTTGATACGCTTGCCACCGTAGAGCAAGTTCACGATTGCACGTGTTCCCACAATCGCAGTGAACATTGAAGTCGCCACACCGATACTGGTGGTGATCGCGAAGCCCTTGATCGAACCCGTCCCCATCGCATACAAAATAATAGCCGTAATCAGCGTCGTCAGGTTTGCGTCGATGATACTGGAGAACGCGCCTTTGTAGCCTTCATGAATGGCTTGTTGTACCGTGCGGCCATTGCGCAACTCTTCTTTGATACGTTCATTGATCAATACGTTTGCATCCACGGCGACAGCAAGGGTCAAGACGATACCGGCAATCCCTGGCATGGTTAGCGTCGCCCCTGGCAACAGGGACATAATGCCGACAATCAGCACCAAGTTAACCAATAACGCAGAACTCGCAATCAGACCAAACTTGCGGTAGTAAATCACCATAAATACGATGGAAGCAATCAGGCCCCACAGACAAGCCTCAAGACCCTGTTCAATATTCTGCATGCCCAGAGTTGGCCCAATAGTACGCTCTTCCACAATCTGGATTGGCGCAATCAACGCCCCCGCACGCAGTAACAACGATAACTGACGAGCTTCAGCCGGATTATTAATACCGGTAATGCGGAAACTGTTACCCAAGCGTGACTGAATAGTGGCAATGTTGATAACTTCTTCTTGCTTAACCAAAATCGCGCGCCCATTGGCATCTTTCTTGCCGCTGTCCTTATATTCCACAAACAGCGTTGCCATGGGTTTTTGCAAATTATCTTTGGTGAAATTAGACATCGCCGTTCCACCCACACTATCCAGAGAAATGTTCACCTGCGGGTAACCATTCTCATCAGTACTGGAGGTAGAATCGGTGATATGGTCACCTGTCAGGATAACCCGCTTGTACAGCACAACCGGGCTGCCATCACGGCTATATTTCACTTCTGAATCAGCCGGAATACGGCCATATTGCACGACGTTTTGGTCAACATTGGTATTGACCAGACGGAATTCCAGAGTTGCGGTTGCCCCCAGGATTTCTTTCGCACGCGCCGTATCCTGAATACCCGGCAGCTCAACAACGATGCGGTCTGCACCTTGACGTTGAACCAGTGGTTCCGCAACCCCCAATTGGTTGACACGGTTACGCAAGATAGTGATGTTTTGCTGTACCGCATAAGAGCGGGCTTCACGCAGACGTTCATCACTCATGACCACTTTCAGTGTGCTGTTTGCTTCGTTGGAGAACACCAAATCACGGTGGCGAGGTTCAAGATAGTTTTCCGCTTTTGCGCGTGCATCGTTATCACGGAAACGAACTTCGACCCCATAATTATCCGTTTTACGGACAGTAGAATAAGGGATGCCCTGATCACGCAGTTCGGAGCGCAGGCTATCAACATTCTGTTCCTGCAATTTGCCCAACGCGGTTTCCATATCCACTTCCATCAAGAAGTGAACACCACCACGTAAATCAAGCCCCAGTTTCATCGGTTCAGCACCGACGGTTCTTAGCCAAATAGGTGTTGCAGGCGCGAGGTTCAATGCCACAACATACTGTTCACCCAGTGCGGAAACCAGAGCTTCACGCGCACGGAGCTGCACATCAGTGCTATTGAAACGAGCAAGAATTGCGCCATTTTCCAGTACAATAGACTTGCTCTTGATTTGATCTTTTTCTAAAACATTACGGACTTGGTCCAGCGTTTGTTCACTGGCGGCGATACCTCGCGCGCCAGTGATTTGTACAGCCGGATCCTCACCATAAAGGTTGGGAAGTGCATAAAGCAGACCGATGAGGATCGCAGCGATCAGCATCAGATACTTCCACAAAGGATAACGGTTCAACACGGCAGTTCCCTTCGGGAAAATCGGAAAATTAAATAGCCTTCATTGTACCTTTCGGCAAAATGGCGGCAACGAAGTCACGTTTGATAGTTATTTCTGTGGTGTCATTTAAGGCAACAACAACGTAGCCCGTATCAGACACTTTAGAGACACGACCGACTAAACCACCAGAGGTCAGTATTTCATCCCCTTTGGAGATGGAATCCATCAGTTTTTTATGTTCTTTGGTGCGTTTTTGTTGTGGACGCAGGATCATGAAATAGAAAATCAAACCGAAAACAACCAGCATGATAATCAGAGAATATGGACTTCCCTGAGATTGTGCTGGTGCACCAGCGGCTGCCGCAGCTTCAGAAATAAAAAAACTCATCAAATTTCCCTCATTGTTATCGAAAAGGTGACTGTCGAAAACAGTGTTATTAAACACAGTGTTATTGTAAATCGACAGTGGCTCGATCAAAAACCAGTCCAATATGCTACACATATTGAGACTGATTAGTCACGACAAATTATATAGTTAACGGCGGAACGGATTTACCGACCTGCTGATAAAACGCTTCAACAAACTGTTCCAGTTTGCCTTCTTCAATGGCTTTGCGAATTCCAGCCATCAAACGTTGATAATACCTTAAATTATGTATCGTATTCAGCCTTGCACCAAGAATTTCGTTACAACGATCAAGGTGATGGAGGTATGCCCGGCTATAATTGCGGCAAGTATAGCAGTCACAATGCTCATCCAACGGAGAAGTATCTTCTTTATGTTTGGCATTGCGGATCTTAATCACCCCTTCGGTCACAAACAGATGACCATTGCGGGCATTACGTGTTGGCATCACGCAGTCAAACATATCAATGCCACGACGAACACCTTCAACCAAATCCTCTGGCTTGCCGACACCCATCAAATAGCGAGGCTTGTCTTGTGGGATCTGAGGGCAAACATGCTCCAGAATACGGTGCATATCTTCTTTAGGTTCACCGACCGCCAATCCCCCTACAGCGTAGCCATCAAAGCCGATTTCCACCAGCCCTTTTATGGAGATATCACGCAAGTCTTCGTAAACACTGCCCTGAATAATACCAAACAAGGCATTTTTATTGCCCAGCTCATCAAAACGTTGACGACTGCGGGCAGCCCAGCGCAGTGACATTTCCATGGAACGCTTCGCATAATCCCAATCAGCGGGATATGGCGTACATTCATCAAAAATCATGACAATATCGGAACCCAGGTCATACTGGATTTCCATGGATTTTTCTGGGCTGAGAAACACCGGCGTCCCATTAATTGGGTTACGGAAGTGAACCCCTTCTTCCTTAATTTTACGCATAGCGCCGAGGCTGAAAACCTGAAAGCCGCCAGAGTCAGTCAGAATAGGGCCTTGCCACTGCATAAAATCATGCAGGTCACCATGCAACTTCATGATTTCCTGTCCCGGACGCAACCAAAGGTGGAAAGTATTCCCCAATAGGATTTGCGCCCCGGTTTCTTTCACCTCTTCCGGTGTCATCCCTTTTACCGTGCCGTACGTTCCCACCGGCATAAATGCCGGCGTTTCCACAACACCACGATCAAAAATCAAGCGACCACGACGCGCGTGCCCATCCGTCTTTTGTAACTCAAATTTCACTTAACCTCCAGACATCAGAAAAACAGTCTGATGCTACGTTTAAACGCCATTCAAATCAGCGCAGCTGAAATGAAGAGTATTTTTGATTTTAAAATCTTTTATTGCAAAGCATTTAATTTAAATCGACCGCGTTTCTTCTGTTGTTCACGCTTTTGATACCCGCTCTTTTACTGCCATTGGGTTGCGATTAATAAACATTGCATCACCGTAACTGAAAAAGCGATATTTTTCTGCTACCGCTTCTTTATAGGCGTGCATGGTATTCTGATAACCGGCAAACGCAGAAACCAGCATGATCAGTGTGGATTCTGGCAGATGAAAATTGGTGATCAGGGCATCGACAATCTGATATTCAAATCCAGGATAGATAAAGATTTGGGTATCATCAAAAAATGGCGCGATAATCCCATCCTGACAGGCTTTCGCGGCACTTTCCAGCGAGCGGACTGAGGTGGTTCCGACAGCAATCACCCGATTGCCACGCGCCTTACATGCCAGTACTGCATCCACCACATCCTGCGGCACTTCCGCATATTCAGCATGCATCACATGATGCTCGATGGTTTCCACTCGCACAGGCTGAAAAGTACCAGCCCCCACGTGCAGGGTAACAAAAGCCATCTCAATTCCCTTGTCACGCAAGGCGGCCAAAAGGGGTTCATCAAAATGCAATCCGGCAGTCGGGGCAGCGACCGCACCTGGGCGTTCACTATAAACGGTCTGATATAGCTCACGATCCGCATCCTCATCAGGACGAGCGATATAAGGAGGCAGGGGCATATGGCCAATCTGATCCAAAATGGCCAATACATCACGCTCATCATCGAAACGGATTTCAAACAAAGTATCGTGACGTGCCAGCATCGTTGCCTTAATGCTTTCCGTCTCACCGAGGATCAGCTCAGCACCTTCTTTCGGCGCCTTGGATGCACGAACGTGAGCAAGTACTCGCTTATTATCCAGCACCCTTTCGACTAAAACCTCCAACTTCCCCCCCGTCGCTTTGCGGCCAAACAGGCGCGCAGGGATGACACGGGTATTATTGAAAACCAAGAGATCACCCGCTTCCAGCTTATCCAGCACATCAGTAAAAATACCGTGCGTCAGCTTACCCGTTTCACCATCGAGGGAAAGCAGGCGACAAGCACTTCGCTGCGGCTGAGGATAGTGAGCAATCAGTTCTTCTGGCAGTTCAAATGTAAAATCAGCGACACGCATTTTATCTGTATCATTCAAAAAAACAGGCGGACTAGTCTAGTGCTGCAAGCGCAAGGGTGCAACAAAGAAGCATCGGTCGAGTTTAACTATTTACTTACAAGTGCACGCTTTCCGGTATACTCTCACTATGAATTTTCTCGCACACCTTCATTTAGCTGCATTAGCGGAAAGCTCCTTGTTGGGGAATTTAATGGCGGATTTCGTCCGAGGCTCTCCAGAAGGCACATTTAGTTCTGACATTGTAGCGGGTATCCGTATGCACCGTCGGGTAGACAGCCTGACGGACAAACATCCCGTTGTCGTGGAAGCACGCAAATTATTTCGCGCGGAATATCGGCGTGTTGCCCCTATAACCCTTGATATCATCTGGGATCACTTTCTTTCCCGGCATTGGGATCAGTTTGAAAAAAATTACTCCCTGCCTGAGTTTGTCTATTTTGCCCGCCGCAATATAGAACCCCATCTTGCTTTAACCCCTGAAAAATTTCAGGAATTGAATAACTATATTTGGTCACAGAACCTGTTTATCCGTTATGCCGACATGTCATGCATCGCCAATGTCTTGCAAAGCATGGCGCACCGACGCCCGAAATTATCTGCACTGGCCGGTTCATATCAAGATATCGAAAATCATTACCTTGATTTTGAAACACTATTTTGCCAGTTCTATCCAGACATGATGGAGCTGGCATCAAATAAGTGTCTACTTAATTAAACGATTTTCCAAAACGTTGCTCTTTTCACATTTCGCAACTTGAACTTTTCATAAATAGCTTTATCTTATGTAGTCTAAAAAGAATTAAAAACAGATTATTGATAGGTGAAACCTATTATATCAATTGGTATTTTATTCTTTATTGCTACAACCTAATTCCTTATGCTGTAACTCGTTTTTACATAACACCTTTTAAAATCACAGGAGTCAATTATGGTTTTAGTAACCCGCCAAGCCCCTGACTTTACAGCCGCCGCCGTTCTCGGTAACGGTGAAATTGTTAATAACTTCAATCTGAAAAAACACCTTAATGGCCGCCCTGCTGTTATTTTCTTCTGGCCAATGGATTTCACTTTCGTCTGCCCTTCTGAGCTGATTGCTTTCGACCATCGCTATGAAGAATTCCAACAACGTGGTGTTGAGATTGTGGGTGTATCCTTCGACTCTGAATTCGTTCACAACGCATGGCGTAAAACCCCAGTCAACGAAGGTGGTATCGGCGAAGTCAAATACCCAATGGTGGCTGACATCAAACGTGACATCATGAAAGCCTACGGCATCGAACACCCAGAAGCGGGTGTTGCCCTGCGTGGTTCTTTCCTGATTGACAAAAATGGCGTTGTCCGTCATCAGGTAGTTAACGATCTGCCACTGGGCCGTAACATTGACGAAATGCTGCGCATGGTTGACGCGCTGCAATTCCATGAAGAGCATGGCGAAGTTTGTCCGGCTCAATGGGAAAAAGGCCAGGAAGGTATGGGCGCTTCACCAGAAGGCGTAGCAAAATACCTGACTAAAAACGCTGACAAGCTGTAATCGCCGCCCAGCTAATCACATCATGTTATAAAACATGTCAAACCAGCCGCTCTGTCGGCTGGTTTTTAGCCTGAAATTTCTTGTTTCATTGACTTCCGCACAGAAAATCATCTTTCAAAAATCCTGGGCTTTAGATAAGGTGATCTACGTATTCGCAACAAAAAGACCACAAAAACTCAAATACATTAACAGTTGACCAATGATCATTGGCCTGTGCTCAGGAGAACAACGTATGTTCAAAGCATGGAAAATACCCCTTATTACTATATCCCTACTTGTTTCTACCCCCCTTTATTCTGCCACTGAGCCTGCGGTCGAAGCCAAACAAGGCATGGTTGTCAGTGCACAACGTCTTGCTTCACAAGCGGGCATAGATATTCTCAAAATGGGCGGAAACGCCATTGATGCCGCGGTTGCCGTTGGATATGCTCAGGCAGTGGTTAATCCCTGCTGTGGCAATATTGGCGGTGGTGGTTTTATGACTATCCATCTCGCTAATGGAAAAGATACCTTTATTAATTTCCGAGAAACAGCCCCTGCCGCGGCCAGTGCGCATATGTATCAGGATAAAGACGGAAATGTCATCAAAGGTGCCAGCCTGTATGGTTATAAAGCGATTGCCGTGCCAGGTACAGTTATGGGATTTGAAGAGGCATTGAAAAAGTACGGCACCTTAACCCGCGAACAAGTCATGGCACCTGCTATCAAACTGGCGCGCGAAGGCTATATTCTGACCCGTGGCGATACTGATATTCTGGACACTACAGTAAAGCGTTTCGCCCAGGATCCAGAAGCTGCCCATATTTTCCTGCGTAAAGATGGTACACCCTTCAAGCCTGGGGATAGGCTCATCCAAACCGATTTAGCCAACACGCTGGAAATGGTTGCCAAACACGGGCCTGATGCCTTTTATCATGGCAAAATTCCTCAATTAGTTGCAGAAGCATCCAAAAAATCAGGCGGCATTATTACCGCAGCGGATTTCGCCAATTATCACATCACAGAAACCGCCCCCGTTACCTGTAGTTACCGGGGTTACAAATTCATCTCTTCTCCACCTCCCAGCTCCGGTGGCGTGACACTATGCGAAATATTAAACATTATTGAAGGTTATGATCTTAAATCGATGGGATTCAACTCGGCTGATTATGTTCACACATTGACAGAAGCCATGCGCCACGCCTATATGGATAGAAATACCTATCTGGGTGATCCAGCCTTTATCCACAACCCGCTTGAGCGGCTGTTAAGTAAAAGCTACGCCGAATCGATCAGAAAAGCGATCCAACCCAATAAAGCCACTAAATCGGTGAATATTCAGCCCGGCATTGGTCCCCATGAAAAACCAGAAACCACTCACTATTCCGTGGTAGATAAAGAAGGAAATGCAGTATCAACAACTTACACCATCAATGGACGCTTTGGTGCCGGGGTGATTGCACCAGGAACCGGCTTTTTCCTCAACGATGAAATGGACGACTTCACAACTAAAGTCGGAGAGAAAAACCTGTATGGACTCGTCCAAGGTGCCACTAACTCAATTGCCCCTGGTAAGCGCCCACTATCATCAATGAGCCCAACACTGGTAACCAAAGATAATAAAATCTTTCTCGTCTTAGGGTCCCCAGGAGGCTCGCGCATTATTTCCATCACACTACAAACAGCCCTGAATATCATCGAATTCAATATGCCACCACAAGAAGCCGTCAATAGCCCACGCATCCACCATCAATGGCTACCTGACGAAGTCTATTATGAGCAACGTGGCCTGTCGAAAGATACGTTAAACTTATTGAAAACAATGGGCTACAACATGGTGGAACAGACACCGTGGGGAGCAGCAGAATTAATCATGATTGGATTGCCGGGTGCTGCCGGTGTTACTCCTGAATCATCAGGCAATGATTCAGCCGTATCGGGTATTGTCCGTGAAGGCTATATCTACGGCGCCAACGATGCACGGCGACCTGCCGGTGCTGCTATCGGTTATTAGCACAAATAAATAAGGGTAAGCTGTTTTTGGCAGCTCACCCTTATCATCTATAACACCCTTTATATCATGCTCAACATGAATAAACTTTCTTCTTACTTCTCTTCAGACTGCACTTCATACTTTGGGAGCTTTACGTTTCCTGCAATGAGGTCATAGATAGCACACACAACAATAGTGAACACAGTCGGCAGTAACCAAGCCAAACCTTGATCCGCCAATGGCAGATGCTGTGCCCACTCAGGCAGTAAATGGGCTAAGTATTCAGAAGATTTTATTGCATCCAAAACCCCAAACAGCAAACTGATAGACATTGCCGGAGCCAAAATGCGTGTGAAGTTATTCCACCAGCGGATTGTAAAGCTCAGTAATATCAGCACGATACAGGGTGGATAAATCGCCGTCAGTACTGGAATTGAGAACTTAATCAAGTGGCTTAAGCCCATGTTGGAAACCAGCATAGAGAAGGTGCCTAAAAGCAGTACCAAGGTACGGTAGGACAGCGGCAAATAGAGGCTGAAAAACTCAGCACAAGCACAAGTCAAACCAACTGCCGTCACCATACAGGCAATGAAAATCAGTATCGCGAGGAAGAAGCTGCCGTAGTTACCAAAAATATTTTGGACATAGGCGTGCAAAATTACAGCCCCAGTATCCGCAGTAGGCACTAATGTGCCACTGCCTTCCCCAAGCTTAAACAAAGAGAGGTACACCAGCGTCAAGCCAAGTCCGGCAATCAAGCCCGCCCACATAGCATAACGCGTCAACAGGGAAGACGCTTCAACCCCTCTGGAACGGGCTGCATTGACAATAACGATACCGAATACCATTGCGGCCAACGTATCCATTGTCAAATAGCCATTGACAAAACCATTTGAGAACGGAATTTCCCGATAAGTTTCAGTAGCAGGAACAGAGCCACCTGCCGGCCACAATACCGCCGCAACGCCCAAAATAGCTAACGCGACAATTTTGATTGGCGCCAATATATGGCCAACACTATCCAGCAGTTTGCCCGGATACAATGAAATCAGCACCGCGAGGACAAAATAGATCACACTATAGATTAGTAGAGGAAGATCACCTGTTCCGGTAAGGGGGGCAATACCCACTTCAAAAGAAACTGTTGCAGTTCTGGGGGTTGCAAACAGGGGGCCTACAGCTAAATAGCAGATCGTTGCCAGGATCAGCCCCGCAGTTTTTCCAATCGGTGCACTGAGTGCTTCAATCCCTCCACCCACTTTTGCCAAAGCAATGACAGTAATGACCGGCAAGCCGACAGCGGTTAGCAAAAAGCCGGCGGCTGAGATCCAAACGTTCTCTCCTGCCTGCAAGCCAACCATAGGCGGAAAAATAATATTTCCCGCACCAACAAACAAGGCAAAAGTCATAAAGCCTAATGCCCAAATATCCTTAGATGATAAACGGTGTGCCATAATGATTATTAATATATGATTGCCAAAAGAAATGCATTTGCAACAGAAACGATTGCAAGCACTTGGGTTTTCACTGGCGAAACCGGATTCTGATTTAACAGCCAATGATCAATAATATAATCACTGATAATCGCAAGGTACAAAACGATAATGGTAATGACAGCTAGAATCGCCAATAACTGCCCCCAAGTAAAACTTTTATAGTGCTAAAAGGCAAGTGGTAATCCAAAAACCAGAACAATATTCCAAACTGATTTTTAAAAGCAGTTATTATTGTTATCTATCATTGAATACACACTATATGATTTGTTCATTTTTTATCCACATCGATTAATAAGTCATTTTTTACACAGTGGTTCCTATTAGGAACAATCAGCTGGGACACTAATAAAAAACTAAAAACTGACCCCTTTCCTAAGGTACTTGAAATATCGAGATGGGCGTTGTAATGGTGTAATGCATGTTTCACTATCGCCAAACCTAACCCATTTCCCCCAGTGTGACGCGAACGAGCCCGATCGACGCGATAGAAACGTTCCGTTAAACGTGGTAAATGTTCCGCACTAATCCCACCGCCATTATCTTTCACTTTGAACAGTGCGCCCTGAGAAACATTTTGCCAACTCACCTCAATCCTCGTTCCAGCTGGTGTATGTCTAATCGCGTTATAGACAAGATTGAACATTGCGCTACGCAGTTGTTCTTCATTACCAAACACTTTCAGCTTTTCATCAATATCAAACACAATGTCATATTGCTCATTTCCCAGCGCCAACGCTTCCCGTTGCAATATTTTCAATATGTTAGGAACATCCACAACGTGATTCATGTCCACTTGTGGCCCCCCTTCAATTTTGGAAAGATGCAACAGCTGCTGAACCAGGCTATCCATCCTTCGTATCTGTTCTCGCATCGTACCGATAACTTTCTGGTTCAACTTATTGTCAAACGCCTGATCCTCGAACATTTCCAGATAACCTTGCAGTACAGTGAGAGGGGTTTTGAGTTCGTGGCTCACATTGGCAAAAAAATCCCGTCTGGCATTTTCCAACTGGCGTTTTTGGGTAATGTCGCGCACAACCATCAATAATTGCGTCTCAGCATAAGGCATAATACGAAATTCCATCATATTGCCATTATTCAACTCGATAGATAGAGGGCGGGAAAAATCATTCGCTGTGATATAGCGGCTGAAATCAGGATAACGAAGCAGGTTGAAGATATGCTGACCATTATCCTCAGGCCAGCGGAACCCCAGCAAATGTTGTGCCAGACGGTTACACCAAAAAATATGGCCTTCCGTCGTCATGATCACAATAGCATCCGGCAATGATTCAGCTCCACTGCGAAAGCGCTTGATCAGTAATGCAAGTTCACGGCGCCGTTTGCGATTGCGTTGCTGCATCTGGTAAATACCATAAAAGATAGGTTCCCAGCCGCCGCGACCGACTGGCGGTAACATATTGCGTTCCAGCCATAACCAATCGGACAATTTCAGCAAATTGTAACCATGCCATACCAGAGCCAAAAATAGCGCAATGACCAGCAGCCATGTCAAGTGACCGATAAAAAGGGACAACATCACCGCAGGCAAGCAGAAAAGCACCAGACCCCATACCAGCTTTTTCCAGGTTAAACGCTCAAGCACGCCAGCTTACTCCAGAATGAAAACGCTAAAATTGAATTACCGCCCAACACCAATATCCCCCATCAATAACGGGTAGAAAAGCGATAACCTGTACCACGCACAGTCTGTACCATCTTATCGTGATCCCCTATTTCCAACGCCTTGCGCAAGCGTCGGATATGGACATCAACGGTGCGATCTTCCACATAAACATTTGTTCCCCACACATAGTTGAGTAATTGTTCACGGCTATAAACACGTTCAGGGTGAGTCATAAAAAAGTGCAGAAGTTTGAATTCCGTGGGTCCCATTTCCAGATCTTGCCCATGACTGGATACGCGGTGGGATGATTGATCCAGAATCAATCCATCCATATCAATAATGTCCTCCGCCTCCATAGGTGAAATGCGGCGCAGCACAGCCTTAACACGGGCAACCAATTCCTTAGGTGAAAAAGGCTTCGTAATATAATCATCGGCACCGACATCTAAGCCACTTACCCGATCTTCTTCTTCTGTTCGCGCGGTAACCATAATGACAGGGATCGTCTTGGTGTTATTGTCACGCTTCATCTGACGTATTAGTTGTATCCCTGAACCGCCGGGCAGCATCCAATCCAGCAAGACCAAATCAGGATAAGGTTCGGATAAACGTCTTATTGCCGTATCGTAATCTTCGGCTTCAATAGCTTGATAACCGTTTTGCTCCAAAACAAAACAGACCATTTCACGAATCGGAACTTCATCTTCAACTACCAAAATGCGTTTAACCATGGTTAATCCCGTTAATATCATTAAGGTCAGTGACTTTTACTGCAAAAGATTATGAGTCAATTTTATGACATTTTTATGAAACCCCTGACTTCTCAATCACCAAGAAACAAACTGGCTCCCAAAGAAAATCGGGCACCTTTGTCATATTTCATTATGGATGCGAAGTCGCTCGAAAATTCAATCAAGGCTATCAAATTACACAGGACATCCGCCAAGCTGCCATTATAATTAGCCCCTGAAACGAGCAATAAGTCACAGGCAGGGAAATTATGCGAATCATTCATACATCTGACTGGCACCTTGGTCAGTATTTCTTTACTAAAAGCCGTGCCGCTGAACATCAGCACTTTTTGCAGTGGCTGATTGAAAAAATCATACAATATCAAGTTGATGCGTTAATTATTGCCGGTGATATTTTTGATACCGGCTCTCCTCCCAGCTATGCCCGCGAACTTTATAACACATTCATTGTGGCACTACAGCCTACAGGCTGCCAGCTCGTTATTCTTGGAGGAAACCACGATTCCGTTGCCACACTCAACGAATCAAGATCCCTTCTCTCTTACCTAAATACCACCGTGATTGCCAATGCTGAAACCGAAGATATAGCCCAGCAGATAAAGATCCTAAATAACAGGGATGGCAATGCAGGCGCGATCCTCTGCGCTATTCCTTACCTGCGTCCACGGGATGTCATGACCAGTCAGGCGGGGCAATCAGGAATACAAAAACAGCAAGCGCTACAAGATGCCATCACCGAACATTATCACAGGCTCTATCAACAAGCCTGTGCATTACGGGATCAGTTTGGCCAGCCATTACCGATTATTGCCACGGGTCACCTCACGACAGTAGGTGCATCCACTACGGATTCTGTTCGCGATATTTATATCGGTACATTAGAGGCCTTCCCCGCACAGGCATTCCCTCCGGCTGACTATATTGCCTTGGGGCATATCCATCGCCCACAACTCATCGGCAAATCAGAACATATCCGTTACAGCGGCTCCCCTATTCCACTGAGTTTTGATGAAGTGGGACAAGAGAAAAGTGTCTGTCTTGTGGATTTTAAATCAGGCAAACTCGATAACATCACGCTATTACCGATCCCACATTATCAGCCCATGCAGATTATTCGAGGTGACTTGAAACAAATCGAAGAGCAATTACACGTGTTCAAGGAATATCAGGGAGAACGTCCTGTTTGGCTGGATATTGAAGTCGCAACCCAAGATTACCTGCCCGATATCCAAAAACGTATCCAGTCTCTCAGCGAAGGACTGCCTGTTGAGATCATCCTGCTGCGCCGCAGTAGGGGCATGCGCCAACTATCATTGACCGAACAAAATAAAGAAACACTTACCGAGCTAAGCGTCAATGATGTTTTTGCACGCCGTTTGGCGCTGGCAGAAATCGACGATCTTGCCCAAAAACAACGCCTGACCACCCTGTTTCAACAAACGCTGGACGATATTTCTCAGCAATAACATCAAGAGAACACGCGATGAAAATTCTTAGCTTACGGCTGAAAAATATTAATTCTTTGCAAGGCGAATGGAAAATTGACTTTACGGCAGAACCCTTTGCCAGCCACGGATTATTCGCCATTACCGGCCCTACGGGCGCAGGAAAAACCTCCTTGCTGGATGCCATTTGCCTTGCCCTTTACCATGAAACACCAAGGCTCGGCACCATTTCTGCCTCTCAGAATGAATTAATGACCCGTCATTCCGCTGAGTGCCTTGCCGAAGTCGAATTTGAAGTCAAAGGTGT
Organism: Xenorhabdus kozodoii; assembly: GCF_002632875.1. Lineage (GTDB taxonomy): Bacteria > Pseudomonadota > Gammaproteobacteria > Enterobacterales > Enterobacteriaceae > Xenorhabdus > Xenorhabdus kozodoii. Next base: position 28,640 of record NZ_NJCX01000031.1, read on the forward strand.
CGCTTATCGGGCATTTTGGAGTCAGCGCCGTGCCCACAATCAGGCCAATGGTAAACTGCAACCCCCAAAAGGAGAATTAGCCCTCAAAAAAGAGGGAAAAATTCTGGCTGATAAAATTCCAGAGAAAAAAGAAAAAATCGCCGAAATAACCGGGCTGGATTTTGGTCGTTTTACCAAATCCATGCTGTTATCACAGGGAAATTTTGCCGCATTCTTAAATGCGCAAGATAAAGATCGGGCAGATTTACTGGAAGAGCTAACAGGCACCGAAATTTACGGCATTTTGTCCCAGGAAATTTATCAACGCCATAAGGAGGCACAATCTGAGCTAAATATCCAACAGGCCAAAGCCTCCTCGATTGAATTACTCACCCCAGAGCAGCAGCAAGCATATAAAAATCAGCAACAACAGCTTATTGCAGAAGAAAGTGAACTCAGCCAGCAAATTAAAGCATTACAGGTTGCCGAACAGTGGCTTATTAGAAGGGATGAACTACAACAATCTCTGGCAAAAAATACCTTACTTTTGCAACAAACCAAGCAAGCCCTTCAAGAAGCACAACCTCAATTACAACAACTGGCTATCAGCGAGCCGGCAGAAAAAATTCGTCCACTATGGGATGTACAAAACCGAGCACACCAGGAAAAACAGCGCCTGATTGAACAACGTATAAAAATAGAAAATGAGTGCCAACAACAATTGGCACTGCTGCAACCTGCCAAGCAACAGCTTACGCAGGCAGAGAAAAACCGAGAAGCGCATCAACAATATCAAAATCAACAGGAAAAGCTCATCTCAGAACACATTACGCCACTCGATCATAAAATCGATATTCAATCAAAAGATCTTCTGGCGCTTGAGAGAGAAATTACGCGACAAAACCGTGAATACGCCGAGAGCCAATCTCAGTATAAAAACACTAAAAATCAGATAGATAACATAAACGAAGAACAAAAAAAGCGGGAAGCCTACCACGAGGATCATCCCCATTACCGTAATTTGGACAGTAAACTGCCTGAATGGAAACAGCGACTGACCCGCCAGCAAGAGCGGCAAACCCAAATAAATCAACTTAGACAAAGCACACGGCAAATTACCGCAGCGATCACCCGCACCACCGAACATTTGAATTCACTGAATACTGGATTAGCAAAACAAAAAGAACAGAACCAAATATTACGCAATAATTTTGCGAATGCTGAAAGTCAGCTTATTGCTTTGCAGAAAAAACATCCTTTAGAGCAACGACAAAAATATTTATCAATCTATCAGCAACAATTGGCATCACAGAACCAACTGGAAATTTTACTGCCGCTGATCCAACAGCAACAGGCAGCGATCTCTGCCGATCAACATCAATTGACACAATGGCAAGAATCGATAAAACAGTTACCGGAGCAAATCGCAACCCTCAACCAACAATTAGCCGAAAAACAGCAACATTATGAAGATCTTGATAATCGCGTTCGCTTAGAGCAGCAGATCGTTAACCTGGAAAAAGAACGTTCACAATTAAAAGAAGGTGAATCTTGCCCTCTTTGCGGTTCAACTCACCATCCTTTAATCAATGAATACCAAAATATTGCTCTGCCACAATCAGAAGAACGATTAAAAATTCTGCGCCAACAGATTGAACAGTGCCAAGAAAATCGTGCGGCCCTGCAACAAAAACAACAAATTCAGCAGCAGCATTGCCAACAATTGCAGCAAAATATTGCAAAACTCACCGCTAAATTGACCGAATTGGCTAAACAATGGGAACACCATTGCCAACAATTACAGGCTACAGATTTGCCGATAGATACAGATGCGGTTAATGATTTTATCGGCCAACGGCAATCTGTTTATCATCAGCACCAAGCCCAGCAGGAACTCCTTTTACAGGCGGAAAAAACCTGTCAAGCAGCCGAAAAAACACTCTCCACCAATCGTGAACAATGTCAAGAATATGAAAAAAATATTGAATTGGAATACTTCAAACACGATGCAGCCCAAAAACAATTGGCAGAAAAAACATCTGAAATTCAACAAATAGAAACCGATTATGCGGCAACAGAACAACAACTAAGGGACGAATTACAATCGACACCCTTCATTTTACCTTCCCATCAAGAAGCAGAGAGCTGGTTACAACAGCGTGAACAGGAATTAAACAATTACCATGAATCTCGTGAAAGATGGCAACAATTACAAAAAGAGCAAGCCGGCTTACAAAGCAAACTGAGTGAATTAGAGAAACAAAAAAATAAGCTATCCACTCACCTTCATGCTTTAGATGTTCAGCAACAACACCAAAAACAGTTATTGGAGCAGACTCGTCAGGAACGTCACCATCTATTTGGTGAACAATCCGTCACTGACGTTCGTCACGGCTTGCAACAAAAGGCTCATGAACTGGAAACCGCTTACCAGCAGGCGGTTTTCCATCTGCAAGAACTGCAAAACAAGATGAACCAATTAGCCGGTGCAGCCCGCGAAATAGAAAAAAACTACATAACTATCGAAGCAGACTGCAAACTCGCCACTAACCGCTTTCAAGCAGGGTTGGAGCAACAAGGTTTCTCCGATCAATCTGCGTTTGAACGTGCCTTATTGGCGCCAGAGCAGCGGGAAAAATTACAACAGTTGCAAGAAAAACTTGAGCAGCAACAATGGCAAGCATCAACACGGCATCATGAATCAGAAATGGCCTTACAACGACATACAGAGACGCAGCCACGGTTACTTAATCAGTACGAACCCCCGCAATTGTCTGCCATATTGACCGACGTTACAGCTAAGTTGAAACATAACAACCAGCAACAAGGTGAAGTCAGAACCCTGTTGAACAGTGATGCAACCCGCCGCCAACAACAGCAAGAGTTACTGGCACAGATCGCACTCCTGCAACAAAAATATGATGACTGGAGCTATCTCAATAATCTCATTGGCTCGGCTGATGGCGCTAAATTCCGCCGTTTTGCTCAGGGCTTAACCTTGGATCATCTCGTGCATCTGGCAAATATCCGGTTAGACAAATTACATGGCCGCTATTATTTGCAACGCAAAGATGACGGCAGTCTGGAATTACAAGTCATTGATACCTGGCAAGCGGAAGCTATCAGGGATACCAAAACGCTTTCTGGAGGAGAAAGTTTTCTTGTCAGCCTTGCCCTTGCGCTCGCCCTATCCGATCTCGTGAGTAATAAAGTACAAATAGAATCCCTGTTCCTTGATGAAGGTTTTGGCACGCTTGATCCTGAAACTCTGGATATCGCTTTGGATGCCCTGGATCACCTTAATGCATCAGGAAAAACAATCGGGGTAATTAGCCATGTAGAAGCATTAAAAGAGCGAATTCCAGTTCAGATCAAAGTGGAAAAGAAAAGTGGATCAGGACTTAGATAGTGTCGTCATGAGAAATTTCGTGCAATAATAATGCCCCACCATTCCATCATAAGAGTTGATTAACCATGAGTACACCTGCACACCGCCGCCAC
>NZ_NJCX01000032.1 GCF_002632875.1 Xenorhabdus kozodoii
CTGAACACATTAATGTTGCTATCCGAGTATACCCCCGAGGAACTGACCCTCTTAGCCGCAAGAGCATTGGGTCAGCTCGGAGATGTGTAGATACCTATGCCCGCGTAGCGGGGAGATATAAAACGCATCTTGAAAGGCGACGGGTATAAAGGACAGTCAAACAGCTAAACGCCGAAGAGCAATGTGGCCAGAGGAATTCCGTAGTCAGCTTATCTTTGATTAAATTAAGTACAAAGTGGAATCCCGTCCTGTCATCAACGATTAACCTCAATGATTCAGGATAGATTTCTTTTGCAATATGTTGTAATTTTTCACCGAACGCCACATCAATGATGTTTTTACACTAAAATGAATCACCTCATTTTCCGCTATCGAATCAGTTACGGTAAGCGTCACTGTTGCCGTGGGGTTTTTTATTGTCAGTTTCCAGATTTACGAGAATATCTTCAATTGGTACATGAATATTTTTTATTAAAAAAATGAAATAGTTGAACTGCTATCTATAATCTCATTAGATAATAATGTCACTGTAAACAAAAAACTCTGCCCTATTATTAAATTGCCCTTTTCTGGCAACGAAAAAGTCATATTACTAGACATATATTTATTCCTCTTATATACTTCATATTTTTTAATTATCTATTTATTTTCTGTGTTAGCCAGATCTATGCTATCGGAAAGAAACCGCCTTACCACAGCTAGCTAATTCACTATATAATGTATGTATAAACTAAAAGATATAATTACTGCCAAACACTTCCTTACTCCTCGACATATGAGGAGCAAGGAACTGTCCTATGTTCAGTTATTCACTATAATACAAGACAATTTTTGCTAATTGTTTTATAAAATGACATCATGTTTTTTTATCTCAATTAATTATAACCAGGAGGTGGTGTAGTACCAATATATCCGTCCCAAACAGCACTATACTGAATAGTTTCATCTTTAAAAAATTGATAGTCAAAACTAATATTCCCCCTCCAATTAATACCAACAATGTCTTCATAAGGAATATGAAAATAAATAGAGTCTTTATTACCTGGGCCACCTATTTCTGTTAAGCTAATCTGTTTGGTATAAGGTTTAGTGAAACTTTTATTATCTGAATTAATATACATGTTTAGAGTAATATCTGTTATATCTAATGGAACTGGATTTAATTGCGCTTTAGAATCATTATCTTGAGAGCGTATAATCTCAATAAATAATCCATTATATGTGTACCCAGGATATTTCATAATATTATCATAACCAATACTATTAACAGGTGGTATGGCAATATTAGGGTCAACACCAATACTGGGATGAACTATGCACATATCATAGCTTCTCTTAACTTCTGATTCAGGTTCATAGGGAACTCCCCCAACATAATTCAATGGTAATGGTAACGAATATAACGCGTCTCCCCCCTCTTTAATTACAGTATAGGAAAATTCAGAGAGTACATCTCGTTCAAATATAGTATAAGGAAGTCTTATGCTAGGTTGATCTAACTGTTTTTTTTCATCCTCGATAGTCACGGAATAGCCAGTATAATTACCATTAACAAAAAATAAAACCACATCACCAATTGCTACGTTATCGTAACTGCTCACAGTAGTTAGAAAATATGCTAATCCCTGATTGGCAAATAAATCTCCCATAGAAAACCCAGCAATATCTGGAGTGCCAATAGAATCCATATAACCTGGATTAATATAATTAGCCACATAAAGTATTTTTTTAGCGCGGATATCAGCAACATCATTCAGAATAACAAGTTGTAACACAAGTGAGGTTACCTCTGACACTTTTGGATAGAGATAAAACTTTACCAATCCATGCTGATCTGAAGAAATGGATATTCCTTCATTAGGTCCTATTTTCTCAGGAAGAATTTCTTGTTTATTATTAGCATCTTTGAACTGAAAATCATTCATTTTATGATGAACAGATGATGTAACAAAAATAGGAGTACCTACCAATATTTTCCCTGATATACTTTTCAAAATTGTATGTATTGCTGTAAAGTTATCTTTCTCCGATGGTTTATCATCACCCGTAACAACTGTTTTCAAATAAGGCTTTTCAACAAAAAGTGCCAATGAATTCACATCAATTTCATTCGCCTTACCTGTAAATTTTATAACGTTGAAATCACCTTCACTAGTCGCTGCATCAGTATGAACTTCAAAATAAATATCAGAACCATCTTGAACAGGTATATCTTTTACCTCTTCAAGCACTGTAAAACTCAAGCATGCAAATGCTGTCAGTAAACTATTTTGGTAGTTAAGAAGAATAGGTTGAGTAATATCTTGGTCAAATTTTATATTAGCGCTGCTATTTTTTATAGTTACAGCCTTTCCTGAAGCAATCGGTGTATCTGAATTTAATGTTATCGTAAAACTAACACTTTGACCTATAACTAAATCAGCTTTTTTGTTAATTGAAATTTCAATTTTGTTATTTATCATTTCATAATCCTATATTTAAATTTCGAACAAATATTAAGAAGTATTAATAACCAAAATAAAACATGCTATTTCATTTTATTTTAGAGCTATAAATACAGTAAAAATAGAATATTTTTAGTTGGTGTCCGCATCTTATTTGTGGTTTGTTTGGTTTGAAACTTATATTTAAAATAAATTAAAAAGTAGATGCGGAATGTATACTATATAAAATATAATGATTAAAATAAATATATCATTAGTAGTTTGAGCTATTAGTGGTTTTTCACACCTTCTGGAGCTACGTAGGTATCAATAGATCCATTCCAAACCACACCATACTGTAATTGTTCATCTAAGTAAAATTGATAATCAAAACTAAGTCCTCCATATTCTATACCAGCTAAATCCGTATAAGGGATATGGAAGAAAATAGAATTTTTATTACCATTACTACCAATATCACTTAATGTAATTGGTGTGTGATAAGTTAACATTATATTCCTATTCGGTGAATCTATATACATATTTAAAGTAAAATCCGTAACACTTAATGGAACTGGATTTACAGTTAATTTAGGATCATAAGTATTAGAGCGCACAATTTCAATAAATAATCCATTATGTTTATAACCGGGATATTGCATAATACTGGCATAAGCAACACCATTATGAGTTGGGATAATATTATCAGAATCAACACCAATACTGGTATGGACTAAACAATGTTCATAACTCCTCTTAACATTTGGGTTAGCTTCGTAAGGGATACCACCTAAATAAGTTACTGATATTGGTTCAGAATAAAGGGCGTCGCCATTCAATTTGACAGCAGTATAAGAAAACTCTGAGGTTTCATTTTGTTTAAAAATGGCATAAGGAAGTACTATGCTATAACTATCCAACTGTTTCTTTTGATCCGTGATGATTATAAACTGTCCACTATAATTACCGTTAACAAAAAATAAAATGACATCACCATTTTCTACTCCATCATAACTACTTATTGATGCTAAGAAATTGGGGTATGCAGTATGTGCTGTTAATCCTTCGGTGGTATTACCCTCAATACTTGGCATACCTATAGAGTTAAGATAACCCGGTGCTTTATAATTAACAGCATAAATTGTTTTCTTAGCTGAAACCGAAATGCTAATTATATCACTCAAAATAATAGTATATAAATTAAGTACACCTACGAGTGAGTTTTTAAGATGAAGATTAAATTTTATTACTCCATTTTCATCTGAAGTGATAACAATTCCTTTATTAGCTCCTTTTTTATCAAGAATAAGATCAATGTTATTTCCAGCATCCTTAAAGATAAATTCCTCCATTCTATTATGTTGTTGTGACGTGATAAATACAGGGGTGTATTTCAATAATTCCTGTGTATTTTTATTTTTTAACGTTGCATATATTGGTGTATGTTTTTTTTGACCCCCATCTAATTTCATTTGTAGGAAAGGATTTTCAACAAAAAGTGCCAATGAATTCACATCAATTTCATTCGCCTTACCTGTAAATTTTATAACGTTGAAATCACCTTCACTAGTCACTGCATCAGTATGAACTTCAAAATAAATATCAGAACCATCTTGTACCGTTCCGCCACTTGAGTCTTCCACAGTAAAACTTAATTGGGCAGATGCTTTTTTATTACCATCTATGTAAATAAGTTCAATCGGCTTATTAATATCTTGATCAAATTTTATATTTTTACTGACATTTTTAATGGTAACATTTTTGCTCAATGAAATAGGTTGATCTGAACTTAATGTTGCCGTAAAACTCACGTTTTGGCCTATCACTAAATCTGCTTTTTGATTAATTGAAATCTCCATTTTATTATTATTTTTAACTTTGCCTGTGAACTTCACTTTATTAAATTCAATTCCATTCGATATTGCATCAGTTTCTATTTCAAATGTAATATTATCACCATCATGTACTGGGTTTTTTCCTACTCTCTTAAGCACCGTAAAACTTAAATTGGCAGATGCAGTAAGATTTTTATCCCCATAAACAAGTTTGATAGGCTTATTAACATCTTGATCAAATTTTATATTTTCACTGTAACCTTTTTTTACTGTTATAGACTTACCAGTATCAATAACGTTATCCGATGTTAATGTTACTGTTACCATAAATTTTATTTGCTGACCTATAACTAAACTATCAGTCGATTTAAGTGAAATTTTCATATCAGTATTAACTGTCATTTAATCACCTCGTATTATAATTAATAAATTACATTAATTTCATTTGATTAGAAAATTTACCACTAAAATAGTTATTAAAAATAAACTTACCACATGAAAATAATTTTAATGTTACCTCATTTGTAACTATTTCAATTTTGATGCTCAACATAGCTGTATAAAAAATAAAAAACCAATGAAAAAGAGTTATTATCTGATAACTTTTTTTAATCACAAGAATTGATTATATTCAAATGATATTTTTTATCTTGTAATTTTATTTTTCTTTTAGATTGTCTGTAACAAAGAACAATACCCACCTTCTGTTTATCAAGGTATTATTTTTAGTCTCATAAACCCTAAACGGTTTTTGATGACTATCATGCCCGGTATTTTTTGCTATACCAACCACCATTGAAGATGCTTAATTTCTGCTCATGAACCCAAGGGTTAGATCGTTTAGAGAAAGTCGTATTCACGTTCAATGAATGTTCCCATTACTTTATCGTGCATCACTTCGGATTTTGAATTGAGCTGGAATGAGTTGTCTGATTTGATCATTTCCTCACGATGCCAAGATTGCAAACTATTTCAACTTCACGCTTTACCAAGCAAAGAATGTGATATCTTTCACGCTTTATGATCGAGTAAGGTAAAACTAGGAAATATTCCTAGTTCAACTAAGACCATAGCTCAAGCCAACCTTCCTTTAGTTTTCTAAACTGCCTGAATAATAACTATATCTGCAAAATTATATTTACGAAAACTATCACTACGAAAACTTTCGCTTTTTGCGATCTGTCTTTTTTATTTTCACCTGCTTAAAAAGGCGCCTTTTCTCGTGGTTATCTAAGGATTTCACATGCTCAAAATTCTAGAACAAATTCGTAAGCCAACCCTGGATCTTCCAGTGGATGTACGCCGCAAAATGTGGTTCAAACCCTTTATGCAGTCGTATTTGGTGGTTTTTATCGGCTATATGGCTATGTATTTGGTGCGTAAAAACTTTAACATAGCCCAAAACGATATGATTTCAACTTATGGCCTGTCGATGACGCAGCTTGGGTTGATCGGGCTAGGTTTTTCTATTACTTATGGTATTGGCAAAACCGCGGTCGCTTATTACGCCGATGGCAAAAATACTAAACAATTCCTGCCATTTATGCTGATCCTATCGGGCATTGCCATGTTAGGGTTCAGCATGAGTATGGGAAGCTCTGGCATCAGCATTTTCCTGATGGTGGCATTTTATGCGTTGAGTGGCTTTTTCCAAAGCATCGGTGGGCCAGCCAGCTATTCCACGATTACGAAATGGACGCCGCGGAATAAGCGTGGAACCTATCTGGGCTTGTGGAATATGTCACATAATGTCGGTGGCGCTGCGGCAGCGGGTGTGGCGCTCTTGGGTGCCAACTATTTCTTTAATGGCCATGTGATAGGGATGTTTGTTTTCCCTTCTATTATCGCCCTGATCCTGGGTTTCATCGGATTGCGTTATGGTAGCGATTCCCCGGAAAGTTACGGTTTGGGTAAAGTAGAAGAGTTATTTGATGAACCGGTCAGCGAAGAAGATATCGCGGCCGAAGAAAATCAAATGACCAAACGTGAGATCTTTGTCGAATATGTATTAAAGAACAAAGTCATTTGGTTACTCTGTTTTGCCAATATCTTCCTGTACATCGTACGAATTGGTATTGACCAATGGTCTACCGTCTATGCCTATCAGGAGCTGGGACAGTCAAAAGAAACCGCCATCACGGGTTTTACCCTATTCGAAATCGGGGCGCTAGTTGGCACCTTAATGTGGGGATATCTGTCAGATTTGGCGAATGGCCGTCGTGCCCTGGTGGCCTGTGTTTCGTTAGGCTTGATTATTGTCTGTCTTGAATTCTATCAACACGCAACCAGTGAATACATGTATTTGGGATCGCTGTTTGTGCTGGGTTTTCTGGTGTTTGGCCCACAGTTGTTGATTGGCGTGGCTGCGGTTGGATTTGTACCGAAAAAGGCGATTAGTGTGGCTGATGGTGTTAAAGGAACATTTGCTTATTTAATCGGTGACAGCTTTGCCAAGCTCGGTTTGGGAATGATTGCGGATGGTGTGCCTATTTTTGGTTTGACTGGCTGGAAAGGCACCTTTGTCGCCTTGGATACCTCGGCATTCGTGTGCCTTAGCTTGCTTGTTTTTGTGGCTATCGCGGAAGAGAAAAAGATCCGAAAAGCCAAGAAAGCACATTGACCCAGCCTAAAAACTGACTGATGCTGCTGTATCTCTACGGCAGCATCTTTTTCCCCATTTTTTGCCGCCATGAACCTTGCTTTCTATTGTGAATGATGCCCTATGGCAGACTATTGCGAAGCGATGTCAATCAGAGTAGTTTAGCCCGATATTTAATTCGATAATAAATGATGATGATTAAAGTAGCATTAGTTGATGATCATGTTGTTGTGCGTTCAGGATTCGCCCAGTTGCTAAATTTAGAACCGGATATTACCGTCGTGGGGGAATTCAGTTCATGTGCTGAAGCCAGACAAGGGTTACCGGGTTCGGGGGCAAGGGTGTGTATTCTTGATATTTCGATGAAAGATGAAAGTGGGCTTTCACTCTTGAAAGATCTTCCCTCCGGTATTGCCTGCGTGATGCTGAGTGTTCATGATTCTGCCACAATGGTGGAAAATGCCTTGAAGGCGGGTGCGCGTGGTTATCTCAGTAAACGTTGTTGCCCGGATGAGCTGGTTCAGGCGGTGCGGACTACCGCCAATAACGGTTGTTATCTCACGCCTGACATCGTACTCAATTTAACGTCGTCAAAAAACAGCCCATCTTCATTGGAATACCTGACTAACCGAGAACGGCAAGTCGGGGAAATGTTGGCGAGCGGTATGGATGTGAAGGCGATAGCGGCAGAATTGGGATTAAGCCATAAAACCGTACACGTCCATCGAGCCAATGCGATGAGTAAATTAGGGGTAACAAATAACGTTGGTTTGACGAACTATTTTGCCACCAGTGATTTCTAATGCGTCAATATTTAATCAATTCATTTTGTGGCGGGGTATTGTTTTCCTGTTGGTGGTTTTGCTTATGGGTCATCGCCTACTATTTTGTCAATGACTCTGAACTGGCTATCCTGTTTTTCCCTTTTGCCTTGCGTCTCGGCATTGCTCTCCATACCCCCAAGCGGTATTGGATGCCCCTTTATGGCGTAGAATGGGGGATTACCGTTTGCCTAGCTCTCTTAATGGGGCAGCTACAATGGCTGACAATATTGACGGCCAGCATGGTCAGTTTTCCCCTCGTTTGGTTTGCCAGTCGCTATTATTGTGGCAGCCAATGGCAGCGATTCGCAGTCATGGCCGGTATCGTTGTGGCAACTTCCATCATTAATGTGGTGGCGATCAGCAACCATTATTCGGCTTTAAGTTTTGCATTTTTAGTCAGTTTAACCGGCAGTGTCATGTTGGTTCCTTTGTGTTATTTAGTCTGGCATTACCTGTTCCAAAATGTTTGGTTTCCCCTGACCGCGAATCTGGTATCACATCGAATTCAGTTTCATTTCAAACACATCGTTCTTTATACTTTGTTGTTTATAATGAATATTTTTCTCCAGGTTGGCCTGCCCAATGCGCTGCGTTATTTTGCCCCATTTTGTCTGGCTATTCCCATTATCTTGTTAGCGTTTCGTTACGGCTGGCAAGGCGCTGTGATTGGCACTTTGCTAAACAGTATTGCCTTGATTGCCGCACGTAATGGTGTCTCGAATAATGGTGTCCCGAATATAGAGATCACGGATCTTTTGTTATCACTGTTGGCTCAAACGTTAACGGGGATCATGTTGGGGATGGCAGTGCAGCGTCAGCGTGACCTTAATGCACAGTTAAAGGGGCAACTCCACCGTAATCACAGCCTGTCCCGCCAATTGGTGAAAGCAGAAGAGTCGGTAAGGCGGGAGATTGCCCGTGAACTGCATGATGAAATTGGCCAGAATGTTACCGCCATTCGTACCCAGGCCAATATTATCCAGCGGATAGAAGTGGCACCCATTAGCACTCATTGCGCCAAGACTATCGAATCATTATCCCTTAACGTTTATGATACCACCAAAGGGTTACTTGGCCGGTTACGGCCTAAAATTCTTGACGACCTCGGTTTAGAAAAGGCGATTGAACAATTATTGCGTGATATGAAGTTTGAAGCCCAGGGCATATCGGTGGACATTTGTTGGGCAACGGATCCTGGAGTGGCGAGCGATCAACTCAGTGATACCACTCAAATTACGTTATATCGTCTTTGTCAGGAAGCGTTGAATAATGCCATGAAATATTCCCAAGCCGATCGTATTGAATTGCATTTTTCCATCAAGGAGATGATCCATTTATTGGTCAGGGATAATGGCATTGGCTGTAAGGCCGAGGATCATATGAAAGGGTTTGGCCTACGTGGTATGCGGGAGCGTGTACAGGCTTTGGGTGGAACGTTTTCAATTCACAGTGAAAAACAGCAAGGGTCGGGGACGGATTTGTCTATCCTCTTGCCTAAACTTTAAGATATGGACATGACAGCGTCTTCTCACTCCAGATCAGTACATTTTACTCAGTTATCTGATACAGAAATTCAGGAACAGTACCGTTACTGGCGCTTGCATATTATGCTAAGCCTCTATGTGGGATATGCGCTATTTTACTTTACCCGTAAAAGTTTTAACTACGCGATGCCTGCCATGATAACCGATCTTGGCCTGGATAAAGGGGAAATTGGGCTGATTGGAACGCTGTTTTATATCACTTATGGCTGTTCAAAATTTCTTTCCGGCATGATTTCTGATCGCGCTAATTCGCGTTATTTCATGGGGATGGGTTTAATTGCCACTGGGGTCATTAATATCTTTTTTGGCCTGTCCAGCTCGATTGTCATATTTACTTTTTTATGGATGTTAAATGCCTGGTTTCAGGGATGGGGTTCGCCACCCTGTGCCAAACTACTCACCAGTTGGTATTCCCGCTCAGAGCGCGGTTTCTGGTGGTCTTTATGGAATACGTCACATCATATAGGCAGCGCATTGGTTGCCCTGCTTATCAGTTTTTTGATGTTGCATTTTAGCTGGCGGGAAGGATTTATTGTGCCGGGTTGTTTAGGCATCTTGGGAGGAATATTTTTATGCTGGCGGTTACGTGACAAGCCAACCACAATGGGGTTGCCGACAGTGGGTCAATTCCGTAATGACCATTTAGAAAAAATACAGGAGAATCAAGGGAAAGGGCTGACGACCAGAGAAATACTGAAAACCTATGTTTTTGGCAATAAATATATTTGGTTGCTTTCCGTGAGTTATGTCCTGGTCTATCTCGTTCGTACGGTGATTAACGATTGGGGAAACCTCTATCTGACAGAATACCATCATTATGACTTAGTGAGTGCGAATGCGGTATTGTCGCTGTTTGAAGTGGGTGGATTTGTCGGCTCGCTGGTGGCGGGATGGGGATCGGATAAAGTGTTTGGCGGCAATCGTGGGCCGATGAACCTGATATTTGCGATGGGGATTTTTTTGTCAGTGGCGGCCTTATGGCTGATGCCGATGACAGATTTGATTTTTCAGTCAATTGGTTTTTTTACGATTGGTTTTTTCGTTTTTGGCCCGCAATTGTTGATTGGTATGGCTGCTGCGGAATGTTCCCATAAAGATTCTGCGGGCGCGGCAACAGGGTTTGTCGGTCTTTTTGCCTATACAGGCGCCGCGCTTGCTGGCTATCCTTTTGCCATCATTTTAAAGCACTACCATTGGACGGGGCTATTCATTACCATTTCTGTCTGTGCCGTTATGATAGGTTTATTATTACTGCCATTCCTGCAAGCTCAGTTTCCCAGACAGAGAATGCAAGATTAATGGATGGGCTATAGCAATCGATTAAAAAAGGGAATGCCGATTGCACCATTCTTCTTTAGTTATTTCCCAGAATTCGCAGGCATATTTTCCTGAAACATACTCTTTTTCTGCCACTTTTATCAGCCTTTCCCCTTGTGCCAATGAGATTTTCTTCGAGCTTTGATTAATGTTGGCTTTTTGTGTTCTGAGAACGGATTTTCCCAGCACATGAAACCAATAATCAGTCACTTTTTCACAGGTTTCACGCATCAATCCCTGGCCTTGGTGTTCCAAGGAGAGCCAGAATCCTCGGTTATTATCTTGTCTGTCATATAACCCGATGATACCGATGAGTTCATCAGGATGTTTCTTTGCGCGAATAGACCATATCCATGCCTTGCCTGCTTGTATGGAGGGAAGCGACACATTTTTAACAAAATATTCTGCGCCATCATCAGGATAAGGCCAGGGGACTGCGTTGCGATCTAAGTATTTGACGATATCCCAATGCGGGAATTTTTGCTGGATTTGGACGGCGTCGTCATACGCGAGTTTTTTCAGTAAAAGTCGTTTGGTTTTTAGATCATCGTATGGCATTTTACCCCTCCATTCTGTAATGAAAATGGTGTTTATTGGTCACGAAAGACAATAAATTGGGGGTGAAAAATAGTCAATTCAATTTAATAAGGTAGTAGTTATATGGCTTAAGTGCCGATAGAAACATCGCGTTCAAAAACGTGGTATAGTACGCCCCCTGATTTTTCCTATCCGTCGGAATGTTATGTCTTATCAATGTCCTTTATGCCACTCACCGTTACTGTTTGCGAATCACCAATGGCGTTGCGAAAACAATCACCAGTTTGACTGCGCAAAAGAAGGGTATGTCAATTTACTGCCCGTTCAGTATAAACGCTCAAAAGAACCCGGTGATAGTATGGAAATGATGCAAGCGAGAAGGGCATTTTTGCATTCAGGCCATTACCAAGCCCTGCAACAAAAAACGGTTGAACTGCTTAGCGAATATTTACCAGAAAGCGCCGAAACTTTGCTGGATATTGGTTGTGGTGAAGGTTATTACACCGCGGCAGTTCAGGAGCAGTTAGATCTTCACCAAAAATTGGCGGTGTATGGATTGGATGTGGCGAAAGTCGCAGTGCGTTACGGCGCCAAACGTTATCCTGATGTTAATTTCTGTGTGGCCTCTAGCCATCGATTGCCATTTGCAGACAGTTCATTGGAGGGTATTTTGCGGATCTACGCGCCCTGTAAGGCAGCAGAATTGGCCAGGGTGGTGAAAACAGAGGGTATCGTCCTGACGGTAACACCTGGCCCTCGTCACCTGTACCAATTGAAAGCGCTTATTTATCAGGACGTGCATTTACATCCTGAGAATCAGGAACAGTGGGAAGGGTTTGAACTGGTTGCAACCGAAACGCTGGCTTATGCGATGTCATTGACGGGTGAACAAGCCCATCATTTATTGCAGATGACCCCCTTTGCCTGGCGGGCATCAGAGGAAGTAAAAATGCATTTGATATCGCAAGAACAGTTTAATTGTGAAGCTGATTTCACGCTAAAAGTGTATCGACGTATTTGATAATAAGAAAAAATTGCCCAAAGCAAGTTGCCGCTAATAAAGCGGCAAATTTAAAAACGAAACCATTGGTTAGCAATAAGCGCTTATCCTGCATACCAAAATAATTTTAGATGCTCGAATAATATGTTGAAGCCAATGGCAATCAAGACTAATCCTCCAACCAACTCAGCGCGTTTACCCAATAGTGGGCCAATATAGCGGCCAATTAACATGCCTAATGTGGCCATGATCATGGTCATCAGGCCGATGGTCATCGCTGTATGGAGAATATCAACTTGCAGAAAGGCGAGGCCGACGCCTATTGCCATAGCGTCCAAACTGGTCGCAATTGCAGTGAGAACCAATGTCGCTAAACTATGGCGTTGAGGTGTAGCATGATGGGCAATTTCAGGTTCACGTTTGAAACTATCTATTATCATGCGGCAGCCAAGGAGCAACAGCAAAGAAAAGGCAATCCAATGATCCCATTCCATAATATATTGGCTGGCATACAGCCCCAATGACCAACCGATTAAAGGCGTACAGGCTTCAACCAAGCCAAAGATAATACCGGTACGGATGGCTTCGCGAAAATGAGGCCTATGCAGGGAGGCTCCTTTTCCGATGGCGGCGGCAAAAGCATCCATGGACAGGGCGAAAGCGAGAATAAGTGTTGCATAGAGATTCATTAGAATAGTCTCGGCTGGGTGATTCCATATACACACAACACACCCCCAACCTACGGTGCTGTTATGTGTCTATGGTCTTGCCAACCAATTTATACCCCTATTTTTCAAGTTTCTGTTTGGTTAATTTCCACTTGAAATATTCAGGGTATAAGAACCCAAATTTTATCAGGCTCTATAGGCATTCGTACCACGTTTTATTTTAAAACGAGTATGTTGATACGAATTTTCCAGCGATTTTCTGGAACAGGCTACTCCCCAATGACTGTGGCGGACAATATCATATCCAGAATAAAAGGCAAAAAACATTTTGTCCTATTTCAAATGTGAGAATGATAATGATTATCGTTATCTCTATTTGTTTAGAAGGGAGGTAAATAAGACCAATATGAATGATTGATCTCATTTAATTTAGCTGGAGTCAGGTAAGCGGAATTATTTGTTGTTGATAAGAAACCGGTAAATTTTTTCTAAGTCATCCAGTTTTGTGACGGACAGGTATATCTTATGTTGTCCCAAGTCCATCATGAGAATACCATCTTCGGATAAATTCATTGTTTTTATGTTGTCATAAGTAAAAAAACGGTTGGCATAATAAAAACCGTGTTTTTTTAAGATGAGTTTAGGTGAGCGAATATAACCTAAATATAATGTCACAATAATGGTGAATGATAATAAATAGGTCGTAAATGGGTTGCCGTGCGATGTAATGTTATTATAAATAACAATGGCAATTAAAATGATAAAGATCAGAGCATCAAGCCGCTGTTTTCTTTTAAGTTTTATGTTTAATAACGTCTTGCCGTTGAGCCGGTTGATAATAAATTCATCGTAAATCGCAAAAGCGAGCATTAATACAATCAAGACTATTAAGATGATATCATTCAAGCTCATTTTATCCCCTGATTTGATAATTAATAATATTGCTTTTCATCAATGGGGAGAAAATTTTTCTCCCCTAACTGTTTAATTAATGATATTTGCCGATAAGGTTATTTGGCTAAGCCCAGAAAACCAAAATAGTAACCGACAATGCCTATTACGAAGAAACCGATAATAATCCATAACGGATTAACTTTTTTCCGTAATAGCCACATACAACCAAATGTCAGTAGCAGTGGGGCAATCCCCGGCAGTAATTGATCCAGAATGGTTTGAATAGTCGTAACTTTAATCTCACCTGTTTCGGGATCAGGCACTTTGGAAATAACAAAAGGAATATTGACTTTAGTCCAACTATTCACCAAGGCTCCCATCACAAACAGGCCTAATATTGACGCCCCCTCTGTCATTTTTTGCAGGAAACCGCCACCCATATCTTTAACGATATCCATTCCCTTCTTATAACCATAGGCTACGCCGTAATAACGGGTCAGCAAACGTACAAGGTTAAATAAGATAAAGAACAGTATGGGGCCCATTATACTGCCGCCCATGGCAATACCGGCACCCAATGCGGCAAAAACAGGTCGGACGGTGCCCCAGAAAATGGGATCACCAACGCCAGCCAGTGGCCCCATCAAGCCGACTTTGATCCCGTTTATCGCACCGTCATCAATATCGGCACCATTCGCACGCTGTTCTTCCATTGCCATAGTGACACCCAGGATCGGTGCCGCTACGTAAGGGTGGGTATTAAAGAATTCCAGATGACGTTTGATAGCCTGTTTGCGTTCGTCCGTATTTTCGGGATACAAGCGGCGAATAGCAGGAACCATGGAGAAGCAAAATCCCAGTGCCTGCATACGTTCAAAGTTCCATGAGCCCTGAAACAGATTAGAGCGGAGGAAAACGCCACGGATATCGCTTGGTGTCAGTTTTTTCTGGCCCATGTTTGTTGTCTCTGACATGTTGTTCATCCTCTTAATCTAATTCGTTATCAAGGTCATTTGGGGTATTGCCGGCAGGTGCAGCTACCTGTGATTGATTGTATTTAGGGCTAAGCTGGATATACAAGATCGCCAAGACCGCGCCAGCGATACCCAGTATAACGAGGTTGTGGATATAGACAGCAGCCACGAAACCCAGATAGAAGAAAGGCATCAGGTAGCCGGCACGCATCATATTAATGACCATCGCATAACCAACAACAACAATCATTCCACCTGCGATATTGAGGCCAGTTGTGACAACTTCTGGAATAGAATTCAGCATACTTTGGACTTCGGAAGTGCCGACAGACAGCGCCACAACCAATGCCGGAAGAGCAATACGCATTGCCTGAAGTAACAACGCAAAAATATGAAGGGCGCTGATAGCTCGAAGATTGCCGTTTTCTGCTGCCTTGTCGGCTGCGTGCTGGAAACCCACAGTCAGGGTACGGACAATGATAGTCAGAACCTGGCCTGCCGCGGCCAGTGGAATAGCCAGTGCGATACCGGCACCCACATCTTGCCCACCTGCGATAACCAGAATGGTTGAAATGATGGACGCCAATGCCGCATCGGGGGCGATGGCCGCACCGATATTCATCCAGCCAAGGGCAATCATTTCCAGTGTACCGCCGATGATGATGCCGGATTTTATATCGCCAAGCACTAAGCCGATTAATGTACAAGCGATCAATGGGCGGTGAAATTGAAATTCATCAAGAATTGAATCCATACCTGCGATACAGGCAATGATGAATATCAACACAAGTTGAACAACGGTAATTTCCATTGTCTTTCTCCTGTAACCAAATGTAATTTGGTAAGCATTTCGTTATTGAGTAATGGTTAATAAAATGATAACTGTTTTTATGGTTAAACTTTTTTCAGCAGATCCATCATGTTCAAACGGGTATCACTGGCAACTTTACGGGCTTCAAGTTCGATGCCACGAGAGCTCAGTTTTTCAAAGGCTTCAATGTCGGTTTTATCAACGGAAATTGCGTTGTTGATCTGGGTTTTTCCTTGACGGAAAGCCATACCACCGATGTTGATGGATTCGATAGCGACCCCACCTTCTACAATGCGCAGGACATCTGTTGGATTGGTGAATAGCAGCATGACGCGCTCACCAGCATACTTGGGGTTGTTGTAAACCCGAACGCACTTGGCGACGTCTATAACATGCGCGTTAACACCGGGAGGTGCGACCTGCTTCAACAAGGTAGAACGAACAGTATCTTGGGCAACGTCATCACTGACGACAATGATACGTCTGACGTTAGTTTCTTTCGTCCAACGGGTAGCTACTTGGCCGTGGATCAGGCGATCATCAATGCGTGCGAGGGCAATTTTCATATGGCCGCCCGCAGGGGTTGCTGAAGCTGAAATGGCTGAAACAGGTGCGGCGGGTTTCACGGGTTCAGGTTTGGCAGGCTCTTCATCTTGTTTTGCTTTAAGGGCACGGATCCCTTCTTTCCCGGTTTCTAAGGCAACAGCAACCAGTTCTTCCATCGTTGGATCATCGTCACGACACATGAACGCTTCAACCAGCATCGGGACATTGACACCTGTCACGATTTCATAGTTGTCTTTATCCATCACAATACGGTTTGCGGCATTGAATGGACTGCCGCCCCAAGTATCAACGAAAAACAGAACACCCTGCTCTGTGTTAAGCGATGCCAGTTTCTTATTGTATTTCTCGAATAACGTATCAGCATTTTCACCGGGTACAAAGTCGATATAGGAAACATTTTCCTGCTCCCCAATCAACATTTCTGTGGTACGAAGCAGTTGTTCTGCCGCAGCCCCGTGTGTGCCAATCATAATGGCTATACTCACTTGTTTTCCCCTTTTTATAACAATTGGACTCAGATCTACTGCAAGGCTCACACACAATATTCTTAATGTATTTAACCTCCTACCAGTCAATAGGATAGTCGTAAACATAAAACGGTATCGAAAATCGCGCTCAAAATTTCATTTCGGATGGTTTTATATTTCATTACATAAGTAAATATATAGCTAGATTATCATTTACAGCCTTCAAGAAAATTGCTATCAGTCAGAAAAATCAAAACAGACTATTTTGACAGGTAAAAACAATATTTTTTGCTAACAAAAAATAATAATGAATATTTAAATTCTAATTATTTCCTATAATTTATGATTTACCGCTGTTTCCGGTAACATTTTGTTCATTTTCTCATAAAAAAATTGTGATGTTTTTATCGTAAAATGGGAAAAAATGTACTTTATGAATTCGTTTCAGCCAAAAAAAATATCCCTGCCAAATGGCAGGGATACGATTTCAGTTAAACCTTAATTGTAGAAAAAACAGGCAGGAATATCGCTCATTGCAAGATAAATGAACAATATTTTATATCAGTCACATTGAACTTTTATCGCCAGGCCACCGCGTGAAGTTTCACGGTATTTCGCATTCATGTCTTTGCCCGTTTCATACATGGTTTCAATAACCTTATCGAGAGAAACACGTGGTTCACTGGTACGGCGTAGTGCCATACGGGAAGCATTGATTGCTTTAACGGAAGCGATAGCATTACGTTCAATACAAGGCACCTGTACCTGGCCGGCAACGGGGTCACAAGTCAGGCCGAGGTTATGTTCCATGCCAATTTCTGCTGCGATACAAACCTGCTCAGGGCTTGCGCCAAGCAATTCTGCCAGACCTGCCGCCGCCATAGAACAAGCCACCCCAACTTCACCTTGGCAGCCAACTTCTGCACCCGAAATAGAGGCATTCATCTTATACAAGATACCGATGGCACCCGCAGCCAGGAAATAGCGGGTGTACAGTTCCGCTGTCACAGGTTCAATACAGTGGTTGTAATAGGCCAAAACAGCCGGGACAATACCACATGCGCCATTGGTTGGTGCTGTAACAACCCGGCCACCCGCGGCATTTTCTTCATTGACGGCCAATGCGAACATATTGATTAAATCAACGACATTCATTGGGTCATTGGATAACTTGGTTGATGATGTCAGCATACGATGTAAGGCGGCTGCACGGCGAGGAACCCGCAATGGGCCTGGCAAAACCCCTTCAGTGTTCAGCCCACGCTCGATACAAGCTTGCATCGTTGCCCATACATCTGCGAAGTACTCAGCAATTTCTTCTTTGCTGTGTAAATCCAATTCATTCTTCATCATCAAGCCAGAAACCGACAGGCCTGTTTTATTACAGTTCATCAGCAGTTCTGCCGCAGAGCTATAAGGATAAGAAACAGGCTTGGAATTTTGGGTTGGCTTGCCAAAATTTTCTTCATCAATAATAAAACCCCCACCGATGGAGTAGTAGGTTTTGCTGTAAACTTTTTCGTCACCGGCGAACGCATGAATTTGCATGCCGTTTTCGTGTAGTGATAAGTTATCGCTACGGAAGTTCATACCGCCATCGCGAGGAAAATCGACTTCGTGTAAACCATTTGCCAGCGGCAAACGTTCAGTTTGCTCAACATCACGAATAAAACCTGGAATTGACTCAATATCAACGGTTGCTGGCATATTACCTGCCAGGCCCATGATGATAGCGATATCCGTATGGTGACCTTTCCCGGTTAATGAAAGTGAGCCGTATACATCAACAGCTACACGCGTGATAGAGGACATTACCCCCTGGTTTACAAGATCATCGACAAATTGTTTGCCTGCTTTCATAGGACCAACAGTATGAGAGCTGGATGGGCCAATACCCACCTTAAACATGTCGAAAACGCTAATCACGCCAGACTCCTTTAAGAAGAAAGAGATATAGTTATTTATATAAAGCGCGCTACTTTACTGTTATTTGGTAGTGTTGATAAAGGAGTTTACAGTTTTTTTTTAATTATAATAGCAATTGATATGATTATGGATAAGTAATGCACAGTTTTGTGGTGTTTTGTGTCCAATCTAACACGTTTTTTGTACTTGCTGCGCTAAGCGATAAGCAATGGCTGCGGTTAATCCCCAAATCATATGCCCTTGGTGCCAATAAAAATAGACTCGGTGCTGTTGATGACGACGTTTTATATCCAGATACCGATAATGCGGGAGGGAAAGGGCATCAAACAGGGGGATTTCAAAGATACTGGCGACTTCTGCTGGGTTGGTTCGAAAAGAGATTGGCTCGGAAATAAGCCCAATAACTGGGGTGACACGGTAACCTCGAAGACTATCTAATGGGGCCAATTGCCCCAGTATGTTCACCTTATCTTGCGGGAGGCTGACTTCTTCTTCTGCTTCGCGCAAGGCGGTGGCAATAAGGGAAGTGTCTTCAGGATCGGCAGCGCCGCCCGGAAAAGCAATTTGCCCTGCGTGGGAGCGGAGGGTTGCAGCGCGTTGGGTAAACACTAGCGTGGGTTCTGGCTTACATATAATCGGCAATAACACGGCCGCATTACGTTGGTTGCTCGCCAAATGTGCTGGCCGTGCCGGAAGCTGTAATTGGAACCGATAAATGAAGTCAGCGAGCGATGTCATGGTATATGTAGTTCCCCCAATTGAGGTAAAATCCGCCCAAGTTTATCAAATGTTTCCTGATATTCTTTTTCAGCAATGCTATCGGCGACGATACCACCACCGGCCCAACAGTAAATTTTTCCCTTTTCTGTCAGTAAGGTACGAATGGTAATATTGCTGTCCATTGTACCGCAGAAACTAATATAGCCAATAGCACCACAATATCCATGTCTGCGATGTGGCTCCAATTCTTCAATAATTTCCATGGCTCGGATCTTAGGGGCACCCGTAATTGAGCCGCCTGGGAAACAGGCACGCAGTAAATCAGTGGCATGGTATGTGTCAGGCAAGGTTGCCGTTATGGTGCTAACCAGATGGTGTACAGCCGGAAAAGGTTCAACAACAAACAATTCAGGTACTTTAACTGAGCCTGGAATAGCAACTCGCCCAATGTCATTTCTCAATAAGTCAACAATCATCAGGTTTTCGGCGCGATCTTTGCGTGAGTTTGCTAATTTCTCTGCTTGTAACTGATCCTGGGCGGGGTCTTGTAATCGTGGCAGTGTTCCCTTTATCGGGCGTGTCTGAATGTGACTATCTTCCAGAAGCATAAAACGTTCCGGTGAAACGCTGATAACACAGTGCTCAGGTAAACGGATAAAGGCAGAGAAGGGGGCGCGGTTACTTGCATTGAGCTGGATAAATGCCTGCCACTCATCGCCCTGATAATTGGCATGGAACCGTTGTGACAAATTGACTTGATAGCAATCTCCTTCCCGTAGGTAGCGATGGATATGAGCAATTTTTTCGTGGTATTGCTGTGCTGTCATATTGGATTGCCACTGACTTGTCAGGGAAAACGTTGCTTTCCTGTTATTTCGCAGGGACTTTAACCATCTCAGCCGTTCGTCAATATTGTGGTAACTCAGTAATGTCACTTTCTGTAGCTGGTGATCAATAACCAAGCCCCAATCGTAGATCCCTATCGCCATATCAGGAAAACTCAGTTCATTGATGGCTAATTCGGGTAACTTTTCGATGCTTCGGCCGAGATCGTATCCCCATATCCCTAAGGCTCCGCCCTGGAAAGGAAGATCCGGATCAAACTGGGTATCGATGCCACAGGTATGAAGGTGATCTTTTAGCAGTCGGAAGGGATCTTCCTGAGAAACAGAGGCTTTGCCATAACCATTAATTTCGGTAGATCTCTCCTTGGTGACCAAAGTTGTTACAGGGTCAGCCACGAGAATATCAAAGCGATTATGCGGGTGTTCGGCAGCTCCAGAATGTAACAGCATCGCCCAAGGTTGTGCAGAAAGGGGGGCGAAATAGTGAATAGCAAGATCGGGAGAATACGGCAGTTGTCGTTTTTGTAATGCAATTTTCATGACGGAATCAGTGTTAGTGCCCGGAATTCACAAGGAGTGACAGATTAATTTACGGAGATTATCACACAATCTTGCTCCTGACTTGAGATAAAAAAGGCTATAATCGCCGTTTGCCATTCATTGCTATGTTTTGTTTGAGGTTATAACGATGTTTTCAGGTATGCCAGCATTATCTCATGAAGAGCAGCAAGTTGCCGTAGAAAGGATCCATCAGCTCATTTTAGAAGGAATGAGCAGTGGAGAAGCCATTGCCATCGTTGCTCAGGAATTACGTGAAAAGCATCAGGATAATGAGCAGATCCACGTTTTGTTTGAAGATGATGAAAACTAGTTGCAACGTATTTTAACAAAACTCACATAATTACTTTCTACTGCATGTTAATTTATCGTAACTTTTAATCCATACTATTTGGATGGTAATAGGAGGTAATATGAAGGCAAGTCAGTTTATTCGTCGTATCGGTTTATTGAGTGCAGGTATCCTGTTTTCGGTTTCGTTGACTGCAACTGCCGCCGAAAATGAGCGTGTGGCGAAATTTATTTCTTGTAAAAATTTGACCAAAGATCAAGTAGCGGCGCAGGTTAAACAAGATTTTTTACAAAATCGGATTAATCACTGGGATCAAGACAGGAAGCAATTAGGGACTTCAACGCCGATTGCGTGGGTAAATGTCAATGATATCACGGGTGATACGGATGCTTTACAGGTTCCTCTGATCGTTCGAGGGACGAAAAAAGACAAAAGTTACAATGTCACTATTGATTGCCAAAAAGAGATGATCAGTTATCACGAAGTAAAGTAAATAACCGTAAATAACTTGTCATGCTATCTTTTTTTTAAATATGTGCGGGATACTAGGAAAGTATCCCGTTTTGTTTAAACAGTGCGAGGGCTTTATGACAGAACAACGAAAACTCTATCCCGCTTACGATGCCTATCAAACAGGGTATTTGGCTACGGGAGACGGACATCAAGTCTATTGGGAGTTGTGCGGTAACCCGAAAGGTAAGCCCGCGGTATTCATTCATGGTGGCCCTGGTGGTGGGATAGCAAACTATCATCGCCAGTTATTCGATCCCGAACGCTATCATATTATGTTATTTGATCAGCGTGGCTGTGGGCGTTCTAAGCCTCATGCTAGCCTGGAAAATAATACAACATGGCATTTGATCGAAGATCTTGAACGGCTACGTAACCTTATGGGGGTTGAGAAGTGGCTGGTTTTTGGTGGATCTTGGGGGTCGACGCTGTCTCTGGTCTATGCAGAAAAACACCCAAATAGTGTGTCAGAATTAGTGCTAAGAGGGATCTTCTTGTTCCGTCCGCAAGAGCTGCATTGGTATTACCAAGAAGGCGCTTCTCGTTTTTTCCCGGAAAAATGGGAACGTACATTATCTATCCTGTCGGAAGAAGAGCGTAAAGATGTGATAGCCGCTTATAACAAACGTCTGACAAGTGAAGATGTGCAAGTGCAATTGGAAGCTGCACGGTTATGGAGTCTCTGGGAAGGAGAAACGGTAACATTGCTGCCTTCAGAAAACTCAGCTTCTTTCTCAGAAGATAATTTTGCTTTGGCACTTGCGCGTATTGAAAACCATTACTTTATTAATAATGGCTTTATAGATGAAACTCAGAAATTACTGGATCATATTGATGTGATTAGGCACATCCCGGCTGTCATCATACATGGACGCTATGATATGGCATGTCAGGTACAGAGTGCGTGGGATTTGGCGAAAGCATGGCCGGAGGCTGAATTTTACATTGTGGAGGGCGCTGGTCACTCTTTTGATGAAGCCGGTATTTTACACCAACTTATCAAGGCGACAGATAAATTTGTTGGAAAATAAGTTTGTTAGAAATAGTTGAGATAACCACCCGTAACGTGGTGGTTATCCTCTTTATCCTATCATTTCCTCAACGATTTTTGGGTTCATAAGGCAGGCGCGACAATAATCTCGACTGCTGGCGGTAGTGCTGCAAGCGCTGTTGGAAATATTCTCGCAGATGTGCGGGTTGTGATTGCCCAACCGCATCCGGGATCACAGGCATGTTATAGCGTTCTTTAAACGCAACACCGGATGCAGCTAAATCAACATTGACCTTATCCATCTCATCTTTAGGTAATTTAGCTAAGTTATGTTCCATTCTGGCCTCTCTGAAAACTTATTTTTAATTTCCTGTAAAGAAAATTAATCGACTCTTTTTTGTTTAGCAAGCTGTTTGAAAAGGGCAAAAAAGCACCTAATGAATATAAATAATATCAATTCTCATTTTTATTAAAAACATTTTTTTGAATAAAAATACAATTAAATAAAACTGATTCTTGTTTTCTTATATTTAATGAGATTTATTCTTGTTAGTAAGTTTATATTTATCAATGCGTTATATATTTTTATTTTATTTTTGTATTATGTGGTTTTAATTGGCATAATACGCCGGAATTAATGAGTGACTAGGAGGATTGGCCGATGTTAAAACAAGAAATGATCAAGAAATTAAATGAGCAATTAAATCTGGAATTCTATTCTGCGAATTTATATCTGCAAATGAGTGCATGGTGCAGTGATAAGGGATATGAGGGTGCAGCAGCGTTTTTAAAAACTCATTCTCAGGAAGAAATGCAGCATATGCAACGTTTGTTTGATTATTTGGGTGATACAGGTTCAATGCCTGTATTGGGTTCTATTCAGTCACCTCCTGTTGAATTCAAGTCTATCTCTGATGTGTTTAATCAGACATATGAACATGAAAAATTGATCACAGAAGAGATCAATAAGCTCGCCCATGTAGCGATGACGACACAAGATTACTCCACATTTAATTTCTTGCAGTGGTATGTTGCTGAGCAGCATGAAGAAGAAAAACTGTTCAAATCTATTTTGGATAAATTAGAGATGGTAGGTGAAAGTGGAAAAGCTCTGTTCTTGTTGGATAAAGAGCTTAAGGGAATATCTGCAGCACCAACACACGCCTGATAAATCCTTCATCTTTTATAATATCACCGTACCTCCCGTTTTTTATCTGTTTTTTCAGGCAGAATAAAACTGGAGTTACGGTATTTTATTTTTGAATTTATAACAAGGTTACTTTAATATTTTTACTCACATAAATTAGAATAAACAGTATATACGCATTAAACTTCAAGTTGCAATTTACAACACTATATGAAACCTGATTTCTCCCCGCTGCGCGGGGAGGTATCAGACGCATCTTGAAGTTAGATTGGTATAATTACATAAAATGAAGTTCGATTTTAAAAGTTTTTTGCAAAAGTATCTTTTTTATCATTTGATAATGCATGAATTTCAATTCAAATTTTCTACTGAAAGATATTGTTTTTTCTTTTATTCCGGGCTTATTGGTCATTATAACGATAGTTGAGTTGACAATCTTTGCAATAATAGCGAGAGAAACTGCTTTACCTGTCTCGTGGTTCGGTTTGGCCGCAATATTGACGATAAATTTTTGTCGTAACCGTCATGATGATATTCCTCTGAAAAGGTAGCGGCGTATCAAATTAACGCCTTGGTGTCATTTCTCTCCCCTTTATCTTCATTTTTGCGTAGTACCTCACAGGTCGGGACATTACTCGTCGATTACCGCAGATTAAACAGATTCTTTGGTATAGAATCTCCCTTCCGGTATAAGATATTCATCTACATATTAAAGGGTTATCTATATGTTTATTCTTAACATCCGCTCATTCTGGACCAAATTATCTGCGCTTGTGGTTCTCTTTGTCGGTATGTCTTGCCAGCAGGCTTTGGCTCATGCACATTTGAAAGATCAGACTCCCGCAGAAAATACAACAATCGAAGCAGCCCCACAGACCATCACTTTGAGCTTTTCAGAGCGTATTGAACTGGGGTTTAGTAAGGTAAAATTGTTCGGCCCAGAAAAGACCGTGGTTAAAACAGGTAAGTTGGAACTCGATCCTGAAACTAAAACGAAGTTAATCCTGCCCGTTGAAAGTAAACTTACTGCGGGAAAATACAGCGTTGACTGGAGTGTACTCTCTGTCGATGGTCATAAAACAAAAGGCGTTTATAGCTTTACTGTAAGATAATGATCTCTTTAGAGGCGCTATACATATTCTGCCGTTTCTCTCATTTTGTGGTCGTTATGCTGATGTTCGGCCTGAGCTTATTCACAGTAATGCTTGTTTCTGGACATTTTTCGGCGCTCATGAGAGAACGATTGAAAGTAGGAGTTTTAATTAGCACCGTGCTGGCTTTTATTACCTCAATCGTCTGGTTTATCGCACAGGCTGGATTAATGGGGGATGGCTGGCACGATGTTTATGCTCTGGATATCTGGCTAGCCGTGTTGGAGACTTCTTTTGGACAAGTGTGGAAATGGCAATTATTGATTGCTGCGTTTGCCGTTAGTGGGCTGTTTCTTGCCAATAGTAAGGCCAAAAATTTTCTGCTGTTAGGTTGTTCAATCATTTTACTCTCCAGCCATGCTTTCATTGGGCATGCCACAATGCATGAAGGAAGCATAGGATTATTACTTCAGGTCAATCAGGTTATCCATTTACTGAGTGCAGGTTATTGGTTTGGTGGATTGTGGCCATTCTTGCTTTGCCTGCAATTTTTGCGTTTACGGCAGGCACCAGAAACAAACTTATCTCTTAATGATGCAGGTAAGAGCGGTATAGGTAATAGCCCAAATATCGCACTTAACCTCTATTCAGATAGCGTATCAGCCATGAGGCAATTCTCTCTTTATGGGCATTTTGCTGTGTTTTTGGTGATAGTGACGGGGATCATAAGTAGTGTGGTTCTAATTCCAGGTTGGCCTATTTTCAGCGGATCGCTTTCTGAATACCAATCTATGCTATGGCTAAAAATAGTTTTGGTTATTGGAATGGTACTTTTGGCTTTGATTAACCGTTATATTTTGGTTCCTAAATTACAGCAGAAAGGATGCTATCAGCAGTTGATAATCAATAGCTGGCTGGAGATTATTCTGGGTACAACTGCATTATTGTGCGTAGCGATTTTTGCAACGCAACCTCCTGCGTGATCCTTGAATGATTTGTGTAAATCTGAGTACATAAACAGGAAAAATAGCGATAAAATCACGGCATATATCTATCAGGGGAATAATAATGAAACGACTATTTTGGGCTTTGCCTTTTTTGCTTCTCTCTTTTCAAGGCGTGGCTGCACCGATAAAAACAGTTAGCAAGCTACAGTTTGGCAAGCAATGGGCATTTACTCGCGAAGAAGTTATGCTTGATTGTCGATCAGATGGCGCATTGTTTGTGATAAATCCCAGCACATTGATGCAATATCCGTTGAATGATCAAGCAAGACAACTTATGAAATTCAATCAAGTTAATGCATCATCATTAGATACGATCCTGTTAAATGATCCCGAACATCCCAACCAAAAAATGAGCATTGAGCCATTCCAGAAAGCGGCATTGGCATTATGTGACCATTCAGGTGATAAAAAGTAATGATTAGTTGATATTTTCGAAAGAAAACCATCACCTTATCCAATCAATAATGGCTAAAATTTGGTAAATCATTACAGGTCAACTACGCTTTAGAGAGTAAGTTGTTTTACGTCTCAATGGCAACTTTTAGCGCAAGGCTCTTTAATAGAGCCGTTTTTCCCTGGCCGAGTTGAGGAGTGAACTCGGCCTTTTTTTTGTTTGTCTTAAGAAGCGGATATTTTTACTCTTTTCCAATCAATTATTTTATTTTCTTATATGTATAATAAGTGAATGAAAATAAAATGACTGCTTAAAGCAAGGGCAAAATACGATATAATAAAAAGATGAACAAAGGCACGATATTGGATGCAAGTCAGGCTATCTTTTAATTAAGCTGTGATATCTCCCTAAATTTTATAAGTGAATACTGGTAAAAATTATTAAAGAAAATTTAAACTTAGGAAGAGAGACTGTATTCTGGCAAAAATTTCAAGTCAAAATGACAGATTACGCCTAGAAAGAGTTTGTTAGATATGGCATGGTTTTATGTGAATATTTTGCTATAAATTTGTTAATCATTGTCTGTTGCGTAGGGGATTATGGATAAGAATGAGTTTTATCAAGAGCTAGCAGATAGCTTGATGGCGCTACTGTCGGGGGAGTACGATTTTATAGCCTCTCTTGCTAACACGAGTGCATTGTTATACGAACGTTTGGATAATGTTAATTGGGTTGGCTTTTATTTGGTAGATAATGCTACCCTAGTATTAGGGCCATTTCAGGGCAGGAACGCTTGTGTTCGCATTCCAGTAGGAAAAGGTGTATGCGGAACGGCTGTTGCAAGTAAGAGTATACAGCGTGTTTCTGACGTACATGCTTTCCCCGGTCATATCGCTTGTGATGCCTCCAGTAATGCTGAAATTGTGCTTCCTTTGGAAATCAATGGGAAAATTATTGGCGTTTTGGATATTGATAGCACGGTTTTTGATCGGTTTGATGAGAATGATGAAAATGGCTTGAAAGCGCTAGCTATCAGGCTTTGTAACCATATAGAACAGTGTGTTGTATTAAAATATCTACAACAGAACGTAACTTAACATACGTATAACGTGGCATTTATCAGTAACACTATTATAATGTCGCCTGTTCATGCCTGCGCTGGTTGGCAAAACCGTTGTAATCAGGAAATTTCATGGAAAATCAACCTAAGTTGAACAGTAGTAAAGAAGTCATTGCTTTCTTGGCTGAGCGTTTCCCGCTTTGTTTTGTAGCAGAAGGTGAAGCACGTCCTTTGAAGATTGGGATCTTTCAGGACATCGTTGAACGTATTCAGGGCGAGGAGTGTTTGAGTAAAACACAGCTCCGTTCTGCTCTGCGCTTGTATACCTCCAGTTGGCGCTATCTCTATGGTGTAAAAGAAGGTGCCCAGCGTGTTGACCTTGACGGAAACATGTGTGGCGAGCTGGAAGTGGAACATATTGAACATGCGCGGCAGCAATTGGCAGAAGCGAAAGCACGGGTACAGGCTCAACGCGCCGAACAGCGTGCCAGAAAACGTGAAACTGAAAACGTATCTGACAAGAAAAATGAACGCCCTGTGAATAAAAAGCCGGCTCCTGGCCGTCAAAAGAGATCAGGTGATGGTGAAAAACGTCCAGTACGTTCGCAAAACCGCCCACAACAATCGCGTAAACTAGCTGATAAAACCACAAAAAGAATTGCACAACCTAATTTAACCTCAGTCACTGACGTATCCTCTTTGAAAGTCGGTCAGACAATCAAAGTCAATGTAGGCAAAAGCTTAATGGATGCCTCTGTGCTTGAAATTGCAAAAGATGGTGTAAGAGTGCAGCTACCTACTGGTTTAGCAATGATTGTACGCGCAGAACACTTAAAGTTCTGATACGGAGGCCAACTTGGGCATGAACAAACTCATTACTTTGGCTTTCGTTTTAGGTCTATCATTTTATAGTACAGGTTATGCAGAGACTATTAATGGCAATGCCGCGCATGGTGATCATACCACCAAGGCCAATGTTATTAATGGTCACAATACTGCTGTCGTTAGTCTGAGTCAGTTGCCAGATCTAAAGCCGGAACCACAACACCCTACAGTAAGTAAGCGTATTGTTTCCCGCTTTCTTCGTTCTCATTATCGTCAGTTTTATCTGGATGCAGATTTTTCAGGCAAGATTTTTGATCGTTACCTGAATCAATTGGATTATGGGCACAATGTCTTTTTGACATCTGATATCGCGCAATTCGCGGCCCAAAAGGGAGAGTTAGGAAAAGAGCTTGAAAATGGCGAACTCAAACTTCCCTATGAACTATTTAACTTGATGCAAAAACGCCGCTTTGAACGCTATCAATATGTTATTTCTCGTCTGGAGCAGCCTGTTGATATAAATGGTCATGACACCATTGAAACCGACCGTATCAAAGCGCCGTGGCCAAAGGGTGTTGAGGAGCTGGATAAGCTTTGGGATGCTAAGATCAAATCGGATTGGATAAACCTCAGGTTATCCGGCAAGAATGATAAAGAAATTAAAGAAACCCTTGTTAAGCGTTATCGGACATTGTTGAAACGTCTCACACAAACTAAGAGTGAGGATGTTTTTCAAAATATCATGATGGCTTTTGCCCGTGAAATAGATCCACATACCAGTTACCTCTCACCGCGTGATACAGAACAGTTTAATTCAGAGATGAGTTTGTCTCTTGAAGGCATCGGCGCTGTTTTGCAATATGATGATGAATATGTTTCCATTCGTTCATTGCTGACAGGCGGCCCTGCGGATAAAAGTAAATTATTGAAAGTTGGGGATAAAATAATTGGTGTCGGGCAGGTAGGCAAGCCCATGGTAGATGTTGTTGGATGGCGTTTGGAAGATGTCGTTGCTCTTATTAAAGGGCCAAAGGGGAGTAAAGTCCGCCTTGAAATCATTCCGAGTGCGAAAGGGGTAAAAAACCACATTGTTACCATAACCCGCGAAACGGTCCGCCTTGAAGATCAAGCGGTCAAGATGTCAGTAAAAACAGTAGGGAAGGAGAAAGTTGGTGTTTTGGATATACCAAGTTTCTATGTCGGGTTGACTAACGATGTAAAAGTACAATTGCAGAAACTCACTAAACAGAAAGTTTCTTCAATTGTCATCGACTTACGCGGCAATGGTGGTGGGGCGTTGACAGAAGCTGTGTCGCTATCTGGTTTATTTATTCCTACTGGTCCTGTCGTCCAGATCCGTGACAATACCGGTAGAGTTAAAGTAGAGTCAGATACGGATGAGGCAATATACTACAAAGGCCCTCTGGTTGTTTTGATTGATAAACGAAGCGCTTCTGCGTCTGAAATATTTGCGGCTGCAATGCAAGATTATGGCCGTGGATTAATTGTGGGAGAGCCTTCTTTTGGTAAAGGAACTGTTCAACAATACCGTCCTTTGAATCGCATTTATGATCAAATGCTGCGACCTGATTGGCCTGGGATTGGCTCTGTGCAATACACGATCCAGAAATTCTATCGGATAAATGGCGGTAGCACCCAGCTTAAGGGAGTAACGCCGGATATAATTACGCCGACAGGGGAAGAACCTTTTGAATTAGGGGAAAGCCAGGAAGATAACGCGTTACCCTGGGACAGCATTCAGCCCGCGCATTATACTTCCTCGAAAGTTATTTCAGAGTTAACGCCACTACTGACTAAACTACATGACCAACGGATTGCCAATAATCCTGAGTTTAAATATATCAGACAGGATATTGCTTACTATAAGGCCATTAAAGAACGTAAGGGCGTTTATTCCTTGAACTATGCTCAAAGAGAGAAAGAAAACAAGGAATATGAAACGAGCAAGTTGGATCGTATTAATGAACGTTTTAAACGGGAAGGTAAAAAATCGATCAAGTCGCTTGATGATTTACCAAAAGATTATAAAGGGCCAGATCCTGACTTGGACGAAGCTGTAAAAATTGCTCTGGATTTGGCTCACCAGCCTGCTGAAATAGCTGTAACGAGATAACCGTAAATTTGTTACAGGCAAAAGGCCGGCTTGGGAGTCGGCCTTTTTTATTATATTGTAAAGTTATGTTGTTTATATCGCTTAACATCTTAAAAAACTTGAATAATATGGGAGTAATCCCCATTTTAGCGCTTAACTCTTGTTTGATAATTAAAGGAAGCAAATTTATATGATGAGAATCGCCTTGTTCCTTCTCACAAACCTTGCCGTTATGGTGTTGTTTGGAATAATACTTTCACTGACAGGAGTTCAGCGGAGTAGTGTTGCTGGTCTCATGATTATGGCTGGTTTGTTTGGTTTTGGCGGAGCATTCATTTCTTTGTTAATGTCGAAATGGATGGCTCTGCGTTCTGTTGGTGGTCAGGTTATTGAACAACCTTCCAATGAAACTGAAGCCTGGTTGATGGAAACGGTACGTCGTCAGGCAGGTCAGGTTGGGATCACTATGCCACAAGTGGCTATCTATGATGCCTTGGATATTAATGCATTTGCTACAGGAGCACGCCGTAATGCTTCTCTGGTTGCTGTTAGTACAGGGCTATTGAACAATATGAGTCGTGATGAAGCCGAAGCTGTCATTGCGCATGAAATTAGCCATATCGCTAATGGTGATATGGTAACAATGACATTATTGCAAGGTATCGTGAATACATTCGTTATCTTCATTTCACGTATCATTGCACAGGCTGCGGCAAGTTTTCTGTCCAGCAACGATGATGAAAGTGAAAGCAGCAGTAATGGCAACCCAATTGTCTACATGGTGCTTTCCATGGTGCTGGAGATCGTATTTGGCATTCTGGCCAGTATTATTACCATGTGGTTTTCCCGTTACCGTGAATTCCATGCGGATGCCGGATCAGCGAAATTAGTTGGCCGCGAAAAGATGATTGCTGCATTGCAACGTCTCAAGACCAGTTATGAACCTCAGGAAGAGGGAAAGATGATGGCATTCTGTATTAATGGTAAATCTAAGAGTTTCAGTGAGTTATTCTTATCTCATCCACCATTGGATAAGCGTATTGAAGCTCTTCGTAGCGGTGAATATATAAAATAATACTAATAACCAATAACGAATATACGCAATTAACTTGAAGATGCAGGAATTAAAGTCTGGAAATTATCTGTCAACCGGGTGGTCAATTCCTGTGCTTTTTCGGGTAATGTAACATGAAA
>NZ_NJCX01000033.1 GCF_002632875.1 Xenorhabdus kozodoii
GGTTTGGTTACGTGATGTCCTGCGCCGGTTACCCACCTGGCCGAACAACCGGCTGAATGAGCTTCTTCCCTGGCCTGAAAACCCGTTTAGCTAAATCCCCCTTTATTCTTATCTGATAAAGCAAGGTGAGATCACCGGACGGTTACGTATAATCCGCTTTCCTCGTCCTCATATTGCTCAGCGAGATTAAGCTGCGAATGCGGGAACTGATTGGGGACTATAAAAGCAACTAAAGGTAGGGAATGAGTGGCTCTTTAAAAAGCAGAAAGTCGGAAGATCACGAGGATCTTCCGGCTTAAACTATTTTTTCAAAAATTCATCAATATTTTTTTCAACATAATCAAGATAGTTAAGCATAGGATTCATATAATCACTGTACATTTCAACATACATTCTTGCTGAACCTCGTATCTCATTACGTAATAATTCATTTTTGACGATTTTTTCTTTTGTTCTTTTAAATAAATCTATCATTACTTTTAATTGATTTTTGTTGTTTTTTTTCTCATCCTCCATCCATTCGATAGCTTTATCTATTTCTGACATTAGTTTTTCTTTATCCATACCTAAACTGACCTCTTAATCTACAAACCTGACATCTTTTACCCAACTCATAGGATAATTTAAAGGTAAGATCACTTGATCAGCCCCTCCCTCTAATTTGGTGCCAGATCGAGTGAATTGCTCTTTAACCTTACCAATTTGTAATTTAGTACCTGCAGGCACAATTATTGTGGATTCATACTGCCTTGTATTTTTCCATTCAGGTAAAAGAGCAGTATCTATTTTGGCTTGAATTTTGTTTTTTGCAGGCAAGGTGGTTACAAATCCGCCATCAATTTTGGCATAACCACCAAAAGTACGGTAAAGAACAACGTCTTCTGTAGTAACCACTGTTTTATATTCATTATCTTTAAATGATTTAACCATCCAATCTGGTAATGATTCTTTTTCAACCTCACGATATGATTTGCATTGAAAATGCTTTCGCGTTCAGATCCCCTTTATTCCCAACCCCGCCAGCCAGCCCGTACGGATCTACCCAAGACACCGGATTATGCACATAGCCATACGGGTTAAAGCCCCCCGCCAGCCCAATGGGGTCAGACGAAATATACTGCCCGGTCTCCGGCGAGTAATACCGGAACCGATTGACGTATAATAATAAAGCCGGAAGATCGCGGGGATTTTCCGGTATTAAACTTCATTAAATATCTTTACATATCTCAAATAGCCCTAATAGAATGACTTGATATCTAGCTGGTTGCCACTCTCCAACAGCTAGTATGGCTATAATTTCGGTTTGATATTTATCACAAACATAAGAGATATATTCTACAGATAGATTATAATAGCTATAAGTAGTTATCGTTGATAATAATTTTTCATTAATATGTTCTATTTCATGCATTAATTGTATACGTAAATTATTATCCAGCTCTCTAAACTCTTTTAATCTTAAAACACGGAAAGTTTTATTTTCATTACAGATAGGACAGTTAATAAGGTGATCTTGTTCATAAAATCCATCTTCAAATCCATCGTAAATTTTCTCTAAATTAGAAATTCTTTGTATTCTTAGTTTCATTTTAACACCTTAATACTTCCATCGCGGACTAATTCATTAAGTTTGGATGAAAGTTCATATTGTGTACCCATACCAGGTTGTCCAAACCATGGTATTGCTTGTCCCATATCTGCTTTAATGGGTTTAACAACCTCATAAACAGTATATGGCCTATTAATATCATTGGCTGGTAATGCCCTAACTTTAAAAGGGGCACCCGCTTCGGCAACAAAGTTTCCTTTATCAATAAACTCTCCATTTTCATACCATCCTCCATAACGGTCTATTTTTGTTCCGGGTTGCAAAGTGGTAGGGGTTACATTCACAAAACCTCTGTTCGGAGGCCATGACTTCGGTGGCATCATTTTTTCTAAGGTAGTCCAGTCTTTCTTTTGAATTAATTCATAGGCTTTCCTTG
Organism: Xenorhabdus kozodoii; assembly: GCF_002632875.1. Classification (GTDB taxonomy): domain Bacteria; phylum Pseudomonadota; class Gammaproteobacteria; order Enterobacterales; family Enterobacteriaceae; genus Xenorhabdus; species Xenorhabdus kozodoii. The sequence continues at coordinate 1,986 of NZ_NJCX01000033.1, forward strand.
CATCTGCTTCCGTTGCAAACATGCCTTCTGAACGGCCTTTAAAAGCTTCAAATGAATTTGACCCCGTTGCCGCAATTTTTGAAGTACCAGATAACCCCAGCGGGTCGATTCTATTTGCGGGATTATGCACATACCCGTAAGGGTTTGTTCCTCCCGTAAGCCCTATGGGGTCCGGCGATATGTACTGCGCGGTCTCCGGCGAAAAATATCTGAACCGATTGTAGCAAAGCCCGCTTTCCTCGTCCTCATATTGCCCCATAAACCTGAAATTGCACTGAACATGGTGATCCGGGTGATGGGAGGGCACGCCGCCCCGGTTTTGGGCGTGGCCCCAGGTGGTCAGATGTTGACCCCAGACCATCTCGCCCTGCTCATCCAGCAATTCCCGCACGGTGCCCTGGTGGTCGCTGATGGCGTAGTGCAGTTTACCCCGCTCAAAACGCGCCGCCGGCGTCAGGCTGCCCGGTTCATACAGCCAGCGCACGCGGCGTGCTTCCAGCCGGGTGCCGTCAAGCTGGTACGGGACTTCCTCAATCAGTTGATCCCCGCTCCACAGGTAATCATAACCGCCGAGTGCCTTGGGATTTTCAGGCAAATCCGGCTTGCCCGCTAACCACAACTGTAAATTAGCGGCGGTCAGTTTTCCGTCACGCTCTTTGATTTTACGAATTCTGCGGCCAAACGGGTCGTAGCAATACTGCCAGCGTGAGCCGTCCGGGGTTTCTAAGTGGGTGAGCTGGTTTTGGGTATCCCAGCGGTAGCGCCAGATTTGCGGGCGGAAGCCGTCATGTTGCTCGATTTTTTCTATCAGACGGCCGTTATCATCATACTCATATTGGGTATCGCCCCGCTGCACCACCCGCCCGGCCTGCTGGCGTTGGGTGAATTGTTCCATCGCGCCCTGCGCATCGATGGGCAAATGTTGGCTCAGGTTGCCGTTGGCATCATAACTGAACTGCTCTTCATGGGGGCGCGAACTGTCGAACAGGGTATGCAATATCTGGTCGTTGGTGTTGTAACGATAGCGGGTCTGCCCCCAGCGGCTGTCATCAATCACCCGCACATTGTGCGCCCGGTCGTATTGCCAGCTCCGGTTGACGGCGGTCGCCTGGGGCGGGAAATGTGGGTCATTTTCCGCCAGCGCTTCCCGGAAAAAGGCGCTGTCCCGCCCGGCTGACTGGTGCGCCAGCAGGCTGGTGGCGGTGTAGCGGCTGGCGAGGATAAACCCGTGGGCACTTTCGCGCACGGTTTCCCGCCCCAGTGCATCATGCCGGAGCGTCAGCGGGGCATGCTGGTTGAACTGGAAGTGGTTCAGCGCGCCTGACAGGGGGTGATAGCCAAAGTGCAAAGTGTGGCCATCCAGGCTTTCGCTGAGTGGGCGGCCGGTCAGGTTATCCCATTCGCGGCGGATTTCTCGCCCGTTGATACGCTCACAGGTTGGCAGGCCAGTGCCCTTGTCATACTCATATTCCACCACGGCATCGGCATTGGTGGCTTTCACCAGTTGCTGCCGTTTGTTGTATTCGTACGTGGTGGTGGCTTTCAGCACCCACGTCCCGGCTTCCGGCTGCCAGCTTTCTTGTCTGACCAGCAAGCCGGCAGGGGAGTAGTGCCAGCGCAGTTGCTGACCGTCGGGGTATTGCACCTGGGTGCGGCGTCCCAGTTTATCGTACTGATACGCCAGGGTACGCCCGGTAAAATCGGTTTCCCGGATGATTTGGCCGGCCGCATCCCGTTCATAACGGTAGGTCTCGCCGGTGGCGGCCGTGACCGATTGCAGGCGGGTCAGGCGGTCATAGCCAAAGCGCAGCGTGGTGCCATCCGGGCGGGTGACCTGGGTCAGCAGGTCAAAGGCGCCGTAGGTGTAGCGGGTGGTGCGGCCTTCGCCATCCGTGACCGCGACCACGCGCCGCTCACTGTCATATTCAAGTTGCTGCGTGGTGCCATCGGGCAGGGTGATTTCGGCCAGGCTGCCATTAAGGCCAGCATGGTCGTCGCTGTAGCGGTAGCGGGTCTGCTGGTGGAGGGCATCGGTCACCCCGCGCAGCCGCCCCAGCGTGTCCAGCTCCAGCCCGGTTGTTTCGCCGTCCGGTGCCGTGATGTTGGTGAGGCGTAGCTGTGGGTCGTAGGCATAGTGCCACTCGCGGCCATCGGGGAGGAGGCGCTGGCGCAGTTCACCGTGGGTGCCGTAGTGGTATTCCTCCTTGTGTCCCAATGGGTGGGTCAGCCCGGTGAGGTTGCCTTGCTCATCATAGTGAAATTTCCAGCGCTCACCGGTGGGCAGCACGCTTTCGATAAGCTGTCCCTGTTCGTCATAACCGTAAGCAAAAATGTCACCGGTGGGTAGCCTGACTTCCGTCAGCGCGCCGTCAGGGTTGTAGGCAAAGGTGGTGACATTGCCTGCGGGATCGGCTTCCCACATTTTCTGGCTGTTTTTCCACTGGCGGCGGGTGACGCGCCCCAGCGGGTCAATCTCCCGGATAACCTGCCCGTCCGGGTTATAGATGAACTGGCTTTCGCCGCCTTCCGCATCCCGATAGGTGGTGGTGCGTGTGGCATCGTCATAGCGAAAACGGTCGCACCAGTAGCCGCTGGGCGAGGCGGTGCTGAGCACGCGGCCGCGCGCATCGTAGGTCACCGACAGGTCGGTCTGGTCGGTGTCGTGCCAGCGGGTCATCCAGCCCTGCGCATTGTATTCATGCCACAGGTGGTTGTGCTGGAAGGCATCACATTCTGCCAGATAGCCCTGCGGGTCATAGCCGCAGGTGACCCAGCGCTGCGGTCGGTCGCCGTCAATCAGGTCAATCGTCCGCAGTTGCCCGTCCTGGGAGTCCAGTACCAGCCGGATGCCATCATTGCGCGTGACTTCAACCAGTTGCGCTTGTTTATCATAGATAAAGCGGATCGCATTCTGGCGGCGATCGGTGATGGCGGACAGTTTGCGGATATTGCCGATAACCTGATTAAAATGGTAAGTGAGCTGGGTTTGGCTGTCGGTCAGGCTCAGCGCGCCGTCCAGTTCGCCGGTCAGCAGGCCGTGGGGCAGGTGCTTGTTGCGGGCCAGTACGGTGTTATCCGGGGTGGGGTAGTCATAGACGACGCCGGCCGCATCCGTGTAGCGCACCTTGCGGTCGTCCAGCGCCAGTTGACGCGACCAGTCATCGGCCCATTTGGAGCCGAACAGGCCACGCGGGGTGGCGGTGGAACGGTAGGTGCGGGTCAGGGTGAGCGGCAACAGGCCGGGGATAGCGATGACCGGCCAGACCTGCAAAAAGTCCCCGGTGGCTATATCCACCGGGTCGCCAGCCCCACGGGTTTTTTCCGGGTTATTGCCTTGTTTGTCGCTGGTGGTATTTTTGGCCTGGTCCTGGGTGTGGTTTTCGGGTTTGCCAGGGGGATCCGCTGCCTGGTTTTTGCCGCTGATGCGCGCGCCCGCTTCTGGTTGACCCCCTTTTATCTTTTGTTTGACCGCCTGTTTGGCCGCCCCTTTAGCTAACCCAAGGATCCCGGTCGCCATACTGATACTGGCAGTCACCAATCCGCCGCCTTCCTGCGCTTTGTTGCTCATGGTCATTTTGACCGCGTCCAGGTTGATTTTATCCGCCGCGGCAGCCGACCATTCAGACACCTTAAGGTGCATATCCCCTAAGGTTTCCAGCCCGGCGGCCTTTAAAACACGGCCACTGACAGTGGTCATTTTGGCATAGCCCCCAGTGACCGCCTTGCCCACACCTTCGGCCAGATCAGGGACGGTATTCCACAACTCTTTTCCGGCGCCCTTTAACCCTTCTACCGGTTGATCTGCGGCTGCACTTAGCTTATCGCCCGCGTCATTCAGCCATTTTTGGGCATCGGCCTGGGTTTTATGCCACTGTTTGCTGGCGATGGCTTTGCCTTGTTGATACATCTCTCCCAGCTCAGCCCACAAGTCTTTTTCCGCGGGAGTTTCTGCTGTGGGTATGGGGTTAGCGTCGGTCGCCGGCACTTTTGCCGGGCTGGACTGACCGACAATTTTGCCCAGCGTATTGCCTTCCCCGGTCGGGCTGTCATCGCGGGCTTTGGCTGGTAAGGGGGGATTGGGTTGGGGGTATTGGGGCGTTTCTGTTTTTTCCGGTTCTTCCCATTCTTTTAGCGGAAACTCGCCGCGGTTGAATTTGTCAACGGCATCCTGTGCGGCTTTTTTAAAATACTGCGCTTCGAGTTTGGCGTTTTCGTCATTGTAATATTCATCTAATTCCGGATCGTCGCCGTAAGCGCCATAATATCGGCGGCTTTGGGGATAGAGCGTATCGACCTTGCCCAGCGCGGTTTCTGCCTCAGCCTGGGTCCGAATATGAAACTCCTCACAAAATTCTTTGCCTTCATAAACCTTGGGGGTGACAACCAACGTCGAATATTTTTCTGCCATTGTTTTTCTCCTTATGCCCCGTTCATCCAAAATTTATCGCCGTGGCGCAGTACCAGCTTGTTGCCGGCGCGCACGGTCTGGGTATGCGCTTTCGGGTGGCATTTACCGCCGACGGTGCCGCTTTTGACGCCATTGGCTACGCCGGGCTGGTCGCCGAGGGTCTGCGGGACAAAACTGTGGGCAAACACCACCACCGGCTGGCCGTTGGCGCGCACGGTATTGGCCGGGGCTGAGCTGTCCACCAGTTTTGCGACCACCGGGTAGGGGATGGGCGGCGTTGAGTTCCCCATCGGGGTTTTGCACACATCCGGCAGGATGCCGACAATCATCCAGGTGCCGGCGGTGCGGGCAATGTAGTTATCAGCCATCCTTTTTCTCCTCTTCCAGTGGTGCCAGTTTGAGTAATGGCGCATCCGGGTTAATTTCAAAGCGGGCTTCCGCCACCCGCACCGGCAGGCCGGTGTTGAAATGCAGCCGGTGGGTCAGGTGGACGGTCATCGCATCGCTGTCAATCAGCAAGGTATCGAGGCGCATCGGCACCGGCAGTAACACGCCGTTGTGCATCCGCAGCAGGAGAAACGGACGGTGCCCCGGCAGGCGGACATGCAGGTGACCGTCCGGGGTCAGACCACTCAGGGTGAGGGTGATATCGGTCTCCGGCCAGTCAATTTGCTGGTCAGCCGGGGCGCCGTTCCAGTAGCCGAAGTCAAAATCTTTCGGCAGGTAAGGATGGCGGTGTTCAAGCCAGTTATCATCGTAAGTACCCGCGAGTGCACGACGGGGCAGCCACGGACGCCCGATAAAGCCCATCCCCTGTGGCTGGCAGGCTGGCGTATCGGAGGGTAATGTGCCATTCAATTGAGCGGTAAAATGCTCAATAGTAAACGGCGCATCCGATCGGGTAATACGTGGTGCAGGATAGCGGGTAAGTTGTTTAGCTTCGGCATACCACGGGGTGATAAACCCAATCCCCAGCGGATTGGTTTCGCAGGTGGAGTGGGCGAGGGGCGCGTTTTCACCGTCAGGATGTTGCTGGCGTTGTGCGGCGGTCAGGCGAGCAGATTCTTTTAGACGCGGGCTGGCTTCATCATTGGCGTAAATTTTGCACTCGCCGCCAAAGGCGTAGCGGTAATCCAGTGGCAGGGAAGTAAAGGGTTTTGGCTCACTCAGTTGCCAGTGCCCGTCACTCTCGCGAATAAATGCCCGTTCACCGCTGATGGTGAGGGTTTTATCGAGCAAAGTTTGCCCTTGTTGGCTCTGTACCAGCAACCGCACCGGGAATGCGGTACAGGGCTGACCGGCCGGCGCATACGCCGTGCCATTGACAATCACGTCACAGCGCGGTTTAAACGGCGCGAGGTCGCTTTCCTGCAAGACCGACGAGGCATTCATCGCCCCGCGATATTCATCCTGTAAGCACAGCGGCGGCGCAGGCAGCAGTTCAGCCGTGTACTCCCCCGGTTCGGTGGGCAGGAGCTGGTAGCCGATTTTCATCACCGCGACGTGATGCTCAGTATCGTCGGTGTCGAGCATCGAATAATTCATGACCGCAAACGGGGTCAGGTTACGAAATTCCATCTCAGGGGATCCTTTTAGTTCAGGTCGATATCTTTCCCGGTGATTTGTACCGCGCCGCTGGCCTCAAACTTGAACTCGCTGCCCTGTATCGTGATTTTGCCGGCACTGTCCATGCGCAACACACTCGCGCCGCAGCGCAGCTCAATCACGTCGCCGGCCGTGATGGCAAGGGTATTGCCAACGTTGACCTGCTGGTGTGTCCCGACCGTGATAATGTAGTCCTTGCCCGTGGTGAGTGTGCGCACCTCATGCACCGTTTCCGTGCTGTTAAGGGTGACCGTTTCCTCTTTGTTCTCATTGACCAGGATGGCCTGGTTTTTCTCCACGGTTTCGCGATGGTTGGCGAGCACATGGGTATCGCGGTTGTTGAGCACCAGGGTCGTCATGTCTTTTTGTGCATGGAGCGATAGCCGCTCACTGCCTTTTGCATCCTCAAACAGCAGTTCGTTGTAGCCCTCGCCCTTGTGGGTTTTGGAGCGGAAGGCCATCTGGGTTTTGCTGCCCGGCAAAGCGCCCGGCGGGATATTGCTGGCGTGGTAGGTGCGCCCGGTCACGATGGGCTGGTCCGGGTCGCCGTGCAGAAAATCCACCACCACTTCCTGCCCGATACGTGGGATGGCGAGCATGCCCCAGCCCTGCCCCGCCCACGGCTGGCTGACCCGTATCCAGCAGGAGCTTTGGTCGTCGCTGCGCCCGTAGCGATCCCACGGAAATTGCAGGCGCACCCGCCCGTACTTATCGCAAAAGATTTCCTCGCCGGCCGGGCCTACTACCTTGGCGATTTGCGGGCCATCAATCACCGGTTTGGGTAACGGTGCCGGGCGCCAGTTCTGGTTTTGGCGGATGAAACTGAACTGGCTGTGCAACGTCGTGCCGGTGCCGGAAGTGGCGGTTTCCAGTGCCTGCGGCTGGCTGCCGCTGTGGTGGGTGGAAACGGTTTGCCATGACCGATTCAGGTCTGCCCGTGGATGGTTATCGAGGATGAACAATTTGCCCGGTTGCAGGGCAATGGCGTTGCCGCTGCCCTGTCCGGTCACGGCATCGCTGCGCAGTGCCTCCAGACGGTAGCGGGTGAACGCCTTGCCGTGGGCCTCATCCTTGAAGCGCCCCGGATAGTCGTAGTGCTCGTAGTACACCTGTTGCAGGTTTTCATCCCGTATCTGCTGGCGAAATTCCGCCGGCCAGGCCGGATTCTTGAAGGTGTAATCTTTTAGTTGCACCTGCGCCGGCCGCACCTGGGCGCTGTGGGTCAGGCTGCTGACGGCGGGTTCCCCCAGTGTGCTGCCGTCACCCGGCTGATACGATAGCGAGAGACCCGGCGGCACTGAGCCGCCATCGTCGGCGAACACCAGCGTGTTGCGCCCGTTACTGCATTCGAAGAAGTAGAAAATCCCCTCTTCCGCGGTCAGCCGTTGCAGGAAATTGAAGTCGCTTTCCTGATACTGGACGCAGAATTCGCGCGCCGGGTGCGGGTGGCGCAGGTTGAACACCACGTCGCGGATATGGTGCTCCTTGAGGATTTTGGTGATGATGTCGGTGATGTTGAGCTGCTGGAAGATGCGCGAGTTCTGCCGCAGGGTGGTGCGCCACAGGTCGGGGCGGATGCTCATCCGGTAGGGGGTCTGGTGTAAGCCGGTGTTGCCCTGCTCAAAGCGGGTGACGATACCGGTGATGCTGCGCTGTTCGATACCGTTTTGCAAAATGGTCAGCGTCGCCGTGCGGTCAAGCACCAGCGGGAAATCAATGGCGGAGTCGGCGCTCGCCAGCCCCACATCCAGCGCGAAGGGGCGCGAGAAGTGTTCGGTCAGGCTGAAATCGGTGACGACAAAGGTCGAGGCCGGCAGGCTACCCGCGGTCAGGGTGAACAGCAGGCCGCTGGGGTCGCTGCCGCCCAGTCCCAGTTTTTGCCCCAGTTGCTGCAGAATGTTGCCTGCCCCCAGATTACCCGCCGCGGCTTTGGCGGCCAGCCCCGGTGCGCCAAGTGCCTTGCTTGCCCCGCCGGAAAACCCCCCGCCGTTGATCAGGCTTCCGGCACCGAGGCTCCCAACCGCCTTGCCTGCTTTCCCGGCAAAGCCTCCACCCATGCCACTGATCAGACTACCCGCGGCATTGCTGCCCGTCCCCGTCAGCAGCCCTTTGGCCTGTTTCGCCCGCTGGGTGACTTGCTGCCCCTGTTCCAACAGCGCTTTTCCTTTCTTTAATTTGCTGAGGTGCTTTTTCACTGACATGGTCTATCTCCCTGAAATGATAACGGAACGTGATGAAATAGGCTATTCCGCTTGATCGCCACGCAGGCCACTGCATTCGGGCACAAGATTGACATCTCATTCACATTGTCCCTGACCAATGGGGTAATTAAGGGCGCAAGACGCTGCCTGATAAGTTGAAGGGACGTTGTTATCCGAATGCATCGGCTCATTCGTGCGGAATCAAATGGGGGGAAATAATAAATAACGGACAAATAAAACCCAAATTTACTTAAGAGAAATTAACCGTTACCGCCAGCAAGGGCAGGATGAAAAGTTAAAATCATTGCGTCATTGGTGCAATGCACTGTGTTTTTATCTCTGGTTAACGGATTGTTTTGGGTGATTTGAATACAGGTGAAAGGCTGTTTTTTCAACATGTTGATTTAATTATAAAAATCAAATATCCACTGTCATTAATAGCATGATCATTTTCATTTTATGATCGTGATCGCAAAAATTGGGTTTGCTGAACGTCGTTTTATTATCGAATTGGGTGACCGCTTGGACGGTCACCTAATACAGACTCGTTTTGGTATGACTGAATTTTATCGTTATTGATTCAATAACAACTGCTTCTCATCTTCCCGTTGGGCATTTTCCGCCAGCATCTTAAAATCCTTCACTGTCCAATATTGCTTTGGAACAGGAAGATCCTTCATCTCATGAGTTGGCCATAGCTGGAATTCAGCCAGTTTATCCAACGAAACCTGTTGGTAATGCTCAGGCAGAGACAGGCGCAAGGCAACCTTTTCTTTACCAAAAGGCATTAATGGGTAGCGGTTGTCCTGAGTAGCATAATTTCGGTGTAGTACCAGAAACTTCTCAGGAACACGTTGATAGCTGTTCCACCACACACCATCTACGCTGTCAAACATCGCCTTGGTGCCGGATTTGGGATAATCGCCGAGTTCATGCAACGCCATCGGCAAGATCTTAGCCATTGAAGCCGAAAAATCCGCCACAGAAGAAGCGTGGCCTTTTAGGATCAGCGTCAACGTTAATCGTGCGCCCAGCAGGTTTGAATAGAGATCTTCCGGGGAAAAAGCCGAAATGCCTTCTGAAAATCCAGGGACTGATTGATAGCCATACCATTGGGCGATTTCATGCCAGGCTGCGAGCTGGAAAGCGAGTCTGGCCGCCAGATAGGCACTTAGCGTATAGCGTTTAGCCGGATCTTCCGGCGGCGTAAAAACAAAAAAGTGGATCTTACGCGCGGCCAGCTCATTACTGAGGGTTAATTCCCACGCTTGACCAAGGTGGGCGTAAATCTGGCTGAACAGATAGAGGGTATAGTCTGCGGTATCCCTCACATGGGAGATATCAATAAACCCGCCCTTGTGGGTATAGAGCAGCCCCACTTTTTCATTGCTTACCCCGAATAAGGCGGCACTGGCACCGATAACACTGTTATTGTAGTGATGCTCGCCCAATTTGTCGGCTTCTACAATATTGTCGATATCAAAGAAGGGAATAGGGACACCCCAGAGTTGGGCTTTAAGGTTATAACCAAAAGCACAACACGCCCTTAAACCTTCCGGTGGGGCAATGGGGGGCAAGGCTGCCCAATTCTTCGGTGATTGTTCGTGAGTATCACTCACAAGGACGGGTTTTATCGGTTCAACGGGTTGGGGTTGAGTTTGGCATGCCGCCAGTAAAAAACCGAGGCAGAGTGTGACGAATAATCTCAAAACGCTTCCCCAACCTGAAAATAGAACCCTGTGCTGTCTTTACCAACACCAAAATCTAATCTGATGTTCATGCGTGGCTTGAACTCGAAACGATAGCCCACCCCCACCGAAGGGAGCCAATGTTTTGTCCCCAACTGCGAGGGGGAATCTCCCAGTGTACCGGCGCCTATCCAGGCAACCACACCGTGGCGCCAGTCAAGTTTATGCCGTAGCTCTAGCTGTGTTGTGAACATATTGTTGTCACGATAACGCCCTTCGTAGTAGCCGCGCATCCGTTGGCCGTTGCCAAGCAGGGAGAGCTGGTTCCACGGCACATCACCTGCGCTGAAACGGGCGTAGTTATCCAAGGCCAGAACCGTCTTTTCAGATAACGGGTAATAGGTCGAGAACTGGAGCTGTGTGGTATGGAAATGGTGATCGCTGCCCAATTCCGGGGAGAAATAGGTATAAACGGCCTCAAATACCTGTCCGTGGCGCGCATTGGGTAAAAAATCCCGCGTGTCATAAATGAAGTGGGCGCTGACACCGGAACTGACCACAGAGCGACCCCCGACGGACTGGGCAAAATACCGTTTTGCACCGCTATCGGGATCACTGGCATGGACGGAGGAGAAATTCCAGCCTAATCCCATATAGGTGGCATCAGTGATGCGATAAAGAAGTCGCGGATGAATAGCAAATTCCTGCGAACGGTACTTCTCTTTGTTGCTGTCATGTTGACCAGCACGATAACCTTTGCCCCAATAGTACGTTGGGGTGTTATTGAGTGTACCGGAGACAAATAACCGCCATTGGTCATTGGCGAGAAAATTGTAATTGGTAAAATTCAGGCCAAACGCGCCGGTAGATGAACTAAAGCCACTGAGTCCCAATGAAGAGTTTTGGCTAACGCGATCTAAACGGTCAGGACGATACAAACCGACCACCGCCACCCCCATCCCTATCCCCATTTCAGGGGTGTAGAAAGGGCCAGGCAATACGCCCCAGTCAATGGTTTTGTGGTCATCAAAATGGTTACTGCCGCCTAATTGGTTTAACCAACCATCCATTTTTTGCCGATCAGGCAGGATATTGGCGTGGGCCGATGAAGCGGTAAAAATAAACAGGCTGGAAATTACCAGCCTTTTGAATGTTGCAAGGTCAAACATCAGAAACGGAACTCACCGGAAATAAAGAAGCTGTTTCTGTTGCCAAAACCGACTTCTGACAGGATATTGAAATTACGGGTAATTTCGACACGGGCACCGATGGTATTGTTCCATTTGTGGGCAAGGTGTTGTTTTACATCGAACGACATATCAGGGTCGCCTTCAAGGATGCCTCCAACTAATGCTCCTAGCGGTCCGGTCATATTTATATTCGCGACCTTGCCTTTAAAGCGCTGAGTAATATCTTGATACATGGCACCAGTCCAAACTTGAACTTTCGTATTACCTTGCCCTGTAAATAATGGCTGGAATGTAAATTCATAGCCAATTCTAGGGGTTATAACAAGGGCTTTAATACCCCCATCTAAAATATCTAAATTGGTTTGCGTATAGTTTGCATCTAATGTTGCAAAAAATTGGTTATAACCGCCAGCTAATGTAATACCTCCACCATAGGTTTTACCTTTAAAATCTAGAGTGAAAGGAATATCTCGGAACATAGGAATGCCACTAAATATCACGTTTTCAATATTAGTTTGAGATGAACCTTTTGTTTTTCCATATACACCGTAAACATTTAAAAATGGCAGAACCCATGTATCTAGCTTAAGCATATGCGTTTCAGTGCGTTCACGAGTTTTCCCGGCTGTGATTGCAGTAGATTTTTGTGTGTCAGGATTTTCAGGCATAATAAACCCGATTTGATCCACAACAATATCCTGTCGCAGATTCATATAACTGTAACTCGCACCAAACGGTTCAGGCAGATCGTAGCCTTTTGCTCGTGCAGCATCCCCCCAAATTGGTAGGATACGAGATTCAGACTTGGTCGTTTGGGATAAGCTACCGTCATTATTCATTTGCTGAGCGCCAGATTCCGACATCGTTAATGAAAAAAGCGGGCGATCACTCTCTGCATAACTGTATGAGGCGGCAAGGCACAGCGTCGCGGCTAACAATTTGCTGGTGTTAGTGAAATTCATAAGTAAATTTGCTTCCTATTTTTGCTATTTGTTTATCTATAATATTTTTTGTCTAAAAAATGAACATCTTAAGACGGAAAGGCGCGTAGATTAGCATAGGTTTTTTTGGCAATCATCAACCAATTATGCTTTTAGATGGAATGTTGTGCGATTTGGAATGTTTATTTTATTTATCTCAAACAAATCGAATTTTATTTTAAATATATGGGTAAATATAATGAATATTGTAGTTATTTTTTATGGTGATTGGGATTTTAGCTAATTGAAATATCAGGAAATCGCTTGGAAAGGTTTTTATCCCCGTATCCACGGGGAATTCGATATCTCTTATAAACGCCGCCTGAGTAAAAACGGTTTATCCCCGTATCCACGGGGAACCGAAATCATGTGAGCCATCGAGACAACCGACACCGGTTTATCCCCGCATCCACGGGGAACTCGATAATGGCTGTAATGTTTTCAGTTTGAACGTCGGTTTATCCCCGCATCCACGGGGAACTCTTATTATTATCCCTCTATATCACGAAATGAACCGGTTTATCCCCGCATCCACGGGGAACTCCCTAAAAATAACCCATTGTTATAAAACCATTTTTTTAACAGAAAAAATGTTACCATGTTTAATCGCTTGTTAGCCCCTCCAGACTAATCCTCAGAAAGTGGCTTAAATTTCACTAAACGCAGGCCGTCAAAATCTATCGGCTCCCTTCTGTTTTCACCAACGGTTTGAAAATCAAAGCCAGATTCGGTATTAGTCTGCCATGCCATAACTGCGTTGCCATCTTCGGTGAATTCCGTGATTTGTTCCCAAATCATCTCCCTGATTTTATGAGAGATATTACCAACATAAACCCCTGCCCGTATCTCCAGCAACCAAATCGCCAGACGTCCCCGTAATCGCGGAGGAACGGCTTCTGTGACGATAACTGTCATGCTCATCTTTACTGGCTCCTGTGCCCAATGTCACCGATGGATATCGGTTCAGGAATGGCGGGCGGTTGTGCATCCGCGGGCGGCGGCGGCGGGGAAATTTCGCCCGCCGCGAGCACCTCTTCAATTAAGGGAATAAGGCGTTTCAGGATCTTGTCTGTCCTGAATTTTTCGCGACAGGCAATTCTGACTTGTCTGTCAAGGGAGCCGACGGGTATGTGCATGCGCTCACCGTTGACTTCATCAATCACAACAAACGCATTGTCTTTAACATCAATGCGTCCCATGCCGATAAAGATCATCGAATTTCTGTCTTTGATGGGAATGGGTTTTAATGGGATAAATGCCATTACAGTGCCCTTATCAACATGAGCCCACAACCAAAGGATTTTGCCCTGCCAAACCCTTTCTGGTATTGCTCAAGGAAAAGGTGGCTGTCTGATAAAGTGAGGACTCCCTGAAAATCTACGCTGGAAAAGGCGACTTTCTGGCCAGAGGCTTTGAAGCTGCGATGCTGGGTATAGCGTTCAATATCGGGCGCGAAATCAAAGCGAACTCCCCAATTCGCCTGCCGTTTTTCATCCTGTATCCAGGTTTGGGCGGCTTGTGTCATCACAGAGTCCATTTCACCCACACCCGAACGCTGAGCCTGACGCTTGGCATGCATCAAGACATCATGGCGATGCTGTTTATCAGAATCTTTATCCGTGATGCAAACCGTGGGATTTGCGCGGAGTTTGAATGCCAGTTTCTGCCCGTTATGTAATTGCGGAACGAAAGGCTTGGTCTGGATCTGGAATCGCGGGGAGTTAGCGATCGGGGCGGTCGTGGACAACACAAAAAACTCAGGCCGGCCACTTAAGCTCATCTCTTGCCGGAAAAGAAAATGGCGCGCGTCCTGTTCTGTAAACAGTTGCCACAAGAGTTGGTGAGCGGCGTAGACATCATTTTTTGTCTGTTTGTGTGCTGGTGTTGGTATAGAGTAAACAGAAGGGGTCAAGGTAACCTTAGACAGATACATGTGTTCCCTCCACGGTCGATAACTGGATCGATAATTGGTGCATCGTGCGTTGCGTAAACTGCCAGCGGCGGCGTGATAGCGGCTCATCCCAAAGTTGATGAGTCAGTATTGTCGCATCAGGGATCGTGATCTCCTCTTTATCCCCCTCCCAGAAATAACTGACGACATCATGGTTACGCTGCCAATAGTCATGGCGCTTTTCTGATTGATAAGGCAAGAGAGGAAAAACGGTATCAAGGGCGGCTTTTAATGACGGATATTCTGCCAGTTGCGGCATCATCGGGACGGCAAGAGGGCAGGATTTGCGCCCAAGGCTCAGGGTAAAGACCGGTTTTATCAGCGCGTCACATAGGGCAGAAAGTGTAAAACTGCACTGTTCGGTTAATGAAATGGCGATAACCCACACGCCATCAGCAAGGTAATCGCGCGAGGACAGTACCGTATTTAATTTGGATTTATCATGTAACTCACTTTTACGGGTCAGATGCGTCTGTTTTTTCTCTTGTGAGGGCACCTGGGCGGTATGGTAATCCCGCAGCAATAAACCGGAGACGATCTGTTTGATGGCGATGCTGACACTCTGTTGCAATGCAGCAAGCTGTGTTTCATCATCACGCCGGATACCCAGCGCGGCGCCCAATAATCCTAAAATAGCCGAACGGGTTGGATAAGTGCCGGTTGGACGGCTTTCACCGACTGCTTCCACTCCCCAACTGGCGAGTGCCCCGTATAAGCGAAAAACCAAATAAGTCTTCATATTGCTCCCTCTTTTACTGAGTGACGAACTGGAGCAACTCAGCAAAACGACCGGTTCCCGTCACGGCATTAATACGATAACTCGCATCAACGCAAGCGCCATAAACGTTATCGAAGTTTTTCACCTGATTTTCTAACGCGGTAATGGCATCGGTTGCTTGATCTTCGCTATCAATCGGTTTTAAAAACGCCACCGACAGGGAGCGTGGCTGGTATTCCCCCTTTTCCGCCAGCACATAACTGGCATAAGCACGGGAGCCGAAACTGTTTTGTTTGCCGGATGGGGCGATTTTAACGGCGGCTTCTGTCAGGGCGGCAATGGCTTTATTTGCCAGGGTTTCGTTGCCGGATAAGTTATTTATTAACAATGATTTATTAATGCAGATATAGCTGTAGAACAGCGCTGCCCCAAAGCCAGTTTCGCCAATATGAGCTGAACCGGAATCACTTTTGCCCGTATTCAGGTCATCGACGGCAGTAAAATAGTCATCTTCCACGGTGACACCGTGAACGCTGATAGCATGGGCAACCTGACAGGCAGCTTCCACGTTATAGGCAGGGCTGGATGCCAGCATCCGGCCAAACAGTGCAATATCGACGGCAGTTTTTTCTGTGCTCAGCAGGTTCAGTTCTTCTTTGGTGGGGGCACGATTTTCGGCGATAAGTTTATCGACCAATGCAAAGGTAGCCTCTTTTTCTGCCGGACTGATATGCGCCAGTTGCTCAATTTCCAGCGGTTCATCTTTTTTCTTTTTGCCAAAGACTTCCACGATAGCACAAGCCCATTCGGTGGCTTGCTTCTCTTTAACGCCCCCATTAAGCAAGCGTTGATAAACCTGGAATCCAAAACGTTTGGTACGAAAACCAAGGTGCTCGGCAAGGGCATCCTGAAACAGATCAGAGATCCGCCAATGGCGCTTCAAACTTTGAGAGCTGATTCTTAATCGCTCAGTTCCACCCATTTTGGCGGTTTTAGGACGTCCGAGATCGTCGCGGTTCAGGTTGGCAGGGGGGTAAGAAGTTAACAGATGTAGCTGGATAAATTGGCTCATTTAAAATTCCTTGTAGATTAAACGTGATGCTAAAAATGATTGCGTTATTTAGAGGCCTTGTAGTAATCCATCGTCCATTTCACACAAAGGCGTTTATTGGCGCGATACGCTCTTGGCTGGTGGAACTCTTCCAGCCATTGTGTAATGTCTTTGGCGAGGGATAACACGGAAACCTGACCTTTCAGTTGTTGTAAGATGCGCCGCAAGCGGGTAATAAATTCAGCGGGCGTTTTGGCTGCCTGCAATTGGGCAAAGCGATGCAGGCTGACAATGGGCTTGTCATTTTCAGTTTTGGTGCCTGCGGCGGTTGCCAGATTCGTGGTGGTGTTAGTTTTGACATACACCAGAGTGATGGCAATCATCGCCCATAGCGTCAGGGTGTTTTGTCCCTCTTTTTCTTTGGTGATATCGTCGGGCAAACTACACCATAATGCCTGAAAACCCTCGGTCAACGTGGCCGCGTCGATATCCTGGCAACGCTTTAATTCAGCTTTATAGAGCGTGGGGGCAGGGGGAATATTTTTTTCTTTTAATTCTGAGGGGGATAAAAACATGCTTTCCCACCACCGTAATAAACAGCCTTCGCTTAGGTTATTCATGGATAACCTCCTTCTTTTTGTTCCTGGATGATTGGGTTTCTATATCGTGTTCTGCCATAAAGGATTTGATATCTTTAGCACTCACCAGCCACTGGGTCAGAATTTGCCGAGCCGCGATTTTTTCCAGTCGTTTTTTGGGATCGGTATCGTCTGACAGCACGAATTCATCAAAGAGGTCAAAGCAGGTTTGTCTGAGTTGATAGAGCCAGGTTGTCGCATCATGGGTGGATAGGGAAGATACTTGATGCGGGCTGCTGACAATCTGCTGTACGGCCTTAAAGAAGGCGGCGTGGGTGCGTTGGTAGAAGGCGGCATCAATAAATGACATATCGCCTTTTATCTCATTCGGGCGGTGGAACCACGCGCTTTTGATCTGGGTTCGACACTGGCCCAAGGCATTGACAGCGAGGCTTTGTAGCGTTTTGACGCGCCGGAAAATGGCCTCTTTCTTTTCAGTTGGCGTGGAAAACAGCGGCAGGGTCGTGGAGTACCAACCACGGGCTTTCATGTTGTCCATATCGTAACCAAAAACCCACAACCTTGGGGTGGCACCCTGTTCATCCACAAGATCATCACTGATCTGGTTAAAGTGGTCGACAACCTGCGCAGCCTGTTGCCCGTATTTATCATCGGAAAAAATCAGGCTATCCCAGATCTTATAGGTAATACCGCCGGGTTGCCCCTTGACGGAAAGGTGTTCCTCATCCGATTTTTTCGGATTCCACCGGTAGGGGGTTAGGGGGTGTCGCCAGGAACCCGCATAATTGTTCCCATAGTTTTGGGTACGATAACCCGAAACGGATTGGCGAGTTGTCTGCCCCGTTAATTGGCAAATGGCCGGTTTATCGTCTACTTTCAGGCGAATTCGCCGTGGCATTGCCCAATACATAGACAGTTCATGGACATTGTGTGCGTAAATTTCGGTTCCTGCATTTTGGCTGGCATGGGTTTTGCCCAACCACGGAAAAACGTCTGCACTATTGAGATCCGGATCGGGATAAGGCCAAAATTCCCGATTCATGACATTAAGCCAAAGTTTTTGCCATAGCGGAGCATCCAAATTTTGTGGCTGGATCAAGGTCGTTAACGGGCCACCGCCCCGTAACCCGACACGATGTCCAACACCGCCGGCAGGCGCGTTAATTTGTAACGTGAAGAGCGCAATGGCAGCCATTTCAGGGGAGATCACTTCACATTGGTTACGTTTGATAAAGTGATCCGTATTATCCTTCAAGGTTTTTTCGCCCGGTGATTCAATCAACAACCCTGAAATGCTGGCGGGTTTTCTGTCAGCTAACGAATCAAAATCCTGCATAAACAGGGGACCATTGCCGGTCAGATTAAAAGCCTGTTCCGCTCGATCAAATGCGACCTGCAAGTCCGCTTGGGTAGGGGGTTGTTGATAAAATTCATGCCATTCGCTTTCATCTTCAGGGGCAAAAACGGTTTGCAGCAATCCGATGGCTAACTGGTAGGCCGCGCCCTGAAAATCGGCGCGCGGCAGGGCAAAATCCATCACTGCGGGATCGCAGATTGCCGTCAGTGGCAACTTCTGCTCGCTGCCATTTCCCATTCTAAACGTCAGCCATGCGTCTTTAATCAGGTTCATTACGCCTCCTGCTTAGGATAAAAACCGATGCTGGGATCATAAGTAAAATTGGGGTCACTCTGCGGCAGCCAGATTTGTAAGTATTTGGCATGCTTGAATGTATTCTGCAACCGCTCCACCGCCGGAGAAAGGGAGTCCGGTACGGGCTGTAACTTATCGGCGAAGGTGTTTTTTGACAGTTTGATCGTGCTCAGTTGAACCGGAAACTTTTCATCTTCTACCCACGGCATCAGCTCGTTATTTTCGGTCAGTTTGACGAGTAACACGTTCACCGTTTCAATGTCGCTAAATCGGGTATTGATATCGCAGTTATCGTCATACCAACCGCGGGCGCTGCGTTGACTATATTCATAGCGTTGCCATTGCAGGGCTTGTGATCGTGCAACGGCATCTTTGCCCCTTCCTTCTGCGATTGCTTCATCATCCTTGCATTTGAGGGCATCCGGGATTTGCTCGTCGGCGTCTTCACCGTAAACGGCTTCAATTAAAGTTCGAGCCTCAGCAGGCATACGGATGGCACCCAGGCGCCGCAGTTCACGCAAGCCAAGCCATAAACGTCCGGCTGAACGATAAACATATTGGGTATTGCGAAAATCTTTGCTCAGCCAATCCGCGTTGGGTTGGTCATCCCATTCTGGCGCATGGAGATATAACTCCGGCGCAGGACGGCTATCGGTAATGCCTTGTTCATATTCACCTTTTGCATTGCGAGTATGGCGGTGCAGGCGGCCGACCCGCTGAATCAAGTCATCGATTGGGCAGATATCGGAGATCATCACATCGCTATCTGCATCCAGGCTTTCCTGAAAAACCTGCGTTGCAATCAGGATCTTTCCTTGCCGAACCTCCTGCTGACTTTTTTTCCCAAATATTTCCAGTACACGATTTTCGATTGCTTTCCGGTCATGCAAAATAAAACGGCTGTGGAATAGCAGGCAATTTTCCGGCTGATCCATGTGTGACCGAATAAGCCGGAATGCATGGAGCGCATCATCCACTGAGTTACGTATCCAAACCACACATTGCCCATTTTGGGTGGCATCCAGCGCGATTTGTACGCATTCATCCAGATGATTCACGGTTTTTACCTTGACGGTACGGTTGGTCTCTTGGCGGCTGTGTAAGGGCGTTTCAACCAGTGGATTTTCCGGGTTTAACGTGACGTGGGTGACCAGTGGAAAAGCCGTTTTTTGCAATTTATGTGGCGGTATTCCGCTGGCAGATAACCAGATATCCACCAACCGTTGG
Source organism: Xenorhabdus kozodoii (assembly GCF_002632875.1). GTDB lineage: Bacteria > Pseudomonadota > Gammaproteobacteria > Enterobacterales > Enterobacteriaceae > Xenorhabdus > Xenorhabdus kozodoii. Next base: position 21,255 of record NZ_NJCX01000033.1, read on the forward strand.
CGCTGTTTTAAGGAGAGCGTGGCGGTCAGTAATACCACGGAACCACCCTGGTGTAGGTGCAGGCTTAGCAGGCTTTCCAGCAAGGCAAACATGTACTCATCTGCGGCGTGGACTTCGTCAAAAATCAATACCTTGCGATTGAGTCCAATCAACCGCAGTGACTGGTATTTTATCGGTAAAACCGCAAGCAATGCCTGATCGATAGTGCCGACGCCAACTGATGCCAATAACGCCTTTTTGTTAGAGTCCGCCAGCCATTGATGGCACTGTGCGGTTGCGGTGCTATCGTCTCTGGTGTCATCACTGTCGTTGTGTTCAGACGTCAGGGTAATGTCACGGAAATTATCATTCATCTCACGTGCACTGTGTGCAAGAACGATACTGGGCAGTTTGCCGTTTTTTGTATCGAACATACGATGATAATGTTGAGCAATGCGGCCAAACATGGCGTTAGACGTTGCCATTGTTGGCAGGCCAAAATAGAAACCGTCCGCAGCACCGGCTTGCATTAAGCGGTGGGTCAGGGCAAGGGCAGCTTCTGTTTTGCCCGCTCCCGTGACATCTTCCAGAATAAAAAGTTGTGGAGAGTCATCAATCGGGACGTCTTCCGCCCATTTTTGTAGTGGTGTTGGCGAAAATTGGTAGTCATCCTGAATCGAGGTGTAAGGAGATATCACGGGAGTGTCATGGATATCAATACCATTTAAGGCAACCTGGGCTTGTTTTTGGGCGATCTGCCAATATTCCGCTAACGGAAGGGCTTTGGTTTGATAACGAAAATGGTAACAGTCAGAGCCTATCCAGTCAGCCAGCACGACAATACCGGCAAGTTGCCAACTCACTTGTTTCAGGTTGCGCTGCCACCCTTTAGATTGTAATTTCGCCAGCGATAGGCGAGGTTGAAAAAGCGCCAGCAGATCATGGGCAAATGCTGTTGCATCGACAACATTTTGTTGCTCGGTAAAATCGGCAATGGCGTTCCAATGACCATCATCAATGGGTTTACCATGATGACCGAGCATACACTGCATTAAAACCATTAACGTTTTCTGTGCTTGTTTTTGGGTATTCTCTTCGCTAAATGGCTGACCATTATCGCCCACTAAAGCAGCCAGGACGTCGTCCTGAATTTTTTTCCAGAAAAACAGCCCTAGCCGATCATGCCTGAAAGATTGGGGATCATAGGGAGAATATTGGCCAGGTTTAATCAGGTTTGTATTTTCTTGGGAATAGAGTTGCTGAAATGCAGAGGCAAATTTGCCGAGATCATGCAGCGCCAGAAAAAATGACAACAGGTTTTGTAATGATTCGGGTGATAGTCCCAGAAAGTTTGCAAGATCTTGCGTTAACTTTTTATGTGGTGCCAATAATAATTGGCCTACTGCGGCAACGTCCAGACAGTGGTAGGCCAGAAGATGATAGTTTTCGTCAGAATAGGGATTTTTTTGGGCTTTTCCCCAATATCGTATGAGGTAACTAAAGTTATTTATTAAATTAGGCATGTTTTTCACGTTGAAATAGAATGATATTCGGATTCCATTAATGAATTGACATTAATCTTCTTTGTGTTCTATATATTGGCTAAACCGAAGTAAATAACCATCTGGATCTTGAACAAGGAATTCTCTCTGACAGACTTTGCTATCACCTATGCAGTAATAATTATCTTTCAGTGGACGATAAAGTTCGATTCCATTCATTTCTACATTTGCCAGAATTGGCGTAATGTCATCGACTTCAATTTGAAAATTAATACCACGCCCTAATGGTTTGTTGAGTTCTCCGGTATTCCAACCATCATCATGAAATGCTTCCAGCATTAATTGAGCCTCACCTAAGCCTAAATAAGCAAAATCGGGATTTTTTCGCTGAATTAATACTTCGAATCCCAATATTTTCTGATAGAAATTGATTGAAGCAGAAAAATCGGTCACGGTCAGTTCTGGCACCATGCGATTCCAGTAAGTTATTTCTGTTATGTTGTTAGTGCTCAAGATGTTTTCCTGGGTGATTATATTATTTCAAAATAGCGAGCTACTTAAAAAGGTAGTTAAATCTTTTACGTTAACAACAGATGCGAGTAATTTAACTTATTTTATACCGCGCTATCACTAATATTTTATCTTATATGGAATGTTGATCACATTCAGCGTCATATGAGTGGATGATGAGAAAAATTTCATCTTACTTCACTATGAATTAATCTTTTATGGCAACTTTTATGGTACTGATAATGTTTCGGCTTTATAAGTTAAACATAAAAGCATTGTTGTGGTTGAGTATTATTTAAACAATGGAAGGGGAAGGATTTTCGTGGTGTGAGGATGAATCCTTCCCTAGTATTGCTATTTATCCGGTGGCTGTTGACGTTTTAATAGAATCCAGAGTTTATGTAGCTTGAAGCTACATAAACTCGGAACTAAATCCCCAGCGGATTAATAACTTCTTTATCATAACCCCTAATCATTAAATTTTTATTATGAAATTAACAAGATAACGCAAAACCCACAAATTAAGTGGTTTGGATTTAAGGGATTAAAAAAACGCGTTGGGAGGTTTGGAATTGGATATAAAAAACCCGCTCAAGGCGGGCTTGTTGATTGCTACTCACAAAATTTATGCGGCTTTCTGGTGATGCTTTCTCTTTCCTTGAAGCTCCACTTTTGGTTTAGTTGCAAACATTGCTGGAGCAGCTTTAATCAACAGGTCAACAGCCGCACCCATAGCAGTATATACTTGCTGCGTATCAAACTCTTTCATGGTTGCTTTTTGCTTTGACATATCTGACTCCTAAGAGATTCTTCTCTCCAATGGCTTATTAACCATATGGGATACTAACATTAATAAGTTTTTTCTATTTGAAAATTAACTAATGTTTAATTGGTCGCCGTATCCTATCACTATACACTCTAGTGTCTAGCTTTTTTTTTATCAAGTTGCAAGGTTTTTAAATACTGTTTTGATATCAGTTACATTAACTTCCATAATGTATCCACACTTAAGCATGCTAAACCCATAAGACTCGTAATAAGGTATCACTTCTTTAACTGGTTCAATGATCCGGACGAGCTTCCCTTTCGTCGCCTCACAAAACAAATAAGCTGCCATTAGGGTAAGCTGAAACATTTTTCCATTTAACGGATGATCTGGCTTATCCCGACAAAAGTTCTCTATCATGTGGATATCGAAGATTTGTTCATCTACAGAATATGTACACAAAGCTAGACCTGATGGTGGCCCTTGTACATGCCCACATTCTACTAGTTTGATACAAAACTCAAACTTATCCTCTCTGTTTCCCACCCTAGACAAACTATCATCCCAACAAAGTTCACCATAGCCACGAGACAAGATGAGATAATCATCATCTGAAATATCTCCCACGGCAAGGTTAAGGTCAAGAACATCAACAATAGCCTGAATGTTGTTTCTTACTACAGATCCAATATGTTTAAGATTAAACATTCACTATTTCTCGTTTTTAATTGGTTAAGATATTTTACATCTTTTGGTGCTTGTTTTATATACTCATTTACTTACTGTTAAGATTGGTTGGTTGTTGTAATGATAGAGAACCAGTTGCTGATTTTTTGACCAGCAATGAAGGGGGTGTGAGGGGTTTTACGGAACTTTTGTAAAACCAGCTATCCATAGCTTGGTTAGCATTAAAATGGACAGTTAGGGGTTCTTATCTTATTCAGCCCCTTCCAGTCATCCGGTTTATCCCCGTACCTACGGGGAACACTGGCTAATTTGGCTATTCGGTTTTTATCCCGACGGTTTATCCCCGTACCTACGGGGAACACTCACGGTAAGCGGAAAGTTTGTTTTTGATATCCGGTTTATCCCCGTACCTACGGGGAACACGTTCTTTGGGCAGGCCTCTTCTTTTGGTATTTCGGTTTATCCCCGTACCTACGGGGAACACGCCTAACCGCTCGCCCTGATCGACAAACCATGCGGTTTATCCCCGTACCTACGGGGAACACTAAAAATGTATTTTTTCATCATTATTAATATCCGGTTTATCCCCGTACCTACGGGGAACACGTTCTTTGGGCAGGCCTCTTCTTTTGGTATTTCGGTTTATCCCCGTACCTACGGGGAACACGCCTAACCGCTCGCCCTGATCGACAAACCATGCGGTTTATCCCCGTACCTACGGGGAACACTAAAAATGTATTTTTTCATCATTATTAATATCCGGTTTATCCCCGTACCTACGGGGAACACGAAATTAAATCAATGGCTTTTTGCAGCTCGGCCGGTTTATCCCCGTACCTACGGGGAACACTTGCAGTTGTTTTTAATACACATGTGAGAACACGGTTTATCCCCGTACCTACGGGGAACACGTGCGGAGTTCCAATCATTCCAGGAGCAATACCGGTTTATCCCCGTACCTACGGGGAACACATCTACCTCAAATCCCAGTGAGACCAAAAACTCGGTTTATCCCCGTACCTACGGGGAACACTTAATAAACAAAAAAACAACCATTAAAGATAACGGTTTATCCCCGTACCTACGGGGAACACCAATTTTTGCCGCCGAAGATCTTTAAAGAAGCCGGTTTATCCCCGTACCTACGGGGAACACTCTAATTTTATCCGTCTGTTTTATAACACCTTTTCAGAGCGCAAAAATTCTACCATTTTTTTAGCCTATAAATCAGCCAAATTTTTCTTTTCATTTTTTCTGATTATTTACTATTTGTAGTGCAGATCTCATTTCATCCATATCATGCGATTTCATTTATAAAATGAGGAAACTTTCATCACATAAATCGCAAAATGACCTGTTGGTCTTAACTCACAACGATACCTGCCAGTATGTTGGACTACAGCGTACTTCGGGGATAAGGTGTTGGATCATGCCTTAAGCCTTTTGGCGTATTTATTCAAGCACGTGTAATTCATCACAATTTTAGGAATTAATGATTAACGAGATGCGAGTATATTGGCATTTTTCACTATAAAACGTGTTGTAATGCTGTATAAATATGTTAAAACCGCTAGCTATCCATCTGTCGCTATCAATAACTGATTGTATTACATTGAAAATGAAGAAAAAACGCCCTGCTTTACAAGATGTTGCTGACCTCGTTGGGGTCACAAAAATGACGGTCAGCCGTTTTTTACGCAATCCCAATCAGGTTTCTGAGGCATTGGGTAAACGAATAGCGGAAGCGGTGGATCAACTGGGCTACATCCCTAATCGAGTGCCCGATATTCTTTCTAATTCTACCAGTCGCGCAATCGGTGTTTTGCTCCCTTCATTGACCAATCAGGTCTTCGCCGAAGTCATTCGTGGTATCGAGCATGTCACTGATCGCAATGGATATCAGACCATGCTTGCCCACTATGGGTATTCTGCCCAGAAAGAAGAAGAACGTTTACTTTCCCTGCTGGCTTACAATATTGATGGTCTGATCCTGGCGGAGCGCACGCATACCCCCAAGACGTTGAAAGTGTTGCAGACAGTCGGTATTCCCGTTGTCGAATTGATGGATAGTGTCTCACCTTGCCTTGATATTGCGGTGGGGATCGATAATTTTGAAGCGGCTCGCCAGATGACGATGGCGATGATCGAACGCGGCTGCCAGAACATTATTTATCTTGGCGCACGTCAGGATGAACGGACGTTGATCCGCCTGCAAGGGTTTGAACTGGCAATGTGCAGTGCGGGTCTTCAACCGAGAAAAATGATGACACCAACCAGCTCTTCCTATTCATTGGGGGCGCAGCTTTTGCGGGAATCCTGCCAGAAATATCCCGAAATTGATGGCCTGTTTTGCACAAATGATGATATCGCCATCGGGGCGATTTTCGAGTGCCAAAGACAGGGGATCAAAGTACCGCAAGAAATTGCGATAGCGGGTTTTCATGGTCATGATATCGGCCAGGTCATGACGCCCAAACTTGCCAGCGTGTTGACTCCTCGTGATCTCATGGGGCGTAAGGCTGCGGAATCCTTGCTTGCTCGTTTGCAAGGGGAAAAGTTGGAACAAACGATGATCGATGTTGGGTTTACCCTTTCACTGGGAGAAAGTGTTTAATTTTTGTAGCTCAAAATGAGGCTTTCCCATTTTCAATTGCGATAAGCCTCACATTTTCCTTTTTTGCTAACCCTGATTGATTGCTCACCATTCTACTCTGCTGTTAATGTTACCGGTAATAAGTTACCGGTAACATGTTGCAGGGTTATGTTTTTTGATAATTTTTTAATATGAATCAAACCTATACCTAGGCAGCAAGAACTGTAAAAAGGAGTTTGATATGACTGATACCCAACAGCACAACCATGTTTTTGTATTAATGGGGGTATCCGGCAGCGGTAAATCCGCGGTAGCTACTGGTATTGCCCGTGAATTGGGGGCTGCATTTCTGGATGGGGATTTCCTTCATCCTCGCGCCAATATTATGAAAATGGCGCAGGGCCACGCCTTGAATGATGATGATCGTCGGCCGTGGTTGAAAGCACTCAATGACGCCATTTTTGCCATGCAGCGAACCAACCCTATCTCTTTGCTCGTATGTTCTGCCTTGAAAAAAAGCTATCGGGATATGTTGCGTGATGGCAATCAGAATTTGTCTTTTCTCTATATGAAAGGAGATTGTGACTTAATCGAAAGCCGCTTGAAAGCGCGCAAAGGACACTTCTTTAAACCGCAAATGCTAATCTCACAATTTGAGACACTGGAAGAGCCGGGCAGTGAGGAAAAAGATGTCTATCACATTGATATAAAATCCAATCTTGATGAAGTCATCAAAAATGCGATTAAAGCAATTGACCACATCCAATCCGTTAACCTAGTTAATGAGGGGCATTCATGAGTACCGTAACGCTGATCCTGACCGCTGTCGGCTCTGTTCTCTTGTTGTTGTTTCTGGTGATGAAAGCCAGATTACATGCTTTTATTGCCTTAATGCTGGTTTCCTTAGGAGCGGGGATTTTTTCGGGTATGCCATTGGAAAAAATCACCCAGACAATGCAAAACGGCATGGCAGGCACCTTGGGCTTTCTTGCCATTGTCGTGGCCCTGGGTGCGATGTTTGGCAAGATCCTGCATGAAACCGGGGCACTTGATCAGATTGCGGTGAAACTGCTGGGTAGCTTTGGTGAAAAACGGGCTAACTATGCCTTGGGGGTTGCCGGGCTTATCTGTGCATTGCCGCTGTTTTTTGATGTGGCCGTCGTGTTATTGATTGGCGTGGTATTTGCTGTTGCACGTCGCACCAACGGTAATGTCGTGAGACTGGCGCTGCCATTGTTTGCCGGTGTTGCCGCCGCCGCTGCGTTTTTGGTTCCGGGTCCAGCCCCGATGATGCTGGCTTCGCAGATGGGCGCCGATTTTGGCTGGATGATCCTAATTGGCCTGAGTGCCGCCATTCCCGGCATGTTATTGGCTGGCCCGATATACGGTAATTTTATCAGCCAATATGTGACGCTGGATTTACCCCAGGATTTGAGTACCCCAAGCATTGGCAAAAACCAAATGCCTTCTTTTGGTTTCAGCCTGATGCTGGTCTTGTTTCCATTGGTATTGGTTGGCCTGAAAACCATTGGCGCGCGTTTTGTTGACCAACAATCTGCGCTATACCAGTGGCTGGAATTTCTTGGTCATCCTTTCACTGCGATTTTGATTGCTTGTCTGGTGGCAATTTATGGTTTGGCGATCCGGCGCGGGATGGAAAAAGAGAAAGTCATGGAGATCTGCTCGGCGGCGATCCAACCGGCGGGGATTATCCTGCTGGTGACAGGCGCGGGTGGCGTGTTCAAACAAGTGCTGGTGGATTCCGGTGTTGGACCGGCATTGGGCAATGCGTTGGTCGGTGCCGGTCTGCCAATCGCACTGGCGTGTTTTATTTTGTCGGGGGCGGTGCGTGTGATCCAGGGGTCGGCAACTGTCGCGTGTTTGACCGCAGTCGGGTTAGTGCTGCCCGTGATTGGCGAACTGGGCTACTCCGGGGCGCAAATGGCGGCGTTGTCAGTCTGTATTGCCGGTGGCTCTTTGGTGTTTAGCCATGTCAATGATTCCGGTTTTTGGTTGTTCGGCAAGTTTACTGGAGCGTCAGAAGCGCAAACCCTGAAAACCTGGACGATAATGGAAACGATCCTCGGCACAACCGGTGCGCTGGTGGGTATGATCTATTTCGCCATGTTGTGATAGCGCTAACGCCTTTTTCGCGGTTTTTAACGGCACCTTAGTATCAAGGTGCCGTTTTACATGCTCCTGCGTCATTAGCTGCTTTTATTAGCATGGCACTCTTAAAAGTGCCATTTAAATTCTGACGGCTGGCATATTAATCATCGTCTTCAAACAAACCCATCAACTGCGTATAAAGCGCTTCGGCACTGCGTTCATAACTAGGGCAAACGGGTCTAAATTATACTGACGTAAAACCCATCGTGAGAACTTTCAGCATGTAGCCATTATCCTATCCTGCTTTCTGGCGCTTGGTCTTCAGGTCATGCTCCCAATAGTTAGATTATTGTAGTAAACTTTCCATTTTTTATTACTGGTGAGATATGGCTAAAGTTGATGTGGTTTGTCGTTATTGTCACA
>NZ_NJCX01000034.1 GCF_002632875.1 Xenorhabdus kozodoii
TCTGATCCGTTGGGAAAAACGGGTTGAAAATTATGAAGCCATGCTTCATTTGGCTTGTAGTTTCATTGTCTGGAATATAATCCTATTGGGATAGGCTCTTATTATCTAATTTTGTTCTTTTTTAATTCCTAATTATCAATCGAAAATACTCGTAACTGTTTGGTTTTTCAGGGTGTTGATAATGGTTCATATTAGGAATCACAACATTAACCTTTTGATTTTATTAAGAATAACAACGATTTTAAAATCCCTCGGCCTTAAGGCTGTGCGGGTTCAAGTCCCGCCCTGGCACCATATAAAAATTCACTGATAAAACAGTGGGTTAGCTTTAAAAAAAGCCACCTTTTTAGGTGGCTTTTTTTCATGACACAAATCACATTTCACTATTTCTTCACTATATTTTTTCACTATATTTCTTGACCCTCCATTTACTTTTTTTGCCCCCCAACAACCGGAACAATATTCACCTTTCGATCATATCGTGCCGTTTGGGTAATGTTTTTATGTCCAGTGATTTTTTGTTTTTCGGCCAGCGTTCCTTCCAGATCTAAAGTCCCTTTTGCTTTTAGATCATGAAAGGTGAAGTTAAAGTCCAATTCGGGAAAAGTCTCTTTCGCGCTATTTTTCGCTTTTTTCCAGCGGCTGTTAAATCCATCGCGGGTATATTTCGAACCAGTGCGCTGGTGGAGCACATAGATACTGCTAACACCTTTATCCAAGGGTAGCGTTTTACTCATCTTCACGACATCTTCTAAGCGCTTCGTCCAGGCTTTTATTTGGGCGACGCCCGTTTTTCCCTGTTTAATGAAAATGCCGTCTTCCCGTACCTGCGCGTAGGTCAGTGCCAGAACGTCAGCCTGTCGGGCACAACACAGATAGGCCAGTTCCATTGCAACTTGAACAATGGGTGGAGCAACGGAGTAGATGGCATGGTACTCATCATCGGTAATATACCGATCCCTGGCAACTTCTTTAAATTGCCGAACCCCTTTACACGGGTTACCGCGTACCAATCCTCTCTCATACCCCCAGCCATATACCCGGGACAAAAAGTTTTTCTCGCGATTAGGTTGTGTTTTGGCTTGCAAGCCTCGTTTGTCCATGTATTTGCGAATATGTTCCGGTTTGATATTGTCCGGTAACATGTTCCCAAATACGGGTAACAGCTTACCTGCATATTTTCGGTAATCTTTTTTGGTCTCGGTAGCCAGATCCGAAAAGTCAGGTGAGAGAAAAAAAGCATTAACCAGACCGTTTAGCGTCTCGTCATTTTTCTGATCAGCAATCAGTTTTTCATACGCCACCCAAACGTCGGCCTGCGTTGCCGAAAAATCGCATAGACGGACTGTTCGACTGTCATAGGTCTGGAACTCATAGGCGGAGCGTCCTCGCCGGACGCGCGGGGGCATCCAGTTATCCGCGGGATTGTTGCGTTTTCTACCCATTAGTCTAACGCTCCAAAATTAGGCTCTTGGGGGACAGGCGCATAATTTCGAACCCGTTGTGCTATTGGGTTATTAAAATGCGCCCATGTGGTTCGCGGTCGCCCATCCCGCCGAACGATGAAAAATATGCCTGCCTCTTTTAGCGTGGCACATTGTTTGGACGGGATTTGGTATCCCGTGAGTTCAGCGATATCGTCATCACTGATGATGTCGGTTTTTACACCCATATTGACCTCGAATACGTGTTAACCGTTCAGGTTGAATATCACTGTTAGGCAAACACCCGTGCGAAAAACCTGCTGACCTGATGGCACATATTATTCAGTCCAGTAGCCGCGAAGGGGATTTGGTGGCCGATTTCTTTATGGGTTCTGGGGCAACCCTGAAAGCGGCGTTAAAATTGAATCGTCGTGTGTTAGGCGTTGAGCTGGAAGAGGAACGGTTTAAGCAGACTGAGCAAGAGATTAATGGTCAGTTGTAAACTCTAAGTTGACAACTCAATAAGCAGGGCGATCAGTGTCGCCCTACTGATTTAATCAGGCTGAAGCTCATGACGAGCCGCTTCAGCAATAAAATGACTGCGATCCCGGTATCGTGTCGGATCTTGTTTTACTCTGGTATCGATGCGTCTTATCAGCGTATCAGGCAAAGCGACATTAATACGTTGTTGTTTGCCTTCAAATTCAGATAAATCGATATCAATTACAAACCAACTATCAAAATCGGCATATTCAGGGTTAGCGGCGTAAACCAGATGCCCGGCATCGTGGAGCTGATCCACAGTGAAATCACTGCTGTAAATCATTTCCTCAAGGGTGAGTAAAATGGCTTCCCTCACCATTTCAGGGATCTCTTTTTGAGTATCAGCAGCAGAAAAACAATCACAGTCATGAATAGAAAATGCCGGGACAACCATCCCGTATGCTGTATTTTCATCTTTAGGTGTTTCAACACCAACTGAGAAAAACATAGTTACCTCCAGAAGAGGACGGGGATTAGATCCCCGCCGATTTTTTAATGGATTTAACAGTACCTAGTGGTAAATCTTTTTTCGGATGCGGAACAGGAAAAGTTTTCCCTGTTATCGGAGACCACCACATTTGGTGGCTTGTTCCTTTATGCCGCTTCAATTCACATCCTGCTGCTGTTAGCTCCTTTATCAGGTCAGTTGATTTCATGTTTCCTCCTAACCTGAAAGCAATTATACACACATATACACACAAATCAACATTTATTAATCAATAGGGGCGAACCTATTTCACCCCACGGACGCCCATTGTTCAAATGGGGTGGAATATGAAGATGAAAGAAAATCCTGATATCTGGGCTGACATACTCAGCGGCCTGAAAAACTCGTGACCGCAAATATCCGGCTCTGCGCTGGCGATAGTGATTTGCTACGGTCGCCTGATTTACGACGGCATGGAACGGAAGAACCGCTGGGTCGAGCCGCTACTGTGCGGGGCATTATCCTGGGGCATATCCAGCGGGCTGGAGCTGTTCGGCATTCCTGCCAGTGTGTCACCGGCGCTGGGCGGTGCGGTTGGCTTTATTGGCGTCGAGAAACTGCGTGAATTCGCTATTCGTGCCATCAACAAACGGTTGGGGGATAAATAATGTCCAGAGGCATTCGCAACAATAATCCGGGCAATATTGATTACCACCCTGCCAATAAATGGCGAGGTCAGTTGCCCCATGATCCGAATACAGAACCGCGGTTTTGTCGGTTCGAGTCACCAGAGTATGGTATTCGTGCCCTGTTCAAATTGTTGAGGAACTACCAGCGCAAGCACCAACGGCATACGATTAGACAAATCATCAATCGCTATGCACCGCCCAATGAAAATAACACCGAAAGCTACATTCAGTTCGCGGCTAAACGCGTCGGTGCCTCTGCGGATGAGCGGATATCTACCCAGGATAAAAAAATCCTGTTTGCGTTGGCTGAGGGGATTATTCGGATGGAGAACAGTAATCAGCAGCCTTATTCTGAGGCAACGTTTGAAAAAGCGTTTGCGCTGCTATGAGCTGGAAATTACAGGTTTTCTCGCTCGTTGGTATTGCCCTGATAGGTTTCGTCTGTAATTACCTGATTGATCGCAATATTGCGTTACAACAAAAAAATACGTCACTGAATGAATCCCTATCAGAGCAAATTACCATTAACGCCAGCCAACAAGAGCAAATCCAACATCTTGCAGAACTGGACACCCAGCACACGCAGGAACTCGCCAATGCCAAGACTGAAATTGACACTCTTCGGGCTGATGTTGCCGCTGGTCGTCGCAAGTTGCGCATCCAAGCCAGCTGTCCCGCGTCTGAAACCGTTGCCTCCGGCGGCGTGGACGATGCAACCGCCGTCGAACTCTCTGGAGAAACTGGATCAACTGTTCTCGATATCCGAGAAGGTATCATCAACGACCGGGCAAAACTGAGATATTTGCAGGATTACGTTAATACTGAATGCAGAGGAAATAATGGAAAATCAACACCGTAAAATAACGGGCTATCGCGAATTGAATCAAGATGAAATTGATTGGATGAACAAGATTAAGGCGTTGGGTGAGGAAATAGCTCAGCTTTATGATCACCTTGTAAAACCCAATACTGATGTTGATATGCGCTGGTTGAACGAAGGGCGCACTGACCTACAGAAAGGGATTATGTGTTGGGTTCGTGCTGTGGCTCAACCAACGACATTCTGATCGCTACCCCAGCACCACTTGCTCTGGGGTGGAGGGTGAATGTTAGGATGCAGTGTGGGTGAGTTTTGATATATGTCTTATTATCTATTTTGACTGAAAGAGTATCCTCCTACACTCACATCCAAGATTCATCATCCTCGTCAAACCATTTCTTGTATTCCGCACTTCTTTGATAATAGCCTGATAACTGAGAAGACGTTGATGGTTGAGGTGTATATGGTGTTTGCACTCTTGGTGGTCTCGGAGCGTGAGAGCGTGGAATGTTCACTGGCACTGACGTGTAAACAGGGGATCGTGGAGACAAACTTCTTTGTCGTACATTCAAACCAGATGGACCGGGTTGAGGGCTTCTTGATGGAGAAGCAGTAGGGCTTTGGTAACTCTTTAAGCGCTCTCGGATATATTGATATTTTTTTTCCATCATTCTTTCTTTAAAACGATTAAGATAAGAAGGTTCCCCTGATGAAAAACTCGGCAGTATAACTGACTTATAGGTACTAAGTGTTATATTGTAGCCAGCATGGTTGGTAAGTTTAAATGCTGAGCCATAGTAGGCGTTGCTGCAGATTGAGATAGCCAGTCTTTTATCTTGTTCAAAACCCAATTGGTGGAGCTTGTACAGTAGAGAATTGATTTTGGCAATCGAATTGCAATTATTTAAACGTGCTCTTTGTCTTAGGTCACTGCGTACATCTTCATTTTCAAATGCAACAACTAGCGTTCTGCTCTGGTTGATTGGATCAATGTATTCATATAGCGCAGGGGTGCCAGTGGGATTGAGAGTGTTTTCTAATTCGTGAAAAAACTCATTTAATTGAGGATCAGGCATAATTACCTCCATACAAAATAAACTCTGAACCCATGACAACCTGATAACTCCATCCCTACCCAACAACAAGCGAATAATACTTAACAGTTAGTTACTCTCTGAAACTAAACAAGATATTCCCGTCCCCATTCCCTGAGTGGCTACCGGAATAACCCATGCTGCCACCCGTTCCTACCGTGTACCCAACGCACACGGGCGGGTGGCATTTTTTATTTTTAAGGAATTAAGACATGACAGAACTCACTTCATCCCAGCAAATGCGGTTGGAAATATTACGCCTCGTGATGAATGACACCGCGGCTGCACAAAAAGCCACTGAGTTTATCGGCGATAACACCTTGAAGTTTGAACTATTCAAAGATCAATACAAACTCGTGCAAACCGAGTCTGGTGTTGTGGCTAGAACGGATAAAGCCATCAGGAACGGGAAAGAAGCCCTAAGTTCGAATCTCCTGATGATTTGTGGGACGCTTGTTGCGAGTACTTTGAATGGGTAGAGCAGAACCCATTATGGGAAATGAAAGCATTTAGTTACCAAGGTGAAGTAACCCAAGAACCAGTAGCAAAAATGAGAGCTATGACGTTATCAGGGCTTTGTTTATTCCTAGATATCGCAGATAGCACATGGCAACTATACCGCGCTCGTGAAGATTTTATGGTGGTCACTATCTACCAGCAGACCTTTACCGTCTCAGTCATTAAACTGCAAGCGGTATTTCTGCGTTAAATAATGTGCCTGATTTCATCATGCCATAGACTAATCGTAAGAACTTACGCATCACTACATTTTCAGAGAGAACGCCAGACAAGCATTTTTGGATATAAGCTGCCTCAATACAAAAATATAAAACGCCTGCGGGTTAACAGTGTAGGTAGAGGATGCCGTGAATAAGAGTGAATAATGCCGGCACAAAGGCCACAGGTGTGGGCGGATATCAGTGGATTGGCAGGAAAAAGCAAGGTGTCTAGGGGCAGAATAAGTGAATGTACACAAAACATCAACCGTTCCTAACTTTTTGTCAATATGATATTGATTCTGATGTTTTGATGATCTAGCTTTGTGATCGAAATGTTAATTATATGTTTCGTTGGTGTTTTGGTTTGATTTAATTTAATTAATATAAATAGGAAAATATTATGCAAAACATTAAGAACAATCAAAGCGTTGAATCTGTTGATTCCAAAAAACAAACACAAAAATTTTCACTTAATGTTAAGAAAAAATCTAACCAGGAAGAACGTCGTGCTCTAGGCGCTCTGGTCAAATAATTCTTAAAGTATAATAAAGGCTGTTGTTGTTGGTGGCAGCCTTTTTATTTTGACATGAAAGTTGAGGAGAGGGTTCATGGGCTGTCCATACCTAAAGTATTTTTCTGCACTTCACGAACAACCAACGGCAATAAAAATAGTTACTAATGATGTAGATATCAATATTGAAACTGAAAATCCACTGCAGCTTAAAAATTTGCTGTTAGATATGGATGGAAATAATACGCTCAGTACTTTGTCTGAAAAATATCATTACGATGAAAAAGAAATTAACGATTTATTATCTCATCTAATTGATGCAAATGTGGTAAGGATGGAAAACTTACCGTCAAATAACACGGTCGACCCGCAGAGTCTTGCAAAAATGTGTCGAGAAATTTTCCCTAAATGGAAAAAAGAGGTATTTACTCTTGATTTTTGGTATGAACTCACTACTGGGAAATTATCCAGATCAGCTATCGCTGGGTGGCTGTTAGAAAACTTCTATTTTATTGAAGGGGCTACTCAACGTCTTTCAATAGTCACTGCGGCTGCTAACGAAAATAAACAAATTCGGGATCTTTTTTCTCAGCATTTTATTGAAGAATATAACCACCATATGTTTTTTATGAAAGCACTCAAGCGATTAGGTTTTACCAAAAAACAAATTTTAAATCACCAGCCACTACCGAGCACAATCGCCATTATTAATCATATGCGTGAATGTGGTCGCAGAGATGTTATTTCTTATGCCACATGTTCAGCATTTCTTGAATCTACAGGTGGAGATCGTAAGGAGGGTATGGTGTTTTATAACTCGCTTATCCAATACTACGATAAAGAAAATAAAGGGATAATCCAGCCCTTAATTGAACATGCCTATTTGGATGAAGAATATGGGCATAATGATTTTTTGGAAAAAGTTTGTGCTTGTATCTCAACATTGGAAAAAGAGCGAGCGAATGAGGCTATCAAGTCAGCAGAAATATTGGTCGAAACGTTAAAATTGTGGACGCATGATATTCAATCCCACTATAGAAACATATCTTTCAATGAGATCATTAACCCTTCTCGTTATCGTTAAGTCAGGAGTTATTATGACAAATCAAATGGGCAGAATATTAACTCCAGATTCATTACCTAAATGCCTTCCTCAAGTTATTTTAATGGCAAAAGGTCACGAAGCTATTTTTAGCGTACCCGGTAATGATTATACCTTCTCTGGCAAAAGTGCGGAAATGATCCAAGGAATTTTCAGCTTTCTTAATGGTACTAATACAGTTGATATAATTTCACAGAAAACCTGCTTTGCATCAGAAGAAATTATCAGCTTACTGGATTATCTGTGTGGTGAATCTGTGCTAATTGATATAAATAATGAGAATAAAAGATCGCTTACTGGTTATCAATTAGTTGAGTTAGTAAAACAAGAAGTGGTTTTTTGGCGGCAGCATATTAATAATCAAATATTTTGGGAGAAAGTGCACAATGGTACTTGCTCTGAAAGGCAAATTTTAGGTTGGGGTATTGAGTTTTATCACTATGTAGATGCTGCCAACGAATATATGGCTGCTGGCGTTGCATATTGCCGCGAATCGATTGATGTTCGCCAGAAAATAGCCGCTCATTATGCTGAAGAAGCATATCATGGGGAAATTTTCCTACAGGGGCTAATGAAGGATGGTTTACCCGTGTCACTGGTGAAAAAAGCCCTTCCGCTACCCAGTACTCGGGCGTTGATCAATTATCTTAATGAAGTGGCAATGGAAAGCTCTTTAGTGTACACCGCCGTATTTTCATTAATGCAATCTGATGGCAAGAGTTTTAGCAAAACGGGTTTGAATGAATACTATTCTCGGCTGATTGAATTATATCCTTTTGCCCAGGGCATGTTTGGCTCTTTTCTTAAACATGCTTTGATTGATGCCCGATTAGATCATCAAGTTTCTCTTTTTGAAAACCTTTATGCAAATGATGAGATTATTTCTCATCGTGAGGTAAAGCGTACATTTGTCACTATTCGCCAACTCGTTAATTATTTCATTCTCTATTACGAGTACCTATTCGAATATTATGGGAGAGAAGATTCTCAATTACCGAGACGTGCACCACAAGTCATTGACTTCCTGTTTTCTGAGAACAAGGAGTAATTAATCATGCAAGATTGGGAACTGCGTGCAAAACGTGCCATTGCGGGTGGAACAACTCATGATAGTTGGGCTTGTGCACATCCCGTCGTATTTAAACATGCGAATGGTGCTTATAAGTGGGATACCAGCGGTCGACAATACACAGATTTTTGGATGGGACATGGCGCGTTAATTCTGGGCCATAATCATCCTGCTGTGATTCAGGCAATAGCTACTCAGTTAAATAGTGGCACTCATCTTTCCGGTAATCACACCTTGTTGGTGGAATGGGCTGAAAAAATAATTCAAATGGTGCCCAGTGCTGAACTAATCAGGTTCTGTTCATCTGGTACCGAAGCTACGTTACTGGCATTGCGTTTGGCTCGAGCTTATACCGGCAAACCTTATATCATGCGAATTGATGGACATTTCCATGGTTGGCATGATGAAGCACTTTCAGGTGTTGTAGATGGGTGGCCAACTGGCTCGCACCCAGATTCTGCCAGTTACCTTCAATTAGTACCACCGTTCGATCTGGAAGCCGTAGAAGCCTCTTTAGTGGAAGGAAAAACGGCGGCAGTTATCTTAGAACCAGGGGGAGGTAGCAGTGGGACCCTTCCATATAATAAACAGTATTTGCAGGAGTTACGAAATATTACTCAGCGTTACGATACCCTGCTCATTTTTGATGAGGTGATGAGTGGATTTCGTTATGCACCGGGTGGCGTACAACAGTTAGCCTCCATTATGCCAGATGTAACCACATTATCTAAAGTGCTATGCGGTGGATTACCCGGTGGTGCGATAGCGGGTTCTCAGATGATTATGTCCTGTTTTGAAGCTGGGCATAATACTAAAGTGCTCCATACGGGGACGTTCAACGGTAACCCATTATCCGCCAGTGCTGGCTTGACCACGTTGGCACTTGTGGCTGATGGCACTGTACAAGAGACACTGAATAAAAACACAATGATGTTTGTGAATGCGGTCAATGAAAAGGCTAAGCAGGTTGGTATTGATGTGCAACTGTTTCATCAATCATCGATCTTTCACATATTGATTGGTGCGCAAAAAGAAGGGGTAGATATTTTTCCTTCTGAAGAGGCGTTTTGGATAACGCAAAAAAATGCGGCTGTTTACAACGAACTAAAAATACTCCTTACCCAGCATGGCATTGATATGCACAAGTCTCATGGTTGGCTCAGTACTTGCCACACGTATGACACTCTTGAAGATGCGGTGGATAAATTCCATATGGCGTTTGTTAAGTTATTAAACCAAAACAGGGCAATGGGCTTAGCGGATTGAGTGGGAGGGAGCATGATAGATATTGTCAATTTTATTAACGGCAGGCATGTCAAAGCAACGGGTGGGGATAGATTATTTTCAATCAATCCGTCGACGGAAGAACGCATTGCCCAATTTAACGTGTCTTCATCTACTGATGTTGATTCCGCCGTGTATGCCGCCAGAGTAGCCTATGAGCAGGGGCCATGGCCACGACTGACGGTAGAAGAGAGGGCATCGTACCTGCATATGATTGCGGATGCGTTAGAAGATAACTTGTCTCTATTTGCTCAGTATGAATGTGAAGATACGGGTTTCTTATCGAAAATGTGTTTACATGGTCATCTTCCGCGTGCAGTAGAACACTTTCGTTTTTTTGCAGAAGAGGGCAAGCGCTTCTTTGGCAGAGCTATTCCAATAGGGGATTCCTACATTAATTTTACTCATAACATTCCTGTAGGCGTCGTTGCTATCATGACACCATGGAATGGCCCATTATCTGTTTCTTCAATTAACTTAGCTGCTGCGTTGATCGCGGGTAACACAGTGGTTTTGAAACCCTCAGAATTGGCACCAATCACTGTTTCTTTACTTGGACAAATAGTTGCAGAAATCGGTCTACCTGAAGGCGTAGTCAATATCGTACACGGGGCAGGCCAACCGACAGGAGAGGCACTTATTCGACATACTGATATTGATTTATTCTGTTTTGTTGGAGGCACTCAAGTTGGAAAAGATGTCTTAAGATATTCGTCGGGTACATTGCGGCGTTCGTTGCTGGAATTAGGAGGAAAATCTCCTACGGTGGTGTTGGCAGACGCAGATATTGATGCGGCGTTAGATGGTGCATTAGTCTCTGCTTTTAGCAGCAATGGGCAGGTGTGTACTGCGGGATCTCGCATTATCGTCGACAAAACCATCGCCAAAACTTTTAGCTGTCAGTTTATTGAGCGAACTCAGAATATTCGTGTAGGTGACCCATTTGATGAAACCAGCGAAATTGGACCAATGATTAGTGCCAACCACCGAGAAAACATACTGAAAGCCATAGCTCAGGCACAGCAAGAAGGGGCCAGTTTGTGTACTGGTGGGAGCGTTCCTATGGATTGTTATCGGGGATTTTACATTGAGCCTGCTGTTTTAACTGGGGTGCATCCTCAAAGTCCATTGGCTACACAAGAAATCTTTGGGCCAGTCGTCGCAATTTTTATCGCTGAAAACGAAGAGCATGCTCTCTCTTTAGCTAATGATTCCCAGTTTGGCCTTGCGGGAACGGTATGGAGTGCGAGCGATTCAAAAGCATTGTCTTTTGCCCGCAAAATGCAGGCGGGTAATATCGGCGTAAACACACCGTATATCAGGGATATTCGTTGTCCATTTGGTGGTTTTAAACAAAGTGGTATTGGTACTGTAGGCGGGTATTGGAGCTTAGAACAATATACCCAAACACAAACTCTATGTTTGCCCCTTAATAGTTATACACTGCCCAGATATGGTGCTCTGAAATGACATACGACAGCCAGGTCTTAGTGGTTATATAAAACAGAAACCGTGTAGCGGAGGGACATTTTGGAAAGGGCCATATGGAAACATAAGCAGTTTCGGATGCTATTCTCCGGGGCGCTGTTTTGCCATTTAGGGGGAAAAGTTTATGAGCTGGCATTACCGTTATTAATCTACGATATCACCCGTTCATCGGAAATTATGGGCTGGGTGCGTGCTGCCGAGTTTCTACCTTATATTCTTCTAGCCGCAGTGATCGGAGCTTTGATTGATCGCGTGGATCGCAGAGTTTGGTCTCAGTGGATGATTGCAGGACAGGTTGTGTGTTTGCTGGCTGGCTGGTTAGCTATCGAATTGAGTTCAAACCCCTTGTGGGTGTTATTCCCTTGTGCTTTCTTTATGATGGCTTTTAACTTTGGCTACCTTAACGCCAGAATGGGAATGTTGAAACATGTATTACCCGAAAAGTTGCAAGGTGCAGCTATTTCCAGTATGGGTTCACTGAATAGCCTGTTCCAGGCACTTGGCCCTTTGCTGTCGGGTGTGATTATTTTATTTTCATCCCCCCATATTACCTTTCTATGGATAGCATTATTTTTGTTTATTGCCTGGTGTTATTTATTCAAAATGCCATACGAAAAAGAGGTATTCAGAGCTACCGAAAATATAAGCATGTCTATCATTAAAGGTTGGCAGATATTACAAGCTAATGTTCCGTTATATCATATGGCGCTGGCTATTATGGTGTTAAATACGTGCTCAATGGTGTTTTCTTTGCAAGCGATCTATTATGCCAAAACTTCTCTAGCCATGAACGCTGTTAATATTAGCTACATGGTGTCTGCGGGCGGAGTAGGCGCAATACTAGGCTCGTTATTGACCGTACGCCTACGAAACCGATTTGGTTTAGGGGTAGTGTTGATTGTAACTATGACTATTCAGGCATTTGGTTATCTTTTGATTCTACTTTTTAACCATCCTGTAATGTTAATTACAGCCTTTTTCTGGGTGAATTTCTTCGAAATAATCACAGCTCTTCTAGTTTACACTTACCGCCAAGAAAGTATTAAAGGGGAGAATCTGGGAAGAGTCATGGGGATTACTGGCACAATATTTAAATTAGGCCTACCTTTTGGCTTGGTTATTTCGGGGTATGTGATTTCGTGGGGAGGGATAGATCTGCTGTTTATCGCTTGTGCAGTGATTCAGATTAGTACAGGGCTTGCGTGTTACCTGAGTCCAATGGTGAGCGTGAAATAGTCTACGGCAACACAGGCCTATTGGCGAATACCTTAATCGCCTGTGCCAATATGACGCTTTTTCATATAATTAGCTAATTTTACGTTGCCACTCTGTGTACTGTTTTCTAACGCCGTATAAACACCACGTTGGTCATCTTGACTTCTATGCTGGCCGAGCTTTTCTTTAGCCTGAATTTCGTCAAGCCAGATTTTGAACCCAACTATCGCCTGCATTTTCTGATCGAGGTAAGAGTCTGGCATCAGTTCTTTGTTTTCTATCAGGTTCGGTTCAAAGGTATTGACTAGGGTTTCCATGATAAATTTTGTCTCTTCGTTTCCCAGGATTTCTGCTATTCCATAGCAATGTACTGCTGAATAATTCCAAGTGGGAACAGCATGTTGTGCTTTATACCACGTTGGTGAAATATAAGCATGTGGCCCAGTAAAGATCACTAATACTCGCTGGCCATCAAATTCTTTCCAGTGCTGATTAGCTTTGGCTACATGCCCATATAACACTCCCATCTTTCCTTCTTCGGGGACAAAAACAAAAGGAAGATGGGTGCCTATTAGTGCAGGAGAGATCAATAATCCAAAGCTGTTGTTGATAATAAAGGTCGATACGCTGTTTTGACCGGTCATTTCCATTTTCTTTGGTATATACATTGCCATTGCTCCAATTACGTAGTTATAGCGGTATAGTCATGACCCGACATTCCGCACCGCATTCGTAATTTATTGATTTAATTAAAATTTAACAATAGAATAAAATTTATTTAAAATCAGTATATTACAGATATAGCTGCGGAATGACGGATGACGGCACTTTGTTATGTCTGCTTAGATTATGAACCGACATGGCGTTATTTTCATCAAAAAAATAATGACGTATTTCCTCACAGCCTGTCATCAAACAAAAAGTTGACCTCGCTCAACCTAATCGATAAGGTATTTAACTGTTACCCATGATCCATTGCCTGCAAGGATCAGCGTTAAGCGGCGAAGTCAAAACTCCCGTAGCCTGCAAGGGAGTGCATACAATGCGGTACATCTGCACACTTTTGGAAGCAGATATCGTCAGACCAATAACCCGGTCATGCTCCCAATAGTTAGATTATCCTTGCAAGATAGTATTCATGCTCAATGAACGTTCCGATGATTTTGTCATGCAGGATTTCTGATTTAGAGTAGCAGATCGTTTTCCGATTCAGCCTTTTTATTCGAGTACGCAGGGTCAGATTCATTCTTTCGATGCGTTGGGTAAATTTCTTTCCTCTGAGGTGAGTTCTCTCAGGAAGGCAATCATAAACAGCATAATTATCAGTACAATAATACTGGATTTCAAACGATGCCAGAAGCGCCAACAGTTTTTCCAGCGTTTTTTTACTGCGATCGCCAAATACATGTGCGATGATTTGCTTCTGGTTTGGTTCCCACGCATACCCGAGCCAGCGTTGATTCTTCTTGTTGCCGACAAATGACCACTGCTCATCAATTTCACAGATAATGTGAATCTCACTTCCTGCCAGAGGCCGTGTTGTTACTTGTCTGGGTTCAAGTTTTTTAACGTGCGAAGCACGGTATTGATCCCGACGTTCAAAACACGTGCAGTGTCTCTGATCCCGCCGTTATTTATCGCCATATCAGTGATTTGTTCTTTCACTCCGGGTTTGCAGGCTTGATAGGTGTAATTCAGTTGGAAGGTTTTACGGCAGGCATAACAGTGATAACGCGGGTGCCCACTGCTTCCTTTTCCATGCCCTTTGACCTCCTCTGCTTTGTGACAATAACGACAAACCACATCAACTTTAGCCATATCTCACCAGTAATAAAAAATGGAAAGTTTACTACAATAATCTAACTATTGGGAGCATGACCCCCTGTCGCTATGGAACTACTCGGCCTTTGACGGCTGGCGTTAGTGATCCGTTTTCGATAAGGCCTGCCAGTCATCGTTGAACGACTGGCTTTCATCACTCGGTATAACTGGATAACGGGAAATGGGTCAGTATGTTCTTTAATGAATCTTTACAGTGTTCAGGGAACCATTATCTATGTGTTGGTATGAGTTAAGATTGTGATTGTATGGCATGTCACGAGGTTTAATTCATCCCGCCTTTAGATAAGCGGAATATCTGTGACACGTTAAGATTACAAATGTTAGGCGCCTTCCCACCAAAATTGCCTGGCGCTTTCAGTGGCAGCCCTTAGCTCCATATTATTAAGAAATTCAGCTCTATTCATATTGAAATTGAGCCAGTTATGATCTGTATATAAATAAAATGCATTAGTACGAGAAAATAAACAACGTAAATCAGTTAGACCGTTCTGATTAAATAGAAGGCCAAGACGAGGATATCCAGTTAGTGGAACACCTGTAGGAAGGAAAAATAACTCAGGAGTGATAAATACCCAACGCCTTCCTTGATTACGTTCAGATGTGATAAAATACGTCGCTGTATTCCTCGTATATATGTTGTTATTACGCATAAAAACCTCGCAATCATCATAGTTAACTATGAATAAAGGTAGTGTAGGTTGATAAAAAGGGCTAACCATGTTTCTTTTGCATAATAAGTTGTTTATTCCCCGGGCCAATCTGTAAGGTCAAACAAGGATTTCACCCTCCTTTAAGCGCGAGTACGGGCGGTTAGACGATCTCTTGCTGGTTCATTTAACTGTTTCCTCCAGCCGCGTGGACGATGCAACCACCGTCGAACTCTCTGGAAATGCCGCGACGCGAAAAGAACAGCCTGATATCGCGGGTGGCCAAATATCATGGGAAGCAGATTAACAACAGCAGACACTTATTTTATACTTTTGTATTTCCCTTGAGAAAGTGCGATATTGTGGAAGCCCAAGCGTTATTTATTATATATTTTGGGAGAGTCTAGCCATGATATACAGAACAAAATCTTTTAGTATTAATAATTATAATGATTTCCCATCAAAACCGTTGCGGAAGATTAAATCCACGTTGGATATAAGATCCATTGATGCTGAACTCCGGGATCTTAGAGATATCAAACGATTTATATCTGTTAAGAAAGGGGACTGTAAAGAAGTATCCAGTGCAATAAGCGTAATATTGAACAGGCTGGAGGAAGCGCGTTTAGATTATGATTTTTTAAAGGATAATTGGAAAAATGAAAAAAAACCCAAAGATGTTGAAAAGGCTTCTTGTTGGCAGAGTCCAAAGTTAGGTAACATATTAAAAAGTTATGGAATGACATTAGGACATGGTAAAGAAACTTTAACTAAAGAAGAAATAAACAGAAAAGAAGAAATAATAAATAATTTTCATAGATACCAAAATGCAAAGATGAGATTCATATCAATAAAACTGTCAATTAATCCTGCCAGTAATGAAGATAAATTTTTTATTGCTTACTACTTCTCTAATCCCATAGGAATATTACAATTCTCTACGAAAAATAACACGCCTACCGTTGTTAATTTTGCCATGCATTACTTGGTTCGAAATTGTGGATATTTATTAATGGAATGTGCCGTAAATGAATCGCTGGATTTAGGAAAGGAGGGGAAAATACAACTTGATGCATTACCCAGAGCCGAAGAGGCTTATTTTAATATGGGGTTTTTAAAAAGTCCGGGTGATGTGATGATATTGGAGCCGGCTATCAGTGATAAATGGTGTATGATAGAAGGCTGTTATAAGTATATGTTATATCAATAATAAATTAAGGGGAAATAAAATGCCATTTCGTGAACCTTTTAAACGAAAATTTGATGTTGGGGATCTAATTTACGGCTTAACAAGCCAAAGGTTAAAATACATTACTAACTACAAACCATTTAAAGGTATTAGCATTAATACGCATAAGGTCGGTATTCAAGCTGTAATCATAGATCAGTATATAACCCCAGTGGAACTGTTCCTGAAAAAGAATGATGAAGAAGCCAGAAAGAATAACATGAAACTAGAGATAAACCGCCCCTATAGTGAGTGTTTTTCTTCATATATTAAGAATCATCATAAATATCACTCTTCATTTGAATTCACCCCAGAAAGCACAGGCAGAATATTTTCAAGAAAATGTAAGGCAGGGCTATCCTGGATAACTATGAGCAATGGCAATAAGGAACTGGTTAAAGACAATACTGTACATTTTATTCTTGATGCCATAGAAATGAAATATGTAGTGAATAAAGTAAAATTTTCTGCAAAAAGCACTGATATAACGTCACATGAGCTGAGGTGGGTCTATAGGAACAGGAACAATATTAATGTACAAAAGAAAATACAATTTTGGTTAAATGGTCAGCCCACTATTCCACCTTGGGAAAGCCCTGAAGGCAAAGAAATATGGAAATTGTACACACCAACGTCTGAACTTGAGGCGGCTTTTAACTAGGGCGCGAGCACACTATTTTAGCCACCTTTTAAAGATTATTGTTTTTCAAAATAACCATTTTATGGTATTTAAATTGGGCGAAATGCAGTCAACCGAACAATTCTTTAAGCTTTTATAGGAGACTATAGAGTTAGAGAATAATATTTACATTTTAAGGATAAATATTAACCAAAGTATGCTCGCGCCCTGGCTTTTAACTCTGGCTTGCCGATAGAGTTATATTTCTAAGGCATATAAGAAAAATTTATTTGAGGGAGTCATTTTGTATTATACCCGTCGCCTTTCAAGATGCGTCTTATATCTCCCCGCTGCGCGGGGAGATATAAACACTCTCATTGGTTTGCAAACGGCAACTTGAAGTTGGATTGGTATATACCCGTCGTCTTTCAAGTTGCCGCTTTGTTGCCTGCGCTTATTCACCCCAGTCACATAGTTATCTATGTTTCTGGGGATTCATTCCCTTACCGTCGCGCTGCATGATCCACTGAATTAATGTCAAGACCCCCCTCCCTTTGCATGGCCTTGGCATGATAGATGATATGATCTTCAATAAAACTGGCAATAAAATAGTAGCTATGATCATAATCTGGTCGAAGATTTATCGTCACGGGATAACCGATTTCATCACAAATAGCTTGCAATAAATGAGGGCGAAGTTGTTCATCTAAAAAGTCGTCATTGAGACCTTGCTCAATCAAAATAGGAAGCCGTTCTTTCGTATTCCTAATCAGTTCAACGGTGTCATATTGCTTCCAATCTGATGTCTCATCGCCCAGATAAGCTGAAAATGCTTTTATTCCCCACGGAACCTGGCCAGGGGCGACAATCGGGGAAAAGGCTGAAACGCTGCAATAACGTCCCGGATTTTTCAATGCCATGATCATGGCACCGTGACCTCCCATTGAATGTCCGCTGATTGCCCGGATATCCGTTACCGCAAAGTGTGTTTCAATCAAGTTGGGGAGTTCTGAAATAACATAATCGTACATTCGATAGTGCGATGCCCAAGGGGGTTTTGAGGCATTGAGATAAAAGCCGGCACCTTTTCCAAGATCATAAGCGGGATCGTCGGCGACCTCATCACCCCGTGGGCTGGTATCTGGCGCAACAATGACAATACCTTGTTCCGCCGCATAACGCTGGGCACCGGATTTTGTCATGAAATTTTGCTCAGTGCAGGTCAAACCGGAAAGCCAGTAAAGGACGGGTAATCTGCTTTCTTTAATCTGAGGGGGAAAGAAAACAGCAAAACGCATCTGGCAACCCAAAACGTTTGATTTATGTTGGTAGACATCTTGCCATCCGCCAAAACAGGCGTGATGTTCAATTCTTTCCATGACCTTCCTCTCTAAATTCATTGGTTGTGGTGATGATTTTGTCAATTGCCAGATACCGTGTTGGCGTGCAACACGGCTTTCTGTCTACGATAAACACGGGTTAATAGTGAATGACAGTTCGGATCGATTTACCTTCATGCATCAGTTCAAAAGCCTCATTAATATTTTCCAAGGGCAGGGTGTGGGTAACGAAAGGAGCCAGTTCAATTTCACCTGTCATCGCCTTTTCCACCATGGCCGGCAACTGGCTGCGTCCTTTTACGCCGCCGAAAGCTGTGCCTTTCCACGTACGACCGGTAATCAGTTGGAATGGCCGGGTGGCAATTTCCTGTCCGGCACCCGCCACACCAATGACGATTGATTGCCCCCATCCTCTGTGCGCGCTTTCCAGGGCAGCACGCATGACATTGACATTACCGATACATTCGAAAGTATGATCAACCCCCCATTGGGTCATCTCCAGGATGACCTGTTGGATAGGCTTATCGTAGTCATCGGGGTTGAGGCAATCAGTGGCGCCAAATTGTCTGGCAAGTTCAAATTTAGTTGGGTTGGTATCAATGGCAAGGATGCGTCCCGCTTTGGCCTGACGGGCACCCTGAACAACAGCCAGGCCAATCCCACCCAGGCCGAACACAGCGACAGAGTCTCCCGGCTGCACTTTGGCTGTGTTGTGTACGGCACCGATCCCCGTCGTGACACCACAGCCCAATAAACAAACGTGTTCATGGTTTGCAGCGGGATTGATTTTTGCCACCGAGACTTCAGCCACAACCGTATATTCACTGAATGTGGAACATCCCATGTAATGATAGATAGGTTGTCCATGATAAGAAAAGCGGGTTGTGCCATCTGGCATGAGTCCCTTACCTTGTGTTTCACGGACGGCGATACAAAGGTTAGTTTTCCCTGATTGACAAAACTCACATTTGCCACACTCCGCTGTGTATAACGGAATAACATGGTCACCCAATGTTACACTTGTGACACCTTCACCCACTTCGACCACGACACCGACGCCTTCATGCCCCAGGATGACAGGGAATACGCCTTCAGGATCGCCGCCCGAAAGGGTAAAGGCATCGGTATGACAGACCCCGGTATGGCTGATTTTTATCATGACTTCACCCGCTTTGGGGGGAGCAACGTCAATTTCGAGAATTTCGAGTGGTTTGTTTGGCCCAAAGGCCACAGCAGCACGTGATTTCATATATTCCCTCTTTTTGTTAATTAGAATATTCAAACACTTCTGTTTATTTGGATATTATCCATATGATCTGATTTTATTTCTGGGTTATGACCCATCTTTTTGTTTTCAAAAAATATTGTGGTTGGATGTTAAGTGATTATGTTCTATACCAATCTAACTTCAAGTTGCGTGTGATTTCCCCGCGAAGCGGGGAGAAATCAGGTTTCATAGAGTGTTGTAAATTGCAACTTGAAGTTTAATGCGTATATACCAGTCCAACTTCAAGTTGCCGTTTGCAAACCAACGAGAGTGTTTATATCTCCCCGCAGCGCGGGGAGATATAAGGTGCATCTTGAAAAGCGACGGGTATATGCTCAATTAGCTTTGAGCCAAACAATAGTATCTTTTGTAAATTATTTAAAATGGAATAATAAATAATGGATTTAATTAAACCTTGTCAATAAGATATCTCATCGATTAACCAAGATTGAATCAATCTATACCAGTCCAACTTCAAATTGCAGTTTGCAATCCAATGAGAGTGTTATATCTCCCCGCGCAGCAGGGAGATATAAGACGCAGCTTAAAAGGCAACGGGTTATATATTCTGATTTCAAATGGAGGCTTAATGGCTGAATTCAATTCCCAACCCATTAAATTTGCTTATTGGGTGCCTAATGTTTCAGGTGGGTTAGTGATAAGTAAAATCCAACAACGGACTCACTGGGATCATACTTATAATCGAAAATTGGCTCAAATCGCCGAAAATGTCGGTTTTGACTATGCATTAACCCAAATTAGATTTACTGCTGGCTATGGCGCTGAAAACCAGCATGAATCGATGACTTTTTCCCAAGATCTGCTTTCGGCAACCCACCAATTGAAAATCATTGCAGCCCTTTTACCCGGGCCTTGGAAACCGGTATTGGCGGCCAAACAGATAGCAACAATCAGTCAGCTTTATGGTGCACGGATTGCAGTTAATATTGTCAGTGGTTGGTTTCGCGGTGAATTTAAAGCCATTGGTGAACCCTGGTTGGATCATGAAGAGCGTTATTTGCGTTCAGAAGAATTTATTCGTTGCTTAAAAGGCATCTGGTCGCAGCCTGCTTTCAGTTTTTCTGGTGATTTTTATCGTTTCCATGATTATGTTTTAAACCCCAAACCACTTGCCCCATTACCGGAGATTTTTCAAGGAGGGAGTTCCAGGGCTGCCAGAGACATGGCCGCGCGCGTTTCTGATTGGTATTTTACTAATGGGGGCAGTGTGGAATATATTCAGAAACAAATCGAAGATATCAGCGCTAAGGCGTTGTTGAATCATCATCAGGTAAAAATAGGCGTTAATGGTTTTGCGATTGCCCGTGATGATGAAAAAGAGGCGCGTGCAGTATTGCAGGACATTCTGGATAGCAGTGATCTTGACGCGGTGAAAAGTTTCCATCATGAAGTACAGAATGCCGGGAACGCATCGCCAGAGAAAGAAGGGAATTGGGCAAAATCAACTTTTGAAGATCTTGTGCAGTATAATGACGGTTTTAAAACCAACCTTATTGGTACGCCATTACAAATCGCCCAACGAATTATTGAATATAAAAAAGTCGGTGTAAACCTGATGCTGCTTGGCTTTTTGCATATGCAGGAAGAGCTAGAATATTTTGGCAAAAAGGTGATCCCACTTGTCCGAGAATTGGAGCAACAAGCTGATTGAATAATCATTTATTGCCTTTAAATAAGGCATCATTCACGTTTCATCTTTATAGGAACCCAATAGATCCCAGACTGCCGCGATGCAGCAAGCGGGGATCTATTGGGTATATCCGTTAATCAACATTTGGGTTGCGCAAATAATCCAGTTTCTGCCATAGCATGGTTATCCATTGCCTGACCTGTGGCATGGACAACATGGTCATATGGTTGCCTGGCGCCAGCATCGTATTGAGTTCAGAGACATGGAGACGCCACTGAATTTCGCGCGTTTGCCTTTCATCCAAATCACTTTCCTCTGCGTTAATCAGATGAACAAGCCCCTCATAGCGGGTACGGGGTATATAGCCCGTGTTCAGATTAGCTTGCATAACGCGAACAACCCCTTGCAACATCGATATGGGTGTCTTCGCCGGAAAGAGCCCGGTTTTGACCAGCGCATTGTGCAGAGACTGAATTTGTTCATCCGGAGCCAGATCAGCAATATCTTGTCTGGCGAGCGGAAGGGGCTGATCCAATATCATATTATAGATATCGATCAACTCCATTATTGTCTCAAGACGGTTGAATGACTTGAGAGGGCTTCCTGGCTGAATAGGCTCATCGGTATCGATAAGAATCAGATCGGATACCTGTTCTCCCTCTGCTTGCAATTGCAACGCGATTTCAAAGGCAATCCAGCCCCCGAAAGAGTGGCCTAGCAGATGATAAGGGCCATGAGGTTGGATTTGCCGGATATGCTGGATATAGGCACGGGCAGCACCTTCAACGCTGGAGTACGGGAAATTGTACTCAGCCGTGAACCCACGTGCCTGCAAAACGTATATCGGCAGTTGCTGTGGGAATGAAAGGGACAGTTCGAGTAAACTGGACGGGCTGGCTCCTGCACCGGGCAGGCAAAACAGCGGTGATACTGATTGGGAACCCTGCTGAATGATAACTCGTGGGTCAAAGGAAGGCATATCCCGCAAGTTTTCAGTGACCAAATCCACAATTTGGTTCAGGAAAGGCGATTGCATGATGGAAAAATGCGTTCCGCCGATAGGGTGTAACACCGAATCGTGGCCGACGATGTTATGCCAACCCCGCCAAGGATCGCCATAGGCTGCCTCTTCCGCGGCATAGAGATGGACAGGCAAGGCGGATTTTTGCGCGATGTACCCTTGACTAAGCTGTGAAACCACCTCAGCGGTATAGACACGCAAGAGAATATCTTCGCGTGTGATCCCCACCAGCAACCACTGGTGTTCAATCACGTAATCAAGCACCTGCTCCATGCTGCTAAGGTTGTGAAGCTCTGCCAAATCCCTTTTCTCGTCAATCATCTTTTGGGTAAACAGTACGTTTATGAGGAACTCGATTCGTTTTGCTTCCTCGCTGACAGATGGGTCGGCAATGGTCGAAGCGCTATGGCTATCTGTATGGACATGACAATAGGAATCGACCATACCGATAAACTCGACTGTCTCACCGCCACGGGTTAATTGTAGGGCTATTTCATAGGCAATCTCCCCCCCAATCGACCAACCCATCAGACGATAAGGCCCTTGTGGTTGGATACGGCGAATGGCCTGAATATGGCAAGCGGCAAGCGCTTCAATTGACACCGGCGGGTGCTCCAGTGTATGGATGCCAAGCGCCTGCAAAGCATAAACCGGAAGTTCAGGTGGCAACAGGGTAGCCAATGGAGAATACACCAGTGGATCACCGAAAATTTCGTGGATCAAGAATAAAGGCAATAAAGCACCTGTCGGACTGAGTGGTACAGGATTGGCGTCAAATGGGGATATAGGTATGACGAATGGCGCCTTAACCGCCAGAGCCAGATCACACAAGGTGGAATGTGCGAACAACGTGGTCAGTGAGATCTCCATGTTTTGTTCGCGCAGGCGATTCAATAGCTGTATAGCAAGCAACGAATGACCGCCCAACTCAAAGAAATGGTCATGGCGGCCGATCCTCTCCAATCCCAGCAACTCTTGCCAGATTTGCGCCAGCGCGATTTCGCTCTCACCGACCGGCGCGGCATAGTCGCGAGTGGCAACCGCCGCTAAATCCGGCGCCGGCAGCGCCTTGCGGTCGAGTTTGCCGTTGGGCGTCAGCGGGAAGGTCTCCAATGTGACAAACGCACTGGGCAGCATATAGTCCGCCAAGTGCTGGCTGAGTTGCTGGCGTAGTTCTGCCGGCGCCAGTTCCGCCCCGTCCTCTGGCCGCAGGTAGGCGACCAGCCGTTTCTGGCCGGGTTCGTCTTCGCGGGCGATCACCACCGCTTCTCTAACACTTTCACAGGCAACCAACCGGTTTTCAATTTCCCCCAGTTCAATGCGGAAACCGCGGATCTTGACCTGAAAATCATTGCGCCCCAGATATTCAATCGCACCATCGGGCAGCCAGCGCCCCAAATCGCCGGTTTTGTACATGCGGGCATTGGGTTGCTTGCTGAACGGATCAGCCACAAATTTCTCTGCGGTCAGATCAGGGCGGTTCAGGTAACCACGGGCAACGCCCGCCCCGGCAATGTGGATCTCGCCGCTGACGCCAATCGGCACCGGCCGCCCTTGGGTATCCAGAATATAAATGCGGGTATTCGGCAACGGATAACCAATCGGGATAACGCCAGCCCATTCAGGCGAATCCTGGTCTTTATCATTGAGGGTCAATGTGGTGGCAATCACCGTGGTTTCGGTTGGGCCATAAGAGTTGATCCAGCGGCAGGTTTGGGTGTCGGGATGGGATAGCCAGCTCATGAGATGGCGATGCTCCGCTTTCTCGCCGCCGACAATAATCGTGTGCAGGTACGGGCTGAAACTGCTGCGCCCGGCCATCATCTCCTGTACCCATTGATGCCAGAAAGCGGTTGGCATATCGATGATGGTGATCCGCTGCTCATTCAATAAGCTGACAAATGCCTGATCCGGCACCCGGATATGCGCCGGGCGCAGAACCAGCGTGGCGCCGGAGGCGAGGGTCGGGAAAATATCGGAGACCGAGGTATCAAATGCAATAGTCGCAAATTGCAGGATGCGATCCCCTAATTTCGGTTCGCTGGTCTGGTGCTGGGCATGGATAAAATTCACCACATTGCGGTGCTCCAGCATCACGCCCTTGGGCTGGCCGGTGGAGCCGGAGGTATAGATGATATAGGCTAGATGGTGCGGTTCCAGCCCCCATTGGCGGGCATCCGGGTTATGGGTGGGCTGTTTTGCCACCTGATCCTGGTGGGTTTCATCGTCCAGCAACCAGACCGGGAGGCCTGCGGTGGGCAACAATCCCTGCAAGTGCCGCTGGGTCAACAGGAGTGCCGGTTGGCTGTCCGCCAGTTGGTACGCCAATCGCTCGGCCGGGTATTCGGGATCGAGCGGAACATAGCCGGCACCGGCTTTGAGAATGCCGTATAAGCCAATGATCATCTCCGGGCTGCGCTCGACACAAATGGCCACGCGATCATCAGGCCGCACGCCAAACGCCCTCAGTTGGTGCGCCAGTTGGTTGGCATGGCGGTTCAGTGCCGCATAACTCAGTTCGTTCTCGCCAAAGACCAACGCCGTGGCATCCGGTGTACGCGCGGCCTGTTGTTCGAACAGGTGATGGATCAAGGTATCCTGCGGATAGTCCACCGCCGTGTCGTTAAAATCCGCCAATAATTGATGACGCTCGGCCAGTGGCAGGATATCGACAGACTGGATCGGCTGCTCCGGCGAAAATTGCAGCGCGGCCACGATGCCTTTCAGGGTTGTGTTGACATAAGCATTAATGCGCACAGGATCAACTTGCGGGCGGCATTGTGCGGTCAGCGAAAACCCGTCATCAAAATCGTCCACATCCAGCGACAATGGGTAATTGCTGCGCTCCTCGCTGTCCAATACCCGAATACCCTCCCAGACACCGGAACTGGATTGCTCTTCATTCCGCGGACTGTGGCGGAAATTGAGCAGGCTGTTAAACAGCGGCAACGATGCCTGAACGCTACTGCAACTCTGGGCAATCGCCAGCGGTGTCTGTTCATGATCCAGCAGTTCACTCAGGCGCTGGTAGGTCTCCTGTACCAGATGCTTAACGGAACGTGTGTGTAATGGGATACGGATGGGCAGAGCATTGATAAACATACCGAGCACCTGAGACGCGCCGATGCCTCCCTGTAAGCGCCCCAATAACACGGTGCCAAACACCACATCCTCGCGGCCGCTGGTTTGTGCCAGCACCTGCGCCCACGCGACGTGGAACAGCACACTGGGGCTGACCCCGAAACGGCGCGCCTGGGTGCGGATGGCGGTTGCCAGCTCAGGGGCGAGAGGGAGAGACGCTTCTGTGATCGGGCCGTTGTCCGTTTGTACGTCGAGTATCCCAAACGGAGCCGTGGGTTCGTCAATCTCCGCCAGTTGGCTGCGGAAATAGGCTTCGTGTTTAGCCATTGGCACGCTTAATATTTGGGCGATAAAGTTACGATAAGGCACCGTCGGCCGTATTTCCGGACTTCCCTGTAAGGTGAGGGCGATTTCCGCAAAAATCAGCTCCAGGGTCATATGGTCACTGATCAGATGATGGAAGCGCAGGGAGAGTAACCACTCATCCTGTGCCGGATCGTGGGCGATATCGATGGCAAACAGCGGTGCCTGATTTAAATCGATACGGTGCTGGCGTGGATCGGTGTGCGCCAGTAATTGCGCGGGAATATCATCCGGGCTGGCCGGGGTGAATTCACGGATAACCAGCGACGCCTGACGCCAGACTGCCTGAACGGGTTGTTCCAATCCTTGCCAATATACCGCCGTGCGCAGGATATCATGCCGGTTGATAACCTGTTGCAAGGCCGCCAGAAAACGATCAAGCCGCTCACGGGTATCAAACGCCAGCAGGCTGCGCAGCAGGTAGTTATCCCCGTGTTCCTGTAACAGGTGATGGAACAAAATCCCGGCCTGCAACGGTGCCAGCGGATAGATATCCTGCACATTACTCGCCCCGCCCGCAACCTTGTCAACGATGGCCTCAATCTCAGCCTGGGAAAGGGAAAGTAGCGGCAGCATAGCCGGCGTGATGGCGGTGCAGCCGTCCGGGATCAGGTTAGGGGGCACCACAAACGTCTCGGCGTCATACCGGATCGCCTGCGCCATCTCCGCCAAAGTAGGGGTGGCAAAGACATGGCGCACCTCAAGCTGCCAACCCCGATGACGCAGCGCTTCGACCAGGCTGACAATCATCAGGGAATGGCCGCCGAGTTCAAAGAAGTGGTCATGGCGGCTAACCTGTTCCAGTCCCAGCAAATCTTGCCAGATTTGGGCTAAGGCGATTTCGGTTTCACCGACCGGTGCTGCATAGTGGCGAACAGCGACAGCGGAGACATCTGGCGCCGGCAGCGCCTTGCGGTCGAGTTTGCCATTGGGGGTGAGCGGGAAGGCATCCAGCGTGATAAAGGCACTGGGCAGCATATAGTCCGCCAGATGCTGGCTGAGTTGCTCGCGCAATGCCGCCGGCACCAGTTCCGCCCCGTCTTCTGGCCGCAGGTAGGCGACCAGCCGTTTCTGGTTGGGTTCATCTTCGCGGGCGATCACCACCGCTTCGCGCACCCCGTCACATTGGGTCAGCCGGGCTTCGATTTCCCCCAACTCAATACGGAAGCCGCGCAGCTTGACCTGAAAATCATTGCGGCCAAGGTAGTCAATATTGCCGTCGGGCAGCCAGCGGCCAAGGTCGCCGGTTTTATACATCCGGGCATCGGGTTCCGAAGAAAAGGGATCGACCAGAAAACGCTCGGCGGTCAGTTCCGGGCGGTTGAGGTAACCGCGGGCGACACCGGCTCCGCCGATGTAAATTTCCCCCGTCACCCCGACGGGAACCGGCTGGCCGTGGGCGTCCAGAATGTAAATCCGGGTATTGGCAATCGGGCGACCAATCGGCGGCGGATTATCGCCAGCCACACAGGAGTAAAGCGTGGCACAGACCGTACTTTCCGTTGGCCCATAGGCATTGAGCATTTGCCGCCCTGCTGACCAGCGTTTGACCAGCGTCGGCGGGCAGGCTTCGCCCCCCACCAGCAGGGTGTGCAGGGTATCGGGCAGGGAGTCCATCGCCGCCAACGCGGTGGGTGACAAGAGGATATGGCTGATGGCCTGCTCTGCCAGATAGCCGGCCAATATTGTGCCGGGCAGCAGATGGTCACGTTTGGCGAGATAGAGGCGCGCACCGCTCATCAAAGCCATGCAATATTCCCAAATACTGGCATCGAAGCTGTTTGAAGCGAACTGCAAGACGCGGCTATCGGTCGTCAGTGACAGGGTATTTTGCTGGGTGGTTATCAGGTTGCACAGGCCACGGTGTTCAATCATCACCCCTTTCGGTTGTCCTGTTGAACCGGAGGTGTAAATCACATAAGCCAGATGGCGGGATGTCAGCCCCAGCGTGTGGGGATCAGGGTTACCCGTCGGTTGGGTTGTCGGCAACGGCTCAGGGTTATCCAGCAAGACCACCGGCAAGGAGCTGTCGAGTTTATCGCGTAACGTGGCCTGGGTCAGTAAAACCCCCGGTGCCGCATCGTCCAGCATATAGGCCAGCCGGTCGGCGGGATAGGTCGGATCGAGGGGCACATAGGCAGCGCCTGCCTTGAGGACAGCCAGCAAACCGACCCCCATTTCCAGACTGCGCTCGACACAAATCGCCACCCGATCATCCGGCCGCACCCCCAGCGCTATCAGGTGATGGGCTAGCTGGTTGGCGCGGCGGTTTAACTCCCCGTAGCTGAGCGTGTGATCCTCAAAGACTACGGCAAGGCTGTCGGGATGCTGTGCGGCCTGTGCCTCAAACCGTTGGTGGATCAACATGTCTTGTGGGAATGCGACCTGGGTGGCATTGAAATCCCCCAGCAGTTGGTGCCGCTCCGAGGCGGGCAGCATCGGCAACGTGGCAATGGGTTGGGTTTCATCAGTCACCATGGCGGTCAGCACGTTGGTGAAGTAACCGATCATCCGTTCAACGGTTGCGGTGTCGAATAAATCGGCCGCATATTCCAATGCACCGACCAGCCCGGCTTCGGTTTCGGTCAGTGACAAGGTTAAATCAAAATGGGCGTTACGGTGAGGCTGTTCAACCGTTGAAAGCTGGAGATTGGGCAGTGTCAACGCCTTGGCTGGGGTATTGTTTAAGGCCAGCATCACCTGAAAGATCGGGCTGTAGCTGAGGTTACGTTCCGGCTGGAGGGCTTCCACCACCTGCTCAAAAGGCAAATCTTGATGGTCATAGGCGGCCAGTGCCCGCTCCCGCACCAGGGCAAGCAAATCGGCCACGCTAAAGTCATCATGGACGGTGACGCGCAGCGCCAGCGTATTAACAAAGAACCCGATTAACCCTTCCAGCTCATGCTGTGGGCGATTAGCCACCGGGGTGCCGATAACGACATCCTCCTGACCACTGAGCCGGGCGAGGACAAGGCTCCAGGCACTGAGCACGGTCATAAATAAGGTGGTGTTATGGCGCTGCCCCAGTGCTTTCAGTGAAGCCAATAAACCGGCATCAACGTGCACCGGGACTTGGTCACCCACAAAGGTTTGTACCGCGGGGCGTGGCCGGTCGGTCGGCAGTGTCAGTAAAGCCGGTGCGCCTGCAAGCTGTTTGCACCAGAAATCACGCTGGGCAGTCAGCGCCGCGCCTTGCAGCCAGTGACGCTGCCAGACGGCGTAATCGGCATACTGAATAGCGAGTGGCGCTAAAGGTGTGTCCTGCCCCTCAAGGAAGGCGCGATAAAGCACACTGAGTTCCTGCACGAGCACACCAATAGACCAGCCATCAGAGATAATATGGTGTTGCGTCAGCAGCAAGATATGCTCTTCATCGGCCAGTTGCAATAATTGACCGCGGATCAGCGGGTCTTGGGCAAAATCGAAAGCGGTTTGGGCTTCAAGATTAGCGAATTCGGTCACGCGCTGGGTATGCAAGGCCGGATCGAGCTGACGAAAATCGTGATAGGCCAGGGCAAAACCGATGTCAGCCGGATCAATATGCTGGCAAGGTTGGCCTGAGACTAGCACAAAGCGGGTACGCAAACTTTCATGGCGGGCGACCAGATGGTCGAGTGCGTCGGTCAAAGCGCGGCGATGAAGCTGGCCAGTCAGGCGCAGCGCCATCGGGATATGGTAAGCCAGACTGGCCGCCGGGTCGAGTTGGCCGAGGAACCATAAGCGCTGTTGGGCAAACGACAGCGGCAACGGCTGGCTGCGATCCGCCACCGGAATGGTGATCTGCGTGGTGGTTGACGTGTCAGCGAGTGTTTGCGCCAACGGCATCAAGACCGGTTGCTCAAAGAGCGTCTGTAACGGCAACTCTCGCGCCAATCGTTGCCGGACGCGTGCCGCCAGTTGAACGGCAAGCAGGGAATGCCCACCCAGTTCGAAGAAATTGTCGTGGCGACCCACTTGTTCTAACCCCAGCAGCTCTTGCCAGATTTGCGCCAGAGCGATTTCAGTCTCACCGACCGGCGCTGCATAGCGACGGGCAGCGACAGCGGATAAATCCGGTGCCGGCAATGCCTGGCGGTCGAGTTTGCCATTGGGGGTCAGCGGGAAGGTATCCAGCGTGATAAAAGCACTGGGCAGCATATAGTCCGCCAGATGCTGGCTAAGTTGCTCGCGCAATGCCGCCGGCACCAGTTCCGCCCCGTTCTCTGGCCGCAGGTAGGCGACC